>NZ_CANLTU010000004.1 GCF_947494125.1 uncultured Tenacibaculum sp.
GGTGAATTAAACGGTACAGTAAAATCAATTTCATTAATACCAGATGAAGAAGGAAACTATTTAATAGATGTAGCATTGCCTCAGGATTTAAAAACTACCTATGATAAAAAAATAGCTTTCAGACAAGAAATGAAAGGTACTGCCAATATAGTAACCGAAGATTTACGTTTGATTGAACGCTTCTTCTATCAACTTAGAAATATTATAAAATAAAAATTCTAATTACCTACTTATTAATTATATAAAATAACTAAATTAGCAAGCTTGCTAAAAAAGTAATTTAAGCAACGTAAATTGTTACATTAATATAAAAGATTATGAGTATGAGTCCGAACGATGACAGAAAAATTAGAGAAAGATTACAACAAAAAACTTGGAACGAGATAAAAACAAATGATTCATGGGCTATTTTTAAAATCATGTCTGAATTTGTTGAAGGATATGAAAAATTAAGTAAAATTGGTCCTTGTGTATCTATTTTTGGCTCGGCACGAACTAAAACTGACGATCCTTATTATAAATTAGCAGAAGAAGTAGGTTATAAATTAACACAGAATGGATTTGGAGTAATAACCGGTGGTGGTCCAGGTATAATGGAAGCGGGTAATAAAGGAGCACGTAGAGGAAAAGGAACCTCAGTAGGATTGAATATCGAACTACCTTTTGAACAACATGACAATCCTTGGGTTGATCGTGATAAAAACTTAGAGTTTGATTATTTCTTTGTTCGTAAAGTAATGTTTGTAAAGTATTCTCAAGGTTTTGTTGTAATGCCAGGTGGTTTTGGTACTATGGATGAACTTTTTGAAGCAATTACTCTAATTCAAACAAATAAAATTGGTCGTTTCCCAATTGTTCTAGTTGGTAAGAAATTCTGGTCTGGTTTATTAGAATGGATTAAGAATACCTTACTAGAAGAAGGTAACATTAGCGAAAAAGATTTAAATCTATTTAGGGTTGTTGATACTGCTGATGAAGCTGTAGAACACTTTAATAAATTCTATGCGAAATACGAATTAAAACCAAATTTCTAAAAATAATTATCTTTAAGGCTCGTTGAATATTCAACGAGCCTTTTATTTTAAGTTTGAATTTGAAAAAAAAACCACTACTTTTTTTACCTTTCTTTTATTTGTGCTGTTATTCTATAATTGCGCAAACAAATTCAATAGATATAAATGCTAGATTAGACGTAGAGAACGATCTTCTTAAAATCCAGCAAAAAACTATATTTCACAACAATTCTTCAAAAAATCTCAACGCTGTCTTTTTGCATAACTGGGCCAATAGTTTTAAAAATAATGATACTCCTTTAGGTCAAAGATTTGTTGAAGATTATAAAAAAGATTTTTATTTTTCTAAAGAAAAAGAAAGAGGCTTTACTAAAATTCATAATCTGACCGTAGATCATCAACAAGTATCTTTTAAAGAAAAACAAGGTCACCAAGATATAATAGAAGTTCTTTTAAATAAAACTCTCGAACCTAAAGACAGTATCGTTTTATCGACTACTTACACTATTAAAATTCCAAATGCAAAATATACAGGTTATGGAAAAACAAAAACTGGTTATCACTTGCGTTTTTGGCATATAATTCCTGCCGTTTATAATAAGAAATGGCACCTAATGAGTAATTTAAATATTGATGATTTATATCAAAATCTTACTGATTATAAAATAAACATTAATGTCCCCAAAGAATATACTGTTGAAAGTAACTTATATCAATATGAAACAAAAAAAGAAAACTATATAGAATATTACCTAGTAGGTGGCAGAAAAAAAGATATTATACTAAATATAGATACACGCAATAGATTTACATCTTTTAAAACAAAAGACAAAGAAATAAAAACTGATGCCTATTTAAAAAGTATTCCAAATACAACAACATCAAAGATAATCAATAAGCAAATTGATTTCATAGAAGACTACTTAGGTAAACATCCGCACACTGAAATTTTTGTTGATGCAAATACGATAAATAAAAACTCTTTGCATGAAATTTATGGACTTCCAAGATGGCTAAAACCATTTCCTAAAAATTTTAGATGGGAAATCAACTTCTTTAAAGCACTTACAAAAAAATACATTGATGATGTATTAATCCTAAATCAACGAAATGATTACTGGCTTACCGATGGCCTACAAACTTTCTTGATGATGGAATACATGAAAAAATATTATCCAAATACAACTATACTGGGTAAGTATTCTAAATATTGGCCATTAAGAATTTATAATATTGCTAAATTAAAACAGAACGATAAATATGCTTTTGTTTATCAATTTAGTGCTCGTAAATTTTACGACCAAGCATTAAATATTCCTGCCGATTCCCTTTCAAATTTTAACAGGAAAATAGTGAGTAAATACAAAGCTGGCTTAGGGTTATTATACCTTAAAGATTATATTGGCGGAGATACCTTAAAAAACTCATTAAAAGAATACTACTCAAGAAAGCAATTAAAATTAAGCAGTAGTAGCTTTTTTGCCAAGGTTCTTCAAAAAAACACTTCTAAAAATTTAAATTGGTTTTTTAATGATTACATAAAAACTAATAAAAAAATAGATTATAAAATAGATAAAATTAAATACTCTAATAATAAAGACTCTTTAGAAGTAACTATAAAAAATAAAAGAAGTTTCTCTGCTCCTATCGCATTGTATGGTATTGAGAAAAAGAAAATTAAATATAAAAAATGGATACCAGCCATTGATTCTTCTAAAACTATTAAAATAAAAAATGGTGATTTTAATAAACTAGCCCTAAACTATGAGAATATTTATCCAGAATATAATTCTTTAGACAATTTTAGAAATACAAATAACAGTCTTATAAATAAACCCTTACAATTTCGGTTTTTTAAGGATGTAGAAAACCCATATTATAGTCAGTTATTCTATTATCCTGATTTTAAGTATAATTTATATGATGGACTTATACTTGGTGTAAATATAAATAATCAGTCGGTAGTAAATCATAATTTTGAATTTAGTCTAACACCTAATTACAGTACAAAAAGTAGGAATTTTACAGGTTCTTATTCGTTTTCTTATAATCATTTCTTAAAAGAATCAAAAATTTACAAAATACGTTATGGTATTAGAGGGAGTAACTTCCATTATGCACCCGAACTTGAATACAATACATTCTCTCCTTTTGTAAGTTTTCAATTCAGAAGAAATTCACTTCGAGAAAATGGGTTACAGCTTTTAATTGCTCGAATGATTAGTGTTAATAAAGAAATTTTAGCTAGTAAACCAAAAGAAGATAGTGATAAATACAACATTATTAACTTAAGATATATACATTCAAAATTTAGTGCAATCAATAGAACTTTGTACGCAGTAAATGCAGAATTCAATTCAAATTTCAGTAAAATCTCAACCGATATTCGTTATCGTAGATTTTTTTCAACTGATCAAAGTTTCGATATTCGATTTTTTGGCGGTTACTTTTTATCTAATAAAACAGAAGGAGATTATTTTAGCTTTGGTTTAAATAGAGGATCTGATTATTTATTTGAACAAAACCTATTCGGACGTTCAGAAAATGAAGGAATTTTCAGCCAACAATTTATTATTGGTCAAGGAGGCTTTAAATCTAAATTTAGTGAACCTCAGTTTTCAAATCAATTAATAACATCGTTAAACACCAGTGTTAGTGTATGGAAATGGGCAGAAGTATATAATGATTTTGCCATGCTTAAAAATAAAAACACTTCTCCTAAGTTCTTTTATGAGAATGGAATTCGGTTAAATTTAGTGCCTAATATCTTCGAATTTTATTTCCCAATTTACACTAATGAAGGATTTGAAGTTACAAAAGAAGCTTATCCAACAAAAATTAGATTCATAATTACAACCAACATCGATAGAATTTATAATTTCCTAAGAAGAGGATTATTATAGATACTTCAACAAAAGTCGTTTTTATCCATTTTTTTTGAAGAATATTCAATAAAATTTGAAATTTTTAAATTTCAACTAAAAAAACTATCTTTGTATCCACACCAAAACTAGATGATTATGATGCAAAAGACCGAAGTAGCTAACACTCAACAACTTTCTTTTCAAGATTTTAAAAATGAAGTTTTAAACGACTATAGAATCGCTCGTATAAGTAGAGAATGTAGTTTATTAGGACGTAGAGAAGTTTTAACAGGAAAAGCAAAATTCGGAATTTTTGGTGATGGTAAAGAAGTTCCACAATTGGCAATGGCAAAAGCTTTTAAGAATGGTGATTTCCGTTCGGGATATTATCGTGATCAAACTTTCATGATGGCTATTGATCAATTAACTCCACAGCAGTTTTTCGCGGGGTTGTATGCACATACAGATATTGATATTGAACCAATGTCAGCTGGGCGTCAAATGGGAGGTCATTTTGCAACCCATTCAATTGATGAAAATGGTAATTGGAAAAACTTAACAGCACAAAAAAATTCATCGGCAGATATTTCTCCAACTGCTGGTCAAATGCCTCGTTTACTAGGTTTAGCACAGGCTTCTAAAATTTATCGTAACGTAAAAGGTTTAGAAAATCACACAAATTTTTCTAATGAAGGTAACGAAGTTGCTTGGGGAACTATTGGTAATGCAAGTACATCTGAGGGACTATTTTTTGAAACTATAAATGCAGCAGGCGTTTTACAAGTACCAATGGTAATGAATGTTTGGGATGATGAATACGGAATTTCTGTACATGCAAAACATCAAACAACCAAAGAAAGTATTTCTGAAATATTAAAAGGTTTTCAAAAAGAAAACGACACCAACGGATATGAAATTTTTGTAGTTAATGGTTGGGATTATGTACAACTAATTGATACATATAATAAAGCATCTAAAATTGCTAGAGAGCAACATATTCCCGTATTAATTCACGTAAAAGAATTAACACAACCACAAG
Organism: uncultured Tenacibaculum sp.; assembly: GCF_947494125.1. Taxonomy (GTDB): domain Bacteria; phylum Bacteroidota; class Bacteroidia; order Flavobacteriales; family Flavobacteriaceae; genus Polaribacter. The sequence continues at coordinate 4,917 of NZ_CANLTU010000004.1, forward strand.
GTCATTCTACTTCTGGATCACACGAAAGATATAAATCACAAGAACGTTTACAATGGGAGCAAGAATTTGATTGTATTACTCAAATGCGTAAATGGATTTTAGAATTTGAATTGCAAGACGAAAAAGGTGGGGTGTTAAAATTCATTGAATCTGAAGAAGAATTAATTAAGATAGATAAAGAGGCTAAGAAAAAAGTTAGTAAAGCTAAACGTGATGCATGGAGTGCTTATACTAATGAAATAAAAGCTGAAGTTACTACTAGTGTAGATTTACTAGAAAGAGTAGCTAATAAAAGTAACAACAGTTCATTTATTACAAAATATAAAAATGACTTAGCAAATATTGCCGAGCCTATTAGAAAAGATATTTTGGTAGCTGCACGTAAAAGCTTACGTTATTTAAAAGACGAAAGTTTTGCTGAAAAAGTTGAATTACAAAACTTCATTAAAACTTCAATTGAGAATGCTGCTGTAAAATATTCAGCACATTTATTAAGTGAAACTGAGTTAGCTACACAAAATATTGCTCCAGAAGCTCCTACTTATGCTTCTGATAAAAACTTAGTTGATGCACGTATTATTATGCGTGATAATTTTGATGCTATTTTAAAGAAACATCCAGAAACATTAATTTTTGGTGAAGATGCTGGTTATATTGGAGATGTTAATCAAGGATTAGAAGGTTTACAAGAAAAATATGGTGAATTAAGAGTATCTGATACAGGTATTCGTGAAGCTACAATTTTAGGACAAGGTATTGGAATGGCAATGCGTGGTTTACGTCCAATTGCAGAAATTCAATATTTAGATTATTTATTGTACGCTTTACAAATTATGAGTGACGATTTAGCAACACTTCGTTACCGTACTTTTGGTAAACAAAAAGCTCCATTAATTATTAGAACCCGTGGACATCGTTTAGAAGGTATTTGGCATTCTGGATCTCCAATGGGTGGAATTATAAATAACATTCGTGGAATTCATGTATTGGTTCCTAGAAATATGACTAAGGCTGCTGGATTTTATAATACCTTATTAGAAGGTGACGATCCTGCTTTAGTTGTAGAATGTTTAAACGGATATCGTTTAAAAGAAGAATTACCAACAAATTTAGGAGAATTTAAAACTCCTATTGGAGTTGTAGAAACCATTAAAGAAGGAACAGATATTACTGTAATATCATACGGATCTACTTTAAGAATTGTGGAAGAAGCTGCTAAAGATTTAGCTCAAGTTGGTATTGATATAGAAATTGTAGATGCTCAAAGTTTATTACCTTTTGATTTAAATCATGATACTGTAAAGTCTCTTGCAAAAACAAACCGTTTATTGGTCGTTGATGAAGATGTACCTGGTGGAGCTTCTGCCTATTTATTACAAGAAATTGTAGAAAATCAGAATGGTTATAAACACTTAGATAGTAAACCGCAAACTTTAACAGCTAAAGCACACAGACCTGCTTATGGTACAGATGGTGACTATTTCTCTAAGCCATCTACAGAAGATATTTTCGAAAAAATATATGAGATTATGCATGAAGCTAATCCTCAGAAATTTAAAAACTTATATTAAACTGTAAAAAGTTTAGCTTATTAAAAAAGCGATTTAGAATTTTAAATTCTAAATCGCTTTTTTATTTATCTTGCTTATAACACCTTTTAATCTACAGCTGCTTCTTCAGTATCAATTTTAAGATTCTTAGACTTATAATCTTCAATTTTCTCTTGTAACTTTTCTATAAAAGATGAAGAAGAGAAATCTGCATTATTAACAAGTTCTTCTAATGCTTTTATTCTATCTGTCATTGTTCCAGTAGCCATAGCTACATTTGCAAATTTTGCTACAGCTATATCTACTGAAGATTCTGATAAATTTCCAGCTTTAATCCAACCCTCTTCGATATATTCTCCAGTTGCTCTTTTTCCTTTTACAAGCATCCAATCGTCTTGAGTTTTTAAAACAGCAATAATATCCATTGTACTATATTTCTTTTCTGTTTTAGTCAATAAATCAGGTCTTTTATAAACTGTTGCTTCTTTTAATAAAGTTGCTACTTTTCCATTTACAGCTAAAAAACTAGCTCTAGTCCACCCTTCTTTACCATCAATTAATCTAACTTTATAGTACAGTTTTTTAGAGATTGAATCAGTTGTTTCTTCACCTGTTAATTCAATTTTTTCTCCCAAACTCATTGAAGTAATCCATTTCCCTTTAGCCTTTGGAGTAGCTCTAATAGATAGTTTTTCTAATAAACAAATAGCTGCTGTATTAGCTTCTTTTTTTTGTTCTTTAACTACTTCTGTTTGGGTTTGAGAATTAGATGATTTCTTATCATCTTTACAACTTAGCATCATGAATGATGCTGAAAGGATAGTAATAAATACTTTTTTCATAATAATTAATTTTCAACAAATATAACCTTTAATCTTACAAGCAAAAATCTGAATATATATATATTGTTTTAATAAAAATATTAATTTCCTAATTCTAATTGATTTTTTACTAAGTGATAATATTCTCCTCTATTTTCAGTTAACTCCTTGTGATTTCCTGACTCGACTACTTTTCCTTTTTTCAAAACAATAATATTATCTGCATTTTTTACTGTTGAAAGTCTGTGAGCAATAACAACAACTGTTTTACCTATAAAAAATTCTTGAAGATTGTTATGTATTATTTTTTCATTTTCTGCATCTAATGCACTTGTTGCCTCATCTAAAAAAATATAATCAGGATTTTTATATATTGCTCTTGCTATTAAAATCCTTTGTTTCTGACCACCACTAAGTTGTAATCCAGAATTACCAATCTTAGTATTAAACCTCATAGGCAATTGTTTAATAAACTCATAAGCACTTGAAATTTCACAAGCCTTTTTTAACCTATCATGATCTACATTTTCTTCAGAAAAAGTAATATTTTCTGCTACAGTACCACTAAAAATGTTACCATCTTGCATTACAATACCACATTGTTCTCTCCAGCTAGAAGGAATAATATCATTCATATCTGTTCCGTCAATAGAAATAGTATTGGGTTTAGTTAAATAGAATGATAATAATAATTTTAATAATGTAGTTTTTCCACTTCCACTAGCTCCAACTATTGCCGTAACTGTATTTTTTTTAATCTTAAAACTTACATCATCAATAATAGTAGGACTAAATTTACCTGGATATTTGAATGATAAATTTTGAATATTAATGTTTGAGACATCTCTAGTTGAAAAATCAACACTTTTATTTTTATTCTCTTCTTTTGTTGCATATATGTCGTTAATTCTATCATTAGACAATTTAGCGTCCTGAGTATCTTTTATAAAACTAGTTATATTATTCATTGGTCCAGTTAACTGACCTATAACATATGATATACTTATTAAAGCTCCTAAAGTTATTTGACCTTCAATAATAAAATAAGCACAAACTCCAATAGCTACAATTTCTTTAATTTTAGTTAGAACATTTACCCCTATAAGTTGATAAGTATTAAGATATAGTGAACGTAACTCTATATCGTTTAACTTCTCTTGAATGTTTGTTATTTTATTAATTATGTTGTCTTGAGCATTATTTATTTTTATTTCTGGCATATTCATAATAAACTCATAAATATGGTTGCTGTTTTCTGACTTTTTCAAAAACATTGCATATTCTAAAATAGCTCTCCTTTTTAAAAATAGAAACACCCATACAAAAGAAAAAATACTTAAAATAAAATAAGATAAAAAAACTGTTGTATTGAAGTACAATAATATACTTCCAAAAATTAATATATTTAATGTACTAATTATTAACTCTGGACCTTTCCAGGTCATGTAACTTTGTATCTGATTTTGGTCATTGATTCTTTGTAATGTTTCTGTATTTAACCTTGTATCAAAATAATTTATAGGTAGTTTAATCAGCTTAAATAATAGATTTTTTTTGAGGTTAATACTTAATGAAAAATTAAATTTTGTTAAAATTAATCTACTAAAAAAATCAGAAATAAAATATGATAAGAACAAAACTACCTGAGATATCAAAAAGAAATACACCATGTGCATGCTTTTAGACATAACACCATCATCAATAATTTTTTGAAAGATAAAAGGAATAGCCCAGTTAGCAACAAGGCTTACAATTAGTAAAGCTAGCGCTAAGATGTACTTAAGTTTATTTTTTACTAAAAACTCTTTAATGTAATTAATTATTGGACTTGAAAATGGTTTAATGGTATTTGTATCTGCCTTTAAATTAAGCGTATCAAAACTTTCATTTGGCTGTAATACTATAGCTATACCTTTATCATTAATACCCTTCCATTCATTTTCAAATGTTTCTTTATCTAGTTTTACTTTTCCATATGCTGGATCTGCTAAATGAAATGTTAAGCTTCCTTTACTATTTTTAGCCTTATCATATACTAAGAAGTGTTCTTGTTTCCAATATAGAATAGTTGGATATGGGATAGTAGCTAGTTCTTCTGAACTTACTTTTAAAACAGTTGCTGACAGTCCTATTCTTTCAGCTACATCTACAATATCATTAATAGATACTCCGTTCCTAGTAAACTCAAAATATTTTTTTAAGTCATTTAAACTTGTTTTTTTATCAAAGTAATTAACAATCATGCACAAACAAGCTGCTGCGCAATCTGTACTTGTTAATTGATATATAAAAGGAAGTTTTTTACTTCTCTTGTTAGGCTGATTTAAGTATGTCTGTAACCTTAGCATAAATAACTTTATCTTTTTGAGTTTCATCAAATGCATATACACAATATCCTTCTTCATTTTCAAGATTTTCCATTGCATGTTGACTGCATCCCCCATTACATAGAGGCATTATCTTACAACTTAAGCAAGGTTTATTATGTAGTTTTGAACTCATTCTTTTTTCTACATAACCATCATCCCAAATTAAAGTACCATCGCTATCTATATAACCATTTCTACTTTCCTTTTTGAAATCCCTTGCTGTACATTTATATAAATCTCCATTATAATTAATTACCGCGCTACTTCTTTTATCTGCATAACATGAATTTAAAACATTATTGGCTGAAAAAGTACCTGTTACATTAAACCCTTTAGATTTAATAATTTCCATGTTTTCATTTAAAACAGTATCTAAATCATCAACTGCATCGTCTTGCCAAACTCTATGATAGTCAACAATTAAATTTTTCTTTATATGCTTTAAATCTACATCAGAAAAATCATCGATAATTTTAAATGTATCTTTTAAATTTTCACTTGTATAATTTATTCGGAGACGTACGTGAAAACCATTTCTAATTAATAATTTTATATTATTAACTATCTCAAAATAAGATCCTTTTGTTTTAGTTACAAACCGCACTTTATCATGTTCTTCTCTATAACCATCTAATGTTATTTGTAAATTGCATGTAAGATTTTTACTATGAAAGTAATCAACAAAATCTTGATTTACTAAATATCCATTAGACGTAAAATTTATACCAAAATCTTTATTATAAACTTTACTTTCTTCAGCTATATGGTCAATAATAGGAATTACATTTTTTTTAAAATACAATAATGGTTCCCCTCCAAAAAAACCTACATGAAAATATTTTAAGTATTCATCTTGAAGCTTTTTTGTTACAAATTTATTAACTTTAACCACCATTGTACTCTTTAAACGAGAAGCTTTAATATGGTCTTCATAACAATACCAGCATTTAAAATTGCAGTTCATTGTTGGATTAATGGTTAATTGAAACATTGATGTTTGTTCATCTACCTTTTTAGCTACTTCTCTTACTTTATCAACCTCATCTACATCATTGTTCACTAAAAATTTATTTTCTGAAAGGTATTTATAAAATGCAGGGTGTATCTGTTCTAATTCGTCTATTCCTTCATGTTTACCAGCTATAAGAAGCTCCTTTAAATCGTCTTCTAAAAAAATAACTTTATCTTCAAAAGCATTATAAAGAGCAAACTGGTTATTATAAGGAATTATTGAGTTGAATTGACTATATTTCATAATTTAGTATTTATAAATAAAAAAAATGTATGCGATTTATAAAAATATTAGCTGTTAACTATTATAGTAAACTGTAAATCGGTAAATAATTAAAGTCATATTAAGACTGACCAAATCTTTTCAAAAATGAAGACATGCTTTTAACATATCTTCATATTTGGTTTAGTTTGTTGCTTTATTTAGCAATCTCTTTACTTCCTCCACAACCAGCAACTAAATTACATCCGGTGTTAGTAGAACCACAATTTTTAGCGAGATTAATATCTAATTCAATGTTACTAATTCCTCCTGTAACTGAAAGTGCTTCTGAAAATCCTCCTTTTAAAGAATCATTAGAGGTTTCTAATTTTTCAAACTTTGCTAAATCAAATTTTTTATTTTTCATAATTAAAATTTTACATTGTTAGTTTAATATGAAGGCATGTTAAAAACATACCTCCACATTAAATTTAGTTTGTTGCTTTATTTAGCAATCTCTTTACTTCCTCCACAACCAGCAACTAAATTACATCCGCTGTTAGTAGAACCACAGTTCCTAGCAAGGTTAACATCTAAATCAACGTTACTAATTCCTCCTGTAGCTGAAAGTGCTTCTGAAAATCCTCCTTTTAAAGAATCGTTTGACGTTTCTAGCTTTTCAAATTTTGTTAAATCAAATTGTTTTTTCATGATTAAAATTTTTATTATTAAATTAATTTTAAAGAAGTATACCTCTTTTCATTTGTTGCAACTTTTAGCTTACAATTAATTCACACTGCGCATTATAAAGTAATTGTAAACTATTCTTTATATATTTTTATGTTCTATTTTTCTCATCTTTATTCCCCAATTGTCTATTAGTTCTTCTCACTTTTCTATTACCAAAACTATAGTTTATAGAAAATTTTATGTATTGTGTATCATAATAACCGCTATAAATAGCTTTTATCCCATTTCTAACACTCTCGTTATTAAAATTATATTCTCTTAAAATATTATTGGCATTTAATGAAAGTTGAAGATTATTATTTACATTATACTTTACAAAAGCATTAAATATGAACTGCTCATAGTTATGAATTAGCTCTTTAGATGTATTTGGGAAACGATATGAAAAATCAAAACCTACTATTGATTTTTTCTTTTTATCTAATGTAAAATGGTTCGTTGTTTTAAGAATTGCTGCTACTCCGGTAATAGACTTAGGTGTTAATGGATATATTTTAGAAGTTGATTTATTGTAATAAATATGAAACGTATTTAAACTCTGCCATCCTTTCTTTTTATTATATAAATAATTCAACCAAAAACCAATATCATAGCCATCAAAGTAATTTAATCTCGTAATAGATTGTGTTAAATTATCTGCATCTAAAACTGCTACTTGGCCCGAACTATTTTCAGCCTTTGAAAAATAAACTTCTGTACTTAAGAAACTTTTATACAAGTGGCTTAAACTTATATTAGATAACAAAACTGGCTGTAAATTTGGATTACCTTCTGAGTAAGAAAAAGGGCTTGTATATATTCTAAAAGGATTTAAGGTATTAAACCTTGGTCTAAGTATTCTTTTTGAATAATTTAAAGAAAGATTATGATGTTGACTTGGTTTATAATTGATATATATTGAAGGGAAGAAATTTAAATAATCATTTTTAAATTCGTTATTTAGTGTTTTCTCTTTTGCTAAAGTTTCTGTTCTTTCCATTCTTAATCCAGATTGAAAACTCCATTCTGAAAGTCCAAAATTACTATTCAAAGATGCATACAGTGCTTGTATATCTTCTTTGTAATTAAAACTTGTTTGTTGATCAAAATTTACAACTCCACTAATCAATACATCATTATCTGTTTCAGTAAATGATAATTTACCTCCAAAATTTAATGCTACATTTTTAAAAGGATACTCTACATCAACTTTTGAAGAAAAATTAGATACATTTTGTGAGGAAGTATTACTTATATTATTAATATTCCCACTTGGATTGAAAAATGAGTTTACAATACTCTTTTGATCTCTTTCATAGTCGAAATAATCAAAATCTACATTAATAACTCTTTTAGGGGTTATATTAATAACTGTATGAAAGTTTATTCCATTAAACCTTTTTTCACCTTCTTCCTTACCTGTATTATCTACTTTTGTAATTATATTAGGCTGAGTAATTCCCTGTATATTAATATTCCCTTTATTACTAGAATTAGGAGTACTAAAACTTCCTGTGTATTGTCCACCAATCAACCAATTTGAATTAATTCTATATTCAGAAAATATATTTGCGGTTAAATACTTTGTTTTATATTTATAATAGGTTTCTTGATTCCAAAAATTATCAGGGTAAAAGATTTTGTTTTTTTCCTCTCCTCTAGTATTTCCATTTGCTCCAGACACACTAGTAGAAAACGAAAATTTTTTCTTATTATAATTAAACACTCCGCTATAAGAAGCTAAGCTATAAAAACCTTGTCTGTAAGCCCCAGTGATATTACTATTCCAAAATTCAATTTCTTTTTTCTTAATAATGATGTTGATCAAAGCAACATTCCCTTCTGCTTCATATTTAGCAGGTGGATTATTTATAATCTCTATATTATCAATATCAATAGCTTTTAATGACTTTAAAAAAGCCATTAATCCATTTCCTGTTAATTTTGACTCTCTACCATTAATTAATATTTTTACTCCATCTTTTCCTAAAACTTGAATATTCTCTCCTTCTACAATTACGCTAGGAGCAAAATTCAACAACTCTGTTACATCCCCATTAGCTTTTCCTATCAAACTATTTTTAACATTAAAAACAAGCCTATCAGCCTTTTTTACAAATACTTTTTGATTCGCATTAACAACAACTTCATTTAAGCTATTTTCTTTTTCTACCAGCTTTATATCCCCTAAGTTTTCACTTTCTTTGGCTACAATTTTTTCTTTCCATTTCTCATAACCTAAAAAGCTAACCTGTAAAAAATACGTTCCTTTTTTTACTTCTAAAACAAACTGGCCTTCTTCATTTGTAATAGTGCCTTCTATTATCTTATTATCCAATCCTATCAATAAAACATTAGCTAACTCAATAGGAGTATTATTATCTACAATTTTTCCTTTTAAAATAACTTGAGAAAAACTAAAACAACAACAACTTAAGAATAGGAATGTAAAATATTTTTTCATTTTATATTTTTTTTCACAACAAAGATATTTCCACTAAAGACATATAAGATTACACAAAAGGGTAGTTTTATTAATCAACTTAAAATCAACTAAATAAAACTTTATTCTTAGTGTAAAAATCGATAACACCATCAAAATAAATACATACTGGAATGGTTTCAGAACCTAAATAATTAACAGCATTACCTATTTGAATAGTCTTAATTCCCATAGCATTCATAACTCTTAATAATTTACTATCACATTCTGCAAAAACAACAGAATTTTCATATTTACAAACTTGTGATAAAGCAGCTACCATTAGCTTTTTAAAGAGTAAACTACTTTTTATATTCTTGTTTACTGCAAACCTCCCTATATGCCAAACATGTCGTATGGGAGAATTCCCTATTATTTCAATAGGATTTATATTAAAAATTTTTTGAATAGGTAGAATATCTCTATAATTCCACTTTACAACTCTAATTGATCCATTAATTTCATTTTTTTCATTTTTTGAAATGAAAATTTTTGAATTTTCATAATAAACAGCCTCCTCTTCATGTATCTCTTTTAAATCATTCTCAAAGCTTTCATCTATCTTTCCATTTTGATGATTAATAAAGTTTTGCATTACAACAAACTTTGCTAAATCGATAATTTCACTTTTTCCCTTTAAATGACTAATTTTAAATCCCATAAACAAATTAAGTTTTATAAAAACAAAATTATCTTTTGGATATACTGTATACATTACACTAAAGTGTAGTAAAGTGCTACAAATCAACAAACTACCTGAAAAGGTAGTTTATTGATTATAAATCATTTTTTTTGTTACTTTTACTTTCCTCCGAAATTTATAGTAAATGAAAAAAAAAGTCGATGATTTTTTCTCTATTAAAAATAGTGTGAACTCCCTTTTAGAAGATGAAAAAAAACAAATATCAAACTATTTAGCTCCTATAAGAGCTTTTGCAAGAGTAACCTATAAAAGCATTTATATAATTGATTACGAAAAAAAAGGTTTTGAATACGTTTCTGAAAACCCTTTATTTTTGTGTGGACATACTGCGGAAGAAGTTCAACAAATGGGGTATGCCTTTTACTTTAAACATGTAATAAAAGAAGATTTAGATTTATTGTTAAAAATTAACACTGTTGGGTTTGATTTTTATGATAAACTTCCAATAGAAGACAGATTAGATTACACTATATCTTATGATTTTCATATTAAAAACAAAGAATCTAAGACAATCTTAATTAATCAGAAGCTGACACCAATGTTCTTAACTAAAAGTGGAAAAATTTGGAAAGCAATATGTATAATCTCTTTGTCATCTGAAGAAAAATCTGGTAATATTAAAATATACAGAGAAGAAGATAATATAATACATTTCTATAATTTAGAAGGAAATTATTGGAAATCTAAATCAAAGATTGTGTTGTCTACGCGTGAGAAAGAAATATTAAGGTATTCTACAAGAGGATTTACTATAAGTGAGATTTCTGAAGTCATATACGTATCTCCAGATACCGTTAAATTTCATAGAAAAAAATTATTTGAAAAATTGGAAGTATCAAATATAACTGAGGCTATTTCTTATGCTATAAATAATAAATTAATTTAATTATCTATTGATGACATATAAAATTCTGGGAAAGTTTTTATCTTTTTATTAGTTACTATTTTATATATCAGATTTGTACACATGGAAGCAACTAGCCAAGAGGCTATAGAAAGCTGTGGTGGAGGTAATACTTCTTGCTCATTCTTATAAGATTCTATGATTTCATCAAGCCAGTTCTGAGGTTTACCCCAAAATTTCATATAACTAGAAGCATATTCCACCACATGTACCTCATTAAATTTCTCTTTATTTCTAGATATAGAATCTAAGAGTAAACTATCGGAATTAATCACTGCAACTAAAGCTCCCCAACCTAAATTATAAGGGTGAAGTATTGGTATTTCCCTTTCTCGACACAATTGATCAAATAAAAGAGGGATATCTGTAGTAAAATCAAGAGCATTAATTGTTATTTCATGTCCTTCAATAATCTCTTCTATATTATTTTTATCTATAAAACAGTTATATGTTTTTATGTTTGCCTTAGAGTTAATACTTAATAGTTTTTTCTTTATGGCTTCTGTTTTACTAAAACCAATATCGCTCTCTGTATAATTTTGCCTATTTAGATTAGTCAGCTCTACAGTATCTCCGTCAACAATAGTTATATTTTCAAAACCAAACCTCAATATACATTCAGCTATAACACTACCAATACCAGCCCCACCTATAAGCACAGGGACTCGTTTTATTTTTTCTTGCTCGCTTTCGGTAAGATAAATTCTATTTCTACTATATCTTGTTTCCAAATTATATTTTTTAACAAAAATACTTCCTATATACTCTTCTATTGCTACTCAAAAGAGTAGTAAGTTAAAAAAATTATTATTTTTTACATCTACTAAAAACCGAAATATAACTTATTAAAAAAAGATTTAAGATGATTATTGGGTAGATACTCTTTCTTAACTTTAAATTTAAAAATATTGTACTATAAAAAACTAATTTGATAAACGTAACAAACTATTTCCTATTGCACATTCTAAACAACGTTTATTTTCGCAAAAACTGTTTTTAAGTTCTAATAGAGCTTGAGTCTCAAATGCACTTTTTGATAGAACTTTTAACTCCGTAAATTTAGATATAATTGAATTTTTCTCTGGCTTAATTTGTTGTATTAATTTTAATATCTCTTCACTATCAAGTTCTCCTCTACTCTGTTCGTATACGAATTTTAAAGGAATAATTGTATTTACTAATAACAAGTCTATAAATGATTTAGTAAGTTTTTTTGATGATTTATTCGATTTTGTTTTAAATGTATAATGCTCTTTCCAAAAATCATTTATCTCAACAAATAGCAAATCATAAAAATCTTCTTTCTTGTTTAATTCCATCAATTTGGAAAATAAATTTTGATGCTTTTTAAACAAAGCTACAAGTTGCGCAATTCGTACAGTAGGAAAATTATTAGGCCGCATTCTAAAAAACTGAAATTGGTTGTTAGCAATTGATTCTATCTTATATTTATGTTTTAAATAAGAATATTCATTCTTTAGCTGAAAAAAATATTCACTTTCAATATCATTATCATTCTCTAAAAAACCAGCTTGCCCAAATAATAATGCTGATAATTGTAATTCATTAAATCGAACTTTTTGTAATACCGAAAAATCAAATGACTTTGCTAACTGTAAAAATGCTTCTCCATTTACTTTCAAACCAAAGTTTTTAGCTAATAATTGAAATAAAACAGCCTCATAATTATTATTTGAACGGGTTAATAATTCTTTAATTAATATTGATTTGTTTTCAAGTCTTTCAAAGTACAATCGCTCTAACCAATTTCGAATTAGAAACGAGTCAACTTCTGCTATTAAAAGCTCACAAGGAATCCAACGTAACTGTTTAGAGAATAAATTTTTATAATTATTCTGTAATTTCTCATTAACCAAATCTTTTAGTTCTAATGTAGGAATAGGTTGATTGTTTTTCATAAACACTTCTGAATCATGTTTCCAAACAACATGCAAAATTACAGCGTCGTAATTTTCATCTACTTCATGTTTATGAATATACCAATCGGAAGAGTTGATATGGATTTCGACATTACCTACCCACAATTGATTGTTTATTTTTAACTGCGCATTTAAAAAATCTGGTCCAGAATTTTTATTATGCATACCCGATTTAATAACCTGAATAGTTTCATTGTGTACTGATTTCAAATTGTTTACATCAAACAATTTGTATTGCCACAAAAAATGTAGAAATTCTTCTTTCATAACCGTAAATTAGCAACTCTTTTACGACTATTAAGATATGAAAAATATTACTAAATCTCTTTTTATCAGTGGGTTCCCTGTTTTTGCTTTAATTATTTTTATTAAAACAACTATTAATGCTAGTTTTAATAGTAGCAATATAGGCTTACTAGTTTCTTCAATAGCAATTGTTATTTTCTTTGCCATGCTATTCATAAAACCTGTAGCAAGAACAACTAAAACACTAACTTTTTATTCAACGCTTATTGTTATTGGGTTTCTTTTAAATCTTTTTAATTTCGAACAAAAATCATTGCTTATTTCTGTTGGATTGGCTTTAGGTTGGTTAGCTTATTTAACTTGGTATTCTTCTTTTAACTCAAGAAACACCGCTATTTTACAAGAAGGCAAAACACTTCCTGATTTTACGCTTGAAAATGGACAGTCAGAGAAAATTGCACTGAAAGATTTAAAAGGTGATTTTAAAATCTTCTTATTCTACAGAGGAAATTGGTGTCCACTCTGTATGGCACAAATTAAAGAGGTTGTTTCACAATATAAAGAACTAGAAAAAAGAAATACTACCATGGTTTTAGTAAGCTCACAACCACATAAATTTACCAAGAACCTAGCTAAGAAACACGAAGTTCCTTTTCGGTTTTTAGTAGATGTAAAAAATAATGTAGCTAAACAATTAGGTATTATACATGAAAACGGATTGCCTGCTGGTTTTCAAGTTTTTGGTTATGATTCTGATGTTGTATTACCTACTGTTATTATTACTGATAAAGACAATAAAATTATCTTTGCCGACTTAACCGATAATTATCGTGTAAGACCAGAACCTGAAACTTTTATTAAAATTATTGATCATTATAAAGGTTAAATTGATTGAACTATCAATTATTACGATAAACAAATTATTATTTTTATTAAAAGCAATTGTAGTTTTGCTTTTTAAATAAATTCAAAAAAATGAATAGTATAGAAAGTTTAGAATGGCGTTACGCTGTTAAAAAATTTGACGAAAACAAATCACTTTCAGAAACTCAAATAAATACATTAAAAGAAGCTTTTAATTTAACGGCTACTTCCTATGGATTACAGCCTATTAAAATGGTTGTAATTCAAAATAAAGAAATTCAACAGCAATTAGTACAGCATTCTTGGAATCAGCCTCAAGTAGCTCAAGCATCGCATGTATTGGTATTATGTATTCCTAAAGAATTTACAACAAAGGATGTTGATAATTATTTTTCACTGGTTAAAGATATTAGAAATACACCCGATGAAATTTTAAATCCTTTTAAAGAAATGCTTACTTCTTCAATAGCTAATAAAACTTCTGAAGAATTAAAAATTTGGAACAGAAATCAAGCGTATATTGCTTTAGGAAATTTAATGACTGTTGCAGCAAATGAACAAATTGACTCTTGTCCTATGGAAGGGTTTGTTCCTGAAAAATATGATGAAGTTTTAGATTTAAACAAACATAACTTAACATCAGTTTTAGTGTTACCTGTTGGTTTTAGAGCCGAAGATGATTATATGAAAGACTTGAAAAAAGTTCGTAGAAAAACTACAGAAGTTATTATAGAATTATAATCTACACCTTTTAAGTTATGAATTACGAATGAGAAATTTAGTACATTCGTAATTCATAATTTAACTGTATGCAACCACTACATATATTACTCCTTATTCTAGCCTATTTTGGTGTATTAATTTTTATATCATACATCACAGGAAAATCGGCAAATAACAACACATTTTTTAAAGCAGATAATTCCTCTCCTTGGTATTTAGTTGCCTTTGGTATGATTGGCGCATCGCTTTCTGGAGTTACGTTTATTTCCGTACCAGGTTGGGTAGAAGGTCAACAAATGAGTTATATGCAAATGGTATTTGGCTATGTTGTAGGGTATGCAGTTATTGGCTTAGTATTACTTCCTCTCTACTATAAACTAAATCTTACTTCTATTTACACCTATTTAGAAGATCGTTTTGGTAGGTACTCCTATAAAACCGGTGCTTCTTTCTTCTTATTGTCGAGAACAATTGGAGCAGCTTTTCGTTTATTTTTAGTTGCCAATGTATTACAATTAATTTTGTTTGATGCTTACGGAATTCCGTTTTGGATAACTGTAACTATTACCATTTTATTAATTTGGTTATACACTTTTAAGGGAGGTATTAAAACCATAGTTTGGACAGATACTTTACAAACATTATTCATGTTAATTGCTGTAGGGGTTTGTATTGTTATGATTAAAGATGCTATGGAAATTGAGAGTTTATTCTCATACATCTCAGAAAACAAACTATCAAAAATGTTCTTTTTTGACGATCCTAAAGCAGGAAATTATTTTTGGAATCGTTTCTTTTCTGGTGCTTTTATAGCCATTGTTATGACAGGATTAGACCAAGACATGATGCAGAAAAACTTGACATGTCGCAACTTAAAAGACGCACAAAAAAACATGTTTTGGTTTACCATAGTTCTAGTAATAGTTAACTTTTTCTTTTTAGCTTTAGGGGTATTGTTAACCGATTATGCAGCTACAAACGGAATTGATGCTCATAAAGACAACTTATTTCCTACCATTGCTATGAGTGGTGATTTAGGAATTGTTACCTCACTATTTTTCTTATTAGGTTTAATTGCTGCGGCTTATTCTAGTGCAGATAGTGCCTTAACTTCTTTAACCACTTCTTTTAGTATTGATATTTTAGAAATTGATAAAAAAGAAGATGAACAAGAGAAAGAAAAAACTCGAAAAAAAATACACGTGCTTTTTTCATTTGTATTAATAGCAACCATTTTAATTTTCAAATATTTTATTGCTGATGCAAGTGTTATTGCTAAAATATTTCAATTTGCAGGCTATACTTACGGCCCCTTATTAGGTTTATATGCTTTTGGTTTATTTACCAAACTAAAAGTAAAAGACAAATTAGTCCCTATAATTTGTTTACTTTCTCCAGTATTTACCTACCTCATAAGCATTTTTAGTAAATCGCAATTTAATTTTGATTTCGGATTCTTTGTTTTAATCTTAAACGGACTAATAACTTTCTTAGGTTTATTAGCTATAAAACAAACCAATAATGCCTAAAAAAGGAAAAGCAAAGAACACTGTAAATAAAGCGAAACATACACGCTTAATGAAACAGAAAGAAAATAAAGTTAAGCTTGAAAAGCAACGTAACAAAGAGCGTTTAAAAGCGCTTATAAAAAAAATGAATGAACAAAAAGAAAATGACAGCACAACAGATAATACATAAATTCAATTTAACGGAACACCCAGAAGGTGGTTATTTTAAAGAAACCTATAGAAGTAACGGAGTTATAAAAAATGAAAATCTTACTGCTGATTTTATTGGTGATAGAAATTATAGTACTTCTATCTATTTCTTATTAACTTCAGATAAATTCTCAGCTTTCCATAAAATAAACCAAGATGAGATTTGGCATTTTTACAAAGGCACTACCTTAAAATTACATATGATCTCTCCTACTGGCGACTATTCTTTTGTGTTGATAGGAAATGATTTAGAACAAAACGAGCAACCACAATTTGTGGTACCAGCAACCTATTGGTTTGCAGCCGAAGTATTAAAACATAATTCTTATGCTTTTACAGGGTGTACAGTAGCTCCAGGGTTTGATTTTAACGATTTTGTTTTACCCAAGAGAGAAGAATTGATACAATTGTTTCCTCAACATAAGGAAATAATTACCAAGCTTACGCATCATTAGTCTAGCATAAAACAAAAATACAATGAGAATAGTTAATTGGATTGTTAAAAACTTACATCTTCTCATTTCATTATGGATTGTAGTGCCTACAGCATTTATTTATGGCTCTCCTTCTATCCTATCGCAACAATTGAATATTCAAGTAAATACCATTGATCTTTCAAACATGTTAAAAGCCATAATGTGTTTATATCTTGGTATTTCAATTGTATGGATTTTAGGCATCTGGAAAACCAACTACTGGAAGCGAGCAACTGAGTTAAACATTTTATTTATGTTAACTCTCGCAACTGGACGTGCATTAAGTATGATAACCGATGGACTACCAACAAATGGTTATATTTTTGGAATTATCGCAGAACTATTTCTTGGGTTATTTTCAATTTATCAACTTAAAAAATATAGTCAAGAATAAATATAATTGTTAACTATTATAAGTAAAAAGAAATAAACAATGCTAAACTATAGAAAAGCTACGGAAATTGATCTTACTACAATTATAAAAATGATTGCCGATGATGAACTGGGAAGAAAGAGGGAAAACTTTCAAACGCCATTACCAAAAGAATACCTAATAGCATTTAAAAAAATTAGTTTAGATCCAAATCAAGAACTCATAGTTGTAGAAGATAAAAATGCAGAGATTATTGGTACACTACAATTGTCTTTTATACAATATCTTACTTACAAAGGTGGTATTAGAGCTCAAATAGAAGCTGTAAGAATTAGAAAAGATAAAAGAGGTTTAGGAATTGGGAAAGAAATGTTTAAATGGGCTATAAAAAAAGCACAAGAAAAAGGAGCGCATTTATTACAGTTAACTTCCGATAAAAAAAGACCCAAAGCAATTAAATTCTATGAAGACTTAGGTTTTGAAGCCTCCCACGAAGGAATGAAAATACACTTTAAATAGCATATACAAACTCAAATAAAAACTTATGAAAAAGACAGTACTAATTGCATTTATTATTTCAGGAATATTTTTTATTTCATGTAAGAAATCACCAGTTAAACCTAGTACACTAAAAGCTAAATCACATGTAAAAGATAGCTTAACCATTTACAAAACAGAAAACTTAATAATTAAAAAACTATCACCTCATGTGTATGCACATATTTCTTTTTTAAACACCAACGATTATGGAAAAGTAGCTTGTAATGGTATGCTTGTTATTAATAAAAATAAAGGAGTCGTTTTCGACACACCTACAGACAACAAAAGTTCTATTGAATTAATAAACTTTGTTACCCATAAACTCAAAAGTGAAATCATAGGTATAATCCCTACTCATTTCCATGAAGACTGTGTCGGAGGAATACAAACCTTTGAAGAAAGGAACATCCCTACCTACATAACAAAACAAACAAAAGCACTATTAAAAAAGAACAACGTTACTTTTACCAAACCTGTAAAAGAATTTGATTCTCAACTCACAATAAACATTGGTAATAAAAAGGTCTATGCTGAATATTTTGGTGAAGGACATACCCAAGATAATATTATTGGAATCTTTCCTGAAGATAATGCCATATTTGGTGGATGTTTAATTAAAAAACTTAAAGCCAGTAAAGGTAATTTAGAGGATGCTAATACAGCTGAATGGTCACAAACTGTACGTAAAATAAAAACTAAATATCCTAAAGCTAAAATTGTAATTCCTGGGCATGGAAAATGGGGAGACTTCAAATTATTTGACTATACTATAGATTTATTTAAACAATAAAGAAAAAATAGAATGAAAAAAGCTAAGACAACTGAAAAAGAAACTTCCCCTAATAAAAACCATGTTTCCTTTATTTATTTCTGTTACATATCTCTTGTATTACTAATCATAACAGATGTAATGAATTTATGGACTGCTTTAGCTTCTTTAGCTGCTTTTTTTTTATTTCTTATTTGTCCTTTTATCACGGGAATTATAGCTTATAAAAATTACAAGAAAATTAAAGCTTCAAAAAAACACAAAAACTTATTCTATTTCTCCATGTTATACACAATAGGAATTCTAGTATCAATTATCATTATTAGATTAGTAAACCACATCTAATACTAATAATCTCCAAAAATTATAGTAAATTGGTTGCTTAAGTAGTTATAAAAACTATACTCTTTTTTATGCCCTTAAATTTTATCATATGAAAAAAGCTTTTACATTATTATTTATAACAATAACATTAGCAAGCTGTTCTCTAAACAACGATCAAATTCCTGCTCAGGAAAAAACAATCCTAGGCAGATGGCATGTGGTAGGTTTTGAAGAAACAGTACTATATGAATTCACTAAAGATTTAAGACATACTATTTATAGTACTGATGGAAATTTTGGATCATTAAGTGAAGCTATTCCAAATCCAAACTCATGGACCTATAATGGTAATGAATTGATTATCGACCTAAGTTCTGGAAACTTTTTAAAAGCCAAACTAAATTTTAAATGTGATAATAATGTGCTAAGTTTAGTTAGTCAAAGTGGTACTACCATTCTATACAGAGAAGGCTATGACTATAAAAAATGTAATGAATAATTAATAAAACAACCCCCTACTCTTTTCCATGATTCAATCTTACAAGAAAAAACCAACATTACAAGAAAATTACGATACCATAATAATAGGCTCTGGAATGGGAGGATTGGCAACTGCTGCCATACTTGCTAAAGAAGGTCAAAAAGTATTGGTGTTAGAAAGGCATTATACTGCTGGTGGTTTTACACATATTTTTAAACGTAAAGGTTATGAGTGGGATGTAGGAATCCATTATATAGGAGACGTACAGCGAGATAAAAGTATTTTAAAGAAATTATTCGATTATGTAACTAATGGCGACCTAAAATGGGAAGACATGGGAGATGTTTACGACAAAATTATTATTGGAGATAAACAGTACGATTTTGTAAAAGGTGTTAAAAACTTTAAAAAGCAAATGATTGCTTACTTCCCTGAAGAAGAACAAGCTATCAATACCTATATCAATACGGTTTTCAAAGCAGTAAAAGCTAGTAAGAACTATTATATAAGTAAAACACTTTCACCAGTATCAAACGCATTAGCTGGAGGTTTTTTAAGAAAACCATTTTATAAATATTCCGATAAAACAACTTATGAAGTTCTTCGAAGCATAACCGATAACGAAGAATTAATAAAAGTACTAACAGGCCAGTATGGCGATTATGGTTTACCTCCTAAACAAAGTAGTTTTTCTATGCATGCTTCAGTAGCACGTCATTACTTTGAAGGAGGAAGTTATCCAATTGGAGGATCTTCGCAGATTGTAAAAACCATAGATCCGGTTATTGAAGCTGGTGGAGGAACCATATTAGTAAGTGCAGAAGTTGAGGAAGTTTTAATAAATAAAGGGAAAGCCATTGGAGTTCAAATGAAAGATGGCAAACAAATTTCAGCCAAAAACATTATAAGTAATGCTGGTCTTATAACTACTTATAATAAATTATTACCAGCTAGTATTGTAAAGCAATATCAGTTAAAAAAGCATTTACAAACCGTAAAGCCATCGGTAGCACACGTAAGCTTATATATTGGATTAGAAGGTACTCCTGAAGAGCTACAAATACCAAAAACTAATTATTGGGTATATCCTGCCAAAGGCGATCATGATACTTGCGTAAAAAACTATTTAGAAGATTTATCGCAGCCTTTCCCTGTGGTTTATATGTCGTTTCCAGCAGCCAAAGATCCTGATTGGAAAAATAGATATCCTGGTAAAAGTGCTATTGATATTATTACCTTAGTTCCTTATGAAATGTTTGAAGAGTGGAAACAAACTTCATGGAAAAAAAGAGGAGACGATTATGAACAGCTTAAAGAAAAAATAGCACAACGTCTTTTAAAAGAATTGTACAAGCAACTGCCACAAGTAGAAGGGGAAATAAATTATTATGAGTTATCTACCCCGCTTACAACTGAGCATTTTATTAATTATGAAAAAGGTGAGATTTACGGGTTAGACCATAGCCCATCGCGCTTTAGACAATCGTTTTTAAAACCAAAAACACCAATTAAGAACTTTTACTTAACAGGTCAAGATATTGTTACAGCAGGTATCGGAGGTGCTTTGTTCTCTGGAGTACTATCAGGCACCGCAGTTACTGGCAAAAACATCTTAAAAAAGATACTTTAACTAACTATTATAATTAAGTAGTTATTAGCTTTCTTTTTAACTAGCTCTAAAAGTTTTTTTCATACAAATTAAGACGTTAGCATATCTAATGATATGCCTACTTCATATCGAGTGATATGATTATATTATAACGAGCGATGTGGTAATACCATATTGAATGATATGATAACACAATATCACTCGATATGTTGTTACTATATCGAAGCATTTAATAATAGTTTTATTTAAAGCAAAATACTTCTTTTATTAAAAGTGTTTACCCTCTTTATAAAGTAGCAACTATTTATGCCTTTTTAGCATACCTTAAAATACATATAATATAAAAAAGAAGAGTGTCTAATAACTAGACACTCTTCTAAACTAAAATCAGTATTAAAATTAAAACCCATTACCTGGGTCTTCAGGACTCTGTGCTTGTGCTTTCTGCGGGTTTAAAATCATATAAGTTCCTAATGCGGTTAATGCTGCAAACTTGCTATATTTTCCTATTTTTTTTAATGCATCTTTACGAGTAATCTCGTCTTTATCTATTTTTTTCATTTGTTTCTTTTTTCTACTTTATTCAATAATTATTTTTCTATTTACATTAGCTCCATCTGCTGTTTTTAAACGCACTATGTAAACTCCTGTTTTTAAACTAGACAATTCTATATTGTTAGTTCCTTTAGCTTTAAAAGTTGTATTAAACACTTCTTTTCCTAAAATATCAAAAACAAGTATTTTTGTTTCTCCCTTAGTAACTCCTGTAATTTTCAAGGTATTTCCTGTCATCATATACATGTTAATATTTTCGCTTTCAATAGCTATATTTGTTAATTCTAATTTACTCTTAGCTGTTGTATGTATATAAAACCTACCTACTTCATCTTTAGAAGAAATCATTGGTAATTTATAAGTAGTAGCAATTCCGTTTAACTTAACAAACGTATTGTTATCCCTATCTTCTAAATAAACATTTACATTATTAGGTAAGTTTAAAGCCTTCGCAGACAAAACTACTTTACCTTCTCCTTTGGTTTTAATACCTAAAGGAATTACCATTTCTTCATAATTACTCTTAGGTAAGCATTGTAAGGCAAAATCTACATCCTTACTACCGTCCACTAAATGTGTGTATACACCAAATTCTGAATTCTCACCTGAAAAGACTCCTGCATCATATCCTAAATCTAAACCAATAGAGGTATTATCAAGGTATTTTATCTCAGTACTTTTAGTGTTTTTCCCTTCTGAAACGGTAATTTTTATTGATGGTTTTTTATATGCACTACCTTTTGAAAAAATATTACCTGTTTGATGACTTTGCATTGCTTCAGTAAACTGAACTGTTCCTCCTCCGTTTTTAGCTTCCACAAAAAATCCTTGTCCAGGTGCAATATGCTTAGCTACACTAGCTTGATTAATTATATCATACGAACCTGTACTTGCATTCCAAACATACATAGCTACTCTTGCTGGGTCTAATTGTGATGCATTTACTGTTAAAAAATTATTAGTAACCTCAGCATTTACATTTCCTTGTATACTTGCCGTAAATGGATTTCCTATCAAATTCCATTTGTTACCTGTTGCACTAGCATCTGTAACGACTATAGAAACATCAGAAGTATTTAAAGTTCCTGATAATATAATTGGTGCTGGAAATAATCTTCTTACTGAATATCCCTTTCCTTTTATGAAATTTCCAGCAGTATTAATATTATTAGATCCACTAGCCGTTGTATAGTATGTATAACGTGAAGAGGCTAAATTATTATTATAATATGCAATGGCATGTTTTACTCCACTAGTGGCAATACTACCCAAACCAGATATAGCTATGCTTTGACCTACTACTGGTGATGATACTAAATGCCAGTTTGCTGATAAACCTCTATAGTATGATATTTTTTGCGAACCAGATTGACTCCCTTTTACTATTAAAGATCCACTTGTAGTAGGAAACGAAAGGATTTCAAAAGTTCCGTTTTGAACTAAATCGCCTTCAATAGTTATTGCATTACTTCGAAAAACTTTTAAACTTCCTCCTGGTTGAATTTCTAAATTTTTTACTGATGCTATTAAATTCGTATTTCTAATTTGAGGATCATTACTCACATTTGGTATTACAGCGTCCATAGTCGCTATAGGTACTCCATTATCCCAATTACTTGAAGTGTTCCAGTCATTATCAGTAGCTCCTGTCCAAGTAGTTACTATTGGTAATGTTCCATATTCATAAGCTCCCATATCTACCGTTGTATTAAAAATACGTTGGTTCCCTTGTAAATCGGTTGTAATACCCGATGGTATTTTAGCATTATCTCCTGCATCAACTGCTGGAGAACCAGATTGTAAGGTAAAATCGTTATTGACTGCATCTGTAAATAATGGATCCGAATAGATCACATTGGTTACACTTGTTGCAAGAAGCGATCCTCCTTGAGTAATCGAATTAATTACACTTATATCGGAAGGTCTATTAGAATTTACCCAACCTATAGAAGTTGGAACTAAGTTTGGATCATTCATAGTATTACCATACAATACACTATTAGAAACTGTTGCAGTCATAACACCATGTCCATTTCTTTGGCTAAGTCCAACAGTAGCTAATACTAAGCCAGTTCGTGCAGTAATATCTTGATTTTTAGCAAAAGTACTATTGGCAATATTTACATTGTAAGTAGAGTTTGTTCCATACGCTCTTAACCACATTGCACTACCTGCAAAACCTTGAATTCCTCCTCTATCTTTAGAAATGTTATTTGAAAATAAACAATTAGTAATATTTGCAGTGATAGAAGTACTATTAGCATTAAAGCTATAAATACCTGAACCATACATTGCTAAATTGTTATCGAAAACGGTGTTTTCTATAGTAAGTTTACCATTCCCATTAAAAACAGCTAAGACATTTCCTCTTTCAAAACTAATATTATCTTTTATGTTACAATTTTTAATAGTTAGATTATTAACTGCATCGGCTTTTAATATGGCAGCTCCATCGCTTTCTATTGCTGGAGAAGTTAAAGAAGCATATCCCCCACTAATAGTTATACCGTCTAGTATTAAGTCATCTGAAATAACTCTTAGTATATGTGTTGTGTTATCATTTTTTTCAGCTAAATTATAATCTACAACTCCTGTATCATTCCCTTGTAAATCTCCTGATAAAATGGTTTTATTAGTTCTAAAATCCCTTTGAGATATAGTTGTTTCTGTACCATTAAACCCACCGTAAATTCCAATATTAGTAGTATTTACTATAAAAGATAGAAATCTATCAGTCGTATGTCGTTTATATGTACCATCAGCAATCCAAATATCGCTATTTGCAGTTACGTTTGTTAAGGCTGTTTGCAAATTGGTATAAGCATTTGTCCAAGACGAACCATCATTAGCTCCAGTAGCATCTTTATCTACATATATTACTGGTTTTAAGCTAAATGTTGCAGTTAGATTTTTACTCCCATTCATAGTTATGGTTTCTGGATTATTAGTTGATGTAATAGCACCTGACCAACCATCAAATTTATAACCTGCAGCTGGAGTTGCGGTAAGTGTTACTAGATCTCCAAAATTATAGCCCCCCCCATTTGTAGGTATTGGGCTTTCTGTTACAGAACCACTCCCTACAGTATTTATAGTTAGCGTTTGTGGTGCTGAGTTAAAAGTAGCTGTAATATTTTTATCAGCATTCATAGTTACCTGCAATGGGTTAGTAGTTCCTGAAGCATCTCCAGACCAACCAGCAAAATTCCATCCTGAAATTGGGGTTGCTATTAATGTAACTACATCTCCATTGTTATGTGTGCTCGTACCATTAGGCACTACAGAACCACTTCCTGTTTTATTAATCGTTAAATTGTATTGTATAACTAAGGCTGGGTCAAACTCATACGCTCCCATATCTACCGTGGTATTGTAGATACGTTGGTTACCTAATAAATCGGCAGTAATCCCTACTGGTATTTTAGTATTATTTCCTGCGTCTTTTCCAGGTGAGGTAATTTGCAATCTAAAATCGTTAGCTGCTGCATTATTAAATAAAGGGTTAGCAGTACTTGTATTTGTTTTAGTGCTAGCTTTGGCAAAATTATCCTCATCAATAGAATTTAATGCATTGATAATTTGAGCATCACTTAGGTTAATATCTATTCTACCTATTGAATTAATTAATGCACCACCAACCGTGGTGTTTCCGTAGAAAATAGAGTTAGAAATATTCGCACTTAAAGCAGCATTAAAATGCCTACTTAAACCAAATGTTGCTCTTGTATTACTTCCTTGTGAACCAATATCTTGATTTTTAGAAAAGGTGCAATTAACAACATCCAAAGTATAACTAGAACCATCTCTATATGCTCTAAACCACATAGCGCTCGCACTCAATGCCTTAGCACTTGAATTCAAATCTTTAGTAACATTATTAGTAAATAAACAATTAATAACGTTTGCATCTGCTGAAGCATTATTAATACCTGTATAACTGTACAGTGCGGCAGCCCAACGCGCCAAATTATTATCAAAAATTGTATTTTCAATATTAAAAGTCGAATTCGTTGTATTTCTAAAGTCAGCATTAACTGCTCCACCTCCATAAGAAATATTGTCTTTTATACTACAATTTTTAATGGTTAAATTATCATTTCCTGTATCATGTTTTAATATAGCTGCTCCATTAGCATGCCCTGCTGTTCCATTTGCAAACCCATTGATAATGGTTAAACCATCAATGCTAATATTATCCTTAGATACCACTACTACATGTAAACTATTGTCGCTTTTTTCTGCTAGGTTATAATCTACTGTACCTGCTGTATCATTTCCTTGTAAATCTCCAGATAAAATAGTTTTATAGGTATTTACATCTCTTTGCGACAAGGTGGTTTCTGTGCCGTTAAAACCTCCATATATGTTTAAGTCCTCTTGATTTAATGTAAAAGATATTGTTCTATCTGTAGCGTGTGGTTTATAAGTGCCAGCCTTTACCCAAATATCTTGTGTTGTTACTACAGATAAAGCTTTACTTAAATCTGTAAAACCGTTTGCCCAAGAAGTACTATTGTTAGCTCCAGAAGCATTTAAATCAACATAAAAACGCGGAACCAAATCATAAAACTCTTTATATAAGTTTTTACGTTCCACATCATCTAACGCTTTATTATATATTCTAATATTATCTATAGTATCTTCATATTTATTAGTAGTACCATCTGCTATTATAATATCACTAGGAGAGTTTACTGCTACATGAGCTAAACCTGCAGCTCCACCACTTTTCCCATCAGCTTGTAATTCATTATCTATATAAATATATCGATGCAAACCAAATGTTGATGAACCTCCGGATAAAAAAGTTACTTTTTTCAAAGTTATATTAACATGATGCCATTTACTATCAGCAATAACATTAGACTCATATTCTCGTCGTAGAGTTGGTTGACTACCATTCTTTAAAAAATTTGAAGTTAACCTTACCTTTCCATTTACAAGTTCAACATCCCACCCAACAATACCTGTAAACCAAACTCCAGATTGTTTTATTATGCTTTGAGGCGTACTATTTATTGTTCCCGTTTTTATCCAAAAACCAATAGTTACATCTCCTGTATTTGCTAAAGCTGCAGCCCCTCTTTGCCCTGCATTAAAGCTATCTCCATTAAGTATATAGGCTTGGTTAGAGCGGTCTAAAAAATCGGTAATTTGTGTTCTAGCTGTTCCAGTTGGAGCTAAATCTCCTGTTCCTGGTGTTGCTATGTTTACTAAACTACCATTTGTAAATTCGTAAGACTTTACTAAATCTGTAGTCGGTACTTGAGCATAAATAACCGTAGTTAAAAATAAAATGATTAAAAATAGTTTTGTTTTCATAAAATTATAGGTCTAAAAGTTTTAGAACTACAACAATACTTTAATATTACTACCTAGTAATAAACGGATTTATGAATGGTAATTTGACTTTATAAAGGAATGTAAACAACTATAAATTAGTTTTAAAATTGTTTTTTAAAAGGCATTGTTATCACCACTTTTGTACCTACTGCTACCTTATTTTCATACAAATCGGTTATCGTATATCCTACTTTCGTTTGATATTGTTTTTTAAAGATTTCTAACCGTTTTTCTATCGCTTCTAAAGCAAATGATTCGTGGTTATTACCCTGTCGTTTATTTATATCTTGAGATGCTTTTCTACCAATACCATTATCTGTAATAATACATTGTAATACATCTGTATACTTAAAAGTAACAAACAACTCTTTTTCTCCTTTTTTATGCAATAACCCATGCAGCAAAGCATTTTCGATAAAAGGTTGTATTAATAATGACGGAACTTTTAGCTCTTCATTTCCTTCGTATTTTATATGATACTGAAAGTTTGTACCAAAACGTAGTTTTTCTAGCTTTAAATACACTTCTATAAATGCAATTTCTTTTTCTATTGATATAAAATCTTGATTAGAGTAATTCAAAGTGTTCCTAACCAACTCAGAGAATAAAACAATATAATCATAAGACGCTTCGGTGTCTTGTTTCAATACTAAGTCTTGAATAGAATTAAGTGAATTAAAAATAAAATGTGGATTCATCTGTGAGCGTAATGCTGCCAATTGTGTATCTAACAAATTAGTTTGCAGCATTTGTTTTTCTAACTCTTCTTTATCTTTCTTTTTTATAAAAGTTATTCGTCTTTTAAAATATACATATATAAGTATTAAAATAATAAAACCTATACTTACATAAAACCACCATTGCTGCCAATAAGGAGCTTTTATAGTAAAGTTATAATGTAAAGTCTCGCTCTTATTTACACCATATTTCGCATATACTTCAAAGCGATGCTTTCCTATAGGTAATGATTTATAAACTATATTAGAATTTTGTTTTTTATCAAATATATTCCAATCAGCATCTATTCCATTTATTCTATAATGAATTGTTGTATTTAATGCTACAGTAATGTTTTTTACATCTATTATAAAATTAAAATGATTTTGATTGTATCCAAAACGCTTTACCTTCTTAAAATCAATTGTTTTATTATTTACTAAAATGGTATCTAATTTTAATTTTGGCTTCGGGTTCTTACTTGGTATTTTATTTATTAAAATAGAAGAAAGTGCTTCTCTTCTATTTAACATCCATAATTTAGTATTACTAAATGCAAAATCGTCTATATAGCTTATAAATCCTTCTGCTTTTTCTAAGCTTACTATATTATTAGTATCTAAATAAACATATTGTAATTTCCCATTTGAGAGAATGTATAATTTATTATCATGTATCGTTATTTTTGTAATATTATTTGATAACAATCCATTTTGGGTATTTATTTCTTTAGTAATTTTCCCTTTCTCATATATTAAAACGCCATTTTTTTGAGTAGCAATCCAAATTTTATTATCATGAAGTAGTAATTTATTTACACTAATACTATTCCCCTTGTAAAAAACCTCTGTATGTACATTGGAAGCTGTAATACGTAGTAATTTATTAATAGTTGCTAAATAAATTTGCTTATTTATACTATCATAAACTACCGATTTACATCGTTTGTTAATCTTTGAATAACGATAATTATTTACCTCTACTTTATCCCATGATAAATTATCTAAAAGAATGTCTTCTCCTATTTTAGACAATCCACTTGTAGAAGCTATTAAGACTGTTTTATTTTTAGTTATAAAAATATCTTTAGCTGCACTAAAAGAAGATTTCTTTTGCCCTAAAAAATAACTATCATAAAACAGTCCTCGTACTTCTTTATTGATTTTAAAATTTATCGCAGCGTCATAATATATTTTATGGTAGTTTTTACCTTTTACAGAATCCTTTATTTTTATAATATCGCCTTTTTTATAAGCCTTTATACCTTGGTTAGTTTCTGTAAAAAACACAGTATTATTTGGACTAACTGCTATGCCTCTAATTTGGTTATTACTTAACTTACTTTCTTTTATATTTATATTTGGCACAACTATTAATCCGTTTCCAAAAGTGCCAAAGTAATAGGTTCCTGTTTTTCCTTTATGTATTGCTGATATAAATTCATTTTTAAAGAAATGATGCTTTATTTTTAAACTATCCTCTTTTAAAACTATTGATTTAGCCCCTTTATTTGCACTTAAACTCCATGTTTCACTCTCTATAAGTTGGTGATATCTTGCCCTTTTTTCTGGTAAAAAGGTTAGTGTTATTTTTTTTGAAGGAGCAACAGGCAAAATAGTTCCCTCCATATAATAATTAAAGAATACATTATTTATTTTAAGTGTTGTTCTGTGATTATCTTTTAGATTAACTTTTTCTGATATCTTTTGACATTTTATAATTCCATCTTTTAATATACTAAGTGAATCTATTTTGTTGTTTATTATAATCTCTCCTGCTGAAGTTTTAGAAGCAAAACTCACTTTTAATGTATCTATAGTAACAACTTTAGTTGGATTACTAATATTAAATGTTCCCTTAGCTGTGATTATTAAATTATCGGAAGTATCAAAAAAAAGATAAAAAAGAGATTGTAAATACTTTTCTGGAAGCGTATAATAAAGTGTAAGTTTTTTATCGGTTACTTTAAATATTTGTCCACTTAGATTATAACAAAAGATTTCTCCCTTTTTATTTTCTATTAAACTAAACAACGAAGAGCCTTTTTGATTTTTAAGTTTTGGAATTGACTTAAACTCTTTATTAAAAAAATAAAAAAGTCCTCGATTGGTACTTATATATAATTCTTCGTTTTTGGTTTCTAAAATCGAATAAACATCAGCATTTTTTAATTCCTCTTTTCCTAAAAAATAATGGCTTGGGTTTTGTGAATATAATTTAGATACGAGCAATAAAGTTACAATAACCAATTTATTGAATACATAAGCTCTAATGATTTGTGTTTTATTTAATTGCTTCTTCAATATCTGTTATTTTAGATCTAGAAATTTTTGCTTCTACTAAACCATTAGCTAAAGTAATTATTTGTTCAGTTTTATTTAATAACTCTATATGATTTAAGTTAACAATCCACCCTCTATGAGTTCTAAAAAAAGAAGGACTTATAGATAATACATCTTCAAAATATTTTAAATTCTTACTTGTAGTAATTTTACTCTTATTTATTATATATATAATACTATAAGCTCCATCTGCTTTTATAGCCACAATAGTATCTAAAGAAATAACTCTTCTATTTCCTAACTCAGGCAATACTATTTGTTTATGCTCTTTGTCTTTTATAATTTTTAATAAGTCTTTGTAATCTATTAGCGCTTTTTTTTGATTCAGTTTGTCTTTTAGTTTTTGAAGTGCTAATGCTAATTTTTCTCTGCCTATAGGTTTTACTAAATAATCTACAGCATTTAATTCAAAAGCTTTAATTGCAAATTGATTATAAGCAGTAACAAAAATAATTTCAAATTCAATTTCCTCAATAAAAGACGCTATTTCATAGCCAGCATAGTTAGGCATTTGTACATCTAAAAATACCACATTTGGTTTTAACTCTTCTATTTTAGCAACTCCATCTTTCAAATTACTTGCAATTCCTATTATTTCAATTTCTTGAGTATCCCTTTGTAGTAAATTAGTTAACACACTTATAGCTCCTTGTTCATCATCAATAAGTATTGCTCTAATTTTTGCCATAATTACAAATATAGAAATAGCTAATTACAAAACTTAAACTAATTTACAAATGGTAAAAATGGTTTGTAAAGCAAACGGAAACTTGTAAAATGACATTAATTAGTTTAAAAATATTATTCTATATCAAGACATTTCTTTACTTTTAGTAAGATTTTTTAATAGCCCCTAAAATGATTACAGTCAACTAACACTATGAAACAATTATTCATTTTTATACTATTTATAACTACTTCGTTATCTTCTTATAGCAAACAAAAAAAAGAAGCTCCCCTAACAAAAAGTAGTGTTCCTACTTCAGAAAAAACTACACAAAGCTATACACAAGGAATTGATATTTCCGATTTCCAATCAGATATTAATTGGAAAGCTTTAAAAACATCCGAAGTAAAGTTTGTTTTTGTAAAAGCAACTGGAGGAATCGATTATATAGATTCTCTATTTTGTACTAATTGGAAAAATGTAAAACAACAAGATTTAAAAAGAGGAGCTTACCACTTTTATTATACTATAGATGACCCTGTAAAACAAGCAGATTTTTTTATACAAACTGTTTTAAAACTATCAGAAACTACTGACCTACCTCCTACTTTAGATTTAGAGACACACGGTGTTAATTCTAATATAACCATAGCAGAATATCAAAAAGGAGTAAAAACATGGCTAAAAATTGTGGAAGATAAATTTAAAAAAAAACCAATTATATATACCTCAACTAACTTTGCTAACAAATATTTAAATGACACCTTTTTCAGTTCATATCACTTATGGATAGCTAATTACAATACAGATACACCTGCAATACCTATTCCTTGGGAAAAAGTAGGCTGGACATTTTGGCAAAATAACGATTCGACCAAAGTTAAAGGAATCAAAACCTTTGTAGATCATAACTTTTTTAATGGAACTTTAAAGAAATTAAACCAGTTATAGCCATTTATTAAACAACAGTTTTTTAACTAAAAAAGAGAACGTTACAACTCTAAATAACTAAACCTTATGCTTACATAATAAAAAAAAATATAAAAACAATCTATCAGGTTAGGATTCCTTACTATATTTGTAATGCAATTAAGCATTAAAAAAATATAATAAGATGAGTAAATCAATTTTTTATCACGCAGGATGTCCAGTATGTATCAGTGCAGAACACGACATTATTAATTTAGTAGGAGCACAAAATGTAGAAGTAGTTAATATAAGTGAAGCCAGAAGTAGAATTCAAGAAGCTGAAAATGCAGGAGTAAAATCGGTTCCAGCTTTAGTTACACCAACTGGTAATACGTTACACATCAACTTTGGAGCTTCAATGGCTGACGTAAAAGGCTAATTTTTTTAATCAATAAAGTTAGGATTCCTAATCTAAAGTAGTGTCCTAACTTTTAAAAACAAATCAAATGAAATCAATTATATCAATACTAACAGCAACAATACTTTTAAGTGCAAGCATATCATGTGCGCAAGAAAGTAAATATAAAAACGATGACTTTAAAATTAACAAGGTTCAAGTTACTCAGAAACCTGATTTAGGCGTTACAGTTTGGGAAATAAGTGTAGACGGAACAGCAGGAAAAACAGTACCCACTAAGGCAGGCCAATTAGACGGGGCACCTGTTTTAGGATATGTATTTCCTACAAGTTTAAAACCTACTGATGTTGGCTTTAATCAAACGGATGGTATAGTAGCTCTAGCCCTAACCTCACATCCCGATTTTGATGACACTCCACTTTGGGATGAAAATAATGATCGAATTTATAATAACGATGGTGTTATTTGGCATCCACATTGGGTAATTCTACATAAAGATGAAAGAGTTGCTGGAGGCTTGTCTGTTAAACAATTTAAAAAAGCTGATAAAACAGTTGTACTACCCCCTACCAATCCAGGAATGCCAATGTACATGGACTCACCAGGATATCCAATTACCACAAAAAGGAATACCATAAAAGTGGTGGTTCCTAATTATCGAATGAACAACCAAACAAATTTTAACTATGATGGAGTAACCGCATTTATGAAAGTAAATACAAGTAATAAAAACTTACCTATGTTAGGAGTGTACGAAGTGTTTAGTGTAGCTAGTGGAAATTTATCATTACCTTATAAAGTAAAAAAGTAAAATTATGAAAGTAGCAGTTTGGGATACCTACGTAGAAAGAGAAGATGGACACACAATGCATTTTGATATTTTGGTGCCCAGTCATATAACAAATGAGCAGACTATATTTAAGTATGGGATGGATTATTTAAAAACGAAACCTTTTAAAACAAATCAACTAACAACAAACGAGTGTCGTCTTTGTCACATAGAGCAAGCCTCTGAAGCTATGATTACAGCAATAGAAAAAGACATGTATACAATTATAGAAATGGAAAATTGTAATTAATCTAATTAGGATTACTAACTTTGCCTGTCGAACAAATCTCGACAGGCTATTTTAATGAACAAAAGTAATTTCAATCCAAAAGAGCAAGAAAAGAATATTTCGAGTAAGATCGTTGCTGGTTTAGAACGTGTTTCCGAAGTATTTAAAATCTTACTGTGGGAAAAAGCCAAACTCGTTGGTTTAAGTCCAATACAAATTCAAATACTTATTTTTATTACTTTTCATAAACAAAACTTGTGCAACGTTAGCCACTTGGCTAAGGAGTTTAATATTACTAAACCAACCGTAAGTGATGCCATTAAAGTTTTAGATAAAAAAGGAATGATTATAAAAGACTTCTCTTCTTCCGATAGTAGAAGTTATTATATAAACTTATCAGAAAAAGGAACAAAAATTGTGAGTCAAGTTTATGACTTTTCTAATCCTTTAAAACAACAAATAGACGGATTTAATCAAACAGAACTAGAAAGTTTATTCGGTACATTAAGTACCCTGATTTATAAATTAAATAAAAATGGAATCTTAAGTGTACAACGAACTTGTTATGGTTGTAAGTTTTATCAAAAAAACCAAGATTCGCATTATTGTAATTTATTGAATAAAGAATTATTAAATTCAGAGATACGACTAGACTGTCCTGAATTTCAAGAGAAAGCTTAGAACAAATCTTAATTAATAATTCAACTTTTAGTCAAATGTCTTTCACTATAAAAATAGTTAACCACCCTACTAATTCTATACTTTGAAAAATAGTATCCGTACATATTTATTACAACCTTATCCTTTTTATTACCAAGGTAAAAGTTTAAAAATAATACTATTGTTATTCTTTTTAATGACCTTCTTATTTAATTATGCTTTCGAGCCATTTAATGTAGAATACACGGAACACAAAATGAATTATTTTTGGATAACACTAATTCATTCGTTAACACCAGTTATTATTCTTTCGTTCTTATTTATAATTGGAAGTATATGGAAATTAGAAGAAAAATGGAATGTGGTTAAAGAAGCGTTCTTAATTTTTAGTTTCTTTCTAATGGTTGGTTTAGTACAATTTCTAATTAGAGATCTTATTTACGACAATCCAAACAATTGGTCTTTGCAATATTTGTATGAAGAAATAAGAAATACATTTTTAGTCGGTACGCTATTTGTTCTTATTTTAATTCCATTAAACTTTAATCGATTAAATACAAAACATGGCAATCGAGCTACACTATTAAATAATGCTATCGGAGATAAACTTACTACAGAGTATCCAAAAACGAACAATATAAAAGTTAACGATTTCGAGTTTAATAATAACCAATTTTTATTCGCAAAAGCTGAAGGTAATTATACAGAAGTATACCTAAACGCACAAAATCCAACTAAAAAATTAATACGAACTACCTTAAAGAATTTAGAAACTCTTTTACAAGCACATCCAAACATCCTTAAAACGCATCGTTCTTATCTAGTAAATTGTAATTATATTGAAAAAATTGAAGGAAATGCCCAAGGATACCAACTTCATATTGGCAACTATAAAGTACCTGTTTCTAGAAATAAGATTCAAAAATTCAACAGCTATATGAAACGGGAATAACAAATCATGTTTCTTATCACAAAAGCTTGTCATTCGTCACATAAACTGTATTACCAATAGGTATAAACTTACTTTCGCTGAAAATTTTAAAATGAAAACAGCGAGATTATATTATATAGACTCATTAAGAGTTCTAGCCATTTTAATGATGTTTATGTACCATGTTTTTATGGTGTTTGTTGCAGAATGGGATTGGCATATAAAAAATACACAAACCAGTAATGTCCTTTTAGAAATTAACTATTGGATGGCCTCTTTTAGAATGCCCTTGCTCTTCTTTGTTTCTGGACATATTTCTTACATTCTTCTAAAACGATTTAATTGGAAAGAATTTACATTTCAACGAATACTACGATTATTAATTCCAACAATTATATGGACATTTATTCTAGTAGCACCTCAACTATATTTTGAACAAAAATTAAACGGAGTTAACCAAAGCTACTTCGAATTTTACAAATCATTTTTAGAGTTTAAATGGTGGCCAAACGGAAGCTT
This sequence comes from uncultured Tenacibaculum sp., assembly GCF_947494125.1. Lineage (GTDB taxonomy): Bacteria > Bacteroidota > Bacteroidia > Flavobacteriales > Flavobacteriaceae > Polaribacter. The sequence continues at coordinate 39,870 of NZ_CANLTU010000004.1, forward strand.
TCATTGGTTGCATTTATGGTTTATCCCTTATTTGTTTTGTTATAATATAGTATCAATTCCATTGTATACTATATTGCAAAAGAAAAATAAATTTACACAAACGTTGGAAGCTTTTTTTAAGAAACCAACTTCAATTTTCCTTTTTGTATGCATAGCCATACTCCCCTACACCTTTTTATCTGTTCATTATAAAACAACTTACAATTTAATAAACGATATCGCTAGACATTCATTTTTTATCTTCTTTATAATTGCTGGTTTATTATTCTTCAGATTTCAACATATTATGGAACTGTTAAAAATAAAGCGACGTTTATTTTTAAGTCTCGCCTTTATAGCAATCTTACTACTAAATACACTACGATGGAATGGATGGGAACCTTTTGATTTATGGGATAATTGGATAGAAAAACCACAAACGTATTTCTTTATTAGTTTGGTAAACTTTAATTCCTGGATGTGGGTACTCGCAAGTTTAGGCTATGGGAAAAAGTACTTAAATACAGGAAGTCGTTTACTTAGTTATATGAATACAGCCGTGTATCCTTTTTACATCTTACATCAAACAGTAATTGTTATTATAGCGTATTATATAGTGGGCACTAAAGATGAAGTTTCATTAAAACTAGCTTTTTTGCTAATTGTATGTTTTTTTATCACTTTACTAATCTATCATTTGTTTATTAAACCTTACAACATCGTGCGCTTTTTATTTGGAATGAAAAAAAAATCAAAAAATAAGTCCTTAACTACAGAAACAAAATATAATTGATAAATTTATAGTTGTTTAAACTAAGACAAAGGTCTCTATAGAAAAACAAAATTATTCTTACGTATTGATTCTAGAAAAAACATACCGTCCAAGTGCTCCACTTAACCAGTTTATTGATACAATATGGCTAGGAAAAGCAGCTAATTTGGACTTGAAATCTAGTCATCATGCGGCACTGTTTACAGAGCTCATTTTTAATTATGGAGATCGTTTCGAAGTTGATGGACAAAATATTGAAACTACATCTAACAAAGGATACCATCAAATTATCTCAGGCTTAAAAACAACACCATTCCAAACTACCGTTTCTGGTAGCTATGGGTGCGTTGGATTAATTTTGAAACCTTTTTGCTATGGAATGCTACTTACTAAATTCGATACTTCATTAATGAATGCAGTTTCGGAAATACTATACGAGCACTTATTTGCTCCAAAAACAGCAAATTTTAAACTTGTAGAAACCTATTTAGTAAAATTGCTTGGGCAAACACAATTAGATTCAGACCTTATTCAATTTGAAAGATACATCGCATCAAAAACACTAGAAAACGGAGCCTTAAAAAACTTTAACCATTCAATAGCTATTTCACAAAAGAGCTTTATTCAAAAATTTAAAAAACATTATATACTAACACCAAGCGAGTATATAAAGTTAAAGAAAGTAAATACAGCCATTCATTTACTTAAAAACAGAACTTCAGAGAAGCTAACAGAAATTGGCTTGGCTGCTGGCTTTTACGATCAATCACATTTTATTAAATCATTTAAAAAGTATTACGGCAGTACGCCTAAAGAATTCACCAATACCATTGAAAGGTAAATTTTATACAATTTCAAGAAGTCTATTTAAAATAATTTTGCAAACAAATAAGTAAACGTTTAATTATGAAAACAAACAACAAAGTATTTATAGCAACTAGTTTAGATGGATATATAGCAGACAAAAACGGCGGAATAGAATGGCTACACGCTATTCCAAATCCAGAGAATTCAGATATGGGCTATGGTAATTTTACAGCTCAGATAGATGCACTAGTTATGGGTAGAACAACTTTTGAAACTGTGTATGGATTTGATATAGATTGGCCTTATAAAAAACCAGTGTATGTATTAAGCAATAAACTAAAAGAAGTTCCAGGAGAATTAAAAGACAAAGTCTTTTTAGTAAAGGGAACATTAACAGAAGTACTCGCACAAATTCATAAAAACGGGCATAACAATTTATATATTGATGGCGGAAAAACCATACAAAGCTTTTTAAAAGAAGATTTAATTGATAGTATAACTATTACTACTATTCCAAAGTTATTAGGAGGAGGATTTCCTTTATTTGCCGAGCTTCCAAAGATGTTAGATTTTGAATGCTCCGAATCTAAAGTATATTCAAATAAAGTTGTTCAAAATACCTTTATTCGAAAAAGATAACAAAGGTTACTTGATAAATACTCCGTATTATACTTTATTAACTTAGGTTAAATAATTGGTCATAAATTAAATGTATTTTCCCCATACTAAACACAACAAATTATCCCCAATGAAAAACTTAAGTATTTATGCACTTAGCCTCACTGCTATTTTATTAGTGAGTTGTAATTCAACAACTAAAAAAGAAACCAATCCAATAAAAAAAGAGACATCTATTCATAAAACTAAAGATGCTCGAGTAGTAAAAGTTAAAGTAGGTATTACTGCTAACAAGATTTCAAACGAATGGAAAGAGGCGCTCACAAAGAGAAAAAGTAGTGCAGTATTAGATTCGCTATCGAGCGTAGTGAAAGAAATAACGAAGGAAGAACAAGAGTGGATTAACTTAATTCAATCAAAAGCAAATAAATGGAATGCAATTAGAGACTCTATAAAAGTACCTTTCCAGAATATTAAACTGAACGACACCATTACCGTTCTTTTAGGTTATCAAGGAGGAGACGATGCTTTTACACCTAATAGCAAAACTATTTGTCTCGATGTAAATGCATTCCATAGAGAATATGGTTCAGCAACAAAACCCGTAAATGACAATAGAATTGATCGCATATTTGCACATGAGTTTACACATTTATTACACAAACAATGGGCAATAAAAAATAACCTAGAAATTAAGAGTTTCAAAGATCAGATTTTATGGGAATGTGTAACGGAAGGCTTTGGAATGTATCGTTCAATGTCCTCTAAATGGTTTCCTGTAGGAGATTCTTTATCAGCTACCTCAGAAAAAACTTTCCAAAATTTATATCCAATATTTGCTGAAAGAATTAGTAAAGTAGTAACAAACTCAAATCTTACAAAAGAAGAAGAAAACGCGTTACATGCAAACCTATCTAGAGGTTCTATGAAAAGAAAATGGGGAGCCTTACCAGTTGCAGTATGGCTTGCCATAGAAGCAAAAGGAAATGATGAAAACCTTGTAAAATGGGTAAATAAAGGACCCGATGCTATTGTTTTATTAGCTGAAAAGTATTTAACTGGTGAAAGTAAAATTACTTTTGATGCGTTTTTGAAAAACACTAAAGTTGCTGAATAAGACAGTAACCATACAATCTTAGTATCACTTGCCTTAATTAGTGAGTGATACTTATAGTAGTACTAGTATCTTTGAGTTGAAAACAACTTTTTATAGCTTATTATCCTCTACTTAACTTTTACTAGGGTTCCTTATTGTTTAATCCTTTTTTATAGTACTTTCGAAAGCTCAAAAAAACTATGAAAATTTTAAAACATGAAAAAGACCTTAACTACGGTAGTACTACTATTTATAATAGTAAATTCATTTTCTCAAACTAGATTTGGAATAAACTCTAAAGTCAATTTTAATGATTCATCAGGAATCTGGCAACTTGGAGGTGGATCAATTGGTTTTATAACAGAAACTAAATTAAATGATAAATGGTCTTTAAATGCAGATATAAGTTTTATTCCTTTTTATGATTATTCTATAAAAAAACCAGGAATTTTAGATGTGTATGGTAATAATATTAATGCAATTGACTTTTCATCAAGTGTTATAAATATTCCTTTAAAAATTAACTACGTGCTAAATAGAACTTTCTTTCTTGAAAGTGGTTTAAGTATTAATTATAGAACAAGTATTAAACATAATACTATGGACTCAAATAGTCTTTCTCTGCTTAATAAAGTTAAAAAGACCGACTTTGGCTTTATAGTTGGACTTGGAATAAATACCAGTGAAAAATTTGCAATTAAAATTGGAAGAACTTTTGGATTAAGCAATATTCTTAACAATACTAAAAACAGTTACTTCTCACTTTCATTTAATTATTTTTTCAAGAAACTAGACTAAAAACTAATGAATACACCTCTTAACCATGAGGTATATTAAAACATTGTCAAATATGAAAAAGGTATATCAAATTATTACAATTGGACTTTTAAGTCTTTTATGCATTTCTGCAAGCAAATTAAATACTGACCCAATTGATTTTTTATCGGTTGGAAAAAACATTGAATTTAATAAAGAAAGCTTCGAGCTTAAGTGGAGCTCTCATCCTTCTGAGAATTACTACAAACAAGAATATTTAAGAAAAGACGATAAATTCCCTAAATTCAAAAAAATGATAATGGTTGAAGCTATTGAAGGTGAAATTTCAGGGAATCAAGCGGCTGAAGTGAAAATTATGGAACTAGAAAATTGGAAAAAAAAGAATCCAATTGTAAAGTATCAAAAAATTGAAAATAAAGAAAAGAATGAAGTGCTACTTGATTTTATTCTTACTGATGGAAAGAGTATTTATGAGTGGAATATTTATCGTTATCAAAATCAAAAAAGTAAATCTGGTAATTATTTAGTTTTATATTCATATTCACACAGAGGTTATATTACAAATAAAGAAGAAGAAGCAAAGTTCTTCGATAGTGTTAAAGAAATTAAAGCTGACTTAATAAATAAAGTTAATGCAATTAGTTTACCTAATGTAAAAACAAAATAACCTCAGCAAGAACTAACTAAGAAATTAGAATACATCAAATCTTTATAATATTTTGCTTCTAATGAAAATTTTATTTTTACCCTAAGCAAAGTAAAAGTTTCACTCTAATGAAAATATTATTTTGCTTCTAATGAAAATGTTTCTTTCATTAGAAGCAAAATAATTTATAGTTTATAAGTCTTCTAAAAAACAACACACAATCTTAAAAAAATTCACCTTAGCTTGTGACGATTACTCACTCGAGCGAGTGAATTTTACTCACTCGTACCTGTGAAAGATACTCACCCGAGCGTGTGACTGTTACTCACTCGTACGAGTGAATAACATAAAGATAAAAACACAAACTTAAGTACCTAACTCTTTTGTAGTACTAACATAAAATTAGTACATTTAACTCGCAAAAATTGTGAAAGCAATAGTCCCCTATTCCTTTTATTTTTAAATACAATACGAAGTTATACATTCTTAACGGATACCCATAAAAGAATGCTATAGGTTGTACTTACTTTAGCACTAAATAGCTGTTAAATAAAGCAGACTATTAAGAACTAAAAGTTCCGCATAGCCAACCAAAATGGGTGAATAAAAGGAATAAAGTTCCGCATATAAACAAGTTGTGCTTCATACAAAAAACCAAGTAACATAAATGAAAAACATTTTAAAACTGACAAATGAAGAAGCTAAAAATTTACTTTTAAAAAGAGAAAGTTATAGTAACATCAGTTTGCCAGAGTATTTTTCATTTCAAGAATTACTTGACAAAATTGACAAGAATCTTAATGGGAAAAATATTTCTGATTTTAGAGATAAAAGTCCACGAGATTTAGAGGATGTTAATTACAAGTTACTATCGAATAAAGATGGGAAGTTTGCTTGGAGACCTTTTCAATTAATAAATCCAGCAATTTATGTTTCTTTAGTAAACTCGATTACAAAAGAATCTAATTGGGAAATTTTAAAAGATAGGTTTGCCATTTTTCAAAAAAATGATAAAATTGAATGTCATAGTTTACCAGCAATTTCCGAATCTAAAACAAAAACCAACAAGACCGCTCAAATATTGAATTGGTGGAAAATGATTGAACAAAAATCACTTGCACTAACTTTAGACTTTAAATATGTTCTTCATACAGATATAGCGGATTGTTATAGTTCAATTTATACACATTCAATTCCTTGGGCAATTCACACAAAAGCCAAAGCAAAAAAGAACAGAAAGAATTCATTACTTGGAAATGCAATTGACAATCATTTACAAGATATGAGTTATGGACAAACAAACGGAATTCCTCAAGGAAGCGTTTTAATGGATTTTATTGCCGAAATAGTTTTAGGCTATGTTGACCTACTTTTGACTGAAAAATTAGACTCAAAAAGCATTTCAGATTATAAAATATTAAGATTTAGAGATGATTATAGAATATTTACATATAATTCTTTTTTAGCAGAACAAATTGCCAAAGAACTCTCGGAAATTTTATCAAATATTGGACTTAAATTAAATGCTGATAAAACGATTGCGTCTGACGATATTATTAAAAGTTCTCTAAAACCTGACAAAAGGTATTGGATAAGTAACCAAATTATTACTGGAAGTAAGCAAAAGTGGTTAATACAACTTTATCTTCTTTCTGAGAAATTCCCAAACTCTGGAACAATAGAAACTCAAATGCGTGATTTCTTAATAGTACTTGAAAAGTCAAAGAAAAACGATTACAATTTAGAAACCTTAATTAGCCTCGTGACTGAAATTGCTTTAAGGAATCCAAGAGTTGTTCCAACTTGTATCGCAATTTTGAGTATTTTTTTAAGCAAAATTAAAGATGAAAAAGAGAAGCTTTTATTAGCGGATAAGATTAGAAACAAATTCAAAGAAGTGCCTAACTCTTCATTTATGATGGTATGGTTTCAAAGACTAAATTTGAAAATCAATAAAGCGGAAATATATTCAGAACCTCTCTGCAAAAAATTGACAGATAATTCAGTTCAAATATGGAACATTGAATGGTTAAATGACAAGTTAAAAAACGTATTCAATAAAACGTCTATAATAGAGGAAAATACAATTGCTAAAACAAAGAAAAAGGTGTCAAAATTGGAAATAAAGAAAATTATTAAGAAAACAACGTACTATGAATAAAGTACGAAAGCACAACAATGGCTATAGTTAATACGGGTTTCGTGCTTAACCAAAGTTTAGAGCTTTTAACTAAGTCCGCCAAATCTTTTTGATTTGGCTTTATAACAAAAAAGATAAAACAAAATAAAAAGTTTTGGCTAAGTGCTTAATCGAAAGTTTACTACTTTTAATTCCCGTACTAACCATAGCCGAACCGTTGCCAGTAATATGAAAAAAAAGTGACTAATAGACAAACTTTAGGGTGATAGTGTAATGGAAACACAGTCAACTAGGTAGATTTACTCTACCGAATTGGAAGTCTAGTTGGGTTCGATTCCCGACTGCCAGAGCAAATTAAGGTTTTCTCTGGCAGTCGAAGTCACTAAATCAATAATTATGTATTCAAAACATTGCGAAAATTTAAGAGAAATCGAAGGAGCTATTAAATTAGTCGAAAGTGATTTACGAAGATATATTTCTATCGAACAAGAAAGCAAGGTTTATAAATATACCAAGATATTATCTTATCTAGTTACTTGTTGGTCAGAAGTAAGAATACTGAAATTGACTTATGAAAACAATGCTTTTACATCAAGCGAAATAGGCATAATTATCAACTCTGGAACTTTAGCAGATAAATGGAAAAATGCTTTAAAAATTGCTGTTTGCAAAGCTTATAATATTAATCCAATAACGGATTTTGTTTCTCAATTACCATTTACACCAAAAAATAGATATTTAGAAATCTACCATCTGATTGAGAGTGATTTACTTCCTTCAATTGAACTTAGAAATAGAATTGCACACGGACAATGGAAGTATGCATTTACAAATGACTTAAAAAATGCTAACACGCATTTAACTGGACAACTAAGACAAGAAAACATTGTTAACCTTCAATTGAAAAGAAAATTATTAACAGGATTATCTTTTTTAATTCACGATTTAATAATCTCTGAAGCGACATTTGATAGAGATTTCGACAAAAACTACAGACTAATTGAACAAAATAAAAGAAATTTACATAAACGAGATTATGCTTCATACAAAACAAAGATGGTTGAAAAGTATCAACGTGGAATAATAAAAAAGAAAGAGAACCAAAATACGGAATAATAAGTATGAAAATCGAACCTGAATTTCAAGGTCAACATAAAGTTCCTCAAGTATACTTAAAAGAATTTGGTTACAAAAAAAATGACGAGTGGTGGCTTTCAATTCTAAAGATAGGTAGTCGAAAAACTGAAAATGTTCGAATCTCAGATTTCACTAAAGAAATAAATGTGTTTGATTTACCATTTAAGGATATGGAATCAAGACGACACTATGAAAACTTATTCAATAAAATTGAAAATCGCTATAATACAATTATAAAAAACATAAAGTATCAGAAGAAACTAATTGAAAAGGATAGTGATTATCTAAATCATTTTGTTGCAAACCTTCTCTGTAGAACTAATCCAACAAGGTTTTTTATAAATGAATTTCTCAAAGATGATTCTATTAGAGAAAAATTCATTAATGAAATTACATTATTCTCAGAGGACAAAGAACATACAGAAAAAGTGTTACAAGTTTTCAAGTCGGAATATCAGCTTAATGTTGCTTTAGGTACAGTAATGAATCACTTTGTACACATCTTTCGGAATTTTGAGAAAGTAATTCTTAAAGAATGTGATGGAAATGGTTGGCTTACTACTGATAGTCCAGTTCATATAGACAAACAAGGCCACGAAGAATGGTTAATACCAATAGAAGCTGAGATTTACCTTCCGTTATCAAAAGATTATTGTCTTTTTATGTATCATCCTAAATCAGAAATTTCTACGAACCCGTTAAGAAGTTTGAGAATTAATAAAGTCAATAAAGTGGATTTTAAAACTTTCGATAATATAACTAGAAAAGTGACTTTTGACTTTGATGAATATTTAGTAATGAACACGGAGACAGAGCCAACGGAAATAGTATAGTGGAAAAATACTACTGGCAACAACGTGTATAATTAATTGCTCGAGTTTCTACCTGCCAATCAGAAAATTCTCCGAATTTCCCTCAGTTTACTCTCCTTTTGCTATCTTAGTTGCTCACGCAACTAACCATACACAAACACGTTAAAGTTTATAATAAAATACTTTTCAATGATAAAGGATTTGATTTTAAAAACGTGGATTTGGATAACTTTCTTAAAAAATAAGGAATCTTTACCTACAGCGTCAAAAATGATGAATCCAAAAATGGAATACGAGTATCTATCTGGCGCATTTACTTGGGAAGATGAGGGTTTATGGGAACTTAGAAATCATCATTTACAAGATGCTTTTAAATATGTTCTCAACCATAGGATGAAATTGATTGTTGGACCAGATAATAACGTTGGGGTTATGCGTTCTCTTAGTTTTGACAAAAAGATTTATGAAATAGCAAAAAAACATTTTCCTAACTGGATTGGTTTTAATAAATCTAGGTGTTCATACAATTATGAACTTGAAAATAGAATACTGCGAATTAAAAAAGTGGAAAAATGGAAATATCAGAAACTAATGAACGAGGAATAATCAATTATTAGTTTACTAAAAAAGAATATTTTTTAGTACATTGAACTCGCAAAAATTGTGAAAGCAATAGTCCCCTATTCCTTTTATTTTTAAATACAATACGAAGTTATACATTCTTAACGGATACCCGTAGTTGTTAAATAAGCAGGCTATTAAGAACTAAAAGTTCCGCATAGCCAACCAGAATGGGTAAATAAAAGGAATAAAGTTCCGTATATAAACAAGTTGTAAGTCATTTCGAAAACTCATCTAAATTCAAAATTACATCTACTAATTAACGGGGAATTTTATAAATATTCGGGATTATTTTTCTACTTGCTACATTTTATGTAGCTTTGCTACTCAAAATGTAGCAAAAATATTATTATGTCATTACCTACACCAGGAAAACCAGTAAGAGGTTCAAAATCAGGAAATCATTTAATGGCTCTTTTTGACCTATTAGGAAGAAGTTGGTCAATGGGAATTATTTGGAGACTACATGAAGGCTCTTGTACCTTTCGTGTGCTTCAAGATAGATGCGAATCTATATCGCCTACAACATTAAATAAAAGGTTAAAAGAACTAACCCAATCTTTTTTAATTGCAAGAACGGTTGATGGATATACGCTTACTGATAAAGGAAGAGAAATTTTCTTACTACTCAAGCCTTTAGAGTCTTGGGCAAGAGATTGGGCAAAAGAATTTGAATCTAATGAATAGAATACAGTTTTATAGTAATAAGAGTTTCAACAGAGCAGTTGAATTACGAGAAATTGATACTAAACCATCAGAAATATCTATTATTCCAGTTTTTAAAGACCAATTTTTTATCACAAAGTCTTTAAATATTAACAAAATAATAATGAATATTCCAATAGAGTTGGCTTCTCTATCTGAAAAAAAATATTTTTTAGGAATAATAAATAATAAAGAGGTTTGGTGTATCGACTTATCTGAAATAGAACAGTCTATAATTTCTAATTTCTTAAACAATTCAATTTTATGTTGTTTACGTGATTGCTTTCATTTAATAAATGAAAAAGAAGCTTCGTTACTTGCATATGGTAAAGGAATAGTACATTGGAATAGCACGCATCAATATTGTAATAATTGTGGTTCAAAAACAATTACAGAAGAAAAAGGACATAGAAGAAAATGCTCAAATAATCGTTGTAATTCTCTTCATTTCCCAAGAATTAATCCTGCTGTAATCGTATTGATAGAATATAAGCAAGAAAATTCTCCTCCGTTATGCTTACTTAATATGCATAAAAAGGAGAATGGCTATATGTGCTCTCTTTTTTCAGGATTTTCAGAAATTGGAGAAAGTCTTGAAGATACTGTAGTAAGAGAAATGAAAGAGGAAGTAAATGTAACCGTAAGCAACATTAAATATATTGCTTCTCAACCTTGGACGTTCCCATCCTCTATGATGTTAGGATTTTCGGCAAAAGCAAAGAATAAAGATTTTAAAATAGATAATATAGAAATAAAAGAAGCAAAATGGTTCTCTGCAAATCAAATCATTGAAATGGTAAAAGACAACACACTTATAATATCAAAAAAAGATTCCATCTCTAATTATCTAATAGAGAAATGGGTATATGAAAATAGTTAAACAATAAAAACAGAAGTTATGGCCAAAGTAAATTTAACAATAGTAGCAACATTGAATCCAAATGGAAAGGAAGAACTATCTTATTACCTTGAAAAGGTAGGTACCCTTTATAAAAAAGTAAATGCAAAATCAGTAAATAAATTTAAAATCACAAAACCTTTAATTGGAGATTACAAACCAAGTTTAGTATCAATAATGGAGTTTGAAAATATGGATTCATTAAATGAAGTATTTGAAAGTAATGATTATAAAAAATTATTACCATATCGTGAAAAAGCGTTTTCAAAATTAGAAGGATATATTAGTGAATAGAAAAACGCCTTACAACATTGTATAAAAGCAATAGCGGTTTAAGTGCAAACTTGAACCGCTTTTTCATTTAATTAAATTATATTGTAATTCGAAAAGCAGTTAGAACAAATCCGCTACTGCTCTTATACGAGACCGTTGTATGTAATTAAACAGAATATATTATAAATGATAGGTAAACCTAAATTTGGAAATTGCTTAGAGTTTAGAAATGAACCAATTGATTTAAATAAACTTGAAAATAAGTTTGGAATAAAAATTCCGCCAATATACCGCTCATTTATTAATAATTTTAAGCAAATAACAGGGGAAATAGTAATCGATTCTACAAATAATGAACTGAAGACTCTTTCTTACTATATTTATAAAAAGTCCAATGGAACTGATACCTTATTTGAAGATTTTATGCCAATTGAACAATCATTAGAAAATTATGAAAACTCTGATTCTTGGATTGAAAATAAAGTTATGCCTATTGGAAATCACTCACACGGAGGCGGAATTTTAGTCGGAATTAACTCTTCAAATATGGATAAAATATATTACGAATATGATTCAGAGGTTGAATTGATTGAACCAGATATATTCTCTTTCATAAAAAATATGACTTTCGTAGAAAACGAAGAAGGAATTAAAAATAGTATTTATAAAAACTGGAAAGATGAATACTGGAGAGAATCTAAATAACTACATACCACAACGTATAAAAATAATTACTACATTAGTATTTAACCAAAGGTAGTTGCATTTTTGTTACGTCTGATTTTCCTTCGGAAAATCCTCGCACACAAAACCGCAACTATTTTTATGCAAACAAGTTAGCTATAATTATCGAAAACTTAACTACAATGTTAAAAACACTCATTCCGTTTATATTACTTTACTCTTTAACAACATTTGGACAAGAATCAAATAAACTTATACCTTTTAAAGCAGGCAACCTATTTGGTTACTCAAATGAAAAATCAGAAATAAAAATTAATCCTCAGTTTGAATTTGCATATCCATTTTACAACAATTCTAATACAACATTAGCCAAAGACTCTATTGGATGGTTTCATATTGACAAAAAAGGCATGAAAATATCTAACTATTTAGTCTATGAAAATATCAAGAAATCAATTAGTACTAGGATTTATGAAAAAGGAGAATTCATATCAAAATTCAATGAAAAGTACAATGACATTTTTAGAATAAAAAAAACTAATTTATTATATGTAAAAGATAGCTTAGGTGAATATTTGATTACAGAAAAGGGATTTAAAACGAGTTCTATATATCAAGAAATAAATGGGTACAATAATGAAACTTATTGCATTGCTAAAAAAAATCAATATTATTATCTTCTTGATTTAAACGGGAAAGAATTATTTCCAGGGACTAAAAGTAAAATTAATAGATACAATCAGGGAATAGTAAAAATTAAGATTAATGATAATTATATTTTTTATGATTCAAAAAGAGATACCGTTTTTGAATCACTTAATAGCCTAAAATTATATAATAAGAACCAACCATTTGTTAAAAAGCAAATTAATGAACGTATGCAGATTAGAAAAACCAAAAATGGTTATGTTCTTTATGATCTAAAAAAAGAAAAAACTATTAGTGAAACTTTTTCTTATCTATCTGAAATATCCAGTAAAAGATTATGCTTTAGAAAAAAACACACCTATGGTATTATTAACTTAAAAGGAAAAGTCTTATTAAATATTGAACAAGAAAAATATGTGGAAATTTATAATTGTGGTCATGAATTTAAATTAATTTATATCAAAAATAGCAAAAATAAAACCTATGATTTATATAATTATAATGGTAAATATATAAAGACCCTTGACTATGATAGGTTCATACTTTTACGCTCTACAAATGAATATCATTTTGCCGTAAAAAACAATAAGGCAATTATTATCGACAGGAAATCAGAAGAATTTAATACTCCCCCAATAATCTTAAACAGTGAAAATACAATTTTGTACGAAAAAAATAACAAGTGGGGATTAAAAAATATTTCAGGAGAAAAAATTACTGAACCTATTTATGATCAAAAATTTTCTTTCAATGAAAATATTTCTTTAGTGAAAAAGGATAATGATTTTTTCTACATTGATATTTATGGTACTGAATATAAACTATAGCTAACACGGTATAAAATTAATTGCTGGTTTTAGCCTATTTACGAAAGTCCTCGCGGACTTTCTATCTGTGATTTATTTGCTAACTTTAGTGCTTAAATCACGCAACTAATCTTATACAAATACGTTTCCAGTAATATAGAGTAACATAAAGAATAGAAATTGAAAACTATATTTTACAAATTAGGATTTGGGTTGACTGGAAGAATTCAAAGTCTAAAAAACAAATATCGAGTAAATAAAAGGTTATTTGACCACTCAAGAGCTTTTATACGAATTTCGGAATACAAAAATAGATATAGCTATTCTGTAATGTGCAATTGTAATGATACTTCTATGCAAGGGTTAGGAAACTCACCTTTCATTTGTATATACGAACAAAGTGGATTTAAAAGTCAAATAGAAACTGAAAGCAGTATCGAAAAACAAGTTCGTTTTGCATCAAAGAAACTCTCTGACACAGACTTCTATTTGCACAAACTAATTGTATATTATGATAATGGAGAATTAATTAAGGATGTTTGGGCAGACTATGAGTACGAAGATGGTAAATGGAATCAAGTTTTTAAAGTAGATTCAAATCCATTATGTAAATCTTGTGGAAAAGAAAACAATGAAGATTTAAACATTTGCTCAAATTGCGGAGAACTTATAGTTTAAATTTTGACTAATGAAAACCAGATATAAAAAATATAGAATTGAGAGATTGATTTAAATAATAAATACTACTGGCAACATTGTATAACCGCAATTACGGCGGATTCAAATACGTCTGAATCCAACCTAGATCGCTAAAGCTCGTCTAAAACTAAAAAATTAAAGTATATTTATCCGTTAACTAACGGTTCGTACAAAACCGTTACTCCTTCCCAAACTTCTTCTCTAATAATTTATGTTTCCAAGCTTCTCCAAAGAAATCAAAAGAGTTAAGCGAATAGATTCCTATAACAAGAATCCAAGAGAGGGAAGTCCATAACAACAAAGGCAAGTTAGCAACATCGTTAATAACAAGTATTATAGGAAGTGCCAAACTAAGTACGGCAATGGCTATCAATTTATACAAACCTTTAACCTTTTCAATATAGGCAGCTTCTTTTTTTACTTGGGTCAGATCAGCTTCTTTCTTAGCATCGGTAATAGTTGTTTCAAAAACAGCCGCCAATGCTTTTAAAGATTCCAAACCAGCATTTTCACCATTTTCAATTCGCTGTATGGTTCGTATACTCAGTCCGCTCATCGTTGCTAATTGTTCTTGTGACCAATGACGTGCTAATCGCATTTTTTTAAGATCTCTTATGGTAACGGTTTCTTTTTTAAATTCTTCTGTAGGCATCAAATATTGTTTTGTGCAAAGATAAGCAGTTCCCTTCCATAAGCCCTGAAACTACTAAGACAGTGAGCTGACAGCTACACGACAGAAGTATGACAGTGAATGTACAGCCAAAACAGCATACAATAATATTCAAAAAACTAAAGCAACTTTTATCTAATTTTGCATTCCATACATTAAATAGAACACACCTATAAATACGTATATAAAAGTAGATGATAGCAAACTTCATACATCAATTAGGAATCACTGAAGAAGCTCTTCAAAACGAATTGCGAAACATTGCAACCATAAGTACCCATAAAAAAGGGGAGTTCATAATTAAAAACAACCAATACATAAAAGTCTTAAAAATTGTATTGAAAGGAAAAGTACGCGTATACCAAGAAAATGAAGACAGAGAGATTCTTATTTACTACTTAAATACTATGGAAGCCTGTACCCTATCGCTTTCTGCTTGTTTTGAAGATTGTAAAAGTACCGTAAATGCCATAGTAGAAGAAGAGTGTACTATTATAAACATCCCCGTACGCTTTGTTAGAGACTGGAATTTTAAATACAAATCGTGGAATACATTCACCACCAAAACATTTAGAGAAAGCTACAATCACCTAATCCATCAGTATGCAAACTTAGCATTCCAGCCATTAAAAGATCGCTTATTCGATTACCTGGTATCCAAAGCAGACAAGGCAATTGTAAAAAAATCACATCAAGAATTGGCTAGAGAGTTGGGTACTACTCGAGAAGTTATTTCACGCTTATTAAAGAAGTTAGAAAAAAACAAACAACTCCATTTAGGGCAAAAAGAAATTGTTTTACTAAATAATTAATTTCCTTGTGACAAAAGGCACAGGTAACACCCCTGCATTCTCTTTTACTTTGTATTGGATATAAAACACAATACCATGAAAAATTTAAGAGCAGGAATACTAACACTACTACTAGGAATAAGTGCCATCACTTTTGGACAGCATACCAAAACCACACAAGCATTTTCGACATCAGCACCAACAGCACAACACAAAGTTGCCTTAGAAGTTCTCGATGCAAGTAAGGCATGGATTGCTAACTTTAACAAAGGAAATGCAGCTGCTTGTGTAAATGGCTATACCCAAAACGCGGTAATAAATGCCCAACCATTCGGTATTAAAAAAGGAAGAAAAGAAATTACTGGCTTTTGGGCACCTTTTATACAATCGGGGGCAACCAATTTAATTTATACCAATGTACAAATAGAAGTCGTTAACAAAACCACAGCATTCTTGTCTGCCAACTGGAGTATGAATGTAGGAAAAGGAATTATTTACCAAGAAAAGTGGGAAAAAAAAGAAGGTACATGGTTACTAACCTACGATAACTTTCAAGTCCTAGAGAAGTTTAAAACACCACAAGAAAATAAAACCAACCCAATAGCAAGTCATTTAGTATTAGAAAAAGTAATCCAAGCATCTATAAACTGGATTCAAGGATTTAATACAGGAAAAGGAGCTATCTGCGGAAATGGCTATTCAGAAAAAGCAACCATGAATGCCGTACCCTTTGCATCGTTAAATACTAAAAAAGACATTCAAGGCTTTTGGAAAAAATTAATTAGCGATGGGGCTAACAATCTTATTTACAACAACCCAATATTTACCGCACAAACAGCAAATACAGCAACACTAGCTGCCCGTTGGAGCATGAATATAGGAGAAGGAAAAATTTATCAAGAAAAATGGGAAAAGATAAATGGAGAATGGCTCTTAACCTATGATGAGTTTCAGGTGCTAAAACAATACGAATAGTTTAACCAATTAACTACAAGGTTGGCAATTACTAACAATATTCAACTAGCGTAGAATATTGTTAGTAAATCAGCTACATATTCGTTTTTAGTACACAAAAAATAAGTAACTTTACCTAAATTATTAAACAAAAAAACGAATACTATGAACAAGAAATTGGTGTTAACCATTGCATTTACTATGCTATTAACTGCTCTAGGGTTTTCTCAGAAAATTAAATTAAAAAAAGGAAAAGTCTTAGTTGATGGAAAAGCAATAATGAAGTATGAAAGACAAGGTCTAGGAGCTAAAATGACTTTATATTCTCTTGATAACGATGATGAAATTATTGATATGATGTATGTAACTAAAGGGACAACTCATTATCGTGGAGATGATTTTTTTAGGATGTTTTTTTCTGAAGATGAAATAAAAGTAGAAACAAGTCAATTTAATGGAATGGGCTGGAAACGTGTTATCAAGCAAATAATTAGAAGCAAAGTATTAGATATGGATGGAAACATTAATTCCGAGAAATTGAAAAAATTCGCTAGAAAATATGATGAAAATATAACCAATAGAACAGTACGTTACTAACAAAAAAATCCCGAGTATAACACTCGAGATTTTTTTTAGTATAGGTTTAAACTATTTATCTATCGATCCTAAAACACGTTTCATAAAAGTATTTAACGCTTCTTTTTTAGGGGCACCGTCTTTTATCATTTTATCAACCTCAATAGCACCGTACATATTCGATATTAACTCACCAATAACATCCAATTCCTCATCTTTCAAAGAAGGAACTTCGGTTAAAGCTTCTAAAGTTTCAATCGTTTCTAATACGTAATCTTGGTCGTTTTCTTCAATAAAAGAAGTTAAGTGTTTAATAACTGGAAGTTTCATATTTTTAGTTTGTCATTGCCAAGCAAATAAGTATTAGCTGGCAAGCTTATTAGATTTAAAAAAATTACTTAACTACGTTCGTAATAACGTATTATACAACCTCGTTTACCAAGTCTTTCAATACATCAAACTTATTCGTTTGAACTTGGTTTACAAATGTACCATCTACAAAAGTTGCAAACGTTGGTAAATTACTTACATCCGCTAACTTTCTACTTTCAGGAAATTTCTCTGCATCAACAATTACAAAAGTAGTGTCTTCATTTTCAGAAGATAACTTCTTAAATTTTGGTTTCATAATACGACAGTTACCACACCAAGTAGCCGAAAATTGTACTACTACTTTTTGGTTGTTAGCAACCACTTCCGTTAAATTATCTTGACTTAATTCTTGTACCATAGTTTATATTGTTTCCGAAAGGAGCTCGTGCTCGACCCCTTCACGTATCTCACACGAACTTAAATCCTTTCTTTAATTAGTTATTAGTTTACAGCTAAATACTCAGCAGTAGCTTTTGCATTTGGTTGCATAGCTTCTTTTCCTTCTTCCCAATTTGCAGGACAAACCTCACCTTTTTCTTGTACGTGAGCATAGGCATCAATTAAACGTAAAAATTCGTTTACGTTACGACCCACTGGCATGTGGTTTACACCTTCATGAAATACAGTACCTTCTTCGTCAATTAAATACGTAGCTCTATAAGTTACGTTATCACCTTCAACTTGTACAGTTTGAGTAGCCTCATCAAAAACTTCATTCGTAATATCTAAAATACCTAAGATTGAAGATAAGTTACGGTTACTATCTGCTAATAAAGGGTAGCTAACACCTTCGATTCCTCCATTATCTTTAGATTGGTTTAACCAAGCAAAGTGTACTTCAGGAGTATCACAAGAAGCTCCAATTACCATAGTGTTTCTTTTTTCAAACTCACCTAAAGCAGCTTGAAAAGCATGTAATTCAGTAGGACAAACAAAAGTAAAATCTTTTGGGTACCAGAATAATAAAACTTTTTTCTTATTATTTGCTGCTTCTTCCAAAACATTTACTTTAAAAGTATCTCCCATTTCGTTCATTGCATCAACGCTTAAATTTGGGAATTTCTTACCAACTAATGTAGCCATTTTATATTATTTAAATTATTAATATTCTTTTTTTACAGCCGCAAAGATATTTTTTTATCGAAGGTTTAAAAGACTAAAATCAACTTTATTTTTTTATTCCACTATAGGTTTTTTCGATGTTTCTAAAAAGAACAAAAAACAGTCCTTTTTAACCTCTTAAAAACACAAATATTATACTGTTAAAATCAATAAGTTAACAGCATAATCATAGCAATCAAGAAACACAAGAATAACATTAACTTATAATTAAATAAAAAATATAGATAAAAATTATTCAATGAAATATTGTAAATTTGGAATGCAACAACTTACAAAACAATATATTATGGAAGATAAAAAACCAAATACCTCAACTGGAGATGTAACAAAATGTCCATTTATGGGTGGAACACAGAAAGAAACCGCAGGTGGAGGAACTAGAAATAGAGACTGGTGGCCCAACGAATTAAAGCTAAATATTCTACGACAAAATGCAACAAAATCGGATCCTATGGATTCCGATTTTGACTATGCAAAAGCCTTTAATAGTATTGACTATGCAGCGCTTAAAAAAGATGTTATTGACTTAATGACCGACTCGCAAGATTGGTGGCCTGCTGACTATGGACATTATGGTGGACTTATGATACGAATGGCATGGCATAGTGCAGGAACCTACCGTGTTGGAGATGGTCGTGGAGGTGCTAGTTCGGGAACACAACGCTTTGCTCCTTTAAATAGTTGGCCAGATAACGGAAACTTAGATAAAGCGCGTTTATTATTATGGCCCGTAAAGAAAAAGTATGGGAATAAAATTTCTTGGGCAGATTTAATGATTCTTGCAGGTAACTGTGCTTTAGAGTCTATGGGCTTTAAAACTTTTGGTTTTGCTGGAGGACGTGAGGATGTATGGGAACCAGAACAAGATATTTACTGGGGAAGCGAAGCAGAATGGTTAGGAAACGAAGAACGTTATGAAGACGGGAACCTTGAAAGCGATTTAGGTGCCGTACATATGGGGCTCATCTACGTAAACCCAGAAGGGCCTAACGGAAGACCAGATCCTCTAGCTTCGGGTATAGATATTAGAGAAACGTTTGGTCGTATGGCAATGGATGATGAAGAAACCGTTGCATTAGTTGCTGGTGGGCATACCTTTGGGAAAGCACACGGTGCTGCAAATCCTGATACCTATGTAGGTGCTGAACCTGCTGGAGCTACAATAGAAGAAATGAGTACCGGTTGGAGAAACACCTTTGGAACGGGTGTTTTAGACGATGCAATTACTAGTGGTATTGAAGGCGCTTGGACACCAAACCCAACAAAATGGGATCACGATTACTTTGATGTACTTTTAAATTACGATTGGGAGCTCACTAAAAGTCCGGCTGGAGCACATCAATGGACACCAACTGCTGCTTCGAATGCTCGAATGGCTCCGAAAGCTGGTGATGCCAACGGAAAACAAGCCTTAATGATGACTACTGCCGACATGGCTTTAAAAATGGACCCTGCGTATTTAGAAATTTCTAAGCGTTTTCATACAGATCATAAAGCCTTTGAAGAAGCTTTTGCTAGAGCTTGGTATAAATTAACACACCGTGATATGGGACCTATTGCATTGTATTTAGGTCCAGAAGTTCCTACAGAAGAATTAATTTGGCAAGATCCAATTCCTGCTGGAAATATGTTATCAGATATTGAAGTAGCTAACTTAAAAGCAAATATTGAAGTTTCTGGATTAACTGTTTCGCAAATGGTTAGTACTGCATGGGCTTCGGCTGCTACGTTTAGAGGTTCTGACAAACGTGGTGGTGCTAATGGCGGACGCATTCGTTTAGCGCCTCAAAAAGACTGGGAAGTAAACAATCCTACTGAATTAGCTAAAGTTCTTGCTATTTATGAAGGCATTAAAAAAGATTTTAGCGGTACCGTTTCTATGGCCGATTTAATTGTACTAGGTGGTTCTGTAGGTATTGAAATTGCGTCTAAAAATGCTGGCCGTACAGTAGCTGTTCCTTTTACTCCTGGTAGAGGTGACGCTTCTCAAGAACAAACCGATGTGGTTTCTTTTGGGTATTTAGAGCCAAGAGCCGATGGTTTTAGAAATTATATAAAAAACGATTTAAATGTTGCTGCCGAAGAGTTACTAGTTGATAAAGCTAATCTATTAACACTTTCTATTCCTGAAATGACTGTTTTAGTGGGGGGTTTACGTGTTTTAGGCGCTAATTATGATGGTTCTGATTTTGGTGTTTTCACTGATACTAAAGAAACACTTTCTAATGATTTCTTTACCAACATTCTTGACTTTTCATATACTTGGAAAGCTGCTTCTTCTAGCGATAAAGAATTTATTGGTAGAGACCGCAGTACTGGAGCTATGAAGTTTTCTGCCACCAGAGCCGATCTTATTTTTGGTTCTAATACTGAACTAAGAGCGATTGCTGAAGTATATGCTGCCGATGATGCTAAAGATAAATTTATTAATGACTTTATTGCTGCTTGGACCAAGGTAATGAACCTTGATCGTTTTGACTTAAAATAGAACTTTGTTAAATACATAAAAAAAGGTGATCATTTCTGCTGATCACCTTTTTTATTTTTCCATATCTTCTTACTTACTTGCAAAAAGCTTTATATCGTTTTTAGATACTGTTTTTTCTCCTAAAATAATTAAACGTTCTACTACGTTTCTTAATTCACGGATATTACCAGTCCAATCGTATTCTTGTAATAACTTTATAGCATCTTTAGAAAATTCTTTTTTTGGCATTCCCTGTTCTTTAGAAATCTTATCTGCAAAGAAATTTACTAATAAAGGAATATCTCCTCTTCTATCGTTTAAAGCAGGTACTTTAATTAAAATTACTGCCAAACGATGATATAAATCTTCACGAAAACGACCTTCTGCTATTTCTGTTTTTAAATCTTTATTCGTTGCAGCAACAACTCTAACATTTACTTTAATGTCTTTATCAGAACCAACTCTAGAAATTCTGTTTTCTTGTAATGCTCGTAATACTTTTGCTTGTGCAGACAAACTCATATCCCCTATTTCATCTAAGAAAATAGTTCCGCCATTTGCTGCTTCAAATTTTCCTGCTCTGTCTTTATTAGCTCCAGTAAACGATCCTTTTACATGACCGAACAATTCACTTTCTATTAATTCTGATGGAATTGCAGCACAGTTAACTTCAATCATTGGTGCTTTAGAACGATCTGATTTTTCATGTAACCAGTGTGCAACCAATTCTTTTCCGGTTCCATTTGGTCCCGTAATTAAAACACGTGCATCGGTAGCTGCTACTTTTTCTATAATATCTTTAATGTGAGTAATTTCATCACTCTCACCAATCATTTCGTAGCTTTTACTTACTTTCTTCTTAAGTCGCTTGTTTTCTACCACCAATTCTGTACGATCTAAAGCATTACGAACCGTATTTAATAAACGATTCAAATCTGGTGGTTTCGATATATAATCAAAAGCCCCCAATCGCATTGTATTTACTGCGGTATCTAAATCTCCGTGACCAGAAATCATTACCATTGCTGTTTCTGGTTTTATTTTTTTAGCCTTTTCTAATACCTCAACGCCATCCATTTTTGGCATTTTAATATCACACAGTACTAAATCATAATCTTTATTCTTAATCATTTCAATTCCAGCCAAACCATCTTCAGCTTCCTCTACTTCATATGCATCATTCTCTTCTGAAATGATCTTTTTTAAAACTCTACGGATTGCCGCTTCGTCCTCTATGATTAATATTTTTGACATTCTTTTCTAAATTTATTTTTTAAAGATAAACAATAACCGCGCCAACACGATTTACTCTCTTATAATATGAACATCTCTTTGTGGAAACGGTATTGTAATATTATGTTCTCTAAACAACTGATCTATTTTAAATCTAATTTCACTTTGTGGTATTAATGCCTGAAAACTATCATTTAAGGTAAAAATTAACTTAAATTCTAGTGCACTATCTCCAAAGTTTTCGAAAACTACTAAAGGTGCTGGATATTGAAATACTTTTGGATGTTCATTCGCTGCTTTTAATAACAACTCTTTTACCAATTGTACATCGCTACCATACGCCACGCCAATTTCAACACTCTCCCGAGTAGTAGTTCCATTTTGAGTCCAATTATATAAACTATTCGATAAATATTTATGGTTTGGTATTACCAATACTTTATTATCTATAGTAACCGCTCTGGTGGTTCTAAGTTTTATTTCTTCTACACGACCTACTTTTCCGTCTATTTCAATAATGTCTCCTACATGTACACTTTGATCTACGATAATGAAAATACCTGATATGATGTCTTGAAATAAAGTTTGCAATGCCAAACCAACACCTATCAATAAAGCTGCAGATGCAGCAAATATTGCAGTTACATTAACACCTGAGGTATTTAATGTAGTTAGGAAAATTACTATATAAAGTAACCAACTTGCAAAAGAAAAAACAGTATCAAACTTATTCTTATCTTCTTTTTGTAATCTCTTTTTTACAAACCTTTTAAAATACTTTAATAAAAACGATGCTAAAATTAATACTATGATAAGCACTAGAATCGATTTTACGCTTATACCTATCTCTTTATTAAACTGAAAAGTATAGTTGAGTATTTTATTAAGTTCTTTCACAAAAATAGATTTGTAGTAAATATATAATATTAGTTAAAAAAAGCAGCTATCTTTTTATGATAACTGCTTTCTAAAACTTTGTTTTTATCCGTTATATCGAATCCACTTCCAAAGGTCTTTATACGATGGTTTCTTACCATACATTAAAATACCTACTCTATAAATTTTGGCTGCTAACCATACCATAAACATAAAACTAACTAATAATAATAGCATAGATAGTACGATTTCATACCATGAAACACCAAAAGGAATACGCATTAGCATAACTATTGGTGAAGTAAATGGTAAATAAGAAAATATAACTGATATTGGTCCATGTGGGTCATTAATTACAGTAAAGAAACCAACATAAACACCTAACATTAATGGTAACATTATTGGCATCATAAACTGCTGCGTATCTGTCTCATTATCAACGGCTGCCCCTACTGCTGCAAATAGAGAACTATATAACATATACCCTCCTAAGAAATAGAAAATAAATAAACAGAACATTTTAAACAATGGTAAATTTAACAGCTCTGTAATTATTTGTTCTAATTTTCCTGCTTTGGCTACTTCTTTCATTGCTTCCATTTGTTCTGCAGGAACTCTAGATGCTTGCATTTCTGCCATATCTATTCCCAATAGAGAAGAAGCAACTATACTTATAATAAACATAATAACTCCCCAAATAAAGAATTGTAGTAAACCTGCAGATGCATTTCCTATAATTTTACCTAGCATTAATTGAAATGGTTTTACCGACGATACAATTACCTCAATAATTCTACTCGTTTTTTCTTCAATTACACTACGCATTACAGAAGTTCCGTAAATTAAAACAAACATGAATAACAAATATCCTGCTGCTCCACCTGCTATAATACTTGCAACATTCTTTGCCTTAGAGGATTCTTCTCCAGAAAAATTGAACATCTTAATATCTGCACTAATTCTCGATGCTTTTATTTGCACTAAATCAATACCAAAATTGTTTAGTTTTTCATTTCTAAGTCTTGACTCTATTTTACTCTCTAAACCATTCATTACATTCATACCTGGAGAATCTTCAGAATAAAATTCAATCGAGTTCGCTAAAATCTCTAAACTATCTTGTTTAGGAATATATAATGCTCCGTAATAATCTCCCTCTTCTACTTTCTTTTTAGAGTCAGTAATACCTAATGAAGTAAAATCTTCGTATTTTACAGTTTCAGAATCTTTAAATACATCTTTAAATAATAAACCTGATTCATCTACATAAACTATTTTTTTAACTTTTTCATCGTTTTTTTTCATTAAGAAAAAAACTAAAGCACCCATACCTACCATTAATAAAGGGCTTAAAAAAGTCATCATTAAAAATGATTTATTTCTAACCTTAGCAATAAACTCGCGTTCTATAATTAACTTTAATCTACTCATAGCTTAACTGTTTTTATTTACCGCCTTAATAAAAATATCGTTGGCACTTGGTATTAATTCTACAAAATGTTGTACTTGTCCTTGTGTTGTTAAAAATGATAGTAAATCGTTTGCCGAATTCCCTTCAGTTAACTTTACATTTAATTTTAATCCATCGTTTAATAATCTGAAATCGGCAGGCAAAACTTTAAAATTCTGTTTTAATTTTGCTTCTACTTCTTTTCCATTAGAAGTATTTAATCCTACCTGAAAAGTGTTCGTTCTAAATTCTCTTTTTATATCATCTAATTTACCGTCTAATATTTTATTTGATTTATCAATTAAAGCAATATAGTCGCACATCTCTTCAACACTTTCCATACGGTGTGTTGAAAAAATAATAGTTGCTCCTTCATCTCGTAATTGTAAAATCTCCTTAGCTATTAACTGTGCATTAATTGGATCGAATCCAGAAAAAGGCTCATCAAAAATCAATAATTTAGGTTGATGTAAAACAGTTACAATAAACTGTACTTTTTGAGCCATTCCTTTAGAAAGCTCTTCTATTTTCTTACCCCACCAAGCTCCAATATCAAATTTATCAAACCAATATTTTAATCTTTTTTTCGCTTCAGATTTACTTAACCCCTTTAATTGCGCTAAATACAGAGCTTGTTCACCAACTTTCATACTTTTATACAAACCTCTTTCCTCTGGTAAGTACCCAATATGCTCTATGTGGTTTGGTGCTAGTTTTTCACCATCTAGAATAATGCCTCCACTATCGGGCATTGTTATTTGATTAATAATTCTAATCAAAGATGTTTTTCCTGCTCCATTGGGTCCTAAAAGACCAAATACACTTCCTTTAGGTATGTGCATAGACACATCATTTAATGCAGTATAATCGCCATAGCGTTTTACTACATTATTAATTTCTAATAAATTATCCATAGATTTTAAAGTTGATTAATTGCTGTTTGTCAAAGAACAGCTATGACAAACTTACATATTTTATATAGATTAGTATATTTCTTTCCTATTTTGTTACACTCCTTATTCTTTTTTTAAATAAGACAATTCTAATTTGTTATTTTTCTAATTAGCCATTCTAATGGACCTTGCTTTTTACTCTTACTCCATACATATGCAAATACGATGCAAGAAATACTAAATAACAAAGCATAAATAAAAGAAAACGTAATTGAATATTTTCCCATTTTTTCTGGTGCAAAAACCGCAATAATTCCAATACCTATAACTACATGAGCTACATAGAAGGATAATGCTAACTGACCTGTTTTTTTTAGAACTTGTATTATAAAATGATTTTTAAATTTATAGGAAATCAAAATGCATATTGAAATAATACCTATAGCAAAACTACTCCCAGAAATCATATAAATTGGCAAAGGCGGCATAGGACTCATTCCTAAAACTAAATTCAACTCCTCCTTTATTTCTGTATTTCCTTCTGAAAAAATATAAAGTAACATTTTTGATACTAACCATGTTATTACAAAAATTGACATACTTATTTTAATAGACTTCCTAACAAAAGTTTCATCTGTTAAATTCTGTTTCCCAAACCAAAGACCAATAAGCATAAAAGCTGTCCAAGGAATAACTGGGTGAAAACCATTATAAAATAGATTTCGAACGAATCCAGGGACGGTCCAAAAATTATGATACTCAAATGTTTTAAAATCCCATCCAATATCGTAATCAAAGAATAGCATAAGAATTGGATATAAAAGAATAATAGCACCAGCCGCAAATAATATTTTGCGTTTGCTCGTTGTTAAAAAAAGCACAGTTATTAACATATATATGCCATAAAAATGTAAAATATCTGCAATCCAAATAGGAAGATATAATAAACCGATTACAAAAAGTAAAATAGCTCTTTTTAATATTTTCTTTTTAACGTTCTTTAATTTTAGCTTGTCTCCTTTTATAATACTCGAATTGGACATAAAAGCCAAACCAATTCCTGCTAACACTACAAAAGTTGCAGCAGCTTTACCTTCAAACAAACCTGTAAAATATTTTAAAGCTTCATTTCCATTATTTCCAAAGGCTACTTTAAAATTAACTATTATCATACCTATTATAGCAAAAGCTCTTGCTACATCAATACCTATTATACGATTCACCCCCTCTTATTTAACTTACTAATTAGTAAACAACTATCCTTCTTTGTTACATTATTTTTAATTTAATTTACTATGCATGCATAACTTTTTTACAAAATACTATGCATGCATAATAAATTTTTATATCTTTGACAACGATGGATAAAAATAAATCAATAGATCACCAATTAAGAGCTACTTGGCAAGCTGTTGCAAAACTGTACAATGAACAGGCAGCAAAGCATGATAGCACTATGGCAACTGCTTTTGTTTTATTGAACATAGATTTTGAAAACGGTACACCTTCAACAGCATTGGGTCCATTAATGGGTATGGAGCCAACAAGTCTTTCGCGTTTATTAAAAACAATGGAAGACAAAGGAGTTATTTGTAGAGAGAAAAATCCGAATGATGGTAGAAGTGTTATTATTAAGTTAACCGATTATGGTAAAGAAATGCGTGAAGTATCAAAAGGCCATGTTT
This sequence comes from uncultured Tenacibaculum sp., assembly GCF_947494125.1. Taxonomy (GTDB): domain Bacteria; phylum Bacteroidota; class Bacteroidia; order Flavobacteriales; family Flavobacteriaceae; genus Polaribacter. Next base: position 67,077 of record NZ_CANLTU010000004.1, read on the forward strand.
ATCAATTTAACAATAAAGTAAGAGAATATATTACTGAAGAAGAATTAGAAACCTTCTTTAAAGTAACAACAACAATAAACAAACTTATTACAGACAAGTTGGTATATGATGATATCGACAAAAAAGCTGTATAAAAACAAACCAACAAATGACAAGAAGAATTAAAAAAGTAGCAATTATCGGTTCTGGAATTATGGGAAGTGGTATTGCATGTCATTTTGCAAACATTGGCGTTGAAGTCTTATTATTAGACATTGTTCCAAGAGAACTTAACGACAAAGAAAAAGCAAAAGGATTAACGTTAGAAGACAAAGCTGTTCGTAATCGTTTGGTTAATGATGCGTTAACTGCTTCTTTAAAATCGAAACCTTCTCCTATTTACAAAAAGGAATTTGCAAGTAGAATTACTACTGGTAATTTAGAAGATGATATTGCAAAGGTTGCTGATGTAGATTGGATCATGGAAGTTGTTGTAGAGCGATTAGATATTAAAAAAATCGTTTTTGAAAAATTAGAAAAGTACCGTACACCGGGGACTATTATTTCATCTAACACTTCTGGAATTCCTATTCAATTTATGAATGAAGGTAGAAGTGAAGATTTCCAAAAGCATTTTGCGGTTACTCACTTTTTTAACCCTCCACGTTATTTAAAATTATTTGAAGTTGTTCCAGGACCAAACTGTAAGCAAGAAGTAACTGACTTCTTAATGGATTACGGTTCTAAGTTCTTAGGAAAAACTTCAGTATTAGCTAAAGATACTCCAGCTTTTATTGGAAATAGAATTGGAATCTTCGGAATTCAATCATTATTTCACCAAGTAAAAGAATTAGGATTAACTATTGAAGAAGTTGATAAATTAACAGGTCCAGTAATTGGACGTCCAAAGTCAGCTACTTTTAGAACTGTTGATGTTGTAGGTTTAGATACTTTAGTACACGTTGCTAATGGTATTTACGAAAACTGTCCTAACGACGAAGCTCACGATTTATTCAAATTACCAGATTTCATCACAACAATGATGGAAAACAAATGGTTAGGTAGTAAAACAAAACAAGGATTCTACAAAAAATCAGTAAACGCTGAAGGAAAGAAAGAAATCTTATCGTTAGATTTAGATACGATGGAATATCGTACTAAAAAACGTGCTAAGTTTGCTACCTTAGAATTAACAAAGACTATTGACAAACCAATTGATCGTTTTAAAGTATTAGTTGGTGGAAAAGATAAAGCGGGAGAATTCTACCGTAAAAACTTCGCAGCAATGTTTGCGTATGTTCAAAATAGAATTCCAGAAATTTCAGACGATTTATACAAAATTGACGATGCCATGAAAGCTGGTTTCGGATGGGAAAATGGACCTTTCGAAATTTGGGATGCTGTAGGTGTAGAAAAAGGTATTGAATTAATGAAAGCTGAAGGAAAAAAACCAGCTGCTTGGGTTACAGAAATGTTAGCAAAAGGATCTACATCTTTCTATACAGTTAAAAACGGAGCAACATATTATTATGATGTTCAAGACAAAGCTCAAACTAAAAAGCCAGGTCAAGATTCATTTATCATCTTAGATAATATTCGTAAAACTACTGAGGTATTTAAAAACTCAGGAGTTGTTATTGAAGATTTAGGTGATGGAATCTTAAACTGTGAGTTCCAATCTAAAATGAACACTATTGGTGGAGACGTTTTAGCAGGATTAAATAAAGCAGTTGATTTAGCTGAAAAAGATTTCCAAGGATTAGTAATTGGTAACCAAGGGGCAAACTTCTCGGTTGGTGCTAATATCGGAATGATTTTTATGATGGCTGTAGAGCAAGAGTATGATGAATTAAATATGGCTATCAAGTATTTCCAAGATACCATGATGCGTATGCGTTATTCTGCAATTCCTACAATTGCTGCTCCTCATGGAATGGCGTTAGGTGGTGGATGTGAATTATCATTACACTCAGATAAAGTGGTTGCTGCTGCTGAAACCTATATGGGATTAGTAGAATTTGGAGTTGGAGTGATCCCTGGTGGAGGTGGTTCTAAAGAAATGGCATTACGTGCATCTGACACTTTCCGTACAGGAGATGTTCAATTAAATGTATTGCAAGAATACTTCTTAACTATTGGTATGGCTAAAGTTGGTACTTCAGCTTATGAAGCTTTCGACTTAGGATTATTAGAAAAAGGTAAAGACGTAGTTGTTGTAAACAGAGAACGTCAAATTGCAGAAGCAAAGAAACATGCTGTATTACTAGCTGAAGCTGGTTATACACAACCTGCTGCTCGTAAAGATGTATTAGTTCTTGGTAAACAAGCATTAGGTGCATTTATGGTAGCAACCGATTCTATGCACGCAAGTAGATTTATTTCTGAACACGATCAGAAAATTGCAAACAAATTAGCCTACGTAATGGCTGGTGGAGATTTATCAGAACCAACAAAAGTTTCTGAACAGTATTTATTAAACCTTGAACGTGAAGCATTCTTAAGCTTAGCTACAGAACGTAAAACGTTAGAGCGTATTCAGCACATGTTAAAAACTGGTAAACCATTAAGAAACTAAAAGATGAAAACAGCATATATAGTAAAAGGATATAGAACTGCCGTAGCAAAGTCTAAAAGAGGTGCGTTCAGATTTAAAAGAGCTGATGAGTTAGCTGCTGAAACTATCGCATACATGATGGAGCAGTTACCTGAGTTCGATAAAAGTCGTATTGACGATGTAATCGTTGGTAACGCAATGCCAGAAGGATCACAAGGATTAAATATGGCACGTTTAATCTCTTTGATGGGATTAAAAACAGAAGATGTACCTGGTGTAACTGTAAATCGTTTTTGTTCTTCAGGAATAGAAACTTTAAGTATGGCAGTTGCTAAAATTCAATCAGGAATGGCTGAATGTATTATTGCAGGTGGGGCTGAAAGTATGAGTTCTGTGCCAATGACAGGTTTTAAACCAGAATTAAACTATGATACAGTTGCTGCAGGTCATGCAGATTATTACTGGGGAATGGGAAATACAGCTGAAGAAGTAGCTCAGAAGTATAACATTTCTCGTGAAGATCAAGATGAATTTGCTTTACAATCTCATTTAAAAGCGTTAAAAGCACAAGAGGAAAATCGTTTTCAAGATCAAATAGTACCAATTAAAGTTGAAGAAACTTATGTGGATGCTAAAGGAAAACGTGCAACAAGAGAATATACAGTAACAAAAGATGAAGGACCTCGTAAAGGATCTAACATTGCTGGATTACAACGTTTAAAACCAGTATTTGCTGCAGGTGGTAGTGTTACTGCTGGTAACTCATCTCAAACAAGTGATGGTGCTGCATTTTTAATGGTAATGAGCGAAGACATGGTTAAAGAATTAAACATTAAACCAATCGCTCGTATGGTAAGTTATGCTGCCGCTGGTGTTCCTCCTAGAATTATGGGAATCGGACCTGTAGCTGCTATTCCTAAAGCATTAAAACAAGCAGGATTAAAACAAGAAGATATTAGCTTAATTGAATTGAATGAAGCATTTGCTTCTCAATCATTAGCTGTAATTAGAGAATTAGGATTAGATGCAGATATCATTAACGTAAATGGTGGAGCAATTGCATTAGGACACCCATTAGGTTGTACTGGAGCTAAATTATCGGTTCAGTTATTCGACGAAATGCGTAAGCGTAATATGCAAGGAAAATACGGTATGGTAACTATGTGTGTAGGTACAGGTCAAGGTGCTGCAGGTATTTTCGAATTCTTAAACTAACAAAAAAATAACAAAAATGGCAGATTTATTAAGAGGAGGTCAATTCCTTGTAAAAGAAACAAAGTGTGAAGACGTTTTTACTCCAGAAGATTTTTCTGAAGAGCAAAATATGATGAAGGATGCGGTTAAAGAATTTAACGACCGTGAAATCATTCCTCATAAAGAACGTTTTGAAAAGAAAGATTATGCTTTAACTGAAGAAACTATGCGTAAAGCTGGTGAGTTAGGTTTCTTAGGTGTTTCTGTTCCTGAAGCTTATGGCGGATTAGGAATGGGATTCGTTTCTACTATGTTAACTTGTGATTATATTTCAAGTGGAACAGGTTCTTTTAGTACTGCTTTTGGTGCACATACAGGTATTGGTACTATGCCAATTACTTTATACGGTACCGAAGAACAAAAACAAAAATTCGTTCCTGCTTTAGCCATGGGTGAACGTTTTGGAGCTTACTGTTTAACAGAACCAGGAGCTGGATCGGATGCAAATTCTGGTAAAACCACTGCTGAGTTAACTGAAGATGGAAAGCACTATAAAATTAATGGACAAAAAATGTGGATTTCAAATGCAGGTTTTGCTGAAATCTTTATCGTTTTTGCTCGTATTGGTGATGATAAAAACATTACTGGTTTTATCTTAGAATATGATAAAAACAATCCTAACGGAGTAACTTTAGGTGAAGAAGAACACAAATTAGGTATTCGTGCATCTTCTACGCGCCAAGTATTCTTTAGCGATACATTAGTACCAGTAGAAAATATGTTATCTGTTCGTGGTGGTGGATTTAAAATCGCTATGAATGCGTTAAACGTAGGTCGTATTAAATTAGCAGCTGCTTGTTTAGATTCTCAAAGAAGAGTAATTTCTTACGCTACACAATACGCTGCAGAGCGTAAGCAATTTAAAACTCCTATTGCTGAGTTTGGTGCTATTAAAATGAAATTAGCTGAAATGGCTACTAATGCGTATGTAGGTGAATCTGCATCGTATAGAGCCGCTAAAAATATTGAAGATCGTATTGCTATTCGTGAATCTGAAGGAAGCTCTCATCAAGATGCTGAATTAAAAGGTGTTGAAGAGTATGCTATCGAATGTTCTATCTTAAAAGTTGCTGTTTCTGAAGATGTACAAGCTTGTGCTGATGAAGGAATTCAAATTTTTGGAGGAATGGGATTCTCTGAAGAGACTCCAATGGAATCTGCTTGGAGAGATGCTCGTATTGCTCGTATTTATGAAGGAACTAACGAAATTAACAGATTATTATCTGTAGGAATGTTAGTTAAAAAGGCAATGAAAGGTCACGTTGATTTATTAAACCCTGCCATGGCAGTTGGTGAAGAATTATTAGGTATTCCTTCTTTCGATACTCCAGATTATTCAGAATTATTTGCTGAAGAAAAAGAGATTATTGGAAAATTAAAGAAAGTATTTTTAATGGTTGCTGGTGCTGCCATCCAAAAATTTGGAACAGAATTAGAACAACACCAACAATTATTAACGGCTGCATCTAACATATTAATTGAAACGTACATGGCAGAGTCTGCTATTTTGAGAACTGAAAAGAATGCTAAGCGTTTTGGTGAGGATTCTCAAAAAGAACAGATTGCTATGGCTAAATTATATTTATATAATGCTGTAGAAATTATTACCAAAAACGGAAGAGAAGGAATTATCTCTTTTGCTGAAGGTGATGAGCAACGTATGATGTTAATGGGATTAAAGCGTTTTACAAAATACGCTAACTACCCTAACGTTGTTGAGTTGCGTAATATAATTGCAGAAAAATTAAAAGCAGAAAACAAATATTGCTTTTAGAAAATACTAAAATAGTTTATCACATTGTGTAATTTATTAAGGTAAACTATTTTTAAAAATCTTCTATAACTTTATAGGTTTTAGAATTTAGTTGTTTGTTTAAAAGATCGCTGATTAAGTTTAGCGGTCTTTTTTTATTTTATTCTTAGAAAAAATTATAGTACATTTAAAACAACTTCTTTTCACTACTATGAAAGAATTCTTATCCCTTTTTAAAATTCTGCATATCCAACCAAAAGAGGAATATACCCGTAATAAACCTATAAGTTTTGTATAAATTACAAACAGAATAACATGAAAAAAACAGTATATATACTTATTTTATCTTTAACATTTAGCTGCTTTTCTAATGCTCAAGAGAAAAAATATTTTAGTGACGAATCAATAGAAGCATTTAACAAACGTATGCAATGGTTCAAAGAAGCTAAATATGGGATGTTTATACATTTTGGTCTTTATAGTCAACTAAGTGGAGTTTATCAAAATGACACCATAAAAGGTTATGCCGAATGGATACAAGCTAAATCTGATATTGCAGCACAAGATTATGCTATGCTCACCCATTCCTTTAACCCAAAAGACTTCAATGCTAATGAGATTGTATCTATAGCTAAAAAAGCTGGGATGAAGTACATCGTAATCACCACAAAGCATCACGAAGGTTTTTGCTTATGGGATAGCAAATACACTGATTTTGATGTTGCCAATACACCATTTAAAAGGGATATTCTTGCCGAACTCAGTACGGCTTGCCAAGAAAATGGAATTAAGTTTGGCACTTATTACAGTATTATCGATTGGCATCATAGTAGTCAACAACGTAATACTTCAGGAAATGATTCTTGGAGTCGCTGGGGAAATGTGCAAATGAAGGCTGGCCAAAGACCAGTATATATCAAATACATAAAAAATCAGATAAAAGAACTTATTGATAATTATGATACCGACATATTATGGTTTGATGGCGATTGGGTGGATTGGTGGAATAATGATAAAGGAATTGATCTTTATAATTATATCAGAGGATTAAAACCTGAAATAATTATTAACAACAGGGTTGGAAAACGAAAGTCCTTTAAAAAGGATTTTGGTACGCCAGAGCAAGAACATCTGTCTAACAATGTAGAATATGAATGGGAGGCTTGTTACACCATGAATGATTCATGGGGCTTTAAGATTGATGACACTAATTGGAAATCGGCTGTAACAATTTATAATAAACTTAATGAAATAAATAGTAATGGAGGTAACTTTCTATTAAATGTAGGACCAGATGGTAATGGCAATATCCCACTTAAATCCAAAAAAACCCTATTGAAAGTAGGTGAAATGTTGAAAATGAATTAAATCTACACATAACACTGTATAAAAATAATAGCTGAGATAGTTGTAAAGAGGAACAGTATAAAGTTTTTAATGATATTTTTATAGAATTATATGGCACAGACAATCTACAAGTTCCTTTTATTCACCTTTTTAAACTTGACTATTTAGCTCAAGATAGTATTCACGATGAATACATATTTGCTAAAAACAGACCTTTTGATAATAGAAAGTTATTCATTGACCTACATGATTGTCTAACAATTACTCAGAATCTATTTATGCTTCTTAATTATAATTTACCTACAAAAAAAGATAGAGCATAAAATAATCAATGGAAAAAAATTAAAGAGTTTGAAACAAATCTCATAAAAAACTATACAAAATAAATAAACTTCCAAAAGCTATAAACTTTGAAAAAATAAATAGTACAGGACGTTTTGAGTTATTAAAATCATCAGAAATAGGGAAACTTTTAGATAAATATTTTTTTGAAGACAATATTGACAGTATATGTTATTAAGCTCGTATAACATTATCTAAAATGGCATTCGATAAATCTATGAAAAATGGGTGTTTTTTATGTCACAAAGTTGATAATGGAGGACGCGGTCATTCAATTTTAATATTTTTTATAAAAAAGAATGAAAACAAATGGAAAATCATACACAAATACTTAATACTAATTTTTTAAAAAAACACTATGAAGAAACTAATTTTAGAAATTTTAGCTACCACTATTATTTCATGTAACAATTCAAAACCTGTTGAGTACACATTTTTTTACAGGAAACGATTAATAATCCTAACAGTAATGAACTAACTATAATTAACAGTTCAAATAAAGCTGTTAGAAAAATTAAAGTTTCAGGCACAGGAACATTTACTGATATTATTTTTAATACAAACGGCTATTACAGTTTTAGTGATGGAAAAGAAAGTACTGCTATGTATTTAAAAAACGTATACAACATCAATTTAAAGATGACGCTAAAAAATTTGACGAAAGTATCGTGTATTTTGATAATGGTAGTGATGTAAATAATATTTTGAAAGAACGCTTGACAAAACAATTTAATAATATTCAGAAATTAGCCAAAGGAAAAGCTTACCCAGTGTTTGTAAATTACGAAAACAATGCAGGAGGAACAACTTCATTAAGTGATATAAAAGGAAAGTTTGTGTATATCGATGTATGACCTACTTGGTGCGGGCCCTGTAAAGCTGAAATTCCATCTTTAAAAAAGGTAGAAAAAGAATATCATGAATTAAAACATAGTGTTTGTAAATCTTTCTATTGATGTTAAAAAAGAGCATGACACATGGATACAAATGATTGGAAATCAAAATTTGTTACTGATTATGGGGTTCAATTAATTCCTCGTTTTATTTTAGTAGATCCTTCAGGTAATATTGTGAATTCAAATGCTCCTAGACCTTCTGATAAAAAATTAATCACTAATAAGCCTATTTATAAAATCTTCCTAGATTTTCGTAAGTAGGCTTATATTTGTAAAATCAAGTACTAAACAAAATATTCTTACAAAGTTTAAATAAAAATGCAAACAACGAAACTCAGTACCCAAAGTATATTACCACTTACCTGCTCTCGATCTGGAACATGCTGTTTTGGTAAAGATGTAATGCTTAATCCTTGGGAATTGTTCCGTTTTAGCAAAGAAAAGCAAATTACACAGAGGGAATTTCGAGATCTTTATTCTGAATTTGGAGGTATCCAATTACGTTTTAACGGAAAACAAGACAAAAAAGGACAAAATGCATGTAGCTTATATATAGATAATGCTGGTTGCAGTGTTCACCAGGGTCGCCCATTAGCTTGTCGTTTATATCCATTAGGCAGGCAAGTACAATTTGACAAAGCTCATTATATTTATGAAGGAGATAAATTCCCTTGTTTAAATGACTGTTCCGAAGTTTTAGATTTACCTAAACTTAGCGTAGGCGAATATCTAAAAGGGCAACAAGCGAGTCAATTTGAAAAAGCATTAGATGAATATTTAATCGTAATGCAAAATATAGCTGACATTGGTTTTGAGTTACTTTTAGATTCAGGATTAGCAGCTTCTGGAGACACTAAAACATTATCAATGTGGAGAATAATTGGTAATGAATCTCATGAATTATCGGTAAAAAGAATAGGTAAAGAATGGATGGATTGTTTAATGACTCCAGCAATAACAGAAAGCACCGAAGACCCTATTATTTTTGCACAAAAACACAATGATTTAATTCTATTAAAAGCGCAAGAAGAATTTGGAAGTATACAAACACTAGAAGAACTTCATAAAGCTTCTGTTTTATTAATTGGTGTAGCATTACATTTATCTAGAGGCTTAGGAGCCGACACAAAAGGAATTTCAGAGCATTGGATAGAAATAGCAAAAAGTCATGGTGCTAAAGAATAATATTCTAATTAAAAACAACACCTTAAAACTTTAAAAACTTAATATTAATGAGTTTTTCCTCAAATAAATACATCACTATAGACAAATCGAGTAGATTTCTAATTTCAATTAGTATGCTTCTGTTTTTGCTGTCCGTATATTCTTGTGCTAAGAAAAAAGAAAAATTAATCCCGGTTTCCTATGCTCAATTTGAAACATTTGTTAAACAAACTGGCTACATAACCGATGCTGAAAAATATGGTTGGTCTATAGTACAAATAAATGTTTATGATTTTAAAAAAGTAGACAGTGCTAATTGGAAAAAACCAGACGGCATAAATATTCCAAGCTCAAAAGAACTACCTATAACACAAGTAAGTTATAATGATGCTATGGCCTATTGTAAATGGTCAAAAACGAGACTTCCAAAGTATAATGAATATTGGGATTTTATAAAAACAGATAAAAGAACCGTAGTTTCCAACAATGAACTTCCTATTTCCCCTGTTAAAGATGTAAATATCTTAGGAAATGTATGGGATATTACAGAAACTAAAAGAGGTGATTTAGTTCGACTTGCTGGGGGCTCGTTATTTTGTTCTGAAACTACTTGCCATGGAACTGTAAAAAATAGAGAACTATTTGTAGACGAAGAAACTGGCAATATTCATATCGGTTTTTCTGTTATTAAATAGAAAACACATCAAGAAAACAATACAAACAACTAGTATTTAAAATTATAAAAATGAATTTAAAAGATGAGTTCAATTCAGTAGAAAAATACTTTTCTCCTAAAATAATTAATGAGGTTAATGATCAATACGTAAAGCTTGCGAAAATAAAAGGTGAAGATATTCCTTGGCATAATCATGAAAATGAAGATGAATTATTTTATATAGTTGAAGGCTCATTATTAATGGAGATTGAAAACAAACCTAGTTTTACCATGCATAAAGGAGATTTATTTGTAGTTCCTAAAGGAGTAAATCACCGAGTTTCTTCCGAAGAAGAATGTTGTATTATGTTAATTGAAAGTAAAACTACTAAGCATACTGGTACCATAAAATCATCAATAACGAAATCTATAGAAGATCAGAATTATTAAATAATAAAAAAGAGCTTATACAAAATCTAAGCTCTTTTTATCTGCACTAATTTTAGTATGATGAATTTATCTTTTTCTAAATTCATTATAAAATGTATTTTTGAGTTTTTATCAAAACTGTCAAATGAAATTAAACCCAAAAATAGAACACAATATAATTATAGCTTTTCTATTAGCTGTGTGGGCTTTTTTATTTGGCTTTTTCGCAAGGCCTTTTGAGCATGGAAACATGGATTTAGGAGTTTGGCTTCGTGTAAGTTTAGGTTTTAGTTTTGCTGCTTTTTTTTCTTATAGTGTAGTCGCTATCTATCAAAAGATTATATATACTAAAATTTCCAAGTGGAATGTTTTTTTAGAAATAAGTATTTATATAGTATACTATATAATCTATACTATCATAACTTATTATTTCTATAAGAGTTCTATGGTTCATGGTTTTTATGATTTCCCTCGATTCTTTACTGAAATTATACTCAATATAACTTTAATTATTAGCCCAATTATTTTTTTATTAAGAAAATATGCAATTAAATTAATTCCTAAAAAAGAAGCCTATATTATTATTAAAGGAGAGAATAAATTAGATTTCTTAAAAATTAAAAAAGAGGAGCTAATTTGTGTTTCTAACTCTCAAAATTATGTGGAGATTTTCTTTTTAGAAAATGAAACTCTCAAAACAAAATTAATTCGAAGTTCTTTAAAGAAAATTCAATATGAGTTTGATTTTTTAATTCAAATTCATCGTTCTCATTTAATCAATCCTTCTCATTTTAAATCTTGGGAAGACTCTACTACAATTTCACTTACACAAGTTGTACTTCCTGTATCTAAAAGTTATAAAAATCGTCTTTTATCATTATAATTTTTATACCTAAAAACGATAGTTTTATACCAATACTCTATGTTTTCACCTAAAAAATTATGTTTTATACCTTAGGGTGTCTGTTTTTATTTTAACCTGTTTTTTGATTCTATTTTGGTGATATCAAAACAATAAAAAATGAAAAAAATTACAGTTATTTTACTTTGGATTCTCTTTGGGAGTTTATGCATCTTTTTTAGTTCTTACCCTTTAAAATACATTTTAGCAGATGAACCTATTCTACTTTTAACTGCTAAAACTATTTCATTATTAAATAGTAATTTTTATATAATATGCTTCTACCTTCATATTATTTTTGGAGGAATTGCCTTATTAATTGGATGGGTACAATTCATAGAAAAATTTCGAAAAAAATATTTAAATATACATAGGTGGATTGGTAAAATTTATATTGTTTCAATTCTTATTAGTGGAATTCCTGGGTTTTATATTGCATTTCATGCTTCTGCAGGGCTATCGCCTAAATTGGGTTTTTCAATTGGTTCTATTATTTGGATTACTCTAGCCATTTTAGGATATACTAGCATTCGAAAAGGAAATGTAATTGCTCATAAAAAATATATGATTTATAATTATGCTGGTACATTTGGTGCAGTTACATTACGTCTTTGGTTACCTTTGTTAATAAATATCTTTGGAGAATTTGCTTTAGCATACCAAGTAGTGGCTTGGTTAAGTTGGGTTCCTAATTTGTTTGTTGTTTATTTATTTTTAGAAAAAAGAGAAGTGATTATACATTTTTACAAAAAATACAAAGTTCATTATATCTTAAAAGGAACTGTAGCAATAACCACACTAATGGTTATTCTTTCATATACAAGTTTACATACTTGGTTTTATAAAAGTGCTGACTTTGAAGGAATTCCTATTGAAAAAACACATATAGATAATAACTCATACTTTACTGAAAAAAAGTTAAAGGAAATTGACAGTTATTTAAAAGAAGAATCAGAAACCACAAGTATGATGGTTTTAGAAAATGGTAAAATTATTTATGAATACGGAGATGTATCTGAAATTAGTAATTTAAAGGATGCTAAAATTAGTATTCTAAGTATTTTGTTTGGTAAATATGTTGAAAATGGAACAATTAATCTTCAAGAGACTATTGGCAGTAATAATATAAATGATTATTTAGGGCTATTACCCATAGAAAAACAGGCAACAATAAATAATTTACTTACGTCAACTTCTGGAGTTTTATACGCTAAAAATAACAGTACAGAATATACTCTTTCTAGAAGAAAAGAAAGAGGAAGTGTGAAACCTGGTGAATATTTTTCTTTTAATAATTGGGACTATAATGTTGCTAGCTATATTCTTGAAAATAAATCTGGAAATAATTTTCATAAAGAAGTAGAAAAGCAATTGGCTATCCCATTAGGTTTTCAAGATTGGAATATTGATAATCAATCTGAAGAATATACTAAAAACTCAAAGTATAACACCTACCAAACCCATATTTCAACAAGAGATATGGCTAAAATAGGGCAACTTATGTTGCAAGAAGGAAATTGGAAAGGGAAACAAATTATTTCTAAAAACTGGATTAAAAAAACAACGTCTCCGGTAATTAATATCGACACTGTAAGAGTTAGAATAGGAGGAGATATTTCTAGTCCTTTACAAGAAACTTATGGTTATTTATGGTGGGGATTTGATCGTTTTTATGACAATCCAGATTTTAATGGTGCTTATACTGCCTTGGACAATTCTGGCCAATTTATTACTGTAATCCCAAAAAGAAATGTTGTAGTAGTTCATAAAACTAAATTAGACTATCTAACAAAAATTAAGCTTTCTGATAGAACTAAAACTCCCTCTTGGCGTTATTGGTGGATTTTAAGAAAACTAATGTTGAATAGAAAAAAAATAGCTGAACTATCTCCAGAAAAATCTACAGATGAAATAATTGAATTTATTAAAAAAGAATACAATACAGATTCAGAATATGCTATTTCTGAACGTTTAATAAATGAATATGGGCAGTCATTAGCAGACCTAGAAAAATATGAAGAGGCTATCAAATTTTTTGAGTTAAACTTAAAGCTCTACCCTAATCACGGATATTATACACATCGCATTTATAATTACTATGGAAACAGTCTAGTTAAATTAGGTAGAAAGGAAGAAGCTCTAAAAGCTTTTGAAAAATCTTTAAAATTTAATTCAGATAATCCTACAGCTAAAAAAATGATTTCAGAATTAAATAATTAAAAATAATTCATAGGTACAAAAAAAAGCTTACCAATTAAATTGGTAAGCTTTTTTTATATCTAAAATAACTTAGTTACTTATTCTAAAGCTCCTAAATAACGTTCAGCGTCTAAAGCTGCCATACAACCAGTACCAGCAGCTGTTACAGCTTGTCTATATTCTTTATCTTGCACATCACCTGCTGCAAAAACCCCTGGTAAATTTGTTTTAGTAGATTTACCTTTTGTTATTAAATAACCTGTATCATCCATATCTAAAACATTTTTAAATAAATCTGTATTAGGTTTATGACCAATTGCAATAAACACTCCTGTTACTGGAATATCAGTTTTTTCTCCTGACTGATTGTTTACAGCACGTACACCTTCAACTACATTATCTCCTAATACCTCATCAATTTCTGTGTTATACATCACAGTAATATTTTCTGTTTTATTAACACGGTGTTGCATTGCTTTTGAAGCACGCATAAAATCTTTACGTACTAATATTGTAACTTTATTACAAATATTAGCCAAATATGTAGCTTCTTCAGCTGCAGTATCTCCTGCTCCAACTACAACTACGTCTTGTCCTTTATAAAAGAAACCATCACAAGTAGCACAAGCAGAAACCCCACCTCCTATTAAACGTTGTTCACTCTCAAGTCCTAAATACTTTGCTGTAGCTCCTGTTGAAATAATAACAGATTCGGCTTCTAACTCAGTACTTTCATCTACAGTTATTTTATGAACACCTCCTTTTTCTTTAGAAAATTCAACTTTAGTTGCTAAACCAAAACGTACATCCGTACCAAAACGCTCTGCCTGACTTTTTAAATCATTCATCATTGCAGTACCATCAGTTCCATTTGGGTACCCAGGAAAATTATCAACTTCAGTAGTAGTAGTTAACTGTCCTCCCATTTGCATTCCTGTATACATAACTGGTTTCATATCAGCTCTAGCTGCATATATAGCAGCAGTATATCCTGCTGGTCCAGATCCAATGATTAAACATTTTATTTTTTCTGCCATCTTCTAAAAAATTTTATGATTACAAATGTAATTTTTTTTTAATTCTATTAAGTTTTTTTGAAATATATTTTCGCTATTAGACGATAGATTACACCTATCTTACAAAAGTTTATATTTTTTTGTTTTTTTTGTTTGCAAACAAAGTATTTTTTATACATTTGCAACCCGATAATCAATCGGGGTGTAGCGTAGCCCGGTCATCGCGCCTCGTTTGGGACGAGGAGGTCGCAGGTTCGAATCCTGCCACCCCGACTTTTAAAGGTTTACTATAAACCAATAAATATTTAATCAAATGGAAATCAGTAAATTACATTTTTACTATTTCCATTTGTTTCGTTTTGAGAGTATATATTAAGGTGTCCTAATCGGTGTCCTATTCTAATCCTGATAAAATTCGTATCTTGTATTCTCAATCGTGCATTTGACTTTCACAAGCTGATTTGGCTTTCGTTTAAAGTATTGTTTCACTAAAAACGAAAGTAATGAGAACTTCAAAGACATTTAGTATTCACTTCTGGCTGAAAAAATCAGCTGAAAAAAGTAATGGAAAAATTCCAATTTATGCACGAATCACTGTTGATGGTATTCGGGCAGATGTAAGTACAAAGAGATGTACGCTACCACACTATTGGATATCTAAGGCAAACAGAATTAATCCGCGTATTTCTGGCGCGAAAGTTATTAACCAATATTTAGATGATGTATATACCAAACTTATAGATTGTCATAAGCAATTACACATAGAAAATAAGCTAATTACAGCACAAGCCATTAAACTACGCTACTTAGGGACAGATAAGGAAGTAACTACTTTAAAAGAGTTGTTGGATTATCATTTTAAAAACGAACTACCAAAGTTAGAACCAGGTACAGCTAAAAATTATGGCGCAACTGAAAAATATTTACTGAAGTTTTTGACTAAAAAATTGCGAATTTCAGATGTTAAATTGGCTACAATCGATTATTCATTTATAACAAGTTTTGAAAATTATCTGCGTGCTTGCAAACCATTAAGAGCTTCCCAACCTTTAACAAACAATGGAATTATGAAACATCAAGAGCGTTTTCAAAAGATATTGAATATAGCCATGAAGTTTAGCTGGATTCAACATAACCCTTTTGTATTGTATCAATTAAAGTTTGATGAATATGATAGTCATTTTCTAGAGGCAAACGAGCTTGAAATTTTTAAAAATTTGACTTTTGAAGATTCTGGACTACAATTAGTCTGCGATATTTTCGTGTTTGCATGCTATACAGGGTTAAGCTACATTGAAGTTAAATTATTGAAAAAGGATGGTATCGTTACAGGAATTGACGGTGAACAATGGATTAATGTTACTAGAAAAAAGACAAAAACTCCAGTGAAAGTTCCATTACTTGATGATGCCAAACGTATTCTAGATAAATATACTGAATATCCTAATGTTAATAATAATTATTCGTTGTTACCAGTATATACTAATCAAGTAGTTAATAGATACTTAAAAACCATTACAGAAATAGCAAAAATACACAAACATATAACTTTTCATGTTGCTCGTCACACTTTTGCCACAACTGTTACCCTATTAAATAATGTTCCGTTAGAGACTGTTTCAAAACTTTTAGGGCACACAAAATTATCAACAACACAGCGCTATGCTAGAGTTGTTGAAAAGAAAATCAGTAACGATTTCGGTAAATTAAAGGATATCTTAAAGGCTAATATGAAACAGAATTGTTCTTATAAAACTACGCCGTATAATCATTTACAGATTGTTAAATAGTAGAGTCTTAATATAAGCCTCTCAAAATTGAGAGGCTTATATTATTTTAACTCTAATTTTCTATCTCCTTTAAGTTCTTTCAATTCAATTCCTAATCTCTCATTATTTCCTAATACAAATTTGGGCAGTACATATACAAATCGCTTTGATTGCTTATTCTTAATCATTAAAGGCATTTTGTGCTTGTAAATTTCAATTAACTGTAGTTTTTGATAGGATGCTTTTCGCTTCTTATTTCCATTAGTTCTGTAAATATTTAAGTAGTCAATTTCAAAATCAATTCCTGAAGTATTTTGAACTTCGATAACCAAATACACTTCTGAAGTATTATATACCATCTTTTGCAAACGTAATTTTATTCCTTTTTTACGTTTTGTAGCAATACGTTCAGGTGTTGAATTCAATACATACTCGCTAAATTTTTGAAAGTATGTGATTCGGCTTTTATAGGCATCAACTGTTTTAATTACTGGTTTTTGTTTTATTTTTTTAGACATTTCATTTCCGATACTTTCATTTTCTGGAATAAAATAATTCAACCTTGGTAACTTATCAGCATACTTCAAAATATAGGAATACACTTGCCCATCATTAGTAACCGTTAATAGGTTACTTTCTGTTCCAGGTTGCGCTTGCAATAAACCAAAATATTGTTCTTTTTCTCTATTATAAGTAAATACAAAATGGTCAGCTCCAGTTATTCCTTGACGAATTGGATTAGGGAAAAACAAAGCAACATTCTTTTGCTCGTTTGCATAAATAGTATCTAATTTTTGTTGTGCTTTCACTGAAAAGCAAACTATTATTAATAGAAATGATATTATAAATTTCATTGTTTTAGTTTTAGAATTAATCTGTAGTTATCAGCAATCGTCACTTTCACATTCCGATTACTACGTTGAAATATTTTTTTTAGCCCACTTACTTGTGGTACACCAGGAACATTAATATCATTTACCATATCTCCAACAATCTGTTTTCTGGCTTCAGCGCGAAAACTATTTTCAATGTAAACACCCTCACTACCATCTTGATAATCGAATGCCTTTAGCTTTACTGGTTGATGATTTATATGCTCTATCGTTATCATAGTTCTGTTGGGTTTAAAACTGACAAAGCCATAAATAGGTGCATTCTTCTGAAGTAAAATTCCATTAATGGTGGCTTCTTTTGTCAATCGCATTTGTAAACGAAAATCATTTTTTACAGTTTGTGTTCCATCAACACGAACGTAAATTGAAGCATCTGTATTTTGAGAATCATAAATGTCATTTTTTACAGGATTGGAAGCAAAAAAGAGTTGGTGTTCTAATGCCAATTCTTTAGTCGTTATAATAGATTCTACTTCTTTAATTGGAAGAGAGTCCTTTTGAGTTTCAACTTCTGATTTTACAAAGTTTTTTCTTGGCTTTCGATACGATGCATCTGTATAATTAATGCGCCCTTGTTTGTAGATACTATCTATCATTTTCATTTTTTTCTTATCTAATAAATCAGCATCATAAATCCCTGTGGAATCTAATAACGCTTCATCATAAATACTTGGTGCATTGGTTTGTCTGACTTCTTTTAAATCATCTAGAGCTTCTAATTTAGATTCGTATTCCTTTTGTTCATCCTTAAGTTTTGGAACAGGAACTTGATTGTTTTCTATGGTTGGATCTTCATCCTCTCCTAACATTAATACCGAGTAAGAACCTATAAAAAGTACCACGCATAAAATGACAGCGCCAAAAACGAGTTTATTCTTTTCTATCTTCATAATCTTCTAATTTTCGTAACGTGTTTTCAAAAAAGTTGGTAATTAATAATCCGTGGGTATTTTTGGGAAAATTTCTATCAACATGGATAAGGTTTCCTGTTGTTGTTAATTCATATGTGTCGACTATTGAACCACGATTGATTTCAAAAATGGTCTTGGTTTCAAAGCGATATGGCTTAGACTGAATATTAATTTTAGAATTGATACTTAACACGCGTTGCACTAAAGAATATTGCAATAATCGATTGTAAACGCCATCTGCTTTTTTCTGTCTGTATAAGGCATCCACAGAACTATTTCCTAGCCAAAGTGCTTTTTCTAAATGCTTTTCATAATTACTGGCATCAATATGATAGAAATAGGTATGAAACAATTCTAAATGTGCCAATGCTTCTACACCTAAATTTTCTTGTTGTGACACCAGTTTTAAAGGAATTACACTTCCATCTGTATTGACAACAAAAGCATTGTTAACGGTCTCTTTATGAAGTTTTACAACCAGTACCACAGAAACAATACAGGTAACTGCTACTGCTATAACTACAGCCAAAACTATGAAGCGATTTAACTTCAATATGTTGTATATATTTTTATAAGGTGTTTTCATTTTTATATAATTATTACGCGCTAAAAAGCCTAAAAACAAAAGAAGTAGCACGACGATAGAGTTTGAATTTGAGGAGTACAATAAATCCTATAGAGCCAAATTCCAATAAGGGTGCAAAAAAGTTACTTCCCCAATCTGTTCCGAATAAGTCTCCCCAAAAGTTGGTGTTGATTTCCGTATAGAGATTATTTACAAAAACATTTACCAAGAAAAAAGCAGGTACTAGCATATAGACTCCAGCATAGAGTTTAAAGAAATTGTATGCCAATGTTCTAAACTTTTCAAATACTGCCAGACTAATTACTAAAGGAAAAAAGGCTTGCATTATCCCCAATAAAAAGTAGCGTTCTGCTAGGAATAATGGATAGATAAACAAGTCCAATAACCATAAGAACATTGCGGCGATAAATGATAATATTTTCAATCCATACAATGGTGTTACCAATGCTTCGTATAGCAATGCAAATGCTTTTTTGGCGGCTTCCAAGGCACCCACATCCTGCTCCAAATCAATATCTTGCATCTGTAGCGGAAGGAGTGCTGGAGCCGTATCACGGTACTGGGATTCGATAGCGACCAATATGCTATCGAAAACACCCAACACCTGTGTAGAGAAAATTACTATGATAATGACTGCGAAATTCTTTGCCAATTCTGAAGGAGTCAACCCCCAAGTATAACCCTCATTATTAGCAACACCTTCATTGTATTTTTTTAGGATGTTAATCAGGAAGAATAAAATAGCCAGTGTTTTCATTCCAGTAATGGTATACTGTGAAAAATCACTGTTTTTGATGGTGGTAAAAACCGCATCAATATATTCTAACCCTATTCCTAAAAAAATACCACTCATTAGTAATTGGTTTCTCTATTATTGATTTTATCTTGCATATCTCTAAAGGCAATAATTTCTTTGTATCGTCTAGTTTTAGACTGAATTTCGGCTACCATTTCTTTAGATTTTAATTCGTGTTCTTTAAGAACTTCGGCACGTTCGGCATCACTCATTTTTAGATTTCCACTTGATAGAATTTGATTGATATAATTAACACTTGACATTGAACTTTCAATGATTTCCGTAAAGGAATCGGTAATCCGATTTATCTCATCGGGTTTAATATGTGGTGAGTTCAATATTTCTTGCAAATCACCCTGCACCATATTGAATAATTGCTGATTGTTTTGAATCACTTCTTGCACAGCACTCAATTGCTGAATGACATTGCTGACTTGTTCAATGCGCTCTTTTTGCTTCTTTAAAAAGTCAACTGTTTTTAATAGTTGTGACGTTTGTTTAGCGGATTCTAATAATGATTTACCTAAACTGATAAAGTTGGTATTATCATAAACTGGCCATCCCTGACTCGTAGCACGAGCAGGCAATAATAAAAGTGCCAATGTGAATGCGATAATTAATGTTTTAATTTTCATAATTTTTGTTTTTATAGATTACTAATTGTTTGTGTTAAAGGCTGTCTATGACTGCTTAGTGAATATGTTGATGGCTTTTTCCATCGAATTATGTTCTTCATAAAGTTGCATTATTGCCTCACTCTCTTTTCCATCTGTTAAGTATGCTGCATAGACTTCTTTAGGGACTTCGAGACGAAAAATGTTACTTTCCTTTCCGATTTTGATAAACATTTCGGTGTATTTTCTTGCGCCAGTTAAATTGTTTCTAATGGATTTTAACTGGTTTAAATCGTGACTTGAAAAATTCAATCGTTTTTGTAATTCAGCATAACCTTTTTCATTCCGAAGACTATACACCACTTGTGTATTTTCAAGAATACTTGCTGATGTGGAATTGTTAGGTAACTGATTAATGGATTGCAGAATAATGCCAATCGCTCCGTTTTGTTTTCTAATGGCTTGATAGTAGAATTCTACGCTCTCCAATACATTTCCGAATTTGAGTTGTTTTGCAAACTCATCAAAGAGGATAATTCCTCGTTCGGAACGATTCCGCCAAATGGTACGTTGAATAGCTGACTTAATCAACTTCAACATTACTGAAAGAATCTCCTTGTTATCTTTGACTTCATCGAGTTCAAAAACAATCAAACGTTTGTCTTCAATCTTATAAGTTTGGTCTTCGCATACATTGAATAAGAAACTGTATAAACCATCATCTACATATTCCGAAAGGATGTGCAGAAAATTATAAATACTGAAATACTCTTCTTGAATTTTAAGTTCTTGGATAAGTGTATCCTTTTTATCATCTACAAATTGATATAGTGATGCTAATGAGTGATTCTCATTTATAGAATTGTAATAATAACGAAGTACTTTTTTAATGGCAACTTCTTCTGCTTTGGTAGCTTCCTTTCCTGAAGCCAATAATTCTAATAAGAAAACACCTAAATCTTCTAACCGTTCAGGCGTTAAATCTTCAATGGATGAAATATAAAACGGATTGATACCTAAATTCTTTCCTTGCTCGTAGCGTAAAATGATATGGTCGTCTGGATAGAGTTTAGCAAACTTGGAATATGAACCTCCTAAATCGATAATTACCAAGCGTACATTACTCTCAAAATACTGGCGAAGTATATTATTCGCTAAAAACGATTTTCCTTCGCCAGTTGGCGCAAAAATGGCAAAATTGCGTGCTTTGATGCGTTTCTTTTGTTCATCCCAAACATCTTTTAAAACAGGAATATTATGCTGTCTGTCATTGAAGATGATACCGACTTCATCCGATTTATAATTGCTGTTATTGATGTATAAACAAAGTGCGTGTTTTAAATCGGTTACATACAAATCTTCATTTGAAAAGTTGGATGCAAAGCAACAATAGGAATTTAAAAAATAGTTTTTCCGTTCTTCGTCTTTAGGGTAATATGGTACAATATCAAGTTCTTTAAATTCTGTTTTTATTTTGGATGCGATTCTCCCCAATTCGTTTTCATCCTTTGACCAAAAGATAATATTCAAATGCCCTCTAATAATTCGTGCAGAGTCATCTTCGTTAATTTTAGCAACGATGTCTTCAATCTTTTTTAGGATGACTTTATTCTGTGTGCCGAAGTTGGAACTCTTGTTAAGTTCTTCAATTTTCTTATCGAGTAATTTTCTCCATTTATACTTATCATCTAAATAAATAATCTGATTGATGATATGATTTTCATTGAGGTTTAATCCCAATCCATCGATAAAACCTTGATGGAATACAAAATCATCCGAAGTGAATTTATCATTAGTTTTACTGCTTTGTACGACATCGCCAAAACAGAGTTCACTATTTACAGCCAATACATCAAAATGATTTTCGGCGATTTCAATGTTAGATTTTTTTAACTGAATATCAGTATCAAATCCTTCATTAAATCCGTTGAAATAGGCATCAGTGATACCAATAATTTGATTCTCGCTAAGAGGTGTAAACTTCACCTTTCGGCTATTATTTATAAATGAAATGGCATCGTTTACCGAAGTAATAAATTCCTGAACATTGTGGTCCATTTTTTTATGAATCCCTTTCTCTACTTTTCTGAAAGGGTTCGTAAATTTTGAAGCATTCAATGCTTTGTTAAATGGTAGAATAAAAAACAAATAGCAACTATGTTTTAGATAGTTTCTTCCTTTAAAATAATTGTGTGTTGCTCTCTCTAAAAAGGTTTTGTTTGGCAATACTTCCGAAGTATAATTAGCCTTTTGGTAAATATCTTGCTTATGAATAACCGTACTTGTTGGTAAGGATTTAAAGGCTTGAAACCACGAACCGTGAATGTCTTCTAAATCCGATTCAGACAAAGAATATATTTCAGGCAAGTCACCTTTATAACACAATACCACATTGCCATTGTTGGCAAACACGATGTGTTCTTCAATGCTCAAAATAGGATGGTATGCAGATAGATTAATCTTGTTCATAATGTAAACGACTGTGTTTTTTGTTGCTGATGGTTTGTGGAAATATTTTTTGAAACTGCAAGAGCGTTGGGTTCTTGGTAATATGTGTTAAGGCAACATAGAGTGCCGCATTAAACACAAAAACCGAAATGATAACCGTAAAACTGAATGAGAAAATGATGAATAATAATGAGCCAATAACTGCTGTCATCATAAGAGCGAACAGTGAAATGGGTAAACCCATTATCACCGCACGCTTTCGTATGTTTTTATAGACTTCGAATCGTTTCATACTAAACAACGATTCCAATTAGGTATGTGAAAATTCCAACTACTGCTCCAGCAATAAGTACAAACACTAATACACGTGTAATACCTTTTTTGAGGTCGGCATTTTCACCAAAGAAGTGCCCTGCATTAAATAGAAAACCTATTAAAAAGATGACACCTAAAATGATTGGGAAAATGGCTCGAATGGTATCGGAAACATCATTAACAGAATCTTCAATACCTCCAATTTGTGCAAATAAGGCATTTGAAATGAGTAGCAATAAAGCGGTTACATAGAGTGATTTTTTCATATCTAAATAGATTTAAAATTTACTTGATTTTGACATTCGAAAAATACTGTATATTGTTATTCAAAATATTGACAATCAGTAATTTGTGAATAAAATAAATTTCAAGTTGGATTGTATTTCTTTGATGTGAATTGGCATCAAATTGTATGAAAAATGGAAAATGCTATGTTGATAACTCAAAAACTTTTGAAGTACGCGAAGCTCAAAAACGTCTGTTTTACGATTTTGATGCTTAAAATGTGCTTTGTTTTTAGTCAAAAAAAAGTAATTGTGATTGATGTTGGACATGGTGGAAAAGATACTGGCGCAATTGGTATACATAACATTCAAGAAAAAGAAGTGGTTTTGAATGTTGCCAAAGAAATTTTAAGGCTTAATAAAAAGCTTTTTGATAATGAGTTGGATATTTATCTAACTCGTTATAGAGACACCTTAATTTCTTTATCAGATAGAAGTCGATTAGCTAAAGTTTTGAGTGCAGATGTATTTGTGTCGTTGCATTGTAATGCTTCTCCAAATACCTCTAAAGGAATGGAAGTTTATGTACATAATAACGATAACTCAAATACCAAATCTTCCATTGAATTAGGGTTATCGATATTAAATGAAAGCACTCAAAATTTAGGTTTTAAAATGCGAGGTGCAAAGTTTGCAAACTTTCAAGTCTTACGAGAAGCAGGCAATTATCCTGCTGTTCTTGTGGAAATGGGGTATATAACAAATACTGACGAAGCTGATTATTTTACCAATCCTAAAAATGTAAAAGCGATGGCTTTGGCTATTTTAATAGGGATTGCTAATTATTTAAATGTTGGAATATGAAGGATTTTTTTATTGAGATTGTGAAGAATTTGAAGGAAATTTTAAATAAGATATTTAAGATACTAATTAATAAAACTTAATTCACTTATTAACATGGTGTTGAAAACTTAAGTCGCATCACCGTATAGTAAAATGTATTTTTTATTATATTTGCTATACGATTTAACAATAAATTAAATCATAATGAATGATATAGGTAATAAAATTAAAGAGTTACGAACCTTAATGAACTTATCGTTGCAAGACTTAGCTAAATTAGTTAATGTTTCCAAGGCTGCAATTCAACAATATGAGAACGGTTCCACAAAACCAAGTAATCTTGTATTGAAGAATATTGCTTCAGCTCTAGCTGTAAATGTTTGGGACTTTTATAGAATACCGAAATACAGCTTAGATTTAAACTCTGTAAGATTTAGAGATGCCCATACTTTATCAGATGCAAATAAAGAAGCAAGTACAATAAAGAAAGATGTAATAAATTACATTGAAAATTATTTGGAGTTAGAAACAATAATTGGAAGCGAAATTGTCTTTGAAAATCCTATTAATGATATGATTATTTCTAATTATAATGATATTGAAAAAGCTGTCAAAAAAGTTAGAAAAAAATGGAAGTTAGGTAACTCTCCAATAGATAGTGTTTGTAATCTATTAGAAAGTAAAGGGATAAAAATTGTCACAGTAAATAGGAATACCGGTTCGGGTGGTCTTTGCGCATGGGTAAATAATATACCTGTTATTATACTTAATGATTACCTTGAACATACAAGAGAAACTACTAGGAGAAGATTCACAATAGTACATGAATTGGGGCATTTGTTGATGAAATTTAATGATGCTACTATTGATAAAGATAAGGAAGAGTCTTTCTGCAACCGTTTTGCTGCAGCATTTTTATTAGTAGATGAAGTAGCTCATTCATTTATTGGCAAGGACAGGACTTCAATTTCTTTGGGAGAGCTTAAGGAAATTAAAACTACTTATGGAATTTCTATTAAGTCAATTATTTATAGAATGAATAGTTTAAAACTGATTGATGACAATATTAAAGATAGAATTATAAGTGAGTATGAAATTTGGTATTCTGACAGGAAAGATTTTGGAGAATATATTAAAAGTGATGAAAAGCCAAAAAGGTTTTTTGAATTACTCAGAACTGCTTTAACAGAGCAAAGAATAGAAAAATATAAAGCTTCTGAATTAAGCTCTATACCAATAGATAAACTTAAAGAATTAACCATAAAAAATTTCAACCTTAATTAGTGTTTATTTTTTACGACATAGAATATTTGTGCTTACTAAATGACGTAAAGCAATTACCTATAATAATCGAAGATGGTTACAAGGTTTTTGTTCCTCATTTGCAAATGCAAGGATATAGTGTCGATTTAAAAGAGAAAATTAGAACTTGTGAAGAAACCAATTTAGTTGAAATGTTAGATTGTGTTGGATTTCCAAGTTTTTTAAATAAGAATGAGTTAAACGATAGTGTTTTTGGCAAAGGTTTTTTATTTCTATTACATTGTTGTAAAATTAAAAACCTTGCACTTGTAATTGATAATACTAGGCGCTCACAAATAGCTTTATGTAGTAAACTAAAAATAGAAACAATCTCTATTGAAGAATTCAATAAAGAAGTAATAAAAAACGAACAGTATTATAATTTTTTAATGAGTAATAAAGATAAATTAATAGTATAAAAAAAGCTGACATCAATACTGATACCAGCCTTTGTACTTTAGATGAATTGAAATTCATCGTAAAGAATGTTTTGCAGCACGAATATACTACATATTGGGTAGATATTCTCTCTTCACGATAATTTTTCTATTTCTTAAAGTACTTCCCACAGCCTCTCTTGCAAAAGAAAGGCAATGATTATTAGTATAATTTTAAATTTTGAATAATGGCAACAAATGGAAAAAGCGGTGACAATCGCAGACATGGAGCAGTTAAAAATCGCTCACAAGTAAAAAACCCAAAAACTGGAATTTGGGTAAAAAGAAACCCAGAAACAGGAAGATTTATGGATGGTAAAACATCTAGTAAAACTCCCTTTAAAGGCGTTCGTAAAGAGAAATAGATGTTTAATTTAATAAATAGTATATGGTAAAACAATTACAATTAGTTAATCAGTTACGTCCAATTGACGTGATTGTGGCCAAGAAAAAAAATGGACTTGGTAGAATTTTGAATCACTATGTGGTTTATTTAGGGAATGGAGTTTTTATAGGAAACTTGAAAGATGGTGTCAAAACAATTCCTCAACATGAATTATTAGAACTACTTCAAGATTACGAACCTATTAAAATTAGAAGGTTTACTGGAAATCACTTCGATATCCAAAGAGCAACCCAACGAGCTTATCAAAAGATTGGACAACGATATAGCTTCTTAGGATTTAACTGTGAACACTTCGCAAACTGGGTTCAACATGGTAAAGAGAAAAGTACACAGGTTACCTATGGTTTTCTATTGTTAGCAGGATTAATCACTTTAAAAATTGCAACCAATGGAGAAAGAAAATGATAGATTGAAATATACAATTGATAGGCTCGATCATTATTATGAAAGTGTAAATAATAAGACAGCAGTTTATATAGCTATCAATACTTTTTTTACAGGTGCTATCCTAACTTTTACAATTCAGTTTAAAGATACTTTAATTAATAATCATTGGTTGATATTCTTTATATCAGCTATTATGATACTTGGTATTTTGAACTTACTGATTTTAGCTAGAATATGCATTCCATATTTCCCATATAAAGCTAACTCACTCTATTACTTCCGTTCTATTAGTGAAATGAAGTCAGAGACATTTTTTGAAAAATCTAAAGGCAGAAAAGAAAAAGAAGATACTAAAGACCTTAGAACCCAAGTACATGAATTATCATGCGGTCTTGATAAGAAATTCAAAAAACTAACTTGGGTTGGCATACTACTCATAAGTCAATTTTTTCTGTTAGTTCCAATAACATATTTAATAATTAAAAAATTAATAGCATAATGAATAATATATTTAATCCGTACCTAGATGTCATTAAAAAAGCGGTAAATAAAGACCCAAAAAGTATAAATCGATTGTACAGTAATAGCGACTCAGATTTTGATTTAAGTTATATTAAAGATTTGAGAGCTGAATTACCAACTCTTAAAAACATGAACGAATCTGTGCAATTGATGAAAGGACTAGGTACACCTTCAATAGTTAATGATTTACCTAGTTTAGGATGTCATCCAAATTTTAGTCATTTACGCGGAACACAAGAAACCGAAAATCATTGGATAATTGCAGGTTTTGTGGATGTTAAAAAAAGCACACAATTATTTAATCGATTTACCAAAGCAACTGTAGCATTAATAACAGAAGGTATAATCAAAGCTTCAATTTTTGCAGTCAATTTATGTGGTGGTTATGTTCACAGAATACAAGGAGATGGTTTAATGGTATACTTTGGAGGTCGAGGTATTGAAAAATTAGAAGCAACAAAAAACGCTCTGAAAGCTTTTTCTTTAATTTCATACTTTGTGAAAAACGATTTGAAAGAGTATTTCGAAACCAATGGTATTAAAGAGATTCATACAAGAGCAGCTATTGACTTAGGGCATGACAATCAAGTGTTGTGGCTCTATTCTGGTTTAGGTGAAGCTGGAGAAGTTACGACATGCAGTTTGTATACCAGTTTAGTTCCTAAAATGCAATCAAATGCAGTAACTAATGGTATTGTTGTAGGTCAACACATTGTTAGTCAGCTTTCAAAGGATAAGTATTTCAATAAGAAATCAAAACCAATTTGGGATTTTGAAGATGGTAGGTACTATTATCAATTTGACTTTGATTGGGAAAGGTATATTGTTGATAATGATTTGGCAGTTCAAAATTATGATGGAAAATTGTTTTTGAAAACAGAATCTCGTACAACCAATTTTAACCCTATCAATCTAGCACCAATAGCAGAAAAAAGTAAACCTTATTTTGATTTCTGATGAATGCTAGGTTAAGAAAAGATTTAAATAGTTTTTTAAGTAGCTTTTATAAGTTCGAGAGAGTAAAACTTGATAATTCAGATGAACTTGCTATTGTAGGAACTGTTGATGTAGTAGATGAAATTGGTGTTCATTGGAAATCATATAAAATAGTTATCCTTCTAAATGAAGAAAATTATCCGAATATAATCCCCAAAGTATTTGAATTAACTGACATTATCGAAAGAGATTGGGATTATCATGTTTCAAAAAAAGGTTATTGTTGTCTTGACATTCCTCACAAATTAATCAAGCAGAAACGGCGAGGGATTAATTTAACTGAATTCTACAAAAATGTTATTTATCCTTTTTTTGCCAATCATCAATTTAAATTAGCCAAAGGATCCTATGCTAATGGAGAGTACGAACATTACGATAAAGGCATAATTCAATTCTATAAAGAAGAATTTGGACTTATAGATGTAGAAGTAATTATTAAACATATTGAACTCGCCGTAGGTGAATATAAAGCTGAACCAAATAGAGAATGCCCAATATGTGGAAAGCCTAAATATAAAAAATGCTGTAAACCAATTTCAAATAGCTTATTAGTTTATGGTATTTCTCGTCTAAAATCAGATTTGGAATTATTCCGAAAACGAGCTGATGAAATATTAACGAATAGTTAATCTCTCTTATCCTTACTCCCATTATCAAACCCAATCAAATTAAATAACTCACGCATTCGAGAACGTACTCGGTTGCCATAACGTTCTTCAATTTCTTTAGCATTTAAGTTTGTAGTACAATGCGTTTTAAACTTGTATTTTAAAAACAGTTCATGACGAGAAAGTATGACTTCACCCATGACGTTACAGTCTTTACCAAAATAACGTCCTGTTGGTTCGATGCCTAAATCATCAAAACAATAAAAACGGCTATCGCCATATTGCTCAATAATTTTATAGCCGATATGATTAAAAGCAAAAGTGACATTACGTGTAGGAATCATTTCGTAAGATTGGTAATGTGGTGTGATATGACGAATAAGCTTCATCAAAGACGTTTTACCACAGCCTACAGGCCCAGAAAGCAAAACACCTTTATGTATATCAATATTCAATTTTTTACAGGCTTGCCAATCTCTAATTTGGTAATTACAAAGCTTGTAAAGTATCTCTCGGTCTTCTTTGTAGATTTTAAACTTCCTACCAAATAACAATTTTCCTTTGGCGTCCAGATACACCAGAATCTTTTCAAAATCATAAAGGATATGATTTCCTTTTAGCTTGCCGAGTTCATAATGCTTGTCAGCTTCAAAAATGATATGTGGTGTTTTATTATTCATTTAGATTCAATCATGAGATTTCCACTTTCGTGGAAACTAAAGAGGTTCGTTGTAATCCTTATCGGTAGTTGTCTTTAGGTTGTCCTGATATTGGTTAACCGTTTGTTGTTTGTTCTGCTTTTTTGAATGGTTAGCATTTGAATTTTTAAAATTTTGCTGTTTGTTATTGTTTTTTTGGTTTGTTACTGTTTGTATATGTTTGTTTATAGATACCAGCGCTTGTCCATCGCTAGTACAATTTTTGGTCTGGCTAGAGTCCATTGCTAGTCCACCACTAGTACAAAAATTGAACATCCGAATTTTGCTACCGTGAAATGAATTGTGTGAGGGCAAGTACTCAAAATAACTCCAATGATTTAATTCTCGAATGCAGCGATGATAGGTTGTTCTTGAACCAATTTTCGAAAGCTTCATTACATCATCTCTATTAATGAAAAATTCATCTCTGAAAAAATTGTTATTCCACAAGTAGAACAAAGCAAAATACAAGCTTATATGTGTAGGATTTAATCGAGAATCTTTAGAAATATGCAAGAAAACGGCATTAAGGTGTTTTATGTAATTAACTTCTTCCATAATATTATTAACAATAAAATGCCGATGCGCCAGCTGGCTCCTTCGTTAAAACAGTCCACTGGACTGTTTCTTTACACTCGACCCTATAATTGATATTTTCCAAAACAGATTAGAATTTGTTATGAACTCTATTCTTTTCTAACACTTGCATTATTTCCTGATAATCATAATACAATACACCCCCAACCTTAGTATAAGGTAGTGTACCATTAATTCTCAAATTTTGTAATGTTCCTGGAGAGATACCCAGTAAATCTCGTACTTCAGGGGATTTTAACCATTTCTTGGTTATTTCTCCAGATTGGTTGTTTAATAATTGTTTGATGTCGTCGAGTAATTCTATTTTAAAATCTCGAAGATCTTCTGTAGTTATAATTGTTGCTGCCATAGTAAAACGATTTAAAAAGTAAAGCCGCCAAGGATTCTTAATTTTTAAATGACGACTTTACCCAGATTTGACTTTCGTTTTACAAAGTTGGAGTGATTTGATGGGTTTTATTCAATAGTTGTACCTATAGTGGGTGATTTTTCTTGGGCATTTTTTCAAGTGCAAATTGAGATACTTTGATTTTTTTGATTCCATGTCAGAACAGCAAAAACATTCAAATAATATTAAAACAGTTATAAAATAAAAAACACCCAAATTGGGTGTAACTATGGTGTTTTATTCGTCAGATTTTTCTATGTAATCTAAAAAGGATGTTTTGAGTTTATCTAAATATTTCGTTTGGTTAATTTTTCTAGATTTAATTTCTATAAATGTATGATAGTAATTCCCTAAATCAACTTTAAAAATGCGTTCAGCTATTCTTGCAATATCTTTTATTTCGGCTGTTCCTTTGTTAACAGAACCACTAGCGTATAAAGCATAGACTAATTCTATTAAATCAGTTTTATTTCCTGTCCAAACTATATTACCTTGCTTTTGTTGCTGTATTAAATGATAGCCATTATTTTCTAACTTATCTATTTCTTTTTTTATATACACAATAAGCATATCATAAGCTTGAATGGTAGCCACAGATGTATCATGACTTGTTGAAAATTCGTCGTCGGTATAAAAATGATAAGTATCTGGAAATAAGCGAATATCTTCTTGTCCTCTTAAAAAATATTGTTTATCAAATACAGTTGAATTTCTTCTATAATAGAGACAAAAATCTAAATTATGATTAAAATACTCTTGCAGTTTATTTACTTCATTACTTAAAAATTTAATCTGATTTTTTGTGCTGCTCTTTGGTCGTCTATTTTCAATGCAAAACAACTTAACATAATAAATAAGCCTACTATATACCTTTGGTTTTATTTTTTTGAAGAAATAAATTTCATCTTGCTTTGTTTTGAATTGATTATCCACTACAATATTTCGGATTTTCTTTAGTGTTTCTTTAGAAATTTCAATTCCTTTTTCAGCTCGTTTTAAGACATCATCTATCTCTACTTCGAGTATTTCAAGAGTAGTTACTAGTTGTTTTTGTATTTTTTCACAATCATTAATCATTTTATACAAAAAAAGCAATCAATTAAAAAGATTGCTTAAGGTTAGATTATTCTTTTTTATTTAATCTTATTTAATCCTTTTCTATTTTTCATATTTCTTAAATCCATCTAATACCTCTTTAGATGGTGCTTTCATAATTTCATCGACGGTATTCTTTACTAAAGCATAACCACTAGGTAATTGCTCTAACAGTTGCTTTTTATTGTCAACTTTCCATTCTTGTTCGGCAATGTTTCCATAAGGTTCTTGCAAATTCCAATACGTACTAATCAACCAATATGCAAACTCCTGAACAATCACGCGCTGATAAGCTTCTTTACCATCTGCAACCATATCACTATAACTACTTACGTTATATAACCCTTTTTCTATAGCAGTATTCATTACTTTGGTAATTTCAGAATTTCCCTCAGTAAAACTCCATTGTTCAGGATACACAAAATGAAGGCCTATGTCGGTAATAAAGTGTAATAGATGCTCTACTACTTCCATGGCTTGTCTTCTTTCTACATTAGTCATAATAACATCGCAGACACTATATTTATCGCTCATAAAAGCCTCGTCTAATCCTTTATTAGTATCTTCTGATGCAGAATCATGGTGTTCGCTTAAAACAGGAATTAATGAACCGTATTGAATAAATGTATTTAATACTTCTTGTTGTTTTTTAATATCTATTCCATCACCTTGAGGAAACATTTGGTGATAGGTAGTGGCAACTTCCTGTAAAAATTCATCAGAGACATTGCCCATAGCTGCAAAAATAGTCCCATAGGTTTCCATGCGTTTTGGAAATACTTTAAATTCTAAACTTGCAGTAATCTTCACAATTTTGTTATTAACATCTACTGTCTTATTATTCAAAGGCTTTTTCAAAACTGCCCACCCTAACTTATCATTAGCTTTTTTTTCAGAAGCATTTTTACAACTAATTACAACTATCAAAACTATAGAAGTTAATGTGTAAGCAATTTTTTTAGTTAATGCTAAATTGATTGTTTTCATAAATTAATTATTTAGATTTAAATGCATTTCCTTTTTTGTATAACTATAGTTTTAGAATCTGGTCTTTGAATTTTAATTTCTCAACATTTCTTAATGTATTTGATCCATCTCGTTTGCTTATTTTATCGTTTACGTTGATAACTCCAGCTCTTGTACTGATAGTATATTCGCTTTTATTACCCGAGAAAATAATAATATTGTCTCCTTTATTTCCCGTAATATCATTATCTAATTCATTTACTATTACAGAAGTATTATTAGCACCTAAAAGCGTAATATCCTTTAAATATCTTGAGTGATGTGTATAAGGGATGCTTTCATTAAAAGATAAAGAGAATGTGCCTTTAAAACCTGAATCAATTCTAGCATTATAGGTTAAATAGGGATGAAAGAACGTATTATCCATAATTGCAGCACCTTTAGGGTCTTTTGCAGCAATATCAGCTCTGGTTTTAGCAATATACCCTCCCCACATACCATGTGTTTCACTTCCTTGCCAAGCGCCCCATAATCCGTAATAAGAATCTATTACTGATGCTAAGTATTCTTGAGTCAAACTGTTCTCTTCGTCCCACTCTTTTACAATATTCGTAAAACGAGGGCCTGAAGCCCATAATTTATTTGATAATGCATATTTTTGTGCTGTGCGTATTTCTTTTTGATATTCTGGAGCAGTACCAGGTCTCGTATTGGGGCCATCTACACCAATACCATTATCATGCACAAAATGTAAAATTTCTTCATAAGAGGCATCTCTATGATCAAAATCTTGATTTACATACCAAGAATGGCCTTCTACTTGCATTTCATTTTTAAATAGTGGCTGTGCATCTACTTCAATCTTATTACTACCATCATCTTGACCGTTCATTAAAGCTAAAACGGCATTGTTCTCGGTCATTTTATTAGCTATTTTCCCTTTATTAGACCCGTATTTTGAGCCTGGATAGTCTTTTAAAAAATGCTCTAAAATACTTCTGCTACGTACAGCTTGTTCGTTTGTTACATCATCTTGTATAACGATATGAATTGCTTTGCCATTGGGAGCAATAACTTTGGTATAACGGTTAAAGTTATTAACATACTCCTTTCCTAAACTTTTAGGAACTGCTTCAATACCTAACGAAGGATCAATTACATTTTTAGTAGATGTTTTTACTTTTTTAGATTTAGTTGAAGCTTGTGCTTTCCTATTTTTTACAATGACCAATACTTGAAACTCTCCTTTATCGTTTACATACATTTTTGGAGTAAATTCCTGATTCATTATTTTAGACATAACCGCTGAAAATTTGGTTTTGGTACCATCTTCATAATACACGGGTAGTGCATCTGTAGGTGGCTGCCTTGTCATAAGTTCATTCATGGTTAGCAACTTTAACCCTTTAGGGACAAAAGAATAGTCTTGAGCGTTAACTGCTATAGTAGAAAATAAAACTGCTATAATTAATACTATTTTTTTCATGTCTCTTTGATTTTTAAATTTTATTTAATGCCTGAATATTTAATATTCTGTTGATACTTATAATTACCATTTGGCCACATATGTATTGGATATACATATTGATCCGATTCAAATAATTTTATAATTTCTGGTAATTTTTCTTGAAGTGCTTTTCTTGTTTTTACTCGCATTTCATCTGAAAACAAGTCTGCTTGAGAATCGAGATAGGCTGCTGATGCCAAATAGACAAATTCTATAGTTTTACACTCATCATCGCAGGTTTCATCATCGTATGCATAAAGACCATTATCATTTGCATACTTCCAGATTTTAAACAATGTACTACCTACATTTCTTTGATAACTGAATACTTTAGGTAGCATTTTTACAAATCCAGCATTCATAATAAGATGGTGTACTTCTTCTTGAGAAGCATCTCTTCTCCTTGGGTTATTTGTTTCTTCTGCAGATAAGTCTTGTAATTCGCTATCTGGAAACGCTGAAAAGAGCTCACTATACTGTCTATTACCAAAACCTTTGTCTGACATAAGGATAACAGGTTTCGTTTTTTTAAGGGTATTTAAAAGGTTTATATCATCAATTTTACCATCTTGATCATTATCTAACCATTGCGCAGCCACTTGAGCTGCATGCTTAAGCTTGACATCAGGCACATTTTTGGTTCCATAAATTGTATAGGCATCAAAAACGACTGCTGATTTAACAAAATATCCAACTGGTGAGCTTGATAGTTTGTTTTTTTGATCTTTAAATTCATCTGGAACATTGTTTTTACCTTTTTTATTACTAGTTTTCTTTTTTTTCTTAACTATCATAACTTTAAAATTCCCGTTGTCGTCTACATACATAAGTGGTTCTAATTCTTCACTCATTATTTTAGGTATTATTGCCGAAAATGTTGTTTTAGTACCATCTTCAAAATACACAGGAAGCGCATCTGTAGGGGGTGGCTTAGACATAAGTTCTTGTATGGTTAGTAATTTTAATCTTTTATCAACAAAAGGATAATCCTGAGCATATGTCAATAACGTCACTAATAGTAAACATGCAATTAATATGACTTTTTTCATATTATTAATTATTTAGAGCAAAAGTAAACCTCTTATATAATTTGTTTATAAAAATTAAGTTCGAATGAGCTTATCCGAACTTAATTATTTTCTTGAAGTAAGTTGTTTTTTCTCAAATCCTGAAAGAAGCATTTTTGTTCTTTCGTTCATTTTAGTTTTAAAAAACGATGTCCCTCCCAATAAAAATCCTTTAAAACCTAAAGCTTATTTTGCCCAACTATGCAGGCTAAAAACGTCTATATGTTCAATAATTTTATCGTTTTTCAACTTAAAACTAGCGTTTACCTTATTATGAACTTTTCTTCCTGTTTTTGTATAAATATAAATGGTTTGCCAATTGGCATAAGCTAGGTCATCTATATATTCTATATTAGAAACTTTAACAATTACATCTTCTTTTTTTGAGAACCACATAACAATTTTCACATGTTTTTGGCTTTATCTCCTTTTAATGTTCCAAATGCTGGGTCATTGAATACAATATCTTCATGGTAACACTGTACCATAGCTTCTGCATCTATTTTTGAGAATGCTTTATAAAAATTTTCAATTATTGTTTTCATCAGCTTATAGCTTCTCAATTAGCAAAAAAGTTTTAAAATTCCAATTTCCTTAAAACACTACAATTAACTCTTCTTTTGAAATTTTTTTATCACCGTTGGTATCAATAGATTCAAATTGACTTTTATATTGATTTGGAACTTCTTCTTTTACCAAAAAACCATCTTTATTTTTATCGAGGCTATTAAAAATGTTCTCGAATTCTTTTGGAAATGTTTTCGTTTTAGTGATTTCTTTAGCCCCACTTGCAATAAATAATGGTGTCACTGCGCTATCTTTATTTCTTAATTCTTCACCAGAATAAATAACGCCTCGTTTTACGACATAAAAAGGCGTATTCCAAGATTTGACAGATACTAATGGATTGTTTTCGTAAACAAGAAATGATCCATCTTTACCAATTGTTATTTTACCTAATTCTTTTTCAAAACCAGTTGCTTCTGCATTTACAATAGCTGCAGCGTTTAATGTTTGAAAAGGCGTCATTCCAATTTTATCATTTAATAAGCGATATTCTATATGTGCTCCAATAACACCAGCTTCATTCTGCACTACATCACTACCAGCTGCAATTTTAACTCCAGCTCTATAGGCAGCACTTGCAAGTACCTGTGGTAATGTTAATTTCTCTCTTTTCACTCCATCTTCTTCATATACCGCCAGTGTAACGTCCAAAATAGAATTATACTTCACCATTTCTTTCCAAAGTTTGGCTCCGCCTTTTTTATTGATAATTTCTTCTGTTGGATTTGATATATCTTCTTTATTTAAATCAATAACGCCTTCAATCATATCGGCATGCGAAAGCACTTGCACACCACCCTGAACTGTATTTAATGCATTGGCTGGTGTTGTCGCCAAATGTGACCAGACTTTCAATCCTGCTTTTTTTGCTGCTATTGCAACCCTCTTTACCGTTTCTGCATCAACATCAAAATACATTTTTACACCTGTAGAGCCAATACCTTTTACTCGTTGCATCAAGGCTGTAAGGTCTATATCTTTACTGACTTCATGAGCCCAAGGACCTGTTCCCATTTTTACACCTAACGATGATGCAATAATACGAGGGTCTCCAAAAAATTGAGAACCTGCTAAAATACTAGAATAATGAATATCTGGACTCAATATTTGCCCAGTTAGTGCTTGTCTTGAATAATAAACAAGTGCTCGTCCATCTCCGCCCATATCACGAACTCCTAAAATACCTTTCCCCAACATCTTTCTTAAATGTTTTGAAGCATCTACATAAGTTGTACTATTTGGATCTGTAGCTAAATGTACATGAGCGTCTATAAGACCTGGCATTACATATTTACCTTTTAAATCTACAATAGTAGCATCAGATGGGTAATTGCCATTAGAACCTTTTTTAATACCAGATATTTTACCATCTGTAAGTATTATTGTGGTGTTTTTCTCTACTTTAGTGCTAGAACCATCAATAAGGTTTACATTTTTAAAAACAGTAACTTGTGGTTTCTCTTCTTTAACTCCTGCTATCGCAATTTCACCTGATAACATTTTATTGATATATTCTTTTAGTTTATTAGATTTACTGCTATCCAGTATTATTTTTAATGCTGCTTTTTTTAAGTCATCATTTGGTGCTTGTTTTACAATCTGTGCAATATTTTCACTAACACTATCTAAATCGTTATTTTCGGCTAGTCTATCTAAACCTATAGTCATTTCTATAAGTTGGGTCTTAATAGCTCCTGGAATTTCTGTTTGACTGTAGGATAATTGATGTACTCCTAAAGTAATTAATACTATTACTACTATTTTTTTCATTTTATTATATTTTAAAAATTAATTTATAACTAGTCTTCTTAAAATACTTTTACTAGTTCTTCTTTGGAAATTTTTTTATCACCATTGGCGTCAATAGTTTCAAATTGACTCTTATATTGATTAGGAACCTCTTCTTTTACCAAAAAACCATCTTCGTTTTTATCAAGGCCCGTAAACATATCTTCAAATCTTTTTGAATATTTGCTTTTCTTTTTATCTTTCTTAACATTATTTCTTGACAATACTTTCTCTGCATGTTTTCTTACTTTCGCAGAAGATGTATTTTCTAATATTAATTTTAAAGCTTCTTTTTTCATTTCTGCATTCGGTGCGTTGCTTAACAACTCAGTAATTTTTGTTTCTATTACTTTAGTATCTTTTTCTGAATCCAACTGTTTTGTTAAATCAATGATCATTGATTTAACTTCTGAAGGCATTACCATTTGCCCAAAAGTAATTTGACTTGACCCTAACATTACAAGTAATACAACAATAACTTTTTTCATTTTTTATTAGTTTAAATTTATTTATTAGTTGCAAAATACAACTATTTTTATATTTGACGAAGAATCATCCTTTTTGTTACATTAAAATTATGTTAATGTCTAAATATTTGTGTTAAGACTCTTTTAAAATTATCACCTAAAACCATTTTAATATGTTCATCTTTATATCCTTTTTTCAATAAACCTTCTGCGATATCGTAAGTTCTATGTGGGTGATTAAGTTTATCTATTGTTAGCAAATAATCTTTATTAGTGTGTGTTTGATATTTTGCAGGAGCATTTTCTAATCTTGCTTTTCTTTGCTCTAATGGAATATAGTCTTCAGTGTATAAGCTTTGGTCACTACCTATTCCTACATATTCAACACCAACTAATTGGGCAACATGATCTATATGATTTAAAAAATCATCAAAAGAAACGGGTTCTTTTTCACTTATCATAAACCGTAAAATAGGCATACCTATAACACCACCAGTTTTAGCCATAGCCTTAATGGCTTCATCAGTTTTTGCTCTTGCAACTCCTTTTGCAATAGTTCTACACGCTCCATGCGTAATTAAAACAGGTTTACTACTTGCTTCAATGCCCCCTAATGTAGTATTATCCCCACAATGAGAAACATCAACTCCCATACCTACTTGATTCATACGCTCAACAACTTGCTTTCCGTAGGCTGTTATTCCGGAATCTACATCTTCAAAAGCGCCGCATCCAATTCTGTTTTTATCATTATAAGTTAACTGAGATACACGTTGCCCCAATCCATAGAAAAGATTTACATCATCTAAAGTTTTAAAATGCTTTGAATCTTGATTGGTAATCAGCATACCAATCTTTTCTGATATGTTAATATTTTTAAGTTTCTCTTTAGTATCTATGCGTTCAAAATACTTAGGATTGGAAGCTATAATTCCGTTTTGAGCTGCCATAAACAAAAGCATTTCTTCATAAGAGGGACGCATATCTCCCCAACCAAACACATTAATCCCACAACTTTTAACAAATTCATAATCTTTTTCAGTAAACGAATTTGGCACGCTTTCCCATAGTTCAGTTAATGACATTCCATTTCGTTGATGAACCCAATCGCCATAACCTCCAAGCATATCGATACAAGTGGCATCTCTTACCAATTGTACAGCTTCTTTAGAGTATGTTTTTAGAGCATCATTTTCAGGTAAAACAGCTTTTTTCATACCCTTTTTAGCATCTAGTTCTTTTTCGCCTGTCTTAGTATTACACATAACTAACGATGGCAAAACTACTCCCGCAGCTGCAGTCATTCCTAATTTTTTAAGAAATGTTCTTCTGTGTGTTGTCATTTTTATTATTTTTAGATTTTGTGGCAAAATAGCCAAGCATAATACCAAGCAGTAAATTAAAAACAGATAGCAAACCTATTTGCAAGTGTTTTGGTAATATAAATACTAGAGTTAAGGCGGGAATCCATAACCAAATTAAAGACCACCAAGCCTTTTGAAGGCTATCCCAATCCATTTCTTTTCTTTCAATTTTATTGTCAGTAAATCTGTGAAAAGTAACAAAGACAGGACCATAAATAATATTCGCAAAAAAAGAAACTGATAGTGCATACAAAAAGGTTCCTTCTGCCAAATTAAACCACCATCCTTTAGCTATTATCGTATCCATGAATGCAAAAAAACCAGTAAAAGCATATTTGAAAGTAATTCCTAAAAAGGCCCATACTAGTGCTTTTAATAATAGGTTTGTTGGTCCTGGTCCAAAAAAATACCATTTGCCAATCCTAATACGTACAGCTATAAGTTCTCCTATTGTCCCTAACACTCCTATTTGAAGTGCACTCGATAATAATGGATAGGTTTTCACAAAGTATAAGTAATCTTCTATCATATGTAATATATTAGTTGTTACATACAACTATTAATTATAAGGCTTTCTTTATTTTTTTATAACAAAAATTAGCCACAGCCAAATCTTCTATTCCTAACCCTAAAGAATTAAAAACAGTTGTCTTGGATTTATTTATTATAGTTGTATCATGTAAAATTTCATTAATATTAGCTTTAATTATATCTCTTACGGGTATATTATTTTCTTTAGCTGGAATTAATAAATCACCAGATTCATTAATGGCAGATTCATAATTATCCACAAACACATCTGCATTAAGTATTATAGCACTCTTTAATTCTCTACTATTAGGAGTACAAGCTCCAACCGCATTGATATGTGTACCTTTTTTTAGCCATGATTGTTCTAAAATTGGAGTGTTTGAAGCAGTAACAGTACAAATTATATCTGCACTTTTAACCGCTTCTTTTACTGAATTTACTACTTGAAAAGACACACTCCGATTCTCTTTAGAAACTTTCTTAATGACTTTACTAGCATTATTTCTATTCCTACTCCAAATAAATACTTCTTCTATATCTCTTACCAATAAAATGGCCTCTAAATGCTTTTCTGCTTGTTTACCACTTCCTAAAACACATAACTTTTTTGAATCATTTACTGCTAATAAATCAGTCATTAAAGCGCTTACTGCTGCCGTTCTAATTGCAGTTACTTCGTCTGCTTCTAAACTCATTAATAATTTCCCTGTAATTGTTTCAAAAAGATGCAATATACCTTGATGTGAACTTAATCCCTTTTTATAATTCTCCGAAAAAACACTTAGCACTTTAACTCCCATGACATTATATGGTCTAATATAAGCAGGCATCATCCCGAAAATCTTATTTTTTTCAACAATCATTTTAGAACGCAAGGGATTTACTATATCTACAGATGTATCTAACATGAATAAAGATTTCATTACACCTATGCATTCTTGCATTGATATTAATTGACTTACTTGTTCATTATTTCTAAAAATCATCATCTATAATATTTTTTATCATTTGATCTAAAACTTTTTTAACAGTATTTAGATCTGCAACACTAATATTCTTTTCGGCTTTCTCTGTTATAGAATCAGCTATTTTTAAAGATCTTTTTTTAATATTTCTACCTTCGTCTGTTAAAAAAATTAATTTATTTCTCTTATCTGGTTTTGAACATGTCCTAAAAATTAACCCTTTTTTTTCTAAATCAACAATCTGTCTTGCTATTGTACTTTTTTCTTTATTAGCTCTTATAGAAAGATCTCTTTGATTTACACCATCTTCACTCCATAAATAAAACAAAAGCCTCCATTGTTCAACCGTGATTTTCACATTATTCTTATTAAATTCCTCATGCAGCTTACTTATTAAAAGCCGTTCCGTAACACTTATTAGTCTTGATGATGAATTATATGTTTGTTTTTTCATGTATATAAAATTAGTTGCAATTTACAACTCTTTTGTTAAAAACAGCCAATAATCAAACAGAAAATAATGTTTTTATTAATTATTTTCTTGGCATCATTTCATCACGCATCGCAGCATGGTAAATAAACCCAGCCACAATGGCGGCATTGCGTTTCATAGAATCTTCTTTTACCAAATCGATCATATCCGTACTTACATGTAATTGGTGACTAAAATAATAGCTTGGATCATAAATCCATTCAAAAGCGGGGATTCCTAAAGCATCAAAGCCTAAATGATCTGTACAACAGGCATTTTGTATGGTTGTGGTTTTTGCTCCATATTCATGAAATGATTTTAAATACGCATCAAAAATGGGGCGCACTTTTGTATTTCCTTGTGTAAATATACCACGGACATCATGTCCGTTTTGATCCATATTAAAGTATACTGATATTTTTGATTGCTCTGTTTTAGTTGCCCCTGTATTAATATCTCCTACATATTTTTTGATATATCCTAAAGACCCATTAAGTCCTTCTTCTTCTCCATCCCATAGTGCAATACGAATTGTTCTTCTTGGTTTTACTCCAATGGCTTTTAAAATTCTCATAGCTTCCATAATGGTTGCA
Organism: uncultured Tenacibaculum sp.; assembly: GCF_947494125.1. Lineage (GTDB taxonomy): Bacteria > Bacteroidota > Bacteroidia > Flavobacteriales > Flavobacteriaceae > Polaribacter. The sequence continues at coordinate 108,688 of NZ_CANLTU010000004.1, forward strand.
GAACCTGCTCCATTATCAGCAGCACCTGTACCACCAACTTTCGAATCAAAATGCGCTCCTACCAAAACAATTTCATCTTTAAGTTTTGGATCTGTGCCCTTAATATCTGCCAATACATTTACATGGTATTCTGGGTTATCATAGAATCGAGCATTCAGCTGTAATTTTAATTTTAGTTGAACTCTGGTACTATTAATATTCATCATTCTTAGATATTGGTCCTTTGCAATCGAAAAATGAGGCACCGGTTTTAAATCACCAATATTTTTATACGGTGTAGACTCTACACTAACAATTCCTAAGCCTTTAGAACTGGAAGTAATAACTGCCGCTACCTCTTCATCTAAAAGAAATTGTTGCAATTTGTTATAACTTTCATCTGGACTTCTATTTATATATTCTAAAAACTTTTTAAATGGTGGTAAGCCTCCATTATCCAATCCTTCTGGATCATCTGCTAGCTTACTACTTGAGGCTGCTTCTAAGCGTTTATCTGAGAAATTTTCAATATTTACATCTTCAACTTCAGGAATATGAGGCGACATTAGAATTTTACCTTTTAACTGTCCCTTATATTTTTTAAGTTCATTAAGGTTTTTATGATTCACAACAATAATTTCTCCAGTTACTTCACCATTCGTACTTTTTACCCATTGATATGGAAGTGCATTTATTGCCATAAAAGTAGGGGCTACCATTTCAACATTATAGAATTCATAATTCCAACCTCGTAATGTATTATCATAAGTATCAAATCTAGGGTCATCAAGCCCCCATTTTTCCATGCGCTGTTTAGCCCATGTGGCTGCATTATAATATTTTTCAGATCCTGTAATACGTGGCCCATATACATCGGCTATGTATATAAGGGTTTGCATTACTTGTGAATTATCAAATGCTTCCTTCTTAATTTCTTCAATAACTTTCTGATTGATTCTTTCTTGAGTTTTCTCTTTTTGTTGCGCTTTTACACAAGAAATAAATACAAGAAATATAAACCCTAATGCTTTTATTTTATCTTTCATTTTTTTAAAATATATAATTCCCAAAAAGATTTCTCTCCTTCATTCTTTTCTAAGTTCACTAATTTTCCGTCTTTAATAACCATTTTTAGTGTTCTAATATTTGAAATGTTCTCTAATGGGTTTTTTTCCAATACAATTAAGTCTGCTAATTTTCCTACTTCAATGGTTCCTAAACGATCTTGCATTCCCATAGCTTCAGCCGAATTTATCGTTGCGGCCTTAATGGCATCTAATTCACTTAGACCAGAAAAAACAAGCTGTTCAATCTCTAAAAGCCCAATTTCACTTATAGGGTTTGAATCACTACCTGTAGTTATTTTCACACCAGCTTTTATCGCTTTTTGTAAAATTTTACGTTGCTTTTTAGCGAAAGTATTATCGCGTTCATCGGCATAAGCCACAAGAGTTCTTCCGTCTATAACATCTTTTGAGCTTATAAACCCGGCAGATTTAATCCGGTTTTCTCGTTCTTTAATATAATCTGCACTTAAATTACAGACTATGGTTGGGTCATAAAAAACATTTTTATCTGCCATTAATTGTATGGTCTTATCACTTAACAAATAACCATGCTCTATCATATCAATACCATAATTTATGGCAATTCGGGCTTTCTCATTAGAAGCATGGCCAGTAACCTTAACCCTTAAATTATGAGCTGTTTCAATGGCCACTTTTATTTCTTCATTTTTCATTCTATCAACCATAATTTTTATGATTTCAGCACCACTTTCAACATTTGTTTCTACTGCTTTTTTTATAGCATCCAGCCCTTTTGCGCTTTTAACTAGCCAATCACCATCGCCGTGAGAAGATATTGGATTACCTGAAGGAATAATTCGAGGACCAACAAGCACATTTTCATCAAAAGCTTTTTTTAAAGCAACATCAATAAATTTTTGTTCTCCTACTACTCTTAATGTTGTAAATCCTGCTTTCAGAGCATCCGCCGCATTTCTTGCACTTCTATATGCCGCCGAAAAAGCGGACTCATTTTCCAGAAGACTATTAGTATCAGGAAGCAAATCTGATAAATGCGAGTGATTATTCCACAACCCAGTAAGCACATAATCTCCTTTTAAATCTAACACTTTTGTTTTTTTATTCTTTTTAGAAAGGTGATAAGCGTTTGTATCAATTTTAATGATTTTATTACCTTTTATCTGTATGGTGCTACTTTTTTGAAGTGTTCCATCTACGTTATTAATAATTATAGCATTGGTTAAAACTAAATCTGAAATATTATTTTGAGCATTTATGAACCTTATTGAACTTAAAAATAATATTGCTAAGGAAAAATAAATTTTATTCATTTTTTATGACAATGTTTAAATAAAAGAATTGCTAGGGAATTTCATAATGGCGTCTGCTAATTGCTTCATTTCCAAATAATGGTCTTTCATTGTAGGGTCTACATTTACATGATTAAAATTCTGATGCCTCCAAAAAGCTGTTGCTGCAGCTGCATAAACAGTAAACGCCTGTAAGGCCTTTTTTTCTATATTCACTAATTGTATTTCTTGTTGATATCCAATTAAGATAGCCTTCATTTTTGCTAAATCTAATTGTTTTTCACTTCTACAAAGACCAACAATCATCATCCCAATATCAAAAATACGGTAATAATAGCATGCTTCTTCAAAATCCATAATAGTAGCCGTACTTCTATCGGCACTTACAATTACATTATTATCAAAAATATCACTATGTATTAATGCTTTTGGTAATTCTGGATTGATTTGTTTTTCAATATATTTTTGGGTGGTTTTTAACCACTTGTAAAATTCAGAGTTAGGTGCATAGTCTAAAACTTCATCAAATCGCTCTATGCCATAGCTAACAGTTTTAGGGAGGTAACTTGGTGCTTCTATTCGATGTAATTTTGCTAATTCTTTTCCTAAGGCTATTAATAAGTTTTTTGGTAAATCTTCGATAATACTTCCTTCAATAAATTCTTTTACCATAACAGGTTTATTATTCCATACTGTTATATAATCTTTATTATTTTCTTTAATGATTTTTGAAGTGGCAAATTTGTTACGTTCCAAATACTCTAGTAAGAATGCTAATTCTATAGTTTTTTCAAGAGATTTCTGTTCGCATACAGTTACTACATAATTTTTAGATTTCGTTTTTACCAAATAATTTGTATTCTCTGAACCACCACTCAATATTTTATGTGATAAAAAACCTACTATTCCATAATTCTCTAAAACACATTGCATAGCAATTGTGTCTAAAATTGTATACTGTGCCATACTATTTACCTTTTGTTAAATCCCAATTTGTTTCCATTGCATCTGATAATGCTTCTTCTAAATGAGCATACTTGCATAAATATACTTTTTCGCATAATCTTTTAGCAGTTTCAACAGTGTGATGAGTAGCTCCTTTTGGTGTAATACTTGTATGCAGTGCTTTATTAATGGTCTCAGGGAATTTGGCTGGATGTGCGGTTGCCAAGCAAATCAACTTTTCATCTCCTAATTCTTTTTTCAACACATCCGAAGCATGTAATGATACAGCTCCATGTGGATCTAATAAATAGGATTCTTTATTATATATTTCTTTGATTAAATCTAACGTTTCTTCATCAGATGCACTGTTTGATAAAAACCCTTCTTTATAGGTTTCAAAGGTTTCTTTATCAAATGCAACATGTCCTGTTTCTTTAAATCCATCCATCCATTTTTTTATGTTGGTTGTATCTTTTTCTAGACTAAAATATAAGTATCTCCAAAAGTTAAATGGAATTAAAATGTCGATTGCAGAAGAGGCTGTTTCAAAAATTGGTGCTTTAGAAAAAACACCATCAGAAAATATCCGATCTAAACAAGCATTTTTATTATTTGCAGCCACAAGCGTTTTTATAGGTAAACCCATTTTTCGTGCCAAACCTCCAGCACATAAATTACCAAATCCACCAGAAGGCACTGATACATTTATCTTTTCATCTACGTTGTCTACTACTTGTAAGTATCCATAAAAATAATGCACCGTTTGCATCATAACGCGCCCCCAATTGATAGAGTTTACGCTCGATAATTTTAGTTTCTTTTTAAATCGATTATTGGCATATAATTTACTTATTACTGCGTCTAAATCGTCTCCACCGTCTGGGCAATCTGAAACACCTACGGGGTGGATATTAGCATGTGGTAGGGTTGTCATTTGACGTTCTTGTTCTTCGGTAATTAGTCCTTTAGGATATAATACCCAAGCATCTAGATTAGATTTTCCTGCTGCAAAGTATGCAGTTGCTGGCCCTGTGTCTCCTGTAGTAGCAACAACCAACGTTAGGTGCTCGTCTTTACGTTCTAAAAAGAAGTTGACAAGATTCACTAAAAAAGCCAATCCCACATCTTTAAATGAAATCGTTGGTCCATGAAACAACTCCATAATATAGGTTTCATTTCTTGAACTTAATTTATGTAATGGAATTATTTCTTCTTTTTCGAATGGGGTATAGGCAGTTTGCAGTATGTCTTTTAATTCCGTTTCAGAAATAATAGACCTCTCAATAAATAATGATAGGATTTCAAAGGCCAAATCTACATAACTCAAGCCTTTCCAGTTTTCTAATTGTTCTTTCGATATTTTAGGTAATGTTTCAGGCACATATAAGCCTCCATCTACTGCAAAACCATCTAATATTGCCGTTTCAAAATCTACAGGTTTACCACCGCCTTTATTACTAACAAATTGAAGCATTTCTATAATTGTATTTATATATTATTAATTATTTAACCTTTTTATTCCTTTTTTCCACCATTTAGCAGTTGCTACTCGTTCACCAAATCTCCATATATCATCAATAGATAATACCATTTTTCGAAAAGGACTATTCGCAAAACGAATTCCTATACGATGCCACCATTTACTAAAATCTTTATTATAGGGACATACACGAATACAAATTGCGCAATCGGTATTCATACCAACCCAAAACTTAAAACATTTTTCCGCGTTTATTGTCCATTTTGTAATACCTGTATGGCTTGAAAAATTTGGAGGTTTAGATTGTGGCTTATCAAAAGGAATTGCTTTTACTGGACAACTCTTTGCGCACCTTTTACAAACTGTACAAAACTCTTTTACACCAAACTTAATAGGCACATCATCTTTTAAAGGCAAATCGGTAAACACTTTTGCAATACGTATGTTAGGACCATATTTTGGTGTTATTAACAAACCATGTCTTCCATATTCACCCAAACCAGCTTCAATTGCCATGGGAATATTTAAAGCAGTATCATTAAGTGAGGCAATTGCATTGTATCCTAAATTAGTTATGAATTGTGCCAAGGTATTAGCACATGTTAAACCATCTGTATACCCTATTCCTGTTGCTGCTCCACTTAAAGCAGCTGGGTAAGTTTTACTCAATTCAAAATCCATAGGAATAATAAGCATAATTGCATGCTTCATTCCTTCAGGCAAATCTAATTTCTTAGAATCTTGTGTTTTTCTACTAAAATTATCTGAATACACCCAACGTTCGTCAATTTTACAAATACCTACCATTCCCGCACCAAACATTTTGGCTGCTAACTTTACTCTATTAGTAGTCTCTTCTTCTGATTCTAATTCAACTTTCATAGGCGAACTAGGTGTGTAGGTTGCGTAATAATCTGTAAACCCTTCTACTTTTCCATTTTTACTAAAATTACGTTCCCCAACAAAATCTGTTATGTGCCAACTTGCATTTCGAAATGCAAAATCCCAATGGTCAAACCCTTTTGATTTTTTCGGAGCATAATTGGCAATATCATAACTAGCATAGAACTTTTTGGGGTCTATAGAATCATCCCATAATGAACGACTAAAGACATCGTTTTTTTGGTTAAATCTTTTTAAAGTTGGAGAAATATCGAATTCCCCATTCAAAAATTCTTTTGAAGAAACCTTAACTTTAGTAGTCCCCATTTTCCAATTTTTCCAGTTCATTTTTTGTATTTCTTTAAATTGATTACCTCACTTAACGATCAGTTTTAATTAAATCCGATTAATTGAGCGATATATATTGATAGAATACCGAGTATAATTAACACTGTATACGCTTTTATTGAAAATTTTAACCATTTACCAAAAGGGACTTTACAGGCTACTAATATTGCCATTAAAGCACCATTAGTTGGTATAATAAGTTCTGCAATACCTGCACCATATTGGTAACATAAAATAATTAATTGTCTGGACACACCCATTAAATCAGCTAGTGGAGCAAGTAAAGGTATGGTCAGTACTGCCTGCCCACTTACACTCGGTACAGGGAAATGCATAACAGATTGCATCAAGGTAATTCCAGTAAGAGAAATTTCTGTAGGTAATTGAGAAATAGGAGTAAACATGCTATTTACAATTGAATCTACAATATGTCCTTCTTCTAATACTACATAAATTGCTCTAGCCAACCCTATTAATAATCCAGCATAAACCATATCTTTAAATCCTTCGATGAATGAATTTATAGTTCCCGAAGTTTTTAATCCACCAATAATCCCAGACAAGATTCCTGTTAGAAAAAATAAAGCGGTCATTTGTTCAAAATCCCAATTCCATTTTGAAACACCTATAACTAATACAATAAATGTTAACCCTAATAAAAGTAAAATTACTTTATGTGCTTTGGAAAAATAAACTTTGTGAGTAGCTTCAATAGTTTGCGGTATTTTTCTTGTCTTTTTAACATACCTAAATACCATGAAATTGTATATTAAAACTGCAACAACTAACACACCACTTCTAAAAATTGCACCAGATAACAATTCCACATCTGCTATTTTCTGAGCTATACCAACTTGAAAGGGATTTATTGGGCTAAATGCCGCTCCTACAAAAGCTGCACCAATACTGATGGCAACAGCTGTTAAATTATCAAAGCCTAATCGAGCACAAAGCAATAATAACACAGGAACTAAGGGAATAATTTCTTCTTGAAAATTTTGAACAGCTCCTAAAGATGCAAACATAAAAATGCAAATAGAAATGCCCCAAATTTCTTTTCCATTAAGTTTTGAAACCACATATTCCACGAGTGATTTTAGCGCTCCTGTATTATTAATAACTACAAAAGAGCCACCTACTAAAAACACAAAAAATATAACTGAGGCAGCTTGTTGCATCCCTTTAGGAATTGCCACTAACATATCAAAAAATCCAACAGGGCTAGAAGATGTAATAGCATACGAATTCGATACTATTACTTGTCTACCTGATACCTCATCTAATACTCTTTCAAAAGCTCCAGCCTGTACTATATGAGTTGCAATCATTGCTATTACAATGAAGCTCATAAGTAAAATTATAGGGTCTGGAAATTTTATTTTTTTGAGCATTTTAAGTACGAATTAACTGTTAGCATCTAAATAATTAAGATAAACTGCTTTTGTAATTACAATATCTTGTACCGCTACACCTGTTAAATCTGCTACCGTAATTTGATTTTCATTGCTTCGGTGCAACTTAGAGTTCTGAATAGCAGTTCCTAATTCTACAACTTTATCTGCTGTAATTGTACCATCAGTTGTGGCTCTATAAATTTCTCCTCTACTTTTACTTTGAGGAATACTATCTGAAATAACAATAGCTGCTTTTTGCAAGATAGCACTTTCTAGTTCCTGCTTTTCAGGAGTATCAGAGCCAACTGCTGTAATATGTGTGCCTGCCTGAATATCTACGGCTTTTATTAAAGCCATTTCAGATGGAGTAGTGGTTAAAATAAAATTACAGTGTTTCCCAATTTCTGAAGTATCTTTTGCAATATGAATCTCGTAATCTCCTTTCAATTCATTCTTGAATTGTTCTGCGCTTTCTATATGTCTATCCCAAATCCAAACGGTTTTACAAGGAGAAATTTTTTGTAGATATTCTAATTGTAATCTTCCTTGAATACCTGTACCAATAATACCAATTGCCTTTATATTTTTGGGAGCAAAATACTTTGCTACTACTGCTCCTGCAGCTGCGGTTCTTATATTAGTAAGATATCCTTCATCTAACAGCACACCTTTTATTTCGCCTGTTTTTTGGCTAAAAATAAGCATAAGTCCTTGACTTGATGAGATGCCTAGTTTTACATTATCATAAAAACCAGAGGCGATTTTTATAACAAAATAATCGTCATTTTTAATATACCCATATTTTATATGTGCTTCGCCTTTAGGCTCTTCAAAAAGCAATTCGCCCACAGGTGGCACTACTGTATTATTATTACTGTATTGAACAAATCCTTCTTCAATGGCAGTAACCAAGTCTAAGTTTTCTAAAATGGATTTTATTTTTTCTAGCCTAATAATAGTCGCCATAATTTTCGTTTATTTCAGTTAATAATTCTTTATTTATTTTTTTTCCGGTTAAGATTAAAACCACATTTTTATTACGAAATGTATTATCTTTTAATATCGCTGCTACTGGTAATGCAGCTGTTGGCTCTACGGTGGTATCATGATACTTATATAAAAATGCCACTGCTTTTTTTATGGCTTCCTCATCAACAAGTTTAATTTCAGTAAGTAGTTCTTTACAAATTTTAAATGTAATTGCATTGTCTTCAATACCACCAGCTGCAGCATCTGCAAGGGTATTTAAAGTACTAGGTACAACAATTTTACCAGCCTGAATTGAATCGTGCATTTCAGAAGCATTTTCGGGTTGGCATCCTACAATGTTTACCTTTTCATTTTCAGAAAAATAAGAACACACTCCAGAAATGAGTCCACCACCACCTATTGGCGCTAAAATTGTATCAACATTAGGCAATTGCTCTTCTATTTCTACAGCAATGGTACCTTGGCCTTTTATGATTTCTATATCATTATATGGATGGATTAAAACAGCGCCCTCTTCCTTTGCATAGGCTGTCGCTTTTGCTTCAGTTTCCATACTGTTTTTTCCAAAAAAAACTTTTTCAAAAGCATATTTCGCAATTCCATTTAGCTTTACTTTTCCAATATTTTCCGGTAAAAAAAGTTTCCCTTTAAAATCAAATTTTTCAGAAGCATATCCAAATGCTGCCGCATGATTCCCTGTAGAAGCTGCAATAAAAGGCTTACTAAAGTCGTTTTTTGGCAAACTCTTTATTTTGGCAAGAACGCCTCTTATTTTAAAGGAATTCGTTAACTGTAAATGTTCCATTTTTAAATAGACATTTGCTCCAGAAATTTCACTTAATTTATGTGAGTGAATTAAAGGCGTTTTACCAATATCTGCTTTGATGTTTTTATAAGCATTTACTATCTCTTTTTTACTTATCACCAACTTCTAATTTTGTACAATCTTTTTTAAATTCACTCTTTGGTCATAAGCTTCTTTATAGAGTAAGAATTGATAATAACCATATTTGGTAGGATCTTGACCTAGCATTTGATAATTTTCATTAAAGAATTTTTTCTCATCAGCGCCTTCTGGCGCTGGCGAACCTAATAACTTCATTACTTTAGTTGTTTCTGTAACAAATTTTTTCAATTCTTTTTCCATACCTTGCTGCAACCAAAAAGCTACGGCTACTTTGTTGGCATACAACTCACCTGCCCATAAATCATTATAGTTAATATCTTTTACTTTCTGTGTGCCTTGTATAAAATGTCCTAATTCGTGTGGTACTAAAAACCAATTGAAGTTTTTCTTAAAAAATTCTTCTCCTGTAAAATGACTCTTTGTTTGTTCCATCCAAGAGTCCATCATTTTTTTCATTCCTTCTGGAGCCAATCCCCAGGTTGGTGCTATTAAAAAACCTTCTTTATCATCACCATTAAACGACATTAGCGATGGTGTAAATACAACTGCTACTTCTGGTTTGTATGGGTGTACATATCCTTCTGCTTCTACAGCCTTTAAAAATCGATCTCTAATTTCGGAAACTTTTTTCTCTACTTCAGAAATATCCGCTGCCGTTTGACCAGGTTGTTTTTTAAGTGCTTCGATTTCCACTCTTATAGACTCTTTATTTTCTTCACTTTCTGTTTCAGTAGTAATTTCGGTTTGTTCTTTTATTGTTTCTTTTTTTGTATTCTTGCACCCTATAGTTAATGTAAATACTGTAAATAGTGATACTGCAATTAGTTTTGTTTTCATATTGTATATTTCTTAAGTTTATGGTCTATTCTTTTTTTTTATAACAATGTTCGTATATTTATTTCTTTGACTGTAAGCTTCTTTATAGAGTAAAAATTGATAATAGCCATATTTAGTAGGGTCTTCTGATAATTCTCCATAATTTTCATTAAAGAATTTTTTTTCATCGACTCCTTCTGGTGCTGGCGACCCCAATAACTCCTTTACTTTCGTTGTTTCTGCAATAAATTCTTCTAACTCTTTTTCCATACCTTGTTGTAACCAAAAAGCAATGGCTACTTTATTAGCGTATAGTTCTCCTGCCCATAAATCATTTTCATCGATAGCACCAACTTCTTGAGTGGTTTGAACAAAATGCCCTAATTCGTGTGGTACTAAAAACCAGTTGAAATTTTTCTTAAAAAACTCTTCTCCTGTAAAATGACTTTTTGTTTGTTCCATCCAGGAGTTCATCATTGTTTTCATTTCATCGGGTGTATCTTCCCATACAGGAGCAACTAATAATCCTGATTCGTGGTTTCCATTAAAAGCCATTAATACTGGTGTAAATGCAACTATAACTTGTGGGGTATATGGATTTTTATAACCTTCCTTTTCAACAGTCATTAAAAATTGATCTCTTATTTTTGAAATGTTATTATTTACAACTTTTGCTTCTTCTGAAGGAAATACAACACCATAAACTACATTTGTTACCATTTTTACCATTGGTATTTGGTATACTAGAACACATATCACCATAAGTATTCCTAAACCTATTAATATCTTTTTTTTCATTGTTTAAAAATTTTAATTTAACAACTTACCCTTATTAATTGCTTCATCAGGCAGTTATGTTTTTGTTTTTTGTTTAAATAAACTAATTATCTTTTTGGTAAAAGTTTACTAATAATAATTAAAATGACACCAACGAGTACAGCCCATATTGGTATATCAGTAACAAAAAGAATAAATGGGTTCCATAAAAAAAGTACAATTCCAATTAGAATCAGTGTTATACCTGTATAAAGGAAAAAATTTGTTTTTTCAGATTTCATTTTTATTTATTAGGAAAATTTTCATCTATGAGTTCAATACTGTTTTGAATTAATTTTACCACATTTTCATAAAATATTGGATTTATATTTTCAAAATCATCTGTTGCTTTATGGTAATCTGGATGATCTTCTTCGCTAAACGTAATATTTGGAATTCCTTTTTTGTGAAATGGACCATTGTCCGAAGAAAACATCCAATAATCTTTTGTTTTATCTTTAGGGTCATCATGCCCATAAGAAACTAATAAAGGGCTTTCTTTTGCCACTTTTTCAATAAGCGGTTTAAATTGCGGATATGGAAACGTACCAACTACATATATTTCGTTTTTAGAGTTACGACTTATCATGTCAAAATTAAAATCTATTTTTATATCTGTTAACGGCACTGGAGGGTGGTCAACAAAATGTTTAGAACCATGCAAGCCCATTTCTTCAGCATCAAAAGCTGCGAAAATAATAGAATGTTCGGGTTGATTCTGTTTAAAGTGCTTCGCTAAAACAAGTAAAGCCGAAGTGCCAGATGCATTATCGTCTGCGCCATTAAACACAACACCATCTACAACACCTAAATGATCGTAATGAGCACCAATAACAATGTATTTATTAGGATATGTTTTTCCTTTAACATAACCTATAAGATTAGTGCCTTGTCTTTCTTTTTTAGAATCTCTGTCTTTAAAAATAAAGACTGAATTGTAACTACTATTAAATGTTTCTAAACCAATTGTAGTAAAGTAAGATCTAATTAGATTTTGTGTTTTTTCGTTATACCCATTGCCTCTTCCTTTAAATGCATTAGAAGATAATTCTTTTTGAATTTCTAACAATTCAGATGATTGTATTGTGGTAGTTACGTGGTATTTTTTAATTTCATCTACAGTCATCCAATGCATTTCATCAGCTGGTGCTGCTTCTAAAGTATACCAATAAAAGTCTGTTGGAATTTGCATATTTATATAGTAATCTAAATATTTTTTATGCGCTTCATCTTCTCTTGGGTATTCTAATGCAGCTTTATCGCCACCAGACCAAGAATGTACGCCTAATTTTGCTGTTGGGTGTACTGCTCTTTCTTTTCCAGCTAAGAACATATCTGTTCCTCCAGAGGCAACCATCCCATTTTTTGGTAAATAGGTATTGATATTACGCTTTCTAATTTCTTGTGATGCTACTAAATTTACCTCATCATCAATAGATCCTGCAACTTCTTCCATTACCAACGTTGTAACTTCAGGGTTTTTATCTAATACTTCTTTAATATCTATTAATGTGTTTGAGTAGATGACCCCTTTCATGTATAAGGTGTCTTTTTTAGGTTGATTTTCTTTAAAATAGAATTCAGCAACTTGGTCTCCAGAAACTGTTAGCATTACTTTCTGCCCCAGAGCTGAACCAAATAGTACTTGTGGGAAAAATATAATAATAATAACTCCAATTAAAAGAATTGCTAATAATGTAATAATTACTTTTTTCATTCTTGTATTTTTAAAATTAGCGCAAAAAAAATCTCCGTACACCAAACCAACTTTTGTTGATTAAGGTATACGGAGATTTTCCGTAAGAAATCGACTTATTTTCCCAATGTTCTTCCTTAAGATAGAAAACAAGTGAGCAATGTTTATATTACTTCATTTCCTCAGACACAAATATACAACAAATAGTTGTAACAAGCAACTAAAATATGTTTTTAACTATTTTTTAAGATTTAATTCTTCAATAAAATCACTTAGTTTAATGGTGTTAAAACCTCAAAATCTCAGGTAATGATGAGTTTTAATCTACTCTAAATATTACTTAAGCTTTAATAATGCTTTTTCGAGTAATATAAATATTGTAGAAACCTCTTCCTTTTTCGATGTTCCAACTGATAATCTAAACCAATTTGATCCGTCAGAAGCTCCAAAAGCATAAAAGGGTACAATGGCTAGTTTTGCCTCGCTAAGAAGGTAAGATGTTATCTCTTTAGTTGTTTTTAACTTTTGCTGACTAGGTGTAATTTTATCGATTAAATCAAATTGAATTGTTAAATATAATGCTGCTTCTGGTTTTATTGCATCTACAAGGAAACCTTTAGACTTTAGCACTTTAAATCCATTATAAAATTGATTTAACCTTTCTTTCAATTCGTTTTTAATTTCTTCAAGATAATTATTCACATGTATAGCTTCACTTAAGTAGGAAGCCGTAGCTAATTGTTCTGCTTTGGGTGCCCAAGCTCCAATATGAGACAATAATGCTTTCATTTTATCTATAATTATTTGAGGCCCAAAAGCCCAACCAACTCTCACTCCTGTTGAGGCAAACGCTTTTGAAATTCCGTCTACAAAAATCGTAAAGTCTTTTATTTCTGGTACAAGAGAGACAGGATTAAAATGCTGAATTTCATCATAAGTTAATTGCCAATAAATCTGATCATAAAGTAAGTATATTGGCTTTCTTCCTTGTTGAAGTCTCTCCTTGTTTTCAAGAACAATCATTTCAGAAATTTCTAATAACGTTTCTTTATCAAAAGTTGTTCCTGTTGGATTTAAGGGTGAGCATAATGAAATCAAATTTACATCTTTAATATATGGTTGAATTTCTTCTACCGTTGGCATGAACTTGTTTTCTGGTTTGGTTTGAATAATTATAGCTTTATTTCTCGACAAATATGTATAGGCATCATTGTTCCATGAAGGAACTGGAAATAAAACCGTATCATCTATATCTAATACTGTTTGGTATATAGCATAAATTAAGGGTCTTGCTCCTCCAGATATTAGTATTTCTTCTTGAGAATAGTCCAGGTTTAACCTAGTATTTAAATAATTTGAGACACTCTTTCTCAATGTTTCCATTCCGTTCGCCTGAGGGTAATTGGTTTGATTTTTCTCATAAAAATTAACAATTAATTCTTTTAATCTTTCTGGAATTTGGAATATCTCTGGGTCGAAATCTCCTATGGTCTGGTTATAAACCTTAGTTCCAGATTCCTTTAGCTTGCTAACCTCTCCTGCAATATTTATTATTTGAGATCCTTTAAGTCCTTGAGATAGTTTAGATATTTTCATTTTTTTATGATTCAATAAAGTTGTTATAATTGAGTTTCTAATTATCTACGGATAAAAAATCTCCGTACACCCATTAGTTTTCACTAATTAAGGTATACGGAGATTTTCCGTAAGAGATAAAACTTATTTTCCCAATGTTCTTCCTTAAGATAGAAAATAAGCAAGTAACATAATTTGTTACAAATTTCTTTCAATGCAAATATACAACATTAGTTGTAACTAGCAACTAAAATATTTTTGATATTTGGGATATTAATCAAAACTTATGGTCTATTAAGAATTATCTTATAACAGCTTTTATTTTTTGTACGGCAACTTCGGCGTTAAAAAAACCGGAGGCAATTAGATCAAATTTAGAATCACTCTGCAAGAAAAGAGACGGGTAGCCTGTCGCTATATTTTTTGCCCTTACAAATTCGCTTTTTGTATTTGAAATATTGATTTCCGTCATCCAGTATTTTTCAAAATACGTAGTTTCAATATCCATTTGCTTTAATATCTCCAAATAAGCCTCTATTTTGTCTAATCGTTTGCCTTCAATAAAAATGGCTTTCTGAACTTCTTTGGCGAAATTCATTACCTTTTCAGAATACATTTTTTTAACTAAAACAATAGCACAACTAGGCTCTAAACTACTAAAAGTATATGTTTTGTCTTTTGTAAGTTTAAAAAAACTAGTACCCACATCTGCTCCTGTTACTTGTTCCATTCTTGGGGAATGTTCACTTATAAATTGGCTTAAATGTATTCCTCCTTTAGGGGCATTGCTACCCAACCACATACCGCCCACTAATATTTCTATTTCAATACTATTTTTAAACTCTTTTGAAAGTTTATCCATATTATCACTATTACCATAACACCATCCACAATGGGGATCCATTATATAAATTATTTTTTTCATTACATTAATCTAAATAAATAAACTTGCAACTAGTAAAGTACAATTGCAAGCTAATTAAATCTTAATAAATTACTTAAAGACTGTCTGTTCTAAATATCTCTTTATAATTTTCTTTATAACCTATTAATAAGAAAAGGTTTAATGACAAAGCAATTAAAGCACCTCCAATCCCTGGAATGTCTAAAAACACATGAAATAAAAACGCATTTATTAGTATTGGAAAGATTACTACTAATGCTAATGCCGTAAATTTGTTTACTATTAATAATAGACCCACAACAACTTCTAATAGCCCTACTATTGGGAATATATATCCCGAACTGGCTAAGGCTTCTAAAAAAGTTCCTGCCTCTGCAGACATTTCTGGTTGTGGTAAAAAATGGAAAAATCCATTTAATCCAAAAAATAAAAGAAATATTCCGAGAAATATTCGAGTAATCTTTGTTACGATTTTCATAATATCTTGTTTTAATAGTTACTTTTAGTTACTTACTTTATATTTGCAAGCAAAGGTAAAGAGTAATCCATTAAAAAACAACAAGTTACCTTTAAGACAGATACTAACCTAGAGGTAATTAAAACTGATTTACAGTTAATTATGAAAAAAAATAATGAAGAAATAATTTCAGATGATCAATGTCCTGTCCGCTATGTATTGGATCGATTTGGGGACAAATGGTCGACATTAATTATTTACGAATTAAACAAAGTTGATAAAATGCGATTTGGCGAATTATCAAAATGTATTGACGGTATATCTTCTAAAATGCTGGCTAAAACGCTTAGAATTCTTGAAGCTGATGGTTTGGTTACTAGAAATAGTTATCTAGAAATTCCACCAAGAGTGGAGTATAATCTCACAACTATGGGGGAAAGTTTAGTACCTCATGTACTCAATATAGCTGATTGGGCACATTCTAATTTTAAAACAATAAAGAAATCTAGAGAGTTATTTAGAAAATAACTTCAATTATTATTTATTTAATACAAAAATGGCAAAAACAGAAATATCCTAATTTGGTTTTGTATGAAAAAAGACCCATAAACATAATATGTCTACAGGCCTTTATAACTAACTCAAATCTCAAAATTGTTTGGTATAACATCCTTATTTCTGATATTTTTAATTAATATTAGGTTTTAAAAATCTAATTCAAAACAGAAATATGGAATATTGAGGCCTTACTACAAATATGGAGGGTTATTTGGTGCCAAATTTGTATTCAATTCAATTTCTCTTTCAGGAATTGGAAAAATCACCTTATTTGTTGATGTTGGTTGAGATTCAGTTTCATTAGGCATCCCTGGTCTTCTTAAAGCCATATTATTCCTTAATAAATCCATACGCCTGTGACCTTCAAAAGCTAACTCTTTTCTACGTTCATTCAATATTACATCTAACGTGATCACAGGTAAACTTACTAGCCCAGCTCGATTTCTCAATGTATTTATATCATCAACAGGATTTGCTCCAATAGAGATTCCCTCCTTAAAATTAGCTTCAGCTCTTGTTAAATACATTTCAGTAACTCTAAATACCGGTGCATTATCACTTTGTGTTGTTGTTCTTGAAAATTTATTTGTAAATGTTCTAAATATACCGCCAAAAGTAGCTCCTTGTTGGGTTAAAGAAGAGAACCTTAAATCGTCTGGTTCCTGATTATAAGCGTCAATTAAATTTTGACTAATAGGAGTATCCCCCCTTCCTATACCTCGTATACCATTAGGATCTGGGTTTATTGGGGTATTTAAATCTTCATAACTAGCTTGTATATTACTGCCATCAGAAGTTGTATTTACTAATGTAAAAAAATGTTCAGGACTAGTCGTGTTATAAAAATCGTAATTTGGAGCCAAAGCAAAATCTATATCATTTATAGCCTGATTGGCAAAATCTGCTGCTTCAGCGTTCCTATCTTGATATAAATATAACCGTGCTAAAAATGCTAAGCAGGCACCTCTTGTAGCTCTAGAGTTGTCAAAATTGTTTAAATCAGGTAAAGCTTCAAGCAAATCTGTTTCTATTTGTGTGTAAACTTCATTTAAAGTGTTTCTTGATGGAAAATTCACTTCTCCTTCAAACGGTTCCAAAACTAAAGGAACCGCTCCAGTACTTCTACCAGGCATTTGTAATGGTTGCGAATACCAGTTAGCTAAATTAAAGTACATTAAAGCTCTTAAAAATTTAGCTTGAGCTACAAAATTATCTTTAGCCGTATCACTAAAATTTACATCATTTACTAAAGGTGTAAATTTTATGACAAGGTTTGCAGCACCAATAGCAGCATAATGGCTTTGCCAAACCCCCAATGTTTCATCATGATTAGTAGGGATGCTATAGTTATAAACTTGAGTAAACCCTACAAAAGTACCTACAAAGTCATTATTATCTGCTTGCCATTCTCCCATCATTTGCAATCCACCATTTAAAACATTATATCCTTGTAATAAATCATATATCCCATTTAGCGCTCCTTCTGTTGTTCTCGCATTCGAGAACGTAATAGATAGTGTAGATTGATCTTCTGGTGTTAATTCTAATTTACTATCACAAGATAAAAATGAGAACACGAGAAAAATTGAAAATAATTTAAGTATATTTTTCATGTTTATAGTTTTAAAAAGTTAATGTTATACCTAATGTATAAGATTTAGATTGAGGTGGAGAATAACCAAGCACTCCTACACCTGTATTCCCTATTGCCGTCGTAAGTTCTGGATCAATTCCTTTTAATTCATCAGACTTTATAGTTAATACATTTCTTGCAGATGTGTATAGTTTAACTTTAGTAAACCCTATTTCATTTGAAATTTTCTTTGGCAAATTATAACTAAGTGTTATATTTTTTAAACGAGCGTAGCTACCATCTTTTAAATAACGAGTTGACTGATTGGTATAATTATAAAAAGTTGGGCTTGTTGCTGATGGCACATGTGCATTAACATCTCCTGGTTGCCTCCAAATATTTAACACAGCAGTTCTTTGGTTAGCGAAAAACACAGCGGCGTTATCTAAAAACCCCATGTTGTCAAGATAAATATCATTACCTACACTAAAATTAAATAGAAAATTAAGATTGAAATTTTTATACCGAAAATTATTTGTAAAACCACCTGTAAAATCAGGATCTCCATTTCCAACAACTACTCTATTTGCCTGATCGTAATTGGTTGTAGGGTTATCATTTGCATCCAACCATTCTGCATGTCCTGTTTCAGAATTTACTCCAACATATCTTGGTAGAACAATAGTATTAACAGATAACCCTTGTATTATACGAGATATACCTGTACCTATAAACTCTCTGCCTTGATCATCTTTTGATGCACCTGGAAGTGATAAAACTTCGTTTTTATTAAAGCCAAGATTTAAAGATGATCTCCAAGTAAAATCTACATTTTTAAAAACATCTACGCTAATATCTAAATCCACACCTCTATTTTCCATATTTCCAACATTCTTAAGAATACTTCCTATGCCTCCATTAGTAAACGGGATAGGTTGATTTAAGATCAAATCTTCTGTTCTCTTAACATAGTAATCTAGATTCAAGTTTAATCTATTAAATAATCGAAATTCTAAACCTGCATCAAACGAATTTGATTTTTCCCATTTTAAATCTGGATTAGCCGCACTTAATTGAGATACACCCTGCGCTCCATTATAACCAGTTGTTCCAAAACCAGCTAAAAAACTAAAATTACCTATTCGATCATTACCAGACGTACCATAATTTACTTTTAACTTTAAAAAATTTACCCAATTTAAGTTTTGCATAAAATCTTCCTCTGATATAATCCATCCTCCTGCTATAGCCCAAAAATTACCATACCTATTATTTTTTCCAAATTTAGAAGATCCATCTCTTCGTATTGAACCTTCAAAAATATACTTCCCCATATAATTATATCCTGCTCTAGCAAATAAACCAACTAAATTACTTTCACTTCTACTATTGGCTCCATTTCTAGTTGAAACTTCAGAAGACCCTACGTTGATAAGATCATCGCTTAAAAAATCGCTTCCCGAAACACCTAGTGATTTTATTTCAAAATTCTCAAAAGACATCCCAATAGTAGCATTTACACTATGCACATTGTTAAAAGTTCTATTGTAGTTTAAAGTATTAGTAAACGTAAATCTTTTTTGTTGGTCTATCGAATTAGATGCAAACCCTCTAATCCCAACACTATTAAATTCGGCAACTCTATTTAACACTTCTATTTTTCCTATATCAACACCAAAATCAGTTTTGTATTTAATGCTTTTAAGTAAATCAATTTCTGCAAAAATATTTCCAAGAGTTCTATAGTTAAGTAAGTCATTTTTATTTAAAGCCTCAGTAGCAATCACATTACCTAGTGCAGGATTTTTCGGCAAAAAATTACCATCTGTATCTCTTGGCAGCTCATGAGGTGGATATAATTGAGCAATTGTTATTGGGACTCCGCTCGCTAATCCAGTAGGTACAAGATCTGTATACGTATCTGTAAGCCCTATATTTGCGCCTACATGTAACCAATCATTCACATCATGAGTTAAATTTAAGCGTATACCATATCTTCTTAAACTATTTCCGATAATAAACCCCTCTTCATCTTTATAGCTCCCACCAAGAAAATAGGTGGTTCTCTCATTTCCTCCAGAAACATCAAAACTTAAATCTTTTGAAAAACCTGTTCTAGTTACGCCATCAATCCAATCAAACTCTTCTCTTTCATCAAAAAATTCTGGTGGTGTTGGAAAAGGATAAATTGCACTTGCAAATTCTGACCTAAATGCATTAAACTGAGTGCCATTCATCACATCGTGAATATCTGTTAATTTTGACCAAGATGTTGAAGTATTAATATTAACTCTAGTATTTTGATTTTTTTTGCCTTTTTTAGTAGTAATTAAAACAACACCATTTGATCCTCTTGAACCATAAATAGCAGCTGCAGCAGCGTCTTTTAATACAGAGAAAGATTCAATAGTACTTGGATCAATGTCCGATAAAGGATTTAGAGGCAACGGATTAGCACCACCACCATCTACTGTAACTCCATCATTTACAGGAACACCATCTATTACAATTAACGGTTGTCCTCCGGAAGAAATTGAGGCAGTACCTCTAATTCTAATAGCTGTTGAAGCTCCTAAAACTCCTGAAGAATTAATTACTTGTACGCCTGACGCTTGACCTTGAAGCATTTCTTGAGGAGATATAACTCTCAAATCTTCAAGTTCCTTTTGTCCAATCACTGATATACTTTGTAGAAGTTTCTTTTTTGATTGTGTACCATAAGCAACTACAACAACCTCATCTAGTGTATTGTTATCACTTTCTAAAGTAACATTTATTACTGTTTGGCCAGACACAACAACCTCTAAGGACTTCATTCCTAGATGACTAAAAACCAAAACACTTCCAACTTGTGCTTCGATTGAGTATCTTCCATCTAAATCTGTTTGAACTCCATTAGAGGTGCCTTTAACAATTATATTTACCCCAGGTAATATCTGTTCATCATTTATAACCGTTCCTATGATTTTTTTAACTTGCCCAAAAGAAAGCTGTGTAACTAGGCTTAAAAAAAACACGAATAAAAGTAGTTTTATTGTTTTCATTATTTTTATTTCTTTAAATAATTGTTGTTAGTTTTTTATCTCTAATTCCATATTAATTAGTCTTATAACAAGTTTAAGGTGGTACTAGTAGGCAATTGAAAAAATTTAAACACTTCATATTTAACATCTATTAAGTCAACCAAATAATTTAGTTGGGTTTAAAGCTTGAATTGTTGAAGTGTTTTAAGCACGTTAACAATCAAGCATATAGCAACGCTTGACTGTGGTAACCTACTTTAAGAGAAGGTAATAGATCTATTTTTAAACCCCAATATCTTCCACAGTGATGAGTAAAAATATTTTAATGATCTACATCTAATAATTTATCGATTTTATATCTATAACCTAGCGATATAAAGATTTATGAGACAAACATATAAATAAAAGTTGTAACATACAACTTTTATTTATAAACAATAATGAATCGCTTCTAAAAGCAAGTTATAAAGTACTCAACAATTATGTTAGATCTCTAATTTGTAGTTTTTCCAATAGTAGTTCTTGTAATTGTTGAATCCGCTGATAGGTTTCGCATAAATCTTCTATATTATTGCATCTAGACTGGAATACATTAATAATTGATTATCTTAAATGATCTAGATGTAATCTACATAAAGTTATTTCCAAAAACTCCATTTTCCATCTTCTTTTCTAAAAAAGTATACATTATCACTTCTCTCTTTATCGTCATTATTAGATTGCTTTATCGTAACCTTCATTTTTTTTATCGTTTTTCCTTTTTTGGTAAACGTTTTTAATACAGTTATTTTTCCAGAAGTTTTCGTATTAGAATTTTGCCATAGAGTTTCTATTTCGTTACTATTCTTATTTAAAAAAGATTTTATTTCGGTATCTAAAACTTTTATATCTTCATCATTTACATTACTGTTCCTCCCAAAAATAAAGCCTCCAATACCTTTGGTAATATCAAAAGGCGTAGATATAATACCTGTTAAAAACCCTTTAGTAGCATCTCTTCCTGCTGAATTAGCAATTTCATTAGCTTCTTCTACTAAAACTTTAGCTTGTACCATATAATTACTTATTGAATCATTGGTGATTTTAATAGTGGCCATTATTTCTGGAATCTGTTTGTTTATGGAATCAACTCTAGATAATGCTTGATTAGCAGTTATGATAACTTCAGAAATTGATGTAGTAATACTAGGTACTTTAGAATTAATACTATCTATACGCATTAAAATACTTGGTATTTGTTTATTAACGTTTTCAACTTCCTTTAAAATCTGTGGAACTGTTGTTTCTCTTATATTTTGAGTTTCATTAATGATTAATGGAATTTTTGATTGAACGTTATCTATTTGAGCTGTTATTTCTGGAATTGTCTTTAAAATATTGGGAATGCTTTTTTTGGTTATTGTATCAATATTTTTGTTGATTAAAGTAACCTGATCGACTATAGAAGGAAGGTTTTTATTTACTTTTAAAAGCGCATTTGAAAAATAGATAATAGCAAAGGCTAGTACCAAAACAGTAATTCCCATCCAAAATCTTAGAATCTGCCCGATTGTTTCTTTTCCCATTTATTAAAAGTTTAGTATTAAAACAACCCGTGTTTTATATGATTTTAAATCTCATATATTCGTTTTTAAAGTAATATACAGGTTTACTCGACAGTATTTTCAAGTAAAATAGAATTACTAAAAAGTTATAATTATTTTTATTCCTACCTTTTTTGTGGTTGAGATTGGCTGCTATCATTTTGCTATTAATCAATCTATACTTTTGATAACAGCCCTCAACATTTTTATGATTAATGTTTAT
The DNA here is from genome assembly GCF_947494125.1 of uncultured Tenacibaculum sp. Taxonomy (GTDB): domain Bacteria; phylum Bacteroidota; class Bacteroidia; order Flavobacteriales; family Flavobacteriaceae; genus Polaribacter. Next base: position 131,175 of record NZ_CANLTU010000004.1, read on the forward strand.
AGGTGCCATCTGGTAATACAGTTGGAAACTTATACTGTGGATCTGTTAATAATGCATACATCGCTACATCTGTAGTTTGCATTAAGGCATTTGTATTCGGTTTCCATTCATGACCTATATCGCTCAACCTGTTTTCTTGTGCACCTAATATTGAAGACATAGCCCAATACATATATTCAATTGTCATACAATCTGCATATTCACAAGTTGCATCATCATATGTATACCAGGCAGCAGACGGGTAAGGGTTAGGTATCGTTATAAAGTGACCTCCTCTTGCTATATCCATGGCATTAGCTAATTCTGATCCTGCTCCAAAACCAAATACCGTTGGGTAAGCTTTTGCGTGTCCAGCAAAGTTAATAATATGCCATACTTCTTCTAATGACGCATCAAATCTACCTGTGTGCCCATTGGTATGCCACGCTGGAACAGTTTCATCAGCGCCCAAATCTTGTCCTTCTCTACCAGCTGGAACATCAGAAGGATGATCACTTTCCGTTTTCCACATATACAGAAGGGCCTTGTTTTCTATCATTTTATCAACAACCAATTGGTTATCTACCACACCATCTTCATCATTATCAAGATATTGCGCCATAATATTCGCCGCATGTAATAATTTGGCGTCTTCGACTCCTGAAGCGGCATAAATGTCTACTCCAAAAACAATCACTTTCCTGTTAAAAGTTGGTAAAGTAGAAGATTCTGAATTCGCAACTATGATAAAGTTAGGGTCATTTCCCGGATCTATTGAACCTGTTGCAGGTGTTGTTGTTGTGTTGTCATCACTTGAACATGACATTATGCTTGTTAAAAGTATACTGCTTAAAATTAATTTGAACTTCTTCATATATTTCATTTATAAATTTATTATTTGATCTGAAAATTGTGCTTTTTCAATACTTCTCAAGGTATTTACACCATCTCTATCCGCCGTATTATCGGTTACAGTAGTTACGCCTGAAGCTGTAGTAATAGTATATTCACTATTGTTTCCTGAAAACAATACTGTATTGACGCCTTCATTACCTGTAATATCATTATCCAATTCATTAACCCTAACATTGGTGTTTTTTGCTCCTAATAAAGTAATGTCCTTTAAATACCTGGAATGATTAGTATATGGTATGCTCTGATCAAATTTTAAAGAAAAAATCCCTTCAAATGTGGTATCAATTCTAGCATTATAAGTTAGATATGGATGAAAGAATTTATTATCCATCAATGCCGCTCCTTGAGGATCTTCATTTGCAATTTCGTTTCTATCCTTAGCTACATATCCGCCCCACATGCCATGTGTACTACTCCCGGTCCAAGCGCCCCACAACCCGTAATAAGAATCAATTACTGATGCTAAATATTCTTGGCTTAAACTATTTTCTTGTGTCCATTCTGCAATTATATCAACAAAATCTCCGACAGCCCATATCTGATTTGATAATGCATTTTGTTGCGCTGCTCTTATTTCAGCTTGAAAAGCTGGAGCCGCACCAGGCTGTGTATTTGGACCATCTACACCAATACCATTATCGTGTACAAAGTGTAAAATTTCTTCAAAAGCAGCATCTCTATGTGTGTAATCTTGATTTATATACCATGAATGCCCTTCTACCTGTATTTCATTTTGAAAAAGCGCTTGCCCATTAACATTAACAGGGTTGGTTCCGTCATCTTGTCCATTCAACAATGTTAATACAGCATTATTTTCTGCCATTTTATTGGCTACCGCACTCTTATCGCTGCCATATACTGAGCCTTCATAATTCTTCAAATAGTGCTCTAAAATACTTCTACATCTTACTATTTGTTCATTTGTCAAGTTATTTTGAGCAACAATATGTATGTTGCCGCCATTTGGGGTAACGACCTTTGTATAGCGATCGAAATTTGTAGTGTATTCGCTACCTAAGGATGACGGCACTGCTTCTATTCCTAAAACTTCATTTGTAACCTCAGGCACGACAGTTGTTGTTGTAGTGCCATCATCATTTGAGCACGATACGGTGGTTAATATTATTGATAATACTAGCAATCTGTTTAAAAACGTTTTTTTCATGATTTTTGTTTTTTATAAATTGAAATAAGTACTTATAAAATTGTAACCCAAAGGATTTTGGGCTTGCAGCTGAGCTTTAGTTGTTATAGTGAATTCCCCAGCCTGACCACTATCATTGCCAAAGTATAGTTTATATAGATTAAACAGATAACTACCATATTTTAGGGCATTATTATCTGATGCGTTTTGATGAATATCGTCAACAAAGCCATCAACATAAGCAGCCGCAGGTGCAAAGATGTTAGCACTTACAGCCTCTTCATAAGCCTTTTTTAATTCATCATATTCTGCTGTTAAATTAGATTCAGTTAATAAAGAATAATATACACAGAGATACATTAATTCAAGCTTTGTGTTAGATAACCCTACACCTGTCGAAGATGGTAATGATTCATCTGTGCCACCATTATTGGTATATATGGACTCAGTTGGTAGAAAGGTCATAAAATAATTAATATTGCTTTCTAACTCTTCTTCATTTTGTACAACCAACATTTTTGCATTTGCATTTAACATACCTTGTCTTATACCATCATCCATTTTATCCATAACAGACTTTATATCTGCATATACCCTATCATAAGATTCTTGGCTAACTGTAGAAGTTCCATAAACAGCTATATGGTTAGCTGTCTGTTCATTTCTTTTGGTAATTAGCTCGGTATTAACCGGGTCTGTAATAATTGGAGTAGTAGTACCATCATCAGTACTACAAGATTGATAAGTAAAAATTCCTATCAATACAATAAGTTGGGTTACTTTTTTAAAATAATATTTCATTTGTTTATATATTTAAATTAATATTTGTGGTTGTTAGACTGCCAACTAAATAAACTAGCTAACAGCCTACAACACTTTTTTGGAGAGGTTAATTAATGGTATATGTAGTTCGAACAACCTGACCTAACCTAAAATACCCTAACACCTCTTCATTTGGGTCTGCTAAATTTTTACAGTTGCCTTTTAGTTGTACGGGTGTTGTTTGGAATGGACTTCCTCCTCCTGAATCAGACTGACGCAATAATAGATTGATAAAATTATAATATTGTTTAGAGACTCCGTATAAGCTTATAACCAGAGTACTTCCTGTTATTAAATCTTTATCTTCAAATTCCATGAAATTTTGATTTCCATTTGTAAAACGATCTTCTAAAGGCTGTAAATTAAGAGACGGATTAAACGAAGGAACAAATTCTCCCAAATAATAATTTGCTTCATTGGCAGGATCATTGAAATAAATAGTAACTTTTACATTTTCTTCATTTGCTTCCATACTTATGGTCTGTTCAACTTTTGTAATATCTACTACCGGAATTAAGGTTTCAGTTGCCGAGTAGGTTTTGCTGTTATAAACAATCTCTAATACATAGGTTTGATTCAATTCAGGAATAAAATTAGTTGCAATATAACTTCCATTACCTTGATCTAGAAACACAAATTCAGTACCATCATTTTCTTTTATTACCTTAACTTTTGCTCCTGTAGCTGGTGTATTGGGATTTGCATCAAAATAAGCAGTTGAAGTACTTAGTTTAATGATTTGGTTTTTACCTGTAGTCCCTTTTACCCAACCAATGGATGCATCTATAACTAATCTTGCTCCGCCATTTGGTACAGCTATATCAATTTTTTCTGTACAAGAGATTAAAAGAAGCGTTGTGATAAATAAAACACTTATTTGTTTATATAGAATATTCATTGTATTAAAATTTAAAATTATAAGTAATTGCTGGCATAATTCCGAAAATAGAAGTTCGTGTTGCTTGATTTACATTAGTGTTTTCATTCGGCCCGAATGAAATAGAAGCCGCATTTTTACGCCCATATAAGTTATAGATACCAAATACCCACTCGCTTTTCCATTTCCTCTTTTTGTTTTTTCGAGGAGTAAGTGTTGCAGATATGTCTAACCTATGATAGGCGGGCAAACGATCTGCATTTCTTTTTGAATAGATAGGTATTGAAAGATCATTATACTGAAATTGTCCATTTGGGTAGGTAACTGGACGACCTGTTTGAAAAACAAAGTTTGTTCCAAAACTCCATTTTTCATTCAATTCATAATTTCCTGTGATAGATATATCATGGGTTCTGTCATAAGGGGTATTGTACCATTTTCCATTATTAATTCCCAAACCACCAGCTGCTCCTCCGGGTGTTTGTTGTTGGGCTTTAGAAAGTGTATAAGCAATCCAACCTGTAAAACTTCCTCTGTTTTTACGAAGTAATAATTCCAATCCATAAGATCTAGATTTCCCAATTAAGATTTCTCGTTCTATGTTATTCTGCGCTATTAAATCTGCGCCATTTATATAATCTATTCGATTATCTATTGTTTTATAGTAGGCTTCTGCCTCAATAGAAAACATATTCTCTTTAAAATTTCTAAAATAGCCTACCGCATATTGATTGGCTATCTGTGGTTTTATAAATTTTCCACTCGGTGCCCATACATCTAATGGCGTTGCCGATGAGGTATTCGAAATTAAGTGCAAGTATTGTGCTATTTTATTATAACTTACTTTTATAGATGATTTTTCATTTAGCTGATAAGAAAGTGCCAAACGAGGTTCAAAATTCCCAAAAGACGCTATGATCTTTCCTTTATTATATGTTGTTTGAGTAATAGGACTGGTTCGTTCATAAATTCCTAAATTTGAATTATAAACGACTGGTAAATTATTGGCATAATTATCTAATGTTTGTTTTCCTAGTCGTGCAAAATTACTATAACGAATACCATATTGTGCTGTTAGTTTATTAGAAATTTTATGCTCTAAATCAGCATAAATCCCTGTTTCCAATCCAAATTTATCATCTAACTTTCGTTTGTTGATCCCAGAACTAGCGTTTAACGGATTTATTTGACCAGGATTGAAATTGTAATAAATACCACTAGCACCAAAACTGATTTTATAAGTATCATTTAAATAATAACCAACATCATATTTTAAATTGTAATTTTTAATATCCGATTTCCAATCTAGCCCTAGCGTTTTTATTTGAAGATTGTAATTGTATTTACTATAAATTAATGATAAGTTAGAAAATAGCTTATCACTAAAAAGATGGTTCCAACGTAAGTTTCCTATAAGATTACCATAAGAGTTATTAAAAGATTTTCCAAACTTAATCTCATCGTTTCCAAAGTATCCTGATAAATACAGTTTGTTGTTTTCATTAACCTTGTAATTAGTTTTAAAATTCAAATCATAAAACTTCACACTATTATCTTTGGTTTCACTTGATAACTTCATAAATAAGTGCGCATAAGATGACCTACCTGATACTAAAAAAGATCCTTTATCTTTAAAAGTAGGCCCTTCAACGGTTAGTCTACTTGATATAAGCCCAACACCACCCGAAAATTTGAAATCTTTGCTATTACCATCTTTTTGTCGAATATCTAAAACAGAAGAGGCTCTTCCTCCAAAACGAGCAGGAATGCCTCCTTTATAAAGTTTAATATCTTTAATTGCATCTGTATTAAAGACAGAAAAGAAACCAAATAAATGTGATGAATTATAGATAACGGCCTCATCTAGTAAAACTAAATTTTGATCCTCAGCCCCACCACGGACATTGAATCCCGATGCTCCTTCACCAGAATTAGTAACTCCTGGCAGCAACTGTATGGCTTTAATTAGATCTACTTCTCCAAATACTGTTGGAATTTTTTTAATGGCTTTTGATGATAACTTTGCAACACTCATTTGTGGAGTTCTTAAATTAACTTTTTTTAATTCTCCTGCAGTAATTATAACTTCATCTAATTCACCAGTATCTTCATCTAATTCACTATTAAATTTTACATTTTGATCAAGTTCAATTTCTTTCTCAATTGTTTTATAGCCTATATATGAAACAATTAATACATAATTTCCTTTGGGTGCAGTCAAGGAATAAAAACCATACTCATTGGTAGTTGTTCCTATTGATGTGCCTTTTAAAAAAATTGTTGCTCCTAGAAGTGTTTCTCCATTGCTTTGATCTTTAAGTGTTCCGCTGATAGTAAATTTTACTTGTGCATATCCTACGGAAATAAAAAAGAAAATTAGTAGTGATAAAAAAAGGTGTTTCATATACGTTCATTTTTTGTATTTGCAAAAGAACGTAGCTATCTATATTTTTATTCTTAAGGAAGTGTTAGAGAGAGTCCGTTTGCCGTTAATCGAACTCTTTTAGTGTTGATTGGCACTATTTAGAACCATCATCAGAATAGACTTAACACACTGAAAAAAAACATTTTATGAGAAAAACTTTTTAAACAAGCCCAAAAACTGATAATTGTATTGGTTTGAAAGAATTCTCACTTTTTTAAATTCTTTAGCGATAGAAATCTCTTTTTAAAGTGATAAAATGTAGTTTAATCAGTGAAGAAATCTCTTTTTCTTTCAGATTAACACTAAATGTTAAATCTCTTAAAGATATATTTTGTTTTCCATAAAGTTTTCGGTAAAATTCTTATGAAAAACACAACTAAATATTATGAATGTATATGTAAAATAATTATTTTTTAAAAATACTCATGTTTTCATTATAAATAGGGCTTTCTATCGCTAAAAAATCTAAAACACTATGAAAAACATTATATTGTGATAAAATTTCATTATTCTTAAGTCTCATGGAATTATCCGATAACCAAACTATAAATGGGATTTCTAACTGTTCCTTTGGTGCTATACTTATAGGTATTCCATGCATATATAAATTTTTTTCTCCTAGAGACTCACCATGATCAGATACATAAAACATTGTGCTGTTATATTCATCAATTTTATTTAACTCATCAATCAATTTCGCAAGAATATAATCTGTATAAAGAATAGTATTATCATATGCATTCATAAGCTCTTCCTTTGTACACTTCCCTAACTCTACACTTTTACAAACCGGGGTAAACACATTAAACTCTGACGGGTATTTTTTATAATATGTAGGTCCATGACTTGTGCTGGTATGTAAAACCACTAAAATTTTATTCTTACTATTAGCTAATATCTGCTCTTTTAAACCATTAAGCAATACTTCATCATATTCATCCCTATATTTTTTTTCTCCATTTATATTTTTTAAATCTTCTCTCGTTTGATAATCCTTTATATTAACTTTTGGTTCTCCCCAATTAGTAGTTCTCCATATAACACCTACATCATTTCTAAATAAATAATTTGGCAATATTTCAAATAAACTATTAGTATTTTTATGATCTAATATAGATTTAACACCTGCTGTAGTATAAGTTGCACTTGAGTTTGCTTTATAACTATAAATATTATTAATTTTTGACAGCAATGGATTTGTTTTTTTTTCATAACCATATAATGAAAAATTTTTGCTCCTTGCTGATTCTCCAATTACAAGAACTACAATAGATTTTTTATTATCTTTTACAGTCGCATTTGGTAATAATATTTGTTTTTGATTTTCTTGATTTTTATGATAAAAAAGCCTGGAAGTATTCGCAATATAAGACCATGGCATAACTAAGCCTCCTAATGTTTTTGAGTGTTTATCAATCCATAACCAATTACTAGAATTTACATAAACAAGTATTCCAATGAAAATAAAAACTAGTATAATTTGTCTTAAAAAAACTATAAAATTTACTTTTATCGTTTTAATTTTAAAAATAAATATGCCAGGTATTATTCCTAAAAAAAAAAGATAAACTATTAAGTTAAATGACAAGAAACTACTAGACTCTACAAATCTAGTATTAAGAACATTACCAATCATTGTTTTATCTATTATAACACTGTAAGTATTTATAAAATATACCGCAATACTATTTATACAAAAAAGTAAAATTATTAGTATCTTACCAAGTATACGAGATATAAAAAACACTATATAAAAAACAAATGTGTTTAAAAATAATGTTAAAGTTGCTAAACTAACGATTATCATTATTCCGTTTAAACTTTTATAATCTATATTAGTAAAAGTAAACTGAAATAAAGGCAGGTGATATAGAAATAAATTAACAAAACTAATTATTAATATAAAATGACTTAATTTTATATTGTTTTTTAACATAGGTTTTTATCATTAAATATAACGTTATGAATATAGAGACTAAAGGAAAATAGAATATCAACAAATTATTCATTAATATTTTATTAATAATAGCAAATACACAAATTGTTAAAGACAAGATAAAAATAGAGTAATATTTTTTATCTTGAATCCAATTCCACCAATTAACCTTATTATTTATAATAATACCAATTAATGCAACTATGTAACCAATAATACTCCCAATTACAACATCAAGTGGGTAATGTGCTCCTACTCCAACCCTAGAAAAAGCAATAACAGCGCCTAGTGTAAGAAAACAAACAAAACATATTATTTTAGGTACAAGTCCTTTTGGCATAAAAGCAAACAATAATATTGTAACTACTATAAAAACAGTTATGCTATGTCCTGATGGTAAACTTGTAGAACCAGAAAGTGTTTTACCTATAACTACGAAGTTATTGGTATCAAACATTCCTGAAGGTCTTGGAACAGCAAATATTTTTTTCAATAAAAATGATACTATAAGTGAAATTATAGAGGACGTTAATAAAGCGCCCCAAAGCTTTGGCGTATAAACAATAAAAACACTTAATAATGATAAAGATATTAGCGCATCTCCTAATTGAGTCAAGTTGAACTGTAAAATTGGCAACTCAGATAGTTCACTATTTAGATAGAAGAATATATTTTTTTGTATTTTCACATATCCTTCGATAGAAAAAGAACTTTCTTTTAAAAGAATAAAAGTAATAATAAACAATAAAGAAACAGGAGGTAAAAATAACCTTAATCTTATATTCTTAAATTTATCATTTACTTTGATTTCTAGTTTACTATTCTTCACCATTTTTTATCTGTTGATTCATTTTTTTGCATATTTATTTACCTTTTAAATCACCTTACTTTAAAATAAATTCATCAAACCTTTTACTATATTTTAATTAAACTCTATTGCTTTGTGCAAAAAAATTAAGTTGTTTTAAAACAAAATGAATTAATGAAAGTCTATTTTTTTTAGTAAAAAAATTAACAATAAAAAATACTCACCATATAATAGGTTCACTTTTTGTGCATTTCCTAACGGAAATAAAAAAGCAATGAGTGATAAAAAGAGAGCATCTTACATTCATTTACTTTTGTTTTTTTGCAAAAGAACGTAATGATCTATATTTATATTCTTAAAAAATGTTAGAAGGAGTCCGTTTGCCGTTAATCGAACTCTTTTAGTGTTGATTGGTACTGTTTTGGGGTCATCCCTTCAACGGTATTAAATGCATTGTAAAAAGTTGACTTAGAAGCAAAACCAACTTCTTGAGCAAGCCCAAAAATTGATAATTGTGCAGATTTGGAAGAATTCAGACTTCTTTTAAATTCTTCAATACGAAAACCATTTATAAAGTGATAAAATGTGGTTCCAGTATGTAATTTTATAAGTGAAGAAATCTCTTTTTCTTTCATATTAACACTAAAAGCTAAATCTCTTAAAGAAAGATTATGTTTTGCATAAAGTCTTTGGATAATGATTTTTTCTTTTAATAATTCAAATTTTGCTATTGTGATATCTAAATTAGCTGTGTTTAACTCTTTTTTATCTTCAGTATTCACATTGGAAAAGAAACCATCTTTAAATATTTCTGATTGAGAAAATCCATTAAACCCTATCCAATAAACCATACCGAACATTATTAATGCAGGAATACTATTAGAAATCGTTTCTAAAATTTCATTCTCTTCTGGAATAATCCCCTCAATAGTCCAAGAAAAATGTAGTAATAAAACCAAAAAAACAAGAACCTTTAACCAAGAAAGTGTTTTAAGTTCCATATTTGAATAATAATTATTCAACTTAATTCTATGTTTCTTTAAAATTCTGAAAAAGTATATGATCAGGACAAGTTCAAAAACATAAAAAAGATCTAATAAATCTATAAATTGAAAAAAATCATTTTCACTTATACTAGGTGTAAAATTTGCAGAATTATGAATAATACCAGGAATGAACAACAATAAATACCATTTTTTGAAAGGTCTATTAATTGTTGTTATTAGATACAAAAATAGAAAAACAAGAATAAATAATAACCCATTAAACTGTAAGTTAATTTCATGAAGATCTTCCAACACACCCTTTAATAGCATGTAAGTTATATTCCATAAAAATAGTCCTAGAAATATATTTCCTTTATTACTTGAGCTTACTGTAAAAAAGAGTAAGCCAAGCATAAAAGCTCCACCCAATGTTAATATATTTATTATATCCTCAACTTCTAACATGTGCGCAATTTACTTTTTTTTAAAATAGTTTCTGCCCGGAAGTAATTTTTATTAGCTCTCAAAGAGTTTTGTGTTTATGACTAAATATCTTCTTCTTTTATTTGTTTCTGAAAACTAATAGTATTAGGAGACTTATACAAACGGAGATATTATTTATTATCGATATAACTAATTTCTCTATAGATTGTCTTAAAATTCAACTGAGTTAGTTTATTTGAATATTGGATTTTTGGTTTATGAAGTTCCCTCAGAATAACTTGTAATTTTAATTGAATTCTTTTGTCCCTCCCATCTGCAAAAGCAATAAACTCACCTTGTGTTAATTTGAAAAAGATTTCTGCTCTGCGTTTTGGAATTTCTTTTTCGCCTTTTGTAATTCTCGCATCCCAAGAAAGTCCAGTTCCTTTACTAACACTTCTAGTTGAATTCTTAATAATTTCAAAGAACCGTTCGTAATACTTGGCTGTATCGGGATCATTTACTTTGCCGAAAAACTGATACGATAAATTACTTAATATGGCTTTACTTGCTTTATCACCATATAGCATATCGTTCTGAATTTTGTCCTGCATTACATAAATAGTGGCAATATCATAACTTCTCAATGTTGCTGGAATACGATGCATATTGAGTAACTTAATAGTTGGTGCTTCTTCCATCAAGACGAATGATGATTCTCGGTTACGTACGCTCATCTGTTTAATCACCGTATGTATTATAGTTGCTATAATAGGTGAGTAAACAGATTCATATCGAGGGTTGTTTACAATTGAAATGACAGCTTTATTATTTGGACTATTGATGTCCAAAGGCACTTCATCAGCTGACAGAACCATAAATATTTTTTGAGAGCTTATCTTTTTAAAGGCATTGGCCAAGGTGCTTTTTACACCTGCGGTTTGTTTTTCAGATTCTATACCGTTAATAAAAGCACTTGCCATAGCTCTGGATGTAAAGTCTGATTTTAGAAAAGCAACTAATTTTTTAGTAGTCATCGTTTGATACAATGCTATTAAATGTGGTAATGTACATTTCTCTGGATAGGATGTCTTTAATTTCCAAATCAAACCGCTTAACAAACCCTCAACGGCATCAGCAAAAAACTTTGAACTACCAGCGGCTTCTGATAAGTTTTGTTCTAGTAGATTTTCAATTAAGACTTTGGAAACTTCATTCACACTTTCTTCGTTAGGTAAATATCTTGGTGCAATAGGATTCACTTTTTGATGAATCTTATCGAATGAAATAGTATAGAAATTAACATCGTTGTCCTTAAAAAGAGGATAGGCGATTTCGGTCAATTCAAAATCTTTATAGTCGTGAATAATTCCGCAGAAGTTGTATTTGGCAAAGTGCTGTAATAAATTATAAACAACGCTTTCCGTTTTTCCACTACCTGCAGAACCGATTATGGAAACGCCGCGTTTAATATTGTCAATCTTAAGTCTTCCTAATTTCAATTTAAAGTGAACCTGGTACTTTTTAATCTCCTTTGATTTTTCATCTGAAAATAAATACACAGAGATTATCATTCCTAGCACCAAGACAGGAATTACAACATATAAAATGATATGAGCCATCGTCCAACTCATACACCAATAGAACTTGATTGAATACCTCTATCAATGGTTTGTTTTAATTTCTTGAAAAGTTTATAGGCTAATTGTGCTTTATTGGTTGGAATATTCATCAATGGAATTTTTACTCCAGATTTACCCAACAACTTAAACGCCACAACTTTTTGATTGGTTGGCAATCCCATAATACTAGCAAAATATCTTTTAGGGTTTTTAATAAATGCTTTTCGTGCTTTATAGGTTTCTACATAATTACGCTTATACTTGAATTGCTTGTCAAAAACTTCTTCGGCTTTCTTAAAAAAATTGTTTCGATTAAAGCCTCGCTTTACAGCTTTACCGTGCATTTTAGTATTGGAAGCTGTGTATTTACTTCCTGGTGACAAACTGTATTTGTTACTCATATCTTTTCGGCTTACAATAATATGAATGTGAGTTTGAAAACCTTCCTTTTGCATGCCTCTTACAATACGTTTTCCTTTGATTTTATGCAGTGCTTTTTGTTCAAGTTTGGCGATTTTCTTTTGCAGCGCTTTCTTATTTCCTTGCAAGTTTCCTTCTTCAATTTTTCGGATATCTTTTTTCAGTTCAAGAATTTTAGTTGCATACGATTGATTTTCGATAATAGCCTTATCCGTTCCTTTATAGGTACGTTTGTGTTCAATTTTAGCATAGTATTTTATATCATCTACATTTACAGGGCGTCCGTTTATTTCTCGGTTAAAGTTCTTCGCATATTCTTTCATCAGTTCTTTGGTATAGGCTTTTAAATCTTCAGAACTGTTTTGTAAATGCTTTAGTTCTCTTGAGCTTGGATTTACCGTAATGGAATAGAATTTTGGCTCATCTCTTTTAAGCTTTGCTTTGTTGCCATCAATCTCACGAATAACTTCTTCAGCATAAATTTCTTCACTATATTGGTTAAAGAAATGCTCTTGTTCTTCAATGGTTTTACCCTCATTTTCCTTTTCGAGATAATTCACAAAGTCAACCGAACTTTGGGCAAAATTCTCACCTGTTTGTTGTGCTGTTATAGTTACGTACATTATTTAATTTTTGTTTTAAGTTTCCGTATTCTTCTCTTGTTATTTCTAACTTGAAGTAGTTACTTCCTAAACTTCCTTTTACATATTTTATCTTGTCCATTAATTCCTCAAAATGGTTGTGCGTTGTATTGAATTGCTCCTGAATTTTGAAATAATTTTCTCGATAATAGATGAGTTCTTCATTTTCTGAAATGAGTTCGGGTGTACCAAAATCGAATTCCTTTTCTTCTACATCTGTAGAAGCTTGTTCAAATAATTGTTGCAACATTGCTGTAGTGGGTTTGATTTGACTCTTTTCGATGTCACGAATGATAGCAATAACTGCATTAAATCGCTTTTGTATTTGATGCTTTAAACTGGAAAACGTTTCGCCCAAACGCTCGTTTGGCGATACCTCATTGATTTCAAAAAAATCCATCATTGAAAGTAATGTCATCGATTGCGATTTGGAAAATTTCTTGCAAAACTTTCTAAACTTCATTGCTACAGATGCCTTTAGTTTAAATGTTTCAAATTTCTCTTTTTCGTATCCTTCATCCATTTTTTAGTAAAAAAATTCATTGGTTTTACTGGGTTCACGGCATTTTTTACTAAAAAACCAAAAACACTTCTTTTTAAAAAAAACCTCAATCACCTGTTTTTAAAGAGATTGCGCTAACAAATCAAATAAGTAACACCGTTCTGCGTGTTACCCTCTTGCTTCTCCATTTCGTCATGCTTTAGCATGACAAAATTCCAAACAACCTGATTAAAAAATCAGTTGCTCTTTCCCTAAATAACAGGTTTTATAAATGTATTTATTTGAGTTGTAAAACTGAAACGCAGAATAGTATTAAAAGGTTTGTTTTGGTAGTAAATACTATGATTTCACAAAAAGTTGGTAAAGAGAACGTCAGATTTGAAGTTGTTACCATGTAAAAGACCCTTGAAAAAAATTCAAAGGTCTTTATGGTTATACTTTGTGAAATTAGATATTAAACACATATTGATAGTTGTATAAATTCCGTGTCGCTTCTTCGTCTAATAAAACATCATAATCTAAATAATGTTCTTTGGCGTAGGCTTTAAGTTCGCCTCCAAACTTACTTTCTATATCTTCTTTAGAGACTGAAAGTAAATCGTTCTGTGTTTCTGCATCGAGATTGCTATAATTTAGATATACCATAATTCAAAATTTCAAATTATAATATTCCGTTATCTGCAAAACTGTAATACTCGCCATTAGGTGTAATTATCAAATGGTCTAATACTTTGACATCAAAAAATGCAGATGCTTTTTTAATTTTCCTAGTTAGACTTTTATCTGCCTCACTTGGAATTAATTTACCACTCGGATGATTATGTACTAGAATGACACCTACCGAAAGTGATTTTAACACCACCGCAAATAGGATGCGTAAATCAACCAATGTGCCTGTAATTCCTCCACTAGAAACCTCATAAATTCCTTTTACTTTATTGGAATTATTTAAAAGCAATACTTTAAAGGTTTCGTGTAATTCTATCGTTTTTTTATTCCAGTTTTCAAAAAGTAATTTACCTGCATCTAATGAACTAGATATTGCTATGGATGCACAAGCATTTGCTTTCTCTTTGTAGCTGACTTTTATTTCGTTAACTTTGTTCTTCATTGTTTTTCTATTTAAGATGGATAATGAAAAAGAGGGCAATCTCTTCAAAAATCTTACCCTCTTTCTTTTTTACTTATTACTTCCCATTAAAAGGATTTCATTTATCACTACTTCGGTTACATAGCGTTTAGTTCCCTCTTTATCATCGTAAGAATGTGTGCTTAATTTTCCTTCAATAGCAATTTCTTTGCCTTTGGTTACATACTTTTCAATGATGTCGGCAGTTTTACCCCAAGCGATAGCCGTATGCCAATTAGTGTCTGTTTGCTTTTCGCCTTTAGAGTTTTTGTAGTTCTCATTGGTGGCTAATGACAAGCGTGCTACTTTTTTACCGCTTTCAAGTGTTGTAATTGTTGGTTCTTGTCCAACGTTTCCGATTAACAGCACTTTGTTTTTTAATGTACTCATGGTTTAAAAATTTTAGATTAATATTTCCCTTTTTGGTTTAAACTGAATTAAATTTTAAGGGGTGTTTGTATGATTTCTTTCGTGCTTTGCACAATAGATGAAGTGGGTTTTGTCAAGGCTTTTAGGGAACAAATCAGGAGTGTTTTCGACGTAGTAAAATCTTTAGATTTTCAAGGAAGTAGAAACCTTATTTTTTTCTAAAACTTGTATAGTCTTGATAAGTTCCATAATGGGATTAGCAATTCTTTTAAACGCATTTATGAAAGGAGCATACAGGGAGTTAAGCGAGTGTAATGGATGTGTTTAAATTAGAAGTGTTTATGCTATGCCTGTTTTTCGATGCCCCGAAAAACAACAAAAGGCTTCATCTATTATAAACCCCTTAAAATGCCGAGTCAAAATTTGAATTTTTAAGAATTATCGAGCAAAGGCTAAAGAAGAATTTGCCGATACTACCGTTAAGAAAATTTAGATTTTGACTTTCTGATTAAAGAGTAGTTTTCACAGAAAAATAATATTCATGTAATCTTATTACCTTTATACGCATATATGATTGCAGACAGTAATTGAAATTCACTAAATTCAAGTAGAATGGAAAATTTGAACCAAAATATAGAAAG
Organism: uncultured Tenacibaculum sp.; assembly: GCF_947494125.1. Taxonomy (GTDB): domain Bacteria; phylum Bacteroidota; class Bacteroidia; order Flavobacteriales; family Flavobacteriaceae; genus Polaribacter. The sequence goes on from NZ_CANLTU010000004.1 coordinate 146,814, forward strand.
CCATTACCTTAAAGAAAAGCTTTATGAAGATATTATTAATCGTCTTAAAGAACAAAACATTCCTCTTGACAATGTAAAAAGATCTGATATTGCAGGCACAGATGAGTTTCATGTACGTGGAGCAGCTGTTTCAAGGGAACTTGCCAGTAGCATTAACTTAAATGGACTCAATGTGCTAGATGTAGGGTGTGGTTTAGGAGGACCTTGTAGAATGCTAGCTGATGAATATAATTGTTATACTACAGGAATAGATTTAAGTAATGAATTTATAAGAACGGCCAATAAACTATCAGAACTTGTAAAGTTAAATGACAAAACTACTTTTGTACAAGGAAATGCTACAGAACTCCCTTTTGATAATAATACCTTTGATGTGGTTTGGACACAACACGTTCAAATGAATATACCAGATAAGAAAAAGTTTTATTCAGAAATAAATAGAGTATTAAAAACTGGTGGCCATTTCCTTTATTATGACATTTTAAAAAAAGGTAAAGGAGAAATCAATTATCCAACTCCTTGGGCTAGTACGGCAAGTCTTAGTTTTTTATTTAAAGCTGAAGAAATGGATACTATTTTAAAAGAATTAGGATTAACAAAAGAACAATCCATTAATCAAAGTCAAGCAGGAATTGATTTTTTTGATGCGCTTGTAGACAGATTGAAAGAATTTGGTCCTCCTAAAATGGGATTGAATGTCTTAATGGGGGAAACAACAAAACCAAAACTAATGAATTTACTGTCTCATTTGAAAACTGGTGATCTTGAACTCCAAAGTGGTGTATATAAAAAGTAGTTACGTATATTTTATTAAATAGCTTTTGCAGAAACTACTTTAAATCTATATATTTTATAATCAATTACTTACATTTGTTATATTGAAAGCTGAAATGGCTGTTGTAGGTGTCTTAATAGGTGTCCTACTCGAAAAATAGTAAAATAAAATACTGATATACAGAGCGGTACGAATCACATTCAAATTCTGCCACCCCGACTAAATGTAATATCAATTACAACTAAAACCTTGTTAATCTTATGATTATCAAGGTTTTCTAGTTTTTAGACTTTTCACATTATATAAAGAAACATAATTTTTAGCTTAAAGTATTCAATTTTCATAAACGATCATTTTATACAATTTATATTTTTTAGTTTACTTTAGATTTATCAAAATTTATATAGTGAAAGAATCTAACAACAATCATCAATACTCTGAGCTATATCCTTCAGAAGGATTAGAAGATTTTATATCACTCTATTTTAAAGCAAAAAACCTTTCTAATAAGCCTGAGGAAATGACTATTTGCCCAGATGGATACTTCAAACTTATAATTCAAGTAAAAGAAAACAAAATAATATCTTATTTCCTAACTGGTATTTGGACTAAAGAAATAAATATTGTTGTACCTGCTAAAGTAACTACTTATGGTGTAAAATTTAAAATAATAGCTTCTGAAGCTATCCTAAAAAGAGAAATAAAATCTATACTAAACTCAGTAGAACAATTAAACTTTAGCAAGTTTGACATCAATAATTTAAACATCAATTCTTTTGAAAGCATTACTAAACAGTTAGAAGATAGGTTTTACAAAGAACTAAATTCTGAAAATGAAATTCAAGGAAATAGATTGAGGTTAAGTCAATTTTTATATCGTAATTACAAAAATGTACAAGCTAACGAAGTTGCTAATCAGATATATTGGACACATAGACAAATAAACAGATACTTAAATAAATATGTAGGAGTAACATTAAAAAAGTATTTAAATATCCAAAAATGTTATCGCTCTTATTTGCATATAAGAGAAGGAAATTTTTTTCCTGAAAAAGGTTTTTTTGATCAAGCTCATTTTATAAGAGAAGTTAAAAAACACACCGGACATACACCTACTTTATTATTCAAAGGCAAAAACGACCAATTTATACAATTGAAGAATATAGAGAAGCTATAAGTTTGACAAAAACTTAAATATGCGAATCTTAAAACAAGAAATTTACTTCCCTATTATTGTAGGAATACACCTTATTTTCTGGTGTATAGATCTTTATTTTTTTAGCGGAAACTTTACAGAGGTTGATTCAGATACTATGTTTTTTGGCAGGCTTCAAAATGCTTCGGGGCTAAATTCACATAGAATTATAGGAGAAATTTTCTCTTCATGGGTAGTAACAGTTTTTGCTTTTAATTTTTTAATGGCGACTAGAGCCAAATGGGTAGAAAACCTATTTGGAGGTCTTGATAAAATGTATTTAATACATAAACGCTCTGGTGTTATTGCTGTTATATTATTACTAGCCCATTTTATAGTAGTTCCAAGAGCAATAGATTTTAATCCAGGAAAACCTTTAGGGTTTTATGCATTAATATTAATTCTTATAGGTGTAATAGTTTCTGCTGTACCTGTCTTCAAAAAGAAAATACCATATCATAAATGGATTAATTTCCACAAACTTATGGGAGTTTTCTATACATTAGGTGTTATTCATGGCTTTATGGTAGATAGCTTAATAAAACAACTACCAATTACAAGAATTTATGTTTTTAGCATGGCTATGATAGGTATACTAGCTTGGGTTTATAAAGCTTTCTTGTTTGATTTATTCAATAAAAAACTGAATTACGCTGTTAAACAAGTTAAAAATCTTGGTAATAATATTACAGAATTAGAATTAGTAGCTCAAAATAAGTCTTTGAATTTTAAAGCAGGTCAATTTGCCTTTTTTACTTTTCCATCAATCAACAAAAGGGAACAGCATCCTTTTACAATTAGTAGCCATCCGCATCAAAAAAATCTAAAAATAACAATTAAAGGTTTAGGTGATTATACAGATAATTTTGCTAACAAGGTAAATATTAACGATGATGTTTTTGTTGAAGGGCCTTATGGTAAATTTTCTTCAGGATATTCAAAAGAAAAAGAACAAGTTTGGATAGCTGGTGGAATAGGTATCACTCCTTTTCTAGCTCTTATAAATGATTATTACACAAATAAAGTAGTATTATACTGGTGTGTAAATAACGAAAGTGAAGCTGTATACAAAACACCATTAGAAACAATTGCTAAATCTAATCCTCTTTTCGAATTTATTTTATGGAATTCTGAAAAGAGAGGTCACATTACTGTAGATGATTTAAGCATAAGAGATCCTGAAAAGAGAGCTTATCTTATTTGTGGACCAAAGGCTTTAAAAGAAAATATTACGAAACAACTAAAACAAGAAGGTGTTAAACAAAGTAGTATTTATGATGAAGAATTTACATTTAGATAAATAATTATAAAATGGACAACAACGATAATAGTAACGCTGTAATCAAAGCAGTTGTATCGATTAGATATTTAGCTTTAGGCTTATCAAATAATTGGTCAAACATGAAGTCTATTGGCTTATTACTTGAAAATGAATTAAATGCAGTTTCTTCTTTGGTTAAACAATTTTCAAAAAGCGAAACACAAGAAGAATGGGTGATTGAAAAAAGCAATTACAAAAATAATTTAAATGAACTAAAACTAATTTTATCCAATACAATAACCAAGATAAAAAGTAAAAATTCTGAAAACTTATCAAGTGACTGGAATTCTTATCAAAAATTTTCTAAAACAATAACCCAATCATTATCTGAAATGCATTCTATTGGTAGGAATGTTATTCCAGAAAATAAAACTGATGAGTGGAATCAATGTTGGGAGAAAATAAATAACTCTCATTCTGAAATAAAAAATGAAGCAGAAGCGTGCTATTTACAATTAAAACTAATTGAAGAGTATAGTCCTGAAGAAGTTAATAATCTTACTGATACTATTTTAAAACATATTCCTGCAAAGTATTCTATTGAGGAAGCTGAGAAATATAACAAAGAATACTTAGAAGCTTATGAAGCTATTAAAAAAGAAGCGTCACAAAAGAAAAACATTTGGGATAAATTTTTAGATATTCTTGCTGGAGGCATAGAACAAACTCCCGCACAAAGAGTAATGATGCAACGTTGGGTAAACGGAGAGAAAGGTGAAAACTCATTATAAACAATATAAACAATATAAACATGAAAAAAATAATAGTTTTAGCAGTAACAATAATTAGTGTTATTAGTTGCACAAACAGTAAGAAAAAAGAAAAAGTTACAGAAAAGAAAAAAGCTACTGAAATTAAAGAAACAAAAAGATTTAAAGCTTCACAAAATTATGCTGTCGTTTTTAAATGGACTACAAAAGATGAGAAACTTGTTGAAGATAATGCAATGCAACAATCTGATCAACTTTTAAAAATGTGGAAAGAAAATAAAATAGAAAACGTTTATTACGATAGTAGCGCAAAAGTAGATAAGTTTTCTTATTTCCCTAACATAACTTTTTTTCTTAAAGCAGAAAACAAAGAAGCTGCAGAAGTTATTTTAAACGATTTAGTTGTCGTAAAAAATGCAATTGCTACTTATAGTATATATCCTGTAGGCAACCTGTGGTTAAAGCGTAATAGAGAAGAAATAAACAAAAGAAGACTTACTAAATCATATGTTTCAGTATGGACAACTAAATCTAAGCCAAGTGATGAAATTACAAAGTCACAAAGTGATACAGTAATTGACTTATGGAAAAAAGGAATAATTGAAAATGCTTATTTTGATATTGAAGGTACACAAGTTGCTAATAATAAGACTGATTTTGTGTTTTTTGTAAATACTAATACCAAAAAAGAAGCAAAATCTATACTAAACAAATTACCGTTTGTGAAAAATGGTATTGCTACATATAAATTACATCAAGTAGGGGTTTTCTGGATGGGAATACATAATAAATAGCATTACATACAATCACACCATAATACAACTAAACATTTACTTCTTTTTATCACGCTATCAATAAAAAGAAATCTAAACTATTAAAAAGTATATAAAATGAACAAAACAAATTTATTATTATTAAGTGGAATCAGTATGTTTTTAGGTGGATTGTCTATTCTGTTTTCTCAGAATATTGGTATCTCGATATCTAAAATTGCAACACCAATATTATTTATAATCAGTGGTGTTTTGGCAATACAATTTGCTAATGCAAACAAAATACATTCTTTAGCAAAAAACTATCATTTATTACAAGGCTTAGGTATGATTTCCTTTGCAATAGCTATTATTTTTCTACCAACATCTTTAGAATCATTTTTAACAATTATCACCTTTTTTACAATGGTGTATGGTATCTTAGAGTTAATTTTTTCTTTTTCAGTGTTAAATACAAATCATAAACTAAAAATGAACATGTTAGTTGTTCGAATTATATCTGGTGCATTTAACTTAATTGGAGGCTTTATTTTATTTATGACGCTTTTAAATAATATTGAAACTGGCTTAACAATTGCTGGAATACTAATTATACTAGGAGGAATATCTTTTTCCGTTTTTTCTTTAAAAATAAAGAAATAAATATCTAAAAAACTCTTCTCAACTACCTGTGAAGAGTTTTTTTTTAAAAATAGCAATCTCTTATTAACTTCTTCTTTCATTATCTCAAATGAATAGAAAACTAAATATTTTTTTACAATAAAAGTGTATTGAAACGTCTCTAAGGCATTTCAAACAATCAAGAATAACAAAGAGAGTTATAATCGTATTAATCGTCAAAAGATGAAAATGAGTGTTTCAAAATTCTTTAGCTTTGTCATTTGCTAAAAACAAAGAACTTATTCTTTCTAAAAACATGATTCAAGACAATCCTTACCTACCATTAATTGACAATATAAAAGAATTAGTTTCAATTACCGATAATGAAGCTACTCTGATTATGGAAGCGTTCGAACCTAAATATCTTTCTAAAAAAGAAACTCTTCTATTTAAAGGTGATGTATCCAATCATATGCGATTTATAACTAAAGGCTGTCTTAGGTCTTATTATATAAATAAAGAAGGCCAAGAGTATATTGTCCAATTTGGAGTTAAAAACTGGTGGGTAAATGATTTATATAGCTATTTAACCCAAACTCCTGCTCAACATTTTGTTCAAGCACTAAAACCAACAACAGTACTTCAAATTTATAGAGATAAATTAGAAGAATTATTTGGTAAAGTCCCTGCAATGGAGCGATTTTTTAGAATAAAGATGCAAAATGCATATGTAGCAAATCAAAATCGCACACTTAAATCAATGAGCGAAACAGCAGAATCTCGATATATAGATTTTATAAAAAGATATAGAGATATAGAACAATCTGTACCTCAATATATGGTAGCTTCTTATTTAGGTGTAACACCTGAACATTTAAGTACTATTAGAAAAAAACTACATAAATAATATTCTCAAAATATCTTAATTACAAACCTGTTCTTAAGTTATCTTAATTTTTTTGATTGTATAGAGTTTCATCTTTGTTGTCTACTAAAAATCAATAAAGATGAGAATCAAAATAACATGTATATTGTTGTTCCTTTTAAGTCAAACTCTATACTGTCAAAACGTTTCAATACCTATAGAGGTGTTTAGCTCAGTAGATAATTTTTATTATCAACATTCATTTTACAAAACAATTGGAAATAGTAAATTCTCTTTTTTTAATTTGAGTTCTATTAAAAAAAGTTATGATGAAGAATCAAAAAACAACTCCTATTTATTTAGAAATCAATTATTCTACAAAATACACAAACATTGGAACTTAGGTCTAACGGGAGAATTAACAAATAAAGAGGCCAAAATTAGACTAGGTATTCAATATTTACTTAAAAACAAAAAACTTATTGTAAGTATTTATTCTAATATAACCGTTTCAGACATTGCTTCTTTTGTTAATATGCTATACTTAGAATATAAGCCAAAAATAAGCGATAAAGTAAAATTTTACAGTCGTTTCCAAATTCAAACTACAACATATTTCGGTAAAAACATTAAGTATAGTAACCTCTACCGAATTGGCATCGAGTTTAAATCAATAAAGATGGGGATAGGAATGCCATGGTTTAATCCTTTTTCTACAAAAAATACAGGAACTAAACACGTAGGTTTATTTATTGGTGCAACATTGTAATATGGTAATTTACTCTTTTAACAATTTACTTAAGATACCTTAATTTTTATCAATCTAATACACGTCATCTTTGCGTTATAATTAGATAACATAATAAATGAAAGACTTAATTTTTAAAACAAATACCGATTTAAACCCTTTAATTATTAGAACATTATTAGGAGTTGTAGTTTTCGTTCATGGCGCACAAAAATTATTCGGATGGTTTGGCGGAAGTGGTTTTGAAAATACTATGAACTACTTCACCGAATCCTTAAACCTACCATGGTTAATCGCCTTTTCAACCATTATCTTAGAATCCATTGGTGCTCTAGCTCTAATTGCAGGATTAGCTACACGTTTTTTAGCTATAGCATTTACAGGAATAGGGTTTGGCATAGTATTTACTACACATTTAGAACATGGTTTTTTTATGAATTGGTTCGGAAATCAAGCAGGAGAAGGCTATGAATACTTCATACTATGGTTAGGAATGTCAATTGCTTTAATTTTTTCAGGTGGAGGAAAATATGCTTTAGACAGATTAATTGTAAAGTAACATCATAAAAACAAAATACAAATGAAAAACACAAAACAGAGTATTACTGTAGTCCAAGAATATTTCGAAGCCTTCCAACAAGGTAATATGGAAAAAGTACTAAATATTTTTCATGAAGATTGTTTGATTATAAGTGTACGTAAAGAGGATCGTAGAAAAGATCAACTGCATGGCACTTATAAAACCAAAGAAAATGCAAAACAATTTTTACAGAATATTGTTAATCAATTTGATACCATAGAATTTATTGTAGAGGAAATAATAGCTGATAAACAAGTCGTTTTTGCAAACGGAAAATTTAAACATCAGATAAAAACAACAAGTAAAATGTTTATTAGCGATTGGGTACAGCGTTGCATTATAGAAGATAGTAAAATTAAAGAGTATCAGTTTTATGAAGATTCTGCTGCCTTTGTAGAAGCCTCTCAATTATAAAAAGCACTCCAAATCATATTTAATACTAAAACACTTCTTATCCTTTGTTAAACAATTAGTTTCTTAAAAGATAAATTACAAAATAAAACAACTATAACGTTTCTGTTTTTAAGGTTTAAATGCGGAATAATTAATTAGGTGATTTATGTTTGTTTTAAAATTCATGTTGTATTTAATTATGCACATGAGTTTTTTTATACATAAATTAAGTACATTTTTTTATGTAAATTCGTTTTTATGAAACACCAAATTGTTTCTATAAAACTTAACACACTATGAAAACGCTACAACAATGGTTTGATGAATATGCAGTAAGCCATCAAAATGAAACAAATATTTCAATTCATTATATCTGTGTTCCTGCCATTTTTTTTAGTATTGTTGGAATATTTATGAGTATTCCTTCCCAATTTCTAAGTAATTTATTACAACTAAACAATCCGTTTATTGAAAATTGGGCTACTGTAGCGCTTTTATTGGTTTTATTATTCTACTTACGATTGTCTTTTTCTATGTTTCTAAAAATGTTAATTTTTTCTATACTATGTATTGTAGGTAATTTCTACTTAGGAAAACATGTGCCATTATTATACACATCTATAGCTATATTCGTAATAGCCTGGATAGGTCAATTTTATGGACACAAAGTTGAAGGAGCAAAACCTTCATTTATAAAAGATTTACAGTTTTTATTAATCGGTCCAGCTTGGGTAATAAAAAAAATGTTTAGCTAATTTACGCTCTACAAAACCTATAATTTAAAAGCACACACAAACTTACCCCTACAAAAAGTAACTTAATAATTAGCTTCTACCTCTATAAAACATTAAGAGATTTTATGTAAATTCGTCTTTATGGAATTACTTTTTTTAGGTTTAGCTGGCGGAGCAATTATCTCTTATTTTATTTTTCAAAAATTTTCTTCAGTAAGCAAGAAAAGTTTAACTGAAAAACAATCTGTTGTATTATTAGATAAAATAAAAAAAGTATCTAAATTAATTACAGTCGAAGGAGAATTTGCAGAAATTTACCACCATGAAAACACCAAAGAAAAATTTCTAGGTTTATTTACAAGTAAAAAAAAGGCTATAATTCTAATCAATGCAAAAGTTCATATTGGTTTCGATTTTAGAAAAATCATTGTACAAACCGATACTAAAAAAAAGTCTTTAATTTTATCTGAATTCCCTAAGCCTGAAGTTTTTTCAATAGAACCAAACCTTCGTTTTTATGATATTCAAAATGGCTTGTTAAATAAATTTAGTTCAGAAGATTTAACAGAAGTAAATAAAGAAGCAAAAGAACATATTCTACAAAAAATACCCGAAAGTAATTTAATGCAAACCGCTAATAAAGAAGCTTTGGAAGCTATATCTCTTATGGAAAACTTAGTAGAAACCATAGGATGGAAATTAGATTATACAGCATTAGAATTACCAAATACAAAATCATTAAATGAATGATAACTATTTCTACAGATAAAACTAAACTTCAAATTAATGTCATTCATTCTTTCTTAACTAATTCATATTGGGCAAAAGGGAGAACTGTAAGTGAAGTAAAAAAAACAATTGAAAATTGTTTATGTTTTGGAGTTTATATAAATGATAATCAAATAGGTTTTGGAAGAGTTGCAACAGATTATACAGTTTTTGCTTATTTAATGGATATATTTATCTTGCCTGAACACAGAGGTAATGGATATTCAAAAAAACTTATAGAAACTATTACACAAGTAAAGGAATTACAACAATGTAAAACCTGGATGTTAAAAACAAAAGACGCACAAGGTTTATACAAACAATATGGTTTTACAGAACTAAAACACCCAGAAAGAGTACTTGAACGAATTTTAAAATAACAAATGGATATAGAACAACTTAGAAATTACTGTATAACAAAAAAAGGAGTTACAGAACATTTTCCTTTCGATGAAGTTACTTTAGTTTTTAAAGTAATGAATAAAATGTTTGCTTTAGTAGGATTAGATAGTTGGGAAAAAGGTGAAACAAAAATAAATTTAAAATGCGATCCAGAATGGTCATTAGAATTAAGAGGAGAATATGATAGTATAAATCCTGGTTGGCACATGAATAAAAAACATTGGAATACCATTATTTTAAACAATGATGTTTCTGATAAATTTGCTTTTGAATTAATTGACCACTCATATGATTTAATAGTAAAAGGATTAACAAAAAAACTACGCGAAGAGCTTCAGAATTTATAATATTATGAAAAAAAAGGAACTTCGAAAAGTTTATAAACTCAAAAGAAAAAATTTATCTGATACTGAAATAGCGAACCTTGAGCAAAACATTTATGCTCAAGTTTCAAAAATTGACTTTTCCAACTATAAAAATATTCACATTTTTCTTCCAATAGAAAAGTTAAATGAAATAAATACCTACCCTATTATTGGTTTTCTTAGAAAGCAAAAAAAGACAATAATTATTAGTAAAAGTGATTTTAAAACAAACACTTTACAACATTTTATTTTTGATAAATCAACAACTTTAGAAATAAACACTTATGGTATTCCTGAACCAATGAACGCTCAACAAATTGATGTAAAGAAAATAGATATGGTTTTTGTCCCTCTTTTAATTTCTGACCAACAAAACTATAGAGTTGGTTACGGTAAAGGATTTTATGATAGATTTTTATCTGAATGTAAAAAAGAAGTCGTTAGTATTGGACTTAACTTTTTTCAACCAATAGATAACATTTCAGATTGTAATCAGTATGATATTCCACTTAACCACATAATTGTTCCTAAATAAAAAAAGTCCTGCATAAATGCAGGACTTTTTTTTATCTAATATTTCTATAAGGTATTAACCATTCATAGAAATTAAAAACTCATCGTTATTTTTAGAAAACTTAATTCTATCGTTAATAAACGTCATAGCTTCCACTGGATTCATATCTGCTAAGTATTTACGTAATACCCACATACGTTGCACAGTTTTATCATCTAATAATAAATCATCACGACGTGTACTAGATTTAATTAAATCAATAGCTGGATAAATTCTACGATTAGAAATATTACGATCTAATTGTAATTCCATATTACCAGTACCTTTAAATTCTTCAAAGATTACCTCATCCATTTTAGAACCTGTTTCGGTAAGAGCTGTAGCAATAATAGTTAACGAACCTCCATTCTCAATATTACGAGCCGCACCAAAGAAACGTTTTGGCTTGTGTAGTGCATTTGCATCTATACCTCCCGATAATATTTTACCAGAAGCTGGTGCAACTGTATTATAAGCTCTTGCCAAACGAGTAATTGAATCTAATAAGATAACTACATCATGACCACATTCTACCAAACGTTTTGCTTTTTCTAAAACAATATTTGCAACACGTACATGCTTGTCAGCTGGCTCATCAAAAGTAGAAGCAACTACCTCTCCACGAACGTTACGTTTCATGTCGGTAACCTCCTCCGGTCTTTCATCAATTAATAAAACAATTTGATATACTTCTGGATGATTCGCTGCGATAGCATTTGCAACATCTTTCAATAACATTGTTTTACCAGTTTTTGGTTGTGCTACAATCATACCACGTTGTCCTTTTCCTATTGGAGAAAACAAATCAATAATTCTTGTAGACAATGAGCTACCTTTCTCTGCCAAATTGAATTTTTCCTCAGAAAACAAAGGTGTTAAATGTTCAAACGATACACGATCGCGAACTATATTCGGGCTTAACCCATTTATTTTTGACACTCTAATTAAAGGAAAATATTTTTCTCCTTCTTTAGGTGGACGCACATTTCCAAGTACAGTATCTCCAGTTTTTAATCCAAATAATTTTATTTGTGATTGAGACACATAAATATCATCTGGAGATGATAAATAATTATAATCAGAAGAACGTAAAAAACCATACCCATCAGGCATCATTTCTAATACACCTTCACTTTCAATAATTCCATCAAACTCAAAATCAGGATCTCTATATTTATTGCCACTTTTATGGTGTGGTTTATTAGAGTTTTGATTTTTATTATGCGGTTTATTGCCTCTATTATTTCGTTGTTGCTGTCTATTATTAGCGTGTTGAGATTTTTTATCGTCTCCTGTTTGTTTAACTTCAGAAGATTGCTTGTTTTGGACAGCTACTTGCTTTTTCTCCTCAACTTGCTTCTTTCCTTCAACCTGCTTTTTAGTTTCAACTGGTCGTTTTTTAGCAACAACCTCTTTTTTAGTTTCAGTTTTCTTTTCAACAGCTTTTACAGGAACTTCAACTTTTTTAGTTTCAGTCTTAGTTTCTGTTTTTTCTACAACTTTTTTCTCAGGCTGTTTTTTCTCAACAGTCTCATTTTCAGTTTTAGCTATTCTTTTTCTCTTAGTCTTTTCAACTTTTGGCTTTGCTTCATTAGCGCTGGCCTCTGCTTGTGCGTCTAAAATCTTATAAACTAAATCTAATTTTTTTAACTGACTCACTTTAGTTAAGCCAATAGTTTTAGCTATTGCTTGTAAATCTGTTAATTTTTTAGTTTTTAATTCCGAAATTTCGAACATTAGTAAAAGTAATTAAGTTATATAATTCTTTGTGAAAAAGAATTGAATTTTATTAAGTTTTAATGATTGCTATTATTATATAGGGGCTATATAATAGTTAATTGCGCGGTTACTTATACGACAAATATATACAAATATTTTAACTTGTAATATTTCTTTTTAAAAAAAGAAATATTACATTTGCTACCCAATAAAAAACATGATACAAAGAATACAATCTATATATCTATTAATAGCCGGAATTATTTCTGGTGGTTTGACTTTTATTTTTAGTCTTTGGACAAATTTAAAAACAAGTACTCCTATATATATTATGGATTTATTCTCTGGAGCTTCTATATTAGAAAAAATGACTCCTGTATTATTTTTCACTTCAGCTTTATTATCAGTTGTAACTTTATTTTTATTTAAAAATCGTCAGTTACAATTTGTCTTAGGGCGCTTAAACATATTGATAAACCTTTTTTTATTAGGAATATTGATATATCTGTCACAAACATTATCTGGAGAAGCTTTAGTTTCTGAGAAAGGTATTGGGATGTTTTTTCCTGTCATTGTTATTTTGCTGTTAGTTTTAGCAAATAAAGCCATTAAGAAGGATGAAGATCTTGTAAAATCTGTAGATAGATTACGATAAACCTAACATCTTAGTATATTTAGTGCGAAAAAACCGAGATTCTTAATCTCGGTTTTCTATTTTTGTTACACACTCACTCATTGACTTTTAGAAACTTAAATGTTAAAGAAATGTTAAAGGATTTAGGGTTAACCCTAACTGACTAGGGAAAACCCTTAGGCAACGTTTAGGGGTATTGAGTATTGTACACAACACTTATATACTATAGATTTGTAAATGTAACAACGATGGATTACAAGATAAAAGTTCACATAGCTGATGACCACAAGATCTTAATAGATGGAGTTATCGCTTTATTAAATACCGAAGACGATATAGAAATTGAAGGTTATTCCTTAACAGGAAAACAGGTTGTCAATTGGTCTACTAGAAACAAAGCTGATGTTTTAGTTTTAGATATTAACATGCCAGAAATGGATGGTATTGAAGTTTTAAAAACGTTTAAACAACGTAACACAAAAATTAAAACGATAATACTTTCAAGTCTAAGCGACCCCAAATTAGTACAAGAAATGGTACTACTAGGTGCTAACGGATTTGTAGACAAAAGCTGTGCAAGTGACCACATTATAGACGCAATTAAAGCTGTACATAATGGCATTCAATATTTTAGTGATGATATTAAAAGTAAATTACTTGAATTATATATGTCTGAATCTAAAGCAGAAGAACAGGAACTCACTCATAACGATTTAACAGAGAGAGAAATGGAAGTTTTGAAACAAATAGCTTTAGAAAAAAGTTCAAGTGAAATAGCAGATCACTTAAAAGTAAGTATCAAAACGGTTGAAACATATCGTAGGAATTTATATAAAAAATTAAAAGTTAAAAATGTAGTAGGTTTGGCGATGTACGCTGTAAAAAACAACATAGTATAGGTATAGAAAACCCTTCAATTATTTTTCTTTAATCCCCCAAATAAAAGAAAATGTCCCCCGCAATCTATACAGTACACACTTTATAGTGTGCGTCGCTAATAACTATCTACTCAATATAAAAATATTAAAATAGCGGTGTACGTGTTTGAAATAACACAATTAGAAAAACCCTTCATTTTGTTTTCTTTATACCCCCTAAAATAGAGCGTCCCCCGACACTATCTATATTTAGTACACCGCTTTTTTCTTTTCACCATAATAGCATAACAATTTAAAACATTACATCATGAACAAAATCACTCCTTTAATCCTAGCATTGAGTCTAATTTTCGCATCTTGTTCTTCTAATGAAAATGAAGGTCTTATTAATACTCAAGAAAATTTATTAAAATCATATACTCTTAAAAGAGATGCAAACGGTGCATATTCTATTGATTTTAAAACTACTAACAATACAGACGTTACTACAGTAAAAAATGTAGATGCTTCCAATGAAATTATATTATCAGAAGCAAATCATAATACAGAAAACAATCACAGGAATGACTTTGCTATTAAAAACGACCAGTTAAAAATTGGTTTTTTAGAAGCTAACAAAGGAAAAAGAACTAAAATATTTATTGAAGATGAAAACATTACCTTTGCTAAAGGTGGTATTACCGAGTTTTTAAATTCTTATAGTATTACGAAGAAAACAGATGGTACTTTTCATTTAGATTTTAAAGTTAATGATAATGTAACTACTGAATTTGTTTATAATGAGGATATAGAGACTTATGAAATACACCTATCTAATGGATTATCTAAACAAAAAGAATTTTCAAGACAACTAAATATTTCTTCAAATAATCTTCTTAAGTTAGACTTTGTTAATCATAAATATTCTAATAAATATGATACAGAAATGGCAGTAGCAGAAAGAAGACCTAGACAAGTAATTGAAGAAGTATATTAATCTAATATTAATGCATAAACTAAAAGCTTTATATCTATTTACTTTATTAAGTTTTGGTACAACTAAAATTATTGCTACTCAAAACTTTACAAAAAATGATAGTATTAATATATCTAGATACAACCTCATTAAAACTTTATTTGATAATAAAGAGTATTCTCAATCTCTAGAAAAGGCATTGTTTTTTCTAGATTACTGTAAGAATAATGAAATGTATGATATACAAATTTTGGTACATGACTTAATTGGGGATATTTTCAGAGAAAATGGAAACTACAAAAAAGCCTTAGTTTATTATAAAGAATCTATTAAATTACACGAAAAAAGCAAAAATCCTATAGACAATAGAAGAAAGGTTATTTTTTCTCCCAAAATAGATTCAAGCTATATTAACATACTTTTTAAAACTGGTTCTTCATTCCACAATTTGAACAATAATGATAGTGCAGAATATTATTATAATAAAATAATACATTTTAAAACTATTAACAATAATCAACTTCTAGTTAAAGCTAAAGCATTTAATAATCTTTCTAACTTATACTATTTCACGCAAAAACAAGATTTCCCTAAAGCTGAAAAATATGCTCTAAAAGCGATAGAAATAAAAAAGAAAATAGGAGACAAAGCATCCGAAGCAGCTTCTATTGCAAGCCTTGCTAATGTTTACCTAGAACAAAAACTGTATGAAAAAGCGAGGCAATATTACCTTAAAGCAATATATTTAATTGAAAACTATGAAGATATAAAATCTTTAAAATTTAAAGAAGTCTTTTACGAAAATATCTCTTGGGCAATGTATAATCAAAAAAAATATCAGGCCTATAATTACCTTGACAAATCCTTCAATATTCGTGATAGCCTTAGAGAAGCAGAAGTTAAAGATATACTATTGAAAATTGAAAATCAGCACAAAGAGAACTTAGAACAACAAAAAGCTCTTTTAATTAAAAATAAAACAGAATTGGAAAAGGCCCAACAAGCTAAAACCTCATTACTCTTTGGCACTTTAAGTTTACTTATAATAATAATATCTGGGGTAGTAATTTACAATTACAAATTACGCCAAAGAAATCTGCAATTAAAGCTTTCTGAAAGTAATTTATTACAACAACAAAGTATAGAAAAATTAAAATCGGATGCGCAAACAAAGATATTAAACGCTACAATTGACGGTAAGGAAACGGAACGAAAACAGATAGCCGAAACATTACACGATAATGTTAGCGCTTTATTATCATCAGCTAATATGCATTTAAGTGCTACAAAAAAGCAATTCAATGGTGATGCACCTCAAGAAATTGAAAAAACGCGTGAAATTATTTTAGAAGCTTCTCAAAAAGTTAGAGACCTTTCACATAATTTAATTTCCTCTATTCTATTAAAATTCGGTTTAGAATATGCTCTAAAAGATGTTGTTAAAAAATACTCAAACAGTCAATTACAATTTGAAGTTGCAGCGAATAATATAAATCGATACAATCAAGAATTTGAAATTAAAATATTTAATGTTATTCAAGAACTAATAAATAACATTATAAAACATAGTAAGGCAAGCAATGCACAAATAATATTAAAAGGAAAGAATAATCAACTAACTATTCTTGTTAAAGATGATGGGGTAGGTTTTACTACCTCATCTTCTTCTATTAATGATGGTATTGGACTTAATCAAATAGAGGCTCGTATCAAAGTAATGGACGGAAAACTTACTATTGACTCTGAATTAAATAAAGGTACCGAAGTTTTTATAATGGTACCTACACAACAACAAAAGCAACATGGTTTATCCTCTGTGAGCTAACTCTATAACTTCCATATTAGTAATAGTTCCTTTACTTAATTCAAACCGAAGCATTGTTCTCACTTTATGAAAACCATGTTTACCAGCTGCACCTGGATTCAAGTGTAACAAGTTTAACTTTTCATCAAACTGAACTTTTAAGATATGAGAGTGT
The DNA here is from genome assembly GCF_947494125.1 of uncultured Tenacibaculum sp. Lineage (GTDB taxonomy): Bacteria > Bacteroidota > Bacteroidia > Flavobacteriales > Flavobacteriaceae > Polaribacter. Next base: position 163,761 of record NZ_CANLTU010000004.1, read on the forward strand.
CCACAAATAAATAATTTAGGAGTCTCTTTTTTTAAATCTTCTTTTACTCTCATATTATATTTATTAGGATACCCTCCTATATGAGTAATCCATACAGATACCCCTTCTACAATAAATTTATTATCTAATGGAAATTCAGCTCTAGCATCTTTATCATCAATATTTCCATAAACAGCTCGTAATGGTTTGTATTTCTTTAAAGTATCAGTAACGTTTAAATCACCAATATCTCCAGCATGCCAAACTTCATCTGCTTGCTTTACAAATTTTAATATTTGAGCATCTATAAAACTATGAGTATCGGAAAGTAACAGGATTTTTTTCATTACAACAAAACTAATAAATCCAAAACAGTAGAGACAATAATCACAAACAAAAAACTACACATAATTATATATGAACAATACAGAAGTATTTAATTTACTTAAGACATCAAACTAAGTCTATAATTTCATAATTTAGCTTTTTAAAATTTCATTTTATTTGAGGTATTTTATCGAGTTAGCTTATAACGGAAAAAACTATCATGGTTGGCAAGTACAACCAGACGCAATTACAGTTCAAGAAAAAATAAATAAAGCTATTAGCACAGTACTTAGAGAAGAAATAAGTATTGTAGGTGCTGGTAGAACAGATGCTGGTGTGCATGCCTCACAAATGTTTGCACATTTTGATACTGACAAAAAACTTGACAATAATTTTGCTTTCAGACTAAATTCAATTTTACCTGATGATATTGTTATTTTTAGCACTAAATTGGTTCACGATGAAGCGCATGCACGTTTTGATGCTAGCAGTAGAAGTTATGAATATAAAATATGGCTTGGCCGCAATCCTTTTTTATTAGATAGCTCTTGGCAATTATATAAACAAGAGTTAAATATTGATCTAATGAATCAAGCAGCAGCTATTTTATATGATTATGAAGATTTTGAATGTTTTTCAAAAGTAAAAACTGAAGTCTTCACTTTTAATTGCAACGTAACAAATGCAAAATGGATTTTAAAAGGAAATGAACTAACATTTCACATTAGTGCCAATAGATTTTTAAGAAATATGGTAAGAGCTATAGTAGGTACTTTAATGGATGTTGGCTTAGGTAAAATTACAATTGACGATTTTAAAAAAATTATAGAAAGTAAAAATAGAAGTAACGCAGGAACATCGGTACCTGCAAAAGGATTATTTTTAACGCAAGTAGCATACGATTATATATAGTGAGTACATCAACAGGAAAAGCATTCGACATTAAAATTTTTGTAAGACTTATGAGTTTTGCAAAAAAATACCGCACTCGATTTTTTATAGCTGCAAGTTCTACAATATTACTCGCAGGTTTCTCGGTATTGAGCCCAGTTATTTTAATGACTGCTATTGATGATTTTGTAGCTAATAAAAATCCAACAACTTTATTATACTATACTATAGCAATGCTTGTCGTATTGTTAATTCAAGTATTATTTCAGTTTAGTTTTATTTACAATGCCAATTGGGTAGGTCAGCATATTATAAAAGATATTAGAACCAAAACATTTAAAAAAATACTCGATTTTAAAATGAGCTATTTCGACAACTCTTCGGTTGGAAAACTAGTAACTCGAGTAGTTTCTGATATAGAAACAATTGCAAATTTCTTTACACAAGGGGTTTTTATGATTGTTAGTGATATTTTAAAAATGATTGTGGTTATTATTGTAATGGTATTTACCAATTGGAAACTTACCATAATAGCACTAGCAACCTTACCTGTTTTAATTTATGCAACAAAACTTTTTCAAATAGCAATAAAATCAACATTTCAAGATGTACGAAATCAAGTAGCAAATCTTAATGGTTTTGTACAAGAAAGAGTAACAGGAATGAAAATTGTACAGCTTTTTAATCGCGAAAAAATTGAATATCAAAATTTTGTAAAAATTAATAACAAGCATAAAAAAGCACATATAAAAACTGTTTGGTATTATTCTATTTTTTTTCCAATTGCCGAAATCTTATCATCTATAGCTATAGGTTTAATTGTTTGGTATGGAGGTTTACAAGTAATTGAAAATAGTGCGATAACAATAGGAGCAATTATTGGTTTCATTAAAATGGCACAAATGTTATTTAGACCACTTCGTCAAATTGCCGATAAGTTTAATCAACTACAAATGGGAATTGTAGCTGGAGAACGTGTTTTTAAAGTAATTGACACCGAAAGCTCAATAAATAAAAAAGGAAACATTACAACAGAATCTTTACAAGGAAACATTAGCTTTAAAGATGTTCGTTTTAGCTATATAAAAGGAGAAGAGATTTTAAAAGGAATAAGCTTTAATGTTAAAAAAGGAGACACTGTTGCTATTGTTGGTGCTACAGGAGCAGGGAAATCAACAATTATAAACCTTATTAACCGTTTTTATGAAATTGACAATGGTTCAATATGTATAGATGAAATTCCTGTTGAAGAATATGAAATTAACTCTTTACGCAAAAAAGTAGCTATCGTTTTACAAGATGTTTTTCTTTTTTCAGACACTATCTTAAATAATATTACTTTAAAAAACGAAAACATTTCTCTTGAAGAAGTGCAAAAAGCCGCGAAACAAATTGGTATTCATGAATTTATTATGAGCTTACCAAACAACTATTCATACAATGTTAAAGAACGAGGAGCAATGCTTTCCTCTGGACAACGCCAATTAATTGCTTTTCTTCGAGCCTATGTTAGCAAACCAAGTATTTTAATTTTAGATGAAGCAACTTCTTCTGTCGACACTCATTCTGAACAAATGATACAATATGCTACAGATAAAATAACAAAAAATAGAACGTCTATAGTAATTGCTCACCGACTAGCAACCATTAAAAATTCTGATACTATTATTGTTATGGATAAAGGTGAAATAGTAGAACAAGGCAACCACCTTGAACTACTAAAAAAAGACAACGGCTATTACAAAAACCTCTATGACAAACAATTTAGCTCCGAAATTATTTCATAAATAATTTGTTTAAGAGTCTCAAAACAATAAATTTGTTGCTCAATCTTAAAAACTAAAAATCATTCAATCATGAAAAAAGTAATTTTATCAGTATTCGTTGTCGGAGCATTATTAGCAACTTCATGTAAAAACGCAAAAGAAGAAACTAAAGCAACAACTGATGCTGCTGTTGAGGCAACAGAAAAAGCTGCAGAAGCTACAAAAGAGGCTGCAACTAAAGTTGTAGAAGAAACTGAAGCGGCAGTAGAAAAAGCTACAGAAGCTGTAAAATCTGCATTAGAAGGTGTTACAATTCCTGAATTTAAAGACGAAAAAGTTGGAGAATACTTAAACAATTATGCTACATACGCTAAAGATTATATCGCTGCTAAAGGTGATGTTCTTAAAAATGCTGAATTAGCTAAAAAAGGTGTAGAATTAGCTGCTAAAGGAAAAGAAATCGCTAGTTCTTTAGACGCTGAAGGTGTGAAGAAATTTAACAGTGTAATGACTGCTATTCAATCTAAAATGGCTCCTGCTAAATAATTTTAGATTATTATAAAAATTAAAAAGCTCGCTAACGCGAGCTTTTTTTATTTTTTAATTTAATTAATCGATAATTTTTTTTGTTTAATAATTATTGATTCATACTACTTTAACTTAAAAAATTTATTTTTAAAAAAACTCAACCATTTTTTGCGAGACTTATTGAATCATATGAAAACAAATATAACATGAGTTTCCTGAATTAGAACTTGAGATAACTATTGTCCAAAACCTCTATAAAAACTTCTAATAACCCAAATCAATATAAATTTCTTATTTATCCTTTTAACTAAATCACTCTAGTTTTATAACAAAAAATAAAAATACAACTATGCAAACTCACATAAATATTGAGTTTCGTAAATTATTGTAACAAACAAAAATGTAACAGTTTTGTAACAAAATAAAATTGATAAACTGTAACATTTTAATAATTAATGTATCTAATATGTTAAGTTTTAAACAATCTCTAAAAGTAAAGTTACATGGTTAATAAATTAATAAACTTAAAAGGTTCAATTACCAAAACCCTATTATTAGAAAGTACTTCTTTATGGTTTAGTACAGAAGAGTTTAATGATGAAATTTCTTTAAAATCTATTGTCAATAAAAATTCAAATAAGTATTTAAACGATCATGCTAATGTTAATTATTCTTCAATTATTAAAATTGAGATGAATGAAGACTCTAAAAAGATTAATATAGATTATAAAGGAAAAGAAGAGGAATCAATTAGTTTTATTTTTGAAAGTATAGAATTAGCGCATGAAGTAGGTGGATTTATTGCCAGTAAAACATCATTAATAAAAAACATTAAACCAGAAGGGTATCTAAAAAAACTCTTCTACAATAACAATATACTCTGGGTATTAGGGATTATTTCGATAACAATTTTAGGGTATAGTAAATTCTTTAATGCTGGTTTTCCTGAAAAAGGAAAACTATTTAAGATTTTAAATTTTCTACATAATTCTATTGGCGCTAACGGAATCCTTATAATTGGAACTATAATAACAAGCTATTTTACAATAAAAATTTTACAAAGATTTTCAAAAAAAGTAAACGATATTGTGTATAAATAAAGGAAAGATTGAAAAATAAGCCTTATTATAACTACAATCTTTTAATAAAAATACTTAACCAGTTAATTTCTCTATTATTAGGTTTTTCACTGTTCTTAAGGATTATGAAAAACAACTAACTCTGTAAAGTTATTTTACTTGTTTGGGAAAATGCAGTTATTGAAGTAAAAAAATAATAGCAATAGTTTTTTATAATTTTAGTGCTCTTCTTTATGCAGTTAAATCTTTTTGTAATTTCTTAAATAACTCTTCTGGAGTTTTATACAGCACAAACTCTCCGTTATTTATATACGATATTTCTCCTGTTTCTTCAGAAACTAACAAACAAATAGCATCTGTTTTTTCAGTTACACCAATAGCTGCTCTATGCCTTAACCCAAATCGAGAAGGAATCTTAGTACTATCAGAAACAGGTAAAACAACGCGTGTAGCTATAATATAATTATCTCTAATTACCGTAGCTCCATCATGTAATGGACTGTTCTTATAAAAAATACTTTCTATAATAGCCTCGTTTATTAAAGCATTCATTTTATCTCCAGTATTCACCAAAAAGTCAAGATTATTTGTTTTCTCAATAACTAACAACGCACCTGTTTTTGTTTTTGATAAATTAATACATGCCTTTAAAATAGTTTCAATATCTATTTCTGAATTAATTTCTGATTGCAAAAATTTCAATTGATTTAAAAAACCACGTTTAGTAGAAAAATTTGTGGTACCAATCATTAATAAAAACTTTCTTATTTCTTGTTGAAATACAATTATCAACGCAATAACACCTCCAGAAAGCAAATAGCCTAAAATACCGCTTAACATTTCCATATGAAGTGCTTGAGTTATCTTCCATATTAAAAAAATTAAAGCAATACCAATAACAATATTAATAGCTACTGTTCCTTTTAACAATTTATATATATAATATAGCAATACGGCTACTAAAATAATATCAAGTACATCAAGAAACGAAAAATCGATAAAATCTAAACTCATTTATTCTATTGAAGTTTTAGTAAATGTAATCATTTTATGATAATTGTTCCACTATTTTAATAGTTTCAACTGCTTCTTTCACATCATGAACTCTTAGAATATTAGCACCATTTAGCAAAGCAATAGTATTAGCTACAGTAGTTGCATTTAAAGCTTGCTTAGGTAATATACCTAGCAACTTATATAACATTGATTTTCTAGAAACACCTGTTAAAATTGGAACCTCTAAATTTTTAAATAATGCTAATTTTTGTAATAATTCATAGTTGTGTTCTGATGTTTTTCCAAAACCAAAACCTACATCAACAATAATATCATTAACTTTTAATTGGCGAAGTTTAAATATTTGATCCGTAAAAAATGAAGTTATTTCAACAACTATGTCTTTATAAGTTGGTTTTTCTTGCATATTCATTGGAGTACCTTGCATATGCATCATAATGTATGGCACTTGTAATTTTGCAACCATTTCAAACATTTTGCCATCCATCAAGCCTCCAGAAATATCGTTAATTATTGCAGCGCCAGAATTAATAGTTTCTTCCACTACCCTACTTCTAAAAGAATCAACAGAAATAATAATTTCAGGAAAATTATTTATTAATAATTCAACTACAGGTGTAATTCGCTGTAATTCTTCTTCTTCAGAAATATGCTTAGCGCCAGGTCTAGAGGAATAAGCTCCAACATCAATAAATGTTGCTCCTTCGTTTAGCATTTTTTCTGCTTGATGTAAAATCTCTTTTTCATTTTTATATTTACCTCCATCAAAAAAAGAATCAGGAGTAATATTCAAAATCCCCATAACTTTGGGAGAAGTGAGGTCTATTAAACTTCCTTTACAATTAATTGTCATCATAATAAATTTCCAAGTAAAAATAAACGAAAAGCTTGTAATATTTACTATTTTTGGTCGATTACTTTTAAATAAAGAAGATGCAAAACACATCCAAACAATACGATGCCGTTGTTGAAGAATGTAGAAGTTTGTTTACAAAAAAAATGAGTGACTATGGTAGCGCTTGGAGAATACTTAGACTACCTTCATTAACCGATCAAATATTTATAAAAGCTCAGCGTATACGTCAATTACAAGAGAATACCGAGCGTAAAGTAGATGAGGGTGAAAAATCTGAATTTATTGGAATTATTAATTATTCAATAATGGCCTTAATTCAATTAGAGCAGGGAGTTGTTGAACAGCCTGATTTAAATACAGAAAAAGCAACCATTTTATACAATAAGCATATAAAAATTACCAAAGAGTTAATGGAAAACAAAAACCATGACTATGGTGAGGCTTGGAGAGACATGAGAATTTCTTCTTTAACAGATTTAATTCTTCAAAAACTACTTCGAGTAAAACAAATTGAAGATAACCAAGGAAAAACAATAGTTTCAGAGGGAATAGACGCAAATTATCAAGATATGATTAATTATGCTATTTTTGCTTTGATTCATCATTCAGAATTAGATAGTTAAACCTAAACCCTTAAAAATGATTTTAAAAACTTTAACACATATCTCAAGAGTTCTAGTAGGACTTTTATTTATTTATTCAGGATTTGTAAAATTGGTAGACCCAATTGGTTCTCAATATAAATTCCAAGAATATTTTAGTGAGGGCGTATTAAATATGGAATTTTTAATACCTTATACTTTACCTTTTGCTATTCTATTAATTGTATCAGAATTAGTTTTAGGAGTGATGCTTCTTGTTGGTTTTAAACCTAAATTCACTGTTTGGAGTTTATTTAGCCTTAATTTAATTTTCTTATTCTTAACATGGTACTCTTATACTTATAATAAAGTTACCGATTGTGGTTGTTTTGGTGATGCTTTAAAGCTTACACCTAAAGAAACTTTTTACAAGAATGTAGTATTCATGATTTTTATTGTGATTTTAATTTTAGGATTAAGACACATTAAGCCTTTAATTTCTAAAAAAGTAGGATCATTAGCTACGTATGCTTCAATATTCTTTTCTCTAGTAATTGTGTATCATGTTTTAAATCACTTGCCTATTATAGATTTTAGAGCATATTCTATAGGAACAAACATTGCCCAAGGCATGGAATATCAAGAAGGAAGTGACGAAGTTCCACCTATTCATGATTTTGCTATTGAAACAGATGATGGAGATCAATTAGAAAATATGCTTGCTAAAGAGAAAGCAATGCTTATTATACTTTACAATTTTGATAAAACAGAAAAAGAAGGATTACCTGCTATTTCAAAAGTAGCTGCAGATGCTAAAACTAAAGGATATGAAGTTTATGTTTTAACTGCTTCTTATATTGAAGATTTAGCTGCTACTCAAAAAGAAATGGGGCTACCTTATACCTTTGGTTTTTGTGATGAAACTGCATTAAAAACTGTAATTAGAGCTAACCCAGGTGTTGTTACTGTAGAAAAAGGTGTTATAGTAGGAAAATGGAATTGGACAGATGCTGATGATATAACCTTAAGATAAAGATTTAAAAATCAGTAACTTTACAATAAACAAAACTACAATAATCATGAAAATCTTAAAATACTTACTACTTCTTCTAGCTGCGGTAATTGTTATAGGCTTAATTTATATTGGCACTTATTCTGGTAGTTATGATGTAAAAAGAAGTAAAGTTATTAAAACTCCAATATCACATGCTTTTAATACCGTAAATGATTTAAAAACTTGGGAAAAATGGGGTCCTTGGCACGATGAAGATACTACTATTGTTGTTACTTATGGTGAAAAAACTGTAGGTGTTGGTGCTTCTGATAGCTGGACCAGTAAAGACGGGCCAGGGAAAATGGAAACAGTAGCACTAGTTAAAAACAAATCTATTGATCAAAAAATTTCTTTTATGGACAATGATCCTGGAGATATTTATTGGACTTTTGAAGAAGTAGCCGAAGGCACTAATGTAACTTGGGGTATGAAGGCTGAAGATTCTCCATTCGTATTTAAAATGTTTGCAGCACTTTCTGGAGGTTGGGACAATATGCTTGGACCAATGGAAGAAAAAGGATTAGACAACTTAGAAAAAGTAATTTTAGAAACAATGCCTGAAGCTCCAAAATTTACTTTAAGTGAAATTTCAACAGAAGAACTTCCTGAAAAAGTTTTTATTGGCTACCCTCATAAAATTAAAATTGATCATGATGAAATGACCCGTTTATTTATGCAATACATGCCAAAAGCAGGAATGTATGCCGCTAAAAACGGCTTAAAAGAAGGTGATTATACTCCTGGATCTGTATATACTAAATATGATGAAGCATCTGGAGAAACAGAGTTTTATATTGGCTTGTTATTAAACAAAGATCTTACACCTGACAAAGGAATGGAAGTAATTAAATTACCTGCAGGAAATAACATTATGATCTCAAAATTTGGTAACTATGGTGACGGTGATTATGATGCTCACATGAAAATAGCCGAGTATTTAGAGGAAAATAAACTTACTCAAAAATGGCCAATTTGGGAACTTTATGCTAATGATCCAAGTAAGGTAAAACCAGCAGAAATTCAAACAGACATATACTACCCTATTAAATAAGGGCACAAAAACTATATATGAATAAAACCTCACAAAATTTGTGAGGTTTTATTATTTTCGCATAGATATGAAACAACTAGTATTAGTTTTTATTGGTGGTGGAACTGGAAGTGTTTTACGATACCTTATTGGTAAACTTTTAAACAATTCGGAAACAGGAATTCCTTATGGTACTTTTGCTGCAAATGTTTTAGGAAGCCTTTTAATAGGAATTATTCTAGGGTTAGCTGCTAAAAACGAAACCTTAAGCCAAAGTCATACCTTATTATTAGCAACTGGTTTTTGTGGTGGTTTTACCACGTTTTCAACCTTTGCTTACGAGAATCATATTTTCTTAAAATCTGGAGATTTTACTTCATTTGCTTTTTATACAATAGCTAGTTTCATCCTAGGTTTTTCAGCAGTTTTTGCTGGAATCCATTTAATTAAATTTATTTAAACACATGAATAACCTTATTCAATATACATCAAAAGATAATTATGTAATTATTACAATTTCTAATGGAAAAGCCAATGTCATTTCGCACGAAGTAATAATGGCTTTAAATTTAGCATTAAATCAAGCAGAACTAGAAAAGAAAGTTGTTATTTTAACAGGGCAACCAGGAATATTTTCTGCTGGTTATGATTTAAAAAGCATGACTGCCTCTCCTGAATCTGCTTTAGATTTAGTAACCAAAGGCTCAAAATTATCGCTTAGAATGCTATCGTTTCCTTTTCCTATTATTATAGCGTGTAGCGGGCATGCAATTGCCAAAGGAGCATTCTTATTACTATCTGCCGATTACAGAATAGGAACTGAAGGTGATTTTAAAATTGGTCTAAACGAAGTTATGATAGGAATGACAATGCACAATGCTGGTATTGAAATAGCCAAAGCCCGTTTAGCTCCTATTTATTTGGAACGAAGCATAAGCAATTCAGAAATATACACTCCTACAAATGCTATTACAGCAGGTTTCTTAGATAGAATTGTTCCTGAAGACCATTTACTACCTACTGCTATAAAAATTGCAGAAATGTTTTCTAAATTAAATAAGAAAGCACATGCAGAGACTAAAATAAAAGTTCGAAAAAACTATTTAAACTTATTACAAAAAGCAATAGAACAAGATAGTAAGGAAGGTTTAAGTCCTCCATCTAAATAAAATAAAAAACCTGCAAATGCAGGTTTTTTATTTTTTATAAGCCATAACACCAGCTTTAATTTCAGTATTTATATAATTACTTCTAGGCGTAATAGGGCAAGAATAACGGTCGCTATACGCACAATAAGGATTATAAGCTTTATTAAAATCAATAGTAATAGTACCATCATCATTTTCATCAGAAGTTAAAACCTCTACAAAACGCCCACCTTGGTAGGACGTTTTCCCATTAGTATCATCTAAAAAAGGTAAAAACAAATAATCTTTATATTTTGGAGATGGATTTTCATCTTGATAAATTGCTAATTCAAAATCTTCATCATTAATCTTAAAAGAAACTACCCCATATTTTTTATATACAGCAACTCTATCGGTTGTAGTTGGAAAATTAAAAGTTGGAGCGTCTGGCGTTTTATTTAATTTTGCTCTTACTTTATATGCATTTGAAATTGGAAAAAAATCCAATCCTCTAAATTTTCGTAGTCCTTTTTTAGTTAACGGAGATTTAGAAGCGTCTTTAAATTTAGAGTTCATTTCGGTTTGAAAATCAGATTTCCCTAAAATTTCTCTTTTCTTTTGACTATTACATGACTGAAACACAACAATTAATAGTACTAATAATACTTTCTTCATTTAATATATACAGTTTAAAATCAAGATTCAAGGTAAAAAACCTACAAAAATCTTCAACTCAATTTAGACTTCAAAAATACTTTATTCTCAATAATTTTCTATAACTAAATGAATAATCATCAACAAAACGCTAGATATCTGTTAAATTTCTGTAAATAAATTTGACAGAATAATTAAAAATTATTATATTTAACTCAATAGACAGCGTCTATGATTGAAAAAAAGGGTGGATTTTCACTCTTAATTACGATATAAAGAAAATTTATAAAAAAATAAAATAATTTGATGAATTTATTATAGGTTAAATCAAAGATTAATATATATTTGTCGCCCAATTTATTTATAGAAAAAATAAATCTTTTTATTTAGAATCAATTACCAGACTCATTCTAAAAAGAAAATTTAATTAAAATTAGTAGATATTTTATGAACTCAGAATTAATAAGTAAAGCAGATGAATTTGAAACTAGAAAGTTCAAATTTATTACTACTAGTGATAGAATATTAGCTTCAAGAGAGGCCAAAGCTTTAATATTAGAAATCAACGAAGTATACAAAGAAACTAAAGATGCCGCCTTAATGGACGCTATGAAACGATTAACTGTTGTAAAACAGCGAATTGAAAAACGTTTAAAAGGTAAACCTTTAACTGCGTAACATTAAACATAACAATAAACAATAATTTATAACGTTTATTAAAGCAGATAGAATAATACTTTTCATCAACTATTATTCTTTATAATATTTATTCTTGATAAAAGTTCTAGGCATTCCCTAGAACTTTTTATTTTTAAAATATATTTGTTTACAATTCGGGATGTAGCTTAGTCCGGTTAAAGTGCACGGCTGGGGGCCGTGAGATCGGAGGTTCGAATCCTCTCATCCCGACTAAAAACAGAGTAGTAAGCTAAATAACAAACACTTACACATATAAATATAAAATATTTATGTCAAATATGTGTCATCTTTTATCACTGCTCAATTCATTAGAAATGAGACGGTAATAAAAAAATATCAAATTTAAAAATCTCCAGTTCCGCAAGTTTATAGACTATAAACTTGCGGAACTTCGTAAAAACAAAGACTGGTTAATTGTTTACTTTGTAAAAATTCCAACTACAAATGAATTAAAGCGTTTTAGAATAAGAGCCCCTAAAATTTCTCCATTGCATGAGCGTACACAACACTCAAAAAAAATGATTGAGATTATTAATAATAAATTACAGCTAGGATGGTTGCCTTTTTTTAAAGCCGAAAATAATAAATACAAATCAATAGACTATGTTTTTAACAATTTCTAAAAACTAACTATAATTATTAAAACCAAGTTCCTCAATTTGTTTGAATTGCTCTTCATTGGTCTATTTTTTCATAATACCGTAGAATTACTCTCAAAATAATACGTTCAGTTTTGTTTTTTACTTTTTGGAAGCCAAAACGGTCATTACGGAAAGAAATAAGTAAATGCTCTTTGAAATTCTTTTACCTTGTATGTATAAATAAAAAAAATATGAAATTTTTAAAATTATTACCCGTAGCCTTCGTTGCTCTATTTATGAGCTGCAGTCCAGAGCAATTAACATCAGAAGAACTGTTATACAATTCAGAGATTGCGCATCCAAAAAAACAAAATGAATCCAAAAATTCTAAGAGTGGAATTATTCATGTGAAATTAGAATTTGGCCCTGTTAATAAATATGGAAAACTAGAATATTCGGATATTCATACAATTGAATATAATTTTGACGAACCTTCAGAAAGTATATCTGAAACTTTAAAGCATAGAATTGCTGTGAATACAAAAACAAAAGAACAAGTTTCAGTCATTATAAATACTGGTGGAGTTAATGAAGACCCTCCTCAAGGATTAATTATAACTTGGCCTGGCTATGTATTCAATTATGCAACTAATTGTTATGTATACGGATATTATTCATATGATACAGATACAGGACAAGGTTCTTTTACAACCGCTGATTTAGCAACACAATCAACAATGAATAATTGTGGTCACGGGGATATCGCTTAAACCTCCATCAAAGAACACCTTACCAAACTCATACTTTTATTAAGTAAATAAAATATAACATTAATAATTAGTAAGTTAAACAACGAATAAGTCTCTTAATTGAAACTTATTCGTTGTATGAAATAATGAAAATTCGTTTTGTTAAAATTTTTAATTAGGGATTTTAACTTTTTAATTGTTATTAATACAAAAACTTCTGATTATGAACAAGTTAAAATCTATATTAATACATTTATTTCCTATGATTAAAAAATTACTTGTAAGTCTTAAATTATTCCGTCTCAATAAAATTGCTCAAAATCATACTAAGTCTTTTAATTATCATTTTCATATTATAGAAAACACTACCGATGAACCTCAAAAAAACAAACACAAACAGCTATTAATTAAGAGCTTAATTAATTTAGAAACGACAAACAAAAGAATATCGGTACTTGAGCCTTCATAAGCTTACAGCTTAATTACACTAGTATCCCATACATTTCAAACATAAAGCTCTTCTACCTGAAATGCCACTGCTTGTTAATTATGGCACTGTACAATTACATCACTTACCCCATCTTCTTTGATGACTGGTTTTAGCCTCCCTTTATCTATCATAACTACACTATTTAATGTTATTTGTTAATTTTAGTTAAGTAAGGTAAATCCTTACTTATTTTATGGTTTTTTATTAACTCTATTATTTTTTACTTTTTAGATTTGAGAAATTAAAACTCAAATTATGTTAAAGAACATTTCAAACTTAGGTTCAACTTTGAACAAATCAGAACAAAAATCTATTAAGGGTGGTGATGGTTTACCTCCTGTAAATGAGCTATGTGTTCCTTTACCAAGAGAAGCAGTTAGGTGTGCTGTACCAATTAACCCTAGTTGTTGTCTTGTATGGGAAACTATTTAAAATTTAAGCGGACTTCGGTTCGCTTAAATTTTACTTATATTCTTCATACTACAGTTTTAATTAATTATGTTTTTTTTTGATAAAAAATCTCAATCTATTTAATGTCTCTTGATTTAACATTTCAAATTTGTCTAATTACATCAATAATCCAATTTTGTTTTTATTCTTATAACAATTCAGATAAATTTACTTCCTTCAAAAAAGAAAATAATTTATTTATAAATGATTTTTACCTACTGATTGTCTTCATTATATTTTATAGTATTATACTACCTCGTTTTTTCTATATTCCGAGAGCAAATTTCTCTGGAACTACATATTGTGGACCAAGTAATATGGATTTTCATATGTTATTTTTAAAATTAGGTTTAATCAGTTCTATTGCAACTCATTTTATTTGGAAAAAACTATCCAAATATGCTTCACTTTAATCATCCTATAACTACACTTTTACTTTAATTTGTTTCTTAAACTTTTGACATAAAAAAACACCTTAAAAAAGGTGTTTGAGATAAGTAGTACATTTTTTAATTTACTTTTTATTATCAAGTAATTTTTTAACTAAGATTTTTAATTCTTTAATCTCTTGAGATTGTTTTACTAGAACCTTAATTTTTTTCTCTTGCTCAATAGTATACAAAGTCAATTCCTCAATTTTTTGTAACAATTTAGAATCCATTTTCCCTAAAAAGAAACCATTCTTTTCTACTTCTTTTGCACTTGGGATATCTTTTAGGTGTCCTTTTTCTTTAATATGTCTTTCTACTTCTACAAGTGTTGGTAAATTGTAATCTTTTTTGAATACAAAATCTGCCCAATTTGAATAAGTTGCTACTTTGATTTCTGTAGCTGCTATTTTCCCATTGACCCCAAGTTTGAAACCTTTAGTATCTTTAATTCCTATCCCTATCATTCCATTTGAATCAATATGAAATGGAGTAGATTTCCAAGCTCCACGATTTTTCCACATTTGAATAGAGAAGTTACCATTATTACCATTCAAAACAGGTCTTTGTGTTGTGTTATTTTTTGATTCTAATTGTATTGCCGCTCCAATTCCTCCACCTACAATCATTTGATGATAGCTTGTTTCTGAACCTTTTATCTCTAACCTTGCATTTGGACTCGTAGTTCCAATTCCCAAGTCACCATCTTTATTTAAATAAAATTTTGCGTACTTTAATTGAGCACTTGCTTGTTCTCCATCACTTATATTCGTAACACCAATCATAAAACTATTTGCATGATCAGTATAAGGATTCCCTATAAACCAATTATTAGTTTGCCCAGTACTAAATATACCTGCGCCTCTGTAGTCGTTATGACTTTTAAGAAATAATCTAGAAGCAACGTATCCTGTTCCATTATCTGCGTTTATTTGAAAATAACTTTCTGTTTGATTTTGGGAATTAACACCTAAACTCATTCCCATTAAAGCTAGGATAGTTATCTTAATTTTTGATCTCATAATAATTTTTAATTTTAAAAATACAAAAATATACTTTTTTACTTACCACAATTATGTCAGAGAACTTTTCAGTTTTAAAGGATCTGAAAACCTACAGTTTTATAAATAACCTCTTACTACTAATTCTGCTTCTCCTATATCCTCAGCTATAGTAATTACATCCCCAGTATCTAAAAAAGATTGCATTTCGTTAAACTCATCTTCTTCATCTCTTCCTGACGTTAATAAATTCAACTGCGTATTTTCCATTAATTATTCTATACATGTTTTTACGTTTTTGTATTAATTTTTGCGTAAGTGAAAACCTACAGTTTTGTTTTTTTATAATTACTTTATATAGCTCTACTTATATATAATAGTGTACCTTACAAAAGGTTTAGTATATAATTTTTTTTTTCAAGTTGATTAATACTAAACTTTATAATTGGAGTCCTTGGCTGATTGATGGCGAGGACTCCTCTTTATATAAATTAATAACTACAGTTTAATTACTCAACAATTTTAACTAGTATTGAAAATTGCTTTAAATCTAGCAATGTTTCGAAATACATTTTTTCTCTTTTTTTAATTATTTATATACTCATAATAATCCTTGTTTTAGTTTTTAGTTTTTTGTTATAGTTTCTTGCAATTTGTTATTTCCGAGTTTAAACACAATTCATTAGTTCTTTTAAAAACTTCTTTAGAAACTTCTTTAGAAACTTATGATCTCTCTCATTCCTATTCTAAAAGCGTATGCTTTTATCAGTAAAAAAACTCCCCCTTTTAAACATAATCTATCAAACTCACTTACATCTTTAGTTTCAAAAATCAAGCTAAATAAAATACCTCTACCTTCATCTCATAGCCTTTTTTACATTTTTTTAATTATTAACTAAAAAAAATAAAATATTTTTTTTAGCACAAAACAAGCCCAAACTTTTAAAAAACAAACAGTTATAAATACTAAAAAAAAGCACAGTGTTTTTAACCTAAAAAAAAGTGAAAAAAGTTTTTGGCAGTATCAAAAAACATTCTATATTTGCAGCGCTTTAAGGCAAAAGCCGATGTAGCTCAGCTGGCTAGAGCAGCTGATTTGTAATCAGCAGGTCGTGGGTTCGAGTCCCTCCATCGGCTCAAAAAATAAAAAGCGCTAACTTAAGTTAGCGCTTTTTTTGTACACATATTTTCCTAAATTTGTCTTGTAATTTTTTATCTTAATTAAACTCAATGAAAAATATATTTGTAATCGGTATTGCTGGTGGAACTGGAAGCGGGAAAACTACTGTAGTAAATCAAATAATTAACGAACTACCACAAGACGAAGTTTGTGTTATTTCTCAAGATTCATATTACAGCCAAACAGATAATTTATCGTACGACGAGCGAACAAAGATAAACTTCGATCACCCAAGAGCTATTGATTTTGATTTATTGGTTCAGCACTTAACCGATTTAAAGAACAATAAAATAATAGAACAACCCGTATATTCTTTTGTTGCTCATAACAGAACAAAAGATACCATAAAAACACATCCAAGAAAGGTTGTTATCGTTGAAGGGATTCTAATCTTCAATAGTAAAGAGTTAAGAAACCTTTGCGACATTAAAGTATTTGTACATGCTGACGCTGACGAACGCCTAATAAGACGTGTACGAAGAGATATTAAAGAACGTGGTAGAGATATAGACGAAGTTTTAAGCAGGTATCAAAGTACTTTAAAACCAATGCACCAACAATTTATTGAGCCAACAAAAAATTACGCCGACATTATTATACCAAATGATCGATACAATACGGTTGCCATAGACATAGTTAGAACTGTAATTAGCGACCGTTTATAAAATGAATTTAAAATCAATTAAAAATAAGTCGTCCTTTAAAATAGCAACCAACATCTATGTTATAATCCTAACGGTATTTGTTGTTTGGATGCTTTTTTTTGATGAAAATTCATATATTACACATAGAGAGTTCAACAATGAAATAGAAGAGCTTGAAACCTGGATAGATTATCATAAAAATAAGATTGAAAAAGATAAAGAAACCATACAAAAACTCCAAGATTCTCTTCAATTAGAACGTTATGCACGTGAAAAATACTTAATGAAGAAAGAGGATGAAGATATTTATATTATAGAATTTGATACGATACAGAAATAATGAGTAATTATTTATTTAATGAATTCAATGAAGTCAGTGCTGCAGAATGGAAGCAAAAAATTCAAGCAGACCTTAAAGGAGCTGACTATAACGAAACACTTCTTTGGAAAACTGATGAAGGAATTACTGTTAAACCTTTTTACTCAAAAGAAGATCGAACACAGTTAAAAACAAATACTTCCAACGAAGGTTTCAAAGTATGTCAGTCTGTTTTTATTGAAGATGAAAAAACAGCAAATATTTTTGCTTTAGACTCACTAAAAAGAGGTGCTAAATCAATAGAATTTAAAGCTAAAAATAAATTTAACTACAGAACTTTATTAAGTGAAATTAACATACAAAATACTGTTCTTTATTTTAACTTTAAATTTTTAGATGCTGATTTTGTTATTGAATTATCTAAATTCATAAAGTCAAAAAACTGTTATTTTAACATTGATATCATAGGTAACCTAACCAATACAGGTAATTGGTTTACCAACTTAAACAACGATCATACAGCATTAGAAAAAATAGCTACTTCAATCGACAATGCTATTTGTGTAAATGCATCCATATATCAAAATGCAGGAGCTAATATTACTCAGCAATTAGCCTATACGCTTGCCCATGCAAATGAATATTTAAATCATTTTGATAGTAATATAGCAAACAAAATTCATTTTAATTTTTCAGTAGGAAGCAATTATTTCTTTGAAATAGCAAAACTAAAAGCATTCAGAATTTTATGGGACGCTCTTTTAAAAGAGTATACCATCAAAAATCAAAAAGCACACATTTTTGCACAACCAAGTTTACGAAACAAAACATTATACGATTATAATGTAAATATGCTACGTACAACATCGGAATGTATGAGTGCTGTTTTAGGAGGAGCTGATACCGTTAACAATATTTCTTACGACGATATTTTCCATGTTTCAAATGAATTTGGCGAACGAATTTCAAGAAACCAGTTGCTAATTCTACAACAAGAAAGCGAATTAGCAAATGCTCAAAATTTTTCTGACGGAGCCTACTACATCGAATCAATTACGCAACAATTAGCACAAAATGCGTTAACAATTTTCAAGTCTATTGAAAAAGGAGGTGGATTTTTAAAACAGCTAAAAGAAGGCGTTATTCAAAGAAAAATAAAAGAATCTGCAGAAAAAGAGCAAGCAAAATTCGATACAGGCGAAATAGCTTTACTGGGAACTAACAAAATTCAAAATGAAAAAGATCTCATGAAAAACGATTTAGAGTTATTTCCTTTTGCTAACATTAGAAATGAGAAAACCCTTATTCAACCAATTATTCAAAAACGACTAGCTGAAAAGTTAGAACAAGAACGATTAAGTAATGAGTAGAAAAGATATTTCAAATATTGCATTAGCAGAAAACAAAGAAGTAGAAAACAAAAACTTTTCTCACGAAAACTTTGTTGCGGGTATTGCACCAAACTTACGTGGTCCCTACTCTACAATGTACGTACGTAGACCTTGGACTATACGACAATATGCAGGGTTTTCTACAGCCGAAGAAAGTAATGCTTTCTACAGAAGAAATTTAGCAGCTGGACAAAAAGGACTTTCTGTCGCTTTTGATTTAGCAACCCACAGAGGCTACGACTCAGATCATGAACGAGTACAAGGAGATGTTGGTAAGGCAGGAGTAGCTATAGATTCGGTTGAAGACATGAAAGTTTTATTCGACCAAATACCTTTAGATAAAATGTCCGTTTCTATGACCATGAACGGAGCCGTTTTACCAATCCTAGCATTTTACATTGTTGCCGCAGAAGAACAAGGTGTGGATCCTAAATTATTAACAGGAACCATTCAAAATGATATTTTAAAAGAATTCATGGTGCGTAACACTTACATTTACCCACCAACACCTTCAATGAAGATTATTGCAGATATTTTTAAATATACATCTGACAATATGCCTAAATTCAACTCAATATCAATATCTGGTTACCATATGCAAGAAGCAGGTGCAACCGCAGAAATTGAGTTAGCTTACACTTTAGCTGATGGACTAGAGTATATAAAGAAAGGATTAGAAGCAGGGATGGATATAGACACCTTTGCTCCTCGCCTTTCATTTTTCTGGGCAATAGGAATGAATCATTTTATGGAAATTGCAAAAATGCGTGCAGGTAGAATGTTATGGGCAAAATTAGTGAAACAATTCAACCCTAAAAACCCAAAATCATTAGCATTAAGAACGCATTGTCAAACAAGCGGATGGTCCCTAACAGAACAAGATCCGTTTAACAATGTTGCAAGAACAACAATTGAAGCCATGGCTGCTGCTTTTGGAGGAACACAAAGTTTACACACCAATGCTTTAGACGAAGCAATAGCACTTCCTACAGATTTTTCTGCTCGAATTGCTCGTAACACGCAAATATATTTACAACAAGAAACACAAATAACTAAGACCGTAGATCCTTGGGCTGGTAGTTATCATGTTGAGCAATTAACTGAAGAAATAGCCAACAAAGCGTGGGAGTTAATTAAAGAAGTAGAAGAATTAGGCGGAATGACCAAAGCGATTGAAAAAGGAATTCCGAAAATGCGTATTGAAGAAGCTGCTGCTAAAAAGCAAGCTAAAATAGATAGCAGTCAGGATATAATTGTTGGTGTAAACAAATATCAATTAGAACAAGAAGATCCTTTACATATTTTAGAAGTAGACAACGAAGCTGTGCGTCAATCACAAGTTGACAGATTAAACGATTTAAAATCGAAAAGAAATCAAACAGATGTTGATGAAATACTTACTGAATTAACTGAATGTGCAAAATCAAATAACGGAAACTTACTAGACTTAGCTGTAAAGGCCGCTAGAAAAAGAGCTACTTTAGGTGAAATTTCTGACGCCTTAGAAAGTATTTTCGGCCGTCATAAAGCAGTTCATAAAACCATTTCAGGCGTGTATAGTAAAGAAATAAAAGACGATAAATTATTTAAAAAAGCTACTGAATTAGCAGATAAATTTGCTGAGTTAGAAGGTAGAAGACCAAGAATAATGATTGCTAAATTAGGTCAAGATGGTCACGATCGTGGTGCTAAAGTTGTTGCTACTGGTTATGCTGACTTAGGCTTTGATGTAGATATAGGTCCACTTTTTCAAACTCCAATTGAAGCAACAAAACAAGCTATAGAAAATGATGTTCATATTTTAGGAATATCGTCATTAGCCGCTGGTCATAAAACCTTAGTTCCTCAAGTAATTGCTGAATTAAAAAAATATGGTAGAGAAGATATAATGGTTATTGTTGGTGGAGTAATTCCTGCTCAGGACTATCAATTTTTATTTGATGCTGGAGCTGTAGGTGTTTTTGGTCCTGGAACAAAAATTGCGCAAGCTGCCATTGACATGCTAACTATTTTAATTGACAGTATAGAAGAATAAAACCATGCAAATAAAATTCATCGATAGAAAGTCTGGCAACACCATTACAGAAACACCTCCTGGAGAAGTTTTTTTAAAGTTATTATACAACAATCCATTTGGTAAAATGGCTTTTTTACCTATAGCTAAACGTAAATTTTTATCTGCTTGGTATGGTAAAAAAATGGACAAACCTAAATCTGTAAAAAAAATAGACAATTTTGTAAAACAACTAGACATTGACATAGATGAAGCTGAAAAATCGGTATCAGAATTCACTTCTTTCAATGATTTTTTCTACAGAAAACTAAAACCAAACGCAAGACCTATTGAAAATGGCTTTGTTTCTCCTGGTGATGGAAAAATGCTTGCCTTTGAAAACATTGACGATATTCATAATTTCTTTGTTAAAGGGCGAAAATTTACACTTAAGGAATTTCTAGGAAATGAAAAGTTAGCCGAAAAACACAAAGATTCTTCTTTGATTATTTTACGCTTGGCTCCAAACGATTATCATCGCTATCATTTTCCCTATAACGGAGTTCCTTCTGAAATGACAAAAATAAAAGGAGATTATTTTTCTGTTTCCCCTTACGCTTTAGCTTCAAACTTCACAAAGGTATTTTGCGAAAACAAACGTGAATATTGCATTTTATCATCTAAAGACAAAGGTGAAATTATTGTAGCTCCTGTAGGAGCAACAATGGTTGGTAGTATTATTGAAACCTACACACCGAACAAACCTATAAATACAGGAGATGAAATGGGGTATTTTGCTTTTGGCGGATCAACTATTGTCTTATTAGTAAACAAAGAAAAAATTACAATTGATCAAGATATTATAAACAACACAAAAAATCGTATTGAAACTTTTGTGAAAATGGGAGAAAAAATAGGACTTTAAACTATTTATTTTAACATTTAAAAATGATTGAAATCATAATTTTATTCCCGCATTAATCCGTAAATTTGCGAAGTTTTATACTTATCAGATTTACAGATGAAAAAAGTTCTAAATATTCTTTACTCAACCCGCTTAATGGCTGTGTTGTTTTTCGTTTTTGCAACTGCAATGGGAATTGCTACTTTTATTGAAAATGATTTTGGCACCCAAACATCAAAAGCTCTAATTTACAATACTTGGTGGTTTGAGTTAATCATGATATTTTTTGTTATTAATTTCTTTGGTAACATTTTTAGATACCGTTTATACAGAAAAGAAAAATGGTCTGTTTTATTATTTCATGTAGCTTTCTTATTTATTTTAATAGGTGCTGGTATTACTAGATATATAAGTTACGAAGGATTAATGATTATTGATGAAGGAGAAACCACCAATACTTTTTTGTCAGACACGAATTATCTTAACGTAGTTATAGATAATAATGAGTTTCAAAAAGAAACTAATAACAAATTATTATTATCTGCTTGGGGTAGTAACTCTGCTAATTTTACAGAATACTTTCAACCTAAAAAAGATGGTGAAAATCATACTATAGAATTTAATTTAGTTGATTATATTCCTTGGGTTGAAGAAAAATTTATAGAAGAAGATAATGCTACCGAACACATTTTATTTGTAGAAAGCTCAAGCGGAAGCAGACACGAACATTATATCAAAAGTGGAACTGTACAAAATATTCACAATATACTTGTTGGATTTAATTCAAAAGAAGGTGGAGCGAATATTAATATTTTTAAACGAAACGATTCTTTAAAAATACTTACAAAAGCTACGGGTAATTTTCAGGTGATGGCTACCCAAGAAAAAGGATTTGTAAAACAAGATACTATCCAAGATTTTAAATTACGATCACTTTATAATGTATCTGGGTTACCTTTTGTTGTACCAAACTACCCCATTAAAGGTGAAGTAAGAACTGTTCGAGGGAAGAAAGACCCTAAAAAATATGATATGGTAGTTTTTGATGTTACTACTAATGAAAAAACTGAACGTATTGAATTAACTGGTGGTCAATTTAATGTTGATGGTCAAAAACAATTTAAAATTGGTGATTTAAACTTTAGAGCTTGGTACGGAGCCAAACAACGTAAAACACCTTTTAGTGTTAAATTAAACGATTTTCAATTAGAAAAATACCCTGGTTCGGAAAATGCAGCTTCATTTGCGAGTGAAGTTACTGTTATTGATAAAAATGAAACTTTTGATTTTAGAATTTTTATGAATAATATTTTACATTATAAAGGATATCGTTTATTTCAATCGAGTTATTCTAATGCTGGTGAAAAAATAGAACAAACGCATCTTTCTATAAACCATGATTCTTGGGGAACTAATATTACCTATATTGGTTATTTCTTATTGTTTTTTGGTTTAATAGCCTCTTTATTTGTTAAAAACACTCGTTTTTATGAATTAAAAAAATCATTAAATAAAATACGAAACAAAAAAGCTTCACTGTCAATTGGATTATTACTTTTTAGTGCTATTAGTTTTTCTCAACACAAACCAACACACCAACCAAAAGAATTATCAATAACTCAAATTGATTCTATTTTACAAAAATCTATAGTAAATAAAGAGCATGCTGATTTATTTAGCCAATTGGTAATACAAGATGCAGGTGGAAGAATGAAACCAGCTCACACTTTTGCTTCTGAATTAGTAAGAAAAGTGGCACACACTGATAATTTTAAAGGATTAACTCCTAGCCAAATTTTAGTTTCTATTACAGAAGCTCCTATGTTTTGGTTAAACGTCCCTTTCATTTATCTTGAAAAAGGGAATACACAAATTCGTGAAATCTTAGGTTTACCTAAAAATGCTAAATATGCTCGCTTTATCGATTTTTATGATCAAAATGGGAGTTCAAAAATTAGCCATTTAGTTATTGAAGCTCAGAAAAAAAGAATTCAAAGTAAACTTGAACAAGATGCTATAAAAATAGAACGAAGAGTTTGGTTGCTTTCTCAAGCATTAGGTGGTGGTATTTTAAGAATTTATCCAATTCCTAATAACGAAGAAAACAAATGGGTTTCACAACCAGAAACTTCACAAGCAAACTTTAAAGGAACAGATTCGGTATTTGTTCGCCAATCTTTACCTGTATACTTTCAATTATTACAAGCTTCAAAAAAGACATCAGATTATACTGAAACTAATAAAATTTTAGATGGAATTAAAAAATTTCAAAGAAAATTTGGTTCAAAAGTAATCCCTACTCAAGATAAAATTCAATTAGAAATAGCTTACAATAAAGCTAACATTTTTGTTAAGTTATCTAAATACTATGGCTGCATCAGTTTATTAATGATTGTATTTGTCTTCTTTCAAATTTTCAATAATAAACCTTGGATTAATTATGTAATTAAAGCTTTTATAGGAATTATCATAATTCTATTCATTACTCATATTTTAGGTTTAGCCTCTCGTTGGTATATAAGTGGAAATGCTCCATGGAGTAATGCTTATGAAACTATTATTTTTGTTGGTCTAGCAACCATGTTATTTGGTTTAATCTTAGGGAAAAATTCTTCTTTAACTATAGCTGCTACTACATTTTTAACTTCTACCATTTTGTTTTTTGCGCATCAAAATTGGTTAGATCCAGAAATTGCTAATCTAGTTCCTGTATTAAACTCTTGGTGGCTATATGTACATGTTTCTATTATTGTTGCTAGTTATGGACCTTTTGCTTTAGGTATGATTTTAGGAGTTTTCTCTTTATTCTTAATTATTTTCACAAACAAAAAGAATAAAAAGAAAATGAAATTACATTTAAAAGAACTAACTACCATTAATGAAATGGCAATAACTGTTGGTTTAGTAATGCTTACCATTGGTAACTTTTTAGGAGGTATGTGGGCCAATGAAAGTTGGGGCCGTTATTGGGGTTGGGACCCTAAAGAAACTTGGGCGTTAATATCTATTATGGTCTATGCATTTATTTTGCATATGCGTTTAATTCCTGGATTACGTAGTAAATACACATTTAATTTATGGTCAATAATTGCATTTGCATCTATTATGATGACATATTTTGGTGTTAATTTCTATTTATCTGGGCTACACTCTTATGCCAGTGGAGATAAAGTAATTACTCCAACTTCTGTATATTACTCTATTTCTTTTGTATTTATCATCGGCTTAATTGCATGGTTTAAACACAAGAAGTTTTACAAAAAATAATTATAATAAATTAGAATGACGTACTTTTGCGCGTTGTTAAAAAAGAAATTATGTTCAATAAAAATATAAAATTAGTTTTAGCTGGATTAACTGCTATTTGGTCGGTATATGAATTTACTCAAGGTAATATAATGAATGGTATATCTATTTTGTTACTTACAGGTATATTTATACTTTTCTATTTCAAAAATGAGTTTATTTTATTAGCTTTTTTACAATTAAGAAAACAAAACTTTGCAGGAGCTACAAAATGGTTAAGTTATATTAAAAATCCTTCAACAGCTTTAATTCAAAAACAAGAAGGTTATTACAACTATCTTCATGGTATAATGTTGTCTCAAACTAACATTACGCAAGCTGAAAAGTTTTTACGAAAAGCTGTAAAATTAGGATTGGCAATGGATCATGATTTAGCTATGGCTAAATTACAATTGGCAGGAATTGCTATGACTAAACGTAGAAAACGTGAAGCAACTAATTTAATGGCTGAAGCTAAAAAGCTAGACAAGCATGGAATGCTAAAAGAGCAAATGCAAATGATGAAACAACAAATGAAGAAAATTTAGTTCTTTTTATTTTTTTGTACTTTTAACTTCTAATAAACAATCAATGATTAGAAAACTAGTTTTAAAAGCCTTTGAGAAATATGCTTCTCGATGGGTTGTTTTAATAATAGATATTATATTAGTTTGTATATCTTTTCTTTTAGCTTATACTGTTCGTTTTAATGCTAGTTTAAATTTTGACGTTCAAAATTTATATTATCAAATTCCGTTTATAGCCACAATAGCTCTAGTTAGTTTTCTTACCGTTGGGTCCTATAGAGGTATCGTAAGACATACCGGAACTAGAGATGCTTTTAATGTTTTTGTAGGTGTTACTTTGCTATCAATGATAACAATAAGTATTGTTTTAATTAATAATACATTTAAAATCATTCCTAGCTTTACTATTCCGAAATCTATTGTTATTATCCATTATTTAATTTCAGTATTAATCTTAGTCGTCAGCAGGTATGTATTTAAAGCTTTTTTTGAAATTATTTCTACTGAATTAGATACAATTACTAATGTACTTATTTATGGTGCTGGTGATTCTGGTTTAATTACTTATGGAGCATTAAATAGAGATACAAAAAACAAATACGAAGTATTAGGCTTTCTTGATGATGATGAAAAAAAAGCAGGAAAGAAGATTAATCGAATCAAAATTTTTGATGGAAAAAAAATAGACAAAAATTTTATTGACAACAAACAAATCGATGAAATCATTATTTCTATTCAAAATGCTAAACCTGAAAAACTACTTTATTTAACAGATAATTTATTAGCACTTGGTGTTAAAGTTAAAATTGTACCTCCTCTTTCAAAATGGATTGACGGAGATTTAGAAGCTAATCAAATTAAAAGTGTTAAAATAGAAGATTTACTTGATAGGAAACCTATTTTAATAGATAACCCTATCGTTAAACGAGAGGTTGCTAATAAAATTATTTTAGTAACCGGAGCTGCTGGTTCTATTGGTTCAGAAATTTCTAGACAACTAAGTTCATATGACCATGAACAATTAATTTTAGTTGATCAAGCTGAATCTCCTTTATACGATCTTCAACAAGAACTTATTCAAAAAGATAAAAAAAACTTCACTTCAATAGTTGCTGATGTAAGAGATGAAAAAAGAATGTCTCAAATATTTGAACAATATAAACCTCATAAAGTTTTTCACGCTGCTGCATATAAACATGTTCCTTTAATGGAAATGAGTCCTTACGAAGCTGTGAAAATAAACATTGGAGGAACAAAAACTATTGCTGACTTAGCAATAAAACACCACGTTGATCGTTTTGTAATGGTTTCTACTGATAAAGCAGTAAACCCTACTAATGTAATGGGAGCTACAAAAAGAGTCGCAGAAATGTATATTAGCTGTTTAAGTAAGTTAAACAATCATAATACAAAGTTCACAACAACACGTTTTGGAAATGTTTTAGGCTCTAATGGTTCAGTTATCCCTCTTTTTAAGAGACAAATTGAAAATGGAGGGCCATTAACAGTTACTCATAAAGATATTACGCGATATTTTATGACTATCCCTGAAGCTTGTCGTTTGGTACTAGAAGCTGGAACAATGGGAAATGGTGGTGAGATTTATATTTTTGACATGGGGAATTCTGTTAAAATATATGACATTGCTAAAAGAATGATTCATTTATCTGGATTATATTTCCCTGAAGATATTGATATAAAAATAACTGGATTACGCCCTGGCGAAAAACTATACGAAGAATTATTAGCTAATGGAGAGAATACTTCTCCAACTTATCATGATAAAATTATGATTGCTAGAAATCAAGAATTAAATATTGATCTAATAAAAAATAAAATTATTGATTTATGTCTTGCTAATAAAAGTCACGATAATCAAAAAACGGTACAACTAATAAAAGAAATTGTACCAGAATATAAATCGAACAATTCTATCTATGAAAAATTAGATGTTGTTACAAGAAATTAAATTAGTACTTTCGCAAAAAAATTCAACAAATGCTAAGAGTTATAAAAATTTTGTTAGCCATTCTACTGCTAACTATTACTTCATGTGTTTCGAAAAAGGAAATTGTATACTTCCAAAACCATGAAACAAGTCAATCATTAATAAATAACACTTATAAAATTACTTTTAAACCAAGTGATTTGGTTCAAATAACGATTTCAGCTTCAGACTTAGAAGCTGTAAAACCTTTTAATTTATCAGCTGTTGCATATGCAACAACAACAAATAGTCTTGCTGCTGCTCCACAACAACAATCTTATCTAATAGATAGTAATGGTTTTATAGAGTTTCCTATTTTAGGAAATATAAAGTTAGGAGGGTTAACAAGACAGGAAGCTATTTCATTATTAAAAAACAAACTATCTCCTGATTATGTTAAAAATCCGACTATTAATATAAAAATTTCGAATTTTTCGGTTACTGTTTTAGGAGATGTTAAAAGTCCTGGGAATTTTATTATTCCTAATGAAAGAGTTTCAGTGATAGAAGCAATTGGTTTAGCTGGTGACTTAAATATTTCTGGAATACGAAACATAGAAGTAAAAAGGGAAGAAAACAGTACAATTAAAACTTATAATTTAGATTTACGTTCTAATATGATTTTCACTTCGCCTGCATACTATTTACAACAAAATGATATCGTATATGTAAAACCTAACAAAGCGGCGTCACAATCTGCTTCTTATAACCAAAATACTGGTTTATTTATTTCTATTGGTTCTGTAATTATTTCTTTAATCTCTATTTTAACAAGGTAAACGAACATGAATAACGAACAATATTCTCCACAAATTCAAGATAACGATACCATTAACATTAGAGCTGAATTAGAAAAATATTTGATTCATTGGAAATGGTTTGTTTTAGGTATTATAATTTCTGTTATTGGAGCTTTTTTATATTTAAGATATAGTACTCCTAAATATAATGCAACGGCTACTATCCTAATTAAAAATGATAAAAAGGGAGGGCTTTCAGATGAGCTCGCTGCGTTCGGTGAC
Source organism: uncultured Tenacibaculum sp. (assembly GCF_947494125.1). Taxonomy (GTDB): domain Bacteria; phylum Bacteroidota; class Bacteroidia; order Flavobacteriales; family Flavobacteriaceae; genus Polaribacter. The sequence goes on from NZ_CANLTU010000004.1 coordinate 192,300, forward strand.
CTTGGTATTGTTGGAGGGTCAAGTAAAAATATTGATAATGAAATTGAAATTATAAAATCAAGAAGGCTTATACATGATGTTATAAATAAACTAAATTTAAATGTTAAATATATAGTTGAAGGTACTATTAAAGAATCAGAGTTATATAATAATAGTCCAATTTCTTTAATCTCTATAGATTCTTTGTCGTATAATTTAAATAAATTAGATACTGTTTTAAACGTTCGTATTTTATCTGATAAAAAATTTAACCTATTAGACAAAAACGGTAATTCTATTTCAGAAAATTCATTTAATAAATCTATCAAAAGCCCTAATATTGGAAAGTTTAGAATTATAAAAAGTAATAATTTTTCAAAAAACTCAATAAATAAAACTTTAAAAATACTTTTTAGTTCAATAGATAGAACTATTGATTCTTACCAAAATAGCATTAACGTATCTCCAATAAATAAAAGATCTAGTGTTTTAAAATTGTCTTTACAATCTGAATTAAAGGAAAAAGCTGAAGACGTATTAGATGAATTAGTTATTCAATATAATAATGATGCTATTTTAGATAAAAAACAAGTTTCAGAAAAAACTAATGATTTTATTATTGAACGTTTAAATAGTGTTGGTAATGAATTAGCAGGAATAGATGATAAAGTTCAGATATTTAAAAGTAAAAACAATATTACTGATATTGAATCCGAAGCTAAATTAACCCTAGAAACCAATACACAAAACCGTCAGAAATTAATAGAAGCATCGACTGAATTGAGTTTAGCTAAATCATTAAGTAAAGAACTAACTAATAATGATTATCTACCTGCAAATTTAGGCTTATCAGATTCAAATATAGCTAAATCTATAGCCGAATATAATTTATTGATTACCCAATTAAAACGTTTAGAGAAAAGTGCTGGAGATAAGAATACTGTACTTATAGAAGTTCAAGATAATATTTCTAATTTAAAAAATTCTTTGAGAAAAAGTTTAGAAAACGCTGTCAAATCACTTCAAATTAAAGTAAATAGCTTACAACGTGAATCAGGTAGATTTAGCTCTAAAATTTCATCTATTCCTTCTAAAGAAAGAGAGTTTTTAGATATTGCTCGTCAACAAGAGATTATTGCTGGTTTGTATTCTTATTTATTAAAGAAAAAAGAAGAAACGGCTATATCTCTTACCGCAACTGCTGTTCCAAATGCAAAAATTATAGATAAAGCTTATGGCTCAAACATCCCTGTAAGTCCTAAAAGAAAAATAATATACTTAGCAGCTCTTTTATTAGGCCTCATAATACCTTTTATAATTATATATTTAAAAGAGCTTTTAGATACAAAAGTTCATACTAAGAAAGATATTGAAGAACATACAACAATTCCTTACTTAGGTGATATTCCTCATTCTGTAACTAGAGAGAAAATTGTTATAAACTCAAGTGCTCGTTCTAGTACTGCTGAAGCTTTTAGATTAATTAGAACTAATCTAGATTTTATGCTTCCGCAAAAAACTACGGAAAAAGGTAACACTATTTTTGTTACTTCTACAACTAGTGGAGAAGGAAAATCATTTACATCAATTAACTTAGCAGCTTCTTTATCTTTATCTGGAAAAAAAATTGTTTTAGTTGGTATGGACTTAAGGGCTCCAAAAATCACAGAATATCTTGAAATTCCTGACAGAAAAGGAATTACTAATTTTCTAACTAATAATAGTATTACTTTAGATTCGTTAAAATTTTCTATTGATGAAATACCAAGCTTAGACATTATTGCTTCTGGTGCTATACCTCCTAACCCAGCTGAATTGTTAATGTCTGACAAAATCGGAGATATTTTTACTGAATTAGAAGAGAAATATGATTATGTCATTATAGATACTGCTCCTGTTAATTTAGTTACAGATACGATGTTAATATCAAAACATGCAAACATGGTGTTATATGTTACAAGAGCTAATTATCTTGATAAAAGAATGTTAATAGTACCACAAACTTTATATAAAGATAAAAAGCTTCCTAATGTAGCTATTGTCTTAAATGATGTTGATATAAAACGTGGGTATGGATATGGGTATGGATATGGATATGGATATGGTATCCCAGAAGAAGAAGATTTACCATGGTACAAAAGACTATTTAGTTAAATAGTTTATACTACTTATAAATAAAAAGGAAGCCTAATGCTTCCTTTTTATTTATAAAAATTTTTTATTATTTCTCAATAAATGTTCTATTTGTTTTTTAATCTTAATTGTTCCTATTCTATTTAATAGTTTAAGATGATTATGGTGATGTGTATCTGTCCCTACAAAATCATACATATTTTCTTTTAATAATTTCTGAGCCGTTTTTTGTACTCCTTTACCATATTGCTCCGTTAAAGACAATAAATTAAGTTGAAAAACACATCCTGCTTTTTTTAATTTATAAAAATTTTGAAAATCATTATGATAAAAATTATAACGTTCTGGGTGAGCTAATACAGGTTTATATCCTTTTAACTGAATTTCAAATAAAACATCATATAAATTATATGGTGCATTGAAATATGACATTTCTACCAAAATATAATTATCATTTAAAGTTAAAATATCATTTTCTTTAAGTCTTTCTACAAATTGTTCATCCATCATATATTCAGCTGCTGCATTAATATTTATATCATGAAAACCTTGTTTAATTAACTCATCTTTTACTAACGTTAATTTATCTTTTATCGTTTTTGATGAATTAGGATACACATCTCCTAAAACATGTGGTGTAGTAATAAAATTCTTAATTCCATAAGAGTGCATCTTAGTTATTAAGGAGATTGAATTTTCTAAATCTTTTGCTCCATCATCAATTCCTGGAAGTAAATGAGAATGTATATCAACAAATCCATCTGGGAAAAACTCATTTAATGGAATATCTTTTTTCTTAAAAAACAACATATAATATATTAATCACTAATTAATTTACAAATTTACACTAATAATATACCCTATCTTAACAAAATCTATACCTTTTTTCACAACGAAAACGATTGAGATTATTTCTCCTATTGTACAACTAAATTTGATAGTATATATTTGAGCAAAACTAAATAAAATATAATGATTTTAATAGCTGATGGCGGTTCTACAAAAGCAGATTGGATTGCTTTAGATAATAATAAAGAAGAAGTTTTTAGAGTAAGAACCTTGGGCTTAAATCCTGCCGTAGTTGCTAAAGAAGAATTATTAAATAGAATAGAGAATATATTTCAACTTATTAATATTAAAGAAACTGTTGAAGCTATTCATTTTTATGGAGCTGGTTGTGGTACAGCTTTACCTGTTAAAATATTAGAAAACGTATTACAATCTATATTTACAAACGCTTCAATTAATATATCAGAAGATATGTTGGCCGCAGTTTATGCAAGTTCTGCTCAAAACCCTGCCATTGTTTGCATTTTAGGTACTGGATCTAATAGTTGTTATTATGATGGAAATATTATGGAAATGGTAGCCCCATCGCTAGGCTATACTATCATGGATGAAGCTAGTGGTAATTATTTTGGAAAACTTTTATTGAAAGATTACTATTATAAAAAGATGCCAAAAAAAATCGCTGAATCTTTTGAAAACGAATTCAATATTGATGCAGATCATATTAAGATGAATTTATATAGAAAACCTAATCCAAACATGTATCTAGCTTCTTTTGCTAAGTTTATGTTTGATTATAAAGATAAAAAATACGTTAAAAAAATTATTAAAAAAGGGTTTCAAGAATTTTTTAAATATAGAATATTGCCATATCAAAAGGGAAGTGAAACACCTATTTATTTTATTGGATCTATTGCTTATTACTTTAGAGATATACTAGAGAACATTGCCTCTAAAAACAATTTAATTATCACAGATGTAATCCAACGTCCTATTGATAATTTAGTCAAATTTCACATGAATAATGATATTTAACAATAAGGAACAATTTTTTCTAATGCAACACCTCTTGATCCTTTAATTAAAATAGTGCTATTTTTAATAGGTTCATTCAATAAGTATTTTTCTAATGCAGCTAATGTTTTAAATTTTAAGTGATTTGATATTGTCTCCGAAAAATTACTTCCAACAAAAAAAACTGAATCAAAATTTGCACTTGAAACAAAATCAACTACTTTTTGATGCTCTATAGAACTAAATTCTCCTAACTCAAACATGTCTCCTAAAATAATAGTTTTATGATCTGTTTTATATTCAACAAAGCTATTTAAAGCAGCTTTTATACTAGTAGGATTCGCATTGTAAGCATCTAAAATTATCTTATTATTATTTGTTTCTATTATTTCTGATCTGTTATTTGATGGAATATAATTTTCTATTACATTTTTTATTTCCTCTTTTGTTACTTTAAAATAATTACCTATAGTAATAGCTGCAGAAATATTTGCAAAATTATAACTTCCTATAAGCTTGCTAGTAATTTCTTCATTATAAAAACTCAATTTAACGAATGGATTTGATTCAATAAATTTAATCGAGTCATTAAAACATATAGTTTGAATTCCTTTTGTTTTTTCTACTTGAATTTTATCTTCTGTATTAATAAAAGCCTTGCGATTATTTTCCTCTATAAAATCATATAATTCAGACTTACCTTTTATGACTCCTTCAATAGAGCCGAAACCTTCTAGATGTGCACTTCCAAAATTCGTAACATAACCGTAATCAGGACTTACTATCTTAGATAAAAAAGATATTTCATTTAGGTGATTTGCACCCATTTCAACAATACCTATCTCTGTACTAGAGTCCATAGATAGCAAAGTTAAAGGAACACCTATATGGTTATTTAAATTACCTACAGTCGCTATAGTTTTATACTTAGAAGATAAGACAACGTTAATTAATTCTTTTGTTGTGGTTTTACCATTACTTCCAGTTAAAGCAATTATAGGAATTTTCAAATATTTTCGATGATAACTAGCTAATTCTTGTAATGATTTTAAAACATTTTCAACCAATATTATATTATCAGACGTTTTATATTTTATTTCATCTACAATAGCATATTTAGCCCCTTTGGATAAAGCTTCTTCTGCAAACTTATTACCATTAAAATTAGCTCCCTTTAAAGCAAAGAAAACTGTATTTAGCCTTATGTTTCTAGTATCTGTATCAACTAAACCATGTTGAATATATAAACTATGTAAATCCTCTATCTTCATAGTGTAAAAATAAAAAACCTCATTGAATTTCAATGAGGTTTGGTTTTATAATTTGAGATATCTTATTTATCTTCTCTTTTTAACATATCTAGGTGTTGCTGATTTCTTTTCATTTAACATCATTGGCCCCATTTTATCAGTAGCACATCTAAAACCTATGAAATTAGTAGCCATATATTCTGGGAAATATCTTCTTTGTGCTGGATCTAACCAATACTCTCTGTCTGTCCAAGAACCACCTTTATATACTCTAGATTTGTCACTAATTAAAGTAGATCTTGTCTTAGAATCATACTTATAATTATTGATCACATTTCCTAAAGAATCTTTTTCTGATTCAGGTTTTTGAGGTGAATTGTACATTCTTGCTTTAGGATCTAACTGATCTTTATCTAAACCATAATTCTTTGAAGAAGCTTGATCTCCATCACCTAAACTTGAGTTATTTGCAAGATTATAATTTCTTCTCATATAAGTATCTTCCTTAGTAATTGGAATATACTTAACACTTCCAGGTAAATCTTTAGGAATAATTCTTCCGTTTTCTAAAGTATCATACTCAACATCTCCTAATTCATCTCCTACGATTACAACTTTACCATCTTGATCAATCATTTTTTTAGTAAAGATATTTCCTCTAAAATAATTGAAATCATTTGCTTCTGAATCTATAATTGGACGATAAACATCTTCAACCCATTCTGCAACATTTCCAGACATGTCATATAAACCAAAAGCATTTGGAGGGTAACTTCTAACTGCATTTGGAATATCAGAACCATCACTACTCCAACCAGCAATACCACTATAGTCTCCTTTTCCTTGCTTAAAGTTACCTAATTGATCACCTCTTCTTCTTTTATCTCTATCTCTAGTATATTTACCATTCCAAGCATATTTCTTTCTTCCTCTTATATTATTATATTCACGGTTTTCGAAAATAGCTTTTGCAGCATATTCCCATTCAACCTCAGTAGGAAGTCTAAATTTTTGTGATAAAACACCATCAGAAGAAGTAACTTGTCTTCCAGAAAACTCATCTTTCCCTGGTTTAGGGTCTCCTTTTTTCCTTGGTACAGGAATTCCTTTTTTATAAATTGTTGAATCTCCTTCAAACAACGCGTACGGATTTGTTAAATAAGTATCTGTATCAAAATTGTTTTTCCCTTTAAAGTTTAAAGAATCTTCTTTAAATATATTTTTGATAACACCTTTATCCATTAATATCTTCAAGTTAACGGCATTAGTACGCCATTTACAATATTTATTAGCTTGTAACCAACTAACTCCTACTACAGGATATTCTGCATAAGATGGATGTCTTAAATAACTTTCAGATAATAAATTCGTATTACCTAATCCTTTTCTCCATACTAATGTATCTGGTAAAATTGAAGAATATATGTCTTTAAATTGTTCTTCTTCTGGAGGAAAAATATCTTTGGTATATTGCATAAATAACCCATACTCTGCATTTGTTACTTCAGTCTCATCCATATAAAATGAACGAACATGCATTTTCTTTGGAGTAGTATTCCAATCAAACATTACATCATCTTGTACTAACCCCATAGTAAAACTACCTCCCTCAATATGCACCATACCTGGAGGGGTTTTTCCATCTTTAAACTTCCCTTTTAAATAACCACCATAATTAGGGTCATTAAAATTCCATCCAGTTAGCGAAGATTTACTTGAACCACCACTTCTGTTACTTTTACAAGAAGTAATTAATAAGCTAGTGATAGCCAATAAACTAAATAATTTTAAGGTACTTTTCATGTATTTTTAACTATTTTAAGGGTGCCGCAATTTACAATATTTCTAATTTCTTACAACTTATTTATCTATAATTTCTCATACTTAGAAAGTTGCTCTTGCAAGATTACAAACGACCATTTTTTAAGTTTAGTATTACGAATCTAAGAAAAAGATTAAATATCTAGCATTAATTTTTATTATTTTATAACATTCTCATTCTAAACAACTCACTTTCAAAACAAAAAACACCATAAAATGTATATTTTAAAATATTTTCAACTAATCTTGAAAAAAATGTAATAATTTTATCCTTCAATCGTTAAGGTAGTGATTAAAATTTAACAAATTTTAGCAATATTTTAAGAAAATCATATATTTGCCGAACTAATAATCAAATTTTTACATGAAAAAATTATCAATTTTATTGTTTTTTGCATGTTTTGCCCTTCAAATCAAAGCACAAACAACATCAAGTGGAATCACAACAGCTACTCCATTTTTATTAATTTCATCAGACGCTCGTGCTGGTGGTATGGGTGATGTAGGTGTCGCTACGTCATCTGACGCTTTTTCAATTTTTCATAACCCTGCAAAAGCAGCTTTTAACCAAAACAAAATAAGTATTGGTATAAATTATACGCCTTGGTTACGTAATTTAACTGATGATATTTTTGTTGGAAATTCTTCTTACATAAATAGATTCAAGGAAAACGCAGCTTGGGGAGTTGATGTTAAATATTTTTCTCTTGGTCAAGTTCAATTAACTGATTTAAATGGTAATAGTACTGGAACAATAAATCCAAGTGAATTTGCTATTACTGGTATTTACTCAATGAAGTTAAGTGAAAAATTCTCAATGGGTATTGGCTTAAAATACATTAATTCTAATTTAGATGTGAATAGTAATAGTATAGAAGCAGTAAATTCTTTTGCTGTAGATATTTCTGGTTACTATCAATCAGACGAAAGAAATTATGGAAACTTCAATGGTCGTTACCGTTTAGGTTTTAACATAGCTAATATTGGCCCAAAAGTAGAATACACTCCTGGACAAGAAAATTTTATTCCAACTAATGCTAAATTAGGTGGTGGTTTCGATTTTATCTTTGATAGTCAAAATACATTAGGTTTAAATTTAGAATTCACAAAATTATTAGTTCCATCTAGTAGTGCACAATCTTCAAGGGGTTGGTTCGAAGGAATGTTTACTTCATTAGGAGATAGAGGTTTTGGAGAAGAATTAAAGGAAACAACTTGGGCTTTAGGAGCTGAGTATTTGTATAACAAAGCCTTTGCTTTAAGAGCTGGATATTTTCACGAAAGTGAAGAGAAAGGTTTAAGACAATTTTTAACTCTAGGAACAGGGTTTAGTGCAAAAGCATTTACGTTGGATTTATCATACTTAATAAATACTTCATCAGTAAATAACCCATTAGAAAATACATTAAGGTTCTCTTTATCATTTGATCTAGGAGAAATATACGAAGATTACTAAAATTTATATTTTTTTTTATAATTTCGTAACAAAATTTAAAAGCAGTCTTATCGACTGCTTTTTTTGACCAATACTATTTCTTATGGAAAAAATAGAAGTAAAAACTTCAGCTATCATTTATAATAATGTAGGAGAATTATCGCAGGAAGATAAAATGTTAATGGATAAAGCTGTAGAAGCTAGAGCAAAAGCTTATGCCCCTTATTCTAAATTTAATGTTGGAGCTGCTTTTTTATTAGAAAATGGAGCTGTTATTTTAGGAAACAATCAAGAGAATGCGGCATACCCTTCAGGTATGTGTGCTGAAAGGGTTGGTATTTGGAAAATTGGCTCTGAATTTCCTGGAGTCAAAATTAAAAAGCTTGCAATTACTGCTGCATCAACTCAAACCAAAGTAAATAAACCAGTTGGACCTTGTGGAGCTTGTAGACAAACTTTGTCTGAATATGAAATCAATCAAAAAGAACCTATGGAAATTTTATTTATGGGAGAAGTTGGTAAGATTATAAAAACTGAATCTTTACTATCTTTATTACCTTTTTCTTTTGATAGCTCTTATTTATAAAAACAACAAGCTTAGAAAAGCCATCTTTTTATTAAAAAATAACTAATTATTTTCTTCTTTTTTAAGAATTCAACAATTCTTTAAAATTGACTGATAATTAAACCATTAATGTAATTAAAAATGCTTTATTTGTATTCTTTAAATATAAAAGAATCTAATGACATCATCAGTAATTACAGGAACAGGTACATATATTACTACCGTTCAAAAAACAAATGCAGAGTTTTCTAATCATCAGTTTTTAAATGAAGATGGTTCAGATTTCCCTAGCACTAATGATGTTATTATTAATAAATTTAAATCGATTACTGGTATTGAAGAACGTCGTTATGCTAAGGATGAATACAATACTTCAGACTTGGGTTATTTTGCTGCTCAAAAAGCGATTGAAGACGCTGGTGTAAATCCAGAACAATTAGATTATATTATACTAGCTCATAATTTTGGTGATGTAAAAAGTAATGCTATACAAAGTGACATCTTACCGAGTTTAGCCACCAGGGTCAAATTCAAGTTAGGCATAGAAAATCCAAATTGCGTAGCTTATGATATTTTATTTGGTTGCCCTGGATGGATTGAAGGAGTAATTCAAGCACAAGCTTTTATAAAAGCAGGAATTGCAAAAAAATGTTTAGTTATTGGAGCTGAAACTTTATCTAGAGTTGTCGACAAAAACGATAGAGATTCTATGATATATAGCGATGGTGCTGGCGCTTGTATTCTTGAAGCTAAAGAAGGTGCTGAATCTGGAGTTATTAGTCATGCGACTCAAACATTCACAAAAGAAGAAGCTTTTTATTTATTTTTCGGAAAATCTTTTAATAAAAAACATGATAAAGATGTACGTTATATAAAAATGCATGGTCGTAAAATTTATGAATTTGCATTAAATAACGTACCTAATGCCATGAAAACTGCATTAGATAAAAGTGGTATCGAAATAGATGAAGTTAAAAAAATATTTATCCATCAGGCTAACGAAAAAATGGATGAAGCAATTATTAAACGCTTCTATAGGTTATATAAAAAACCAATCCCTGAAGGCATTATGCCAATGAGTATTCATAAACTTGGAAATAGTTCAGTAGCTACGGTACCTACCCTCTTAGATTTAGTTTTAAAAAACCAAATAGAAAATCAGAAAGTAGAAAAAGGAGATGTAATTATGTTAGCTTCTGTAGGCTCAGGTATGAATATAAATGCAATAGTTTATCGCTATTAAAAAACTTCAAAAAATCTAAAATCAAATACTTAAAATCTAAAATCTAAGTACTATTTTTGCACATGCAACAACACAACGTACTTATATTAGATTTCGGATCGCAATACACGCAATTAATTGCGCGCCGGGTAAGAGAATTAAACATTTATTGTGAAATTCATCCGTATAACAAAATACCAAAAAACTTAAACTATTTTAAAGCTGTAATTCTATCAGGAAGTCCATCTTCTGTTCGTTCTGATGAAGCTCCACACCCAGATTTATCAGAGATTAGAGGTAAAAAACCTTTATTAGCTGTTTGTTATGGTGCTCAGTATTTAGCCCATTTTTCTGGCGGTCTTGTAGCTCCGTCAAACACTAGAGAATATGGTAGAGCTAACTTATCTTTTGTAAAAGAAGGTGAAGAGTTTTTTAAAGAAATTTCAGAAGGAAGTCAAGTTTGGATGAGTCATTCAGATACGATTAAAGAATTACCAACTGGAGGAACTTTATTAGCAAGTACTCATGATGTAAAAAATGCAGCATATAAAATTGAAGGAGAAGCTACCTATGCTATTCAATTTCACCCTGAAGTTTATCATTCTACAGATGGAAAACAATTATTACAAAATTTTTTAGTTAATATAGCAGGAGTAGCTCAAACATGGACACCAGCATCTTTTGTTGATGAAACAGTAGCCGATATAAAAGCTAAAGTTGGAAACGACAAAGTTGTTTTAGGGTTATCTGGAGGTGTAGATTCAACAGTAGCAGCAGTATTATTGCACAAAGCTATTGGTAGTAATTTACACTGTATATTTGTTAACAACGGTTTGTTACGAAAAAACGAATTTACTGACGTATTAAAACAATATGAAGGTATGGGCTTAAACGTAAAAGGAGTAGATGCTTCGGCACGTTTCTTGAATGAACTTGCTGGGTTAAGTGACCCTGAAGCTAAACGTAAAGCTATTGGTAAAGTTTTTATAGATGTTTTTGATGATGAAGCAAACCAAATTAAAGATGCAAAATGGCTGGCTCAAGGAACTATTTATCCAGATGTTATCGAGTCTGTTTCTGTTAATGGTGGCCCATCAGCAACGATTAAAAGTCATCATAATGTAGGCGGCTTACCAGATTTTATGAAATTGAAAATTGTTGAACCTCTACGTATGATCTTTAAGGATGAAGTTCGTCGTGTAGGTGCATCTATGGGAATTGATAAAGAATTATTAGGTCGTCATCCTTTTCCAGGACCAGGTTTAGCAATTAGAATTTTAGGAGATATAACTTCAGAAAAAGTTAGAATCTTACAAGAAGTTGATGCTGTTTTTATCAACGGATTAAAGGAAGATGGTTTATATAATAAGGTATGGCAAGCAGGAGCAATTTTATTACCAGTTAACTCTGTTGGAGTTATGGGTGATGAAAGAACTTATGAAAAAGTAGTAGCTTTACGTGCTGTTGAAAGTACTGATGGAATGACTGCTGATTGGGTAAATTTACCTTATGAGTTTTTACAAAAAATATCGAATAAAATAATTAATAATGTGAAAGGTGTTAATAGAGTTGTTTATGACATTAGCTCAAAACCACCTGCAACAATTGAATGGGAATAAAATCCTAATAATAAAAACAACGTAGATGAAGAAATTACAATTTTTACTTTTAATTTGTATTTTAACCTTTGCCGTTTCTTGTGGTCAACAAAAACGATATGTCTCTTATAAAGTTCAAGATGGTGAAACAATGCGTGACATTGCTAAACGCCTAGACATGAAAACTAAAGATTTGCTTCGTTTAAACCCTGATGTAGGGAGAAGACCAGATGCAAATACGGTAATTGTTATTCCGAATCCTGAAATTAAAAAAGGAGTTTCTTCATCTTCATCTGAAAATACAGAGGATCCTGTTATAACTGATACAGAAAGTACAGAATCTGAATCGCCAGAGAAAAACACAGAAACTACAGAAAACATATTTCAACAAACTGTTTATGAATATGAAACACATGTAGTAAAAGCAGGTGAAACTGTATATAGAATCACTAAAGAATATAATATATCTAAAGATGATTTAATTAAGTGGAATCCTGAATATCCAGGTATTAAAAATAACGATTTAAGCATTGGTCAAGTTTTAAAAGTTAAGGCAACTGAGAATGTAATAACTATTGATCGTGAAGAGGTGTTAAAAAAGTTTTTAACACACACTGTTAAAAGTAAAGAGACTGTTTATAGCTTGACACGTTTTTACAATATTTCTAAAGAGGATTTAATTCGATTGAATCCTGAATATCCTAATATTGTTGACAATGAACTTTCTATTGATCAATTACTTAAAATTAAACCGATAGAAGAGGTTAATTCAGATGAAAATTATACTTTTTATAAAGATACTATTCAAGAAAATACATCTATTAACTTAGCTATTTTACTTCCTTTCAAAGCTAAAGAATACGATTCTTTATCAGCAAGAAATATTTTTAGCGAGAAGAAAAACAAATCAGCTTCATTAGCTAACATGGTTACCGATTTTTACATGGGTTCAGAAATGGCAATTGATTCTATAAAAAAACAAGGAGTTATTGTTAATATGAATATTTTTGATACTGGAAACAGAGGAAATAATATAACTTCAATATTAGATGAAGATAAACTAGACAGTGCAGATGTTGTTATTGGTCCTTTTTATTCTAACAAAGCCGAAATCATTGCTCGTAAAGTTAGTGTTCCTGTTGTTTTTCCTCATTTTTCAAGTAAACAGCAAAATTTCTCAGCTTCTAAACTGATAAAAACTGCTCCAGAAAAAGATAATTATACAGATTATTTAACATCTTTCTTAAAAGACACTTATAATGGTGAAGAAATTTTTATTGTTGGTGATGGTGATTCAAATTCTAATGCTAGAATAAATAAAATTGTTCGTAGTTTAAAAAGCCATGATTCAATTAAAAACATTCATGTTTTAAAACCTAAAGATGGTTATATTAAAAGAGAACGATTTACTAAAGAAATGAACCCTAAAAAGCACAATTGGGTTGTAATCACATCAAACAATAATGTAGCAATTGCTGATGCTTTAAATAGTATGATTGGTTTACCTGATGATATAACTGTTCAGGTATTTGCTATCGAGAAAAACAAAGCATATGATAAAATAGAGAATAATAAACTAGCTAGTATTGATTTCACTTATGTTTCTAATTCTTTTGCTGATGATTCATCTACTGATGTAAAAGCTTTCAATAAAAAATATTATACTAAAAATAACACTATTCCTTCTGATTATGCTATTAAAGGGTTTGATATTACTTATGATGTGTTAATGAGATTAGCTTCAGGAAAAAGCTTAACTGATACTTTTAAAGATGGTGTATCACTTCGTTTAGAAAACAAATTTGACTATCGTAAAAAGGTTTTTGGTAGCAGTAGTAATAGTGGTTTGTTTATTGTAAAATACAATAAAGATTTAAGTTTAAGTAGACTTAAGTAATAAATAAAAAGGGAAGTTATTAATAACTTCCCTTTTTATTTATTACTTATTTTAACATTGTCTTTACTCTCATTATTTTTTGTTTATTCTTTCTAAACACTCTTTTAATGAATCTCTCCAATATGGTATTTCAATATTAAAGTCTTCTTTTATTTTAGATTTATTCAAAAGTGAATAATTTGGTCTTTTAGCGAGAGTTAAGTAATTTTTTAGTCTCAATAGGACTTATCTTACACTTTAAATTAGAAATTTCCATAATAGCAATGGCAAAATCATACCAAGAAGTTACTCCTTCATTAGAATAATGATAAATTTTAGATTTTTCATCTATTTCCCCTTCTTTTGATAAGATATTTAAACAGACTCTAGCTAAATCTCTAGCATAAGTTGGCGTATAATAATTATCTACTTTATAAGCTTATAGTTGTCTTTTATTTTCTTCTGATAATTCTTCTACAATATGTTTTCCATAAGTAGGTTAAGTAACTCTTATATCTACTACTAATGTATCTAATCAATTTAGACTGTGTAAAAGGAGACTTTTAAAAATGTAATCCTCTTAAAACTCCTTTATTTAATTTAGATTCATTATCTTGAATAAAAGTTGTATTTTTTATACATTCTTCAATTTTTTTGTTTAAACGATTCAAAAAAACAACCTCTTTTATCACCAAATATAGTTGGTACTATTATTATTACTTCAGGGATTTCTGTATTTACAAACTTCATTATTATTTAACTAAATTTATTAAATATTTAAAAGATTCATTATTACTACCTCTATTATACTATAAGTTACCAATCTATTAGTTAATATGATCCCTTTTATAAAGCAACATGATATCTAACCAAATTATAGAAAAATAAAGCCCAGATATTTTTCTGAGCTTTATTTTTACTTATTTAGTACCTTATTTATAGATTTTTTAATTCTAATTCTATCTTCGTCTGTTAAATTTGACCCAGAAGGTAAACACAATCCATCTTTAAACAATTTCTCTGACACATTAGAACCATAATAATCATAATCTTTAAAAATTGGTTGTAAATGCATTGGTTTCCATAATGGACGAGATTCAATATTATCTTTTTCTATAGCTAAACGTAAATCTTCTCTTGAAAACCCTGTTTTAGATTCATCTACAATTATAGCACTTAACCAATGATTCGAGTAATAATCTTGTGTAGCCTCTTCGAATACAGTTATTCCTTCAATATTTTTAAATACTTCTTTATAAAACTGGTTATTTGCTCTACGATAATCAATATGTTCATCCAACACTTCCATTTGACCACGACCAATACCTGCTACAATATTACTCATGCGATAGTTATATCCAACTTCTGAATGTTGATAGTGGGGTGCATTGTCACGTGCTTGAGTAGCAAAAAAGATAGCTTTTTCTTTATCTTCTTTATTTTTACAAACCAATGCTCCTCCTCCTGAAGTTGTTATGATTTTATTTCCATTGAAAGATAAAATACTAAAATCACCAAAAGTCCCACATTTTTGCCCTTTAAAGGTTGAACCTAAGGCTTCTGCAGCATCCTCTATTAAAGAAATATCATATTTTTTTGAAATAGCTAAGATCTCATCCATTTTAGCAGGCATACCATATAAATGAACTACAATAATTGCTTTAGGCTTATTGCCTTTTACTATTTTATCTTTAATAGCTTCTTCTAGCGCAATCGGACACATATTCCATGTATCTTTCTCACTATCTACAAAAACAGGAGTTGCTCCTTGATAAATAATTGGGTTTGCCGAAGCCGAAAAAGTCATACTTTGACAAATAACTTGATCTTTATTAGATACTTCAGCTAGTATTAGCGCTAAATGTAACGCAGAAGTCCCTGAAGACAAACAAGCTACCTTTGAGTTTTCTTCTATATAATCTTCTAAATCTTTCTCAAACCCATTTACATTTGGGCCTAACGGGGCTACCCAATTTGTATCAAAAGCTTCCTGTACGTATTTTTGCTCAGCTCCTCCCATATGTGGAGAGGATAGCCAAATTTTATGTTTTTTCATCTCTTTTTTTTAAGAAATTATCCGTATATCTTTTAATGAATAAATATAATAGTTTGGGAGTTTTCCTACATCTAATTTCTCTTGAGAATGGTGATGGATATTTTTTCCGTTATCTATTAGGCATATCGTTTTCCAATTTAACTTGTTTGGTGCAATAAAATCTTTCAAAAGGTTATCTCCAATATAATAGCAATCTTCTCTTTTAAATTCATTTTGAATTAATTGAAACCCTTTTAAAGAAGGCTTAACTTCACCTATCTCTTCAGAAATAGAAATATAATCAAACATTTCTTGAATCCCTAAAGCCCTTAATTTATTCCTTTGAGTAATTGATCTTCCATCTGTCAATAAAGCCAATTTTACAGATTTAGTTTTAAGTATTTGAAATAATTCTAAGACTGAGTAATCTAAACTTAATGAAGGTTTATGATTTCTATAAATACTTAAAAGATTCTCTTTTTGTACTGGATAAACACCTGATAAATATTCAAATACATCTTGGTTATTTCTATATAATGAAAACATAACAGAGAATATTTCTCTCTCTTTTGTTTTATCAATGTAACTAGCAATACATTTATATCCAGAAATTAGATAATCTAACTCATTGTAAAGTGTGTCGTCTAAATCAAAGACTATCAAAGTATTAAAATCAACCTTTATATCCATTAACTATTATTTCTTGATCATATCTAATCATTAATAAATTTTCTATCCAATCATCAAAATAATCATCTTCAAATCTATCTAATATATATTCTTCAATGATCCATTTAGGAAAGTTTGCTCCAGAATTATAAGATAGAGGATAACCTCCTCCAAACCTTGGATTTATTTCAATTCCAATAATTTCATCTTTATCATTATGCTTAAAAACTTGAAGTGTAATGCAGCCTCTCAATCCATTCAAATTCTTTAATTTTTCTTTTACGTATAATACAATGCTATTATTCCTAGTGCATGCAGTATTGACTTCTCCATCGCGGACAATTATTCTTTCTCTAGGAACAATACATTTAATTTTAGAATGTTTCGTAAAATAAATGTCAATTGTAAATTCAACATAATTATCGCTTGGTAAATATTCTAAGAACATATTTTTGTTATTCTCTAAAATCTCTTGAGTTAAGTCATTTTTGGATTCTATCAAATAAATACCTTGTGACCTACTTCCATCAGATGGTTTTACAAAAGATGGGTATTTAAGTTTTTTAATATTATATTCCTGTGCTCTTTTAAACTCTATTGAATCAAAAAAATCATGTATCAACCTTTTATCTCTACATTTCTGAATAAACTCTAGATTAGATATTAAAACTATAATCCCATTTTTAGAAAAAAGCTCTACATTTTTAGCTAAAGTTTCTAATTCAGTATCAATAGTTGGAATTACGATTCTTATATTATTCTCAATACATATATCTAATAAATCATTAATATATTCTATATCTGTAACTTTTTTTACTTTAAAAAAGCCATCTGCAACTTGACATGCTGAAGATAATATTGGATTAAGATCAGTGCAATAGATTCTAGAAAAAAGCCCTAGTGATTTAACCTCTTCTTTGAAAGAATTCACAAGAGAAACTCTTCTCCCTGCTGATGTAATAAGTATATTAGTTTTTTCCATTAAATTTCTCTATTGTAGCATGATTCTCGGCTGATATTCCTTCTGACTTAATAACTTTTTTAAAAGATTTAAAAAAGATTTCTAGGTCTAAATAAAACGAGATATTATTAACATAATAAATATCCAACTGAAATTTTGAAGTCCAACTAATGGCATTTCTACCATTTACTTGTGCCCAACCAGAAATACCAGGTCTAACATCATGTCGTTTTTTTTGTTCTTGATTATAGTATAATAAATATTCTGGTAATAAAGGTCTAGGTCCAATTATACTCATATCACCTTTTAATACATTAATTAATTGAGGCAATTCATCTAAGGATGATTTACGCACTATACGTCCAATTTTACTAATCCGTTTAGAATCAGGTAGCAAATTTCCTTTACTATCCTTTTTATCATTCATTGTTTTAAACTTTATAATGTAAAACAATTTTTCATCTTTTCCTGGTCGAGATTGAAAAAAGAAAGGTTTCCCTTTATTTACAATAGTTAAGCCAATTGAAACTAAAACAAGTAACGGGAATGTTAAAAACAATCCTAAAGTAGCAAATATAAAATCTATAACTCTTTTAAATATCTTGTTATACATATTTTTAATTTTTAAAATCTAACGAAAATTGTTTTAACAAAAAACCATATTCATCTTTATAGTTATATCTAATTTTAAAAAAAATAAATATTTTATTAAAAACATGATATAAACTTTTATTCTTAAAATTATTAAATATAAGGCTAACTTTTGCTTTTGCAGACAATTTACTTAGTTTCAATTCACTATTATTTACTGCCAAATAAAAACTTTTTACAATTGCTTTATTGAAGCTTCCTTCAAAGGGCTTATAGCTATTCTCTTTCATTTTAGATTTCAATGTTTTTATCTTATCTTTTCTTATCCAATTATTATGCAATAATTCCTTTA
This sequence comes from uncultured Tenacibaculum sp., assembly GCF_947494125.1. Taxonomy (GTDB): domain Bacteria; phylum Bacteroidota; class Bacteroidia; order Flavobacteriales; family Flavobacteriaceae; genus Polaribacter. The sequence goes on from NZ_CANLTU010000004.1 coordinate 210,590, forward strand.
AAAAAGATAAAGCAAATTCATATTCTTCTGAAGGGACATAAATTAAACCATTATAAAGCATTTTAGAACTTAACAGCTCATCAATATTTAAATATTCAAGTCCAACATAATTAAAACTCCACCATATATCTATTTTTAAAACCTCATCAAACTCATTATAAAACTGCATCTTAATAACATCAAGCCTTATCAATTCAATCTTTACATCATAACAATGTTTAAAGGCTAATTTATTCAAAATACTAAAAAAAAACTTTTTATCACTCGAAGCAATTCCAAAATCTACGTCATTTACAACTTTTTTTGGCAGTTTTTCATACCCTCTTAAAACACAATACCTTATAGACTCCTTATTTAATTCTTCAAATAATTCTCTCAAAAAAATAGCATCCATAATCAATTTATTAAAACATCTAATTTTAAAAGTTTTTAAACATTTTTTTATTTTTTATTTTTTTATTTCCTAAAGAAACAAAATTAGGAATATTACTAACTTCACCTAATAACCATTTATATAGTTGAATAGTTTTATGACCAATATCTTCCCAAACATAATCTTTTAATACTAATTCTCTCCCATTAACTCCCATTTCTTCTAATTCAGCAGTAGATTTGCTAGTAGCCTCAAAAAGCCCATCTTCAATTCCTTCTTGAGTATTCTCTACCCAAAACCCACTATTTGTAGTATGTAAATTTTCCCATGGAGCACCATAAGTCGTTAATACTGGTACCGATCTTGCTAATGCTTCTGCTACAACAATACCAAAATTCTCAGTGTATGTAGGTAAAACAAATAAATCAGAAGAATCAAATAATTTTATTTTATTGTCATTAAAAACCGGCCCGCAAAAAATAACTTTGTCTTTTATTCCAAGCTCATTTGCATATGCCTTTAAAGACTCTATATATATAGCTTCTCCATTACCCGCAATTGTTAGTTCCCAACTATTTTGTCTTGTTTGGTTTAATTTTGAAAATGCTAAAAATAATCTCTCAATTCCTTTTGAAGGGTGAATTCTTGACAAAAAAAGCATTTTTCTCTTTTCGGCTAAAGACTTCTTTTTTTCTTCTTTTTTAATAAAACTTCTCCAAACCCCATTTGGTATTAGAGCAATATCTTTATTTGGAAATAAATCTCTTAAATGTTTTACTTCTCTTTCTGAACAACCAATTAATATAGATGATCTAGTTAAATTTATTTTTTCAAATAAATTATACATAACTTTTTTTTTCAAACTAGACATTTTCAAACTAAAAGGCTCTAAATAACCATGTGGTTGAATAATTACAGGTATATTATCACGAGCAGCTGCAATTGAAAGTTCTGAATTCCTTAACCATAGTCCGTGTTGATGAATCAAATCAAAATCACTTAACTCTTTTTTTAAAAAATTCATTTTTTTTAAAAGCCCATAATTAGGGTTTAAATATGTATCTAAGGCTTTTATTCTAATTTTCATTTCATTTGTTAAATCTTCTCTTATCTCTATTTCTTCATTTTTACTTCCTGGAAACCATAAATGAGAATCAACTTCTTTAAAGTTTTGTAATTTAAAATACGCAAAAGCAACCTCGTGTACTCCTCCACCTCTTTTAAGACCAGCAACATTTGCTAAATTTAAAACTCTCATCGTTTTCTATTTATATATGTTTAACAAAATATCATCAAAATCCTTAACATAAGAAGAATATGAAAAATTCTCTTTAAAAAAATTATAAGACATTGTTTTCATTAATTTAACTTCATTTAAACTAATAGATTCTAAAAAGCTTATAGCATAAGTTAAATCATTTTCACTAAAATTAACACCTATTCTATTTCCCTTAATAAACAACGAAGTATCACCTTTTGCAGAATTAATTATAGGAATACCATAAGACCAGTAATCAATAGATTTATATGATAACGCTACTTCTGTGGTATCTTTATAGCCATTAAAACCAAACCACGAGTCTTTTAATAATTCATATTTTTTATTTTCTTCAAAAATTTTACCATAATAAACATAGTTAATTCCGTAAAAATTCAATTTATCAATAAAATAATCTTTTTTATCTCCATCTCCAATAATTTTTATGAAAATTTCACGTTTTTTTGATACAATTAAAGCTATCTGAATAAAACTATCAATATCATTAATCCTCCCAATATTTCCTAAATAACAAAAGGTTAACGTTTCTGAAATAGAACTATTATAGTCTATTAATTCATTTTCTTGAGTTTTTTTAAGGTAAATAATTCTGGCTTTTTTTTCTTTATCAATTTGCATGAGTTGAAAAAAGTAATTAGATTCTGTAATTATATAATCCGAATTCTGGATCGTAAAATTTCTAAGACTCTTCCAAATTTTACCAAAGGTTATATTAAGTATTTTTTTTGCAGGTACAGGTACAGGTAATGCTTCTGGCCATACGTCAATAATATCAACTATTATTTTTATGTTATTTTTTTTTGAAAACTTTGTCAATAAATAACCTAAAAAATTTGGGGGCACAGTTACAAAAAGTAAATCTACATTCATTTTTTTTAAAAAAAATAAAGTCTTGATGCTAAAAATAATATGAGAAATTATTCTAATCACAGAGAAATTCGAACTATAACCAAGAGTATTAATCTTATGGTAATTAGGAGCATCAAATTCTCTTTTTTTCTTGTTACTATGAGAGAAATCGGAGTATACAACATGCATCTCGAAATCTTCTCTTTGTTCGAAATATTTTGATGCAAGGTAAGGCCTTGAATTTGGTAGTCTTTCAAAAAAATTTGAAACTATAACAACTTTTCTAATCATATAAAAACGAATTATATTCTTTTATAAACTTATCTGTTCTTACACCTGGATTAAAAAAGTTTATTGACCAATCATTCATTATCAAAAATGAGAATTCTTCAATTAAGATTAATAGTTTATATAGCTCATCAGGTATTCCTTTTGTTTTTATAAAATATTTAGAATTTTTTTGTTTAAAAATCTCATGTTTTTCAAAAGCTTTAATTAAATTATTCCCTTCTCTTATACCTGATACCAAAACAAAAAGATCATAAAACATAAATCTATTCGACACCATTTCCCAATCAATAACCACAGGCTTGTTTTTTGAATTAATTAAGATATTTGAAGATTGAAAATCTCCATGATTTAATGATATAGGGATTATAATATCAGAATATTTATTAATCAGATCCTTTAAGCTGTTCAATTCAGTAACAGTTTTAAAAGCTCTATTATTAATCTCTTTATTGTTAAATTTACTTGCGACATCCCATATTTTAACTTCAAGCGTTGATATTAAATGTTTAAAGTAAGTTAATACATTAATTTCACTTAAATTTGGTTTTAACAGTTCTTTTTCATGCAACTCATAACATTTTAATTTTAAATTAAAAGTTGTTTTCGTATTCTTAAGTCTATTAATAGGAGTCGCATAAATAAACTCTTCCTGAAACCAAAACATCCCATGATTTATTAACTTAGGTATATATGAAACATCATTAGCACTAGATTTTCTAAAGTTAATTTCATTAGATATTAGTGATGTATCTTCTCCTTTTTTTAGTAATACATAAATTTGTCCCTTTATTTCATTTGACAATCTCATTCTATGATTACCTCCAATAATTAAAAAATCACTTATTGTAAATTGAAACCTAATTTTTTTACATAAAATAGGCAATATCATTCTGTTAGTCGCTAAGAATACATAGCTGCTCTGTAAAACAGTTCTTAAGTAAGTTTTACCAACAGAATATTCATTACTCAAATTAGTAAAAAAATGTTTTGTTTTTGGGAGAGTTGTTATAAAATTCAAATATTTATTAATATAGTAAACTCCTTCATTATTATTAATCATGCTCCCTATTACAGCTTCTCTTTTAGCTTCAATAAGTGTACTTTCAATAATATTAAAAAAAGGTTCCCTTTTAACTAATTCGCTAATTCTCATTTTTTTCTATATACGAAATTATTTGCTTTTTAATATCTGATTTACTATCAAAACCATTTATATAAATCCCTTTATTATTTTCTAAATATTTTTTATAATAGTTTAATCTTTTTGCTAAAACTTCAGGAGTATCTGGAAATGGTTCAAACTTTTGTTTTGACCTTATAACAGATTCTTCTACTGTAATTAGCGCTACAAAATGACTAGAAGGCTTATACATAGTCTTAACAAGGATTTTCCAAATAACCCAATTCTCGAATTTTTGCAAAGGAAAATTCAATCTAAAATCAATAAATGTATCATAAAGATACCTATCACATATAACTACTTTTCGTAAAATTTTTTCTTGAAACCTAAGGTAAAATGAATAATAAAAAATCAAATCAACAATTGCTATAAACAACCAAACTTTCTGTACTTTAACATTACTAATTGCCTTGTCTCTAGCTGGTGTATTTCCTGATTTTGGCAGTTTCTTTCTTAAAACCTTCCTCAAAATTGTTTTAAGAAGCTCAAATCCATCAGTATATCCTCCACGGCTCCAAAAAACCAAAACTTTGGATCCTTTTTTTTCAAAATATTGTTTCAATATCTCTATTTGTGTCGACTTACCCGCACCATCTAATCCTGAAAAAACTATCATTTCTTATTTATTAATTTATTAAAACTCTCTTTTTCTTTATTTAATTGTAACAGCTTTTTTTTATTGTTTGTAATGTAGAAAACAAGTCCCTTAACACTTAGCAGAAGTAAGTTTAAATATTTAACTATTTTAAAATTAAATCCAAAATATTTATAATAAAATGAAAGAGATTTGTGGTGTTCGTTTAACAAAAACTCAGACATCTGAACTTTCTTTTCCAAATGAATATATTTTAAATCAGATCTAAATCCTAATAAATATTTTTCTGGTAAATTTAAAATTTTCTTAGCTATATATGACTCTTCGTGGTATAAAAACATATTTGTATTAAAACCTCCAATATCTTCAAAAACATTTCTTTTAATAAAAAGGCAAGCTCCTGAACTTATCATATTACCAAGTTTAAAATCGAATCTATTAAACCATTTTACAAGAAAATTTAACAAAGGAGTAAAGTAACCTCGTATAAAAAAGAAAGAAATCTGTTTATTTAAATGTTCATCAACCATTTGTAATCCTAATGTGCCCAATTTTGTATTCTTAAAACTTTCAATTATTTTTAAAAATATTGGTTCAATCAATATTGTATCAGGGTTCAAAAAAAGTAAAATTTCTCCAGAGGAAATATTAAAACCTATATTATTGGCAGTACCAAATCCGACGTTACCCCCACTTCTTTTATATATAATCTTATCACCATAAAGATTAATAAAATTATCACTCATTCTATTTGAAACTTCATCATTGCTATTATCAACAACAATAATTTCTAATCCCCTACCAATATCATTGTATTTTAATAATGAATCTAAACAATCAAAAATAACTTCTTCTGAGTGAAATGTGACGATAATAACTGAAATCATTTATTAAATTATTAATAAGGCTATTGGTAGATTATTGTTTACTTAAAATCATTATAAAACTCAAATTAAGTTTTATTTTAAAAAACTTCATAAGCTTAAAATCAATGAAGCGCAAAAATACTATTTTTAATTTCTTCTAGTTCATAAATTATTTAGTTTCTACGCAATAATCTTGGATTTTTATTTTTCTGATTAAAAAAAATATATTTATATACTTGGTGTATTATAAGTGGTAAAATTACTCCAACAATACTATACAAAAACCACCACATAGATCCTTTAATACTAATGACAGGAAAAGATGAAATTTTTTCATAAGGATATGAATAAACATAAATAATAATTAAGCTAACCAATTTAAAAGAAAAGAAGTGTAATGCTAATATTGTTAACGTATTTTTTCCAATATAATTTAAAAAATTACATTCAGAAAATCTTATTAAAGTCTTTGATATATACAAAACCAAATAAACACCTGACATTGAGGATATAATAAAAAATAATGGATTTACATAAACATTTAATCCTACATTAATAGAACCGAATTGATTAAAAAATATTAATATAAAAATTGAAATTAATGCGTATTGAAATTTATTTGGTATTTTATCTTCATATTGGCGATATATAACACCAGCATGATAAATTAAAATCATTATTAAGGAATTATCCAAAAACCTAGGTAGTTTATATCCCATCATAAGAATAGTGTTAGCTATAATAAAAATCAATAAACAAATAATTGTCATTGCTCTAACATTTTTTAAATATTTTACAACTATAAAGTTCAAAATTAAATAAATCATACTGATTTCTATTAACATTGTTAAAAACCAAAATGCTCCAAGAAGCCCATCTCCTTTAATACCTCCTCCAAGAAGTAAAATGTTTATCATAGGCTTAAGATAAAAGTCAAATGACCAAACCATAACACTATCTTTAAACAGACCAAACCATACAAAAATATTATAACATATTAAAAAAAACAATGAATATTTAATGAATGGAATGTAAAGCGATTTAATTTTTTTTACCATAGCTATTTTTAAAGGGTATTTACCATTAAAAGTATAACCAGATAAAAAAATAAATGCAGCCATATGAAACAAATAGATATAAGAAGTGAATGGAGCACCTGAATGACCTATTACCATTAAAATTATTAAGATAGCTTTACTAATATCTAAAAACTTAAATCTTTCATTCATTTTATTTATTTTACTCATAAAGAATTGCTTTTTTTATGAAATTTAAACCGTAAAAATTATAAAGGTTTATATTGAAAATCATTTCTCTTACTATAACTAGTGATTCTTAAATTATCCATTTGTTTGAATACAAGAAGCCAGTATATAATTTCAACAGTATATCCTGTCAAATTTGAAGAAAATATATTTACCAATAAAATACCAAAAATAATTATTGCTAATTCAAAATATCGCTTTTTAAAAATAGTAAAGAGAATAAGAGTAAGGTTAAATAAAATCCAAAAAAGGAAAATGAATATCCCACTATCATATAATAATGCTAAATGAAAATTTTCTACATAAACCCCAAACCCCATTCCTGGTTCAAGTTCCATATTTGCAAAACCAACACCTTTTCCAAATAAGATTGTTATAAAATTGTCATTCCCTAAATTATCTATTAATTGTGTTATAGAACCTAACCTTGCTGTATAACTATGCTCCTTTAATGTAACAATCGATAATATATCATCCAATTTACCTGTAAGAACAACTGCAAACGCAAAAACAAAACTTGATAACAAAATTTTTAAGGTTTTCTTGTGGTAAATCAAGTTATAACAAATAACAACAAAAAGCATTACATATGAAGATCTACTTCCCATAACTATCATAGGTATTATAGATATAATCACAAGAAAATAAAACATTTTAGTTTTTTTATTTTCATAATAAAAAAAAGACAAAAAGCTTACAAGTTCAATAGAAAAAATAATTGGAGTACTAAGGTTTGACGGTCTAAAACTTTGTCCTCCATATGCAAATAAATGTTCAAATTCAGTACCAGAATAAATATTAACCACTCCAAAAAAGGAATAATCAATAACAGTTCTGTAATAAACTATAATTAAGTTTACAATAAAATAAGGCACTAAAAGTTGGGAGAATTTTAAATTATTTTTTTTTGAATAAATGAAAGAATAATATATAACAAACGGTATTACAATAAATCTATAAATTGAAAGAATTATTTGAAATCCTGATAATGACACCAACAATACTTGTAGTAAGATCAAAACACTAACTAAAGCCCAAATTACAATATGCTTAGTTTTAATTAAACTATCTTTAACAAGATGTATGGATAACATTAATATTATTAAGGCTATTAACAAGTATGAGCCTGAACGAAAATTTGCATTTATAACAGGTGATAAACTTGTTGCTAAAGCAAAAAACATTGCAGAATAATAAGGTTTGCTATAAAGAGTTTTTAGTATCATTATAATTAATACTAAAAAGACAACAACACTAAGAAAAGCAAGCATATTAGTTCTTTTTTAAAAATCTCTTAAAATAATTTTAGATATATCTAATGACCGTTCCTTCCAAGAATTAATTTTAAGAAAATTAGTTCTCTCTTCTTTTGATTTAACAGATAAGTTTCCAAGCATTAAATTATTTATTAACTGTAAAAAATCTTCATCATCATTATAAGCATAAACAAATTCATTAAACTGTTCAATTTCCTTATAATTACATGTTATTACCGGTTTTCCTGCAAATATATATTCATATAATTTTACTGGATTCACAGATAATATTAAATCATTAACTATGAACGGCATAATTAATGCATCCGCTTTTGCCATAAAAAGAGGCAACTCAACATGTGCTTTTGCTCCTAGGTGAATAATTCGGTTGTGAGTAGGTATTTCACTCCCTAAAGGACCAATCAAAATGAGTCTTAATTCAGAAAAATCATCTAACGCTTTTTGAATGATCTCAAAGTTTAACCACTCAGATATTGTACCTATGTACATAATATCTACATACGCTTTTTTGAGTGGATAACTTATTTCTTTATTAAGCAAATTCTTGTGCAAAAAATTTTGGTCAATTGCATTATTTATTAAATGAATATTTTTTTTAATTCCATATCGCTTATATATTACCTGTTTTAACCAATTAGATGAAACAATTATATTATTAGCTCTTTCAACGAACTTCTTTTCCTTATTAATAATTTTTGAAGCTTCTGGTTCTTTCTTATATTTAGGAAATTCACATACATCATCCATGCAGTCATAAACTAAATTTAGTTTAATATCTATTATGTCCGAAATACTTGAATAATCAATAGCACTACTCATCCAAAGGCAGTCAACATTCTTTAAATATTTTTTGACATATTGTCTATAAATAAATCTATTTAACTTTGCAATAATTTGAAATCTACTTAATGGAAATTGGAATATACCAATACAATTATTTGGAATCGTTGATCTTGTCAAGAAGTCTGTAAGTGATTTTTTATATAATATAGTTACGTCAAAATATTCATTTAAGTTTTCTGCTAAAAAGTGCGGTCTTTGCTTTATCCAATACCAACTAACATGCATTATATATAGCATTTTTCTTTTACTATGTTCCATTTTTGTAAAATATTAATTATGATTTGATTACATTCTATCTAAATACTTAACTGTAAAAACTGATTGAATAATAGTGTGTATCAAGTAAGATATCAAAAAACTATAAGCTAAACCTTTTGCTCCATATCCTAATTTTAATAAAATAAATGTACTTATCAATAAGACTGCACCCCAAATTGAATTAAAAATAAACCCAATCCACATTTTACCTTTTCCAGCTATTGCTTGTCCAACAACTCCATTAATTGAAATTAAAACAGTAGAAAATGCCAATATTATAAGAATAATATTTCCCTCAGCAAAACCTTTCCCATAAGTATTCATGATTATAGAAGAAAAGAGAGAGATTCCAATTGCCATAATCAATGAAATTATAAAATTAATTATAACATTTAGTTTCAAGATACGCATAAATTGTTGTCGGTCGGTAGAACCCGACAAAAGTGGTAATACAATCTGAGAAAGGACAACAGGTACAAAAAGAATGGCACTCTTCCATTGATTAGCCGCAGAAAACATAGCCATTTCATCAAAACCTTTTGGTTCATTCACTAACATTGCATTACATGCCCAAATAATAGGACTCACCATTAATCCAGAAAGAAGAGCTGGCAAACTAAATTTATAAAGAATTGGCCATTCATTTAATGCTTTTTTAAATTGGATAGTAATCCCAAATTTAAAAGATTCTCTCCGAACCGCTACAAAATTAAGTACCCACAAAATTAAAAAATTTAACCCAAAACCAATTACAGATCCAGGTAAACCAAAAACAAAAGTAAAGCCAATTTGAATTGGAAAAACCAGAATTACTGATATAATATTAACCTTAGCTATAATCTTGAAAGACTCAAAACCTGCAAGTATACCTGTTTGTGCTCCGTTTAGCGAACTAAAAAAAAGTATAAATGCACTCAAGCGAATTTCATTAACCAAGTGGGCTGCATTTATAGTTTTTTCCGCTAAAAATGGTGCGGAAATTAATAAAAAAACAGCAATAACACCTCCCGTAGCTCCTGCAAAAAGGGATGTAAGTCCAATAATTTTCCCTGCTTTATCTTTATCTTTTATCTTAAATTCAGCGATATATTTGGTTGCTGTCAAGCCTAATCCAAAACCCGCAAAAACTGTAAACATATTTACCGTAGAACGAATAATTCCTAATTCTCCAAATTCTGTTTTCCCTAATATTCGCGCAACAACTATCGAAGCTACTAACATTAATCCTTGTGAAAGAACTGAACCTGTTAGAGACCATAAAGCTCCACTAGCAATTCGCCTTCCTATATCTGATTCTTCAACTCTATTCCAAAACTTTTTAAGAACCTTTGGAAGAATCGAATATATTTTAACTCCTATATTATTCAAAACTATTTATTAGATGATTTAGATTTTTTACCTGCAAAGAAATTACTTAATTTAAGTAATGTATCTATCTGTTTTTTTAGTTCACTAAACGCTACATATCATTGGTAAAGGTAAGATTAATCAATATTAAAAATTATTTTAAACAAAGTCTTAATGAGTCTTTCCAATATGGTATTTCTATATTATATTGTTCTATAATCTTTCTTTTGCTTAATATAGAATATAATGGTCTTTTTGCTGCTGTAGGATATTGGTTTGTCTCAATAGGATTCACTTTAATATCAATTCCAGAACATTCAAAGATTGCCTTTGCAAAATCATACCAACTACAAATACCCTGATTTGAAAAATGATACACTTCTACCTCTTTATTTTGTAATTGAGGTAAAATTTCAAGAATAATTCTTGCTAAATCTTTAGCGTATGTGGGAGTACCGACTTGATCAGCTATAACAGATAACTCATCTCTTTCACTCCCCAATCTTAGCATTGTTTTTACAAAATTATTACCATAATTAGAATACACCCATGACGTTCTAATAATAATAGAGTTTTCTGGAGCAATTTCCTGAACTGCTACTTCTCCTGCCGCTTTTGTTATTCCATAAACAGTTTGTGGGTTTGTAGCATCTGATTCTAAATAAGGTCTGTTTTGGATTCCATCAAACACATAATCTGTAGAGATTTGAATTAATTTAATTTTTAAGTCTTTGGCAATTCTAGCAAAATTCTTAACAGCCAAATGATTTACCTCATCATTCAGTTCCTTTTCTCCTTCAGCTTTATCGACAGCAGTATAAGCTGCACAATTAACAATCACTTCAATTTCATTGTTTATAATGAAATTTTTCACTAAAGAATGATTTGTAATATCTAACTCTTTTGAATCTGTAAAATAAAAAACATGCTCATAATACTTACTCTGAAAATCTTTCAATTCAGAGCCTAATTGGCCACTTCCTCCTGTAACTAATATCTTAGACATACAATTTATCTTTGAAATTAAAATAGGATGCCTTTTCAAAAACAGGTTGTTTCGTATCTTTTTCTGACAACTTCATTACTTCTATAGGAATCCCCCAATCAATATTTAAAAAATCATCATCAAATGCAATTCCTCTATCACATTCTGGATTGTAGAAATTATCTACTTTATATGCAAAAGTAGCTTCCTCACTTAATACTAAAAAACCATGAGCAAACCCTCTAGGAACTAATAGTTGTTTTTTATTTTCTCCTGTCAATTCAACTGCAACATGCTTTCCAAATGTAGGAGACCCTTTTCTAATATCAACAGCTACATCTAATACACTACCTGTAATTACTCTAACTAATTTTGTTTGTGCATACGGTGCTAATTGATAGTGAAGTCCTCTTAAAACTCCATACGATGATTTTGACTCATTATCTTGACAAAAATCTATATCAAACCCTAAAAAAGCATCTAGCTTGTCTTCTCGAAATGTTTCTGTAAAATACCCACGCTCATCACCAAAAATTTGAGGTTCACAAATCACTACATCAGGTATTTCTGTTCTTGTAAATCTCATCACTAATTTTTTACCCTATTAATTAAATATTGTCCATAACCATTTTTCTTTAATGGTTCTGCTAACACTAATAATTCTTCTTTAGAAATATACCCCATTTCAAAAGCAATTTCCTCAATACAAGCTATTTTTAACCCTTGTCTATTTTCTATTGCTTGAATATAGTTTGAAGCTTCTAACAGTGATTCATGAGTACCTGTGTCTAACCAAGCATATCCTCTCCCCATTAACTCCACTTTTAGATTACCTTTATCTAAGTAAGCTTGATTTATCGAAGTAATTTCTAACTCACCTCTATCACTTGGTTTCACCTTCTTAGCTATTCCTATAACCGAATTTGGATAAAAATATAAACCAACAACGGCATGGTTACTTTTTGGATTTTTGGGTTTTTCTTCAATACTCAATGCACTTCCTTCTTTATTAAAGTCTACAACCCCATAACGTTCTGGATCCTGCACATAATAACCAAAAACAGTAGCCATTTTTTCTTCTTCAACATTTCTCAGAGAGGATGCTAGTAATTTTGTAAATCCATGGCCATAAAAAATATTATCTCCTAATACCAAGCACACATCATCATTACCTATAAAATCTTCGCCTAAAATAAACGCTTGAGCAAGTCCATCTGGCGAGGGTTGCACCTTATATAAAAACTTCATTCCCAACTCCTCACCTGTTCCCAATAATTTAATGAAATTTGGTAAATCATCTGGTGTCGAAATTATCAATACTTCTTTAATACCTGCCAGCATTAATACTGACAAAGGGTAATAAATCATCGGTTTATCGTTAATAGGTAACAACTGTTTTGAAACAGCCTTTGTTAATGGATACAACCTAGTTCCTGAGCCTCCCGCTAAAATAATTCCTTTCATATTTACTTGTATTGTTTTTTATAATATTTTTCATACTCTCCACTTACAATACGCTTCATCCATCCTTCATTATCAAGGTACCAATCAATTGTCTTAGACAAACCTTCTTCAAAAGTAACGGAAGGCTTCCACCCCAACTCTTTACTTATTTTTGAAGCATCAATAGCATAGCGCAAGTCGTGCCCTGGACGATCTTTTACATAAGTAATTAGTTTTTCGCTTTCTCCTTTATCTCTTCCAAGTTTTTCATCCATCTGAAGGCATAATAATTTAATCAAGTTAATATTTTGCCATTCATTAAAACCGCCAATATTATACGTTTCTTCATTTTTTCCTTTGTGAAAAATCAAATCTATTGCAATGGCATGATCTACAACGTATAACCAATCACGTGTGTATTTACCATCTCCATAAACAGGTAATGCTTTATTCTTTATTATATTATTAATAAACAATGGAATTAACTTTTCTGGAAATTGATTACCTCCATAATTATTTGAACAATTAGAAATCACATATGGTAATCCATATGTTTCTCCATAAGCTCTTACAAAATGATCAGAACTTGCCTTACTAGCAGAATAAGGTGAATTAGGGTCATAAGAAGTTGTTTCAGTAAACAACCCAGTTTCTCCAAGTGTTCCGTATACTTCGTCAGTACTTATATGGTAAAACAATTTGTTTTCCCATTTATCTTGCCACAATTCTTTGAAAGCATTCAACAATACCATAGTTCCCAATATATTAGTTTTCGCAAATGCCAATGGATCTGATATAGACCTATCCACATGAGATTCAGCGGCTAAATGTATAACACTATCAAATTTATACTTTCTAAAAAGTTTTCTTATAAAAACTTCATCAGTTATATCACCTTTAATAAAAGTGTAATTAGATCTATTTTCTATGTCTGTTAAGTTTTCTAAATTACCAGCATACGTAAGCAAATCTATATTATAGACCTCATACTCATGGTATTTATTTACAATAAGTCGTACAACATGAGAACCTATAAAACCTGCTCCTCCTGTAATTAATATTTTTTTACTCATATTTAAATTATGATTTTATTTCACAGTAAACTATTACTATTTTCAAACATTATTCTTTAATTGAAAATACTAATATCGCCTGTAACTTAGATTATAACGTTTATATTTTTAATCTAACCTTATTTATACTCTATAGAATTTCAATACAATTTAGTATAGTCATTATTTTTTTACTTACTCATTTCTAACCCTTTAATAAAGTTAACAATTTTAGCACAAGCTGTTCCATCTCCATAAGGATTATGTAACTTACTCATTGAAACATAATCTTCTTTATTATTCAATAATTTCTGTGCTTCTGAAACTATTTTTTCTGTATTTGTACCAACTAATAAAACCGTACCAACTTCTACAGCTTCTGGTCTTTCTGTTGTGTTTCTCATTACCAAAACAGGTTTTCCCAAACTTGGTGCTTCTTCTTGCACACCACCACTATCAGTAATTATTAAATATGATTGATTCATTAACCACACAAAAGAAGGGTATGATAATGGTGAAATTAATTTAATATTATTAACTCCGTCTAATAATTCATAAACAGGTCTTTGTACATTCGGATTTAAATGTACTGGGTAAATTATTTGAGCATCAGGATTTTTTTCTGCTATCAGTTTTAATGCAGAGCAAATATTTACAAATCCTTGTCCATGATTTTCTCTCCTATGTCCAGTAACTAAAACCAACTTCTTAGAACTATTTACAACATCTTTTAGCATAGTAACTTCATTATCTGAATAAGAATCTGAAGTAACTTTATCTGAACTAAAATGTAATGCATCTATAACTGTATTACCAGTTATTAAAATATTTTCTTTTGAAATGTTTTCGTTTAATAAATTCTTTTCTGAAGTTGTTGTTGGAGAAAAATGATAATCACAAATACTTCCTGCTACACTTCTATTTACTTCTTCTGGAAAAGGTGAACGCTTATTAAATGTTCTTAAACCTGCTTCTACATGACAAACTTTTGCTCCTGAATAAAATGCAGCAATACTAGATGCCATTGTAGTTGTTGTATCTCCATGAACATATACATAATCTGGTTTAAATTCTTCAAGAATTGGTTTTAAACCTGTAATTATATCTGCTGTTAAGCCATATAAATTTTGATTCGGTTTCATCAAATTCATATCATAATCTGGAGTAATCTCAAAAAAATCTAAAACCTGATCTAACATTTCTCTATGCTGAGCCGTAATACAAACTTTCGTTTCAAACACATCAGAATTTTTAAAAAACTCCTTAACAAGAGGTGCCATTTTTATTGCTTCTGGTCTTGTACCAAAAATTATTAAATTTTTCTTTTTCATTTCCCTATTTGATAATATTCAATTTCTTTTTTTTCTAATTCAAAATCTTTATACTGATTTCGACCGTCAAAGATAATATTATTATTCATAATTTCTTTAATTTTCTCAAAATCTGGCGAACGAAACTCCTTCCATTCCGTCAGTAATATTAAAGCATCAGTATCTTCAACTACTTCATATTTATTTGCCCCATAAAAAACATCAGTCCCTTTTAAATAAATTCTTTTAGACTCTCCCATCGCTTTTGGATCATATGCTTTTATTTTCGCCCCTCTCTTCACCAACTCATTAATTATAAATATCGAAGGTGCTTCTCTCATATCATCAGTCTCTGGCTTAAACGACAAACCCCAAATTGCAAAAGTCAAATTTGATAGATCTACTCCGAACCTATTGATTATCTTTTCTAAAAATATTCTCTTCTGTTGTTGATTTACCTCATCTACTGAAGAAATTAACTTAGATTCATATCCGTTTTTCTTGCCCAATTGAATCAAAGCTGAAACATCTTTTGGAAAACAAGTTCCTCCATATCCTATTCCTGGATACATAAAACTATAGCCTATTCTAGAGTCCGAACCGATTCCAACACGAACTTTATTAACATCTGCTCCAACTCTTTCACAAATATTTGCTATTTCATTTATAAACGAAATTTTTGTTGCTAACATTGCGTTTGCTGCATATTTGGTCATCTCTGCTGAACGAATATCCATCGTTATAAAACGATCGTGCGTTCTAAAAAATGGACTATATAACTGTTTCATCATTAAAAAAACAGAGTCCTTTTCTGCACCAATCAATACTCTATCTGGCTTCATGAAATCATTTACAGCTGCCCCTTCTTTTAAAAACTCTGGATTAGAAACAACATCAAAACCAACACTAATTCCTCTCTCTATTAATTTTGATTTGATACATTTTTGCACTTCAAAAGTCGTTCCAACTGGCACTGTAGATTTTGAAACTACAACTTTATAATCTTTTATATTCTCCCCTATAGTTTTAGCTACATTAAAAACTGCTGATAAATCAGCATTGCCATCTTCTTGCATAGGTGTACCCACCGCTATAAAAACAATATCAGATTTATTTATTGCCTCATTTATATTTGTGGAAAACAAAAGCGTTTTAGATAAATTATTATTTATCAACTCTTTTAAGCCAGGCTCATAAATAGGAACAATTCCTTTTTTAAGGTTATTAATTTTTTCTTTATCTATATCTACACAGATAACTTCGTTTCCCATTTCTGCAAAACAAGTCCCAGTTACCAAACCGACATAACCCGTACCAACAACTGTTATTTTCATCTTACGTAAAAATGTTTTTCTCCTAAATTCACCAACTCTTTATTTCTTATATCATGAACTATTTGAATAGAAGATTTAGCATCTAAAAGCCCAAAGCTATTTCCTTTTAATATCTCTTTATAACTTTCCGTATGCAGTTCTGTAAATCCTCCGCTAAACTCAATCTCTTCTCCATCTACAGTTATTGAACGATATGTTCTTTGTTCTTTCTCTTTTACTTCTTTTGGAAGCGAATCTTCGTCTATTGACAAAAACCAACGTACTCTGGCATTTTCAAACTCCAAGTATCCTGCTGATTTATTCTTCTCTCTAAGATGTACTATATTCTCCTGAACTTCTCCAAAAACCCATGATAACATATCATAAAAGTGCACTCCAATATTTGTAGCTATTCCTCCTGATTTACTTTGATCTCCTTTCCATGACACATCATACCAATTTCCTCGAGAAGTAATATATGTTAAATCAATATCGTATTTTCCTTTTTTATTTTCCGCATCGACTTTATTCTTCAACGCAATAATACTTGGATGCAAACGCAACTGAAGAATTGTATTTATTTTATTCCCAGATTCTTTTTCTATTGCTTGTAAAGCATCTACATTCCAAGGATTTAAGACTAAAGGTTTTTCACAAATCGCATCAGCCCCTCTTCGTAAAGCCATCCTAATATGTGAGTCATGCAAGTAATTTGGTGTACAAATACTTACATAATCTAATTGTATATTTTGTTGACGTTTAATTTTTTCAATATGACGATCAAAACGTTCAAATTCTACAAAAAAATCAGCATTAGGAAAATAACTATCCATAACACCTACACTATCAAATTTATCAAGTGCAGCTATTAAATTATTATTAGTATCTTTTATTGCCTTCAAATGACGTGGAGCGATATAACCCGCAGCTCCTATTAAAGCAAAGTTTTTCATTATAAAGTTTTATCTATTAATTCTTGAGAGAAAAAACCTTTCACATCATAGACTACTCCATCTTGCTTTTTCAACCTCAACAAATCTATTTGTTTAAATTCATCATGAGACACTGCTAAAACGACAGCATCGTATTTTTTATCATAAAGCTCTTCTGTTAGCTGAATATCATATTCTCCTGACACTTCTTCTTTTTTTGCCCAAGGATCATATATATTTATATTGACCCCATAATCTTTAAGCGCATGACACACATCAATCACCTTAGTATTTCTTACATCTGGACAATTTTCTTTAAAAGTAATTCCCAAAATTAGAACCTCTGCATTTTTCACCTTAACATCTTCTGAAATCATCAACTTAACAACCTCTGAAGCTACATGACTCCCCATACTATCATTCAACCTTCTTCCCGATAATATTATCTCTGGATAATAGCCAAATTGTTGTGCTTTTTGAGCTAAATAAAACGGATCAACACCGATACAATGACCTCCAACTAACCCTGGTTTAAATGGTAAAAAATTCCACTTTGTCGATGCAGCTTCTAAAACCTCACTAGTATTAATATCCATTAGGTTAAAAATCTTAGCAAGTTCATTAACAAAAGCTATATTAATATCTCTCTGACAATTTTCTATAATTTTTGAAGCTTCTGCTACTTTTATAGATGATGCCATATGCGTCCCTGCCTTAATCACTGACTTATACAATCCATCTACCTTTTTAGCTGTCTTTTCATCAGATCCTGAAGTAACCTTCAAAATATTTTCTACTGTTCGAATTTTATCTCCTGGACTTATTCTTTCTGGTGAATATCCTACAAAAAAATCTTTATTGAATACCAAATCTGAAATCTCCTCTAATACAGGTACACAATCTTCTTCTGTTGCTCCTGGATATACTGTTGATTCATAAATAACAACATTACCTTTTCTAAGGACATTTCCAATTGTCTTACTTGCACTTAATAACGGTTTCAAAATAGGTTGGTTATTTTTATCTACCGACGTCGGAACTGTAACAATATAAAAATCACAATCTTCTATATCTTCTATACTAGTAGTTACAAACAAGCCCTTATCTTCAGAAATTCTATCAGAAACTAAAACGGACTTAAGCAAATCATTTTCTACCTCTAGTGTCACATCAATACCTGATCTTAACTCCTCAACTCTTTTTGTCTTTATATCAAAACCTACTACTGAATATTTTTCTGCAAATAATCTTGCCAACGGCAAACCAACATACCCTAATCCAATAATTGCAATCTTTGGTGTATCCATCTCTTATACCTAATAAAATAGCTTACGAAATTACAAAAAACATCATAACAAAACATCATATAACAAAAAGTCTTCATCTTTAAAAGATGAAGACTTTTTGTTATAACGGAAAAGACTCCTCTTTTCTCTTTTCTTCTTTAACAACTATTTCAATACATCAAATAAATATTGAATTTCCTCCTTAATCAAAACTTGTTGATTACCTACAAACAAACCATTTTCATGTAAATATTTTGCATTCTTTAATTCTTTATGAATTTCATAGTCGAAATATTTCATTACTTCATTTTGAGTAAAATCCCCAGTTACAATAGGCCTACACTCAATTTCTTTATCATACAATTTATTAACTAAGTCCTTTCTATTTAAATCTGATTCTGGTTTTATTATTAATGAAAATCCAAACCAAGAACTTTTACTTATTTCTTTTTGTATTATAAAATCTTTATGATCTTTAAATAACTCAACAAAAAATCCCGCATTCATCCTTCTATTCTCTATAAAAGAAGGTAATTTTTTTAATTGCTCAACCCCTATTGCTCCACTCATTTCAAGTGGTCTAACATTATATCCTGGAAGCACAAACCTAAATGACTCCTCAAACCAATCATCACTTTTATTAGATACTAAATTCTTTTTTGGCAAGTTTCTAGTCCAACCGTGTGCTCTGATCGATAACAAAATATGATACAATTCTTCATCATCTGTCGTTACAAAACCACCTTCCATTGTAGCCATATGATGAGAGAAAAATGTTGAAAAAGTTCCCATAACCCCAAAAGTACCTGCCTGCTTATTTTTATAAGTAGCTCCCATTGATTCACAGTTATCCTCTATAAGAAAAATATCTTTATCTTTTATAAGGTCGTTAATTTTATCAAAATCATTTGGGTTACCTAAAAGATTTACTACCATTATCATTTTAGTAGTCTCTGATATTGCTTCTTCTAAAGCTTCTAAATCATAATTCAAAGTTTCTAAATCTATATCTACAAACTTTAACTTTAGACCATATTGCTGTAAAGGAAAATAAGTCGTAGACCATGATACCGCTGGGACTATTACCTCATCTCCTCTTTTTAACTTAGGATTCTTAGTAAAAAAAAGTGCTGCTACAGCTAATAAATTTGCGGTAGACCCAGAACTCGTCATTACACAATATTTTGTCTCAAGAAAATTAGAAAAGTCTTCTTCGAATTTTTTTACACTATCTCCCATAGTATAAATATCCTTATCTATTACAGATTGTATTGCTCCTAATTCTTTCTCATCCCATGTTGAAGATGCTAACTTATACTGCTTCATTGAACTCTTCTTTTTTGTAATATTCAAATGTTTTTTTTAACCCTTCTTTTAAAGTTGTTTTAAACTCCCAGCCAAACTCTTTTAATTTTGAATCATCTATCAACTTTTGCTTCATTCCTATTGGCTTTGTTAAGTCATGTACAAATTGCCCTTTATACCCTATAGTCTCAGCAACTTCTTTGTAATATTCATTTATTGAATAATCATGACCTAGACCAACGTTAATATTTTGCGGCATTGATTTAAATTTATCAATGGCGTAAAAAATAAAATCTGCTAAATCCTCAGCATACATAAACTCTCTCCTCGCTAAACCATCTCCCCAAATATCAATCTCTTCAGCCTTAGTTAACTTAGCATCATAAATTTTTCTAATAACAGCGGGTATCATATGAGAATTCTTAGGGCTAAATTTATCATATTTACCGTATAAATTACATGGAATTACTGTTTTATAGTTTTTTGTGTTATCTTCTTTCATTATATATTCACATAATCTAGCAGACATTACTTTTGCAATTGCATAACCTTCATTTGTTGGCTCTAATTCCCCTTTTAAAATAAGATCTTCTGATAGTGGATTTTTAGCATTTCTAGGATACATACATGAACTTCCTAAATTAAGCAGATTCTCTACTCCATTATTTTTAGCAGCCATTATTATATTCCTGCCCATATCTATATTGTCCACTAAAAAACTTACTGGCTCCGCAATATTAGCTTGAATACCTCCTACTTTTCCAGCCGCATGAATAATAAAATCTGGTTTATTCTCTTTTATATAATTATATACTGAGTCGTAATTCAACAAGTTTAACTCTTTACTTGTTGGCGCTAAAAATTGATGTTTCGAAGCTTCGGAATATTCTAAAATATTTCTTCCCACCATTCCTGACGCTCCAGTTAACAATATCTTCATTCTCTATTCGAAATAATTATTAGTATAGTATCCTCCTTTTTTCAGGTATTGATCTTTTGTCATTAACTTCAAATCACTCTGCATCATATCTTTTATTAAATCCTGTAAATCATATTGCAATTCCCAACCTAACTTTGTTTTTGCTTTTGTAGGATCTCCTATTAATAAATCTACTTCTGTTGGTCTAAAATATTTAGGATCTACCGATAACACTTCTTTTCCTATTTCTATTTGATATTCTGGATTGTTACACGCTTTTACATAAGCCCTCTCTTCAACCCCAATTCCTTTAAACTCTAACTCTATTCCCGCTTCATTAAAACTCATTTTAACAAAATCACGAACTGTTGTTGTTTTACCTGTTGCTATTACCCAATCTTCTGCCTCATCCGCTTGTAATATCATCCACATCATTCGCACATAATCTTTAGCATGCCCCCAATCTCTCTGTGCATCTAAATTCCCTAAATAGAATTTATCTTGTAAACCTAATGCTATTCTTGATGTTGCTCTTGTTATTTTCCTTGTAACAAATGTCTCACCTCTTATTGGTGATTCATGATTAAATAAAATTCCGTTACATGCATACATCCCATATGCCTCTCTATAATTTACTGTTATCCAATACGCATACATTTTTGCTACTGCATATGGGCTTCTAGGATAAAAAGGTGTTGTTTCCGACTGTGGTACTTCTTGAACTTTCCCATAAAGCTCTGAAGTTGATGCCTGATAAATTCTTGTTTTCTTTTCCAAACCTAGTAATCTAACTGCATCTAAAATACGTAATGTTCCTAGACCATCCGCATTACCTGTATATTCTGGTATTTCAAAAGAGACATGAACATGACTCATTGCCGCCAGATTATAGATTTCATCTGGCTGAATTTCTTGTATTAAACGAATAATATTTGTACTATCTGTCATGTCCCCATAATGCAAAAAGAAATTTCTATCTTCTACATGAGGATCTTGATATAAATGATCTATTCTATCTGTATTAAACAAAGATGTTCTTCTTTTTAACCCATGAACTTCATACCCCTTTTTCAATAAAAACTCACTTAAGTAAGCCCCATCTTGTCCAGTTACACCAGTAATCAATGCTACTTTTTTAGTACTCATAATCATTTTATTAAGTTAGGCAATTCTTCTTTTACCTATATTATATTTTTAGACTTCTCGTTTTCCTCCTTTTCAAAATTAACAATGTATCAATATCACTAAAATTGACTTCACTCATTTTTAATTTCTCTCACCATAGAATAGCTTACGAAATTACAAAAAACATCATTAACAAAATATCCTAAAACAAAAAAGTCTTCATCTAAAAAGATGAAGACTTTTGGTGGGCGCGAAGGGATTCGAACCCCTGACCCCTTGGGTGTAAACCAAGTGCTCTGAACCAACTGAGCTACGCGCCCTATTGCAATTAACTTCTTAAGAGTTGTGGGCGCGAAGGGATTCGAACCCCTGACCCCTTGGGTGTAAACCAAGTGCTCTGAACCAACTGAGCTACGCGCCCTTAATTGCTAATTGCGGGTGCAAATATATAACTCTTTTAGATATCTGCAATGACTTTTTTTACTTTTTTTTTATAAAATTTCCGCTACGACAAACGTACTCCCACCTACATAAATTACATCTTCTTTCTCTGATTGTGTTTTCGCTTTTTCAAGAGCTTGATTTACAGACTCAAAAACTTCTCCTTTTAAATTATACCCCCTTGCTTGCTCTTGCAAAAATACTTCTGACATTCCTCTAGGAATATTTGGTTTGCAAAAATAATAAGTTGCTTTTTTAGGAAATAATGCTAATATTTCATTCAACTTCTTATCTGAAACCATCCCTAAAACAATATGCAATTTTCCATATTCCTCTTTTTTAAGTTGTCTTAATGTATAAATCAACCCCTCTTTATTATGAGCTGTATCGCAAATTATTTTAGGTTTTTCTTGTAAAACTTGCCAACGTCCTTTTAAACTTGTGTTTTTTACTACTTTTAACAATCCTTTCTTTATAGCTTCATCAGAAACGACAAACTCTTTTAATTGTTGAACTGCTAAAACTGCTGTCTTAACATTTTTCAATTGATACTCTCCTAATAAATCAGTCTTAAATTTACTCTCTTCATCTGAAGCAAATAAAATTTCAGAATTACATTCTAATGCTTTATTTATAAAAACATGTTCAATGGACTCTTGCCTCTCACCAATAACTACTGGAATTTTATCTTTTATTATCCCTGCTTTTTCAAATGCTACTTCTGGTAAAGTCTCTCCCAAAAACTGTGTATGATCTAATCCAATATTTGTTATTACCGACACTTCTGGCTCTATAATATTAGTGGAATCTAATCTTCCCCCTAAACCTACTTCAATAATAGCTATATCTACTTCTTCTTTTGCAAAATAGTCAAAAGCCATTCCTACTGTCATTTCAAAAAAAGATAACTTTTGCTCTTCTAAAAACCTCTTATTCTCAGTTACAAAATCAATAACACTATCTCTCGGAATTTCTTCTCCATTAATTCGAATACGCTCTGTAAAGTTTTTTAAATGTGGTGAAGTATATAATCCTACTTTATAGCCTGCCTCTTGCAGAATAGAAGCAATCATATGACTTGTTGACCCCTTACCATTAGTTCCTCCTACATGAATAGTTTTAAACTTTTTCTCTGGACTTCCTAACTCTTTACTTAAAACTACAATATTTGTTAAATCTTTTTTAAATGCTGTCTTGCCTTGACGTTGGTACATTGGCAATTGAGCAAACATCCAATTTAAAGTTTCTTGATATGTCATATTTATTTCTTACAACATCTCTACTTCAATGTTTGAGATGATATTAATTATGATATAAGTTTATTATTGTGACAAAGAAAATTTGTAGATTATTGTTCCTCTTTGTTTTGACGGTGCCTTACCATCTGCATTCCATTTTGTTCTTAAAGCTGCATCTTTTGCTGGTCTAAGTAAACAAGGTGCTGTATTTGTTGATCCTTTTACTCCTGGAACAGCTTTAATTACCTTTCCATTCTGATCTACCTCTATACTAACAACCACTGTTCCTTCTTCTTGACAATCTGGTTTTTTTATAGGCTTAGACAACGCCTTCCTTCCTGCTAAATTATAATTACCTCCTGAGCCACTTCCTGAATTTCCATAATATTTATTTGAATTTGGATCTCCATTTTCTTTTCCTTTTACCCCTGATTCATTATCATCTCCTTCTCCTTTATCCCCTCCATCTTTTGATGTTCCATTTAACAAACTATTTAAAGCATCTGTTGTTTCTTTTGAAGGTTTTGGCTTTGGCTTTTCTTTTGGTTTTTCTTTCTTTTGAGTATCTTTTACTACTTCTTTTTTTTCTTCTACCTTTTCAATTACAGGCACATCTTTTGCTGACTCATCAGTAATTACATCCTCTTGAATTGTTTCTTGCGGTGTTACTTTTACTTCCTCAACAACTTCTTCTTGCTCTTCTGGTGCTGATTGTGTTTTTGTTTTTTCTACAGGCTCTCCACTCCCTACTTCTGAATTACCAAAATTAATTGCCAATCCATACTCAATTGGAGGGTCTAGATATTTCATTCCATAATTAAATATCCCTAACAATAAAAGTATCAAAATAACAGCTGTTATTACAGCTGACTTACGTTTATGTTGTGTATCTAAAACTGACATTATTTATTTGCCCTTTACCGCTAAAATCATTTTTAACTTATTCCTATTTGCAATATCAATTACTTTCATGACATTTTTATAAGGAACGTTTTGATCTCCTCGTATTACTACTGTTTTCTTTTTATCTACTCCTACTTTGGCTAATATTGTATTTTCTAAATTTACATTACTCACCTTTGTTTTGTCTATATAAAAAGAAGAGTTTTTTGTTATTGTAACTGCTACTGCTGTATTGTTTTCTGTCTTCCCTCCTGCTTTTGGCAATAATACATCAATTGCACTTACAGTAACTAATGTAGATGTTAACATAAAAAAAATCAACAATAAGAAAACAATATCTGTCATTGAAGACATATTGAAACTTGGATCTACTTTATTTCTTCCTTTTAAATTCATTATACTGGCTCATTTAATAGATCTAAAAACTCTACCGATTTAGCTTCCATTTGATAAACTACTTTATCTGTACGAACTACTAAATGATTATACGCTATATAGGCTATAATACCAACTATTAATCCAGCTACTGTAGTTGTCATTGCTGTATACAATCCGTCGGATAATAATTTTATATCTATTTGCCCTCCCGAATTTGCTATTTCGTGTATTGCAACTATCATTCCAATTACTGTCCCTAAAAAACCTATCATAGGTGCTGCTCCTGCTATGGTTGCTAACACTGAAACATTTCTTTCTAATTGATAAACCTCTAGCTTCCCTGCATTCTCTATTGCTTTATTAATATCATCTAAAGGTTTTCCTATTCTAGAAATTCCTTTACCTATCAACCTTGCCGTTGGTGTTTGCGTGTTTTCACACATTGCTTTTGCACTCTCTAACTTACCACTGGTAACGTGATCTCTAATTTGATTCATGAAGTTTTTATCAACTTGAGATGCTGATTTTATTGCAAAGAATCGTTCAAAGTATATATATAATGCTACTGCTAATAACACAAACAATAGCGCTATAATAATTTGACCTCCTAATCCACCATCTTTAATTAATTGAATAATTGATAATGTTTTTTCTTCTGACACTTCTTCTAACAATTCTTTACTTTCTTGAAATAATAACATTAAAAATAATATTAGAGTTTGTAATTTACGTTAACTAACTAACGTTTTGTTTTATTGAAAATTGCTTTAAAACACAAGTATAAAAAAGTCTTCCTCAATAACCATAATTAAGGAAGACTTTATTTTTTATTTTATGTTAAACTTATATGATTCCTCTCATTAACACAAATGCTAATGATCCAACTAAAAATCCTATTAAAGCCAACCATGATATTTTTTTCAAATACCAAAAGAAGTCTATTTTTTCCATTCCCATTGCTACAACACCTGCTGCAGATCCGATAATTAACATACTTCCTCCAGTACCCGCTGAAAATGCAATAAAGTGCCATAACGGATTATCTAATGGCTCAGAAAACATTCCTAATGATGCTGCTACTAATGGTACATTATCAATTACTGCTGAACCTATTCCTAATAATATTACTACTAAATCAGAAACTTTAGTCCCATCTAATTCACTTCCCATTAAAGGTATTCCTTCCTTTAAACTGTCAGCAAAATTAAATAAGATTCCTAAAGATTCTAAAGCTGCTACAGCCATTAAAATACCTAAAAAGAATAAAATACTAGGCATTTCTATTTTAGATAATGACGCATGTACAGGGCTATGGTGTGCGTGAGCATCAGATTCTTCGCTATCAAAATCTGTAAGAGAGAATTTTGTTCTACTATAAATCTCAGCGAAAGTTGCTACAACTGCTAAAGACAACATCATTCCTACATATGGAGGCAAATGCGTTACCGTTTTAAAGAAAGGAACGAATACTATTGCTCCTAGACCTAAATATAACATTCTTGCACTATGCGGGCTTTTTTGTTTCTCTTCTTCATTACTATCAGATTCTATTTCTCCTTGAAAAGCTGGTAAAAAAGATGCAATAAACGTTGGTACTATCATACATAGAACCGATGGTATAAATAAGTATGTAATCAACATTGGTGTACTTACTTTTTTACCAATCCATAACATTGTTGTTGTAACATCTCCAATAGGAGACCAAGCACCACCTGCATTTGCTGCTATAATAATTAAACCAGCAAACCAGATTCGATCTTCTCTTCTCTTTACTATTTTTTGTAAAATAGATATTAATACAATGGTAGCAGTTAAATTATCTATAATTGCCGATAATATAAAAGCTAAAACCCCAAACATCCATAAGATCTTCTTCTTGCTTTTAGTTTTTACATATCCTTTAATAGTAGAAAAACCATCAAAATAATCGATAATTTCAACTATAGTCATAGCTCCTAAAAGGAAAACTAATATTTCTGCTGTTTTACCTAAATGATGTAATAATGTTTCTTCTACTAAATGCAACTTATCATCATGGGCTAAGGCTCCAAAACCTTCTACTAAAGCATGCTTTGACGAATCAAACCAGTTAGAAAAGCTATCTACTCCTAGAGCTACTAAAGCCCAACAAATAGCCATCATTATTAATGCTGGTATTAATTTATCTAACTTAATATTATGCTCTAAAGTAATGGCCAAATATCCCATTACGAATACTAAAATAATCGCTGACTCCATTTTTTATAATTTGTGTTTATATCAATTCTTTTAATGCAATTTCAAATGCTGTTGAACAGATTTTTGTTTTTGATGCGCTTTTTGCAAATGATCTTTGCAATGCTTTTTTAATTGTATTTGAAGTATCATCAAAAATTGCTTTATCTTCCATTGGTAATGCTACTTTAGCTTCCATTAAATAAGCAAAAACTCTAGCAATCCCACAATTAGAGATGAAATCTGGCAATAAACTTAAGTGTTTATCTGTATATTCCATAATTGGCCCAAAGAAAATTTCTTTATCTGCAAACGGAACATTTGCTCCTGGAGAAACTACTTCTAAACCTGTATTAATCATTTGTTGAACTTGATCTTGAGAAACTAGTCTTGAAGCTGCTGCAGGAACAAATATCTCTGCTGGCAAACTCCATATTTTATTATTAATTTCATCAAAAGGAATCATCTTATCTGAAACTAATTTGTTTCCATCTTTAGCTAAAAACAAATCTTTCATTTCTTCCATAGAAAATCCTTCTTCATTTATAACTCCACCATCTCTATCAATAATTCCAACAACTTTTGCTCCTAACTGAGTTAAGTAATAAGCTGCAGCTGAACCTACATTTCCGAAACCTTGAACGATTGCTCTTTTTCCAGAAATAGTTCCTCCATAAATATTATAATAATGCTTAACCGCTTCGGCAACACCATAACCAGTTAACATATCTGCTACAGTATATTTTTTAGATAAATCTGGCGAAAACTGCTCGTCTTCAATCACTTTAATTACCCCTTGACGTAACTGACCAATTCTATTAATTTTATCAGCTTCAGTTGGCTTAAAATGACCATTAAAAATACCTTCTTGCGGATGCCAAACACCACAACTTTCTGTGATTGGGATTACATCTTTATCTGCATCAACATTTAAATCTCCTCCTGTTCCATAATAATGCTTTAACAACGGAGTTACCGCTTTATACCAACGCTCTAAAACGCCTCTTTTTCTTGGATCATTCGGATCGAAATTAATTCCTGATTTTGCTCCTCCAATTGCAGGTCCCGAAACAGTAAACTTAACTTCCATTGTTTTTGCTAAAGACAAAACCTCATTTTTATTCAAACCCTTGCGCATTCTTGTTCCACCGCCAGCAGCTCCACCTCTTAATGAGTTTATTACTGTCCAACCTTCAGCTTCTGTTTCTGAATCTTTCCAGTTAAAAACTATTTCTGGTTGTTTTTCTTCGTATTTTTTTAATAAATCTTTCATTTTAAATCTTATAGGTAAATTCAACTTTAATTGTTCTCTTTTTCATACTTTGAAGTTCTTTACAATTTGTCCCCTAAGGGGAGTTAAAGTTGATCCATTTTACTGTAGTTTTATTAATAATAGTTGTGCTTACAAAACTAGCATAAAAAAACATATTTTACACATTATTAATGCAATTAGCTTTATTACTTTTAAGCACTATTTAATAGTATATTAAAAATAACCGTGCTAAAATACATAGGAAACTTTAAATACTAAAAAAGTTTCCTTGGTTTTTGTTAATTTTAACATATCTATTATTCTTTTGTTGGATAAAAAATTTCCCCCGATGAATGATCCTTTATTGCTCCAGTTACTGATCTTAAACAATTTACCTCATTATTATCCTTAAGCATTCCTAATAATGAAAAAATTAATGCTTCTTTATAGTTTATAAGTTTATCATTAGGGATTTCTACTCTATTTTTTGTGTGAAATTCAATTCTCTTCATTAAAAAAGAATTAAAAACACCTCCTCCTGTGGCCAATACTGATTCTGTATTCTTTATGATATTGCTTATTTGAATAGCAATGTGCTCTACAAAAGTTCTCAATATTGTTTGAATATCTTCTTCTAAATTATCAATTAGTGGAAAAATTTCTTCTTGCACCCATTCCAATCCTAACGATTTTGGTGGCTTAACTGCATAGAAATTAAGTTTATTTAACTCCATTAACAAAAGCTCATTTATCTTTCCTTTTGAAGATATTTCACCACCATCATCGTATTCAAAACCGAGTTTTCTTGTATAATGATTCAAAACTATATTAACTGGACAAATATCAAATGCTATTCGGTTAGCTCCCTTCTCAAAAGATACATTAGCAAATCCTCCTAGATTCAAACAATATTCATAACTTGAAAATAATAGTTTATCACCTATTGGAACTAAAGGAGCTCCTTGTCCACCATATTTAACATCTTGAGTTCTAAAATCGCAAATAACTTTTTCATTGGTTATTTTTGCTATTTCCTCACCATTTCCAATTTGCAAAGTAATTCCATCATCTGGTTGATGTAAAACTGTATGTCCATGGGAAGCTATAAAATCTAATTTGGCAATTTTATTTACAGTTATAAATTCATTTAAAAGGTTCCCTAAAAATATTCCATACTCAATATCTAAACTTATTAAATTACTCTTATTATAAGAAATTGCTTCTTGTAATTTCTTTTTCCATTCGTTAGAATACGAAAACGTATTCGCTTTAATAATTTCAAAATCAACATAAGAGTTATTATTAATTTTCACATACGCTAGATCAACACCATCTAGTGAGGTTCCAGACATTAATCCTATACAATAAGTATAATTGTTATTCATAAAGTAAAAATAACAAGTCTATTGAAAATTTGCTATTAAAAAAGTATCTTTGAGCACATTTTTTACGAATTTAACAAAACACATAATAAATAATGGATTTTAATCTTACTGAAGAGCATTTAATGATTAGAGATGCTGCACGTGATTTTGCTCAAACTGAGTTATTACCTGGAGTTATAGAAAGAGATGAAAAACAAAGTTTCCCTGACGAATTAGTTCGTAAAATGGGAGAATTAGGTTTTATGGGAGTGATGGTAGATCCTAAATATGGAGGAAGTGGAATGGATGCTGTTTCTTATGTATTAATTATGGAAGAATTATCTAAAATTGATGCATCTGCTTCTGTAATGGTTTCTGTGAATAATTCATTAGTATGTTATGGTTTAGAAGCATATGGTTCTGAAGAACAAAAGCAAAAATATTTAACAAAATTAGCTACTGGTGAACAAATTGGAGCTTTTTGTTTAAGTGAACCTGAGGCTGGTTCTGATGCTACTTCTCAAGCAACTACAGCTATCGACAAAGGAGATCATTATTTATTAAATGGAACAAAAAACTGGATTACCAATGGTGGTCGTGCCGGTGTTTATTTAGTAATTGCGCAAACTGATCGTGAAAAAGGACATCGCGGTATTAATGCTTTTATCCTTGAAAAAGGAATGGAAGGTTTTGACATTGGACCTAAAGAGGATAAATTAGGTATCCGTGGTTCTGATACACATACTTTACAATTTAACGATGTAAAAGTTCCTAAAGAAAATAGAATTGGAGAAGACGGTTTCGGATTTAAATTTGCTATGAAAACTTTATCTGGTGGACGTATTGGTATTGCTGCTCAAGCATTAGGTATTGCCGCGGGAGGTTATGAACTAGCTTTAAAATATTCTAAAGAACGTAAAGCTTTCGGAACTGAGATTTGTAACCATCAAGCTATTGCTTTTAAATTAGCAGATATGTATACTGAAATTACTGCTGCTCGTCATTTAGTAATGGCAGCTGCTTGTGATAAAGACAATGGAGATGATTATACGCGCTCTGGAGCTATGGCTAAACTATACGCTTCTAAAGTTGCAATGGAACATACCGTAGAGGCTGTTCAAATTCATGGTGGTAATGGTTTTGTAAAAGAATACCACGTTGAGCGTTTAATGCGTGATGCAAAAATTACTCAAATCTATGAAGGAACTTCAGAAATTCAGAAAATTGTAATCTCAAGAAGTTTAATTAAAGAATAAAGATTTTACATAAAATAGACTTAAAAACACTCATTAATTTATAATGGGTGTTTTTTATTTATAAAACACTGGCATAGTAATTGTAAACTTCCGTAATCTAATCTTAAATTATAAAAATTATGAAAAAATTATTATGTACAATTGTTTTAGTTATTACTGCTTTAACTGCTAATGCACAAGACGGACAATTTAATCTAGGAATTAACGGAGGTTTGCCTATAGGTGATTTTGACAAAACCCATTCTTTTACCTTAGGTGCTGAAGTTAATTACTTATTTGAAGTCGCTGAAAACTTTAAAGTTGGACCATCGGTTGCTTTCATTAATTATTTTGGTAAAGAAGAAAATAATATTGGTTTTGGAGATATTCAATTTTTACCAGTTTCAGCTGCTGCTAGATATAATTTATCTGAAAAATTTTCTTTTGGAGCAGATTTAGGATATGGAATAGGTATTAACAATGGTAATGATGGAGGCTTTTATTATCGTCCATTAATTAGTTATGCTATTTCAGAAAAGATGGCTATTCAAGGAAGCTATTCTGGAATTTCAAAAAATGGAAATACCATTTCTAATATTGGTATAGGAGTTTCTTTTAGTTTATAAAGAACTTAACTAAAAACAGTCTCAAAATGAGACTGTTTTTTTTACTTAAACTCTATATTTTGTAAATGCAGCCCAGATGCTGGAGCTATATTTTTAATTAACTCTATATCTGAATTTGGATCTAAACTTTGTCTAATAAAATTTAAATCAAATTCACCTTTCCCTAAACTATGTAAACCTCCCATTATTAAACGAATTTGATTTCTTAAAAACCCCTCTCCTCTAACAATTAGAACATAACTTTCTTTCGGAAAAAAAGAAGCGGTGAGTTCAGTATTTTTTTCAATTCTACAATATATAATCTCCCTTTCAACCTTCGTTTCTTCAGATGGCTTAGTACAATACCTCTTATAATTATGAAAACCTTCAAACAACTTTGCTCCCTCTTTCATTAAAGGAACATCTAATTGCTCTCTAAAACGTGTTAAAAAAGGTGCAGCATACGGATGATTTTTTTCTCCATATGAAAAATAATAGCGATACTCTTTAACTTTTGGGTGCTGAATTATATTAAAATCTCTATCAATATCTTCAATCTTTAGAGCTCTCATATCACCTGGAGCATTTGCGTTAAAATCTAACATAAATTGATTAAAGTCTACTTCATGATCAATAAATAGTTGAAATGCAAAATAATTAGCTGAAACTCTAGCGTCAGTTCTTCCAACTCCTAAGCTCTTAAATCGAATTCCTTTGTAAATAAACTTCAGAGTTTTATCTAAAAAAAGATGTCCTGTTTTTAAATTAGGTTGCTTTTGCCATCCATGAAAACGAAACCCTAAATATTGTATTGTAACTAAGTAAGAATGCTTGTAATTCATAAGCCTCAAATCTACAATGATTTTTGATTAAAATAAAAATTACATTTAATTCACAAAAACAAATAAAACATACAAATAAATATATTAAAAACACGATTACACATAAAATACAATAACAAAAACACAATAATTTGTTGTTTTTTTCAATAATCATCATTTTTATCATATCAATAATTTTTTACTCTCATTTTGGTTTCTCTCTATTTCCTCTCCTTATAAATATGGGTGAATTATTATATCATCATTTTTTACCCTACTTTTTTGATTCTTACTGGTTTAACGAAAACGTTTTCTACACACAACCTACTGTAAATCATTTGCTTATACCGAATAAATATTGAAAATTAGCAGCTCATATCAAGCAAAAAAAACCAACAATTATGATTCATTTTAAACCTGTCACACTTACATTAGGGATACTTTGTTTTAACTCATTTTCTCAAACTGATTCTAAAAAAAGTAATCTTTCTCTGAGTGGAAGTGTGGATGTCTATTATACTAGTAATCTCAACAAAGATGCTAAAGGAACTTTAGGATTACTATCAGATGTTCAAACTAATGGTTTTGGTCTTGGTATGGTTAACACTATAGCTTCTTATAAAAAAGAGAAAATAGGTGCCGTTGCAGATTTAGCTTTTGGACCTAGAGCTAATTCAGCAAATGCCTACGATGGAGCAATCAATCAACTATATGTCTATTACAAACCTGTTGAAAACCTTAAATTCACCCTTGGTCAGTTCAACACTTTTTTTGGATATGAAGTAATCTCTCCAACGGTTAACTTCAACTATACTGTTTCATACTTATTTAGCGCAGGTCCTTTTTCTCATACTGGTTTACGAATAGATTACAATGCTTCTGATGATCTAAGTTTAATGTTAGCTGTTACTAATCCTCATGGTATAACTACTGGATCCAATTCAACAAGTTCTTATCAAACTGGTTTTCAAATAGGTTATAAAAAACAATATTTAAATCTTATTTATGGTGCAGATGGTTTCAATGCTAACGATGCTCTTTTAATTGATTACACAGCAGGTTTAAATTTTTCAAGTACCATTTATATGGGTATAAATGCAGCATATTCTTATTCTAACAAAACTGAAGCTGGATACAAAGGAGTTGCTTTATACTTTCAAAAAGAATTCAAAAACGATTTTGCTTTAGGCTTTAGACCAGAGTTTTTCTCTACAATTTCTGCTCAAAAAAACTTAGATCAGTCTGCTTATACTCTAACTGCTCAAAAAACTCTTTCAAAAGAATTAAAAATGATTGCAGAAATAAGATATGATACTTCAAAAGATATAACATTTTTTAATAGAAATAATCTAACAGGAATTACAGTTGCAGCTGTGTATACTTTAAAATAACTAAACCACTTAATACATGAAAAAAATAGAAGCAATTATACGAAAATCAAAATTCCATCAAGTCAAAAAATCTTTGCATGAAGCTGGCATTAACTTCTTCTCTTATTGGGATGTAACCGGACTTGGAAATGAAAAAGAAGGACATGTATACAGAGGTGTGTCTTATAGTACTAGTGATATTCAAAGAAGATATTTATCTATTGTTGTTAATGATGATTTTAAAGAAGCTACCATCAATGCTATTTTATCCTCTGCTTCAACCGGAGAAGTTGGTGACGGAAAAATATTTGTTTCAAATATTGAGGAGAGTTATAGAATAAGAACAGGAGAAAAAGGAAAAAACACACTTAACTAACAAAATTATGGATATGCTTACAATAAATAATGTGTGGATGATGATATGCATAGCTCTTGTTTTCTTTATGCATTTAGGTTTTGCCTTTTTGGAAATAGGACTAACAAGACAAAAAAACACGATAAATATATTATTCAAAAATATTTTTATAATCACCGTAGGATTACTCTTATACTATCTAATTGGTTTCAATTTAATGTACCCTGGTTTTTCTAAAGATGCTTTAGGCATTTTAGGTTTTTCAGGAATTGGATTAGATGCTCCATTAAAAAACGGTGTTTTAGATTTAACATATAATGAAGGTTACACATATTGGACTGACTTTTTATTTCAGGGAATGTTTGCCGCAACTGCTGCTACAATTGTTTCTGGGGCTGTAGCTGAAAGAATGAAATTAATTCCCTTTATTATTTTTACAATAATATATGTAGGGATTATATATCCAATTGCTGGCTCATGGAAATGGGGAGGTGGCTTTTTACATACCTTAGAAACTCCATTTTATGATTTTGCTGGATCTACTTTAGTACATTCTGTAGGTGGATGGGCAGCTTTAATTGCTGTTTGTTTATTAGGCCCAAGAATAGGAAAATTTAAAAAAGGAAAAGCACAAGCTATTCCTGGGCATAACATTCCTATTGCTACTGCTGGAGTTTTAATTCTATGGTTAGGCTGGTTCGGTTTTAATGGAGGCTCAGTACTTTCAGCTAATCCATCAGCTACTTCTCTAACATTAGTAACTACATGTTTAGCTGCCGCCGCTGGAGGCTTCTTAGCTTTCCTAACATCTTCAATTATTTATAAAGGATTTGATTTAACCATGTATTTAAATGGAATTTTAGGTGGTTTAGTTGGGATCACTGCTGGAGCAGATCAAATGTCTCCTACCGATGCTATACTTATTGGAGGAATTGCAGGTATCATTGTCGTTTTTGCAGTAAGCATAATTGATCGTTTAAAATTAGATGATCCTGTTGGTGCCATTGCTGTACACTTAGTATGTGGTATTTGGGGAACATTGGCTGTAGGAATCTTTGGAAACTTAGCAGGTTGGAATCAATTTGTTTCTCAATTAATTGGAATTTTAGCGTATACAGTATTCTGCTCAGCTTCTTCATTTATAATCATTTTTACTTTAAAAAAGACAATGGGAATTAGAGTAAACGAAAGAGAAGAATTAGAAGGACTAGACAAATTTGAACATGGAATTAATGCATATCCAGATTTTAGATTAAACGAACATTAAAAACATAAACAATATGGAAGATCAGGGATTATATTTAAGCGAATTCGAAAGAGACAATTGTGGTGCTGGCTTCATTTGTAATTTAAATGGAGAAAAGTCTAATACAATTATTCATAATGCACTTGAAATTTTAGTAAAATTAGAGCATCGTGGAGCTGTTAGTTCTGATGGTCGAACTGGAGATGGTGCTGGTATTTTAATTGATATCCCCCATAAATTCTTTAAACGAGTTTGTTCATTTATAATTCCTAAATCAAAAGAATATGCCGTAGGTATGGTCTTTCTACCTAAAAGTTCTAACCAGACAAACTATTGTGTTTCAATTTTAGAAGATGAAATAAAAAAGCAAGGCTTACGAATCATTGGGTGGAGAGATGTTCCTGTAGACACTTCTATTATTGGAGAAATTGCTTCAAAAACTGAACCTAAAGTAAAACAAATATTCATAGATAAGAATGAAAGCAAACTAACAGATATACAGTTTAATGCTAAACTATTTGCTGCTCGTAAAATAGCAGAACATATTATTGCTAAATCTAAACTTTCGCAAGCAAATTATTTCTATATCTCTAGCCTTTCAACAACAACTTTAATTTACAAAGGTTTATTAATTCCAGAAGATATAGGCAGGTATTATATCGATTTAAAAGAAAAAGATGTAGTTACCAGATTAGCTTTAGTACATCAGCGTTTTTCTACAAACACGTTCCCAGCTTGGAGTTTAGCACAGCCTTTTCGTTATATGTGTCATAATGGAGAAATTAATACACTTCGTGGAAACGTTAGTAGAATGAGAGCACGAGAGGAATTAATGAAAAGTGACTTATTCGGAGAAGACATAAAAAAATTATTTCCTATTGTAACCGACGGTAAATCTGACTCTGCGTCTATGGATTTAGTCGTAGAATTACTATTAATGACTGGAAGAACATTACCAGAAGTAATGATGATTATGGTTCCTGAAGCCTGGGAAAAACACCAAACAATGTCCGAAGATAAAAAGGCTTTTTATGAATACAACTCGTGTATAATGGAACCTTGGGACGGTCCAGCATCAATTCCTTTTACTGATGGAATCTATATCGGCGCCTTACTAGATAGAAATGGATTAAGGCCTTCAAGATATACAGTTACTAAAGATGGGTTTGTAATTATGTCTTCAGAAATTGGTGTCGTAAAAATTGCTCCAGAAAATGTTGAAAAACACGGTAGACTAGAACCCGGAAAAATGTTTTTAGTAGACATGGATGCTGGTAGAATTATTGAAGATGAAGAAATAAAAACTAAAATTGTATCTAAGAATCCATATAAAAAATGGGTTTCGGAACACATGTTACCACTAGCGCAAGTTCCTTACACAAATAATATGTGTCCAATTGAACCTACAGCATATAAAACAAGATTACGAGCTTTTGGTTATACTTTAGAAGAAATCAGTTCTATAATCAATCCAATGGCTATAAAAGCAAAAGAAGCTATTGGTTCAATGGGAACAGATACTCCTCTTGCAGTTTTATCAGACAAACCGCAATTGCTATATAATTATTTCAAACAATTATTCGCACAAGTAACCAATCCTCCATTAGATGGAATAAGAGAGGAATTAATTACAGATATCAGTTTAGCTATTGGAGGAGATCGTAATATTTTCGACATTATCCCCGATCAAGCAAAAAAATTGAAAATTCAAAACCCTGTTATTTCTAATGACGACTTAGATAAAATTAAAAACATAACGCATCCAGAATTTAAAGCGGTTTCTATTCCTATGTTATACCCTATTTCTGAAGGTGTAAATGGTTTAGAGAAAGCGTTAGACAACATTCTTATTGCTGTAGAAAAAGCTGTTTTTGAAGGAGCAAATATTATTATACTTTCAGATAGAAATGTAGATAAAAATAATGCACCAATACCTGCTTTATTAGCTTGTTCTTATGTGCATCATTCTTTAAATAACAAACAAAAAAGGTCAAAATTTGGTATCGTTTTAGAAACTGCTGAAGCACGTGAACCACATCATTTTGCTACTTTATTTGGTTATGGAGCCAGTGCCATTAATCCATACTTAGTAAATGAAATTATAAGAGAGCAAGTAAAAACAAAAGTTATTAAAGACTTAGATGAAGAAACAGCAGTAAATAATTTTAATAAAGCTATTGGAAAAGGGATTTTAAAAATAATGAATAAAATAGGGATCTCTACACTACATTCATACAGAGCATCACAAATTTTCGAAGCTTTAGGGCTTAAAAAAGCTTTTACTGAAAAACACTTTCCATATACTCCTTCAAGAATTGGCGGAATAGGGTTAGTTGTTTTAGAAAAAGATATTCAAAAAAGATTTGACAAAGCATTTAAACTAGAAAATTATAAATCGGTATTAGATCTTGAAATTGGTGGTGATTATAGGTGGAGAAGAAACGGTGAAAAACACATGTTTAATCCAACCACAGTTGCAAAACTACAACAAGCAGTTAGAAGTAAAAGTAAAGACAGTTATAAAGTTTATGCTGATAAAGTAAATAAACAAAGTGAAAATTTAATGACCCTACGAGGTCTATTTGAGTTTAATAATTTAGATCCAATTTCTATTGATGAAGTTGAGCCATGGACAGAAATAGTAAAACGTTTTAAAACTGGAGCTATGTCTTACGGATCAATAAGTCAAGAAGCTCATGAGAATTTAGCCATTGCTATGAATAAAATTGGAGCTAAAAGTAACTCAGGAGAAGGAGGAGAAAACAAATTACGTTTTATAAAAGAAAAAAATGGTGATTGGAAGAATAGTGCAATTAAACAAGTAGCTTCTGGTAGATTTGGAGTTTCAAGTAATTATTTAACCAATGCAAAAGAAATACAAATTAAAATGGCTCAAGGAGCTAAGCCAGGAGAAGGAGGGCATCTTCCAGGTGAAAAAGTATTACCTTGGATTGCTAACGTTAGAAATTCAACTCCTTATGTTGGTTTAATCTCTCCACCACCTCACCACGACATCTATTCAATAGAAGATTTAGCACAATTAATTTTCGATTTAAAAAATGCCAATAGAGAAGCTAGAATTAATGTAAAATTAGTTTCTAAAGTTGGTGTAGGAACAATAGCAGCAGGAGTAGCAAAAGCAAAAGCAGATGTAATATTAATATCTGGATTTGATGGAGGAACAGGAGCCTCTCCTTTAACTTCATTGAAACATGCAGGGCTTCCTTGGGAATTAGGACTAGCAGAAGCGCAACAAACATTAATATTAAACGGATTAAGAAATAGAGTTGTTCTTGAATGTGATGGGCAATTAAAAACAGGAAGAGATGTCGCTATAGCTGCATTATTGGGGGCAGAAGAATTTGGTTTTGCAACAGCCCCTTTAGTAGCTTCAGGTTGTATTATGATGCGTGCTTGTCATTTAAACACTTGCCCAGTAGGTATAGCTACTCAAGATCCTAAGCTTAGAAAAAACTTCAAAGGAACACCGGAACATGTAATCAACTTCATGTATTTCGTTGCAGAAGAGTTAAGAGAAATCATGGCGCAATTAGGCTATAGAACACTTAATGAAATGATTGGGCAAAGTCATAAACTAAACACAAACAAAGCAATAAAACATTATAAAGCAAAAGGAGTAGATCTTTCAGCTATTCTGTATAAGCCTCAACAGAGTAAGAATAACATTCAATACAATACTGAAAATCAAAACCATAATTTAGATAATGTATTAGATTTCAAAATTTTTAATGACGCTAAAGCAGCAATTATTAATAAACAAGAAACTACATTAACCTATCCAATTCAAAATACAGATAGAGCAGTTGGAGCAATTTTAAGTAACGAAATTTCTAAGCGTTATGGAGAATCAGGCTTACAAAAAAACACATTAAATATAACATTTAAAGGATCAGCAGGTCAAAGTTTTGGAGCATTCTCTACAAAAGGATTAACACTAATAGTTGAAGGAGAAACTAATGATTATTTAGGAAAAGGACTTTCAGGAGCAACCTTAATAATTAAAAAACCACCTACAGCTACTTTTAATGCTTCAGAAAATGTAATTACAGGAAATGTAAGTTTTTATGGTGCAATAAGTGGGAAAGCATTTATTAATGGGATCGCTGGAGAACGTTTTGCCGTTAGAAACTCGGGAGTAACAGCTGTTGTTGAAGGCGTAGGTGATCACGGTTGTGAATATATGACAGGAGGAAAAATTATTGTATTAGGTAAAACAGGAAGAAACTTTGCAGCAGGAATGAGTGGTGGAACTGCGTATGTTTTTGACAATGACAAAGAATTTACTAAAACATCATGTAATAAAGAAATGGTCGATTTAGACCCTCTCTCTAATGATGATTTTAAAGAACTTAAAGAATATATAAAAGAACATTATTCTTATACGAATAGTAGTTTAGCAAAAGAATTTCTAGAAAACTGGGAGGAACAAAAACTTCATTTCATAAAGGTATTTCCTAAAGACTTTAAAAAAGCCCTAAAAAGATTATCAGAAGAAAAAACAATACTTAAAAAAATTTCAGCGTAAATTATGGGAAAAATAAAAGGATTTATCGAAATTAATAGACAGAATGAAGAAAATATTCCTGTAAAAGAAAGAATTAAAAATTATAACGAATTTGCTATTCTTTTAAATGAAGCAGAAATAAAAAAACAAGGAGCTAGATGCATGGATTGTGGTATTCCATTTTGTCATAGTGGTTGCCCACTTGGAAATTTAATTCCAGATTTTAACGACATGGTATATAAAGGAGAATGGGAAAAAGCATCTAAACTGTTACATTCAACAAATAACTTTCCAGAATTTACAGGAAGACTTTGTCCAGCTCCTTGTGAAAAATCATGTGTATTAGGAATTGTAAACGATCCTGTTTCTATAGAAAATATTGAAAAAAATATTGTAGAAAGGGCATTTAAAAATGGATGGATTCAACCACAACCACCTAAAAAAAGAACAGGAAAAACTGTTGCAGTTATCGGGTCTGGTCCATCTGGATTAGCTACATCTCAACAATTAAACAGAGCAGGTCATAATGTAACCGTATTTGAAAGAGATGATGAGATAGGCGGTTTACTTCGTTATGGTATACCAAATTTCAAATTAGAAAAAAATATTATAGACAGAAGATTAAAAATCTTAGAACAGGAAGGAATTATATTTAAAACCAATGCAAATGTTGGAGTAAATTACGATATAAAAAATTTAGATTATTTTGATGCAATTGTTTTATGTGGAGGAGCGACCAAACCTAGAAGTTTACCTATAAAAGGTATAGAATCAAAAGGAGTATATCAAGCAATGGATTTCCTTACACAACAAACTAAAATAGTATTCAATAAACCTATTGATGAAAAAAAAATCTCAGCCAAAAACAAGAATGTAATTGTTATTGGTGGTGGAGATACTGGTTCAGACTGCATAGGAACTTCAAATAGACAGGGAGCAAAATCTGTTACAAACTTTGAAATTATGCCAAAACCTCCAGGTTCAAGAAGTGAAAAGACACCATGGCCTTATTGGCCACTACAATTAAAAACTACTACATCACACGAAGAAGGTTGTGAACGAAACTGGCTTATTAATACGAAAGAATTTATAACAGATAGTGATGGGAATCTTACGGCAATAAAAACGATTCAAGTTGAATGGGAAATTATTCCAGGCCAGAGACCAAAATTAATTGAAAAACCTAATACCGAAAAAATATGGCCATGTGATTTAGTCTTACTTTCTCTTGGATTTACAGGTCCCGAAACAATATTAAGTAAGCAGTTGGGAATAAATTTAAATAAGAAAAATAATTATGAATCAAAAAATTATCAAACCAGTATACCACACATATTCACAGCAGGAGATATGCGTAGAGGTCAATCTCTAATTGTCTGGGCCATTTCAGAAGGAAGAGAAGTTGCTGTGCAAGTTGATAAATATTTAACAAATGTTTCTTATTTACAAACAAAAGGTGCTGGAGACATACCTCTAGTATAAAATATAAGTTAAAACAAAAAATATGTCCAAGCTACCTAAAATACAACGATTTAAAGAAAATGTAGAAGCTAAATATAAAATATACAATAGTATATTTATGACCTTACCTTTTGATAGTATTACAAAAACGGGTGTTTTATTACCCCTATTTCATGAAACATGTCAAAAAGGATATGAAAGAGGAGATGATCCAACAACAATTGTAAAATCTTTTTTTAATAAATATCAAGCACGAAGAGATGAGAAAAGCCAAATAAATTTATTATTCAGGTTTATACAATACATCGAAAGACAAGTTGTATTATTTGATGCTATTGAAGACGCAGCCTTTCCTATTATTAATAATATGGATGGTATAGGTACACTTAGAAACTTAAAAGAGTATGCAAGTAAAAACAATAAACTCGATGATTTAAAAAAATATTTAAATGACTTTAAAGTTAGAATTGTACTTACCGCACATCCAACACAATTTTATCCTGATTCTGTATTAGGAATTATAAATGATCTTTCTAAATCAATTAAAGTAAATGATATACAACAAATAACACAATTACTAGCTCAATTAGGAAAAACACCATTTTTTAGACAAAAAAAACCAACTCCATATGATGAGGCTATTAGCTTAATATGGTATTTAGAAAATGTATTTTATAAATCGTTTGGAGATATTTATGATTATGTTAAAAAAAACATATTTGACAATGATAAAAATTTAAATAACGAGATAATAAACATAGGTTTTTGGCCAGGAGGAGATAGAGATGGTAATCCTTACGTAACACCAGAAATAACATTAAAAGTAGCTGAAAAATTAAAAGAAGCGATTATTAAAAGTTATCATCGAGATATTAAACTTTTAAAACGTAAGCTAACTTTTGTTGGTGTTGAAGACAAAATACTTAGTCTCGAACAACAACTCTATAGTACACTTGTAAATCCTAAAAACAATTCTCTTACATTAGAATATATTAAAGATGAATTAACCAAGATTAGAGAAGTTCTTAAAACACAACATCAATCATTATATCTAAAAGAAATAGAAAGTCTTATAAATAAAATACAATTATTTGGCTTTCATTTTGCAAATTTAGATATAAGACAAGATAGTCGTCAACATCACAACGTTTTCAATACTATTATTCAAAAATTAAAAGAGAATAACATTGACATTTTTCCTAGCAATTATGAAGAATTAACTAGTGAGGAACAAATAAAAATATTATCGAAAGTGGAAGGTAAAATAGACCTCTCTATATTCAATGACGAATTTGTGATTACAACATTAGAAACTATCAAAGCCATAAAAACAATTCAAGAAATTAATGGTGAAAAAGCAGCAAATAGATATATTATTAGTAACAATCAAACATCTCTAAATGTGATGCAATTATATGCAATGTTAAAATTGGTTGCTTTTCATGAAAAACTAACGGTAGATATCGTTCCATTATTTGAAACTATATCAGATTTAGAAAATGCGTCTTCTGTTATGGAAGAATTATATACAAACAAATCTTACATAAACCATCTAAAAGAAAGGAATAGCAAACAAACAATCATGTTAGGCTTTAGTGATGGCACAAAAGATGGTGGATATTTAATGGCCAACTGGGCAATATTCAAAGCGAAGGAAGAGTTAACCAAAATTTCACGTAAATACGGAATTATGGTAATCTTTTTTGATGGTCGTGGAGGTCCACCTGCAAGAGGAGGAGGCAAAACGCATCAATTCTATGCATCTTTAGCACCTAATATAGAAGATAAAGAAATACAATTAACTATTCAAGGGCAAACCATAAGTTCAAATTTTGGAACTTTAGAATCGTCACAATACAACGTTGAACAATTAATTAGTTCGGGTATTACAAATAAACTAGATGATAAACTAGTTACAAACGATTTGCAAACCATAAATAAATTGGCTGAAATTAGTTATGACACTTATTCAAACTTTAAAAAGCATCCAAAATTCTTAGCTTATTTAGAAAAAATGAGTACGCTAAAATATTATGCAAAAACAAACATTGGAAGTAGACCATCAAAGAGAAGTAACTCAGATAAATTAATATTTAGTGATTTAAGAGCGATACCATTTGTGGGCTCATGGAGCCAATTAAAGCAAAATGTTCCAGGTTTTTTTGGAGTTGGAACAGCTTTAAAACATTATGAAGATAATAATGAATTTGATAAATTAATAGAATTATATAATCAGTCTAGTTTTTTTAAAACCTTAATTGAAAACAGCATGATGTCACTTTCTAAATCTTTTTTTGAATTGACAAAGTATATGAGAAATAACAAAGAATATGGAGAATTCTGGCAAATAATTTATGAAGAGTACCAATTATCATATCGATTAATTTTAAAATTAACAGGATACAATCAATTAATGGAAAATCAACCT
The DNA here is from genome assembly GCF_947494125.1 of uncultured Tenacibaculum sp. Taxonomy (GTDB): domain Bacteria; phylum Bacteroidota; class Bacteroidia; order Flavobacteriales; family Flavobacteriaceae; genus Polaribacter. Next base: position 254,519 of record NZ_CANLTU010000004.1, read on the forward strand.
TCAGTAAAAGCCTCTATAGATATTAGAGAATCAATTGTTCGTCCTCTATTAACCATACAACAATATGCTTTAAAAGAAATACAAGAATTAGAAAAGAATAAATCAGTAAATCAAAATCAAATAAGCATATTAGAAAAGATCGTAATTCGTTCTTTATATGGAAATATTAATGCTAGTAGAAATTCAGCATAAGTATTTCATTTAAGTTTAGAACAAAAAAAAACCTCAATCTTAAAAAAGATTGAGGTTTAAAAGAAAGGCAACGACCTACTCTCCCACCATTGGCAGTACCATCGGCGCTAATGGGCTTAACTTCTCTGTTCGGAATGGTAAGAGGTGAGCCCCATTGCAATAATCACCTTAAATCGTTCAGTATATTTCAACTGTATAAGTTAACATATTAGTAAAATCATATCGTAAATTGTCAAAGAGTTTCGCTTCCCTCACAAGG
>NZ_CANLTU010000005.1 GCF_947494125.1 uncultured Tenacibaculum sp.
TCATTCGTAATCGTTGGTACTCCACAGTTATCTGTTCCAGTTGGCGCAGTTCCTAAACTTACTCCACTTGCAGTACAAGTTCCTGCATCTACATTTACTGTAACTGCTGATGGACAAGCACTGATCGTTGGATTGATATTGTCTACAACTGTTACTGTTTGTGTACAAGTTGCTGTGTTTCCTGCTCCATCGGTTGATGTCCAAGTTACCGTAGTAGCTCCGATTGGGAACGTTGCTGGTGCATCATTCGTAATCGTTGGTACTCCACAGTTATCTGTTCCAGTTGGCGCAGTTCCTAAACTTACTCCACTTGCAGTACAAGTTCCTGCATCTACATTTACTGTAACTGCTGATGGACAAGCACTGATCGTTGGATTAGTCGTATCAACTTCTGTAACAGTTACAGTAGCTGTGTTATCTACTGTACATGGATTTGTAGCTGACTGCCTATACGTATAAACTAAGCCTACATTACTCCAAGTTCCTCCTCCAGCTGGGCTTCCTCCTAATGCTGCAAATAATTGAGCATTTGTTGGGGTATCCCCAGGACACACTTCTAAAGTTCCATTTGTACCTGCGCTTGGTGGTAAAGCCTGAACTGTTATTGCTATATTATCTTGTTCTAAACAACTATTATTTATAGTAGTTACTTCTACTCGATAACTATTTCCTGACAATCCTGTTGTTGCATTTGTTATTGTTAATGAGGCTGTACTTGTTCCACTATAAGGTGCTGAATTTGATAATGGTGTTGTACTCGCTCCTAAATACCAACTATAAATATAATCTGCAGCAGGAATAGCACTTGCTCCATTTCTTAATCCTACAGGTGCTGCTGTTAATGTAATATTACTTCCTTCACATACTGAAGCTGGGCTAGGTGTTATTGGTATACTAGAAATAACATCTCCAATTGTTACTGCTGTCGCAGTAGCTTGTGGACTTCCAGCATTTGTTGGAACTCCATTAGCATTAACACATCCTGAAGAAGCACAAAGTCTTCCTGAAGTTAAATCAGCAGCTACAAAACTCCCTGCTGCTTCTATAGCATCAAAACAACCATCTGCGTCTGAATCTACTTCAAAAGGGTTTGTTTCTCCATCTGAATCTGAATCTAAAACGGTATAATTTAAATTAGCACCAAATGTATCATTTGTTTCTATTGCATTAAATAATCCATTTGCTCCTCCTCCTGTACTAGCTCCATCGATTCTACCATCATTATTCGCATCTGAAACGCCTCCAATAGCTAACACTCCTGACTCAACTATGTCATATATTCCATCGTTATCTGAATCTAAATCTAACTCATTACTAATTCCATCTCCATCTGTATCACAAATATTACTTGCTAATAAACTTCCTTGCAATTCTTCTGGTCCTGGGCCAGTTTGATTTATAATTATGAAAGTATTATTTGCTAAAGGTGTCCAAGTAATCGTATTAAATGGTGTCCCATCTTGAGCTACCATTGTTTCTAACGTTGTCGATGTTGTAGTTCGAGAACCTAGTAATGTAATTACTCCTGATTCATCAATTGTTAATCTTAAACGCGGTAAACCATTAACGTTTGGATCCCATGGACTTGTTATAAATGCATTATCTGATTGAAAGCGAAAATAAACCTCTCCTCCACCTAGTGCTCCATTTTCAAATTCTAATATAGATGGATGTACTGGTGTTCCATTAACAGTCATTTGAAAAGAGTTATCTAACTCTGTTAAATCTAACCTAGCAAAACCTGTGTCTGTATGATTTACTGTTACTTGACGATCACCTCCTGCATTGGTAGAAGGTAATAGTGCCGTTGTTGCATTTGTACAATATTCTTCTGTATCTGTGATACCATCGTTATCATCATCTAAATCACATTCATTATTAATTCCATCACCATCAGGATCATTAGCAGTAGGAGTTCCTACTATTGCTCCAGCTGTACATGGGTCTACAACAACGGTAGCTTGACATAAATTTAATGTAAATGTATTTAATACACCTAAATCACCACCTGCAGTATCTCTAATATACAAAGACCAAGTTCCTGATGAATTCTTACCATCTAAAGTTGACAAATCCCCTTCTGGCTGATAAGATCCTGATAAATTCACATTTCCGCCTGGAGCAGCAGAAGCTGCTTCGTCATCAAAAGTAACATTTGAATAATTACTACCACTACCTCCTACACCTGTAAATAACTCTACAAATGTCCCGTCAGGATGCCGCAAAAACATATCAATATCTGAATTCCATGTGTGCGTTATATCAACTAATACATTAACATCTGTTAAAGTAAAACTATCAGCAATAGCTTGATTTACTATAGTATAAGTAAAATTTGCATCTGGAATATTTGTAGATGGGTTAACCGTATAATCAGTACAAGTTTGACCAAACGTACTTCCTGAGAATAAGAATAATAAAAACACAAAAAACAGGGAACTATTTTTTAGGGTGTCGGGGTAATTTTTCCTCATATTATTATATATATAATCTTAACCCAAATTTTATTTGGGCTTTTTTAATTTTCTTATAAAATGTTTGAGAATATAAAAATCCCCAATACTAACAATATCAATACATTAAAATATTAATATTCATAGTTTGGGGGGACAACTGTAAGTAGTGCAAAGATAATTATAAATACTACTTTTCAAATTTTTAGACACTTTTTTTTACAAAAAGTCACTGCATAGAAAAATTAAATAAGACCAACAAGTGTTATAAATAAAACAAATACCAAACTCTCATTTTAAAACTATTTAAACGGTTATTTTTTCTAAATATAGGGGTTTTTATGCAGAAACCAAAAAAAACTCTTAAAAAGCTCCATCTAACCTTTTATACTTTTTTTTATTTTCTCTATTGCAAAATCTACTTCTTCAATTGTTGTTAGCTTACTAAACGAAAATCTGATTGATGTATTTTCCGATTCTTTTTCTGACAAAAATGCACTTAGTACATGAGAACCTTTATTTGCTCCACTCTGACATGCGCTTCCTCCTGAAACAGCAACCCCTGCTAAATCTAAATTAAATAACAACATTTTTTCTTTCACAGGAAAGCGTACATTTAATATTGTATAACTACTTTTTTCTATATCTAATGACTCTCCATTAAACTCAACATTTACAAAATGTTCTTTTAATTTATTTATCAAATATTTTTTTACCTCTTCTATAGACTTTTTATCTTTTAGCATATTTTCACAAGAAATCTCCAATGCTTTTTCCATTCCTAAAATCGCATGTACATTTTCTGTACTAGATCTTACTCCTTTTTCTTGTTCTCCTCCATACAATATTGGCTGTAATGGAATTCCTTTTTTCACATACACAAAACCAACTCCTTTTGGTCCATGAAATTTATGTGCACTTGCTGCTATAAAATCTATGGGTGTATTTTTTAAATCTATTTTATAATGCCCTATTGCTTGCACTGTATCTGAATGAAAATATGCTTTATATTCCTTACACAAAGACACCACCTTATTTATTGGCAATAAATTACCTATTTCATTATTTACATACATTAAACTCACCAAAGTTTTCTCCTTTGACTCTTTCAACACTTCTTCTAAATCCCCTAAACACACATTTCCTTTCTTATCTACCTTCACATATTCTACTAGAATATTGTATGTTCTTTTCAAATAATCAATTGTACGTATAACTGCATGATGCTCTATTTTAGATGTTACAATTTTTGTTACACCAATATTTAGCACCGCATTATACAACACTAAATTATCTGCCTCCGTACCTCCTGCTGTAAAAAAAATTTCACTTGCCGAGACATTAAACTGTTTTGCTATATTCTTTCTCGCTGTCTCCACCCCTGCTTTCGCCTTTCTACCAAACTGATGTGTTGACGATGGATTCCCAAAATTATCTATCATTGATTGTCGCATTACTTCAACAACCTCTGGCAACATTGGTGTTGTTGCTGCATTATCTAAATAAACATTTTTCATTTTACAAAATTACATTTAATTTACATTCTGATATATATAAATCTCTGTTGCTCCTTGTCCATATTTTTGATAAGACGCCTCATAATACCTTACATTATAATTATTCAACAAATACTCCAATTCACTTTTTAAAACTCCTTCTCCTACTCCATGAATCAGCACTAATTTTGATATTCCTTTTGAAACACAATATTCAACTTTCTGTTTTGCTAACTGAATTTGCTTATACAAAATATCATACTTATCCATTCCTCTTACAGACTTCACTATTTTCTCTATATGTAAATCAACCTCCATAACTACTTCGTTTTTATCCTTTATAAAAATTGATTTTTTCTGTTTATTTTTCTGACTAACTTTCTCCCTTAATAATGGATTGTTTATATCTATATATTTGCTCAGTTCGTTTTGCTCCACATTAATCTTCACCAATTCCGACGCTAAAAAAGCATACTCCATCCCCTCTATATCTTTAATAATAAATTGCTCTTCCTCCTTCTTTATTATTACCCCTCTAATATCGGCATCCAAAACCGCTACTTTATTACCTATTTCTAAACACATTCTTAACCTTTACTTAATTCTCTTAAAGAGATTTACAGTGTATTTTTGCACATAATTATACTTTACAAAAGAACTGTAAATAAATGATAAAGACTAAAAATATTAGTACAAAAACTTTTTTTGAAGAGGCGAGAAAAGAGACTATTATTAGTAATGAACGCATAAACTTATTAAACAACATTGTTCATACTATTATTGAAGAATACAAGGATAGAGAAAAAATTAACTTGAACTTCATTTGTACTCATAACTCAAGAAGAAGTCAACTAGCACAAGTTTGGAGTTTTTATGCTACAGAATATTTTAACTTAAATAACATTTTTACCTATTCTGGCGGAACTAAAACCACCGCCTTTCATAGAAATACCGTAAAGTGCTTACAAAAAACTGGTTTCGACTTTAATATCATTGATTTTTCTCACCAAAACCCTCGTTATTTAATCTCTTTTAAAGGAACTAAAAAATCTATTTTAGGCTTTTCAAAATCTTATGATAACCCAAGTAACAGTTTTCCATATATAGCTATTACCACTTGTGATAGCGCCGACGAAAAATGCCCTTTTATTCCTGATGCTATTGCCCGTTACCACTTACCTTTCTCTGATCCTAAAATTTCTGACAACACTAATTTAGCGGATGAAGCTTATTTAAATTCTAGCCAACAAATTGCTGGAGAAATATTCTACATCTTTGAAATGATTAAAAATCAGCTATAATTTAAACTTCTGTATTTTTATCGTAAGGTATACTTTTTAATACATGATTTATTACATTAACTCGTGCTATTGTTTTTCTATTAGCCCGAATTACTTTCCATGGCGATATTTTCGTATTAGTCTTTGAAAACATTGCTCTTTTATACTCTGTATAATCATCCCACAATTCCTGAGCTTTTTTATCTACTGGCGTCATTTTCCATTGCTTCAATGGGTTATTCTTTATATCCTTAAAGCGCTTTGCTTGTTCTTTTTTATTAATTGACATATATATTTTCACCAACCTAATACCCGATTCCAAAATCATTCTTTCAAAATCATTTACTTGATTCATAAAAACCCGATATTCCTCTTGTGTACAAAAACCATTTACTGGTTCTACCACTGCTCTATTATACCAACTTCTATCAAAAAAAACTATTTCTCCTGCCTTTGGAAATTGCTCTACATAACGCTGAAAATACCATTGAGTTTTTTCATCTTCATTAGGTTTTGGTAACGCAACTATTCGCATATGCCTAGGATTAATTCGCTCTGTAATCCTACGTATTGCACCTCCTTTTCCTGCTGCATCCCTTCCTTCAAAAATAACAATAATACGTTCATTATTATTAATCCCCCACGTTTGCAATCGGATTAATTCTACTTGTAATTTTTTTAATTTACGTTCATAATCTACATAACGTAATGCACGCTCTAAATTAAAAGGCTTAGACAAAACTGCCTTTAAACCTCTATTTGTATTTAATTTATTTACATCTTTTTGCGTTAATTTTTCCATATTTAATCTAAATGATTTGCTGAGCGATAATAACGCATTACTATATTAGGATCTGGATTTGATACTGTTTTTACCCCCTCTACTTCTTCATAATTAAATTGAGATAACACATGTCGCATACACTCAACTCTTGCTTTCTTTTTATTATTAGTTTTCACTACTATCCAAGGACTATATGTTGTATGTGTTTTACTAAACATTTCGTTCTTATAAAATGTGTATTTATCCCACAGTTCTTGCCCTTTTTTATCTACCGGACTAAACTTCCATCGCTTTAAAGGATTATCATTTCTAGCATCAAACCTTCGCAACTGTTCATCTTTAGATATTGACAACCAGAATTTTATAATTGTTACACCATCTTCATATAACATATGCTCAAATTCCGGAACCTGCACTAAAAATGTTTTATACTGCTCTTTTGTACAGAACCCCATAACCGGCTCAACAACTGCTCTATTATACCAACTACGATCAAAAAAAACAATCTCTCCTGGGTTTGGCAACTCTTTAATATATCGTTGAAAATACCATTGTCCTTTCTCTACTTCTGTAGGCTTATTTAATGCCACCAAACGCATTGACCTAGGATTTAAATGTTCCATAAAACGCCGAATACTACCTCCTTTTCCCGCAGCATCTCTTCCTTCAAAAATAACAGCCACTCGCTTATTATTTTTTGCTACCCATTGTTGCAATTTCACTAATTCAACCTGAAGTTTCTTTAATTCTTTCTCATATTCTAATTTAATTTCTACTTTCTCAATTGAAATTTTTTTCTTCTTAATTATAGTCAACAATTCTTCATTTGTTGAGATGTTTTCAAAATCAGTAATTGTAAGTTTTGGCTTTTCTTTCATTAAAAAACATGTTATAATTAGCAATAATTTAACCCCTATTTTGCTAAAATAAAACGATATTCGCAGTTATGAAAAATTTTATCTTCTTTTTATCAATCTTATTTTCTTTGAATTTTTATTCCCAACGAAAATATTCTAAAGAATTTAGCTTTTTAAACGACAACGATCTTTTTATTTCTACTCATCAAGATAGATATTATACTAATGGAATACTTTTAACTTACAGATATCTTAGTAATGATGAAAACAAAAACTTAGAAAAGAAAATATATGATATTCAATTAGGTCATCATATGTATACTCCTTTTAAAGCTACTGTTAACTCTCATGGGGATCATGATCGTCCTTTTGCGGGTTATTTATTTGGTAACTTTGGAATTAATCGTTTTTATAAAAACGAATCTATTATAAAAACTTCTCTACAAATTGGAGTTTTAGGTCCTTCCGCTTTTAGCAAGGAACTTCAAGATTTTATTCATGACATCTATGGATACAAAAAAGCTATTGGATGGAAATATCAAATTACTGATGCTTTTGCTTTAAACCTCTCTGGAAAATATATAAAACATCTAATAAGAAATAGCTCTAACAATTTAGATATTAACTGGGTAAATAAAGTTAGAATTGGGACTATTTACACTGATTTTTCAACTGGTTTTTTATTTCGTATCGGTCTTAAACCTCTTCAAAAAAACACAAACTCTATTGCTTTTAACGCCAACTTAAACAATAATAAGACTAACTTTAATAATGAAATCGAGTCTTTTTTATACATAAAACCAATACTTAGCTATATTGCTTATGATGCTACTATTCAAGGCAGCTTTTTAAACAACAGTAGTCCAATTACTTTTGAACTAGAACCTTTTAAATTTTCTTCTGAAATAGGAATTCGTTTTACAGCCAATCGTTTTAACTTTGGCTATGCAATTCATTATCACACAAAAAAATTAAAAAGTCTTAGAGTTCCAAACTCTAATTTTTATGGTTCAATACAATTAAATTATCAATTTAATTAATCATTTTTAACAATTAAAAAAATACTTTTTAAAATCATCAAATTAAGATATATTTGTAAATCTAATAAATAGAAACTATACTAAATGAAATTTATCGTATCTAGCTCTCAATTATTAAAACAACTACAAGTTTTAGGAGGAGTTATAAATAGCAATAACACATTACCTATTTTAGACAACTTCCTTTTTGAACTAACTGAAAATGAACTTAAAGTATCTTCATCAGATCTTGAAACGACAATGACTTCTGTTGTTGAAGTTGAAAGTACTGATTCTGGTGCTATTGCAATTAATGCTCGTTTATTACTAGATACTTTAAAAACGTTTCCTGAACAGCCTCTTACTTTTAAGGCTGAAAGTGATAGTACTATTGAAATTATTTCTGAACAAGGTAAATATGACATGGCTTACTTTAGTGGTGAAGAATTTCCTAAAGCTGTTGAATTACCTTCTCCTAGCAGTACTGAAATACCTTCACATATTTTAGCCACAGCTATTTCAAAAACAATATTTGCAGCTGGTAACGATGATTTAAGACCTGTAATGAGCGGTGTCTTTTTTCAATTTAACTCTAAAGAGTTAACTTTTGTTGCTACTGATGCACATAAATTAGTAAAATATACTCGTACTGATGTTACTGCAGATAAATCTGCTGAATTCATCATGCCAAAAAAACCTTTAAATTTATTAAAAGGAATTTTAGGAGGATCTGACAATAATGTTGTTATTGAATACAATGAAACTAATGCTAAATTCACTTTTGAAAATGCTGTTTTAGTTTGTCGATTAATAGATGGTAAATACCCTAATTATGAAGCTGTAATACCTAAAGAAAACCCAAACAAACTTACTGTTGATAGAGCTTCTTTTTTAAACTCTGTTCGTCGTGTTTCTATTTTCTCTAGTAAAACAACACATCAAATTCGATTAAAAATGGCAGGAACTGAATTAAATATTTCTGCTGAAGATTTAGACTACTCTAATAAAGCTGACGAACGTTTGAATTGCGATTACCAAGGAGATGACATGCAAATTGGATTTAACTCTCGTTTTTTAAGCGAAATGTTAAATAATTTAAATTCTAACGACGTTTTAATTGAAATGAGTTTACCAAATAGGGCTGGTATTTTAACTCCTATTGACGGTACAGAAGAGGGAGAATTAGTTACCATGCTAGTGATGCCTGTAATGCTTAACGGATAATAAAATTATATACATATATTAAAGCTACAAATTGACTTTTGTAGCTTTTTCTTTTTTACCCCCACAAAGTCAAGCAATTACATTTGTTAACATCTTTCCCTTTTAAAAATGATAAATAATTGTAAATTTACCTCTTTCAAACTTTTTAAATTATAATGGGTAGAATAATAGCAATTGCAAATCAAAAAGGTGGAGTAGGTAAAACTACTACCACAGTAAACTTAGCAGCATCATTAGGTGTTTTAGAAAATAAAGTATTATTAATTGATGCAGATCCCCAAGCAAATGCTACTTCTGGCTTAGGCTTAGATGTTGAAAGTATTGAACTAGGTACTTATCAAGTTTTAGAACATACCACATCTGTAAAAGATACTATTTTAAAAACTGATTCTCCTAATGTGGATTTAATTCCTGCTCATATTGACTTAGTGGCTATTGAAATAGAATTAGTTGATAAGCAAGAGAGAGAATACATGCTTAAAAAAGCTTTACAAGAGATTAAGGATGACTATGATTATATTTTAATAGACTGTGCTCCTTCATTAGGTTTAATTACTTTAAACTCTTTAGTTGCTTCAGATTCTGTAATTATCCCTATTCAATGTGAATATTTTGCTTTAGAAGGATTAGGTAAATTATTAAACACTATAAAAAGTGTTCAAAAAATACACAACCCTGATTTAGATATTGAAGGTTTATTATTAACGATGTTTGATTCTCGCTTAAGACTATCTAATCAAGTAGTTGAAGAAGTAAAAAAACACTTTAGCTCTATGGTTTTTGAAACAATAGTGCATCGAAATATTCGTTTAAGTGAAGCACCTAGTTATGGTGAAAGTATAATTTCATACGATGCTACGAGTAAAGGTGCTGTAAATTACTTAAATTTGGCGAACGAAATTATAAATAAAAACGCATAATTATTGTAAATGGCAAAAGCAACAAAAAAACAGGCTTTAGGTAGAGGTTTATCAGCCTTATTAAAAGAAACTGCAGAAGTAAATTCAGCAGAAGATAAAAATGCAGATAAACTTGTAGGTACTATTGTTGAATTAGATATTAATTCGATAGATGTAAATCCATATCAACCTAGGACTTATTTTGATGAAGAAGCTTTACAAGAATTAGCCAATTCAATTAAAGAACTAGGTGTTATACAACCCATTACTGTTCGTAAATTATCTGGCAATCAGTTTCAACTAGTTTCTGGAGAACGTCGTTTTAGAGCTTCTAAATTAATAGGTAATAAAACAGTTCCTGCATATATTCGTTTAGCTAACGATCAAGAAATGCTAGAAATGGCATTAGTTGAAAATATTCAACGTAAAAACCTTGATCCTATAGAAGTTGCTCTTTCTTATCAACGTTTAATTGATGAAATTAAATTAACCCAAGAACAATTAAGTACTCGTGTAGGTAAAAAACGATCTACTGTTACCAATTATTTACGTTTATTAAAACTGGATCCTATTATCCAAACAGGAATGCGTGATGGTTTTATATCTATGGGACATGGTCGTGCGCTTATAAATGTTGACAGTAATTCTGATCAGTTAAATATTTATGAGAAAATAGTTCGTGAAAAATTATCTGTTCGCCAAACTGAAGAATTAGTTAAAAACTTAAAAGCTGGCACAGTTGCGAAAGCGTCTAAAAAGAAAGCTTTACCTAATTTTGTTGCGGATAGTGTAAAAGATATTAGCGACTATTTTGGTCATAAAATTGACGTTAGCGTTAACAATCGTGGAAAAGGAAAGATTTCTATTCCTTTTCATTCTGAAGAAGATTTTAATCGTATTAAAAACCTTTTAAAGTAATTGAATATTCGACTTATCATATTCGTTTTTTTTAGTCTTTCTTTTAGTCAGATTTCATTTGCTCAAAAAGATTCTACATTAATTAGGGCCAAACAATTACAATTAGGAAGTGACAAATACAATCCTCTTTCTCCATCTAAAGCTGCTTTTTATTCAGCTATTTTCCCTGGAGGAGGACAAATTTATAATAAAAAATACTGGAAAGCTCCTATTGTTTGGGCTGCCATAGGTAGTAGTATTTACTTTTACATTGATAACAGCAATGGGTATGATCGATTTAGAACGGCTTTTAAATTGCGATCTCAAGGCTTACCTGATGAATTCAATGGTTTAAACGGAAACCCAAACATTTCAACTGCTGGATTAGAAAATGCACAAAAAACATTAAGTAAAAATCGAGATTTATCTCTTTTAACTGGTGTCTTATTATACGTATTACAAATTGTAGAAGCTAGTGTTAATGCACATTTACTACAATTTGATACTGATGATAGCTTATCTATAAATCCGATGATTAAATCTGACCCAATGCTTATTGAAGCCCCAAAGGTTGGTTTAACTTTAAAATATTCTTTTTAAAATGAAAATTGCCTTACTTGGTTATGGTAGAATGGGTAAAGAGATTGAAAAAATTGCTTTACAAAGAGGTCATAAAATTATAATTAAAACTTCTGGTAAAGAAGATTATAATATTTCTGATGCCGACGTAGCCATTGATTTTAGTATACCTTCTTCTGCTTATAGTAATATAAGTAATTGTATTAACAACAATGTTCCTGTTATTTCAGGTACAACCGGGTGGTTAGATAAATACAACTCTATTATTGAGTTATGTAATGAAAAAAAAGGAGCTTTTATTTATGCTTCTAATTTTAGTTTAGGTGTTAATGTTTTTTTTGAATTAAACAAACAACTTTCTAAAATGATGAATGCATTAAATCAATATAATGTTTCTATTGAAGAAATTCATCATACAAAAAAATTAGATGCTCCTAGTGGAACTGCGATTACTTTAGCCGATGGAATTATTGAAAACTCTAACAAAACTGCTTGGGTACTAGATGAAAAAACTTCAGAAAACAACATTGCTATTTCTGCTATAAGGACTCCTGAAGTTCCTGGAACTCATACAGTAACATATAATTCTGAAATTGATACCATTGACATTAAACATACCGCACATAATAGACAAGGATTTGCCTTAGGTGCTGTTGTAGCTGCTGAATGGTTAGTTAATAAAACTGGAGTTTACACCATGAGAGATGTGTTAAACTTAGGTTAATTACGTAACAAACACAGAAAAAAGACACAAATATTATTGAATTTTACTCCTATTTAAAGGATACCAAAATATATACATTATGACATTTACTGAATGGTTTATATTCTTCTTAATACTTCAAGTAATTCACTTTTTAGGAACTTGGAAGCTGTATGTAAGAGCTGGAAGAAAAGCATGGCAAGCTGCTATACCTGTTTATAATGCAGTTATTTTAATGCAGATAATAAATCGCCCAAAATGGTGGGTAATTCTATTATTCTTCCCTATTGTAAATTTATTAATGTTTCCTATAATTTGGGTAGAAACCTGTAGAAGTTTTGGTTTTAATGATAGAAAAGACACCATTTTAGCTATCGTAACTTTAGGTTTGTATATTTACTATATTAATTATGCTACTGAAGCGAAATACATCGAGAATAGAAGTTTAGAACCTAGATCTGCTCTAGGTGAATGGGTAAGCTCTATTGCTTTTGCAATTATTGCTGCGACCTTAGTTCATACCTATTTTATGCAGCCATATACTATTCCAACCTCTTCTTTAGAAAAAACGTTACTGGTTGGAGATTATTTATTTGTTAGTAAGTTTCATTATGGAGCCCGTGTACCAAATACTGTTGTTGCTGCACCTATGGCCCATGATACAATTCCAGTTCTAGGTAAAAAATCTTTTTTATCTGACGATAAAAATAAAGATGGATTTTTAAACAAACTTTCATTACCATACATGCGTTTACCTGGTTTTCAGAAAATTAAACGTAATGACATTGTTGTATTTAGCTGGCCTGCTGATACATTAGCTTTAATGTGGGGAGATAGATCTGGAAAGGCAACGTATAAACCTATAGATAAACGAACCAATTATGTTAAAAGAGCTACTGGTATTGCAGGAGATACTTTAGAAGTTAGAGATGGTTATGTATTTATTAATGGCAAAAAAACTATATTACCAGAAAGAGCTAAACCTCAATGGTATTTTAAAGTAGACACAAATGGCGAAGAGTTACCTTTAAGTCTTATAAAAGAATACAATAAAAATGGAGAGGGTAAAATGTCTAATGATCGTGCATTTTATTACTTCAACTTAACTGATAAAGAAGCTGCTTCTCTATCTAAAAACCCACTAATAAAAAAGGTTACTAAAGACATGCACCCAAAGGGTTTCTACAACAAATCTGTTTTCCCCCACAGTCCAAAATATGCTTGGTCCTCTGATAACTTTGGACCTATTTACATCCCTAAAGAAGGAGCTACCGTTGATTTAAATGAAAATACAATTCCTTTCTACGAGCAAATTATTAGAAGATATGAAAATAATGATTTAACTATTTTTGGTAATGATATTTACATTAATGGCAAAAAGGCAAAAACATATACTTTTAAGCAAGATTATTATTGGATGATGGGAGACAATCGTCAAAACTCATTAGACGCTAGAAACTGGGGGTATGTACCTATAGATCATGTTGTAGGTAAACCTGTAATGATTTGGTTAAGCTGGGATCCTAGTATTTCTATTTTAGATTTTGGAGCTAAAATAAAATCAATCCGCTGGGACAGAATGTTTACAACAGTTGGTGGTAATGGTAAGCCTACCTCTTATTTATGGTTGGTTATTCTTTTAATTGCTGGCTATACAGGGTATAGTTTTAGAAAAGGCAAAAAGAAAGCTTAATGTCACTATTTATACCAACATATTTTGCTCCTATTTCACAATATGCAGCAATTTATCAATCGAATTCGGTTATTTTTGAAATTGAAGACAATTATCAAAAACAAACTTACCGTAATCGTTGTTATATATATGGAGCTAACGGTAAATTAGCATTAAATATTCCTGTAAAACATAAAACTAAAGAAGGTAGAAAAAAAACGAAAGATACTATAGTTGAAAATGATTTTCCTTGGCAACAACAGCATTTTAAATCATTACAATCTGCCTATAGAACTTCTCCTTTTTTCGAGTTTTTTGAAGATGATTTATCTAAAATATTTAACACTAAATACACTTTTTTACAAGATGTAAACATTGATAGTCATTTATTTGTTACTGATGCTTTACAAATGAATACTTCATTTTCAAAAACAGAGAATTATGAAATAACGCCTAATGTTATTGATCATAGAAATCTAGCTCTGGCTAAAAAAGGTATTGAAATAGAATTGGATTCATATGTACAGATGTTTGATGATAAATATGGCTTTATACCTAACTTATCTATCTTAGATTTACTTTTTATGGAGGGGCCTAATGCTATTAGTTTTTTAGAAAAAATTAATGTAAATTTGAGATAACTCAAACTAATACATTCTTTTATGTCTTTTTTCAGAAGCTTTGTTTTTAACTTTTATGATAAAGTTTCAGAGAGTTCTTTTGATAAGTTTAATCAATTAATGTTTGCAAAAAAGTTTTCTAAAGACCATAAACTTGTCAACTTAAATCAAACTCCTACTAATTTTTATATTTTAAAATCTGGTGTTGTTAGGTCTTTTTTAATAGACGAAAAAGGGAAAGAATACACTAAAACCATATTTGTCCCTATAACAACCACTGGAAATTTAGGTGCTTTAATTACTAACAAACCTTCAGATTTAATTTATCAATGCCTTACAGATTGTGAAGTTTTAGAATGTAATTATAAATCTTTTTATAATTTATCTTTAAAACACCACGATCTTTCAATATTTCATTATAAAGTATTAGAACACATATATATTAGAGAGGAAGGAAAAATTCTAGAACTTTCTATGCTTGATGCTTCTCAGAGGTATGAAAATTTAAAAAAAAGACTTCCAAATATTGATAATTTAATTAATCAATATCATATTGCTTCTTATCTTAATATCACTCCTGTTCAGTTAAGTAGAATTAAAAAGAATAGTTATAAATAAGATTTTATTAACATATGTTAATGTACAACTCTAAAACACCACATATATTTGTAGTGTAATTAACAAGTTACAATTTTGAAAAAAAATTCCCCTAATTAAGTTTTTTTTCAGCAATCAGACTTATCCCCTTATATAAGTCTGATTTTTTGCGTCTATCCTTTTTATATCTCATAATTTTCATTAAATTTATCTTCTCTCGATAGAGATAACTTGTTAATTTATATATTTATGAAAAGTGATATTGAGCATTTTCTCTATCAGTTTGCCGATTTACCCAGTAATATTATTTCTATTTTTGAAAATCTGGTTTCGTATTCCGAACTTAATCCATTAGATTTTTTAATAAAAACTAATGAATATCCTACTGACTTTTTTATTATTAAAACTGGCATTGTTAGATCTTTTCTTCAAACAGAAAACGGTAAAGAAGCTACCAGAGCTCTTTTTACTCCCGGACAAGCAACTGGTGGTGCATCTGCTATGATGAAAAATTGTCCTTCTGAATTAAATTACCAAGCTTTAACCAAAGTAACTGGCTATAAAGGTAGTTTTTTTAAACTCAAAGAGCTAACCTTAAGGCACCATGAATTAAGCATTTTTTATATTAAAATTTTGGAAGATGCATATTTAAAAGCAGAAAACATTATTCTAGATATCTCTATGCATACAGCTAAAGAAAGGTATTTAATTTTAAGAAAACGAATTCCAGATATTGATAATTTAATTGCTCAAAAACATATTGCCTCTTACCTTAATATATCTCCCGTACAATTAAGTCGAATAAAAAAAACATTATAAACTGCAATTTATAAACATATGTTAATCAACATATTAAAAACACCTATTATCTTTGCACATGAAATAACCCCTTATTTCATTTCCCTTAATAAAGACTTATTCCCTTGTGAATACAGTCTTTTTTTATTTTATATATCTTTTTACTAAATTATTTATTTGCTCTGATATATTTAACTTAACAACAATAACAATATAAAGCCCTATTATTAAAAGACTCTTTAAAATAATATTGATTATAGGATCTATTGGAAAATTTAAAATAGAAAATTCTGGAACTGAAAAATTCCAAAAATAAAACATAACAAACATCACTATAATTATTAATAACATTTGCAACGTTTTATTTGTGTAAGGAAACATATTTAGCTTCTTATTTACAAACCATAACTTAAAAACATTAAAAGTTAAAATAGTTATTAATGTTGCCAATGCTAAACCTTCTGTACCCATTCCTATATATCTATAAAAATAGATATTTAAATAATACACCAAAAAAGCCATACCTATACCTATTGGCATTGTTATTCTATAAAATTTAGAATTTGTAATAATGGCTCCATTACTTCCTAAAGACATTAAGAATAATTTTGCTATTGAGATTAATAACACTACTAATATCCCTCCTTCTGCATAATTTTTATTAGGCATAATTCTAAACAATTCTTCTACATTACAATTTACCAACACAAAAAATAACCCGCCAATTAACAATAAGTTTATTGAACTTTTTTGGTATAAACTTTTTGTCTCATTATCATTGTTTTCATTTATAGACTTAGATGTTAATGGCTGCAAAATTTGCCCCATAGCTCTACTTGGTGCTTCAATAAAAGTCCCTATAAATAAAGCAACACCGTAATATGCTGCTGTAGCAAAACCATCTTTCCCTGGTATCATTACTTTATCAATATCCAACACAATTGCTCCCGCACTTCCTGCTAAAACTATATAAAAAGTATATCGTAAAACCTCTTTAAAGTTATAAGGGAAGGATAACGTTATTTTTGGCATATATAATTTAAAAGCATATACCATCATTAATAAAGTTCTTAATATATATGCTAAAGCCATATAATACAAAAACTCTTGCTTTGTTATTACTTCAAAATTTACAGCAAATAACAAAATCATTATAGCAACTCTATTGTATAACTCTTTTAACAGATTTCCAAAAACTGATTGCATTTGTACTTTTGCCCAAGAATAAAAAACTTCAAAATAAGCACAAGCTACAGCTATAATATATATATAAATAGTATAACTTTCTATAATCAAGTTGCCTTCAACATTACTTCTTGAGATAAAATCCATAATTTGATTATGAAAAAAATCCCAACAAAAACCTATAGGAAATGCTACTAATAACGGAAGAAAAAGAATAGAACTTAAGAAACTATCTTTTTCTTTTTTAGTCTTGTATCCTGAAAAAAACTTAATAATAGTAAAATGTACTCCTAATGCTACTATTGGCAACAATAAGTTAGATGCTGCAAATACATACATCGCTAAGCCATAATATTCGTCTTTTAAAAATCTTGAATATAAAACTATAGTGTTTATCCCTCCTATTAAAAAACCTAAATAGATAATAAGAGTGTTCTTAAATGATTGTCTAAATACAATTCCCAATTTATTCTTGAATTAGTTTTTTTATTGACTGATATATTTTTTCTCCAACATCGTTTCCATATAAATTTTCTTGAAAATCTTTTTTTTCTTTTAAAAACTCATTGAATGATTTTATCATTTTATTATAATTGGTTCCGGTTATCTTTGCATAACCACTACTAACCAATTCTATCCATTCTGTCTCTTTTCTAGCTATTATACAGTATTTTTTATTGAAAAATGCTTCTTTTTGAAGCCCTCCACTATCCGTAATTACTAAACTACAGTTTTTTAACAATTCTAACATATCAAAATAACCTACAGGTTCTATAAGAGTTATATTAGGCTTTAAACCGTAAAGATCTAATTTCTTTTTAGTTCTTGGATGCAAAGGTAATACTACTTGTTTTGATTTGTTTATTTCTTCCAAAGCCGAGAATACTTCTTTTAATTTCTCTTTATCATCTGTATTTTCTTGACGATGAATTGTTGCTAAAACAAACTCATTTCTCTGTAATTTTAAATCGCTAATAATAGTCGATTTTCCTTCTGAGAATTTACCATAAAACTCTACTGCATCTTTCATGATATCTCCATGTTGTTCTATTTCAATTGGTAAATTATCAAATCCTTCTTTCTTTAAATTTAGAATAGCGGTATTTGTAGGACAACTTAACAAATTTGAAATTCTATCTGTAATTATTCTATTTACTTCTTCAGGCATTTGCATATTAAAAGAACGTAATCCTGCTTCAACATGAACAACTTGGATATTCATTTTTTTCGCTGCTAAAGCTCCAGCAACAGTAGAATTGGTATCTCCATATACTATTACTACTTCTGGCTGCTCGACCTCTAATACCTCTTCTATTTTCTCTAGCATCTGCCCAGTCATAGCTCCATGACTTAATCCGTTAATATTTAAATTATATTTAGGCTTAGGAATTTGCATTTCATTGAAAAAAACGGCGCTCATATTAGTGTCAAAATGTTGACCTGTATGCACTATTATTTCTTCAAAATCATTGTGCTTCTTTATTACTCTACTTAACACTGCCCCTTTTACAAACTGAGGTCGTGCTCCTAATATGGTTACTATTTTTTTCAAGAGCTTACTACTTCTTTTAGTATTTCAGATAATTGCTTGGTTAATTCCTTTCGATGATATTGCTCTATTTCTTTTGATGATACTTCTAGGTTACCGTCTTTGTATTTGTTATACATATTTTTAATTACCCTTTTCATTTTATTTTTATCATCAAAATTAATGATAAAGCCAGCGTTTGTTTTCTCTAAAATTTCCGCTAAATCCCCATCTTCTGGACCAATTGCTAAGATAGGACGTTTTGCTTGCAAATATTCGAAAATTTTTCCTGTTATAATTCCTTTAGCACTTGGCACTTTATTTATTGCTAATAATAATACTTGAGAATTCCTTTGGTGTTTTTTCACTTCATTATGGGCTACATAATCTATTCTTGTAATATTTTTGAAGTCTTTCTTTTTTAATTCTTCTATTACTTCATTGGCTAATTTCCCTATTAACTTTATCTCTAAATTGTTTCGAAACCCTTTAATTTCTTCTGACAATTCAGATAATGCTTCCCATAAAATTTTAGGATTTCTATCTGAATTCATCAACCCGATATGAGTTATTGAGAGTTTCTTATCTAAATTAACTTCTTTTATTCCATCAAACTCTGTATCATATCCGTTTGTCACTACATGAATATTTTTTGAATAGTCTTCGTAGTTTTTTTTCATTGTTTTACCTATTACCAAACTAGCGTCTGCTTTTTTTAAAACCTCTTTCTCCAGTTTAAAATGCCTTCTTTTCGATGTTTTTGTTAATGGTAATTGATGAAAGTAATCGATATCTGTCCATGGATCTCTAAAATCTGCTACCCATTTTATATTTAGTTCTTTCTTTAACTGCAATCCTATTAAATGTAAGCTATGAGGTGGCCCCGTAGTTATAATTACATCTATATGATTTTCTTTTAAATAACTTTTTATTTTTTTAACTGAAGGTTTTACCCAATATTTCCTTGCATCTGGAATAAAATAATTGGCTCTTATATATTGCATTATCTTTCCGAAAAAAGTAGGGTTTGGATTTAGAAAACCTGCACTTGTTTTAGTACTTTTTTTCTTTAGACGTGATAACACATCATTAGGTTCCCATATATTTTTCTTTAGAACTTCTATATCATTTGGCACATCTTTTTCTAAAGATCTATCTATAATCGGGTAATTTGCATTATCTACTGTATACACTAGTGGTTCTATATCAAAATCTCGTAAATACTTTACAAACTTCAACCAACGTTGTACTCCAGAACCTCCAGACGGCACCCAATAATATGTTATAATTAGTACTTTCAAATTATAAAGTATTATACAGGTTTATTAACTCTTTAGATGTTTTATCCCAAGTAAATTCATTTCTAACAAAATTCTCTCCATTTTCCCCTAGCTTATTTCTTAACATTTCATTTTTATAAAGCTCAAGAACTTTACTTTCAAAATCTTCTACATTCTTTTCTGAATGTACTAAACCTGCATTTATTTTTTCTACTAAGTTCTTCTGAGCGGTAGCATTACTTACCAACAAAGGCTTACCTAAACTCATATATTGAAATAATTTATTTGCATAAGTAGTATCATGATGAATGTTTCTATGCAAAGGAGATAAACAAATATCACTATCTTTAATGTAATTTAAAAATGTCGATTCTTTCTGCCAACCTTCAAACTTCACATATTTATCTACTTTTAAACTTGTTACTTCTTCTTTTAAATTGCTCGGTATTTTACCTACTATTACTAGCTTTACATTTTTAATATTCTCTACTAATTTAGGGATACTTCTAATTACAGTTTTTAATCCTCTTCTTTCACCAGTATCTCCAATATATAATAGAATAAAATCTTTTTTAGTATTTCTCTCTATAACTAAACCTTTATTATCGTTATAAAAAGATGCTCTAACTGTATTTGGTACTACTCCAATAGCATCTGATTTTATTTTTGTTCTTTCTATTATTTCTTTTTTAGCATCTTCTGTTACAACAATAATTTTATCAGCTTTTTTAATAAATGCTTCTTCTTTTTGCTTCCACTTTTTTGGTAAAATAATAATATTGGACGGAAACTTTTTTAAGTGAGGATAAAACTTCATAATTTCAGGTCTATTTTCATGTAGATCTAAAATAACGGGTAATCTTGTTTTTTTGTTTTCTTTAAAAACTGCTTCTGCAATTACCATATCGTGAATATGAATTGCTTCAATTTTAAATTCCTTCAAAAAGCTACTTATCTTTTTTTGCATTAAGATAGTATAAAAAGGCACTGTATAAACTAATGCTGATAATTTATATTCTAGTTTATTACTTTTATATCTCTTTACTTTTATTTGGTTAATTTCTTCTTCTTTCTCTTCTTTAGTATATGTTAGACAAAATAAAAAAACCTCATGCCCTTTCTTTATTAATTCAATTGCTTCATTTTCCACTCTTGGATCTGGAGGAAATATTTTATCTAAAATCATTCCTATTCTCACAGCTCTTCCTTTTTTTCTGCATAAACAGCATAATAACGAGGTGTAAATTTTCTTAAAATTGGTCGGAACCCTATTTTATTAATTGGACTTGTCCATTTTTTTGTGTCTATAATTTTCCAATTTGATTTTTCTAATAACCAATCATATTGCCAATCCTCAAACTCATGATAGTGTCTATCCCACATATCAGTAGTACTTCTATATGCACTTGCAAACCATAATTTTAAAGGTACTGTTGTTATTATTTTTTGAGCTTCTATTTCTCGTAATACATTAAAAGGAGCTAATAAATGTTCAAAAATTTCAAAAGCCGTTACAACATCTACTTTATATTCTTTTACTATCTCAGGTAATAAATCCAAATCTTCTCCATTTGTATTATACACCGTATAACCATGTTCTTCCATTATTTCTGAAAAAGGGTTACGTACACCTAAATCTAAAATAATTGCAGGTGAAGGAACATGTTTTTTTAAAAATTCTAAGGTATGGTTATATCTTTTCTCTGGTAGTTTAGAGTACATAAATAATAATTTATAACAAATGTATTATTATTTTGCTTTTTAGAATAGTAATCTTATTGAATAATAGATTTTAAACCAACTTATTTCTACAAAAGAAAAAAAGCGGAGGTTTACCTCCGCTTTTTTTCTTTTTCACAACAACTTTCTCATAGCAACTCCCACCTATTCTTACGTATCTATTTAGTATTATAAATAGAAACGTGAACAAACATATCATTCTTTTCTAAGTCTAAAAAATGTTATAACACACCTTTTATAAAAAGCATTATCTTTGAGTTTATTTTATGTGCTTTTCATAAAAAGTATTATTAGATCGTATACTAAGAATGACTAAAAATATTTTCTTTTTCATCTTCGTTTTTCTTTTTTTTTCTAAAAAAGTAACCTCTCAAACTAAACGCCTAGATTCTATTAATTTAGAAAAAATTAACTTTTTCAAAAACACAAATACCGATAGCCTATTTTTTTATTGTAATAAATTAGAAAAGTCAAATAATATTTGTAAAAAGCTAGAGGCACAAACTGGTAGATCATATGGCTACTATAGAGAAAAAAAATATGTAGAAGCTGAAAAAATTGCTGCAAAAGTTATTTATAAAGTAGATTCAATAAATAAACTTTTAAATAAGACTTGTCTTTTAAATAGAAAAATAACTGCTTTGAATAGATTATTTTGGATTAAGAAAAATCAAGAAAAATATGAAGAAGCATATACCATCCTTATTAAACAAGAAAACCTGACAATTAACCACCCTGTAAAAGATCAATTAAATTATAGAAATAAATTAGGTTTAAAACTTAGCAAAGCTGTTATAAAAAACAAGCTAGGCATGCATCATGAAGCTAAAGTTCTTTTATTAAATTCAATTTCTGAAATTAAAAACCCTTTTCTTAAAAATCTTCAAAAAGATAATTTTTTTATTCAATGGCAAGCCAATTTATACAACAGCCTTGGTAACACTTACATTTCATTAAATAATAAAGCTCTCAATACAAATAGTATATTATTAGATTCAGCTGCATACTATTATAATAAAGCTTATAAAGCTTCAAAATTATTAACACCAATACATAAAGATTCTGAGATATTCTACAACTTTAGGAAAACTGATGTTTTAATGGCTAAAAAGCAATATAAAGAAGCTATTAAATTAATCAATAATTATAAAAACATTTGTAACGGGTACAACTATAAACATCGTGAGTTTTTTCAAAAATCTATTTGTTTTCATAACCTTAATGTTTCAGACTCTGCTATATTTTATGCTTCTAAAATAATAAAAGATAAAAAGTACTGTAAAACCAGTAGGCTGATTACTATGTATGATATTCTATCAAACCAGTACAATAAAATTCAGAAAATTGATAGTGCATATAAATATTCTAAGTTAAATCTTAAGCAGTATAATTTAGCTAGAGAAAACAAGGATAAAGCCTTCAATTTATTTTACAATAATAGCTTTAATAAAGCCAAACAATTAAATATAGAATTAAAGAAGACTGAAGCCAACAAACAACTTAAATTAATTATTTATTTTTTTATTTTGCTCTTAACAATTACTGCTCTAATTTTCTTTTTATTTAGAAAAGAAAAAAGGAAAAAAGAAAAATTAATAACTAAAATCAACAATCAAAAACCTTTTGAAACAGAAAAAAAAGAATATAATATTGATGAAGTTCTTGAGTGTAAAATTTTAGATAAAATAAAAGATATCAATACAAATTTAGAGTTTCTAAGTTCTAATTTTTCAGTATCTACTATTTCTGAGAGTTTAAATACTAACTCAACTTACGTTTCTTTTATTTTCAACAAACATCATCAAGAATCATTTAAGCAATATTTCACTAGGCTTAAGATAGATTATATTATTGAAAAACTTAAAAACGATAAAAAATACAGAAAGTATTCTATACAAGGTTTAGCTCAGGAAGTAGGATACACAAATGCTTCAGCTTTTTCAAGAGCTTTTAAAAAACAAACAGGAATCACTCCATCTTCCTTTTTAAAAACTCTTGAATAATAAAATAATATTTATTTCTTTTTTTGCTTAAAAGCAAACCATCCTATAGGAATAAACAATAATAGTGCGTAAGAAAATAATGTTATTACATTTCCTATCTCTATTACTGTTGGCTCATATTTAAAAGTTATTTCATGCTTTCCTTTTGGAATTTCCATACCTCTAAGTACATAATCCACTCTATAATAAGGTACTTTTTCCTCATCTAAATAAGCATTCCAACCGTCTTCATAAAAAATTTCTGAAAACACCGCAAATCTATTTCCTGTTGTATTTGTTTCGTAAATTAATTCTGTTACATTATTTTTAACTAAATTTATTGAAGAAATAGAGTCCTTCGTAAATTTTAAAGATGGTAATTTTCCTTTTAAGCCTTTTGTATTTAAAATAGCTTCTTCTTTAGTATTTAAACTATCTAAAGCTTTTATTTCTTTATTTGCTGTATCAACAATTTTTATTTCTTCTACAAACCAAGCATTTCCATTTGCTTCAGGATTCTCTTGAAACTTATCTTCTCCTACAATAAGGTATTTAGCATTTAACATGTTTAACACTTCCATGTTATTTTTTGCTATTTGATAATCAAATAATTCTTGATACCTTTTCATTTTAGCCGCATGATACCCTCCTATTGAGTTATGAAAGTATGAAGTTCTACCGTCTTGCATTGGGTTTACACTAAAATTAGCTACACGATAATAATCTTTATCTTTCAAAATCTCTTTATCAGCTTGCGTTGGTGAAAATGGTTTCAATACTCTTCTTGCTGATGTAAAATCTTCTTTATTTACATAATTAATATCTACCGATACTAAATCAAAAACGATAAGCCCTCCCAAAACAATTAAGACTGGAAGTTGTTGTAATTTTCCTTTTAGATAAAACAATAATAATCCTCCAGAAACTAAAACTAAAAGAAACGATCGAATACTATCATTAAATAACATAGCTTTTCTATCTGAAATTAAAGCATCTACTAATTCTGGTAACTGCTGATACTGACTATCTCTTAATCCTTCAAAAGCAAATAGACTTGATCCGAATAATGCAAATACTAATGTGATCCCTCCAATTATATAAAAAGCTTTTTTTATTGCTGCTCCTTTCTCTTCTGATGAAATTTTAGTTGAAAAGAAGTCTCTTAAAGCTATAACACCTAATAATGGAATACATAACTCCGCTATTACCTGAATAGATGAAACTGCTCTAAACTTATTATAAAGAGGTACATAATCAATAAAGAAATTGGTTATCATCGGGAAATTTTTCCCCCAGCTTAAAACAATTGAAAATATAGTCGCTGAAACTAACCAATATTTCAATCTTCCTTTTACTAAGAAAACTCCTAAAAAGAATAAAAAGAATAAAATAGCTCCAATATAGGCTGGAGCCTCAACAATAGGCTGTTTTCCCCAATAAGTTAATACTTGACTTGAATAATCTTTTGCTACACTTTTCCCTGCATTTTGTTCTAAAACTTGATAAAAATTTGAATCCTCACCTAACTTTTCAATAGTACCTCCTCCCATAAAACGAGGGATCAATAAATTAAACGTCTCACCTATTCCATAACTATATTCAGTAATATACGCTTTATCTAATCCTGTAGATTTTTCTTTAGGAGTACCATCAACATTTATAGTCAACTCAGATTTTCCTCTTGTACTAAAATCTCCATACTGTTTCATTGCCAATAGTCTAGTAGAATTTACACCTAAACCAATAAACATTGCCGCCAGTAATACCATTGCTTGTTTTGCAAAAACAGTCAATGCTTTTGCTTTAAAAGCTTCAATAAATTCAACAATGGCTAATATTAATAAACAAAAACCTAGATAATAAGTCATTTGAGGATGATTTGTATATACTTCTAAAGCCATAGCTAAAGCAGTAATTACAAAACCTACTAAATATCTCTTTTGAAAAATATATAATACTCCAGCTATTACCAATGGCATATAACCAATAGCATGTGCCTTTGCATTATGTCCTGCTCCAAAAATAATTATCAAGTATGTAGAAAACCCAAAGGACAAACTACCTAGTATAGCTAACTTCCAATTAACTTTTAGCGCATTTAACAATAAGAAAAAACCTAAAAAATATAAAAACAAATAATCAGCAGGCCTAGGTAAAAAACGAATAGCTTTATCAATATATCTAACAAAGTCATTTGGATAATATGCACTAACTTGATAAGCTGGCATTCCACTAAATGCGTTACCTAGCCAATAAGGCTCTTCATTATTTTCAGCTCTGTAATCTTTAACCTGTTTGGACATGCCAATAAACTGAGTAATATCACTCTGTTTAATTTGTTTCCCACTTAAAACCGGATTAAAATATAACAACGATATAATAGCAAAAGCAGCAATTGCAATTGCATAAGTCAATACTTTTTTAAATTTCATAGTTAATCTATTTCTTCAAAATCAACATATTCCCCAACAGAATTATTGCTTTGATTACTATTTTGAGGTTTTTTGTCTATAATAGTCTTTCCTTCTTCAACATCTCTCTTTTGTTGTTGACTTTGATATTGCTGTTCTGCTTTCTTCTGTACCTTATCTACAGCTTTTTTAATTAAATAAGGAGCAAATAGTTTTACCACAAACTTTACAGCATAATATGCTACAAGGATTATTAATAAAGTTCTTAAAAAATTCATAGGTCCTGCTTCATTTATATGTGTCATCTTTTCTTTTAAATAAAAAAATCTATCAAAAATAACAATTTGAAGCAAAAGGAAGCGTTAAGAGTTTACAAAACTTATATTATACGGTAATTCGTATTTTTACGTATGTTTGTATAATTTCTATAATTTGGATTTATAACATGATTAAGAAACTTTTTTTGTTTTTTGCTTTTTGCTCAACTTTTATTGTAAATGCACAATATACGACTGTTATAAACTCTAACCGACCTGGTTATTCAGAGAGTCCATACAGTGTTGGTTCTGGCGTATATCAATTTGAAACAAGTTTATTTTTTAGAAATATAAATGCTACTCCTACTTTTAGTAATCCACAAGCCTTGGGTTTAGATTTATTATTTAGAACTAGTTTTTTTTCTGAAAAATTAGAATTTAATCTTAACACAACACTACAAAGAGATAAAATTGCATTTAAAAATGTTTTTGAATCTTCATATAATCAAACAGGTTTAAGTAATTTAACTTTGGGAGCTAAATATTTAGTCTATACTCCTAAATACGATGACAAAAAGAAAGAAATTAGAAGTTGGAAAGCCAGACATTCTTTTGATTGGAAAAGATGGATTCCACATGTAGGTGTATATGCAGGTTTAAACTTTGGTAGTGTATTAACAGATTTTCATGAAAGAGGAGGAATTAGTCCAAAAGTTGGAGTTTTACTTCAAAATGAATTTTCAGACAAACTGCGTGTAATCAGTAATCTGTATTACGATTATATTGGTAGCGATTTCTCTGAGTTCTCTTATATTATTACCGGAACTTATAATTTTAATGATTATTGGTCTGGTTTTGCAGAATTACAAGGAACTTTTGAAAAGTATGAAAAGAAAAGTAATCTTGGTTTTGGTGCAGCTTATTTATATAGTGAGAATCTACAACTGAATGCTACCGCTAGAGTATTACGACAACAAGATGAAGTAGGTTTTTATACTGGTATTGGTGTTTCTTATAGAATAAATAGACATCAGGATGAATTTGTTGAGATGGATGAATTTGGAAACAAAATTGTAGATCAAGAAGAAACTAAATACGATGAAAACAAGGGTTTCTTTGGACGTTTATTTAGTAAAGTTAAAAAGCTATTTAAAGGAAAAGATAAACAAACAATAGTTATAGATGATGGTGAGAAAAAAGAAGAAATAACTATTGAAAAGCCAAAAAGACAACGTCAAAAATCTTTAGTTGATATTATAGCTAAAGAAGATAAAAAACTAAAAAAGAAAACAACAAAAGCGGAAAAGAAAGCTGCAAAAAAAGCTAAAAAGAAAGCCGAAAAAGACGCTAAGAATAAAGTAAAAGAACGTTTAAAACTTGAAAAAAATATAAAAAAGGAAAAAGAAAAAGAAGCAAAACGTAAGGAAAAAGAACGCTTAAAATTAGAAAAAGAGATTAAAAAATTAGAAGACGATTTAAAAAAGGAAGAAGAAAAAGAAAAGAAGAAGGACAAATAAAAATGATACATTTGCTGTATGATTGAAATTAAAGAAATAAATACCAAAAAGGAAATGAAACAATTTGTTAAATTTCCTTTTTCTCTTTATAAAGACAATAAATACTGGGTTCCTCCAATTATTAAAGATGAATTAGCAAATTTTGACAAAGATAAAAATCCAGTTTTTGAACATGCTAATGCACGTTTTTTTATAGCTTTAAAAAATGATGAAATAGTAGGACGAATTGCTGCTATTATTAATACATATGAAGTTGAAAAACAGCATATAAAAAAAATGCGCTTTGGTTGGTTTGATGTTATTGATGATGTTAATGTAACTAAGTCTTTAATTGAAAAAGTTAAAGAAATAGGTTACCAAAATAATTTAGAATATATAGAAGGTCCAGTTGGCTTTAATAATTTAGATAAAACGGGAGTGCTTATTGAAGGTTTCGATCATATAGGTACAATGATTACATGGTATAATCACCCATATTATGCAAAACATTTAGAACAATTAGGTTTAAAAAAAGAAAAAGAATATTTAGAGAATAAATTTCTTTTCAAAAATGTTGATGCTGTAAAATATGGAAAAGCAAGTAATCTAATTCAAAAAAGATATGGGTTAAGGCCATTAGATTTCACTTCAACTAAAAAAATTATGCCATATGTTGATGAGATGTTCGATTTATTTGGCAAAACATATTCTAAACTATCAACCTATGTTCCTATTTCTGATGCGCAAATAAAACATTTTAAAGAAAAATATATAAGTTTTATTAATCCAGAATATATAAAATTTGTAGTAGACAAAAACGAAAAACTAGTTGCTTTTGCCATTGTAATGCCATCTTTTTCTAATGCATTGCAAAAAGCAAAAGGAAAACTTTTTCCTTTCGGTCTTTTTCATTTGTTAAATGCTAGACGAAATTCAAAAGATGTAACTTTTTATTTAATTGGTGTCGATCCCGAATACCAAAACAAAGGAGTAATTGCCATAATTTTCAAACAATATGCAGATACTTTTGCTAAAAGAAATATCGAAAATTGTATAAGGACTCCAGAATTAGAAGATAACACGGCAATTCATCAGATATGGAAAGGATTTAATCCATCTATACACAAAAGAAGAAGAACTTATAAGCTTGATTTATAATGCAACTATTTTTTAACCCAAATATTACAACCGAAACCAAACAAATTACTTTTGAAAAAGAAGAAAGTAGGCATATTGTTCGTGTTCTAAGAAAAAAAGAAGGAGATATTTTACATATCACCAATGGTAATGGCTTCCTTTTTTTTGCAGAAATATTAATTCCGAATGATAAAAAATGTCTAGCTACAATTGTAAAAAAGGAAGAAAAAGATAACAACAGGGATTATTACTTACACGTAGCTATAGCCCCTACTAAAAATAATGATCGATTAGAATGGTTTTTAGAAAAAGCTACTGAGATTGGTATTGATGAAATCACTCCAATAATTTGTGACAATTCAGAACGAAAAGTAGTAAAAACTGAAAGATTATCTAAAATAATTCAATCAGCAATGAAACAGTCTTTACAATTTACACTTCCAAAACTTAATGCCCCTATAAAATTTTCAGATTTCATAAAACAAGATTTCCTTGAACAAACCTTCATTGCTCATTGTGAGGAAAATACAGAGAAATTATTTTTAAAAAACATAGTAAAGCCAGCTTCAAAGTATACTCTTTTAATTGGACCTGAAGGAGACTTTTCTACTACAGAAATTAACAGCTGTTTAAATAAAAATATTATTCCTATTTCACTAGGAAAAAACAGGTTACGTACAGAAACTGCTGGTTTAAATGTGGTACAGAATATAGCTTTTATTCATCAATAGTTCATTTTTCGTATATTTAGGATTTAAATAAATATACTACTATTGAATACTGCTGATTTTTTCAACTTTTTTCTACTTATTAGTGCATTACATGGTTTTGCCTTTAGCATTATTCTTTTTTGTTCAAAAAACGGAAGAGAAAAAAGTATGCTATATCTAAATTTACTAATATTAGCAATCTCTTTAAACAACTTTCAATCTTGGATTTTAGAAAAAAACTTGTTTCAACATAAATTTGCTTTAGACTACATACAAATACCTTGGCATTTTTTAGCGATGCCATTTCTTTACATGTTTTTAATTAACTATTTAAATTTAGCTGAAAAATCATATAAATTTTTAAAAATTATAATCCCATTATTTATAGTTATAATAATAACACAAGTTAGTTTTGTATATAATCATAGTAACTCTCCATCCCAAAATAATGTAGATTTTATTTACGAACGATACACTTCTTTTGAAGAAATATTTAGTTTACTAGTATCACTAAGTATTTTTATTTATTCTTTTTACATCTTGTATAAAAAAGAAAAACTATTTCCTAAAATATTATCTTTTGACAACCTTAAATGGATACATACATTTTTTAAACTAACAACAGTTGGTTATA
Source organism: uncultured Tenacibaculum sp. (assembly GCF_947494125.1). Taxonomy (GTDB): domain Bacteria; phylum Bacteroidota; class Bacteroidia; order Flavobacteriales; family Flavobacteriaceae; genus Polaribacter. The sequence goes on from NZ_CANLTU010000005.1 coordinate 30,239, forward strand.
CTTTATGGATACTTGCCCTAATTATAAAAGTTAAAATGAATTTCTCTGGATTCATTTTTTCATATTATCCTCTTAGAATTTACACCACTGTATTAATTTATTGGTTAGGTTATCAAGGATTAAGGCAAATACGAATTTTAAAAGAGCGTAAGCAAATTAGAGAATCTTTATCTATTCATATAAATGGCAACATTGATGTTAATACAATTAACTTAAATAATATTGAAGATGATACCTCTTCTGAAAAACATAAAGAACAGTTTTTAAAAATAGATGATTTTATAAAAAAGAGTAAAAAATATTTATTATCAAAATACACCTTACAAAACCTTTCTAAAGACACTGAATTAGGCTCAAGTACTCTTTCTTTAATAATTAATAACATAGCAGGAAAATCTTTTACAGATTACCTTAATGAAATGAGAGTAGACCAAGCCAAAGCACTTTTATTAGACTTAGATTATTCTAATTATACAATTACATCTATTGGATTAGAATCAGGTTTTAACTCAAAATCGACTTTTTATACTGTTTTTAAAAAACATACTGGATATACACCTGTTGAATTTAAAAATATTACGGTCGCCATTAACTAATCCGCAACTTTTTATAAAAAAGGGGTTCGGAAACATCCAATTCGGACGTTTTCGAACCCCTTTCTCATTAATACAAACTAAATTTGTACTTAAGAAATTTGAAGTCTAAAGTTGAAAATTTTGAAGGGGTTTTCCGTTTTAAATTAAAATTTCAAAAAATATTTGCTGAGATATATTCTCAGTAATGAAAAAGAAAAGGATTATCCTAAAAACACCAATATGACTATTGGTGTTTTTTATTGCTTTTCTAATACTTAAAAAAAAATAAACCACTAATAATAAGATAGTTACTTTTTATAAAAAAAGGGTTCTAAAACATCCAACTTGGATGTTTTAGAACCCTACTAATTTAATAGATATATATATTTGACACTTGAAGTTATAAATCTATTAAAAATAATAAGGGGATTTTTAATTTAAAATAACTTCATTAAGGGGAAAAAGAAAACACCAATAGTCTTATTGGTGTTTTTTATTGTTCTTTTATTATATTGCTCTTCATTATATAAACTATTGAATGAAAAAGATTATAACTCTTCTATTTTTAATAAACTGTTCAGTTATTTTTTCACAACAAGTGGCAATTTTAAAGTATCAAGGTGGTGGAGATTGGTATGCAAACCCTACTGCATTACCTAATCTAATTGAATTTTCTAATTTATATACACATACATCTATTAATAAGAACATACAAACTGTAACGCTGGAAGACGAAACTGTAAACAACTACCCTATTATATTTTTAACTGGACATGGTAATGTTTTTTTCTCTAGTGAAGATTCTAAAAACCTCAAAAACTATTTAATTTCTGGTGGTTTTTTACATATTTCTGATAATTATGGTTTAAATAAATATATAAGGAAAGAACTAAAAAAAGTTTTTCCTTCATTAAAGCTTCAAGAAATTCCAAAGAACCATCCTATATACCACCAAACATTTTCTTTTCCTAAAGGATTGCCTAAAATTCATGAACATGATAAAAAACCAGCTCAAGGTTTTGGTCTTTTTTACAAAGGTCGTTTAATTGTATTTTATGATTATGAAAGTGATTTAAGTGATGGCTGGGAAGATGCTTCTGTGCACAATAATCCTAAACAAACAAGAGAAAGAGCTTTAAAAATGGGATCTAATATCATAGAATATGCCTTTAAAAACTAATGATTTACAAATAGACAGTATTAAAATAAACTTTGATACTGACGCTTTATGGATGCTTAATATAGCTTTGGCAATTATAATGTTTGGAATTGCTTTAGATATAAAAATAATAGATTTTAAAAGGCTACTAAAGAATCCTAAAATTGTTTTAGTTGGCTTACTCTCTCAATTTATTTTACTACCCTTTTTAACTTTTATTGCTATTTATATTATAAAACCATATCCAAGTTTTGCTTTAGGAATGATATTGATTGCCGCATGCCCAGGTGGGAATGTATCTAACTTTTTTAGTAAAATGGCAAAAGGAAACACAGCTTTATCTGTTAGTTTAACTGCTTTTGCTACTTTATTGTGTTTAATTATGACGCCTCTTAATTTACAGCTATGGGGAAGTTTATACGAACCTACCAATACTATTTTAAAAAGTGTTTCATTAAATCCATTTGAATTATTTAAACTTGTATTATTAATACTTGGTATTCCAATTATTTTAGGAATGTTAGTAAATCATTTCCATTCGGAAATGGCTAAAAAAATTAACAAAATACTTCGACCTTTTTCTGTTATTTTTTTCCTCTTACTAATTATCATAGCTCTTTATGATAATGCTGATATTTTTAAAAACTATATTCATTTAGTACTATTTTTAGTAATTTTTCATAATGTATTTGCGTTTATTATTGGGTATGTTACTGCAAAATCATTTAAACTTAATAATAAAGACACTAAAACTATTTCAATGGAAACAGGTATTCAAAATAGTGGATTGGGCTTACTTTTAGTATTTAGTTTTTTTGAAGGCTTAGGAGGTATAGCGCTATTGGCTGCTTTTTGGGGTGTATGGGATATTTTTTCAGGAATGGCTTTAGCAACATATTGGGGACGAAAAAACAATAATTAATGAGGTTTATAATTTACTATTTTTTTAAAGTTTTTGTTAAAACTGGTTTGTTCTTTTACTCAAAAAAGATAAAGGTTTCTGGAAAAAATAATATTCCAAAAGAAGGTGCTGTTTTATTTACGTCCAACCATCCTAATGGCTTAATTGATCCTTTAATTATAGCTACTCATATAAAAAGAAAAACACATTTTTTAGTACAAGCTGGTGTATTTAAAAATAAATCTGTGGCTAACTTTTTTGATTTATTAGGAATGATGCCTATTTATCGAATTAGAGATGGAATTAAACAACTTTCTAAAAATGAAGAAATTTTTAATAAATGCCAAAAATTATTAAAAAATAATAAAACCTTACTTATTTTCCCAGAAGGAAGTCATGATAGAAAAAGAACTATTAGACCACTAAGTAAAGGGTTTACTAGAATAATTTTTGGAACTCTAAATAATTACCCTGATACCAAAATCTTTATAGTTCCAGTTGGAATTACATATCAAAACTCTTCAAAATATCCTTCTAAAGTAGCTGTAAATTTTGGAGAACCTATTTTATCTAATGATTTTTATAACAAGGATAACCTTAATAATTCTATAAAAATTTTAAAAGAAAAAATTAGTACACAATTAGAAAATTTAATTGTTCATATTAGAGACGATGAATATTATGCTTCAACTCTAGAAAAACTTAATAAAGCTCAAGTTGATTTTACTGAAGTTAAAAAGGTGAATAACATCCTTAAAATTCAAGAGTTCCCTAATAAAAAACAATTTTCTAAAAACCACAAAAACCCTTTATTCTACTTAGTAATTCTTAACAGTTTACTTCCTTATCTTTTATGGAAAAAGCTGAGTAAAAAAGTTAATGAAATTGAGTTTATTGATACGTTTCGTTTTGGTATTAATATGATCTTATTTCCTCTTTTTTATATATTTCAAACTTCGATTATTTATTTACTATTTAATAAAAAAATCGCTTTAAGCTATTTTATCTTTTCTTTTTTATTGGTTTTACTTTTCACAAAAACATCAGTTAATAAGACAGAGTCTTCTATTTAAGTACAATATTACCTATTCAATTCCTTTATAAATATTTTTATAAAAGATATTAATATCCGTTATAAAAATAATACTATCTTTGTCAAAAACTATTTCATATGTTTTCTAAATCTTGTGAATATGCAATGAGAGCTGTAATTTATATTGCCAAACAAACTTTGCTAGGTAATAAAACTGGTGTTAAAGAAATTGCACAAGCAACCAATTCACCAGAAGCTTTTACTGCTAAAATTTTGCAAAAACTGACAAAGAATAATATTATAACCTCAATAAAAGGTCCATATGGGGGGTTTTTAATAGAAGAAAATAAAGCTCAAACCACTAAGCTTAGTGAAATTGTAAAAATTATTGATGGTAATGAAATATACACTGGTTGTGGCTTAGGTTTAAGAGAATGCAATTCAAAAAACCCGTGTCCAATACATCATAAGTTTATTGATATTAGAAAAAATTTAAAAATAATGTTAGAAACAACCACTGTATATGATTTAATCAAATCTGAAACTGGTGAAGATAGAATCTTACAATTGAAAAGATAGAAACACTCAAATACAAAACCAAAGAGGAGCATTCTCCTCTTCTTTTTTAAAACTATAAAGGACAAAAATATCCTCTATGAAAATTTACAATACTAGAAAATTTACGACAATACAAATTGCTTGTATTTTTATATGGATAGGTTTTATAGCTTCTATTAGCTTTATGGAAGCTTGGTTAAAATTTAAAGCCAATGGAGTTACAACTCAAATTGGTTTATCTATTGGTCGATTAATTTTTAAAGCTTTAAACACAGTAGAATTAAGTTTAGCCATTATAATTCTGGTAACGCTATTACTTAATAAAAATAGTAATTTATTAAAAAAACTATTACTCCCTTTCGTTATACTGGTTATACAAACTTTTTACTTACTGCCTGTCTTAGACGAAAGAGCTATAAAAATTATAGCAAATATTTCTGTAGAAAAAAGCTACAACCACATACTCTATGTTTTATTAGAGCTACTTAAAATAATCACACTCTTATTAACTGGAATACAAATAATACATAAAAATGAATATAAATGCTAACACATTAATTTCAGACATTGTGTCTGAAAACTACAAGATAGCAGAAATCTTTAAATTCTATAATATTGATTTTTGTTGCAATGGAAACCGAAGCTTAAAAGAGGTCTCAGAAAAAAAACAATTAGACCTTACTAAACTAATTCTTAACATCAACAAAACACATATAAATAATTCTTTAGGTGAAGATTACCAAGATTGGGAATTAGATTTTTTAAGTGACTATATTTATCAAAAACATCATACATATATAGAAAAAAGAAGTCCTGAAATACTTGCTTACCTTAATAAAATTTGTTCAGTTCATGGTAAAAAGCATCCTGAACTTATTGAAATAGCCCATCTTTTTAAAGGAGCTGTTGAAGATTTAACAATTCATATGAAAAAAGAGGAACTGATTCTCTTTCCATATATAAAAAAACTGGCTAAAGCTCATAGGTCAGAAGAAGAGTTAAATACTCCTTCTTTCAATACAATAAGCAATCCTATAAATATTATGCATGATGATCATGATAACGAAGGTGAGCGATTTCGAAAAATTTCTAAACTAACAAATAATTATACACTACCTGAAGATGCATGTAATACCTACAAAATAACTTTTTCATTATTAAAAGACTTTGAAGAAGATTTACACAAACATATTCACCTCGAAAACAACATCCTTTTTAAAAGAGCAATAGCTCTTGAAAACAAATTAAACAATAAGAACTAATGAAAAAAATTTGGACAATATTTATACTTGTAGTTGCATCTTCTTTTGCTGCTCTTATATGGGTAGGTACAGAAATTTACCAAACACAACCTCCCATTCCTGAAAAAGTAATTGTAAAAAATACAAACACGATCGTATATACTAAATCAGATATACAAATAGGCCAAAATGTATGGGAATCAATTGGAGGAATGGAAGTTGGTTCTATTTGGGGTCATGGTAGTTATGTAGCTCCAGATTGGAGTGCAGATTGGATACATAGAGAAGCTGAATTTTTATTAGATTTTTGGGCTAAAAAAGATTTTGATTCAACTTATAAAAATCTTGACGTAGAAAAGCAAGGTGCTTTAAAAGCTCGATTGGTTAAAGAGATAAAAACAAACACTTATGACAAAAGCACAGAAACTTTTTACATTTCTCAAGATCGATTAGCTGCCATTAAAAATAATATTTCTCACTACACTTCTATCTTTTCTGAAGGGTATGAAAAATATGCCATTCAAAAAGGCGCTTTAACTGATACAGAAAAACTTGAACAACTTAATGCTTTTTTATTTTGGACTTCATGGGCTGCAAGTACTAATAGGCCTAACAAAGACTATACCTATACTTCAAATTGGCCACATGAACCTTTAATTGATAATACTATTACTGCCGATTCACAAATTTGGTCTGGTTTTTCGGTTATTCTTCTTTTATTGTTCATTGGTATTCTTGCGTACTATTATATTAGAAATCACGAGAAAGGTGAAGCTGTTAAAAGCCCTGATAAGGATCCACTTATTAATATGCCTTTATTTAAATCGCAAAAAGCTGTTTTAAAATACTTCTTTGTAGTTTCTCTTTTAATTGCTTTACAAGTAGTTCTTGGAATAATTACTGTACATTATACCGTAGAAGGTCAAGCCTTTTTTGGTTTTGAATTATCACAGTTTCTTCCATACTCAATTACAAGAACTTGGCATACACAATTGGCTGTTTTTTGGATTGCTATTACTTGGTTAGCAACTGGACTTTTTTTAGCCCCTATGATAAGTGGAAAAGAAATGAAATATCAAGTTTTTGGAATTAACTTCTTATTTATTGCTGCTCTGATTATTGTTCTAGGCTCTATGCTTGGTGAATGGCTTGGAGTACATCAGTTTTTAGAATTATCAACTAACTTTTTCTTTGGACATCAAGGTTATGAGTACATGGATTTAGGTAGATTTTGGCAACTATTTTTAGCAGTTGGCTTAATTTTATGGATGTTTATGGTAGGAAGACATATTCTTTATGGTATTAAGAAGAAGAATGATGACAAACATTTACTAACCATTCTACTTATTGCTGTTATTGCCATAGGCATGTTTTTCTTTTCTGGTTTAATGTATGGTGAAAACAGTAGTTTACCTGTTATTAATTATTGGAGATGGTGGCTCGTACATTTATGGGTAGAAGGTTTCTTTGAGGTTTTTGCCACTGTTACTATTGCTTACTTATTTTCACGAATGAAAATAATTTCAGTAAAAACAGCTGGTAAAACTTCAATTGCCTCTGCTACTATATTTTTAGCTGGTGGTATTATTGGTACATTACATCATTTATATTATTCTGGAACCCCAGTACAAGCTATTGCCTTAGGTGCAACATTTAGTGCCTTAGAAGTAGTACCTCTAACATTAATGGGATTTGAAATTAGAGAAAATTGGAATTTATTAAAAGAGAACGATTGGATTCAAAGATATAAATGGCCAATCTTTTTCTTTATTGCTGTCGCTTTTTGGAACATGGTTGGAGCTGGAGTATTTGGATTTTTAATTAACCCTCCTATTGCATTATATTATATTCAAGGATTAAATACAACTTCTGTACATGCACATACAGCATTATTTGGTGTATATGGAATGCTTGGAATGGGCTTTATTATTACTTGTTTACGTTTATACTCTAAACGTTTATGGAATGAAAAACTTATTAAAAATGCATTTTGGTTACTAAATATAGGCTTAGTTTTAATGGTCGTATTGAGCTTACTTCCTTTAGGAATTATACAAGCCTACACTTCTATTACTAAAGGATATTCTTATGCTAGAGATGCTGAACTTTTATACTCTCCCACTGTGCAAACTATTAAATGGATGCGTGTTATCGGTGATATAGTTTTCTCTGTAGGAATTGGCTATTTCTGCTGGTTTGTAATTAAAGAGACAGTATACTTAATTAAAAAAACAAATTAACCTCTTAACTTTAAGGAGAACTTAAAAAAAGCTGTTTGTTTAAAAACAAGCAGCTTTTTAAATTTATTTATTTTTCTGAATTTCGTGTTAAAAAATTCTTCCATAATAATTCAAATCTACCAAAACTCCTTCGGTAGTTCTATAATCACATTTAAGCGTTCCTTCTTGCTCAAATCCACAACGTAATGCTAAGCTTATACTTCTTTTATTTTCTGCGGAAATTCGACAAAACAACTTTTTAAATTGATGCTCATTTACTAAGTTTTCTAAAATATATTTAAAACTTCCTGTTATAATCCCTTTTCCTTCGTAACTCACATCAATAAAAGCTCCTAATTCGGCTTTAGGGACATCCCAATCTATATTTTTAAAATCTATAAATCCTATTGCTTTATTAATTGTTTCATCAATTATTAAATAAGGAAAATAAACTTTTTCTTTTACTCTTTCATCTACTCTTTTACAATACTCAATAGAATCTTCTATTGTTTTTGTATACTTTACTGTACCTGCAAAAAAATCTTCTAGCCTATTTTTATTCTTATTTATAAGTTCAAAAAATAAAGAGCTCTCTTTTGTCGTTAATAATTTTATTTTGTAACCTTCCATTATCTTACTAATTTAACTTTTGTAAAATAACAATATCTTAAAAACATACACATTGATTCAAATCAATGTTTTCTTTGCTCTCGATAATGTTTCTGGAGTCATTCTTAAATAAGATGCGATGTATTTATTAGGAATCTCTTGAAATAATTCTGGCTTTCTTTTTAAAACTTTTTGGTACCTTTTTATAGGTGAAGATATTAATAAGTCTTTTTCTCTTTCTGCCTGATGAACAATTATTTCTTCCAAAACTTTATACCACAACTTCTGGTATTCTTCATGATAAGAAATAAACTTCAAGAATTCTTTTTTAGACACATAGCTTACCTCCGTTTTTTTTAAGGCTTCTATTTCTAATTCAGAATTTTTATTGGAAAAAAAAGAATCTAGTGCAGTTATTATAGATTCTTTATAGCCAAAATAAAGCGTGTGTTCTTCAAGCTCTTCTTTAAAGAAAACTCGTACACTACCTTTTTCTATAAAATAAATATTAGTATTTACACTATTTGCTTTTTTTAAGAATTCCTCTCGTTTTAATATTCTTTTTCGAGTAACAATTCCTTCCTTTTTTATATAAGCTCGTAACATTTTATAAGCTTCCATTTTTAATGGATTATTGCATTCTGAATGTCTTCTTGAATTTTAGTTCTCATATTACTTTTAACCAATCCAGAGTTTCGCATTGTTGGATATACTCTATTAGATAAAAACACATATAATATTCCAGATTCTGGATCGGCCCAAGTATAGGTTCCAGTAAACCCACTATGTCCAAAACTTTTTTCTGAAACACAACCGCAAGTTGGTTTTTCTTCTGGTCGTATTTGAGGTTTATCAAAACCTAGACCTCTACGTACCTTCTTATCGGCATAATATCTTTTATTAAATTTATCAAGCGTTTCTGGCTCTAAATATTTCTTACCTCCATACTCTCCTTTTTGCAAATACATTTGCATAATCTTGGCTACATCATTTGCATTTGCAAATAAACCTGCATGACCTCCTACTCCGCCTAACATAGCTGCTCCCATATCGTGAACATAACCATGTACTAACTGGTTTCTATAATATGAATCTTTCTCTGTAGGAACTATTTCTGATTTGCTAAATTTTCTAAGTGGTAAATAAGTCATTCTATTAGCTCCTAAAGATTGATAAAACTCCTCATCAACCAATTTATTCAAAGGTCTTTTATATTTTTTTTCAAGAATTTCTTTAAAAATATAATACCCTAAATCGCTATACTTATATCCAACTCTTTCTCTTTGATCTACCTCAACTATATGCTTATATATAGTATCTCTATAATCTCTACTTAAGTATAAATTCTTAGCTACTTTTATGTTATATTTTTTTGATCTTTTTTTCCTGTAATACTTAAATGAATTCTTCCCTGTTTTTTCATCTTTTGTATTCATATAAAAAGGAATCCAAGATTTCAAACGGCTATAATGCGATAAGATTTCTTTTAACATTAAAGTATCCTTATTCGACTTATTATACCTAGGTAATACATCTCCTAAACTTGAATACAAACTTATTTTCCTATCTTCTTCTGCTTTCATTATCATAGGCAAAGAAGCTAAAATTTTTGTTAATGATGCAAGATCATAAATATCAGTTTTTTTTACTTTTCTTCTTTTTAAACCTGTATGATATCCAAAGCTTTTATTATAAAAAACCTTACCGTTTCTCGCTATTAACACCTGCCCTCCTGGCGCCATTTTTTTTTGTAAAATAGTATCAATTCTTTTATCTATTATTGATAATTTTTCTGATGACACTCCTGCTTCTTCTGGAATAGTATACTCAAAAACACTTAACCTTTTTACTAAAGCCCCTTCTCCTTCTTTAAAATCATTATTGATTGAAACTGGTAATTTTCCTTTTAAATCAAAAGCTCCAAAAAGTGCTTGTGCCGAAAGCTCTTGAGCCAACTTACTATTTTGATACGATATTACAACCCCTTCTATATTTGTAAATGATTTTACCTTTAACAAACTATACGGGCTCGCAAATACATCTAAAATTACTGTTTTTGTTCTCGCTATTTCTTGCAACCAAACTAATTCTTTGTTAGAAAACTTGTAACTCTTCCAAGGGTGTTTATTTGATTTATGAAAACCTATTATTACTAAGTTATACTTTCTTAATTTTTGTTTCAAAACACTTAAATGCTTGTCAGAAACTATATCTATTTTTGTATAGTTCTTAAGCATTTTAGAAAAATACTTCCCTTTAGCGTCTCCTAATGAAACATAGGCTATCTTTTTATCTTTTAAGTTTTGAATTGGTAATACTTCTTGCTCGTTTTTTACAACTGTTATCGAATTCTTTATTAACTTTCTATGTAAAACTTCATCCGCTATAGAGTTTAATTCTTTATTTATATTTTCTGTTGAAATTGGCTGATACTTGTTTAACCCTACTAAATATTTCGCTTTTAGTATTTTTCTTACAGAAAAATTTAATCGTTCTTCTGTTAAATTACCTTTTTCAATAGCTTCTTTTAATAACTTTACTGATCCTGGTACGTCTTGTGGTATTAATAATAAATCGTTTCCTGCAAGTATTGCTGCTAAATCAATCTCTGCTGGTGTTGAATAATTAGCAGCTCCTTTCATATTCAATCCATCAGTAATAACCAATCCTTGAAATCCTAATTTATTTTGCAATAAATTGGTTACTACATTTTTTGATAATGATGTTGGTAACTTGGCATTTGGTTCTAATGATGGAATACTTAAATGTGCTGTCATTACACTAGCTACTCCAGCTTTAAATATTTTACGAAAAGGATATAATTCTATTGAGTCTATTCGTTGTTCATTAAAATTAATCGTTGGTAATGTATGATGTGAATCTGTTGCTGTATCTCCATGACCAGGAAAATGTTTTGCATTCGCTAAAACTCCTACACTTTGCATTCCTTTTGTAAATGCTATTGCTTTTTCAGCTACATTTTCTTTACTTTCTCCAAAAGAGCGATTTCCTATTATTGGATTGTTTGGATTTGTGTTAACATCTACCACAGGCGCAAAATTCATGTGAATTCCTACTCGCTTACAGTGTTCTCCTATCCTTTTTCCTGTTTCCTCTAATAGTTCTTGGTTTTTTATTGCTCCTAAAGTCATGTTCCAAGGAAAACGATAGGTGTTTTTAAGACGCATATCTAATCCCCATTCCCCATCAAAACCAATCATTAATGGAACCTTAGATATTTCTTGATATTTATTATTTAAAGCTACTTGTTTTTCTGGCGTTCCCTGCATAAAAATTAAATTACCTACATGATATTTCTGTATCATATTTGTAATAAACTTCTCATGCTTTTTGTCTTTATTAGAATAAGCTTGTACCATAAACAATTGCCCAATTTTTTCATCTACAGACATTGATTTCATAATACTATCTACCCAAATATTTTGGGCTGCTACATCTTTTGCTAATAACGGATCTATTTGTTGTGCATTTATTAGCTGAACAAAAACAAACGTTAAAAAAACTAGTCCTTTTCTCATCATATATATCTTCTCTTTCTAAATGGAAATCAATTGTTATACCAAAAATCGTTTGTGCCAGCTTTTATCTGCTGTTACTTCCCATTTAGTTTCAAAATCTTCTTTTGTGCTTACCATATTATTAAAAACTACAGTTTCAGAAGTTATTTTTTGTTCTTTAACAAATTGTTGAAACTCTGGTAACTTAACAACATTTATATTATCTCCGCTCTTAAAAGTCACATTCATTTTATTCATTAAATCAACTTTCAATTCTTTTTCCAATTCTTGCACAAAACGTACTGAAGCATCTATAGAACATCCTGAAACATTATTAAAACCTTCATCCACAGCAAATACTAAAAATTGATTATATTTTATTGTAAAAGATCCTTTTAAATCATCTCCATGACGTGTCCAGTTATCAATAAAAAGTATTGCTTTTGCACAAATATATTCTATCTCTTCTACTGTAAATTCTCTATCTGCTTGATAAATCCAAACTCTTGAGTTGTCTGGTAAATTATTGTATTCTGTAAACATTTTTATTACTTTTTATAATCTCTAAATTAAAAAACTATTAAATTTAAATCTCTTAAACAGATGTTAAAGATTACCTTAAATTAAATTTTTGTTGTAATGCCTGTAATTTCTCTTCATCTGTCATCTTCTTTTTAGGCTTAGCCATACGCTCTTTTACCTCTCTTAAAACCTTTTTAGTATATAATGGAAAATCTGCATTCTGTATCCAAGCATTGTATCCTGGGTTTTCTTTAAATACCTCTTCTACCGTTCGTCCTTTATATTTACCAAAAGAAAAAATTTCCTGTTCTTTATCGTTCATTAAAACGAACCCTGCAAAATCGGCTCTTTTCCCATGTGTTGAATATTCACTTAATGCATCTACTGTATTTTCAATATCATCGTACTTATCTAATTGTGCTAATAAAATTTCATAAGTAGCATTTGTATCTGCTTCTGCTCCGTGCGCACCTACTAATTCTTTTCCACAGTAAAATTGGTACCCTGCGCTTAGTGTTCTTTGCTCTTTCTTATGAAAAATTACCTGCACATCTATTGCTTTACGATTCTTCATGTCAAAATCAATTCCAGCACGCATTAATTCTTCTGCTAAAAGAGGTATATCAAATCGATTAGAATTAAAACCTGCTAAGTCGCAACCATCAATCATTTCATTTATACTTGCTGCTAATTCTTTAAAAGTAGGTTCATTTGCCACCTTTTCATTTGTAATTCCATGAATTTCTGATGACTCCTCTGGTATTTCTACTTCTGGGTTTACCAACCACGTTTTACTTTCTTTATTTCCGTTTGGAAACACTTTTAATATTGATATTTCAACAACCCTATCTTTTGCTATATTGATTCCTGTTGTTTCTAAATCGAAAAATATAATTGGTTTTGTTAAATTTAATTCCATCTATTTTTTGGAGGATTATTCGTTATTTAATTGAGCTTTAAACTCGTCTATTTTATCTAAATCTTTTTGAGCTAAAGCAGGTTCTTTAAAACCATATTTCTTTAACTCTTCACTAATTGTTTTTGCTACAATATACCTTGCTGTCGGCTTATCATCGGCAGGAACTACGTACCAAGGTGCATAAAATGTTGATGTTCTTTTCAATAAATCCTCATAACACTCTTGATATTTACCCCATAACTTACGTTCTTTTAAATCTCCTGATGAGAATTTCCAGTTTTTTTCCGGAATATTTAAACGACGTAATAATCTGTTTTTTTGCTCTTCTTTTGATACATTTAAAAAGAATTTTAAAATAATTGTTCCATTCTCTGAAATATGCTTTTCAAATTGATTAATACGATCCATTCTAGAATGGTAAAAATCATCATTTAAATCATCTATACTTTTTACTGTTGGAATATTTTCTCCAAAAACATATTCTGGATGTACTCTTGTTACTAATACATTTTCATAATGGGTTCTATTAAAAACTCCTATTTTACCTTTAGCTGGTAATGCAATATAATGACGCCATAAAAAATCATGTTTTAATTCTAACTCTGTTGGCACTTTAAAACTATGCACCATTACTCCACGCGCATTTACATCTTTAAATACCTCTCGTATTAAACTATCTTTTCCAGATGTATCCATTCCTTGCAAGCAAATTAACATACTATATTTACCTTCTGCATACATCGTATCTTGTAATCCGCTTATTTCTTTTCTTATTTTTTTAAGTTTTTTTTTCGCGTTCTCTTCTACTTCTTTCGTTTCAAAATCACTTAATATTACTTCTTCAGAAAACTTATACATATCTGTATTCATACACAATGCTAATTTATACGATAAAAGTACAAAAAATATCCCCTTTTATCATTGATTTTTTCTTGGTTATTATCATTTTTTACAATGATTTACTTGACTTAATTTTATTAAAATTTGTGAGCTTTATCACATTATAAAATAAACAAACATGAATAAAACTGTAATTATACAAGGTAGCTCAAAAAGTAATGGTAACACAAATACAATTATTAATTATTTAAATAAAAATAATGATTTTGATATAATAGATTTAAAAACTAAAAATATTGGCTCTTTTGAATATGACTTTAGCAACGCTAATGATGATTTTATTCCTTTAATGGAAACTGTTATTGAAAAATACGATACTATTATATTTGCTACTCCTGTGTATTGGTATTCTATGAGTAGTACTTTAAAGACTTTTTTCGATAGGTTATCTGATCTTTTACATTATAAAAAAGAATTAGGAAGAAAATTACGTGGTAAAAACATGGCTATGATTAGCAACTCTGGTACTAACGATTTAAAAAATGGTTTTACCATGCCTTTTATTGAAAGTGCTAATTATTTAAGTATGAATTATCTTGGAGACACCCATGGTTGGTTTACCGAAAATGGTGAAGAAATTGATTCTAATGCTAAAGAAAATATTGACGTATTTAGGAAATTATTCTAAAGAAAAAGCCTCTCATTATTTATGAAAGGCTTTTTTTTATTCTACCGGAATACAGAGATCAACTGTCCATTTTTTTTCAGGATGCTCGGAACCATTATTATAATATATTTCAAAAGGATCTTGATCTGCTTTTTTATAACCATGCTCACTCATCCAAACAAAACTACTCTCCCACGCAGTTTGAAATTCCGCTGCTGTAAGCTCTAATCTAGACACAACACATTTTACTACTGGTAACGTTTTTAAATTCACTTCACCTTCTGTTGTTACATTTTGATTCAAAACCATACATGCACTCTGCCTTATTTGATCTGGAGATGTAATTTTAGGACTATCATGATAAATTGTTACCATCCTTAAATCTGGTTGACTCATTAATCCTTTTGGACCTGCCCATTTCATTAACTGATCATATGCATTCCCTATTAAATCCATATTCCCTTTATGACTCACATATGCTAACTGCATTTTTGGCATAACTTTCACTTCTGTTTGTGCATTCATTTTTAACCAATTTAAATTTTCATTTATGTTACAAATGTATTGCTCAAACCTAGTTTCTATTTGTCCATTCTTGCTTTCAATTTTACAAATCTTGCTATATTTTTCTGAACTTTCTTTCTTAAATTCCGCAGGACTCATCCCGTAAAAATTTTTAAATGCTCGAGAAAATGATGACAAGCTAGAGAAACCTACTTTTTCAGAAATTTCCGTTATTGTTTTTTCTTTTTGCTTCAATAGAAAAAATGCTGCTTTTTCAATTCTTTTTCTAACTATAAAATCATTTAGAGTTTCATTTGTTACAATTTTAAATAATCGATGAAAGTGATATGGAGAAAAATGAGCTTCTTGTGCCACCCTTTCTAGCAATAGCTTTTTTTCTAAATTCGACTCTACATAATCTATAGCCTTTCCTATCCTAATTATTATCTTGTTTGAAAATTTCAAAACACTCTTCATTTATCTTATAATTTTAATCTAGACCTCATCAACTGTTTTCTTTTGAAGTATGTAAAAAACAAAACCACTAATAAAATATAAAACTACATCAATAACATCTGCAGTATATCTAGAGTGAACTTTAGGCAAAATAAACTCATACAATACTGCATACATAACACATATATAGAAAATTATCCAAATTGGAATTATATAATTTTTATCGTTTTTACTCCACTTCAATACAAACAAACTAATTGTCAAAACAATTGGCATTATTAAAAAATCATTAACGTAAAACTGTACAAACTTTGGCATTTGAAGATTATATCTGCTTGCAAAATAAATTATCGTTCCTACAATTAATGAAAACACAAAATAAATATGAAGTCCCTTTTTCACCTTACCCAGCTGCTACCATTGCTATAAACCAAGCTAACATAGCGCCTATCGCACTCACTACTAAAAATGCCGAGTATAAAACCCAACCTACTATTTTATATAAAAAAAATGGATGCTTTTTTAAACGCTCTGCTAAATTTGGATTTTCTATCTCCAACTTTGCTTCTTCAATTCGTTTTTTCTTCTCTTCTTCCTCCTTAATTTCTTTTTTCTTCCTAAATGAAATTAATTCTCCGCAATTTTTACAGTAATCAGAATTTTCAGTAAAAACCCCACAATTACCACACTTTATATTTTTTGATACTTTATACATTTTCTTTTACAAATGAATATTTGTTTTGCTTTTTATATGGGCGTATAATCAGACGTGTTTCTCTATCAAAACGAATGTAATTATAAATCCAATTCATAAATACTATTACCTTATTCCTAAATCCTATTAAAGAGAAAAGATGCACAAACATCCAAACAAACCAAGCAAATACTCCTTGAAATCTCCATTTTGGCAGATCTACTACAGCTTTATTACGCCCTATAGTTGCCATAGACCCTTTATCGTTATACTTAAAAGGTTTGAGTTTTTTTCCTTTTCGTTTTGCTAAAATATTCTTCCCTAACAACTTTCCTTGCTGAATTGCTGGCTGCGCCATCATTGGGTGTCCTTTCCCATATTTTTCTGTTTGCATACACGCTACATCACCTACTGCATACACATTTTCATATCCTACTACCCTATTATATTCATCAACTTTAAATCGATTAGCTCTTTCAATTAAGCAATCTTGCTCTAAACCATCAATAGCATCCCCTTTAACTCCTGCAGCCCAAATAACAGTTTCAGCTTTAAAATTATCATGCCCATTCGTTGTTACTATTTTACCATCATAATCTAAAACTCGTAAATCTTTCCAAACATCTACACCTAATTTGATTAAAAAATCCTCTGACTTTTTCGATGCTTTATCACTCATTCCCTTTAATAGCTCACCAGAACTTTGAATAAGGTTTATTTTCATTTGCCGAATATCTAAATCTGGATAATCTTTAGGTAAAATGCCTTTCTTCATTTCCGCTAACGCACCAGCTAATTCGACACCGGTTGGTCCACCTCCAACAATTACAAAATTCATTAAAGCTCTTCTTTTTTCTAAATCTGTTTCCAACAGGGCTTCTTCAAAATTCTCTAATACCAAGCTACGGATATTTAATGCTTGTGGAACTGATTTCATTTCCATAGCATACTTTTCAATATTGGTATTTCCAAAAAAATTAGTGGTAGATCCTGTAGCTATAATTAGCTCATCATATTCTAAACTACCTATAGTGGTTTCAATCGCATTTAAACTTGCATCTACATTGGTAACTTCTGCCAATCGGAAATAAAAATTTTCAACATCATTAAATCGCTTTCGCAAAGGAAAAGCAATACTATCAGGTTCTAAACCTCCCGTTGCTACTTGATATAATAATGGTTGAAATGTATGGTAGTTATGTTTATCTATTAAAACTACTTGAAGTTCTTGATCTTCTAATCTTCTAGCTGCTGCTAATCCTGCAAATCCTCCTCCTATAATTACTACTCGAGGAAAACTGGTTTGTGGTATGTTCATTTAGATTTATTAAAGTTAAAATCTAAACACAAATTTACTGATTTTTAATCAAATTCTTTTTTCATTTCTTGCTTTAATAGTTGCAAAGGTTTATTTGAGTTTATTAAATTTAATATTAACTTTTTCCGCAATACGCTAATTTCAGCATTAAAATATTTTGCCCACTTGTACTCCTTAAATAATGTTTGAATTTGTTTTAAACGTTTATTAGCTAATTCGGATGTCATTAAAAAAACTTCATCTTCTGGTTTAATTTTAATTCTTTGAATTTTTACTTGTTTGCTTTCAAAGTTTACCATTAAGTAAAACACCTTATCAACATCATTTAAAGGATAAAAATCCTCCCAATTTGCATAACCTACATTATAATTTTGATTTTTATAATTCTCAATTCCTTTTATTTTCCATCTACAATTTGCAACTCTCCCCCAATGATTTGAATAACGATAAACTCCTTCAGATGTATAATAATATAAACTCCCTGATTTACTTTGATAGTGTGTTGACTTACCTTTAAAAAAGTCTATATTCTGTTTTTTAAACTCGCAATAGGTATGTTTAAAAAAATTGTGCTTTTGATATACTTTCAACTATAATCTATTTTTAAGTTTTGTAAATTCTTGTTCTAAAAACATTAATTTCTCTTCTAACACATCATTAAACTCAGGCAACCTCTTAAAAAAAGCATAACGAATACGCCATAATTCTTTTACATCTGACAAAGCATAACTCTTATCTTCTATATTTTTATGATCCGCCCTCAAAACAACTTCTCTATCCGTTATATACAACCTTCTTAAAATAAGTTCATCTTTTACCAAAACCAAAACCAACACTCCATTCGTTAATTTACCTATTATATTTTTAGGCACAAATTCTCCAACAACAACATCTTTAGGAAATAATCCTTTATCATGATTTGTCATTTCTAAATTCGTGACAGTATACCCTCTAAATTTTTTTTCAGGATTTATTGGCAATTTCAAAACCGTTAAATCATTTACAAAAGCCTTTTTATTATAATACTTCACATAATCACTTATCTTTTTCTCTGTAATACATGGTACAGACGCAAACACTTCCTTATCCACCGAGTCAGCTTCTAATGTAATATCGTCTTTAAACTGTAATAATTTATTTACAGTCAACTCAGAAGTCAATAAATCATCTACCTTAATACTAAAATGATTAGCAATTCTTATTAACGTTTCTATTTTTGGCTCACTCCTCTCCTCCTCGTAAGCCCCTAAAGTAGCACGTTTCAGGTCAAAAACCTCAGCAAAAACCTGCTGACTCAACCCCTTAACCCCTCTTATTTTTTTTATATTTTTTCCAAAAAACGACATATTTTGCTAATTTTATTTGCAATTTAAATTATTTTTTATATCTTTACACTAACAATATTAGCTAATACTTTTGATATTTGCTATTTTTTTTAGTCAAAATCAAAGAAAAAAAAGAAAAACTAACTTAATTTTAACAATTATGATACTATTTACTATTTGCATCACCACACTTGTTTTCAAATCTTTTTTGTAATATTACATCGCTAAAAAAGAAAAGAAAACTAATTAAAAACTACTAATCTCATTGCTAATGAACAATTACTATTTAAAAACTAAGAATTTTTTACAAGAACTTAATGTTAACATCATTAAGGAAGACGAAACTGACGGGATTTTTGTTATTGAAAAAGAAAGCTTTGGTATAAAAAACCTAATTATTGGAGTTGCATACCCTATCATTATTATCGAGCAATTTATCTTTAAAGTTAACCAACCTAACGAAGAGATATTCAAAAATCTTTTGAAAAAGAATAGAGACATGGTTCACGGCGCCTTTGTTTTAGACGACAGCTATGAGCGCGTAATTTTTAGAGACACATTACAATTAGAAAACTTAGACTTAAACGAATTAGAAGCGAGTTTAAACTCTTTAAGCTTATTATTAAGCGAGTATTCTGAACAAATTATTACATATTCAAAATATTAAAAAATATCATTATGAACATTTTTAGAAGATTATTTAACATAGGAAAAGCTGAAGCTCATTCTGCTATTGATAAAATGGAAGATCCTATTAAATTGACGGAACAAGGAATAAGAGACATGAAACAAGACTTAGACAAAAGTCTTGAAGCATTGGCTCAAGTAAAAGCAATGGCTATTAGAGCTAACAACGACAAAGAGCAATACAGTTCTAAAGCAGAAGATTATCAAAACAAAGCCATGCTTATTTTGAAAAAAGCTCAAAATGGTGATTTAGACATCAACGAAGCTGATCGTTTAGCTAAAGAAGCTTTAATTAAAAAAGAAGAAGCTACTAATCACATTACTAGAGCTACTGAAGAAGCTGAACGATTTAACAAATCTGTAGCTCAATTAGAAAAGAATGTTTCTGAAATAAAATCTAACATTAGCAAGTGGGACAATGAGCTTAAAACTTTAAAAGCTAGAGTTAAAGTAAGCAATGCTACCAAAAACCTCAACAAGCAAATGGCAGAGATAGACAGCTCAAGTACCGTTTCTATGTTAGAACGCATGAAAGAAAAGGTACAGCAAGAGGAAGCTTTAGCAGAAGCTTATGGAGATATTGCTAACGAATCTAAAAGTATTGATGATGAACTAGATGCTATTGTTGATACGACAGAAGCTAGCGCTATGAGCGATTTAGAAAAACTTAAAAAACAATTAGGAATGGATAAGAGTGACGACACTAACAATTCTTAAAACTAAATAAATGTAAAAAAAATTAAATGGAAGAGCTATTAAACAATGCGTTTTCACCTGTTAATGCGACATTAAGTATCTTACTAATCATTCTTTCTTTGTATTGGGTTTTAACAATACTTACAGGAATAGATTTAGATTTTTTTGATGTAGATTTTGACGTAGATTCAGATGTAGATATTGATGCTGATATTGATAGCAAAATAGATGTAGACATACCAGACAACACTGCTACAGAAGGTTCTGAAGGTTTTTTCATAAAATTCTTAAAATATTTCGGATTTGATGAACTTCCTTTCATGTTCTTAATTTCAATAATTATTGTTGTTATGTGGTTTACATCTATAAACCTAAACCATTATTTAAACTTTCCAACTATAATTGGATTCATTTTACTAATCCCAATATTTTTCTTGAGTCTTTTTGTTGCTAAATTCTTAACAAAACCTCTTGTGAGAATTTACAGAATGATTAACCACAAAGGAGAAAAAGTTATCGATTTTTTAGGTAGAGAAGGTAAAATTACAGCTACAGTAAGTGGTGATAAAATTGGTCAACTTGAAATTATAGTAAAAGGAGACCCCATAAAGATTTATGTGAAATCTAATTCAGGTGAAGCTATAAAAACTGGAGAAAATGCAGTTGTTATTGACGAATCA
Organism: uncultured Tenacibaculum sp.; assembly: GCF_947494125.1. Lineage (GTDB taxonomy): Bacteria > Bacteroidota > Bacteroidia > Flavobacteriales > Flavobacteriaceae > Polaribacter. The sequence continues at coordinate 51,360 of NZ_CANLTU010000005.1, forward strand.
AAAGATCTCAAATATTATATTATTAAAAAACTAGAAACAATCAATTAAAAAACTAAACTTATGTTAGAAAATTCTTCAATAGTAATCATAGCCTTTATAGCTATTGTTTCACTTGGATTATTATTTTGGATTATATCCATGTATAAAAAAATAGTTCAAGGAAAAGTACTAGTTAGAACAGGGTTTGGAGGAACCAAAGTTTTCTTTAACGCTGGTATGGTAATACCTGTACTTCATAAACAAGAAATTATGGACATATCTGTTAAAAAACTTGAAGTTGAACGTATTGGAGGTGATGGATTAATATGTAAAGACAATATGAGAGCCGATATCAAAGTGGCTTTCTTTGTAAGAGTTAACAAATCTGTTGCAGACATTATTAATGTAGCACAAACTATTGGATGTGAAAGAGCATCAGCAAAAGAAACTTTAGATAATTTATTTGAAGCTAAATTTTCAGAAGCTTTAAAAACTGTAGGTAAGCAATTTCAATTTATAGAATTATATGAAGCTCGTCGAGAGTTTAGAGAAGCTATCATGGATATTATTGGCACCGATTTAAATGGATATGCCTTAGATGATTGTGCTATTGATTATCTAGAACAAACTCCTGTTTCTTTCTTAAAAGCTGATAATATTTTAGATGCTGAAGGGATTAAAAAAATTACTGAATTAACTGCTGCGCAAAACATTAAGTCTAACTTAATTATGCGTGATGAGCAAAAAGTAATTCGCAAACAAGACGTTGAAGCACGTGAAGCTATTCTAGAATTAGACAAACAATTAGCAGAAAAAGAAGAACAGCAAAAAAGAGAAATTGCTAATATAAAATCTCGTGAAGAGGCTGAAATTTTAAAAGTTGCAGAAGAAGAACGTTTAAAATCAGAATCAGCTCGTATAATTACAGAAGAAAAAGTACAAGTTGCTGAGGAAAACATGCAGCGTCAAATTATTGTTGCTGCCAAGAACAAACAACGTACTGATGTCGTAGAAACAGAACGTGTTGAAAAAGACCGAATGTTAGAAGCAACAGAACGTGAAAGAATTGTTACACTTGCTCAAATAGAGAAAGAAAAAGTAGTTGAAGTTGAAAAGAAAAATATTCAAGATGTAATTCGCGATCGCGTAATGCTAGAGAAAGGCGTTGTAGAAGAACAAGAGAGTATGAAAGACATTCAAGCTTTTAAAACTGCTGATCGTGATAAACAAGTAAAAATTACAGTTGCTGAAGGAGAAGCGGAAGAATCTTTAATTAAAACAATTAAAGCTGCCGAAGCACAAAAAGAAGCTGCAAAACAAAAAGCAGAAGAAATTAATATTGAAGCGCAAGCTCAGAAAGAAGCAAGTATTAAAGAAGCAGATGCTCGTAAAACATTAGCAGAAGCTACAGCTAAAGAAGAAGCTACTATTGGAATGTCTGAAGCACAAGTAATGCATGCAAAAGCGGATGCACATGAACGCCAAGGAGTTGTAGAAGCTTTAATTATAGAGAAAAAAGCAAAAGCCGAAGCAGCAGGTATTGAAGCGAAAGCATCAGCAATTAAAGAAGAAGGTTTAGCTGAAGCAGAAGTAATTAAAGAAAAAGCTCTAGCAGATGCAGCTGGTATTGAAGAAAAAGCTGAAGCAATGAAAAAACTAGACGGAGTTGGAAAAGAACACGAAGAGTTCAAATTACGTTTAGATAAAGAATTACAAGTTGACTTAGCAGAAATCACAATTCAAAAAGATATTGCAGATGCACAAGCTCAAGTAATTGGAGATGCCTTAAGAGCTGCTAATATTGATATTGTTGGTGGAGAAACAATGTTCTTCGATCAAATTATTGGACAAATAACAAAATCTAAAGGAATTGACAGATTAGTTAAACATAGTGACAACATTCAAGATGTAAAAGACGCTATTTTAGGAAGTGATGACGTTAAAGGGAATTTATTAGAAAAAGTTAAAGGATTTGCTACTAAATATGGAATTTCATCTGAAGACATTAAGAACTTAACCATTGCTAATTTATTAATGGATTTAAGAGCTAAATCTGATGATTCTGACGAGAAGACATTATTTGGCAATTTATTTAACCTAGCTAAAGGACTTGGTTTATCTGATAAAAAACTAGGATAACCCACAAAATAAAAGAGTCTATAATTTAATATTATAGGCTCTTTATTTCTATTCTCTTCTCATTCCTGAAACAATTTATTTCGTATTTCAATAAAATAGTTGTTTCAAGTTTCAATTAATTCTGACTTATTAAAACGCATGGAAAACCAAAATACAAACCAACAACTAGATGGCGGTACTTATGAAATAATTCAAAATAGATTACTGAAACAAAAAACAGATCTACAAGAAAGACTTCATAAATTAAACGATGCTAGAAAACACGTTTTTGGAACTGTAGAAACAAAACTAATTGCTAATGATCGCATCAATACAGAAAACAACTGTATAGCACGAGATATTGTTTCCTTAGGTAATATTGCAATATTTGGTTATAATGTACACTTTGGTCTTCGTACCGAAATTAAATTATCCGATGTTTTCAGTATATATGAATTTAAAGATAATCACTTTCAGCCACTATCTTTAGATCTTTTAAAGAATGTTGTTTTCTTAACTGATTTCACGAATCTTTACAAATATTACAGAAATACCATTTTCTCTAAGTTTGCTGTTATTGGTAATTACCTTCATATGGTATTTCAATTAAGCGAAAGTAATACAGATATTAAAACGTTTAAATGGTTAATTAACGACACTACTTTAGACTATATAGACAACAGAAGTGAGCACGAATATAAGTTTCCTATACAGCACGAATTTAAGTGGCAAGATGTAACAAGAGATATGCATCGATATGGAACTTATTCTCATATTTCTATTTTAGATAAAATTTTTGTTGAGACTATTGATGGTGATTTAACTATAAAAATAGAAAATAATACTGACGATGGTAGAGGAATCTTATCTGAACCAGTAACCCACACCGATCAAACATTAGATGATGGTCAATTTCGCTTTGGTGATTTAGGAAACCTTATTGCCCTAGAAGTAAAACCATTCCAGGAAGAATCTCGTTATTTTGTTTATAATCACAAACTACAAGAGGTAAAAAAAATAAGCAGCATAAAAGACACTGCTGTACTATTACCAGATGATCAAGGTATCATATTTCCCAATGGATACTATTTACAAACTGGTGAATATAAATTATTTGAAAATGATGCTAAAAACGTTAAGTTTCAACAAAAGATAAGTTCACCCAATGGTGAAGATTTCTTATATATTTTCTATGCTACTATAAGAGGCTTATACATTATAATGTCATACAACATTATTGAGCAAGAAGTTAAAACACCAATAATATGTAATGGTTTTACGGTATTAGAAAACGGAGAATTATGTTATTTCCGTACAGAAAACGAACAGACTAAACATCATGTAGTACAAATATGGCAAACACCATATTTACAAGGAGAAACGCTTCCCTCGCAGCACCAAGATACTTTATTATACAAAATTGGAAATAAAGACATTGTAAAAGCAATGGCTGAGTGTCATGAGCTAATTACATTACTTAATAAAGAAGACAATTACGATGGCTTATATGATGACATATCAAAGCTATCAAACGATATAAACGATACCTATTATTGGTTACCAGAAAACGAAACACATCACTTAAACCTTCCACTTAAGGAAATAAATGAAGCAGCTAATGCAGCAATTGATGAATTTGAAAAAGTAGTCCAATTAAAAAAGCAAGCTGAAAAAGAAACGAATACTATTAAAGAAAAATCTGGAATATTATTCGGTAAAATAAAAAGTACTTCTTTCAAATCTATTGATGATTTTGTACAACTACTAACACTGCTAAGAACCTTACGAGGAGAAACTATAAGTTTATATGATGTTCGATACATTCATAAAGAAACTATAGAAGAAATAGAAACGGAAATTACTGAGCAAAATGCATTAATTTCAAAACGTTGTGTTTCATTTTTATTAGATGACAGAGCTTTACAACCTTATCATAAACGTGTTTCTGAAAAACAACAAGAGCTTACAAAGGTTTCAAAAGTAATAGAAGCAAAAAACTTAGAAAAAGAAGTTAATCAAATTACAGCAGATTTAGAATTATTAATTGAAATTGTTTCTAATTTAGAAATTGAAGACACTTCACAGTCTACTAAAATAATAGACAACATTTCATTGATTTTCTCTACATTAAATCAATTAAAAGCTGGGTTAAAAAATGCGATTAAATCATTAGGTAGTAATGAAGCTAAAGCTGATTTTATTGCGCAACTAAAATTAATTGATCAAAGTATCATTAATTATATAGACATTGCAAATACTCCTGAAAAATGCGATGAGTATGTAACTAAAACAGCAATTCAATTAGAAGAGTTAGAAGGTAAATTTGCCGACTTTGAAGAATTCATTTCTCAAATAATTGAAAAAAGAGAAGAGATCTATAGTGCATTTGAAGCTAGAAAAAACAACCTAGTTGAAAAGCGAAATAAAAAAACAGTTGCACTAAAAACAGCTTCTGAACGTATATTAAAAGGCGTAAATAAAAAAGCGCAAAGCTTTAAAACTATTGAAGATATTAATGGTTATTTCGCTGCTGATTTAATGATTAATAAAGTTAGAGATATTATTAATCAGTTAAAAGAATTAGAAGATATAGGTAAAGCTGAAAATATCGAAACTTCCTTAAAGGTTGCTAAAGAAGACGCTCTTAGAAAGCTAAAAGACAAGCAAGAGCTTTATGAAGATGGTGAAAATATTATTCGATTTGGAAAACACAAATTTGGAGTTAACAAACAAGTTTTAGACCTAACAATTGTTTATAAAGACAGTAAGCTTTTTTATCATTTAACTGGCACCGAATTTTACGAAGAGGTTATAAACGAAACGCTTTTAACATCTACAAAATATTGGAATCAAGAATTAGTTTCAGAAAATAAAAAAGTATACAGATCAAGTTATTTAGCCTATAAAATATTTAAAAATTTACCACTACAAAAACTTGCGAGCGCTTCAGAATCTCAACTTTTAAAAATAATTCAAGAAGAAAGCAGTAATTTATATGCAGAGGGTTATGTAAAAGGAGTACACGATATAGACGCTAGTAAAATATTACATGTTTTAATACATAAACATCAAAATCTAGGTCTTTTAACTTACAATGCTAATGTTCGTGCATTTGCTCAATATTTTTGGTATAGTTTAACTGAAGAAGAACAAACTAAATATAATACCGCTATAAAAACATCTGGAGAAGTATTAAATTACTTTCCTAACAGTAAAGAGTACGGGTTTATTATAGAAGACTTAACTGCTCAAATAATGTTGTTTTCAAAAGAAACTGATTTATTCGAAACAGAACTAAGTAATCAGATCGCAGCTTATTTATTTAACGAGTTTAAACACAATAATCAATTTCAAATTAGTAATGAAGCACTGAAAACAAAAACAGCGTTTCTAAAAAAACTAAAAGAAGAAAAAGCTGATATTAAATTTAAATCAGGACACGAACAACTAACTAATTTTCAAGATAAAATACACCTTATAAAACAATGGGTAAGTTCTTTTATTTCATCAGAAAATAAAGAAGAGTTAGATAATGATTACACAAATGAAGTTGTTTGTACTTTACTTTTTGAACACGAATCTATTCCATTAGAAAAAAGCACATCTCCAAATACTGTTATAGCAAATTTAAATGGAGAACACACCACAATTACTAATGGTAATTTCAACTTTAATTACCATCAGTTTATAAATAACTTAGAAACTTTTACAAATACTGATGTTCCTAATTTCAATGCTTATAAAGAGGCTAAACATTTAGTTACAGAAGAACTAAAAGATGAATTAAAACTTGAAGAATTTAAACCTAAAGTGCTTTCTTCTTTTGTAAGAAATAAACTAATCGATCAAGTTTACTTTCCTATAATAGGTGACAATTTAGCAAAACAATTAGGTACTGTTGGAGAAAATAAAAGAACCGATAGAATGGGTATGTTATTACTTATCTCTCCTCCTGGGTATGGTAAAACTACTTTAATGGAGTATATCTCAAACAGGTTAGGTTTAATTTTTATGAAAATTAACGGTCCCGCAATAGGACACGAAGTTACTTCTGTCGATCCATCTTCAGCTAATAATTCTGCCTCTAGAGAAGAATTAAAAAAATTGAATTTAGCTTTAGAAATGGGAGACAATGTTATGCTCTACTTAGATGATATTCAACACTGTAATCCAGAGTTTTTACAAAAATTCATCTCTTTATCTGACGGAACTAGAAAAATTGAAGGAGTTTATAAAGGGAAACCAAAAACTTATGATTTACGTGGGAAAAAATTCTGTGTAATTATGGCTGGTAATCCATATACTGAAAGTGGTGATCGTTTTCAAATTCCAGACATGCTTGCAAATAGAGCAGACATATACAATTTAGGAGATATTATTGGTGACACTGAACATTTATTTAAGTTAAGTTTAATAGAAAACTCACTAACCTCTAATACAGTTTTACATCAACTAAGCAGTAAATATTTTGAAGACATTTATACTTTGATTGATCGTGTTGAAAATAATACGCAAGAAACTACCTTAAAAGGAAATCATACAAAACAAGAAGTTCAAGATTATATTTCTGTTTTAGAAAAAGTAATTACTGTTAGAGATACCATATTAAAAGTAAATAAAAACTATATAAAATCGGCCGCAATGGACGATTCATATAGAACAGAACCTTCTTTTAAGTTACAAGGTTCTTATAGAGATATGAATAAATTAGTTGCTAAAATTGTTCCGATTATGAATGATGAAGAACTAAATAGCATTTTACTTTCTCATTACGAAAGCGAGTCGCAAACACTAACCTCATCAGCAGAAGCTAATTTATTAAAATATAAAGAACTAATTTCAGCATTAACTACTGATGAACAAGAGCGTTGGAAAAACATAAAAACTATCTTCCTAAAAAACAACAAGTTAAAAGGCTTAGGTAGTAAAAATGAAATGGCTCAAGTACTAAACCAAATGATGGCTTTTACAGAAAATTTAGAAGGTATTAAAGAAGTGCTACAAAAAGGATTGGATAAATAAATGAAAAAAGGATTTCTACATACAATTACTTTCTACGGAATAGGATTCTCCTTATCAGGAGTTGCTTATAAGGTTTTTGGCCATCCTTACATTCATGCTCCGGGAATTCATCATATAATTATGTTTTTAACATTTTTATCTGGAATTGTCTTGTTATCTATAGATTTATATCACTATTTAAAAAATAAACCTTCTTTTTTAAAAGGAACCATTATTTCCAATATCTTAATAATATTATGCTTCACCACATACTTATATACAATTCTTAAATAACAAACAAATACTATGGGATTTTTTGACCTTTTTAAAAGCAATAAAGACAAAGAAGAAAAACATTACGACCCTATTAATATTAAAGTAACTGATCTTGAAAAAGGTTATTTATTAGATTACGACTTAGAAACTTGGACAGTTACTAAAATGTCTGAATACGACTGGGGTAACAACTTTTTCACAAGAGAATTTACAATAACTTCTAAAGGTAAAAATCGATTCCTTCATATTGAAGAAGACGATGAGCTTATTATAACACTTTCTGAAGAATTAAAATATAGAAAACTAGGTACCACAGTTACTGAATACATAGAAAACAACGGTAAACCACCTAAACAAATTACCTACGATAATACTACTTATTATCTAGATGAAGAATCTCCAGGGTACTACAGAAATGTTGAATCTGAAAATTGGGAAGAATTGGTATCTTTCGATTATTTAGATGAAGACGAAGAAAAATGTTTAACCTTAGAACAATGGGGAGAAAACGACTTTGAAGCAAGTATTGGAAAAATACTTAAATCATTTGAAATTAGTAATATTTTACCATCATACAACGAATAAATCATGCGACTAATCAACTATTTTTTTCTACTAACTATTTGCTTTTTAATAAGCTCATGCGGCACAGAAAGAAAACCCAAATTTGTAAAATCTCCTATAGATAATATAATCACTAAATACATTGACAAAAGTGATTACAGTGTCATATTAGCAGATATGGATTACAAAGAGGATACCGACAAATACTTTCATAAATACCGTATTCTAATTGAAGAAAAGCAACCTTTACTATCATTAGAAGCTTTAAAAGACACCTTAAGTACTCCAACTGATATAAAAATTATTAATACTGATTGGAAAGAAGTTTCTCCTATAACTTTTGAAGAACACCAAAGCGATTTAGGAATGACCATTTTAAGTAAGAAAAATGGAATGCTAGATAAAAACTCTGCTCCTGCTGGTGTAAATAATTATGTAGGAAATCTTAAATATGGTGAATGGAGAACACATAGTAATGGAAATTCTTTTTGGGCATTTTATGGTCGTTATCGTTTGTTTTCAGATTTGTTTTTCGGATCGAGATATGGCTATGGATATGGTTACCCAAGGAATGATTACCGTGATTATAATAGAAATTACCGTAATAAAAAATCGTACTATGGCAGTTCTAGCAAGTATGGTACAAATTCTACAGGAAACAAGAATAGTTCATGGTCTAAAAAGCCACAAACCTTTAAAAGTAAAGTAAACTCAAAAGTTAGTAGAAGTGCTTCTAATATGCGATCTAGAGGTTACACTTCTAGTAAAAGCTATAGTAAAAGAAGTAGAAGCAGTTCAAGATATAGTAGTTCATCTTCTCGTTCAAGAAGTGGAGGATTTGGTAAATAACAACTAACTTAAAAAGATTAAAAAACAAATGGAAAATCTAACCGAATATATAGATATCAATAGCCTAGCACATTCTTTAGGTTATGTACTCTCTGCTTTTATTATTTTTTACTTAGGTAAAGTAATTTATAGCTTGGTAAATAAGAAAATTAACATAACTCATGAGCTTGTAGAAAAAGACAACTTTGCTTTTATCCTTTCTTATACAGGATATTTTGTAGGATTAGTTATTATCCTCGGAGGGGCTATTATTGGAGAAAGTATCGATTTTTATACTGACCTATTTCATATAGGGACTTACAGTATAATTGGTATTGTTTTATTACATGTTTCAATTCTAATTAGTAACAAATTAATCTTACCAAAATTTGATATTAAAAAAGAAATCATAGAAGATAAAAATGAAGGAACCGGAGTTATAGAAGCATGTATTTATATTGCAAACGCCTTAATATTACACGGAGCTCTTATTGGAGAATCTGACAGTTTTCAAGAAGGAATTCTAACTTTTATTAGCTACTGGTTTATAGGAAACATTATGCTAATCATTACTTCAAAAATCTTCACTTTATGGATTCGTTTTGACGTACACGACTATATTGAAAAAGACAATGTAGCTGTAGGTATTAGTTTTGGTGGAGCTATTTTAGCTATAGGTATAGTTATTATGAATGCATTAATAGATCCATTTATAGATTGGACAACAACATTAATTGATGTTAGTTTACAAACTGTTTTAGGAATTATTTTACTGCCAATAATGCGTTTCTTAACCGATAAAGTTTTATTGCCTAGTAGAAAATTAACAGATGAAATAATCAATCAAGAAAAACCAAATATTGGAGCTGGCTTATTAGAAGCATTTGCTTACGTAGGTTCGGCTATATTAATTACATGGAGTATTTAAAAAGTAATTCATTTATACTAAAATCGGCAATTTTTGCTACTGGATTTGCAGGAATTGTTGCTGAGTATGTTTTATCTACACTAGCAACCTACTTCATTGGAAACTCTGTTTTTCAATGGACGATGATTGTTTCCTTAATGCTGTTTTGCATGGGGCTAGGAAGTAGACTTAGTCAGTATTTTACCAAAAATTTAATTAGAAATTTTTTAATACTAGAGCTAGCATTATCACTAATAGTTGCATTCTCTTCAGTATTAGTTTACACCTTAGCAGCCGTTTCATCTTATTACGATTTGGTTATCTATCTTTTAAGTATGCTTGTTGGTTTACTTATTGGTTTAGAAATCCCCCTAGTAGTTCGAATCAATAAAGAATACGAAGATTTAAAAACCAATATTTCGTCAATTCTTGAAAAAGACTATTATGGAAGTTTACTTGGAGGTGTATTTTTTGCTTTTATTGGCTTACCAATATTAGGGCTTACCTATACTCCATTTATTTTAGGTTTTATTAATTTTTTTGTAGCATGTATAGTCTTTTATCGCTTTAAAGGCAAACTGTTAAAAGAACAGTTTAAACCTATGCTAGGAATGATAAGCATTGTTTTAATAACACTTATTATGGGAATGAGTTTTACCGATGCTATTGTTACTTGGGGTGAACAAAAAAAATACAAAGACAAGGTTGTTTATGCTAATCAAAGTAAATATCAAAAAATTGTTCTAACTGAATGGAAAGATGAGCATTGGTTATACTTAAACGGAAACTTACAATTTTGTTCTATTGATGAAGAAATGTATCATGAGCCTTTGGTGCATCCTATTATGCAAACGCATCCTAATCCTCAAAAAGTATTAATACTTGGAGGTGGTGATGGTTGTGCTGTAAGAGAACTATTAAAATATCCTTCTGTTGATAAAATTGACATGGTAGATTTAGATCCAAACATGACAGATTTGGGTAAAAACAACCCAATACTTATTGATATTAATGAGGGTTCTATGAATAGTGACAAACTAACAATTTATAATAAAGATGCTTATGTTCATTTAGAACAAGATACCAAGTCTTTTTATGATGTTATTATTATTGACTTGCCAGATCCTAGAAGTGTTGAATTAGGTAGATTGTATTCTCATGAATTTTACACTTTATGTAAACGAAAATTAAGACCTAATGGATTACTTATAACGCAATCTGGAAGCCCTTACTTTGCTACAAAAGCATTTCAATGTATTGACTTAACAATGCAATCAGCAGGATTTACTACAGTTCCAATGCATAATCAAATAATATCTATGGGAGAATGGGGCTGGATTATAGGTACAAAGAATAAAGATATTTCAAAAGAAAAATTAAAAAAGCAATTACAAAGCCTTCAATTCACATCTATTTCAACTAAATGGATTAATAATGACGCTATGTCACTACTTACTTCTTTTGGAAAAAAAGATTTCTTTAACATTGACACAAAAAAAATAGAAGTTAATAAAATTCAAAACCCAGTATTGTATCAATATTATTTAAAAGGGAATTGGGATTTATACTAAGAGAAAATGAAAACTAATTACAAACATATACAAGCTAACATATATAACCTTCAGGAATGGGTTTTAGAAATTAACCCTGAACTTTTGAAGGCTAAATTTGAAAAATTACTACAAAAAAGTGAGTTTACCATTTTAGCATTTAACGAACATTATTTTGAGCAACAAGGCTATACTTGTTTTTGGTTACTAGGAGAAAGTCATTTAGCAATACATACTTTTCCTGAAAGTAAAAAAACCTATATCGAATTAAGCAGCTGTAATCAAGAAAAATTAAATACGTTTAAAATCTTGATGAACGCATGAATACCAAGCAGAAACTAATACTTTTCACTGTAATTGCTGCCATCTATAATTTATTAGTATATGGTTTGTATTACTTTGAATCGAACTTCGAAAACACAAACATTCATAACCTTGCAGATGCTTATTGGTACTCCTTAGTAACCTTAACAACTGTTGGTTATGGAGACTTCTACCCTATTACATTTTGGGGAAGACTTATCGGAATCTTATTTGTACTAGGAAGCCTAGGTATGTTAGGATTCATTGTAACAGAATTAAGCTTAAAAATATCAGAATACTTAAAAAAAAGAGAAATGGGATACTTTGGAACAGACATGAATAACCACTGTATAATTATTGGATGGAATGCTTTTTCTAGACAAGTAGCCGAACAAATTATTAAAGCTAATGAAAACTTAGCCATTGTAGTAAATCAAGAATCAGATTTAAAGACTATTAAACAAATATATTCTGACAAAAACTGTTTTGTATTATTAGCAGATCTTAATGACTACAAATCTTTAGAAAAGGTAAATATTAAAGACTCAAGAAGAGTATATGTTAGCTTTGAAAATGATACTGATACTTTAGTTTATACTATAAGTTTAAAAAAGCGCTATGAAAGTGTTAAATGTGTAGTTGCTATAGAAAACATAGAATTAAAATCATCTTTTAACTATTTAGGAGTACAGTTTATTATTCCTAAAAAAGAAATTGTTTCTAAGTTTATTGCTAGTTATATTTTTGAACCTAACGTCGCTTTGCTTACTGAGGATTTAATATCGACTTCTAATGACAGGAGTAATTTAGATATTTGCGAAACAAAATTAACGAGTAAACATGTGTATATAAACACCAATTATTTTGACACTTTTGTAAAACTAAAAGAGCAATACGGAATTACTTTAGTTGCTCTTAGTAGAAATGGTGAACTTATTAAAAACCCTGAAAATAGTTTTAAACTTCTAGAAGATGACATCTTAGTATATATCGCAAATGGAGAAAACAAACAGTTTTTAAATTAGTTTATGGAACATCAATTAAACGATATACTATCTAATATTCCGTTATTAAAGAAAAAAGTAAACGAGATTAGTCTTAAAAATCAAATTGATAATGATGACTTATTATTAGAACTAGTAAAGTTTCTTAACCTTATTCATATTACAAATGAAAAATTAAGTCCCTCTTTATTAGTCGATTTGGCTTGGCATGAATTTATCTTATTTACTCGATATTATCATGAGTTTTGTTTAACTCACTACTCTAGATTTATTCATCACACCCCTAGTGAAAATGAAGATCACACCATTTACCAAAAAACAATAGAATTATATATAAAACATTATAACAAACCTCCAGAGACTATCTGGGGTTCTTATGCTATAGAAGAATGGGAAGCTAGCAATTGCGGTGCTTGTCATAATTAAAAAAAATTAACTTATGTATTTAGAAGGTATTATTACCATTGACCCGTCTCAATTAACTGAGATAAAAAAAGTAAAACCAACCAAAGCCTTTAAAAAGTTTTTTCATCACCTAACCTTAGGTGCTATTTCTGATAAAGAAGAACGTGAAACTTTTACTGCAGTTGCTATACTGCAACAATTAAATGCAACTTTTAGAAGTTTAAAAATTAACAATATTATTAAAATTTCACATGATGATATTGATTTTTATCACGATAAAGACGGTAAAGAAGACGATTTAAAATACGCTCTAGACAAATATGAAATTGAAGTAAATGAAGCCATGTCTGTTCATTTTAAACAATTAAAACTTGTTTTAGAACATGAAGACAACGATTTTAAATATTTAATTGAAGTTGAAATAAACAGAGACCATCAAGTAGGTGTTTATCCTGTCGTTATAAAAATATCAGGTTTATTTAAGGGATTTAATTCTGGGGATATTAATGGAAAAATAAACAAGACTATAAACACTCAAGAAAGTTTTGATAAATTTAAAAAGGATAAAAACACTTGGTTCGATTATTTTTTAAACAAAATAAAACTATCGTTAAAAAAGCAAATAGCTACAGACGATATCCAAACGTATATTAAAAACAAACACATACTTCCAAAACAAAAAGTAACCACCAAAAAAGATATTAGATACACCACTAATAGAGGTGGCATTTATGGAGGCTATCATGGATTTGACGATTATTTATTTTACAGTCTCATTTGGTCAGATGCAATGCACAATCATGATACAATAATTATTAAAGATTCTTATTATGAAAATGAAGCAGGTGAAGATTTAGGCTATTCAAAAGAAGTAGAAACTTCAAATGATATTTTTGATGGTGAAAGCAATACTGACGCAATCGACTCAACTGTTTTTGATGAAGACCCACTAAATATTAACGAACCAGAAGCTGAAGAATCTACTAGTTGGTTTGATTCGGATTCTTGGGGAAGCGATTCGGATTCAAGCTGGTTTGATTTTGACTCAGACTCAGACTCTAGCTCCTGTTCAAGTTGCTCTAGCTGTTCTTCATGTGGTGGAGATTAACCTTAAAACAAAACCTGTTTATAACTATATAAACAGGTTTTGTTTTTTTATAATATTACTAAACTACTCTGCTCCAAAAACAGTAATAACAATTTTCCTGTTACCTCCATAATTACGGTGTTCTCCTAAATAAATTCCCTGCCAAGTACCTAAATTTAATTTTCCTTTTGTAATAGGTATTTGAACCTGGCATCCTAACATAGAACTTTTAATATGCGCTGGCATATCATCAGCTCCTTCATAATCATGTTTATAATAGGGCATATTTTCAGGAATCATTTTATTAATATGCGATTCAAAATCTTCTCTTACCGTAGGGTCTGCATTTTCGTTTATCGTTAAACTTGCAGAAGTATGTTTTATAAATGCTTGAAATTGACCTATGGCTATAGTTTGTAATTCAGGTACAGCTTCTACTAAAATATTTGTAATAATATGATAGCCTCTTTTAAACTCAGGTAATTGAATTTCTTTTTGATATATTTTCATAATTCAAAAATAACAAAAGCCATTGATGTACTATCAATGACTTTTAAAAACAAACAAACTTAATCAAGTTTATAAAATATTTTTTTAATTAAGAATTAAGAAAACCGAATTGTAAAAAACAATTCGGTTTAGAATAATCAAAAAATAGGATTTTATTCATCTAAATAATCCTCTAAAACTGTAATCCACCCCTTAACTGGATCCAATAATAGTTTTTCAGTATTTGCTGTATATTCTAATTGTATAGTTCCTGTTGCTACTGGATCTATGTTTTGACCATCTTTAAAAGCCCAAACGGTAACTTTTAAATCATAAGTTTGTCCTTCTTTTAAATCGTCTTGCGTTTGTCTTAATAACTCTAAGAAAGCATAATCAGCAATATTATTTGAACGGTTTATAGTTACTTTTGGATAAAAGAAATAGAAATCGTTTTTGTACTTATCTAACTGTGGAATGTTTTTAGAAAACTTTGTACTTGTTTTTCTCAACTCCTCTCTACCAGTTTTCTTACCTGCCATTTCATACGTAATATTAAACCATGAACCTGGATGAGAAACCGATAATGGCTGATCGAAATAAGGCTTAAATGCAACTGTTGAACCTAACTCTTGTTTTGTAATAAAATTAGCTACTTTCTCTACTGGTTGATTTGATTTTGAACTTCTTAAATAGTTAGTTCCTTTTGCAAAAGCTACTTTTCCATGATAATTTTTATACGAATCGAAACGCATTAATTTCTTTTTCGTCTTTGCCATTTTAAGCGAGTTTAAATCACTTATTATCATATCTACTTTAGCTTGTGCTGTTTCAATATCCCAAGTATCTAAATCAGCTTTATTTTTTGCCATTACTTCTATTACTGTTCTTTTTGAATCTAATGGCACTGATTCTTCATAACTATTTATACTTCTATCCGTTTGTTGCGTTTGTGCTAAAACTCCTGGTGCTACTTCAAAAACTTCTATATATGATTTTGCTGAAGATGACATCCATACAAAAAACATTTTTACTTGTTTTTTTCTAAAATAACTTTCTTTAAAGTTCATTTTTAACTGAGGGTCTTCTTGCTTTTTCTCCCAATATTGTAGTTGGTTTACAACTTTCCCTTGATCCTCTTTTACAAATTTAAAACCAAAAGCTTTCTTATCTTTTAAACCATGGTACTCTCCACTCATACCAAGTTCATCGTTTACACTATTTAAATATCCAAAAGTTCCAGATGATGACCCTGAAGATTTTGATCCTCTTTTTGAACTTTTTTTAGATGTTACTTTTTTTATTAAGCTTTTAAATTGTGCATTTGTTTCAGTAGCTCCCCCTAAAAACATTATCGCACTTAATGCACATGTTAGTATTACTTGTTTTCTCATTTTAATTTGATTTTTAGTTTAGTTAAAAATTTAATTTTATTGATTTTACTTGTTTTGTTATTCTTCCATTATCTCCTCTTACTCCATTTCTACCTCTACTTGCACTTGAATATTTAGGCGCTCCTCCATTTCCACCATCTCCTCCTTGGTTGTTAAGCTCTATGTTTAATTTTGTTACTGATGGATCTTTTATTAATAAAATATTTCCTCCAGCTCCTCCATCTCCTCCGTTTCCTCCATTTGGAGAACTTTTACGTCCTTCATCTCCATTCATACCTCTTCCTCCTTTATTGTTTACAATTAACTTCGTATTTGTTGTTAATTTATATCTTGCTACATGCTTCTTTTTCGAGGTATTATAAATGTCTATTTTATTTAATTTAACTCCAGTTTGCTTATGATTTACCGTTTTTACTTTTATAGTTAAATTATCTCCTCTTCCAGCATGTTGCCCATTCTTTCCTTGAAAAACTGTTACATACTTATGACGTTCATGCCCCCAAAAACCTTGTTGATTTACCTGTATAGAAAGATTATTTGTTGTATTTATATGTTTTGTTGCTTTTAATTGAGGATGGTATTTAGATACTATTTGTAATGTAACTCTGTCGTTTTTTAACGATTTTGCATCTTCATCTACTCTAACCTCATCTATAGTATTACTACATCCTTTATGAGTCAATTTAAAATCACTCCATGGAATTTTACCTCCTAAATTTTTTGTTGAAAGTTTACTTCCATTTTTAAGAGTTGCTACCACTCCATACTTTATTGCTTCTGAAAAATGTGCTACTTTTTTTGGTGTATTGACTAACTTAATTTCTACACTACTTACTTGTTTATCTTGTAATGAATTTTTCTTCCTTTCGCCTTCTGCCAATACTGCTTTTTGCTCTTGCACATTTGCTCTTGCATTGGTTTGATTTTTAAATACTGCTTTTGAATAATTTTCTACAATCTTATTCAGTTCTTCATATTTTTTAGACAAACTGCCATTCTTAGAGAATACATATTTTGTAGTTGCTTCCTCTTTTCCATTCCAACTATAGTAAACTCCTATTCCATTGATAAACGTTAAACGATATGTTGAAAAATTAAAATATGCAGGATGTCCTGGTACATCTGGCTTAAAATTCTCATCTAAGATCCCAGCTCTTTTTACAAGAACATTTGAAACATCTTCCCCTGATTTTGTAAATGTTATTGGCCATTGTTTTTTAACCTTGACCATTTTATATTTTTTATACGATACTTTTTCAACCTTAAAAACGGTGTACTTACCCGATTGAAAAGCTGCTAATATTTTATTTTGATTCTCTTGTGCTTGACATATAACTGCCAGAAACATTAATAGTATTGAAGTATATTTTTTCATTTTTAGCCCCTGTTTTTTTTAAAAAATTATCTTGAGGCAAATAAAGTTTAGTTTTAAAGATATAGTCTAAAATTACTTCCGAATGAACTATTTTCTTTTCCGAAAAGAAATTTTCACAAAACAAAAAAGCCTTCACATAACTAATTATGAATACCTTACAACATACCTTTTCTTTTTATCAGACTCTATTTGTAACTGTTTTTCTTCTTATAAACACTCTATACCATTATTTTATCAAAAAGAAAAACCATCTATAATTTATAGATGGTTTTTGTTATTTTTTCTAAGAACAAAAAAGTTCTTCAAAATGCTCTTTGTAACTTTTACTAATTGGTATTTTAAAATCTGTTTTTAATTTTACTTCTTTTTCTTTTTTTGAATACATATCTACTTGATCTAAGTTTACGATCCACGAACGATGAACTCTAGTAAATTCATTATCTACACATAATAATTTCTGATAATAACTTAGTTTTTTGGCTACCACATATTTTTTTTGATTACTAGTATATATAATTGAATACATTCTATCAGCTTCAATACATAAAATATCATCTATATTTATTATAGCATAATCTGTTTTGTATGGAATTGCTATTCTCTGTAATTTCTTTTTATTACTTTTTAATACTTCTAAATTTGTATTTGAAAAACCTAAATTCCCAATTGTACTTTTTGCTTTTTTTACAGATTCCTTTAACCTTTCTATATCTATTGGTTTTAGTAAATAATCTATTGCTGCTACTTCAAATGCTTTTATTGCATACACATCATAAGCTGTTATAAAAATAATTTGGAAGTTTATATTTTCAAATTCTTCTAATAATTGAAATCCATTTTTTCTTGGCATTTCTATATCTAAAAACACCAGTTGTGGTTTATTTTTTTTTATCTCTATTACTGCTTCATCTACATTTGAAGCTTCAGAAACCACTTCTACTTCTTTACAAAAAGCATTTAACAAATATTTTAAATTCTCTCTTGCATTTAATTCATCATCTACTATTACTGCTTGTATCTTTGTCATCTTAATTTACATAAGGTATTTTAACCACCACTTTTGTTCCTTCTTTTACTTTTTCATAAACCACACCTATGTCTGTTTTATAAAACTCTTTTAATAGCTGCAACCTATTCTCTATAGCTTTTATTGAAGAGTCTTCTGAACTTAATTTTCTATTTAATGTATTTATTTGTTTTGAAGCTTCAATCCCTATTCCATTATCAATTATTGAACAGACAAATACCTCTTCTTGATAAAACTCTATGACTATTCTTTTTTCTCCTTTAGTTTTATGTAACAACCCATAACGAATTGCGTTTTCTACGAATGGTTGTATTACTGCTGATGGTATTTTTATTCTTTCAATGTTTTTCTCTCCTTTTATTTCATATTCAAAATCTTTTTTAAAGCGTAATTTCTCAAGTTCTAAATATTTTTCCAACATTGACAACTCAATACTAAAATCAACAAAACTCATTTCACTTGTTTTTATGCTTTCTCTCATTAATAAAGAAAACTTTGTTAAATATTTATAAGCTTCTTCTTTTTCTCCTGTTAGAATTAAACTTTGTATTGAATTTATTGTATTGAATAAAAAATGTGGATTCATTTGTGCTTTTAGCGCTTTTAATTGCAAGCTCGCTAATTCACTTTTCTTTCGTTCTTCTAATTCTAAATAAGCTTGCTCTAACTTCTCTTTACTTAACAACAATTCTTTTTCATGCTTCTTATTCAAATTATCTGAATAATTTAAAATTACATATGCTGCTACAAATACTGAGAATACCAATACTGGTAAAATTGTATTATTAGGGTAATGTCCATAATATATATTGGGTACAAAATATAAAAGGAAGCATACAATAAGAATACTAATATTAATCCATTTTTTATCTATTAATATTAATCCTATTAATGGATATATAAAATAAAAATTTTCAATTAAACTTAAAGGTGTAGTATAATTTGCAAAAACATAAGTTACCCCAATTATAGAGCTTATAAATAAAACTCTAGCCAGTATGTACAACCGTTTGTATTGAAAAATAAAAATAGTAGTAATTAATGCATAAGAAATTCCATGCATTATTAAACTCCCCTCTAATTCTCTGTTAAAAATAATATCGAAAACTGTTATTACAATTATCAAGATTGACCATGTGAAACAAAAAATATTTAAAAGTTTTATCTTTTTATTTTCTTTTACTTCATTAGTTGGTAATAAACCTATATCAAATATTTTATTTATTACAGATCTCATTTATCAATAACTCCTAGTTTTTTTATAGGTTTTGTTAAATTTATTTTTTTAGTTTTCTTTATCTAGAAACTTCTTCCTAACATATAAAACTTACTTCCCAATAACTTTATAAAGCTATGGTATAAGGAAGTTTAATAACAACTCTTGTACCTTCTTCTACCTTTTCAAAACACACTCCTATATCTACCTTATAATATTCTTTTAAGAAAATAAGCTTATCTTCTATCGCCTTCGTTGAAAAAGATTCTCTAGTTACTTTATTTTGAATTTTTATTTTTTTAGAAGCTTCTATTCCTATACCATTATCCGTAATTATACATTTTAAAACATCTTCTTGTTTAAACTCTATAACCACCTTTTTATCATTTCCTTCCTTATGCAACAGTCCATGTTTTAATGCATTCTCTATATAAGGCTGAATAATCATAGTAGGTATTTTTATATCTCCAACATCTTCACTACCTATAATTTCATAAGAAAATTCTTCTCTAAAACGTAATTTTTCTAGCTCTAAATATTTCTTTAACAATTGTAATTCTTCATCAAATTGAACAAAGCTTTTCTTACTCATATTTAAATTTTCTCTTATTAAAAGAGAGAACTTTGTTAAATAATCATACGCTTCATACTTATCTCCTTTTAATACTAAATTTTGAATTGAATTTAAGGCATTAAATGTAAAATGTGGATTCATTTGAGATTGCAAACTCTCTAATTTTGATGAGACTAATTGCTTTTGCATTCTCTCTTTATCTAAGGTTTCTTCTTGATTTCTTTTTAATGTTTTTAACCTCGCATTGAATCTAAACCAAATTACAACGAATAAGGAGGTGATTACACTTAATACAAACCACCACTCTTTATAAAAAGGTGGTTTTATATTTAATTCTATAGTTTTTATAGCCGTCTCTTCCTTTCCGTTTATTTGTACAGCTTTAATTTGAAAAGCATAAGTTCCTGCTGCTAAATTATTAAAAGTCACCTGATTTATTCCTTTAGATACAGAGTTCCATTCTTTTGAGGCTCCTAATAATCGATATTTATATTCAATATTATCTTCAGCTAAAAATCCGTTGGTATGGAAATTAAATTCAATTTTTTTTGTATTAGATTCTAGTTTGTAACTTTTTTCTATGGAAACTGATTTATCTTCAACTAAAATTTTTGTAAAATAAAAATCTAAAAGTATGCTATTTGTAAATACCTTTTCTTTATCTACCTGAAAAACGCCTTTATTAGAGCTTAAAAATACTGTTTCATCAAAAATTGATATATCGGAAATATTAAAAGAATTTAAACCATGTCTTTTGGTTAAATTTCTAAACTTACCTGTTATTGTATTTAACACCTGTACCCCTTTATTTGTAGATACCCATAAAAAGTCTCCATCACTTTTTATAACACTTGTTAAATTAGAGAGCAAACCGTTCTTTTTTCTATAATTAATCATGGTTCCGTCTTCTTTCAAACCAATTATACCATCTTTAAACGTAGAAAACCAAACTACACCATTATTTGTTTCATCAATATCGACTGCAAAAATTGGTCTATTTTTATAAGTTATTGGTTTACTTTTAAATTTACTATCATATTCATTTACCCCATACACATATCCAACATAAATTTTTTTACTTTTTTTGCTATAATATGTCGAATACGATCTTTTAAATCCTATTCTTTTAATTTCTTCTTGAGTATTTACCGATACAATAGCTGCCGAAGAATATGCTGCCATTACTACCTTATCTTTATCTATTAATGAAAAGTCTTTTACATTACCATTTATAAAGATTTTTCTACATACTTCAGTTTTTATATTAAAAATATAACAATATGTCCCAAAACTTATTAAAGCTAATTCATCAGATAATCCTATAATCGCAAATACTTTTTCTTTATCTTCTAAATCAAAATTCTTAAACTTCCTTTGTTTAATATCTATAACACCAATATTCCCATTAGTAGCTCCAAACAATATAGTGTTCTCACCTACCTTATCCATAGCGCTTATATTCTGTCGATATTCCTCTAATTCATATTTATTCAGATAAGAATTTGGCACTATAAAAACACCATTCCTGAGAGTGGTATACCAGTAATTATTATATCTATCTTTTAAAAAACTAGTAATATACTTCCCTTTAAAATTTGTTTTTTTATAAAGAAATTCACCTTTTTTATATTCACAAATTATTACTCCTTTATTCGTTCCAAACCAAAACTCATTGCCAGCATCATAAAAACTTTTTATTATTGTATTACCTCTTAAAATGTTTGGTAACACTATTTTCTTAAAAGCATTACCATGTTTCATCAAAATTGACGGTCTTTCTACATTTACACCATCAGCTTGATAATTAAAAGAATACACAAACTCTTTATTTTTATGAGTAAAATAATTTGTTTCTCCCTCAATAGAGATATTATTCCCAAGAGGAAGCTTATTTATAAATTTATTTCCTGTAATACTATGTTTAAAATAATCTTTACTTAAAAAAAACAAAGAATCATTACTTTTAAAAACAGAAGTAACTACATCTATACTATCTCTAAATATTTTCTTTTCTTTTGTTTCTACATCAATCTTAGCTATATAACCTAAATTGGAAGCTATTAAACTATTCTTATAAAAAAGGAAACTTGCTAATTGTCCTCTTGCATATTCTTCTATATCTGTAAATAAATTTAACTGGTCATTTTCTATAAAAAAATATTGTCCTGATATATTATTACACCAAATTCTTCCTTTAGAGTCCAATTTTAATCCAAATACTGACAAACCTCTTTTCTCTGGGTGCGTATAGTTTTTAAAATCCTTTCCGTCATAACGAAAAAGTCCTTTATCAGCCGCTAACCAAATAAATCCTTCATTATCTTCTAAAGCTCCATAAAATTCAATATCAGGAAGCCCATCTTTTTCTGTCAAATGCTCAAAAACTGGATGCTGAGAAAGCATAACAGTACTAGAAAACAATAAGATAAAATATAAGTATAGCGTAATTTTATTCATAATAATCCAAAGCTACATTTTTAAGTTATACTATAAACGAAAAAAATAAAATGTTTTAATTTCCAACTAGCAATATCATTTAAAGGAATTATAATTGCGTATACAACAAACAGCGAATGAATATTTTTTTTAACCGTTATTATCTATATTCTTTCCGAATGCTATTATATTCTTTCCGAAAACACCTTTTCTATCTTTCAAAAAAAAGAGATTGTCCTAATAGAACAATCTCTTTTATATAATGTGTATGTAATTTAAACTTTACTTCACTTCTTCGAAGTCAACATCTTCAACATTGTCTCCTTGAGCATCTGCTTCTGGCTGACCTTGTTGTTGAGCTCCTGCATCACCACCTGCTTGTTGCTGTGCTGCATACATTTCCTCAGACGCTACTTTCCAAGCTTCATTAATCTTTTCCATAGCTGCGTCAATTTGTGCTAAGTCTTTAGATTCATGAGCAGCTTTTAATTCTACTAAAGCAGCTTCGATTGGACCTTTCTTATCATCTGATAATTTATCTCCAAATTCTTTTAATTGTTTTTCTGTTTGGAAAATCATAGAATCAGCTCCATTAATTTTCTCAGCAGTCTCTTTAGCCTTTGCATCTGCATCTGCATTTGCTTCTGCCTCAGCTTTCATTTTCTCTATTTCTTCATCAGATAAACCAGAAGAAGCTTCGATACGAATATCTTGAGATTTTCCTGTTGCTTTATCAGCTGCAGAAACTTTAATAATTCCGTTTGCATCAATATCAAAAGTTACTTCAATTTGAGGAACTCCTCTTTGTGCTGGTGGAATATCTGTTAATTGGAAACGACCAATTGTATTATTATCTGCTGCCATTGCTCTTTCACCTTGTAAAACGTGAATATCTACTGATGGCTGATTGTCTACTGCTGTAGAAAATACTTGAGATTTCTTTGTAGGAATTGTTGTATTTGCATCGATTAACTTTGTAAATACGTTCCCCATAGTTTCAATTCCTAATGATAAAGGCGTAACATCTAATAATAATACGTCTTTTACATCTCCAGTTAAAACTCCTCCTTGAATTGCAGCTCCTAAAGAAACTACTTCATCAGGATTTACTCCTTTACTTGGTGATTTTCCAAAGAATTTTTCAACTGCTTCTTGAATTGCAGGAATACGAGTAGAACCACCTACTAATACGATTTCATCGATTTCATCGATTGATAAATCTGCATTTTTTAAAGCTGTAGCACAAGGCTCAATAGTTCTTTTTACTAAATCATCAATTAATGCTTCAAATTTAGCTCTAGTCATTGTTCTAACTAAGTGCTTTGGTCCTGAAGCTGTAGCTGTAATATATGGTAAGTTTATTTCTGTTGAAGTTGTACTAGACAATTCAATCTTTGCTTTCTCAGCTGCTTCTTTTAAACGTTGTAAAGCCATTGGATCTTTACGTAAGTCCATATTTTCTTCAGCTTGAAACTCTTCAGCTAACCAGTTGATTAATTTTTCATCAACATCATCTCCTCCTAAGTGTGTATCACCATCAGTAGCTAATACTTCAAATACTCCGTCTCCTAATTCTAAGATAGAAACATCATGCGTACCTCCACCAAAATCGAAAACTACAATTTTCTTATCGTCATGAGATTTATCTAATCCGTATGCTAATGCTGCTGCAGTTGGCTCGTTTATAATACGACGTACTTTTAATCCTGCAATCTCACCTGCTTCTTTCGTAGCTTGTCTTTGTGCATCATTAAAATATGCTGGAACTGTAATTACAGCTTCTGCTACATCTTGACCTAAATAGTCTTCAGCAGTTTTCTTCATTTTCTGTAATACCATTGCAGAAATTTCTTGAGGTGTATATAAACGACCATCAATATCTACACGAGGTGTATCATTATCTCCTTTTACAACTTTATAAGGAACTCTTCCTGCTTCTTTAGATGATTCAGAAAATTTATTCCCCATAAAACGTTTAATAGAATAAACTGTTTTTGTTGGGTTAGTAACAGCCTGTCTTTTAGCTGGGTCTCCAACTTTACGCTCTCCACCTTCAACAAAAGCTACAATAGATGGTGTAGTTCTCTTTCCTTCAGCATTAGGAATTACTACTGGCTCATTTCCTTCCATTACAGAAACACATGAGTTGGTAGTTCCTAAATCAATACCTATAATTTTACTCATAATTGTTATTTATCTTTATAAATTTTTAATTCAATTTTACGAGTACATATAGTCAAAGTGTATGCCAATAAGTTTTTGTTTTTGTTTTGGCAGAAAAAGTATTAAAAAAGTCTACCGACAATGACATAGTGTCATTAATTAATCATTTTTTTATAGTGGTTAAAAACCAATTTAATATTGTAATAAGTATTTTCTAGAGCTTTAATTGTATCTTGAGTATTTTTAAATACTACCTTAATTATACCTTCTTCTAATTGAGGTGTCAACTTCCCTTTGTAAGTCGAATTCATTAAATACCAATGTGTTTCTTTCAATCTATGTTCTCCTTTTTGAACAAATAAATGATATGTATTTGTTAGCTTTTTTATAATTTTTAAGTTAGAAATACCACATTCTTCCTTTACTTCCCTAATTGCTGTTTCTTCTATTTTTTCTCCTTTTTCTATTCGCCCTTTAGGTAAGTCCCATTTATTACCTCTATAAATAAATAGTACTTCTTTTTTATCATTTAGAACTAAACCTCCTGCAGCAATCATCACTTTAAACTTTATTCTAAACGCCTCCCAATCTTCTATTAAATTAGGTGTATATAAGTAAACCCCTTTTAATTTACCAAGCTTTAATTTGTAAATAAGTTCATCTAAAATTGTGTTCTTGTAAATATAAACAGTATAATTTTCTTCATTTTTTGTTGAAGTTGTAAAAATTATTGGCTTGTCATTAACAAAAACTTTATACATTTGCGATATGGATTTTAACAAAGATACGGCAAAAAAAACAGCTGAACTTCTTTTACAAATAAAGGCAATAAAATTGAGCCCGCACGAACCGTTTACGTGGGCTTCTGGCTGGAAATCACCAATTTACTGTGACAATCGAGTTACATTATCTTATCCTCCAGTTAGAAACTTTTTAAAAGAAGAAATTGCAAAATTAGTAGAAGAGAAACATGGTAAACCTGATGTAATTGCTGGGGTAGCAACTGGAGCTATAGCTATTGGTATACTCGTTGCCCAAGAATTAGGTGTTCCTTTTATATATGTTCGACCTGAGCCTAAAAAACATGGACGAAAAAATCAAATAGAAGGGCATTTAGAAAGTGGTCAGAATGTTGTAGTAATTGAAGATTTAATCAGTACAGGTAAAAGTAGTTTAAATGCTGTTACAGCTTTAAAGGAGGCTCATGCTAACGTTAAAGGAATGATTGCTATTTTTTCTTATGGATTTACTATTGCTACTGATAACTTTAAGGAAGCAAATGTTGAACTAACTACATTAAGTAATTATGAATATTTACTTGAGCAAGCATTAGACAGCAAGTATATTACTAGTGAAGAATTAAGAATGTTAGAAGACTGGAGAGTTGGACCTAGCGAATGGAAACAAGAATAATAAAATAATAAAACATGAATATTGAAGGAAATAAAGTAACAGTAAAAAAATCGGCTAAAGATGTTTTTGATTTTTTTTCGAAACTTGAAAACTTTGAACAATTAATGCCAGAAAATACTCAAAAATTTGAAGTTGATGGTGATAGTTTTATTTTTGGTTTAAAAGGAATGCCAGAAATAAGATTAGTTATGAAAGAAAAAACAGAATATACTAATATTACTTTAGGAGCTGCAAGTAGTAAATTACCTTTTACTTTATCTTCTGATATTAACGAAATTTCTGAAAACGAAACAGATGTTATATTAAAATTTAATGGCGACTTTAATCCTATGATGGCAATGATGGTTAAAAAACCATTAACTAAATTTATAGAAACGCTAACTGAAAATATTTCTAAAATATAAATTAAGCAAACGAAACTTCTTTAAGATCAAACTCTTTTACAGTTTCATTTTCTAATTCTATTTGGAGCTTTCCATTATTTGATACTCCAATTATTTTACCCATAAATAAAATGTTCTGTTTGTTTTTAAACATAGACGGAACATTTTTTTTATACAACACTTCTAAATACTTTTTTTCTAAAAAAGAATAATCCTTTCTTCTCAAAATCTCTATTTTCTCTTTCAGATTTACAATTACTTTATCTAACAAGAAATCTAAATCAATTTCTTTATTTAAAATTACTTTTAGTGATGAAGCGTTGGGCAAATCAACAGGGAAAATATCTTGATTTACATTTATCCCAATTCCTATAATAGAAGAATTAATTTTGTTTGTTTTTAAAGCATTTTCAATAAGTATGCCTGCTATTTTTTTATTTCCTGACAGAATGTCGTTAGGCCATTTTATAGATAAACCTGTTAAACCCAAGCTATTTAATGCGTCAAAAACACTTAATGCTACACTAAAATTTAAGCTTTTTTGATCGGTAACCAACAACTCTTCCCATTCACAAAAAACACTAAAAGTCAAGCTCTTACCCGACTCAACCTTCCACTTCGAATTCATTTGCCCTCTACCCGAAGTTTGATTTTCAGCAACCACAATCGTAAAATCTTCAATACTAGAATTTACTGCCATATCTTTCAAAAAAGAATTGGTAGAATCGATGGCATCAAGTTTGATTATTTTCATATAAGTTTTGCAAGTAAAACAAGTATCAATATTACATAAATTACTCGCAAAAAAATAATAACTTTGCTAAAACTTAATTTTTTTTGATGACAAAAAAACAAGCAAGCACAGACGATTTAATCTCTGTGATTATAAAGGGGATTGATGATGTAAAAGGAGAAGACATCCAACTACTAGATTTAAGAGAAATAGAAAACACTGTTTGCGATTATTTTGTTGTATGTTCAGGAAATTCTAACACACAAATTAACGCCATTTCTGGTTCTATACAAAAATTAGTAAGTAAAGAACTTAAAGATAAACCTTGGCATATTGAAGGACAAGGTAACGCTGAATGGGTTCTAATGGATTATGTAAATGTTGTTGTTCATATTTTTCAAAAACAAGTGCGTGATTACTATGATATTGAAAGTCTTTGGGGAGATGCAAAGATTACTGAAATTAACCCAGCATAATTGCTAACAAATTTAGACACCTTATTTTATGAGTGAAAAGAAAAAAAACACACCAAAATTTACTTTTAATTCATTTTGGTTATACATACCGATATTAGTTATTCTATTAGGAATAAGTTTTTTTAGTTCTGGCGATTTAGGATCTAAAAAGATCTCTAAAAATGAGTTTACAAAAATTTTAAAAGCAAACGACATTCTAGAGATTATTGTTGAAAATAATAACATAGCTCAAATATTCTTAAAACCTGAAGCTGAAAAAAAAGAAGAACATAAAAAACTAACGGAATCTCCTTTTTATAGAAAAGGGTCTCCTTTGTATTCATACAATTTTGGTGATTTACAAAATTTTGAGAATGAGATTGATAAAGCTAAAAAAGAATATTCGCTTGATTTTGATAAAGATAATGAGGAAAAAACTAGTCTGATTGATGGAATCATCGGTTTCCTTCCTTTTATCCTATTAATTGCTATTTGGTTATTCTTTATGAAAAGAATGTCTGGTGGTGGTGCTGGTGGCTCTGGTGGCGGACAAATATTCAACATTGGAAAATCTAAAGCAAAACTTTTTGATCAGGATACTAAAGTTAAAACCACTTTTAAAAATGTTGCAGGTTTAGAAGGAGCTAAAGAAGAAGTTCAAGAAATTGTTGATTTCTTAAAAACTCCAGAAAAGTATACTAAATTAGGTGGTAAAATACCTAAAGGAGCCTTATTAGTAGGACCTCCTGGTACTGGTAAAACTTTATTAGCTAAAGCTGTAGCTGGTGAAGCTGGTGTTCCTTTTTTCTCTTTATCAGGTTCTGATTTTGTTGAAATGTTTGTTGGTGTTGGAGCTTCTCGTGTTAGAGATTTATTTAAACAAGCACAACAAAAATCTCCTTCGATTATATTTATTGATGAGATTGACGCTATTGGTCGTGCCAGAGGAAAAAATAGTATGACAGGTGGTAATGATGAACGTGAAAACACGTTAAATCAATTATTAACTGAAATGGATGGTTTTGGTACTGATACAAATGTTATTGTATTAGCAGCGACTAACCGTGCAGATGTATTAGATAAAGCATTAATGCGTGCTGGTCGTTTTGATCGTCAAATTTATGTGGACCTTCCAGATTTACATGAGCGTAGAGAAATTTTCGAAGTACATATTAAACCTTTAAAATTAGCTGAAAATTCTAATTTAGAATTCTTAGCTCAACAAACTCCTGGATTTTCTGGAGCTGATATTGCTAACTTATGTAATGAAGCTGCTTTAATTGCCGCAAGAAACAATAAAGAAGCTATAGAACATCAAGATTTCTTAGATGCTGTTGATAGAATTGTTGGTGGTTTAGAAAAGAAAAATAAAGTTATTACACCTAAAGAAAAGAAAGTAATTGCTTTTCACGAAGCAGGTCATGCAACTGTTAGTTGGATGCTAGAGCATGCGGCTCCATTAGTAAAAGTTACTATTGTTCCAAGAGGACAATCATTAGGTGCTGCTTGGTATTTACCTGAAGAAAGGAAAATTGTTCAAACTGAACAAATGCTTGATGAAATGTGTGCTACTATGGGGGGTAGAGCTGCTGAAAAGTTAATGTTTAATAAGATATCTACTGGAGCTTTAAGTGACTTAGAAAAAGTAACAAAACAAGCTCGTGCAATGGTTACCGTTTATGGTTTAAACGACAAAGTTGGGAATATTACTTATTATGATTCATCTGGAAATGATTCATTTGTTAAGCCATATAGTGATGATACTGCCAAAACTATTGATGAAGAGATTTCAAAAATAATTGAAGGACAATATCAAAGAGCTATTGATATTTTAGAACAACATAAAGACAAACTTACTTTACTTGCTGAATTATTACTTGAAAAAGAAGTGATTTTTAAAGCTGATTTAGTAAAAGCATTCGGTGAAAGACCATTTGAAAAAAATGACGCTAAAGATAAAGCTGACACAATAACTGAAGAATAGTTTTTATTTTAATGAGTTTTTTTAAGAAATTATTTAAATCATATACAGAATCATCTAGAGAAAAAAAGATTAACGAGCAAGAAGTTAATCTTTCTCTAGATGATTCATTCGTACACAATTTTATTAATAAAGGAGGAAAGTTTTTATACTGTACATCAATTAATGAAGTGTCAAATAATTTAAAACATATTTTACAAGAAAATAATTGGAATAAAATTACTTGTACTGATTTTGATTTAGTGAAAATTGTTGAGAATATTGATATTAATATACAAAAGCATTCTTCTGAAACGACTCCTTTTTTCACTTCTTGTGAACATTTAATAGCCAACAAAGGCGATATTTTATTTTCTTCCAACCAATTAGGAAGTGCTAAATTATCTTCCCATTCAAAGCATTTTATTGTTTATGCAACAACTAGTCAATTGGTAAAAAATATGGGCGAAGGTTTAACTGGAATAAAAACTCACTTCAGTGGTAACATCCCTACCAACATTAGTTCAACTACAAATTACAAAATAGATATTGAAGACGATAGTTTTTTAAGTTACGGAAATAGTAACTCAAAAAACTTATATTTGCTGCTCTTTGAAGACCTTTAAGATATAGATATGTCCAACCTTATAACAAGAAGTATTTCTGCACTTGTTTATGCTATAATTTTTATTTCTGCTATTTTATTTTCAGCAGAAACATACATAGGATTACTTGCCATTTTTGCGAGTGTTTGCATTTATGAATTTTCAAAAATCATAAAACTAAAAAACTTAATTCCTTATGTATTCTTAATTGCAATTATATTCTTGTCAATAACAAAAATAACTTTTTTTTATACAAGTCCTTTAATTGCTTTTTCTTTAATTGGGTTGTTCTGGTTACTTTATTTACTTATTAGTACTAAACCTATAAAATATAATAGTTTTGGTGAAAAATTATTAATGCACATTATTTATCTAGTATTACCTTTTTTCTTTTTAATAAAACTACCTTTTATAAACAACAGCTATGTTCCAAACATAATTATCTATATAATTTTAATTATTTGGACTAATGATAGCTTTGCTTATTTAGTTGGTAAAAATTTTGGAAAACATAAGTTATTCAAATCTGTATCTCCAAAAAAAACTATAGAAGGTTTTATTGGTGGCTTAATAT
This sequence comes from uncultured Tenacibaculum sp., assembly GCF_947494125.1. Taxonomy (GTDB): domain Bacteria; phylum Bacteroidota; class Bacteroidia; order Flavobacteriales; family Flavobacteriaceae; genus Polaribacter. Next base: position 82,176 of record NZ_CANLTU010000005.1, read on the forward strand.
TTTCTGTTTTTGCTGGCTTTTTAATTGCTAAATTCTCAAATGTTTTTTCAATTTTGGATTGGATTATTATAGCAATTATTGTTTCTATTTTTGGTTCTCTAGGTGATTTAGTTGAATCTAAATTTAAAAGACAGGCAAAAGTAAAAGATAGTGGTACAATTATGCCTGGGCATGGTGGGTTATTAGATAGACTTGATAGCTTGTTTTTTCTTGCTCCCTTCGTATATTTGTATATACATTATATAATGTAATTATATACCTTATTATCCTTCATGATAAATGATTTAGATATAAAATTTAATAAAGCTTACGAGAAAGCGTCAAGTATGCAAGAAAAACTTCCTCCTGATGTTATGCTTAAATTGTATGCATATTACAAACAAGCTGTAAAAGGAGATCAATTTTCTTTTAATGCTAATGCTGATTTAAAAAATGCTTTTAAATTTAATGCCTGGATGCAATTAAAAGGAATGAGTGAAGATGAGGCTAAACAAGAATACATCAACCTAGTCAATTCAATTATTAAATAAACAATCCACATGAAAAAAATTATTTCATCATTATTAATATGTGCTGCAGTAGGTAGTATCTTATCGTGTAAATCAGAAGCTAAAAAAGAAATACCAACAAAACAAGAAGTAAAAGTAGAAAAAAAAGCTGCTTTTATTTTACAAGATGCTGATAGTAAAATAAATTGGACTGCATACAAAACTACAAGTAAAAAACCTGTTAATGGCCAGTTTCAAAAAGTAAACATTACAGCAAACGGAGAAGGAAACACTATTAAAGAAGCTATTAACAATGCTGAATTTTCTATCCCAGTAAGTAGTATTTTTACTAAAGATACTAGTAGGGATTTTAAAATTAAAAAATTCTTTTTTGCTGTAATGGATAAAACTGAATTACTTTCTGGAAAGTTAGTATTAGAAAATGATTCTATTGGATATTCTAATTTAACTATGAATGGAGTTACCAAAAAACTTCCTTTTAAATATAGTATAAATGGAAAAAATTTCAGCTTAACTGGAACCATGAAGATTACAGATTGGAATGCTGAAAAAGCATTAGCTTCCTTAAACGAAGCTTGTAAAGATTTACACAAAGGCGAAGATGGTGTTTCTAAAACATGGGATGATGTTGCTATAAATATTTCTTCTACTTTTAAATAAAAAGTTATTACCATATAAAAAGAAAAACCTAAGATTTAATCTTAGGTTTTTCTTTTTATAAATTACTCTTCTTAATGTATTTCTTTCATCATTCTTTTTATAGGTAATGAAAAAGCTATTACCAATAGCCCTATTGCGGAAGCTATAATTCCAAAATTTGCATACACCGAAACATAACTATACAATTGCTGAAATGCCTCGCTTTTATCTATAATTGTATTACTTGGCAAACCTGTAATAAATTCTGTTGCATTTCCAAAGAAACCTTTTGAAAACACCCCCAACTCTCCATTAGAAACCGATGTTAATTTTGCTATTTTCCCCGCAAAGAAATGCCCATAAAAATTTGCCGAAAACCAAACTCCCATAATAAATGCAATATACTTTACAGGTGATAATTCTGTCATTTTAGACAATCCTATTGGAGATAGAAATAATTCACCAACCGTATACACTAAAGTTCCTGCAATTAAATAAAACATTGGTGTTTTTGCAAACTCATCTACTTGTTGAGCTGACAAACCAAACACAACAAAACCTAAACCTAAAAAAAACAAACCTAAACCAAACTTAACAACTGAATTTGGATTTCTATTTATTCTATTCAAAAATGTCCATAATATTGAAAATGGTATCGCTAACAATATTATAAATCCAGAATTTATACTATTTGTTTGCGCAGCATTCATTATTACTAAATTTACATTTCTATCAGCAAAAAGAGTAAGTGAACTACCAGCCTGCTCAAAAATAGCGGAGAATAATGTATACAAAACTGTAAAATATACAGCTACTAGTAATTTTTTACGCTCAGATAAAGTTACTTGTTTTAAAATATAGCTTAAATATAAAATCAAAAATAATGATACTACCCAAACTAAATAATGTTCAAATTGATGATAACGAACTATTATAGCAAAAATAGGTACCGATAAAAAAGCTCCTATGGTAACTAATCCTCCAGATCTTATTCCCCATTTTTTTTTATTATATAACTCTTCATTTGGCACCAAACCATGATCTTCAAAAATCTCATTCTTAAGCCCATTGTTAAAAACAAACAATCCTATTAACATTCCTATACCTGCCAATACAAATCCATAATGCCACCCATAGGATTCAGCTAACCATGCGCATAATAATGGAGCTACAGCACCACCAATATTTACCCCCATATAAAATATAGTAAAACCTGCATCTCTTCTTGTATCCTCTTTTTTATAAAGCTTCCCAACAAAAGATGATATGTTTGGTTTAAAAAAACCATTTCCAACTATTATTAATGATAACGAACTATAAAAAAATACTGGATGCTCAAAAGTTAAAAAGAAATGCCCTAGAACCATTAAAACCCCTCCTAAAATAATTGCTTTTCTAAATCCTAAAATTTTATCAGCAAGTACCCCCCCTATCAAAGGCGTAACATATACCAATGACATATATGCTGCATAAATACCAAAAGACATTTCATCTGAAAACAGCAAATGCTTTGTCATATAGAGCACTAATAGTGCTCGCATTCCATAAAAAGAAAAGCGCTCCCATAGCTCTGCAAAAAATAAATACAATAATCCTTTTGGATGCCCAAAAACATCGTTTGTTGAAGTATACGTTTTCATAAATAATATAAATTTCAGCTAATATATTTTTAGACTAAAACTTTATGAAACATTGTACTAAATTGTGATAAAAAATAAAGACTTGTGAGTTTTTGTAACTTTAAAAAGTTATTCTATTAATTCTTTACACTCTTCTATTAGTGCCTCATCAAACACTATATACTCTGGTAAAATTCGTAAACGATATTTACTTTCCCCTATAAAGGTAATCAAGTCTTTCCTTTCTAATTTTTCATCATTATCTAAATTAAGAATAGTATTTAAATTATCAATAATTCTAGTTAAATACGTTTGACTTTTAATTTCTCCTCCTGAGTTTACAATTATAGATTGCTTATCTGCATCCATATATTTTCTTCGATAAGCAAAGTTTAATAAATTTTTATATTGTGTGGTTTTAGAACCAAAATCTATTTTTTCATTTATAATTCCTTTTGATGGTATTGTTAACTGAATTAAAGACCAATCTAAAAACTGAATCCTCATTTCATTAGGCTTCGGTGTATTTGCTAATTGAATTACCCAACTTGTTGCCAAAACTAAAAAAACAGATACTAAAGAGGTTTTTGCTATTATTCTAATTAATTGATTTGTAAAATTATCATCTAATTTCACAAACACATCAGACAATTGTGAAACAAACAGTAATGTTATAGCAATAATAGATATAAAAGCTACCAACTTTAAATCGCGATGCATAAAAGTTCTGTAAAAAGAAATTCCCATTAAAAAACATAAAAATGTTGTGAGCAATACATCTGGTACTGAAGCTAATTTTATTCCATAAAATATCTCATTACCTACTACAGATGCAAGTATTAATGTTAAAGTAAAAACTGCAATAATTATTATAGCTATAATCTTTACATTTTTTTCATTTCTATAAATAAACTTTGGTGCATCATACACGTAATATAATGCCAGTAACCAAAATAAATTATTTATTGTTGATAATACATTTACTCCTATTTGATAACTTGTTGTTGTATCAAATAAGAAGTAATTAGCAATAAAAGCCCAAGTACCAGAAAGTACCCAAACTAACATTCCAAAACTAAGATATAGTAAACCTCTATCAACTCTTTTTATTGAGCTTCCTTCTTCCAATACTGCTCTAAAACGTTTTCTTATGTTATAATAAATAGCTAATAATAACACTGCTCCTATAAACGAAATACAGATGTGTGATAAGTTATGAAACTGTGTTACTTCATTCATTTATTGCAATATTTTAGATACTAAATCTTGTTTTGCTTTTTCATCATCTCCAAACAACCAACGTAACGTATTGTCTTCCCAAATCTCATCGTACTGTTTTTGATTAATAAGATCTCTATCAATTGCTAAATCTAATAATTTCCCTGGATAACTTGATTGCGCATCACTCTCCATTTCACCTAATGGATATGGATCATCTAAGCCCATAATTATTTGATTTGACCCTTGACGATCTATCATTAATTTTAATGAATCTGTATCATGAACTAGTGTATCGAAAAATATATTTGGATGCCCTACTGCTTTTCGCGGATGTGTTTTTCCTTCGAATAAATCGGGTCTCCCATCAAATCCTTGAATACGTCTCCCTAAATTCATTTGTGCTAACTGCCCTCCATGTGCAAAGCAAGTTCTAATATTTGGAAAACGCTCTTGCATTCCATTCAATGTATAAAAATGATAAGCGTCTCCACATTGTGCCAACATCCAAATTAAATGAAAACGCCAGTTTGTATTCTCTAACTTTATCATTTTATCTCCATCATATGGATGGATTTCTATAGCTAATTTATATTTATCTGCTAACTCAAAAATACGGTCGTTTTCTTTATCAAATACACAACGCCATTGCCCTATTGAGTCCATAAAGTGAGTTGGCAAACACAATACTTTTAACCCCAATTCTTCGACACAACGCTCCATTTCATATAAAGCTCCATAAATAAACCCTGGATGTACTACGAAACCACAAGTAAATTTATCTGGATGATCGTGCTGCACCTTAGCATTAAAATCATTTTGAAAACGCAATGCTTTTTTCATTTCTTCTAAACGCAATCCATTTCCGTATAATTGAGAAAGATTTAAAACCACTGCATGGTCCAATTTATTTTTCTCCATCCACATTAATTTTTCATCTAAGAAAAAACTAGAATCAGTTACAGGTCGTTTCCATCCTTTTTGTAACATATGCTTACGTTCATCATCAACCCAAAAAATCTCCTTCTCTTTCATAAAAGCAGGTATTTGTTCTGGATATGGTAATAAATGTGAATGTCCGTTAATACGTAGTTTTCGTTTTTCCATTTTGTTTTTAATTAGCTTTATTTTTTTGCATACTAATCATTGTAGCTTGCATAGTTGTGTATAATTTACCCTGTTCATCTTCAACCTTAGCTTCACAAAAAACTAATGTCTTCCCGGCTTTTATAACTTTTCCTGTTGCTATTATTATTTCTGATGTAGCTGGGCGTAATAAATTTGTTTTAAACTCTACTGATAATACATCTGAGTTTTTTGGCATTACTGTTAATGCAGCATAACCACAAGCAACATCCATAAGACTAGTTAATACTCCTGCATGAAAAAAACCATTTTGCTGAGTTAATCCATCATTCTTATTGCATTGAATTTTTACTTCTCCTTTTTCAATATGAATAATTTTCGCTCCTAAGGTTTTCATAAAACCTTGTTTTAAAAAGCTTTTTTTTGCCTCTTCTAACATTATTTCACTTTGTTAGGAGCTTCCATTACTGTTCCACAATTAGAGCAAGTACACTTTTTGGTATCTGAATAATACTTATCGAAAATAATAGGCATATCCGTTTCAATATTATCCAATGCAAACTCTTCTCTATACAATGGTGTACTACATTTTTCACAATACCACTCTAATGCATCCATCATTCCTTCTGCTCTTGGGTATTCTATTACCAACCCAACTGTATTTTCCTTTCGTTGTGGTGAATGTGGTACTTTTGCTGGTAATAAATAAATATCCCCCTCATTTATTTCTACATCTATCATTTCTCCTTTATCATCAATAATTTTTAAAACCATATCCCCTTCTACTTGGTAGAAAAATTCTGGTGTTTCATTATAATGATAATCTTTTCTATTATTTGGACCTCCAACAACCATAACAATGTACTCACCATTATCCCACACTTGTTTATTTCCTACTGGCGGTTTTAATAAATGACGGTTTTCATCAATCCACTTTTTAAAATTTAAAGGCTGTACTAAATTACTCATGATTGTTTATTTTTTGATTCTATAAATCTATAATGATTTTGTTCTTCCTCCATCAACAGGAACGTTAATTCCATTGATAAAACTTGCTCTTTCACTTGCTAAAAAGACAACAGCGTTTGCAATTTCTTCTGGTTTTGCAAATCTTTTTGCTGGGGAAGCGTTTTTCATTGTCTCTGCAACTTCTTCCACAGATTTTCCTGTTTTAGTCGCTTTATTATTTATAATTTCATTTAAACGTTCAGTTCCTGTTGCTCCTGGTAATACATTATTTACTGTAATACCAAATTGCCCTAATTCATTTGCTAATGTTTTTGACCAATTTGCTACTGCTCCTCTAATTGTATTCGACACCCCTAAACCATCTAAAGGTTGTTTAACAGAAGTTGATATTACATTAATAACTCTACCATAACCAGTTTCTTTCATAAAAGGCACCAATGCTTGTACCAACACATGATTACATTTTAAATGCTGTGTAAATGCTCTTTCAAACTCATCTAACTGTGCATTAAATACTGGTCCTCCTGCTGGCCCTCCTGTGTTATTTACTAAAATATGAAAATCTAAATTTGATGCTTCTATTTTCTCTTTCAATTCTGTTGGATTCGAAAAATCTGCAACTATATAAGTATGGTTTTGATTCTTATTTGGTAATTCTGCTAAAACTTTTTTTAGCTTTTCCTCGTTACGTGCAATCAACGTTACATTTACTCCTTCTTCTGCTAACTGTATTGCTGATGCTTTTCCTATTCCTTGTGTACTTCCGCAAACCAAGGCATTTTTAGTATCTATATTTAAATTCATTTCTAATCGTTATTACGAATCATTGTTTTTATTTTAACTGCTTTTTCAAAGTGATCTAATTGGTGCTTTTGAATCCACCAAGTTGCTACTTCCATTAACAATTTTGGATTATCATTTTTATTTTTAAAAAAAGCATAAAAAGACAATCCTACATTTTCTCCTTTCTTTGCTATTTTTTCATCACAAACAGTTACAATTTTTTGCCTTATTTCTTTATTCATATTTTATACAAACATTTTTAGGTTCTGTAAAAAACCGTAGTGCTTCAAAACCTCCTTCTCTTCCTACTCCACTATCTTTTTGTCCTCCAAAAGGCGTTCTTAAATCCCGTAACAACCATGTATTTACCCAAACTATTCCTGAATGTAATTCTTTTGACAGTTTCATGGTTCTATTTAAGCTGTTTGTCCACATAGTTGCAGACAATCCGTAGACTACATCGTTTGCTAATTCTAACGCTTCTTCTTCCGTTTTAAATGACATAATGGTAACTACTGGCCCGAAAATTTCTTCCTGATTTAACTTACATTGATTATCCTTTACTTCTATTATTGTCGGTTGTAAATAATATCCTTCTTCGCTTCCTTTTACCTCAACTTTATTTCCTCCAAATAAAATTGTTCCTCCTTCTTGTTCTGCTATGTCTATATAAGACTTTACTTTTTCTAAATGCTGTTTAGAAACCAATGCTCCTATATTAGTATTTTCTTCAAACGGATTTCCAACTTTTAATTCTGATACTTTTTGTACAAAATCTTTTTTGAATTGCTCATAGATAGTTTCTTCTACTAAAATTCTACTTCCACATAAACATATTTGACCTTGGTTTGCAAATGATGATCGTACTGTTGTTGCTAACATCTTATCGTAATCGCAATCCGCAAATATCAAATTCGGATTCTTACCTCCTAATTCTAATGACAATTTTTTAAACATTGGTGCTGCTACTCTAGCAATATGAGCTCCTGTTGTAGTTCCTCCTGTAAAAGATATCGCTTTAATATTTGGGTGTTCAACAATTGCCTGCCCTGCGCTTCCTCCTAATCCATGTACTATATTTAACACTCCTTTTGGTAAACCTGCCTCGTTACAAATTTCCCCCAATAAATAAGCTGTCATTGGTGTTACCTCACTTGGCTTAGCGACTACACAATTACCCGCAGCTATAGCCGGTGCTATTTTCCATGTAAACAAATACAAAGGCAAATTCCATGGCGATATACATCCCACAACTCCTATTGGTTGACGCAAGGTAAAATTCATCGCTCCCAACCCTACACTCTCATGAGCTTCTGAAGAAAATTGTGTTATCGCATTGGCAAAAAACTGAAAATTTGATGATGCCCTAGGGATATCAATAGCTGTTGCTAAACTCAATGGTTTTCCATTATCTTTTGCTTCTGCTGCGGCTAATTCAGGTAATTTTTCTTTTATCAATGCTGCTATTCTAGATAAAATTTCGCTTCTTTTATCTAAAGTAGTATTTGACCAAGCTTGAAATGCAGATGAAGCTGCCTGATATGCTAACTCAACATCTTCTTTTGTTGAATTTGGTATTTGTCCGTACACTTCTCCTATAGACGGATTATAGTTATCTATATATTCTCCATTAATTGGAGATTGAAATTCTCCGTTTATGTAGTTTTTTATATTTTGCATTTTAACTTATTGTCTTTTTTTCCAACCACACCATTGGAATTTCTTGGTTACAAAACTCTAAATGAATTACTCTTCTATCTTTTTCTGAGATAGATTTTGATGATGCGTGCATTAATAGAGGTTTCATTAACATAACTCCTCCTGCATTCACTTTACACAATTTTTCTTTTCCTAAAAAGTCTTTATCAAATTTTTCATGTACTCTAATAATTCCTTTTTTATGAGATTTTGGAATCACTCTTAACGCTCCATTAGTTTCATTGGTTTCGTCCAAATGTATTCTAAAAGTAACTGTGTTTTCTAAAATTTCTTTTGGTGGAATAACTCCCAACTGTCCTTTCTTATTTGTCCAATTCGTATATGTTTCTACCTCTATTTTATTTTTAACACTTATACTCAAATCTTGATGATGACTTACAAACCAATTTGACTTTGCTGGCTTGTTAAAAAATATTGCTTTCGACAAAAAATAATCTTCGCTACAAACTAATTTATATAACTTTCTAAAATTTTCATTCTGAAAAACCAACTCTTGTACTTCGGGTATTTTATTTACCAGTTGTCTAATTGCATAACTTTTTTCTGAATTTTCAATCAAACTAATTAACCTCAACAACTCTTCATTACTAAACACTGGTTTAGTAATTGAATAACCTCTACTGATTAATTCTTCTATATTTTGATTGAATTCCTCCATATTTATTATTGCTTTTTATAAGCTACTACCTTTATCTCTATCAATAAATGTGGATGTGGCAATTGATGCACCGCAACTGTTGTACGTGTAGGTCCATTATAATCGAAATATTCTGCATACACTTCGTTGTAACCTCCAAAATCATTCATATTTACTAAAAAAGAACCTACATCAACGATATTTTCTAAATCAGCTCCTACCTCTTGTAATATCCCTCTAATGTTTTCAATTACAGCTTTTGTTTGCTTCCTTATATCTAGGTTTGTTGTTCCAAATTCATCTACCTCAACTCCTTCAAAAGAATTATCTGGTCTCCTAGAACTTGTACCCGATACGTATATAAAATCTCCTACTACTTTTACATGTGGAAACTTCCCTCTTGGTATTGCTTTTCCTTTGATTACTTTGCTATCCATCTTCCTTATTCGTTTGTTGCCATTTCTAGCAACTTTATTGTTGTTTTATAATTTCTTGTTGTAGCTATTACATCTAATTTATTTTCAAAAACATTGTTAGTCAATTTTGTTTTTCCAAAACCTGAAGGACAATGTAAATACACTACATCTCTATCTATTTTATATTGATCTTCTTTTATTCCCTTTACCTCAATTTTTACTTCTTTTGAAACTTTATCTAAAAATGTAAACGCTACTATTTTATCATTTTCTATTGAAAAAGGATATGCTTTAATTGCCTCTTTCCATTCTTTTGGACTTCTTGCTAATACTGGTACATCATATCCATATTTTTCATGTATACCTATTCTTATCTTTTTACAAATTTTTTCTTTCGTTTCTGTTGATTCTAAAACTATATTTCCACTTTGTATATACGTTTGTACGTTTCGAAAACCTAATTCTTTTAGTATTTCACGTAATTCTGCCATTGGAAGCTTATTTTTCCCTGATACATTTATTCCACGCAATAAAACAATATATGTTTTCATTATTTTTCTCTCAATTTTATTTCTTCTTTTATTTTCTTTATGCTAGCATACTGGAGAAAAATAATTGTTAACAAACCAAATGCTATAGGCATTAAGGTTATAAAAACAACTTTATTTTCTTTTGTTAATAAACCATATACTGTAACTCCTAATAAAAGTATTAACGTTATAAGCATGGCTTTGCTTACTAACTTGAGTACTTTTATTTGCCTATTAAGTTCTTCTATTGATTTATTTTTCATTTTCAATTAATTTAACCCAGCGATCTTATCTTCCTCTAAAATCTCATTTGTTTCTTCTTGCACTTTTTTAAGTACTTGATTTAAATCTGTAATTTCATTTAAATCATTATGCGCTACCATATTTAACAACGCTTTATCTTGCGCTCTCCCTTTTTTCATTGCTTCTGCGTATGGTATATTTTCATTAAAAGTTACCATCGAGTACTTAGAAAAATATTCATTTGGAAATGTCTTTTCTAAATCCATTTCTAACATACGTTTTTTCTTAAATAATGGATTAGCAACATGATCTCTCATTTCGTAATAATTATCTATTGCTAAATCTGCTATTGCATCAGTATCTGTTTTTCTAACTTTCTGATATTCTTTAAACACTTCTTCCCAGTTTCCTGTACAAGTATCTAAAATAGTATCAAAAACAGTTACATCTTCAAAAGAAGCATTCATTCCTTGTCCATAAAACGGAACAATTGCATGTGCCGCATCCCCCATTAAAATGGTTTTATTTTGATAATGCCATGGTGAGCATTTTACCGTTCCTAAAGCTCCTGTTGGATTGTTAAAAAACTCATCTTTTATACTTGGTATTAACTTTAAGGCATCTGGAAATTCCTTTTCAAAAAACTCTGTAATTTTTTCTTCTGTTGTTAAATTGTTAAAATTATATTCACCTTCATCATAACTTAAAAATAAGGTTACTGTAAAACTTCCATCTAAATTTGGGAGTGCTATTAGCATATATTTTCCTCGTGGCCAAATATGTAAATGATCTTTACTTATTTGATGATTCCCTAAAGCATCTGCTGGAATCTCTAATTCCTTATACCCATGTGTTAAATAGTTTTGCGAATAACTAAATAAAAACTTTCTTTCTAAGTAATAACTTTTTCGCAATATAGAACCTGCTCCATCTGTTCCAAAAACAACATCTGCATCTATTGAAAACTCTTCTTTTGTTTTATAATCTTTAAAATGAACTACTGTATTTTCTATATCTACTGAGGTACATTTTTTATTAAAATGTATCGTTACATTTTCATGCTTTTCTGCTTCGGTCAATAAGATACCGTTTAAGTCTCCTCTTGAAATTGAGTTTATATATTCTCCCTCTCTTCCTGAATAATTTGAAGCAAATGTATTTCCTTCCGTATCATGTATTAAACGGCCATACATTGGAATACAAATTTCACGTGCTTTCTCTTCCACTCCGGCTAAACGTAACGCCTTAAATCCTCTATCTGACAATGCTAAATTAATTGATCGTCCTGCCGATATGTCTGTTGTACGTAAATCTGATCGACTTTCATACATTGCTACTTTATATCCTCTTTGCGCCAAACGCAATGCTAATAATGAACCACATAATCCTGCCCCAACAATTACTATCTTATCTTTTTTATTCATAAAACTGAATTAATTCATTTTTCCATTTCTCAAATTCACACCTGTATACAAATATGCTTTTAATGAGCATAAAAAATCTGTCCAACCTTGTGTTTGTTGCATTACTTTTTTTATTCCTTCTTCATTATTTTCGTAGCTTTTTTCTATAATATTAACTTCTGTTATATTCTCCTCTTTACTACTAAATTCCATCTCCACTTCTGTTGCTACTTGATTTCCTTTCCAACCAAAAACAATTCTTTTATTTTTCTCTACAGATACTACAGTTACTATACATTCTGCACAAAAGTCTTTCCATTCCCATTTTACTTTTGTTTCCTCTATTAAATTAGCACTTGCCTCAGAAACAAAATATTTTGAGATTTTATCTTTATCAATTATTGCATTAAAAACCTCTTCTACATTTCTTCTTACAATGTCTTTTACGTGAACTTCTAAACTCATAATAAATTCTTTAAAATTTCTACCATTCTAAATACATCTTCAAAGCTATTATACATTGGTACTGGTGCACATCGAATAACATCTGGCTCTCTCCAATCGGTAATTATATTATTCTCTGTTAATTTTTTATGCAAACTTTTGTCTGCATTTTTAACCTGAATTGACAACTGACATCCTCTTTCTTTTGGATTGGATGGTGTAATAATTTTAATCCTATCTGTATCTAATTGATTAATTAAGAACTCAAAATAACCTGTTAATTTTTCCGATTTTTCTCTTAATGCTTCCATTCCAACCTTATTAAACATATCTAAAGATGCTCTAATTGCTGCCATAGATAATATTGGAGGGTTAGATAGCTGCCACCCTTCTGCTCCTTCCATTACATCAAATGGTTGACGCATATTAAATCGAGTTTCTTTATTATGATTCCACCAACCTGCAAAACGAGGTAATTCTTTATTATTTGCATGTTTTTCATGCACAAACAAGCCTCCTAAACTTCCTGGACCTGAATTTAAATATTTATAAGTACACCATGCAGCAAAATCTACTCCCGAATTATGTAGTTCTGGTGAAATATTACCAGCTCCATGTGCCAAATCTATTCCTACAAAACAGTTCTTTGCATGACCTATTTCTGCTATGCGTTTTAAATCTAAATATTGACCTGTATAGTAATTTACTCCTCCTATTAATAGCAATGCTATTTCATCTCCTTGTTCAGAAACAATTTGTTCTAAATCTTCAATATTTAATAATTCTTCTCCTTCTCTTGGTTTCCATTCTATTAATCCCTCTTCAACATCATAACCATGAAATTTTAATTGTGATTGTACTGCATATCTATCTGATGGAAATGCATCACTTTCTATAACTATTTTATATTTCTTTTTTGTTGGTTGATAAAAAGATACCATTAACAAATGAAGGTTTGTAGTTAACGTATTCATAACTACAACTTCTAATAGCTTTGCCCCAACAATTTTAGACATACTCTCTGTTAAAAACTCATGATATGGCAACCAAGGATTCTGAGCTTCAAAATGTCCTTCTACTCCATATTTTGCCCAATCATCTAACTCTTGTTGAATATATTTTTGAGTAGATTTTGGTTGTAATCCCAAAGAGTTACCTGTAAAATATAACCAGTCATTTCCACTTTTATCTTTTGGTATATGGAATTGATCTCTTAGGTAAGCTAATTTATCTTTTTTATCTTGCTCTTGTGCGTAATCAAGTGATGCTTTATACATGTATCTTTTTATTTCAAAAAAACCTTTCTTAGAAACACTAAAGATAATCGATTTACAAGTAAATTAAAAACTAAAGCGTTTCATTTAATGAAACGGTGTTTTATAAATTTACACTTTTTTATTACATTAGCAAAAATGATTTTCTAAAAAACATGGTTGATAACAAAAATTTAAACCAATCTATTATAAAAGCTTTTATTCTTTTAGACGCTTTTACTAATGATAAAAAAGAATGGGGTGTTCGTGAGTTAGCGAATAAAACTGGCTATAATAAAAGCACAGTATATAGGCTTCTAAGTACTTTGGTTTCTTTAAATGTCATTCATCAAAATGAAAACGAAAAATACCGCTTAGGAAGTAAACTTTTTGAACTTGGTAATCGTGTTTCTTTATACCAATCATTAATTACAGTTACTAATCAACCTATAAAAAATGTTGCTTTAGAAATTCAAGAAACTGTCTTACTGGGTGCTTTAAAAGAGCAGCAAGTTTTTTACCTCAATAAAGCCGACAGCTTACAAGGCTTAAAAATTAGCACCTCTATTGGTTCTTACCAACCAATTCATGCTACTGCTTCTGGGAAATTACTTTTAGCTTTTTCTTCAGTTAACACGCAAGAAAATTATTTAAAAAACAACTCCCTAACTGCTTTCACCCAAAATACAATTACAAAAAAAAACGAATTAAAAAGTAAATTACAGATTATTAAAAATCAAAAATATGCTTTAGATTTAGAAGAATTCGAATTAGGCTTAATTTGCATAGCCATCCCAATCTTTAATAAAAAAGGAAACGCTATAGCTAGCATTAGTGCTTCAGGTCCTTCTAGTAGATTTAGACTTGAAAATGTACAGAATTACATTTCTATTTTACAAAAAGGAGCTCATTCAATTGAAAACTCTTTGCAAGATTTTGATTCTTTATAAAAAAAGCCTTGCGAAACTTCACAAGGCTTTTCATTTAAAATAATTTTGTTTTTTAATATAGCACTCTAAATTTAATAGTACCGTCTACTTTACGAAGTTTTGCTATCACTTCTTCATTATATTCTTTGTCTACATCAGTAATAACATATCCTACTTTAGAATCTGTAGATAAATATTGCCCTGTAATATTTAACTCATATTTTGCTAATACTTTATTAATTTTTGCCATTATCCCAGGAACATTCTTGTGAATATGCAAAAATCGGTGTGCATTTGTTTGCCGTGGCAATCTAATATTCGGAAAGTTAACTGCATCTACAGTATTTCCTGAATTAATATATGCCATAATTTTACTAGGTACAAAATCAGCAATATCTCTTTGTGCCTCTTCTGTACTCCCTCCAACATGAGGTGTTAAAATTACATTATCTAAACCTTTTAATTCTGTAAAGAAATCACCATTTTTTCTTGGCTCTTCTGGATACACATCTACAGCTGCTCCTGATAATTTACCCGATTTTAATGCCTCCACTAAAGCCTCAATATCAACAACAAAACCTCTAGAAAGATTCACTAAATGAGCTCCATCTTTCATTTGAGCTATCTCTTCTTTTCCAATATAATTTTTATTCGCTGCATTATCATCTATATGCAATGTAATTACATCGGAAATATTTAATAATTCTTTTAACGTATTAATTCTTGTTGCATTTCCTAAAGCTAGTTTATCTTCAACATCGTAATAATACACATCCATACCTAAAGCTTCTGCTAAAACAGATAATTGCTTCCCGATATTTCCATACCCAACAATCCCAAGTTTTTTTCCACGAACCTCTCTTGAACCCTGAGCTGTTTTATTCCATTCCCCATTATGCAATTCTGTACTACGCTGAAAAACACTACGCATTAACATTATAATTTCTCCTATAGCTAATTCAACTACCGAACGTGTATTACTATACGGTGCGTTAAAAACTACGATTCCATTTTCTTTACAAGCTTCTAAATCAATTTGCTTAGTTCCAATGCAAAACGCAGAAACAACCATTAATTTTTCAGCAGCTTCAATCACCCGTTTTGTAACCTGAGTTTTTGAACGAATACCTAGTACATGAACATCCTGTAACTTCTCAATTAATTCATCTTCTGATAAACTTCTTGACACTGTTTCAACTGTAAAACCATCTCCTGATAATTTTGTGAAAGCATCTGGATGTACATTCTCTAGTAATAGAATTTTAATTCTATTTTTTGGATATGATATGTTTCTTGGCAATTTATTTACGTATAAAAACTCATCTAAATTTGGCGTTACATGATCAGCATTCGCTACTGTCTTATCTCTAGACACATTTTCAGTATAAGCAAAAAACTTATCTGCAACTCCTGCTTCTTTCGTTACCGCATCACTATAGCCATCTCCAATTACCTGAATTTCTCCTTCTAAATTCAGTTTTTGTAAACACTCTATTTTACCATTGTGTTTTGACAAAGAATTCTCTTTATCAAACCCAACAATATTCTCATTTTCATCAAACTGAAAAGTATTTGCAAAAACTCTTTCCGACGGAATGTTATATGCCGCTACTATTGGATCTATAAACTCTTTAAACCCTGCTGATATTACATAAATATCATCAGAAAAACTTTCAAAAAATTCTTTATTTCTTTCTATTGAAGAAGAAACATGCTTTTTTAACTCTTTTATTAATACCGATAAATCAGATTTATTAGCGTTCAATAATTGAATACGTTTTTCTAAAGATTGAGGAAAAGAAATTTCACCATCAATTCCCTGATTGGTAATCTCCATTATTTCCTGAATGATTTCATTCTTCTTCGGGTTCCCCACTAATGTGATTTCAGCTAAAACATCTAATGCTTCTACTCTTGTTAGAGTGCTATCGAAATCGAAAACAAAACTTCGTTTTACTAAGTTCATGTTACTAATTTTTACTCTTTTGTTATTGTTGTGTTGTTAAGTCAACGAATGTACAAATGATTGGTAAAAAAAGTATCACAAAATAATAACATTCTCTTATTCAACTATTATTCCTTTTAAAAATGAAGCCAATTCTTTAAAAAACTAAAAAACAGAAAGAAAAACTAACCAAATAACAGGAATAGCTTCCACTATAAAAGAACTATAGTATTTAGACTGGTTTTCCTTTGCCCATACTAACAATACAAAAAGCATAAAAATTATTAGGAAAAAGCTTTTTCTAAAAATAGAATTTCCTGTTATTAAAAACTCCAATAACAAGCATATAACTAACAATACTATTCCTAGTTTTTTTGTGTTTTTTACACCTATTTTTCTTGGGATAGTTTGTAATGAAATTGCATCATATTTTACATCTCTAATATCAAAAGGTAAAATTAAAACGACTACCAATAAAAATCGTTGTACTGAGATTAAACCTACAATATTTGAAAATTCAATCTGAGCATCAAAAACTGGAAGAAACACTGTTGCTCCCATCCAAACTAGAGCCACAACTATAATTTTTAAATACCCTACACTTCTCAAGTTTTTCTGAAAACCACTTAAAAAAGGAATTGCATATAATAATGTTAAAAGTCCAAAAGGTGAAATCAACAAAAGGGTCCTTATAGAAAGTTGCCATGCATAATAACACAACAATATAAAACACAGTAAAGAAAAAACCTGAATCACCTTTAAATACGTCGTTAAACTTCTGTGATGCAATTTTGCAACGCCTGCATATTTCACAAAATTATACCCCGTAATTGTCCCATAAAACATAAAATAATCGAGAGGTTCGTTATAAGATAAATTAAAATATAATTCGGTAATTCTAACAAAAGCATATACCGCTAATGCTACATGAATACTAGAATTAATATAAAAATCGAGTATAATTTTAAAATACTTCATTACACAAAAATAACTTTTCTGTTTACAACCCTAACATTTGGTTAATAAAATATCGTTTTTAACAAAAAATATACATCCAAAAATCATACAATTTCACTATTTTTGAGCCACTTAAAAAACAACAACACAAATGAACACTAATTCATTTCAATTAAGACATATTGGTCCTCGTAAAAAAGACCATCAACAAATGCTTTCATCTATTGGTGTAGAAAGTTTAGATCAACTAATTTATGAAACTATTCCTGACGATATTCGTTTAAAAAACGAATTAGATTTAGATCCTGCAATGAGTGAATATGAATATTTAAATCATGTTAACGAATTAGGTGCTAAAAACAAAGTTTTTAAAAGTTATATTGGTTTAGGATATCATGAAGCAATTGTTCCTAGTGTTATTCAACGAAATATTTTAGAAAACCCAGGATGGTATACTGCCTATACTCCTTACCAAGCTGAAATTGCACAAGGTCGTTTAGAAGCGCTATTAAATTATCAAACTATGGTTTGTGATTTAACAGGTATGGAATTAGCGAACGCTTCTTTATTAGATGAAGGAACTGCTGCTGCTGAAGCTATGGCTTTATTATTTGATGTTCGTGAACGTTCTCAGAAAAAAGCAGGTGTAAATAAATTCTTTATTTCTGAAGAAATTTTACCTCAAACATTATCAGTATTACAAACTCGTGCTATTCCTATTGGAATTGAATTAGTTATTGGAAACCATGAGGATTTTGATTTTTCTGAAGAGTTCTTTGGAGCTATAGTTCAGTACCCTGGAAAACACGGACAAGTTTATGATTACACAACATTTGTTGCTAATTGTAACGCAAACAATATAAAAGTAGCGGTAGCTGCTGATATTTTATCTTTAATAAAACTAAAAGCTCCTGCTGAATTTGGTGCTGATGTTGTTGTAGGTACAACACAACGTTTTGGAATTCCATTAGGCTATGGTGGACCACACGCTGGTTATTTTGCTACTAAAGAAGCATATAAAAGAAGTATACCAGGTCGTATTATTGGAGTAACTAAAGACATTGATGGTGGACGTGCTTTACGTATGGCATTACAAACTCGTGAACAACATATTAAACGTGAAAAAGCAACTTCAAATATTTGTACAGCTCAGGTTTTATTAGCTGTTATGGCTGGTATGTATGCTGTTTACCACGGAAAAGATGGTTTACAATATATTGCTAACAAAGTACATGCTGCTGCTAATACAGTAGCTACAGCATTAGAAAGCTTAGGTTTCAAACAAAAAAACAGTTCATATTTCGATACTCTTTTAATTGAGGTTGAAGCTAATAAATTACGTTCTGTTGCTGAAAAAAATGGAGTTAACTTCAATTATATTGATAATAACCATGTTTCTATTTCAATAAATGAAACTGTTAGTTTAAAAGAAATAAATGCAATTGTTGACTGTTTTGAGCAAGCTTTTAATGTTCAAGATATTACTGTTTCGGAATTTACTTCTTTAGATGTTATTCCTGCAGGTATTCAAAGAAATACATCTTTCTTAGACAACGATGTATTTAACACGTATCAATCAGAAACTGAAATGATGCGCTATATTAAAAAATTAGAACGTAAAGATTTAGCATTAAATCACTCTATGATTTCTTTAGGATCATGTACAATGAAACTGAATGCTGCTTCTGAGATGTTACCGTTAAGTAATCCTCAATGGGGTAATATTCATCCATTTGTTCCAATAGATCAAGCACAAGGATACCAAGAGGTTTTAACTAATTTAGAAAATCAATTAAATGTAATTACTGGTTTCGCTGGTACTTCTTTACAACCTAATTCTGGCGCTCAAGGTGAGTTTGCTGGTTTAATGGTTATTCGTGCTTACCACGAATCTAATGAAGACACCCACAGAAACATTTGTTTAATTCCTGCATCAGCTCACGGAACAAATCCTGCATCAGCAGTTATGGCTGGTATGAAAGTGGTTGTTACCAAAACTGATGAAAGAGGAAATATCGATGTAGAAGATTTACGCGCAAAAGCGGAGAAACATAAAGACAATCTTGCTGCTTTAATGGTTACATATCCTTCTACTCATGGAGTGTATGAAAAAGCTATTAAAGAGATCACTCAAATTATTCACGATAATGGAGGGCAGGTTTATATGGATGGCGCTAATATGAACGCCCAAGTAGGGTTAACAAATCCAGCTACCATTGGTGCAGATGTTTGTCACTTAAACTTACATAAAACTTTTGCCATTCCTCATGGTGGGGGTGGACCTGGTGTTGGACCAATTTGTGTTGCTCCTCAACTAGTACCATTTTTACCAACAAACCCAATTATTGCTACTGGAGGCGACAATGCTATTACTGCTATTTCAGCTGCTCCTTGGGGATCTGCCTTAGCTTGTTTAA
This sequence comes from uncultured Tenacibaculum sp., assembly GCF_947494125.1. Taxonomy (GTDB): domain Bacteria; phylum Bacteroidota; class Bacteroidia; order Flavobacteriales; family Flavobacteriaceae; genus Polaribacter. Next base: position 101,892 of record NZ_CANLTU010000005.1, read on the forward strand.
TATCTTATGGATATATTACAATGTTGGGTGCTGACGGTTTAACAAATTCAACTAAAAATGCCATTTTAAATGCCAACTATATGAAAGAGCGTTTAAGTGGACATTTTAGCACTTTATATACAGGAGAAATGAATCGTGCTGCGCATGAAATGATTTTAGACTGTCGTGAGTTTAAACAAAATGGTGTTGAAGTTGTTGATATTGCAAAACGTTTAATGGACTATGGTTTCCATGCTCCTACTGTATCTTTTCCAGTTGCAGGAACTATTATGGTAGAGCCTACCGAAAGTGAAAATGTATCTGAATTAGATCGTTTTTGTGATGCACTAATAGCTATTCGTAAAGAAATTAGCGAAGCTGTAAAAGATGACAATAATAATGTCTTAAAAAATGCACCACATACTCAGGAAATGTTAACTGCTGATGAATGGGATTTACCATACTCTCGTAAACAAGCAGCTTTCCCTTTAGAGTATATTGCTGATAATAAATTTTGGCCTTCAGTTCGTCGTGTAGACGATGCTTTTGGTGATAGAAACTTAATTTGCTCATGTAATCCTATTGAAGATTATATGGAAGCTGATGTTTAAAACATAAAATTGACAAATAAAAAACCTTGCCTTTGGTGAGGTTTTTTTATTTTAATAAAATAGCTGTAATTTATATTTATTTAGAAAAATGATTATTAAAGATTTAATTGGAAACTATAATATTATAGGAAATAACCAAGACGCTGAAAGCAATACCTACAAAGGAATTCTTTCTTTAACCCTTGACATTAATAATAGAATTATAGCTAAGTGGACAATTAATAAAGATCAAGAACAAAACGGTACTGGATTTTATAAAGACAATATTTTAGTAATTAATTTTAATTACATAGGCACGGATAAAAATAAATACAAAGGAGTTGTTGTATACAAATGTATTTCTAAAGATATTTTAGATGGTTTCTGGTCAGAGAAGCATGGAAACCCTTTATATCTTGGAGAAGAACGTTGTTTTAGAATTAAAGAATCCGGTGAACTATTAAACTAAACATATTATGAAATGCCCTTGCAACCCTTACATAGATTATAAATTATGTTGCGAAAGAATACATAAAGATATTCATTTAGCAAATACTTCTGAACAATTAATGCGATCGAGATATAGTGCTTTTGTATTAGCTAATATTAATTATTTACAAAAGAGTCACCATAGTAAAACACGTCCATCTAATCGAGAGAAAAAAGAAATCTTAGCATGGTCTAGATCAGTTACATGGGTAAAAATAGATGTTTTAAACAGCTCTCTAGGAAATTCTACAGATTCAACAGGTACAGTAGAATTTAAAGCTTTTTTTATTGAAAATGGCAAGATGGAAGTCATTCATGAAAACTCTAAATTTCTTAGAGAAAATAATCATTGGGTTTATTTTAAAGCTAATTAAAATTTACCTTGTAAAAACTAATTCAGTTTCTGTTGACATTTCATCAGAAAACCCATAACCACTTACATCAAAACCTTTAAGTTCTTCTATACTTTTTATATCATTTTCAATAATATAACGCACCATTAAACCTCTAGCCTTTTTAGCAAAAGTCATAATAGTTTTATACTGTCCATTCTTAAAATCCTTAAAAACAGGAGTTATCATAGGTACTTTTAATGTTTTTTTAGGCAACGCTTTAAAATACTCTGAACTAGCTAAGTTAATGAGCAACTCTCCTTCTTCTAATTCATCGTTCAAAGAATTCGCCAATGTATCTCCCCAAAACTTATATAAATTCTCTGTTCTCCCTACCTTCAGTCTAGTTCCCATTTCTAAACGATAAGGCTGAATTAAATCTAATGGTTTCAACAAACCATAAAGACCTGATAATATTCTTAAGTTATTTTGTAAGCTTGGTATTTTATCTTCTTCTAAAGTTTGCACATCTATTCCTCTAAAAACCTCTCCTGTAAATGCATAGATTGCTTGCTTAGCATTATCTAGAGTAAACGGTGGTAACCATTCTTGATTTCTATCATAATTTAAACTAGCTAAATCATTAGAGATCTTCATTAAATCTGCTATTTTTTTTCTTGATAATGTTTTTAGCTTTTTATTTAATTTTACAGATTGCTCTATAAATCTAGGTTCTGTAAACAAATTTGTATTCGCTTTATTTTCGAAATCTAGCGACTTTGCTGGAGATATAATAATTTTCATGTAACAGATTGTTTTTTGTAAAAATAAAAAGCAATTTCAAAAACCTCAATTACTTTCTGTAATTTATTTTAATAATACTATTGAAAAATATGATACTTGCTAAATAACAAGTCCATCATAAGACAAAAACACATTTTCAGGCAACTCTTTTTCTACTTCAGCATGCAACCCTAACAACTCGCTAATATGAGTTAAATATGCTTTTTTAGGTTTTATATCATCTATAAAAAGCAATGCTTCTTCAAGATTAAAATGTGTTGCATGCACCTCTCTTCTTAACCCCGTAACGATTAACACATCTAAATCTTTTAATTTTTCTTTTTCTTCTTCTGTAATTGTTTTAATATCCGTTACATAAGCAATATCATTAAAACGATATCCTAAAATAGGCAAACGACCGTGCATTACTTCTACAGGTGTAACTTTTACTTCATTCAAAAAAAAGCTTTCATTATGAGAAATAGTTGTTGTTGAAACCTTCGGAGCACTTGGATAACGATTTTCAGTTGCGAATATATAATCATATCTTTTTTTCAAGACTCCAAAAACTCTTTCTGATGCATATAAAGGCACCTCTCCCATTTGAAAACAATAGGGCCTAATTTCGTCTAAACCAGCAATATGATCGGCATGTTCGTGCGTAAATAAAATTCCATTTATAGACATAACTTCTTCTCTCATCATTTGTTGACGAAAATCAGGTCCACAATCAATTACATAATTAATATCATCCCAAGAAATTAGTATTGAAGATCTTAACCTTCTATCTCTAGGATCTTTTGAAAAGGCTACTGGATGCTTACTTGTTAGCATAGGAACTCCAGTAGATGTTCCTGTACCTAAAAAAGTTATTTTTAATTGCTTTTTTTTCTCCATTATTATCACAAAAATACGACAAAAATTGTCTGATAAATCCTATTTTCAGTACATTTGTTATACGTAACAAAAAATAATAGAATGGCAATTACGCTAAAAGGAGATCAGAAAATAAGTACAGTACCAACGACTACAACAAAAGCTTTAAAAATTAACTTAAATGCTCATATTTATGGAACATTTGCGGAAATTGGAGCTGGTCAAGAAACTGTTCGTAATTTTTTTAGAGCCGGTGGTGCTTCGGGAACTATTGCAAAAGCAATGAGTGCATATGATAAAGATTTTTCTGATGCTATTTATGGTATAGAAGAAGATAGTAGATATGTTACTGAACCTCGATTAAAGAAAATGCTAAAGCATGAAATGGATTTAATTGAAGATCGTCTTGATCGTCAAAAGCATCCTGATAAATTATTTTTTAGTTATGCAAACACCGTTGCAACTATAAATTTCTCGAAAAAATTTAAAGGCCATGGTTGGATCGGTATCCGTTTTCAGTTAGATCCATTAGAAGATTATAACGAAATTATTTTACACCTACGTTTTAAAGAAACAGATGCTCGTCAACAACAAGAAACACTGGGTATTTTAGGTGTTAATTTAGTGTATGGTGCCTATTATTTAAATGACAATCCTAAAGATTTACTAAAATCTTTTTATGATAATATAGACAGTGATCGTTTAGAAATTGACATGATTAATTTCTCTGGACCTCGTTTTATGTATGTTGACAACCGTTTAATGAGCTTACAATTAGTTAAAAACGGAATGACAAATGCAGTAATGTTCGGTCCTGATGGAAACAACTTACTACCTGCTCAAGTACTTTACAAAAAGAATATTTTAGCGCTTCGTGGTAGTTACCGTCCTGTTACCAAGGTAAACATGGATATGTTTGAAAGATCTAAACAATTATTTTTAGCAGAGAAAAAAGTAAATCCTGAGAAAACACAAATTATTTTCGAAATAACATTAAGTAATCTTCGTGCTGAAGGTGAAATTAATGAACGTGATTTCTTAGACAGAGCAGAATTACTGTGTGCTTTAGGGCAAAATGTAATGATTACTAACTACCAAGAATACTTTAAATTGGTTGAATACTTTAGTGAGTTTACTAAGGAAAGAATGGGATTAGCCATGGGTGTTTACAATCTTATTCAAATATTCGACGAAAAATATTATCGTGACTTAAGTGGTGGTATTTTAGAAGCTTTTGGTAAACTATTTTATCGAGATTTAAAAGTTTATATGTTCCCTTACAAAGATGAAGAAACTGGTGAATATATTACTAGCGATAACTTAAAAGTGCATCCTCGAATGAAAGAATTGTATAAATTCTTTAAAAACAATGGGAAGCTAAAAGATATTGAGAACTTCGATCCTGAAATTTTGCATATTTTTTCTAGAAAAGTATTGCAGATGATTAAAGATGACGAAGAAGGATGGGAAGAAATGCTACCTGAAGGAGTTTCTGAAACTATTAAAGAAAAACGTTTATTTGGTTGCTCTAGAAAACGCAAAAAATAATTTTATTATCTTTTTAAACCTTTTATTATCTTTAAAGTCTAACAGCTAAACAAATTTAGTTGACCGACGAAATTACACTTATAGAACAGTTACAAGATCTTAAAACAAGAGAAGTAGCTTTTAAACATTTAATATCGCAATACAAAGAGCGATTATATTGGCATATAAGAAAAATTGTAATTAGTCATGACGATGCAGACGATGTATTACAGAATACATTCATTAAAATTTTTAAAAACATTAATAATTTTAAAAGAGATAGTAAGCTGTACTCTTGGATGTATAGAATAGCCACGAATGAGTCTATCACCTTTATTAATAAAAAAGCTAAAGAGAAAAATATAGACATTACCGATTATCAACATCAATTAGTTTCTAATTTAGATAGCGATAATTGGTTTTCTGGAGATGAAATTCAACTTATTTTGCAAAAAGCTATTGCAACGCTTCCTCAAAAACAACAACTTGTTTTTAATATGAAGTATTTTGATGAGATGAAATACAATCAAATTTCTGAAGTTCTAGAAACATCTGTTGGTGCCTTAAAAGCATCTTATCACATTGCGGTAAAAAAAATAGAACAGTTTATTAAAAACTATAATTAAACCTTTTGTAAAAAATAAGGTCTTAGAAGTGAGATGGATAAAGAATTAAAAAATAACATAGATTTTATAAACCAAAAAGTTGGTAAGAAAACTGGATTCTCTATTCCTAATAATTATTTTGAAGATATAGAAGAAGGTCTTTTAAGTTCTATTAAAACAGAAAGCTTTACCAAAAAGAATAGCTTCAAAGTTCCTGGTAATTATTTTAATGAAATAGAAGATGATATTTTTGCTAAAATAAGTAACCCCCAACCTAAAGAAGTTAAAATTATTTCTCTGCGTAAAAGATTTCTACAAATGGTTCCTGTTGCTGCAGCTGCTTCAATATTGCTATTCATAGGTTTAAATTATTTTAATACTGATAACGGTAGTACTTATACTATAGATGATATCACTGAAGCCGATATTACAGCTTGGTACGAAAATGGATATGGTGATACTGATGATGATGAATTTGCTATAGCTTTAAATACAATCGATTTAGATAGCGATGCTTTTAGCGATATTAGCAATGATAATTTAGAAGAATATTTGGACGGCATAGACAGCTCTACATACTTAAACGAAATACAGTAACATGAAAAAATTAATAGTAACATTTATTGTTTTTAGCATTTTTGCAACAACAGCAAATGCTCAATACAAAAAAGGAAGAGAAAAGATTAGAGCTTATAAAGTTTCTTTTCTTACCGAAAAATTAGACTTAACATCTGATGAAGCGGAAAAGTTTTGGCCTATTTATAATAAATATGACAAAAACATGATGAGTCTTCATCGTGAGGAAAGAGTTAGTATTAAGAAAAAAATTAAGGAGAATGGCGGAATTGAAAAACTTTCTGAAAAAGAGTCTAAAGAAATTCTAAAAAACATTCAGACTATCAATAAACAACGTTATGAAATTAAAGCTAAGTTTCACAAGCAAGTTTCTAAAATCCTTCCTTATAAAAAGATTTTAGCACTAGAAATTGCTGAACACGATTTTCATCGTAGTTTATTTAAAAAATATAAACGAAAAAAACCAAGAAAATAAAAAAAACCGAGCAAATGCTCGGTTTTTTTATTAGTAATTTTAAAAAATAAAATTACTTTTTCTTAATTAATAAAGTATCTAACTTCAACTCTTTTTGAAGCCAAATTCTCAATTCCTTTTCTTTTATTGTTATAATAGAATCTTTTATTTTTTTATCCCAAACTATCGATAATTCAGGGATCGTATCAATCTTAATAAAATCTTTAGAGGATAGTATTTTTGCAAAACTAATACGCTTTATATCATTGTATCTAATTTTAGCATCTTTAGCTATTTTACTAAACGGTACAGTATTTTTATCTCTATTTAATGCGTCCCGTTCAAGCCTATTATTTAAACTAGTTATAGTAGTTTTTAATCCATCTATTTCTTTATGCAAGCCTTTAATAACATTATCCTTTTCATCTAATTCAACAATAGCTCTATCATAAGCATCTACTACTCTATCTACACTTCTAGCTTTATTTTCATTAATAAGCAACTCATATGAATCAATTCTTGAATAACTCTTTAATTCATTCCTCAAAAAAGTTTTAGTTGCGTCATTTACATCTCCATTAAAAAACAAACTGATCTTTTTCTCTTCTCTATTTATCTTTTCACGCTGCAACCATAAGTCTTTATTTGATTCTATTTCTTCTTTCAAAAACTTCTTATAATTAGCATTTACGATACTCTCCTTATAAACATTAATAAATGTAAATACTGCAGGAACCATTACCAAAAACGCAACAAAAGAAGCTAAACGAGCTATTCTCTTCCTTTTTTCTGAATTTACATAACGAATCATAGTAAACCCTAATAGTTTCAATACTAAAAAAGTAGCTAGTGCTATAAATATTGTATTGATTGTAAATAAATACATAGCTCCTAAAAAGTAATCGAAATTACCTATAGCCAAACCATAACCTGCAGTACATAAAGGAGGCATTAATGCCGTTGCAATTGCTACACCAAATATTACTGAAGCTATTGTTCCTTTTTTAGTACGTGCTATAATCAAAGCCAACCCTCCAAAAAAGGCTATTAATACATCTCGTATATCAGGCTTAACTCTTCCTAATAATTCTGAAGTCTCTTCTTTTAGAGGAAATATTGCAAAAAACAGAAAAGCTGTTAATAAACTTAACACAATCATTGTTGCTAAATTTATCATTGATTTTTTTAGTGTATCAATATCATTAATAGCTATAGACATTCCTATACCTAAAATTGGCCCCATTAATGGAGATATTAACATGGCTCCAATTACTACTGCTGTTGAATTAGCATTTAAACCTATTGATGCTACAAATATTGAACATATTAAAATCCATGCGGTAGCTCCTTTAAATGGTATATCGTTTTTAATTGCTTCAATTGTAGCTTCTTGATCTGTATCATGACGAAAATCTAATAACTCAATAATAAATTTTTTAGAGCTTTCCCACAACCCTAAAGCATCTTCTTGAACAGCTTGTTTAGACTGCTCTACATTTTCATCCTGATTATTTTTTTCCTCCATATAGTTTTATTTTTTCTAACTCCGGAAAGATACAAAATTCCCGCATTACACCAATAAAAACAAAACCTCGAAGCATTTTGCTCGAGGTTTTATTTTTTATAAATAATTCTTAGTTTACTAGATTTTCAATTTGTTTTTTAAGTCTTTAGAAATTCCATCTTTATGCAACAACACTGATATTGTTTTTAATTTAAAATAAGGAATAGACATATAAACATATCCTTTATTTCCTTGATTAGTACCCCAAGAGTTTTTTACTTTAAAATACTTATTTCCATTTTGATCTTTTACCAACCCAACTATGTGCATTAAGTGATCATCAGTCGTATTAAAATTTTCAAACTCAGATTGTCGTAAACTAGGCGTAATTTTCTTTTCTTTTACAATCTCTTTTAATCCTTTTTTAGCATCTGTACTACTAGCAGGTATTATTGCAACACCATTTTTAGATGAAAATGTTTTTTCAGAAACGTCACAATCCAACTCAATAGTATATCCTTTTTCAACAGCCTCTTCTGTAACTTTTACCAATTCATCTAAAGACACATTATAAAACATTCCATTGGAAAAATTATCAGGAATATTCAACACGAACTTATCGTATTTTTTTGCCTGTTCAAAAGATGTTAATGTTACATAATTTGCTGGTTCAATTTTTACATATTCTGCAAAACTTTTAGGAGTATATGTTTTTCCTTCAAAAGTAAACTCATCTTTATTTTCTCCCAAATACACATCTAAAACACCCTGAGTAGCTTTACGCCATCTAGGACTTAGCTCTCTTGCAGGATTCTTAATATAAGCATCTAACATTGCTTTTAAGACCGCTACTAATTCTGCATGATTATGTTTATCATTTCCTACATTCAACCCAGTAAATACTACTTCAGGAACTAATCCATATTTTGCTACTGAATTAATAACATCATGTCCTAAACCGCCTTCACTAAATTGCGCTTTTCCTTGACGGTATAAATAATTATTTGCTTTATCTGAATACGTATTACGTACTGTATACATTTCAGATAAATCAATATCCTTCCCTGTTAAACGTATAATTTCAGACTCTAAAAATGAAGTTGTAGAAAAACTCCAGCAAGTACCAGTTCTTCCTTGACTTTTAACCTGAGTATTTTCTATATCCTTTATTTCTTTAAATTGATATTTCTGAGCTCTTAACGAGCCTATACTTAGAGATACAAAAGCAACTGCTACTAATATTTTTTTCATGAGATAAATTTTAATTTCCGAGCAATTTACAGTTTTTAAATAGCATTAAAAACTTCATTCTCTTAAAAATCTACTATTACCCCAATTCTTGGCAAAGCTCTACCAGAACTACTTTCTATTTCTTCTAAAAGATACCTAGAGCTATCATTAGGATCCGTAACTCTACCGTTTTGATCTTCTATAGGCAGTAAAAATGGGCGCTGCTTTGAACTACTTGCATAAATATTTTGAATATCTAAATATAAATTAATAGCTGCTTTTTTTAAATACCATGTTTTATCTACTCTAATATCCAACTGTGTATAAGTGTCTAAACGTTCGTTATTTAATCTAGCATAATCTAAAACGCCACCATTTTTAACATCATAATTAGATTTTAATGAAGAAGTATTTATATCATAAGGGGTAAAAGGTTTTCCTCCAACTAATCTAAACTTTGCTCCTACTTCCCAATTCTTTTTCAACTTCTTACCAGCAGTTATGGTTATAAGATGTTTATTATCCCAAGTAGAAGGAATAAATTCTCCTAAAGCATTTTTAAACTCACTTCTTACAAAAGTATAAGATGCAATTCCATATAAACCGTTATACGATTTTTTTTGAGCTAAAAACTCAAATCCATATGCCCTTCCTTTTGAATTAGAAACCACTTCTTCATTTCCTACTACGCCAAAATCATCTCCTAAATTTGCTAAACTTATTTGGTCTCTTACAGAAAATGGATAATTACTATATGATTTATGAAACCCTTCAAACGTAATTTTAGAACTTTTATTTGGCTTATATGATAAACCTCCCACCAAATGATCCGATTGGATATACTTTAAACCTTTTTTATTAACAAATTCTCCTGCATTATTTTTAAAACCTAAAACTGTATAAGATGGTAATTGATAATAACGACCAATAGATGTATTTATAGACCATTTATCATTTAGTAAATAATTTAAAGATACTCTTGGTGAAAATTGATTCAATAAATTTCTCATTTCACTATTATAATCTATTCCATCTAGTCTAAAACCAAAAGAAACTCCTAACGTACTATTTAGGTACTCTTTTGAAACCTGACCAAACACTCCATATTTAACAAAATCAATTTCTGAATTAAATGTATCTTCAAAAACTCCTTGAGTATTTGCCTCCTTTCTATACGTATTATTTTTATATGTTGCGGTTTCTAAATTAGTTCCTAAATTCACTTTATAACTACTTTCTGTATTCAAGTTTAACTCATACCTAAACTTTGTTTCTATTTCTTTAGAATTGTAATTTAACAGCAAATTCGGAGCTATTTCTTCATTCATAAAATACTTTACTGCTTTATTTTTAAGTTCGTTCCTACTTAACACTATTAAATGTGTAACATTTTCTGCAAAATATTTATAACTAGCACCAACTGTATAATTCCATTGACTATTTACTGGCACTGTATTTAATATAACTTTATTTCGTTTAATTGTTTCTAAATCTTCCTCTCCTTCATTTACTGTTTTATTTAATTCAAAATCATCTATCGCTCCTAAAGCTATAATTGATAACTCACTATTTTTTGATAATTCTGATTTTACATTTAATTGAAAATCGTTATACGTTGGCAAAAAAGGTAATTTTATTAACTTAAATAAAAATTTAAGATATGATTGACGTACTGAAAACATGAAAGTAGTTTTATCTCCAATCGGCCCATCCAATGTAATACCTGCATCTGAAGTTCCTAAAGTAGCTCTTGTATTAAGTGAGGTTTGATTTCCTACTTTCTGTGTAAACTCAATAACCGAGCTTAATGTATTGCCTCTATTGGCAGGAAAAGCACTCGAATAAAAATCTACTTTTCTTATTAAGTCTGCATTCATAATTCCAACTGGACCACCTGTAGCTCCTTGTGTTTGAAAATGATTTATTACAGGAACTTCTATACCATCTAAATAAAATTTATTTTCTGAAGTTGCACCTCCTCTAATAATTATATCATTTCTGAATCCTGGATTTGAAGCCACTCCCGGAAAAGATTGAATAACTTTTAAAATATCTCTATTTCCTCCTGGGTTTTTCTCTATTTCTGCAACTCCTAAGCTTTGCAACGACAGAGGACTTTCTAGCGACTTCTTAAATAAACTTGCTTTTACCTCTACCTCTTTCAACTTTGTTAAATTCTCATTTAATACAACAGTTATGTATGGCGAATTATCTTTAGTTACCAAATACTCATCTGTAATTAACAGCTCATAACCTATAAATGAAACTTGTAATTTATTATATCCTAAAGGAACATTCGTTATCTTAAAATTCCCTTCTTCATCAGATGCTACTCCTATTGAAGTACCATAAACCAACACGTTTACAAAAGGAATTACCCCTCTTGTTTTTGAGTCAATTATTTTTCCAGTAATTCTTCCTAGATTTTGACTTGTAATAATAAATGATTGTAGTAAGAACAGTAATAAAAGTATACGTTTCATATATAAATGATTAAACTTAAGCTAAAATACAATTTGTTTAACAAAAACAAAAAAAAGATAAACAAAATATTTTTAAACACAAAAAAACCTCAATTATTAAATTGAGGTTTTGTGGGGAGAGCAGGATTCGAACCTGCGAAGTCGTAAGACAACGGAGTTACAGTCCGTCCCATTTGGCCGCTCTGGAATCTCCCCAGAGTTTTCACAAATTTATCATATTCTGATAAACTTAAAAAAACTAGTGACCGGGCTGGGGCTCGAACCCAGGACCCTCTCCTTAAAAGGGAGATGCTCTACCAACTGAGCTACCAGGTCATTGTTTTTTTTGCGTTAGCGGGTGCAAATATAGAATGTATTTTCAAATCAGCAAACTTTTTTTTCACTTTATTTTCAAAAAAAATGCATCTTTTTTTTTACCTACTAATACACAGAAAGTTACCTAAAGGTCATTTAAATATGCTTTTCTAACTTTTTTAAATAAATTAGAAGAATACACAAAATTCACTATTGCTTCATTATCTGTTTTGAAAATTTCTTTATGAGATCCTTCCCAAGCTTTCATTCCATTTTTAAGAAATACAATCTTATCTCCTATTTCCATAACAGAATTCATATCATGCGTATTTATAACTGTTGTTATTTTATACTCATCTGTAATTTCTTGAATTAAATTATCGATAACTATTGATGTTTGCGGATCTAAACCTGAATTAGGTTCATCACAAAACAAATATTTAGGATTCATAACAATTGCCCTTGCTATTGCTACACGTTTTTGCATTCCTCCTGATAATTCTGCTGGAAATTTTTTATTAGAATTTTCTAAATTCACTCTTTTTAAAACGAAATTAACACGTTCTAACATTTCGTTCAAAGGTTGTTTTGTAAACATTTTTAAAGGAAACATTATATTTTCTTCAACTGTTTGTGAATCGAACAAAGCACTTCCTTGAAAAACCATTCCTAGTTCTTTTCTAAAATTTCTTTTATCCTCAATAGTCATTTCTGTATTTACACGTCCATCATAAATTATATTCCCTTTTTCTGGTGTGTGTAAACCTATTAACGACTTTAAAAAAACTGTTTTACCTGAACCACTTTGCCCAATGATTAAACTTGTTTCTCCTGGTTTAAATGACGTTGTAATTCCTTTTAAAATTTCAACTCCATTAAATCCTTTATGTAATTTATTTACTTCTATCATTAGGTCAATAACATTTGCGTTAAGAAATAATTAGCTATAACAATCAGTACTGTTGTCCAAACTACCGATTGCGTACTTGCTTTACCAACTTCTAAAGATCCTCCTTTTACATAATAACCATGATATGACGGTACAGTCGCTATTAAAAAAGCAAAAACTAATGTTTTAATAATTGCATACGTAAGTAAAAAAGGATCAAAATCCATTTGAACACCTGTAATAAAATCTATTCCTGAAAATAATCCTGAAAGTACTCCTGCTACCCATCCTCCAAAAATTCCTAAGAACATTCCTAATACAATTAAAAATGGATAAAAGAAAACTGTTGCTATTATCTTAGGCAGTACCAAATAATTTAAAGAATTAATCCCCATTACTTCTAGTGCATCAATTTGTTCAGTAACTCGCATTGCACCAATACTTGAAGTAATATAAGAACCTACTTTACCTGCTAAAATAATTGAACAGAATGTTGGTGCAAACTCTAATATTACTGATCGTTTAGCTGCAAAACCAATTAATGATTTAGGTATAAATGGACTTTCTAAATTTAATGCTGTTTGTAAAGCGATAACCCCCCCTATAAAAAAAGAAATAAATGCTATAATACCTAACGACTTATGACCTAGTTCTTCAATTTCTCTAAATAAAGCTTCACGAAAAACCCTAGCCCTTTGTGGTTTTGTAAAAACTTGTTTCAGCATTAGAAAATACTTTCCAATATGCTCTATATAATTCATTAAAATAATCTATTTTTCTCTACTGCTAAAGTATTAAAAAACCATTAACTCTGCATCTTATTTATGAGTTTTAGCTCTCTTTTTACTTACCTTTGATTTTGAATTTTTAAAATTAACAATGAAAAAATTAGTATACTTAGCTGCTTTAGCTATGCTTTCTTTGCTTAGCGGTTTTACAAATCCCAAAAAGAATACTCAAAAACCTAAATTGATCGTTGGGGTTGTTATTGATCAAATGCGTTATGATTATCTAACTCGTTTTGCTTCTAAATATGGAGAAGATGGATTTAAACGTTTATTAAAAGGTGGGTTTTCTTTAGAAAATGCACATTATAATTATATTCCAACATACACCGCAGTTGGTCATGCTTCTATTTATACAGGAACTACCCCTGTAAACCATGCTATTATTAGTAATAACTGGTATGATAAATATGCTAAAAAATCAATTTATTGTGTAGATGACAGTAAGTATAAAACCATAGGTAATAATGGTGATGGCGGTAAAAAATCACCTTACAGAATGTTGACTACAACGGTTACAGATCAATTGAAATTAGCACAAAACATGAACGGTAAAACTATAGGTATTGCGATTAAAGATCGTTCTGCTATTTTACCTGCTGGCCACGCAGCTAATGGAGCTTATTGGTTTGATGGTGGTGATAAAGGTCAATGGATTTCGTCTTCTTATTACGTGAACAATCTTCCTAATTGGGTACAAGAATTTAACATGTCTAAAAAAGTTGATGAGTATTTAGAGCAACCGTGGGAAACTTTATATGACATAAATACGTATACTGAAAGTATTTCGGATGATAATAATTTTGAACAGCCTTTTAAGGGTGAAGAAAAACCTGTTTTTCCTCATAACATACCTGCTTTAAAAAGTAAGAACAACAATTACAGTATTATAAAGGCTATTCCTGCTGGTAACTCTTTAACTACCGATTTTGCTAAAGCTGCTATCATTGGAGAAAACTTAGGCAAATCAAATTTCACAGATTTCTTAGCTGTTAGTTACTCATCAACCGATTATGTTGGACATCAATTTGGTGTTGCTTCTAAAGAAATTGAAGACACTTATTTACGATTAGATAAAGATTTAGCTAACTTATTTAAGTTTTTAGACACCCAAGTTGGTGAAGGTAATTACACTTTATTTTTAACTGCAGATCATGCTGCTGTTCAAGTTCCTTCTTACCTTCAGTCTGTTAAAATTCCAGCAAACTATTTTAGCTATACAAAGTTTAGAGATTATGTAACTGAAATTACTAAAAAGCACTTTAATTCTGATGCTATAGTTGAAAACATATCTAATTTTCAAATTTTCTTAAATAAAGAGAAAATTGAAGAATTAAAACTAGATGTACATACAGTTGCTCAAAAAATAGCAGATGAAGTAATCAATTACAAAGGTATTTACAAAACCGTAACTGCAAAAACTTTGCAGTCTACCACTTTTACTAACGGGATTTTAAACTCGTTACAAAATGGATATAATCAAAAGTTTTCTGGGGATGTTTTATTAGTTCCAAACCCATCAACTATAAGTCATTCTAAAAAAGGTACAACTCATGGATCTGGATATTCATATGACACCCATATACCTATGATATTTTATGGAAACGGTATTAAACAAGGAACTTCAAAGAAAAAATATGAAATTGTAGATATTGCTCCTACTATATCTAATTTACTTCAAATTGAATTCCCTAATGGATCCACTGGAAAAATTATAGATGAAGTTTTAGAATAAAAAGAAAAAGCGCTCAATGAGCGCTTTTTCTTTTTCAAATAACATACATAAATATTTCTATTCTTTTCTGCTGTAAACTTTACATGTTTTATATCTATATAAATTTGAAATGTAATTCTTGAAAATAAAAAATGTAAGTAGCGTAAAAAAAATGTAAATCATATTTTTATAATTTTGGTTTCTAATTATTTAGACACGTAAATTTCTAAAAGTCACATTCTTTTATTTCGGATTATTTAATATCACTAAAGCTCCAATAATTCCAGGAACCCAACCACAAAGGGTTAATAAAAAAACAATTATTACAGATCCACATCCTTTACCTAAAACGGATAATGGTGGAAAAAAAATTGCCAATAAAACTCTTAATAAACTCATAGTATTTTTTTGATTAATATACTATAAAGACGAATATTTCTTTGTTTTGTTACAGTTTGTTGTCAAAAAAATAGATTTATTAAAATCAAAAAGTATTGACTATTCAACGATAATCAATACTTTTTTTGATTTTAAAACAATTAAATTAATGCATTGCTAAAATAAACTGCTTAGATAAAAAATTCTAAACAGTTTATTATGTCGCTTATTTCTTAATAAATCGGATGCTCTGCACGTCATTTTCTTTTTCAATGATAATCGTATAAATAGCCGATTTTAATCCACTAACATCTATACTTTTAGTAGTAACACCTTTCTTTATTCTTTGTCCTAATGTATTATATATGGTATAATCTACTTTTTCAAAACCTATTGGTTTTATTAGGTTTAACTGATTTCCAACTGGATTAGGATAAACCGCGAATTCAAGAATATCACCTCTTGTAGTAATTGCTGAATTTGATCCTGTAATTCCAAAGTTATCAATAGCAATATCTGCTTGCCATGTATTTCCAGTTACACGATTAAAACGTAACTTAATACCTTTTCCTACATAATCATTTAAACTTACTGATGCTGTTAACCATGAATTACCTTTATTTCCAGATTGGCTCCAAATAGAAGTCCAATTTGCTCCATCATCTTCACTTACTTCTAAATCGATAGTTCCCATATTAGTAGCTCCATACATATGATACTTAAATGAAATTGTTGCTGCGCTTAAGCCTGACAAGTCAAAACATGGTGAATTTAAGATAGCTCTTTTATTCGGGTACCCTGTATTTCTTCCAGAAGCTTCAACATAAATATAATGTGATCCATTATTAGCTGATGATGGTCCAGTTCCACTAGATGGTGTACTTCCATTTCTTCTTGTCCAGTTAATATCATCTGCGCTAGACTGTGTCCATGCTCCAAAAGATGAATCGAATGATTCTGCATACGGATAACTTCCTATTCCTCCTGTACAACCAGCAACTACAGCATTAACATTAACAGTTCTTGTAACTGGTGTTGCTGCATTTCCTGCCGCATCTGACACATTATAAGTTAATGTATAAGTACCTTGCGTATTCGCATTTACAGAACCTGTTACCACAATATTACTAGTAATATCTCCATCTACATTATCATTAGCAGTTGCTCCTGCATCTGTATAGGCACCTCCTACATTTATATTCTCAACACTGTTTCCTAGTAATGTTAGTACTGGCGCTACTGTATCTGCTCCAGCACCCGCAATAGTAACTGTATAATCTTCTACCTCTCCATAAGTGAATTCACCGCAGGGACTTGGTATTGCATTGTATTGTAAAATAACTCTCATTCTAGTATCTCCAGTAACTGCTGATGCTGGAACTGTAAAACTTCCAGAAACTGGTGTATCTTTAGAAGCTGCTTTACTCCAAATCAATTCTCCTGCATCAGTAAATACTCCATTTTTATTATAATCAATCCAAACTCCATAACCTTCATTATATGTTGTTCCTGTCCAAGTTGGAGTAATCGTAATTGTTTCTGAAGCTCCTTTAGTTATAGTAGTTGAAATACTTGTAAAATCTGAATAGAACTGACCGGTTGAAGTGTTATCAATAGTATTCAATTTTACATTTGAAATATACTCATCATTTACATTTGTACTTTTAACTGTACAATATACTAACTGTACATCTGTTGTTGTAAAAGTAACTACTCCACTAAAGCTAGAAGAAGTTCCATCTGAACAAACACTCTTTACTCTAGCTTCATAATTAGTATTCGCATCTAATCCTGACAATGTTATGCTTGTTCCTGATGTATTACTTGAAGTCCAAGATGAATCTGATGTTTTCTTATATTCAACAGTATAAGTTGCACCAGATACTGTACTCCAAGAAACTGTTGCCCCTGACGCTACAACTCCACTTACACTAACTCCTGTTGGAACTGAAGCTGTACATGGTAATGGATTAGATATTGTAAAGTTAGCGTTAGAAATATCAAAGAATATATGATTTGTTCCTTTAACCATTATCCTATTTTGGCTTCCTACCGAATTTGGTACTGTAATATCGTGTGATCCATCGTTAGCAACTCCACTCGCTAAAGTCACAGGATAAGTATCACCACCATCTGTAGACATTAAAATATCAACATTTGCTGCATTTACACCATTAGCTGTTGTACCAGCTACATCCCATGTTATCGTTTCTGTAGCTCCAGCAGTCAAAGTAACACTTGTATTAAGAGAGTTTACTACAAAAGGTCCTGCAGTTCCATTTACAGTAACTAACATATCGTCACTATTATTAGTTGCACCCCCTGCTCTATTATCTCTTACTGTTAATCTAAAATTTAAGCTTCTAGCTACGTTTGGTACTGCCTCCCATTGCCAAGAAGTATTTCCTGCTTTTATAGTTTCTAATCTAGGGAAATATCTAGATGTATTAGCTGTTGGAGAGAACGATCTAAAAGCAACTCCTGCTGTAGCTGTTACACTTGGATAAGTTGTTGCCGCATTATTTTCATCCATTTGTTCCCAACAATATGAAAGCACATCTGATGCATCTGCATCATTAGCCGAACCTGTTAATACAAATGCTGTTCCCTTTGGAATCGTATAATTACTTCCTGCATTTACTGTTGGTACATTATTTCCTGTTGATGTATTTGTTTGACATGAAGTTGTTTTAATATAGTTTGTAATTTGTTGAATATTTATTGCATGAAAATACGGATCACTATTTGGTTGTACATCTGTTGCTCCTGTAATACCTGCGTACCCCATTATGGTAGTACCACTTCCTGGTTCCATATGCACATCCGTTCCTTCATTTCTTATTGAAAATGTATGATTTCCTCCAAATTGGTGTCCAATTTCATGTGCTACGAAGTCTACATCGAAAGGATCTCCCTCTGGAGTTGTACGTGAAGTAAAAGCACTTCCTTTACTTCCATCTACACAAACACACCCAATACATCCTGCATTTCCGTTGTTTGATGCTTTTGCAAATAAATGCCCTATATCATAATTTGCTTCACCAATAACACTTGTTAATGTTGATTGTACCTGTGAATTAAAACCTCCGTTAGAATAAGGGTCTGTTGACGCATTTGTATAAATTACATCTTCATTATTCGCAATAATTATCATGGTTAGGTTAAAATCTGTTTCATAGATTCCATTTACCCTAGTCATAGTAGTATTCATTGCTGCTAATGCTTGTGCTTTTGTACCTCCATGATGT
The DNA here is from genome assembly GCF_947494125.1 of uncultured Tenacibaculum sp. Taxonomy (GTDB): domain Bacteria; phylum Bacteroidota; class Bacteroidia; order Flavobacteriales; family Flavobacteriaceae; genus Polaribacter. The sequence continues at coordinate 120,628 of NZ_CANLTU010000005.1, forward strand.
GTAGTATACTCTCCAGTAGCTGAAATAGCAATACGATACGTTCTTAAAGTTCCATCATCTGCATTTTTGTGCAAAGATGAACCGCTCGTACTTTTATCTCTATTCTTTGGATCTACATCACATTTAAATCCATCAACATCTCTTGGTTTATCAGATTTTTTATAAATAGTATACTTTTTTAAATCATCTGAATATGGTTCAATAAATACCGTTGGCTTATCTATACCTAAACGCATACTTTGTAAACCCTTAGCATTTGAAAGACTAAAACGAATTCTATCTGAAGAATTCTCAACACCTATACCCATATAGGATTTTATATCTGGGTATTTTTTTGATAAACTAGGGTGTAGTACTGAAGCTTCAGAAATTCGGTATTTTTCTAACTTTCCATCAGCATTTGGGAAAGCTATAACCACACTAGACTTATTACCAAACTTTCTTTGTGGAGCATTTGTTAAAACCTTTTTTAAAGCTTTTAAATCTAGTTGATAAATTTCTTTGTCAGGCAATCTTTTTTGCTGTGCAGAAACACTTGCTTTTTCTTTTACATTTTCTTGTTTTTTCCATAATTCGCTGTTTTGAGAAAATAAAACAGACGTAGCCAAGGTCATGGCTAAAAATAGCTTGTTTTTCATAATGTGGGGGACTTAAAATTTATTTTGTTAAAGATATAAAAAAACTTTACAAAAAAAAGTAACACCCTAAAAAACAAACAATTAAAATAACTAAAATTACATCAAGCTCCCGAAAAATATAGCGTTCATTAACAATTTATTTGTTCCAAACCAAAATCCTCTAAAATTTGTGTTATCTGTAAATACAATTACTTTACCAGCTCCTAAACGTTGCGATTTAAAGGGTATCGTACTCTTTAACTCCTTTAAATTTTCTTTTGAAATATAACCACTCAACAATGGTTTATTTGTGTATTGAATTGGGTTATTATAACTTTTTTGATCTGGTTGAATAAATTGGCGTGTATTTCTAAACAAAGCTATCTTGTTATTTTTATATCCAAAATTTATAGGATGAGAACGATCTATCTTAGCTTCAAAAATAGCCCCTCCAATTACCTGTGCTCCAGACTGCAATGAGCGATTTTCAAACGATACATTTTTTACTGTATCTATTTTCGGCTTATTAAACTTTAACTTAATAAACCCTTTACTTGACATCCAATTCACAGCATTTCTATACCCAATTAATACACCTCCTTTTTGAACCCATTTTTTTAATTTTCCTTCTAAATTTTTATCAATTGAATAACTATTAGGTACAATAATGGTGGTATATTTATTTAAATTTACTCTTGACGCATATGATACATCAAGTTTAGTCAATTTCATATCGAAACGTTGATCTAGCAAATGCCAAACCTCTCCTGCATCGTAGCTTGTTATTCCTCGACCAACTAACATAGCTACTTTTGGTTGTTTTAGTGTTCTGAAATTTCTACTTCCTAAATCTATACCACTATTTAAACCTGTTGAAACACCTATAACTTGAATATGATTTTTAATTGCTACTTCTTCTAAAAAATTAAATAATTCAGTATTGTTTAATTTTTGGTTTTGAGCTGGAATGAAAATAGTTCCATAATCAAATGACTTACTCTCATTCTTAAATTGTTTCATTGCTACTTTAGCTCTCAATCCTTTTTCTAAAATTGTATTTAAAGCTCTAGGAGTTTCGTATTCATTCCATGAAAATAAATATCCAACTGTACTTTTATTTTGAATACTTCCCTGTTTTTTCTTTAAGCTCGTTATTTCTTTTCCTACTTTGGTTAACGGAACATTGTTCGTTAAATCTACTCCAAAAGCATGATTAAATGTCCAAGCTGAAACATCGTAAAACAAACTATCTTTAAATGTAGTTCTCACATCAAACATTGCCTTAATTAATCTGTTGTTTTTCTGGTTCATCGGAACTACATAACTATAGCCTTTTTTAAAACGCTTACCATTAGCTGTTAAATCAGATTTTAACTCGTGTAGTTTTATTTTATGTTTCTTTAAAACCTTAGCTAAATGGTAACTTTTTACTGCATCTTTTTCATCTCCAAAAACAATTGCTTTATTTTCAGCTGACTTCTTTGAGTTTTTATAAAAATCTTGTTGATACTTCAAGATTTTTACTCGCATGTTTTTAGCAGCTTCTAATGTTGATAAAGTTGCAGTAAATTGATTTCTAATTGTAAATGGAAATGTTAACACTCCATTGTCACTTTCTTGAGCATGCCCTCGAGAACTTCCTTGTTCAAACAAAATTCCGATACTTCCATTGATATCTGGAAATGTAGATCCTTTTCCATAATAAAAATCATCAAAACTTTCTTCTGAATAATATGTTGATCCTAATTTATCAAAAGCTTTTGCATGATATGTTGCAATCTCTTTTGTTAAATCTTGATTCATTTGAGGTGTTAACGGATTCGTTCTACTCGGAATTCCTGGCTGAAAAAAGAAGGTTGAATTTGTTCCCATTTCATGATGATCTGTTAATATATTTGGCAACCATTTATGAAACGTTTCTATTCTTGCTTTACTTTCTGGTAGCTGTACAGGTAACCAATCACGATTCATATCAAACCAATAATGATTCGTTCTTCCCCCTGGCCAAATTTCATGATATTCTCTATCATTCGGATCTGGATTTATATTATTTGCCTTATTCGTATTAGCCCAATAAGCAAAACGCTGTAATCCGTCTGGATTCAATGATGGATCAAATAAAATTACTGTATTATTTAATAACTCATTAATTTTAGTTCCTTCTGCTGCTGCTAAATAATAAACTGCCGCTAAAGCTGAATTAGATCCACTTGGTTCATTTCCATGAATTGAAAATCCTTGGTACACAACTATTGGCTTATTAGAAATATCTACCGAAGCATTGTCTGTTGCTTTAATATGATCTTTCCTTATTTGCTCTAAATTCTGATGATTTTTAGGCGCTGTAATTGTAAGTAATAACAACGGTCTACCTTCGTATGTTTCTCCTCTATTTTCTATAGTAACTCTATCTGAAGCTTTAGCCAAAGCTTTCATATATGTAACCAATTTATCATGCGTAATATGCCACTCTCCTACTTCATGTCCTATTACAGATTTTGGTGTAGGTATATTTTTATTATAGCTTACATCCTTTGGTAAATAGTACGATAAATCTACTTGTTGTTGAGCTACTACTGAAATTGATAGAAATAATACTAAATATATAAAAGCTTTTTTCATGAATTCGTTGTTTGATAGACTCACAAATATATTAAATCAAAAACGTTATTTTTGATTACAAACTAATTCGTTTTTATGTACACTAAAAAAACTTACCCTATAAAAGGGATGTTGCGATGGACAAGAAGATATATCTATGTTTTTATACTACTTAGTTTAATTCCTGTTTTTTTATTTGACGTTATGCACTGGAAATGGCTATACGTTCCGTGGTTACCGTTAGGGGTATTAGGCACAGCTGTTTCTTTTATTGTAAGTTTTAAAAATAATGCTTCTTATGATAGACTATGGGAAGCTCGTAAAATTTGGGGTGGTATTGTAAACACCTCTCGTTCTTTTACCATTATGGTTAAAGATTTTATAAAAAGCGAGCAAATGCATACTCATGAATTAAAATCAATTCATAAAGAATTAGTGCATAGACATATTGCTTGGCTAACAGCTTTACGTTATCAAATGCGAAAAGACAAGCCTTGGGAAAATTACACTAAGATTAGTAAATCTAACAAAGAATTTAGAGAAGAAAACGTCTATGTTTTTGAAGATAATATTCCAATAAAAGAAGCTATTTCTCCTTATATTTCTGATACTGAATATAATGAAGTTTTTGCTAAAGGAAATCAAGCTTCTCAATTATTAGGAATTCAATCTAAACGAATTAAAGAGCTTCAAAACCAAGGATTAATAGATGACTTCCGACATATGGAGCTCGAAAAAATGTTAGTTGAATTATATACTTTACAAGGGAAATCTGAGCGTATTAAAAACTTTCCTTACCCAAGACAATTTGCCACATTAAACTTTATGTTTATTTGGATATTTATTGTCTTACTACCTTATGGTATGATGCAAGAATTTGAAGCTTTAGGTGATCGAATTACAGAAACCTTGGCTAGTCACCAATCTAGAACTGCTATTATGCACAAAGTTCAAGTATTTATTGCGCGTCATTTTGAATGGGTATCTGTTCCGTTTAGTACGTTAATTGCATGGATTTTTTATTCTATGGAAGCGATTGGTGAAAACTCTGAAAATCCTTTTGAAGGTGGCCCTAACGATGTACCTATTACCAATATGAGTAGAGGTATTGAAATTGACATTCGTCAGTTAATTGACGATACCGATATTCCAGCACCTTATAAATGGGAAAATGATATTGTGTTATAAGCACAATAAATCAATTTAATTATGATCGTAAAAAATTTATCTAGCATCCCATTTGAAAAAATTATAGAATGTTTTCTTCTAGCTTTTGAAAATTATTTTGTTCCTATGCCAAAGGATCATAATTATTACCAAAAAAGATGGAAAGCTGCTAAAGTTGATTTTAATTTTTCTTATGGCATGTTTGATGAAAAAAAATTAGTTGGATTCATAATTCATGCAATTGATAAAAGAAATGGAATTTTAACAGCATTTAATACTGGCACTGGAGTAATTCCAGAATACAGGGGGAAAAAAATTGTAAAATCGATATACCAATACGCATTAAATGAGTTAGAATTAAATAATATCAAACAAAGCTCTTTAGAAGTTATAACAAAAAACGAAAGAGCTATTCACTTATACAAAAGTATTGGATTTAATATTTGTAAAACCTACAAGTGTTTCAGAGGTACAATAAAAACAAACACCTCTTCTATATATGAATTAAAAGAAATCGATTTAAAAAATGTAAATTGGAAACAACTACCTAATCAATCGTTTTATTCTTGGGATAACCAAAAAGAATCTATATTAAAAGATAATTATAAGTTTTTTCAAATAGTTTACAATAATGAACCCGAATCATTTTTTATAATTAATTCAGAACAAAACTATGTGGCACAATTTGATTTATTAAACAATTCAAATATAGGATGGGAAAGACTTTTCTCAGGTATTAAACAATTTTCAAAAACAATTAAAATCAACAACGTCGACACAAGACTTTCAGTAAAGATTTTTGTCATCAACAATATTGGTCTTAAAAATATAATTGATCAATTTGAAATGAGTTTAAACATTGACCAAAAACAACCATAACTATCACATAATTAAAACTACAAAAGCGTTTGTTCATAATCTAAACAGTTTTCATTTAACAGTAAAGTCAAATTGATTTTTTAATAACTTTTTTTAATTAAAAATTGTTTTTTTACTTAAAAAAAATCAATATAAAAACCAAACAAACATAAAATAACTAACTTTAACGTTAATTTTATCTTTGTGGCAACTAAAAAAGATTAAATTTGTTTTATTTGTAGTAAAATTTAATAAACTATGTCGTCAAAAAATATATTAGAAGATTTTAATAATACTGCTAAGACATTTGTCTCACCAGAATATATTCGTAATCGCTTCTCTACGATCATGTCTGATATGTACAAGAACGAGGTACCGCTTTACGGTGAACTACTTGACTTGGTTCATGATATTAATGAAAATGTTCTATTAGAATCTAAAGAAATTAAAGAACAGTTAGCCCATACAGGAGAAATAACTCGATTAAATATGGAACGTCATGGAGCAATTCGTTTAGGTAAACCTTATGAATTATTTACAATGAGACGCTTATTTAAAGTTATGGGAATGTATCCTGTTGGCTACTATGATTTAGCACCAGCTGGTGTCCCTGTTCATTCTACAGCATTTAGAGCTATAGAGAACACTGCCCTTAACCAAGCACCGTTTAGAGTTTTTACATCTTTATTACGTTTAGATTTAATTGACGATAATCAGCTTCGTAATAATGTTGAAACTATTTTAGAAAATCGTCAGATTTTCACAGAAAAAGCATTACTATTAATTGATAAATCTGAAAAAGAAGGAGGTTTAAATAAAGAGGATACAGAAACCTTTGTTCAAGAAGCTTTAGAAACTTTTAGATGGCATGATACTGCTACGGTAGATCACGAAATGTACGAAGCATTATTAAACCAGCACAGATTAATTGCCGATGTAGTTGCTTTTAAAGGACCTCACATCAATCACCTAACACCTAGAACCTTAGATATAGATGAGGTGCAAACAAGTATGGAAGCTCGTAATATTCCTCCAAAAGATAATATAGAAGGACCTCCAGCAAGAAAATGCCCAATTTTATTACGCCAAACAAGTTTTAAAGCACTAACCGAAAAAGTAAGTTTTAAAGGTAATGTTGGAAATGGAAAAATGGGGGAACACAAAGCTCGTTTTGGAGAAATTGAACAACGTGGTGTAGCTGTAACTCAAAAAGGATTAGATCTATATAATGAGTTGTTAGGTAAAACACGTAAAGCAATTGGCGGATCACCAACTGCTGAAAATGCATCAGAATACAATCAATTATTAGCAGAAAACTTTAAAGTTTTTCCTGATAACTATAACGAATTACAATCTAATAAGCTAGCTTACTTCCATTATTTTACTACCAATAAAATAAAAAATATATCAAAAGGTAAAGAATATACAAAAGCAGATGTAAACCAATTATTAAAGGATGGTTATTTAACTATAGAACCTATGGTTTATGAAGATTTTTTACCTGTAAGTGCTGCTGGAATTTTTGCTTCAAACTTAGGTACAGATGATGCTAAGCGTGAGTATGAAGGAACATCTAATCAATCATTATTTGAAAAAGATTTAGGCGAACCTGTATACAAATTGATGAAATGGTATGAAGATATGCAAGATGAAACTATTCAAAAATGTTTAGAACAAATAAATATTTAATATAATGTGTAGTCGAAAATCTAGATTTTCGACTACATTTTTTTTCATAAAAGAGATTGTCTATTTTACAACTTAAACTAAGTTTGTTCTATCAAAACATAACAAAATTATCCTTTTGAAAAATCAATTTGATTATATAGACCAACAAATACTTCTTAAGCTTCGAAAAGATGCCCGTAAAGCTTATTCACAAATAGCTGAAGAACTCAATGTTTCTAACTCTTTAATTCATCAACGTATAAAAAAATTAAATTCTGAAGGTATTATTCAAAATGCTGAATTTATTTTAGATGAAAAGAAATTAGGATATAAAACCAAATCGTATACTGGAATTCGTTTACGTGAAGCACGTTTTGCAAAAGATGTAATGAAAGAGTTAGAAAAGATTGATGAAATTGTAGAATGTAATTTTGTTTCTGGTAATTATGCAATTTTCATTTTAATCTATGCTAGAGATAATGAGCACTTACAAAAAATACTATACGATAACGTTCATTTAATAAAAGGTGTTGCTGGCACCGATACTTTTATTTGTTTTGATACGTGTTTTAAAAGAAATATCCCAATAGAATAATTATGAATAAAACTGCAGCTGTTTTATGGACTGGCGGAAAAGATTGTGCATTAGCATTTTTTAAAGCTCAACAAAGAGAATATTCTATTACTCACCTAATAACTTTTGCTCCTGAAAATCCAGATTTTAAAGCACACAACTTATCATTAATTCAACAACAAGTTAATGAGATTGAACTTCCGCATATAATACTAACAATAAAAAAACCAATAAAAGAAAGTTATGAAAATGCTATAAGTTTATTAAAAACTAAATATAAAATTGAAACTTTAATTACTGGTGATATAGACGAAATTGAAAACCAGAGTAATTGGATTGAAAAATGTAGTGAAAAATCGGGTATGCAAGTATACAATCCTCTATGGAAAAAGAATAGAACAGAATTACTCTCTACCTTACTAAATAAAAAATTTGAAGTTATTTTCTCTTTAGTTAAAAAACCTTTTTTTTCTCAAGATTGGGTGGGTAAAACAATAGATTCTACAACTATCAACAATTTAAAAGAATTAAATATAGATATTTGTGGAGAAAATGGAGAATATCATACTATGGTATTAAATGCTCCGTTTTTTAAACGAAAAATAAATATAGGTTTATATTCTATAAAAGAAAACGAGCATTATAGTTATTTACACAAACAACTAACAACATCATAAGGTGCAAACCATGATACAAAATATACAACTACAAAATTTAGAAAAAAACTTAGCAGGCGAGTTGTTTTTCGATGATTTACATAAAAATATTTACGCAACCGATGCTTCGGTATATCGTAAAATACCATTAGCAGTTGCTTATCCAAAAAATAAAAAGGACATTCAACTTTTAATTGATTTTGCTACTAAAAATAATATTACTTTAATTCCACGTACTGCTGGTACTTCTCTTGCTGGACAATGTGTTGGTGATGGAATTGTAGTTGATGTTTCTAAATACTTTACCAATGTATTGGCTTTTGATGAACAAAACAAAACCATTACTGTTGAACCTGGAATTATTCGCGACGATTTAAATCGTTTCTTAAAACCTTTCGGTTTATTTTTTGGACCAAACACCTCAACTTCTAATCGATGTATGATTGGTGGTATGGTAGGGAATAACTCTTCTGGAAGTACCTCTATTCGATACGGAGTTACTCGCGATAAAGTAGTCGCTGTTGAAGGTTTATTAAGTGACGGAAGCGAAGTTGTTTTCTCAGAAATAACTTCTGATGAGTTTAAGCAAAAACGATTTGAAAACTCTTTAGAAGGAAACATTTATAAAGCTATTTATAATGAGTTAACTTCAAAAGAAAATCAGCAAGAAATAAAAAGAGAATTTCCTAAAGAAAGTATTCACCGTAGAAATACAGGGTACGCTGTTGATGAGTTTTTAACTTCTGATTTATTTGGAGGAAATGAACAAATACTTAATCCAGCAAAATTCTTATCAGGTAGTGAAGGCACTTTAGTTTTCTCGACTTCAATAACCATTCAATTAGACGATTTACCTCCTACTCAAAGTATTATGGTATGTCCACATTTTACCAGTATAAATGACAGTTTAAAAGCAACAGTTACAGCCATGAATCACAAACTATATGCTTGTGAATTGATGGACAAAGTAATTTTAGACTGCACTAAAAGTAATAGAGAGCAAGCTAAAAATCGTTTCTTTTTACAAGGTGACCCCGAAGCTGTTTTAATGTTAGAAGTTTCGGCAAACACCATTGAGGAAGCAGAAATACTAGCTGATAAACTTATTGAAGATTTAAAAGCTAATAATTTCGGTTATCATTATCCAAAAGTGTACGGAGAAGATATTGCAAAAGTTCATTATTTACGTAAAGCTGGTTTAGGCTTGTTAGGTAACATTGTTGGAGATATGAAGGCAGTAGCTTGTATTGAAGACACTGCTGTTGCTTTAGAAGACTTACCTGAATACATTGAAGAATTCACTCAAATTATGGACAAATACCAGCAAAATGCCGTGTATTATGCTCATGCGGGAGCTGGTGAATTGCATTTACGTCCTATTTTGAATTTAAAGAAACAAGAGGATGTTGTATTGTTTAGAAAAATAACGACTGAAACTGCCGAATTAGTAAAAAAATATAAAGGTTCATTTAGTGGTGAGCATGGAGATGGAATTGTTCGTGCTGAATTTATTCCGTTAATGATTGGTGATAAAAATTATCAATTATTACGTAGGATAAAAAAAGCATTTGATCCTAACAATGTATTTAACAAAGGAAAGATTACCGATGCCTTTCCTATGGACAAAAGCTTACGTTATGAAATTGACAGACAAGAACCTGAAATAAAAACTATTCAAGATTTCTCTGATAGTGAAGGTATTTTAAAACTTGCTGAAAAATGTAATGGATCTGGTGATTGTAGAAAATCTCCTGAAGCTGGTGGTACTTTATGCCCTAGTTATAGAGCAACACGTAACGAGAAAGAAACTACACGTGCAAGAGCAAATACTTTACGTGAAGTTCTAACCAACAATACTGCTAAAAATAAATTTGACTCTAAGGAACTAAAACAAGTTTTAGATTTATGTTTAAGTTGCAAAGCTTGTGCTACTGAATGTCCAAGTAATGTTGATATTGCTTCTATGAAAGCAGAGTTTTTATATCAATATCAAGAAACAAATGGTTATTCGTTCAGAAGTAAATTATTTGCCAACAATGTTAAATACAATAAATTAGGAAGTAAATTTCCAACTCTAACAAACTTTTTCACCAATACAACTATAGCTAAAAAAGTAATGGGAGTAGCTACTGAACGCTCTGTTCCTAAATTAGCTAAACAACCTTTAAATGCATGGTTGCACAAACATCATGTAAAAACTTCAAATAAGTCTGTATATTTATTTAACGATGAGTTTACTAATTATTATGATACCGAAATTGGAAAACATGCTGTTATTGTTTTAGAAAAGCTTGGATATGAAATTAAATATATTCAACATGAAGAAAGTGGACGAAGTCATATATCTAAAGGTTTTTTAAAAGAAGCTAAAGAAATTGCCAATAAAAACATTACAATTTTTAAAGATGTAATAACAGATAAAACTCCGTTAATTGGTATTGAACCTTCTGCTATTTTAACTTTTAGAGATGAATATATCCGTTTAGCTGACGATAAAGAATCTGCTAAAAATATTTCTAAAAACACATTTACTTTTGAAGAGTTTTTAGCTTCTGAATTAAAAAAAGGGAATATTGACATCTCTCTTTTTTCAAACGATACAAAAGAACTTAAAATACATGGGCACTGCCATCAAAAAGCACTATCTAGTACACATGCTTCTTTTTCAATATTAAACATTCCAAAAAATTACAAAGTTACCATTATGAATACTGGTTGCTGTGGAATGGCTGGTTCTTTTGGTTATGAGAAAGAGCATTATAAAGTAAGCATGCAGGTAGGTGAAGATACTTTGTTTCCTAAAATAAGAAACTGTTCTTCTGAAACCGAAATTGTAGCCGCTGGTACTAGTTGTCGTCATCAAATTTATGACGGAACAAAACGGATAGCTAAGCACCCTATTACAATATTAAAAGAAGCCTTATCTTAGGCAAATGCAAAACAAAAATAAAATTACTTCTATGCTTTCCCTGATTATTGCAGGGGAAGCTATTTTTTTATTACCCTTTATTTTAATGCGTGTTTTTAAACCCATTATTAGAGAAGCTTTTCTTATCTCTGATGCTCAAATTGGAGAAGCACAAGCACTATATGGTATTACTGCTGTAATTTCTTATTTTTTTGGAGGCTTTATTGCTGATAAATGGGAAGCTAGAAAACTATTATCATTTTCATTAATTTTAACTGCTTCTGGTGGTTTTATAATGGTAATGATTCCTTCTATTTTTACTTTAAAAATACTGTATTCTTTTTGGGGTGTTTCTACAATTTTTCTTTTTTGGGCTGCCTTAATTAAAGCTACCAGACAATGGGGAACTAAAAACAATCAAGGTTTGTCTTTTGGTTTGTTAGATGGTGGTAGGGGCTTTTTTGCTGCTACTATTGCTTTATCTGGCGCTGCTATTTTAAGCTTTTTCTTTCCCGATAACGGATTAATTACTTTTGATAAAAAAGTAATTTCACTTCAATATATAATTGGAACTATTACACTTATTGTTTTTCTAGTCGCTCTTTTTATATGGAAAACATTACCTAAAGACGAACAAAAATCTAAAGATCCTAAAGAGTTTCAGTTCAATTTTAAAGAAGCTTTATTTTTAATGACTAAATCTAAAGTCATTTACCATTCACTTATTATTTTTTGTGCCTATTGCGCCTATAAATTAACTGGTGTCTACGGAACTTATGCAAGAGATGTTTGGGGGTATTCCTTAGAAGAAGCTACTTATTTTGCTGTATTTATTCAATACTTAAGACCATTAGCTGCAATTTCTATTGGATGGATTGCTGATAAATTTGTTCCCTCCAAATTAATACTTCCATGTTTTACTATTTTAATAATAGTTTCTGCTTTTTTAGGCTTAGGAATATTTCAAGAGCAACCATTATTTTTATCTTTTTCATTTTTCATTTTTATGGCTTTAGGCACCTATGCTTTGAGGGGCTTATACTTTGCTATTATTGAAGAAACTAAAATTCCTATTCAATTCACAGGAACTTTAGTGGGAATTATTTCTGTAGTTGGTTTTACTCCTGATATTTTCATGTCTCTTTTTATAGGTTATATGCTTGGAGAAAATCCTACAATAATTGAATATCAACATTTGTTTAGCTATTTTTCTATTATTCCTATTATTGGTCTGTTAGCTACCATTGGGTTTAGAAAAACAATATACAAGAGAAAATAAGTGTATAAAAATCATTTTTTTCACTCTACAAATCTCACTTTTTCTTCTTGTTTAATCTTTTAAAAATCTTCTCTATATTTTCTATTACTTCTGGATGGTGATTTACCATTGCTTTTTGGTATAAAATAGAAGAGCTACTTAATAACCTACCTGTAGCTGGTTGTACAATCCCTTTTTCTTCTATCTCATAACCTTGCTTACCTAAAGCTTCTTTTATTTTATTATTGCTTTCATTAATCAGTTTCACAATACTTTCAATATTCTTTTTATTTATTTTAAACTTTCCTCCTAATACATTTTCTAAATCTTTAAAAGTAAAATAATGAGGTAAATATATATTGACTAACTCTTCTTTATTGTTCAATAAATCTCTAATATAATTAGGCGTATGTTCTATAGCAACTCCAACATTTAATACAGCAATTAGTTCTGGTGATGGTTTTAATTCATCTATTTTAATATTATTTTCATTTGCAAAATATCGGATATAATTTGATTTAGCGTTTACAAAATTTACAAACTTCACAGTATCTATATTCTGAATTATATTTACACTTTCTAGATATTCTTTAAAGCTATAAGCACTTAAAAGCCCTGAATTTTCAAAAGCTCCTCCATCTAAAAAGTAACCTTTCTTTTTAATTTTTGCTGCTGGACTTACAAACGGAAATCTATTACTGGTTGAAACAACTGTATAAAAAGGAAGCTCACGTTGCTTCTCCGAATTTAAAATATTTATAGCTCCTGGAAATATTTTTTCATAAGTTTTACTATTCACTTTTAAGCTTAGTGAATCTTCTAATTCAATCTCTCCTTTAATCTTCAATGAGAGTGCGTTTCCATATTTATTACTTGTACTAATTGTATTAATTAATAAAGGCGGGTAATATCCTTCTTTTTTAAAAACCTTTTCATATAAATCATAAAAAGTTAAAGAATCTATAGCATCACCTTTAAAGTTATTAAGAGCTAAAATATGTTGACGCATTCCATAGTAAGAACGGTCCTTTCCCTCAAACTTTCTTGGAATAAACTCTCTTATCAAATCACCACTTGCTAAATACAAAATATCTGATGAAAGTGCATTTAAATTAGCTAGTCTATCAATGGCTTCTGTTTTATCTTTATTAAGATGCTCAAAAGCTTTTATGTAGGTATAATTTGCAATTCCTACCGAACCTCCTGAAACTCCAGAAAGACATCGTGTATTATTCATAAATTCTCCATTTACACTATCTAACTTATTCAGCAAAAGCATTGTCCACAAATTAGATTTCAATCCTCCTCCATATGATGACACAAAATAATGTTGTTGTTTATCTTCTATTTTTCTTACATACTCACCTATTTCAATTCCTTTATTATAATCTTGATTAATAGTTTGTAATTCATGTAAATCATTTCCTTTATATGACGTGTATCCTCCTATTAAAACCAACAGTAATAAAAAAAATGGAATATGATACACCCATAATCTCCATTTAAATTCATCTCCTTCATTATCAAAATCTATATCCGAAATTGACTTATTTTCTTTACGCCTTTTTTCAAGAATCCTTCTATACATTTGCGTATAGTATTTGAAATGTTTTATATATATAATTACAACACCATATAAAAACAAATACAACATTAAAAAAATAGGAATCGGATTGAAATTATGAATTAGCTTCCAATTAAAATTCAACATCAACACCCCAAAAACGCATAAAACCCCAAAAATTGCTATAAAAAAAAGGTACCAAGAGTTATTACTAAAAAGTGATAAAAAGTTAAGTTGATTTCCTTTATACAATTCATAGTACTTTTCTCTTTTCTCTTCAAAATATCCTTCAGGCTTTTCTAACAAAAAAGTAGTCCATTTATTAGTAAAAATATACTTTAAATAAGACCTCCCTACTGCTAATAGCACGTACGTTAAAGCTAATAATATTGTAAAAATTATAGTAAGAAAAACTAGTTCTTTATTCCATACTGGAGCAACAAAAAAGATAGTTATTAATACTAAAGCATCTAGCAATAACAGATAAGGAAAAGCTGCTATTATTCGAGTAAATCTTTTTACATTTTTAGTTTCTGAAAACTCATTAGAGTTATTGTTAAAGTAAATATCAGTTCCTAACTTTAGCTTTGATAAATACCAAACAAACCAAAATAAAAAAGTAGCTATCAAACCTGTTACGGAATTTGCCAATCTTAAAGAATAAGCTTCATCAACTGCAGTTAGTATCATATACACAAAAGCAATATAAAACAACACTCCTAAACTTCTTCTGTACACCTGAATATTAAACTCTTCATTCTTAGCTTTCCTATCTTCAACTTTACTCTCCGAATTTTCCCTTTTAACAAAATAAATAATACCAACATAAGATTGAATGGTAAATTTTTTGCTCATTATATACTCATACAGATTAGTGTTTGAATACTTAGAACCTTTAAAATAGATAGGGTAATGTGCGGTAGGAATAGAAACAAAGTACACCAACAACAAAGTAATAATTAAATTGAATCGACTTTCAAAGAGCCTAATCATAATGTCACCTCCCTGATCTACAAAACCAATAAGCACACTAACAATTAAAATAAAGATTAAACTAATTCTTGCATTCTTAATAAACTTCCAAACTGAATCTTTATAATCGATAATAACACTAAACAAAAATGTAATAAAACTTAATGTATATAAAAATTCTTTAGCTTTTTTAACCAATGTTACACTTTCTACTTCATAAAATAAATATAAAACATTCTCTATAAAATCACTTACATATGATAGAACAAACAGAACTGTAATAAGCCTTAAAACATTATCTTTTGTAGGTTTTCTTAAAATTCGATACATCATTAAAAGTAATATCGGTGCCCAAATAAAGTCTACACAAAAAAACAGGTAATAACTCCAATTTTGAATACTATTTTTATATTCATTAAATAAAGGAATTGTTGTATCAAACTGTATATTACTATACAGTGCTTCTATTCCTTCTTGAAACATTATATTGTGGAAATAATGATTACACAACACCATAATGATTGTTAACCCAAATAATAAAAATCCATGTATTTTAAACGGAATTCTGTCTACAATTTCATCAAAAAAATTAAGCATACCTTTTACTTTTCATAAAGTTACAAAATAACAAACCTATAGAACTACCTATAAATAAGTGTTTTATTTTTGAATAAAAAGGGAAACGATTTTGAATAAAAACCTGAAAGCTAATATAATAAAAATAAGGCTTAATTACGCTTCCAAAAATAAAGGCTATAGATTAGTATAAATTACTTTATAACTAAAATTAGCATTTAATTACAGAGAACTCCAACAAACATATTAATAATTGATTTTCAATAAGTTATTATGTATCTTTAGATATTCTTATAAATTTAAACATACTATTATGACAAGTACCAAAATAATAATTAACAATGCTTTGTTAATTTTTGCAGGCATTGTAGTGTTCTTTTTCTTAATGAAAATTTTAGGCTTAGAAAATGTTTCTGAACTACGTTTTTTAAATTTCGCCTTTGTTCTTTGGGGTATAAATAGAGCCATAAAAACAAATATCCATAAAAATCAAGAATCTTTATATTTTAATAATTTTTCTATAGGAATAGCTACCTCTGTTGTTGCCGTAGCTTTAACAATTATAGGTTTAATTGTTTATGTAGATTTTATTAACCCTAACTTAATGACTATACTAGAAGATTCTTCTTTTTGGGGGCAAAACCTAAGTTTAGGTTTGGTTGTTTTTGCCCTGGCTATTGAAGGCATTGCATCTTCTGTAATTTGTTCATTTATATTAATGCAGTATTATAAAAATTATAAAGTTGATGTAACTATTGCTTAAGTTGTCTCTCGTTATAAAATAATTTTTAAAAGAAAGTAAAATTGTTTGTCCAATAAAAAACTCGGAATTAAATTTAATTCCGAGTTTTGGTATGTTTATTCTAAGTGTTTTTATGGCTGTATAGTTTCTTCTTGAGCTAACAAACCGAAAAATTTGTCTAAATTAGGTAAAATAATAATTTTTGTTCTTCTATTCTTTGCTCTATTTTTTCTTGTATTATTTTTCACTAATGGTAATGATGAACCTCTACCTGAAGCAATTAATCTACTTGACTCCACCCCATATTTCTTTTCTAAAATACGAACGATAGATGTTGCTCTTTTTACACTTAAATCCCAATTATCCTGTAATACTTTATTATGAATTTGTTGTGAATCTGTATGTCCTTCAACCATAACATCCATACTTGGCTCAGATTTTATAATTTCTGATAATTTTTTAAGTACTTTATATGCTTTACTACTGATTCTATAACTTCCAGATCTAAATAACATTTTATCTGAAATAGAAATCATTACAACAGTTTTATCAATATTTACATTTACATCTTCAGAGTTTTCTAATACATTTTTATTGATTGATTTTTTTAACTTATATGACACTGCAATGTTCATAGAATCTTTTAGCGTTTTAGCATTTGCTAATTCTGCTGGATCAACATTAGCTAATGTTTTACGCATTTTTTCTTTCATCGAATTAGATATAACAGTACCCTGAACCATATCTAATTTTATATCGTTTTCTTTTCGTAAATCTGAGTTTAAATTATTTAAAGAATTTAATTTTTTATTATAATTATCTACTCTCTTTTCTATTTTTGAAAATTTTGATTCTAATTGCTCTTTCTCAAAAGCCGTTTTTTGAAGAGCTCCTCTGGTATCTTTATACTTCTGTTCTAATTCTACATATTTCTTCTTAGAAACACAAGATGTTGCAAGTACAGCAACAACTAAAAAAAGGGAAAATTTTTTCATTATTGATTTATATTAGGTTATTTACCTAATAAACTTATTTTTGATCCCTTTAGTATAAAATCAATACTAATTTATTGAAAAATCTCAGCCATCATACAACGAGCACTGCCACCACCACATGTTTCAATAATATTTAAAGAAGAATGAATTATTGTATTATGCTTTTCTATTTTATGTACCTGTTCTTTAGTTAACGAATTAAATGCCGAACTACTCATTATTAAAAATAATTTATCATTTTCACCTTTAACTTGCAACATATTTCCGGCAAACTGTGTTACTTGTTTTTCCGTTATTGAAATAATTTCTTTTCCATCTGACTTTAAATGTTTTAAAACACTTTTCTTTTCTTTCTTATCGTCAATTGCATCTAAACAAATAACGGCGAAGGTTTCTGCAATACACATCATAACATTTGTATGGTAAATTGCTTCTCTATTACCATCAACAGTTTGATTCGCTGTAAAAATTACAGGAGAAAATTCAAAATCTTCACAAAACTCTATAAATAATTCCTCATCTGCCCTTGGTGACAAAGCGCAATAAGCTTTCCTATTTGCACGATCTAAAATCATACTTCCAGTACCTTCAAGAAATATTTCTTCCGTTTCTGCTTCAGAGTAATCAATTACATTTTTAATTTCAAATCCGTTTTTTTCTAATATCTCTAAAACGTCTTCTCGCTTTTCTAAACGACGATTTTCAGCAAACATAGGATAAATAGCAACATCTCCATTTTCATGAAAAGAAATCCAATTATTTGGGAACAATGCATCTGGTGTATCTGGCACTTTGGTATCTTCAACAACTACTACCTTTATTCCCTTTGCTTTTAATTTTTCTACAAAAGCATCAAACTCTTCTTGTGCTTTTGCATTAATAGTAGCAGGTAACATATTTTTTAATTCTTGCTGATAATAATTATTAACAGCTGTTTGTTCGTTCATTCTAAAATTAGCTGGACGAACCATTAAAATAGTATTAGTAGTATGTTTCATTTTACAAAAAATTATTTTAACTCTTGATCTTTATTTTCTATCACACCTGCTAAATAACTAGCATCTTTTGAGACTCCACCTAAAGTTGCAGATCCTCTAGTAAACATCCATGGCAAACCTATAAAATATAATCCATCTATATTACTTACTCCCCTGTAGTTTTTCGGATAACTGTTTCCATCTAATTCTAGTCCTTCAATCCATTTAAAATTTGGACGATATCCTGTTGCCCAAATAATATTTTTAATGGTAGATACTTTATTGTTTTCAAAAAAGATATCATTATTTAAAGCATCTTTTGTTCTTCCTTCTGGCTTCACATTATTTCTTGAAAGAATTTCTTTAACATCTGTTCCTATAACTGGTTGTAGTGAAGAACTTATTCTTCTTCCAATCCAACTATATTTATTATAACTTAAAAAACCTATTTTAGTAAACCACCACCATAGTGTTTTCCCTAAAAATTGCTGCGGTAATGTTTTTACCTTAGTATCTCCAGAAAAATAAACAGTTCTTGAAGAATCCTTAGAAACTTCATTTAAAATTTGATATCCTGAATCTCCTCCTCCAACAACCAAGGCATCTCCCTCTTGTAACTGATGAACTCCTTTATAATAATTACTGTGCATTTGTAAAACACTTTCCGACATTTTAGTGTGGCAAGGTGGCGTATACGGAATATGAAATGGTCCAGTTGCTACAATTACATTTTTAGCCTCAATCTCATCTCCTTTATAAGCTACATGAAAACATTTTTCTGTTTTTCGTACAGAGGTAACCAAGGTATTTAATTGTACTGGAATATTAAATTTCTCAACATAAGTTTTAAAATAATTACTAACCTCATACTTTGTTGGATAATGCCCTTTTGGAGCATCAAATTTTAACCCCGGTAAATGATTATATTCCGTAGGTGTAAATAACCTCAAAGAATCCCATCTATTTAACCAAGAAGCTCCAATCTCTTTCTCTCCATCTACAACTATAAACTTTTTACCCATTATTTTCAAATGGTAAGCCATAGATAATCCTGCCTGTGCTCCTCCAATTATTACATAATCTAACATCTATTCTTCATTATATTTTATACCTCAAAGATAGATACTAATGACTAAGTTATTGGTTAATCTCACCCTTTTGTTTCCACACTTCTCAATAAACTATCCTTATTATTACTTTCTAAGTGAAAAAAAAATTATTCTTTTTCAAACAAAAACCACTAAATAGATTATATATCTGCAATAACAAAAATACAATGAAAAATAATCTATTATTTAAAAATAAACGTGACTTATATTATTACTCATATTACTTTTGCCCGCTAAATTTTTCAGGTTATGGCAAACAAAAATATATTACCTATAGAAAGTCAACAAAAATTAGATAATTTACATAATGAATTAACTACTGCTCGTGATACTTTTTTAGGGTATCCTGTCTCTAAAGACTTTGATTATTCTGAGTTAAATAAGTTTTTAAACTATCCTATTAATAATCTTGGTGATCCATTTGAACAGGGAACTTATCGTGTACAAACACACGAGATGGAACGTGAAGTAATTGCTTTTTTTGCAAAATTGTTTAGAGCTAATCCTAAAGATTTTTGGGGGTATGTTACCAATGGTGGTTCTGAAAGTAACTTATATGGTTTATACCTTGCTCGTGAGTTATTTCCAAAAGCTATTGTTTATTATTCAGAATCTACTCATTACAGTGTTCGTAAAAACATACATTTATTAAATATTCCAAGTATTGTTATTAAATCACAAGAAAACGGAGAAATAGATTATGAAGATTTTGAGAATACAGTTCGTATGAATCGTCATAAACCTGTAATTGTATTAGCTACTTTTGGCACTACTATGAAAGAAGCTAAAGATGATGTTTCTAAAATAAAAAACATACTAAGCAATCTAGCTATTCAAGATAATTATATTCATTGTGATGCTGCATTAGCTGGTTCATTTGGTCCATTTATGCAACCTCGTTTACCTTTTGATTTTATAGATGGTGCTGATAGTATTTCTATTAGTGGACATAAATTTATTGGCTCTCCAATACCAACTGGTGTACTAATGGCAAAACGTTCTAATAGAGATCGTATTGCAAAAGGCATTTCATATATTGGCTCTTCAGATACTACAATTACCGGTTCTCGTAATGGTCACTCTCCTCTTTTTCTTTGGTATGCTTTAAAAAAACTAGGAGTTAAAGGTTTAGAAGAACGCTATCAACGTAGTTTAGAAGTCGCTGAATATTGTGAAAATGAACTAAAAAACATAGGCATTAACGCATGGAGAAATCCGAATGCTATTACTGTAGTATTACCTAAAACATCAAAAAGCATTAAGGATAAATGGCAATTAGCTACCGAAGGTGACATAGCTCATGTAATTTGTATGCCTAATGTTACTAAAACACAAATTGATGAGTTTATCTATGATTTAAAAAATTGTAAAGAACCTATGATAGAAGATGAATTTTCTTATGATTTTTCATTGAGTTAGAATAAGTCTTTAAATGTATAAAAAACGCTAAGGAAAATTTCTTAGCGTTTTTTTATACATTCTATTATTTCAAACTTTTTATTTTGCTTAAGAATAGACACTCCTTTAAAAATTTTACTTAAATGTGTTTTATAATTCAAATGAGAATTAGCGACTAATAAAAATCTTCCATTATCTCTCAAACAACTATATACATCTCTAAAAAGACTTAAAGCTACTTCTATATTATTTTCATGTTCAAAATGAAAAGGTGGGTTTGATACGACTAAATCAAATGCTTCATTTTCTAAATCATTTAAATTATCAGAACAAACAAATGCTGCTTTTCTATCTTTTAAATTCAACCTAGAAGATTCAATTGCTAGATTAAAATCGTCTACTAAAGTTACTTCAGATGCTGGATTTTGCTGAACTACTTCATAAGCTATAACTCCATTACCAGAAGCAACATCAATTACTTTTAATTCATTTGACTGCACTTTTAAATTCTCTAAAAAAAATTGCGTTCCAATATCAATACTTTTTGATGAAAAGACACCATAATACTGTTTTAATACATTTTCTTTCCAAAAAATTTCGTTCACTAACTCTTTGTATTCAATATCCTTTTTAGGTTTTTTTAATATTAGTAACCTAGCTTTTTTCCATGCCTTTGATTGTTCTATATTTTCAAAATATTTTTCTACTATTTTTAAAAAAGAAGCTGAAAAATATTTAGTCATAAACCCACAAACTACTTCTACATCTTCTTTTGCAGACTTATGAATTTGCTGTAAAAACAATTCGAATAATTCTAATGATTTTGGAATTTTTATAATTACTAAATCTAACTCTTTCAAAGAATCAAAAGGAGTTTTATAATTTACTTTAATAGAAAGCTTATTTAGTTTTAGGTTTTGTTCTATTGCTTTTTGCTGACTTGCGTATGTCCATACTGTGTTAACATTCTTATTACTAAGTGCACAATTCCAAACACCAAATCGATCGTTAAATAAATGAATACCTTTATAATCTTTTTCAGCAATATAATCTAAGACTAAAAGCTCTGCATTACTCCAAGCCCTTAAAGACTTATCAAATGTTTGTGGGTAACGTGCTAATTCATATTCTTTTGAATTAATCTCTACTATTGATTCCAATAAATACCTAATTTTAATTACTTCTTAAGAAAAATATATTTTATCTAACGATGAAATATCTCCTGCTTTATTTCTTCTAAAAATATGTTTTGCTTCTATTTCTGAGATCGATTCTTTACCCATTGCTGCAACAACTTCTTTCACTGCATCAATTGTTTTTGAATGATAATTATTAACTCGAACATTCTTATCGCCAACAACCAATGCTTTTACTAAATCATCATCCTGAGTTGCGACTCCAACTGGACAAGTATCTAAGTTACATTCGCGAGCTTGAATACAACCTAAACTTAACATAAAACTACGAGCCATACCAATAACATCTGCACCTAAACCTTTATATTTTACAATATCAAAAGCATCAATTGCCTTACCACTAGCTATAATTTTAATTTCACTTCTTAGTTTGTATTTTTTTAATGTCTTATCTACAAAAGCTAGTCCTTCTAACAAAGGTGTCCCTACATAATTAGAAAACTCTAATGGTGCAGATCCCGTACCTCCTTCTCCTCCATCAACAGAAATAAAGTCAGGATAATTATTTGCCTCAGCAAATGTTTTTATCATTTCTTCTATCTCCTCATTATCTCCTACGCAAAATTTAATTCCTATTGGCTTACCTTCTGATAATTCTCGTACTTTTTGAATAAATGAAATCATCTCTTCAAAATTAGAAAAGGCATCATGACCAGGTGGTGAGTCTACACGAGTATATGGTTCTACTGAACGAATCTTCGCAATCTCTTCTGTATTCTTTTTTG
This sequence comes from uncultured Tenacibaculum sp., assembly GCF_947494125.1. Classification (GTDB taxonomy): domain Bacteria; phylum Bacteroidota; class Bacteroidia; order Flavobacteriales; family Flavobacteriaceae; genus Polaribacter. The sequence goes on from NZ_CANLTU010000005.1 coordinate 143,189, forward strand.
CAGGTAAAATTCCTCCATGACCAGGTTTAGCTCCTTGAGAAAATTTAATTTCTATCATTTTAACTTCTGGTCGGACAGCATTTTTTTTAAAGATATCATCATCAAAAACACGTTTTCCTTCCACACTTTTTCCAGCTCCAAAATACCCTGTACCTACTTGGAAAATTAAATCACCTCCTTGCAAATGGTATGGTGAAATTCCTCCTTCACCTGTATTATGAGCAAATTTCCCCATTTTTGCTCCTTGATTTAATGCCATAATTGCGTTTTTACTCAAAGAACCAAACGACATTGCAGATATATTAATAATAGAGGCATCATATTTTTGAGTACACTTATTAGAACCTATTAACACTCTATTTCCTTTAATATGATGATGATCTTTAGGAAATAATGAATGCTTTACAAACTCGTATCCTTTTTCATATACATTATGTTGCGTACCAAATGGTACTGTTTCTATTTCTTTTTTGGCCCGTTGATATACAATACTTCTCTTTTCTCTATTAATTGGAGTCCCATTTAAATCGTCCTCTATAAAATATTGTTGAATTTTTTCTCGTTCTTCTTCAAATACCCAACGTAAACGAGCTACAACAGGAAATGCACGCATTAACGAATGCTTTTTCTGAATAAAAGCATCATAAATAGCTAATAATGTTACTGCTGAGGCTATGGTTAATAAAATATAATTTCCCATATCTGGAATAAAATAAACTAATACTCCACACAAAACATTAACAACAATAATTATCGTTAAAATGGTATCTCTCATTTTTATGAATTTTACAGGCTAAAATACAAGTTTTTTGACATAAAAAAAGCTCCGACATCAGTCAGAGCTTTTAAATATCTTAGATACTTAAAATTATTTTTTAAATTTCGAGTATTTATTTTTGAACTTGTCAATACGTCCAGCAGTATCTACTAACTTAGACTTACCTGTATAGAAAGGGTGAGAAGTTCTTGAAATTTCTAATTTTATTAATGGATATTCAACACCTTCTACGTCTAAAGTTTCTTTAGTGTTAGCTGTTGAACGAGTTAAAAATACATCTCCGTTAGACATATCTTTAAAAGCTACCATTCTATAATTTTCTGGATGTATTCCTTTTTGCATCTTAAATGACTTTTAAATATTGTTTTAATTATTTATCAAACACTGTAAAAATGGTAAGGTTTTACACTAAAAAATATTTTTAGCTGTTTGAGGCTGCAAATTTAACCATATTTTTTAATTTTCAAACAAATAAATTGTTTTAATTTGTAGTGAAAACGAATAAATTAGAAATCAAACTATAAAATATGCGTGTTTATACATACTTAGCTTTAGCTTTATCAATAGTAACAATAACTTCTTGCAGTGATGCTGGATACAAATTTAAGTTAAATACCTCTAAAAAAACCACATTAGGAAAAAAGGCTGCAATTAAGTTTGAACAAATTAAAGGAGCTAAAATTGATTCTGTTCATTTATTTGTTGACAAGAAGCGTGTTAACAAAAAAGAAACTAGCATCGCTATAAACACTACTGATTTTGGAGTTGGAAAACATACAGTTACTGCATTAGCTTTTTACCCTAATAAATCTAAAAAAGTTAATAGTTCTATTGAAATTTTAGCTAAAAACGCACCTGCTATTTACACTTATAAAATTATTAACACTTTTCCTCATGATAAAAGCGCGTATACTCAAGGACTTGAATATAAAGATGGTTTTCTATATGAAACTACTGGACGTAGAGGTGAATCATCTTTAAGAAAAGTAGATTTAAAAACTGGTGAAGTTTTACAAAAAATAGATTTAAATAAAAAATACTTCGGGGAAGGAATGACCATTTATAACAATAAAATTTATTGGTTAACGTGGCAAGCTCGTAAAGGTTTTGTATATGATTTAGAAACTTTTAAGCAAGTTGGTGAATTTGATTACAACAATAGCAATGAAGGATGGGGGTTAACTCATAACAATAACGAATTAATAAAATCTGATGGAACTAATAAAATTTGGTTTTTAAATACTGATAATCAAAATGAAAAAAGAAGTATTCAAGTTTACACAAATAAATACCCTGTTGATAATTTAAATGAAATTGAATTAATTAATAATAAAATTTATGCTAATAAATGGCAACAAAATTCTATTGTTATTATTAACCCAGAAACTGGAGTTGTTGAAGGTGTAGCTAATTTAAATGGATTAAGAGATATTGTTGCTAAAGACCAAACTTTAGAACCTAGCGATGAAGTTTTAAATGGCATTGCTTACGACAAAGAAAACAACCGTTTATATGTTACTGGAAAACATTGGGGTAAATTATTTGAAATTGAATTAATTAAAAAATAAAAATCTTTATCTTTCGTTTTTGATTAAACTCCTGATGACATTTTATATATGAGATATTCCCTTCAAATTTTATCTATCATTATTTTAATTGTAGTTAGTTCATGTAGAAAAGACTTTAGCACTGTTCCTAACTTTGGTAAACTTCAATTTTCTAAAGACACTGTTTTTTTAGATACTGTATTTACCAATATAGGTTCTGCAACTTATAACTTAAAAGTATACAATAGAGGTAACAAAGCAATTACAATTCCTGAAATTAAATTAGAAAATGGAGTAACATCTAATTATCGTTTAAATGTTGATGGAATACCTGGTAAAAATTTCAATGATATTGATATTTTAGCCAATGACAGTATTTATGTTTTTGTTGAAACTACTGTCGATTTTAGTACAATTACTGATCCATTATATACAGACAAGATATTATTTGACAATGGGAATAATCAACAAGATGTTGATTTGGTTACACTAGTACAAGATGCTAACTTTATTTTTCCTTCAAAAAACAGCATGGGAATAGAAACCTTAACTATAGATGGAAAAGATTCTAAAATACAAGGACGTTTTTTAAAAGATTCCGAATTGACTTTTACTGACCAAAAACCCTATGTTGTTTATGGATATGCTGCTGTTCCTGCAGATAAAACATTAACTATTAATGCTGGAGCTAAAGTTCATTTTCATAAAAACTCTGGTTTAATTGTAGACAAAAAGGGAAGTTTAAAAATTAACGGAACACTAAATAAAAAAGTTATTTTTGAAGGCGATAGATTAGAACATGCTTTTAATACTATTTCTGGACAATGGGGAACAATTTGGATGCGAGCAGGTAGTAAAGAAAATGAAATTAATCATACTTTAATAAAAAACGGAGTTGTAGGTATTCTTGTTGATAGTATTGGTTCAACAACCTCTCCTACACTATCTATTAAAAACTCTGAGATTTACAACAACTCTAATTATGGTATTTTAGGTAGAAACACCAACATTCTTGGAGAGAACCTTGTAATTGGTTCAACAGGACAATCATCATTAGCATGTACTTTTGGAGGCACTTATAACTTTTCCCATTCAACATTTGCTAATTATTGGGGTAATAGTTTACGTCAATTACCAACCGTGTTAGTAAACAACCATGTTACTATTTCTGATAGCAACAACAACGAAACTATCTTAACTAGAGATTTACTAGCCGCAAATTTCACAAATTGTATTATTGATGGAAATAACAATGTTGAATTTATTTTAGACAAAGCAGCTGGAAGTGCTTTTAATTACAACGTTGAGAATTCAATGATTCAATTTAATGATTTTAATAACTCATTTACTAATAATACTGAATTAAACCTGAATGATGTTTCTCATTATCAAAACAATATTTTAAATGGAAAACCTCATTTTAGAGATACTTCTAAAAATGATTTTATTATTGGCAAAGAAAGTGATGCTATAAACAAAGCAAAAGCTTCTTCTATCTCTGAAGATATCTTAGGTATTAATAGAACTACAAATCCAGATATTGGAGCATACCAACATATTACTTTTTAAATGTGTTGTATTAAATTTTGTTTAAATTCATTTTTTTGATCTATAAAAACAGCTAATGAATTTGCTTTTTTTGAAATACCATAAAAACTACTAAATTTAATTTCTTTCTGAAAGTGTATAATTAAATTATGTCCACCAGCACTTCCTATTGGTGAAAAGTATTTTATTGAAGTTTTTTCTGGTAGCTCTTTAGTTGTTAAATCCACTTCTTTTATTTGATCAAAAGGAATTACTGCATTTGCTAAAATTCCAAACTTTAGCACTAATTGTTTTTTCTCAACATCTATATAAACTGGTCTTTTAGCCAAAGAACGTAAAACTGCTATCACTTGTAATGCAGTATAAACACTTAAAATTGCTAAAATAAAAGAGGCTGTTACATTGCCATTTTTTAGCATGGCATGTGTTACAAACATTTCTACCACAACCACTAATAAAAACCCTAGTATTACACTTGTTGCCATACCATCTTTATGGTAGCTATATTCATTTTTTTGAAGCTTTCTTCTTTTCCAGTTTAATAACCCATAATAAACTACAGAAATCTCTGCTGCAAAAACATTTCCAAGACCATAAGGTAAAAATTCATTACAAGCTTGCTGCATAGCATCAAAAAAATCTAGAGAATCATCATTAGATTCTTTAACCTTTTTAATGATTTTTCTTCCATTTACAATAATATAACCTATTAAAAAGAACTCTACCAAAGGCAGCAATATCATTCTTATTTGAACTAACATTTCTTGATTTTCCTTTGGAAGGATAAAACTTGCTATTGCCAATCCTAAAAACGCTACAGTAATTGTGGTTTTATTTGATATTTCTTTTTTTCTAATCAAGAAAAAATACACTAAAGGTATAGTTATTAAAAAATCAGCGATTATAAAGGGGGAAATTCTTGGTATAAAAAAAGATGATTTTACCACTGCTATCAGTGATAAAATCATCAATAAAGGAATTCCAAAAACTATTAAATTACCTTGTAAGTTAATTTTAGTAAACATATACACGCCTTTTTTAATTACTTCTAATTATTAGTCGTTTACATACTTGTTTTGTTACCTTTTTACAAAACTATTTTTGCTTATACACTTTTCCATTTTTCATAACGAAAACTACATTTTCCATTGTATTAATATTTTTAGTTGGATCTTCATTTACAGCAATAATATCGGCAAAAAAACCTTTTTTAAGCTGCCCTATTTCATTTTCCATTTTTAAAATTTTAGCATTTGTAATCGTTGCAGCCTGAATAGTTTCTATAGCTGGCATACCTGCTTCAACCATATAACCGAATTCTTTACCATTATTACCATGTTTAAAAACACCTGCATCTGTACCAAAAGCTATTCCAACACCTTTTTTATATGCTTTAGCAAAAGTTCCTTGAATTTGTGGACCAACTGCTAATGCTTTTGGCACAACTATTTCTGGATAAAAACCTTTCACTTTAGCCTTCTCTTCTACTTCTTTTCCTGCTGTTATGGTAGGAACTAGATAAGCATTGTGTTTTTTCATTAACTCCATAGTTTTATCACTCATATAAGTTCCATGTTCTATAGTTTTAACACCTCCTATAATAGCACGTTGCATACCTTCATCTCCATGTGCATGCGCTGCTACATGCATTCCATAATCTTTTGCCATATCGCATATAGCTTTTATCTCTTCTATTGTAAACTGGGGGTTATCACCACTTTTAGCTACACTAAGCACTCCTCCTGTAGCAGTGATCTTAATACAATCTGCTCCATTTTTATAACGCTGACGTACTGCTTTTTTGGCATCCTCAACACTATTTACAACTCCTTCTTTTGGTCCTGGATTCCCTATTAGTATTCTACTACTTCCATTTGTAGGATCCGCATGACCTCCTGTAGTTGCTAACGATTTCCCTGCTGTAAACACACGTGGCCCTGGTATCTTACCTGCATTTATTGCTTTTCTTATGGCTATATTTACTCCTGTTCCTCCCAAATCACGAACCGTAGTAAATCCATTTAATAATGTGGTTTTTGCAAAGCCAACCGAATTAAAGGCAATATCTGCTTCATTTTTTATATACTTATTTAATCTTGTTTTTGGGCTATGTTCACTTTCAATATGTACATGCATATCTATTAACCCAGGAAGTACTACTTTATCTCTTAAATCAATTGTTTTAGAAGTTTTATCGCGTGGCATAATATATCCGTCAAAAACATTTGTTATTTTATTTCCATTTACAACTAACGTTTGTTTTTCTTTAACAGTTCCTTTTTTTGTATCAATAATTTTTCCACATAAAACATATGTGTTTTGAGCTTTCATAAATAATGTGACACAAATTAGAAGAAAGAATAAACTGATTTTTTTCATGATAAAATATTAAGATTCGACAATAAATGTAACGTTTTTTTATGTAGCTTGCCTTTTAATTTTTCTATTTGCTATATGAAACATATTATAATTACTGGAACTAGTAGAGGGATTGGTTTTGAACTAGCACAACAATTTGCTAATAAAGGACATAAAGTATTAGCCTTGTCAAGAAACACTACTCCATTAGACACTATAAAACATCAAAACATAACCACTATTTCTGTTGATTTATCGAATAGTCAAGGCATAAAAAAAGCTATTGATTTTATAAAAACTGATTGGAAAAAAGTAGATATCTTAATTAACAATGCTGGAAAATTAATTAACAAGCCTTTTAACGAGTTAACTACAACTGATTTTGAAGAAGTATATAAAGTAAATGTTTTTGCTGTAGCAGAATTAACAAAAAATGTACTTCCGTTTATGCAAAAAGGAAGTCATGTAATTACTGTTAGCTCTATGGGTGGAATTCAAGGAAGCATGAAGTTCCCAGGATTAGCAGCATATAGTTCGGCAAAAGGAGCAGTAATAACACTATCAGAATTATTAGCAGAAGAATATAAAGAGCAGCAAATTGCTTTTAATGTATTAGCATTAGGTGCTGTACAAACCGAAATGTTAGAAGAAGCTTTCCCTGGTTATATAGCTCCATTATCAGCAAAAGAAATGGCGAATTATATTTTTGATTTTTCTTTAACAGGTAATAAATTTTATAACGGAAAAGTATTACAAGTATCTAGTTCTACCCCATAAACAACTTATATCAATCTTTGCATAATACTCTTATAAAATATACTCCAGAGAAAGCAGTTCCGTTAGTTATTTATTTAATTAACGAGCATAAAATCAATCTTAAAATTGTAAATCAACGACAAACGAAACATGGAGATTTTAGAACTTTTCCTAACGGTCAAACCCAAATTACTGTTAATAACAACTTAAACAAATATCAGTTTTTACTAACTTTAGTTCATGAGATTGCTCATCATGTTGTTCATAAAAAATTTGGAAGAGTTCAACCTCATGGAAAAGAATGGAAAATGATTTTTCAACACTTAATGCTTCCTTTTTTGCAACCAGAAATTTATCCAAAACAAATTCTTCCTTATTTAGCTAATTACTTTAAAAACCCTAAAGCAAGTACAGATAGTGACCCACAATTATCGTTAGCTTTACGTGGCGGTGAAGCTGAAAATGGAAAAAGTTTTATTTTTGAAATTCCTTTTGAAAGTATTTTTCAATTTAAGAACACATTATATAAAAGAGGAAATAAGCGTAGAACTCGTTATGAATGTTTAAATTTAACAAATAAACGAGTATATCTTTTTAATCAGAATGCAGAAGTACTAATTATAAAAAAATAGCTTTAAACATGAATAACAATTATTACGCTATAGTTATGGCTGGCGGTATAGGTTCACGATTTTGGCCTGTAAGTACCCAAGAGTACCCTAAACAGTTTCACGATATGTTAGGTACTGGAGAATCTTTAATTCAACGAACTTACAATAGAATTAACCAGCTAATTCCTTCAGAAAATATATTAATTGCAACCAATGAACGTTATGAAGACTTGGTATTAGATCAACTACCAAAAACCACTAAAAAACAATTGCTATTAGAGCCAGCAATGCGTAATACAGCTCCTTGTATTTTATATGCTGCCTTAAAAATTTATAATCAGAATCCAAATGCAATTATGTTAGTTGCTCCTTCTGATCATTGGATTGAAAACGAAACTGAATTTTTAAACAACATAGAAACCTCATTTGAAGCTTCAGCTAATAATGATATTCTAATGACTTTAGGTATTCAACCCGATTCACCTAACACTGGATATGGTTATATTCAATTTGAAGAGAACTCAAACAATATAAAGAAAGTAAAAAATTTCACTGAAAAACCAGACTTAGAAACTGCACAACAGTTTTTAGCTAGTGGTGATTATTTGTGGAATGCAGGGATTTTTGTTTGGTCTGCTAAAAGTATTATAAAAGCTTTTAAAGAACATCTTCCTAAAATGGTTTCGATTTTAGACGATGGAAACAATGTATACAATACCGATTTTGAAGACGATTTCATTAAAAACAATTATGAAAAATGTGAAAACATCTCTATTGATTTTGGAATTATGGAAAGAGCAAAAAATGTACATGTTTTGCCTGTCGATTTCGGATGGAATGATTTAGGCACTTGGGGATCTCTTTATAATAAATTAGGAAAAGATTCGCAACAAAACGCAATTGTTGGTGCTAAAACCATTTTTAGAGACGCTAATGGAAATATGATTAGAACTCAAAACGGAAAAAAAGTAGTTATTCAAGGCTTGAATGATTTTATAGTAGTAGAAAAAGATGATGTTATTTTAATTTGCCCCCGAAAAGACGAACAAGATATTAAACAAATTAGCGCCGAAGTTAAAAACAAACTTTAAATTAAATAAAAAACGAAGCTTTAAAAGCTTCGTTTTTTATTTATCTATATATTGATTCTTATTAAATCATTTTTTTTATTTCTTTGATAATAAATTCATTAAATTTTTCTTCTTCAGTTATAAATTGACTTTTTATTGTAATAAAATGTACATTTTTAAGCTTTTTTTCTAATCGCATATAATCTTTCTCTGTTGTTAAGATTATTTTTTTAGTAGAATTTAGCTTTTCAAATTCATTTTCTATTTTTAAAATATCGTTTTCAGTAAAATCATAATGATCGGGATATTTTAAATGCTTATAATTTATTTTTTCTTCTGAAAGGTAGCTTAATAACGAAGTAGGATTCGCTATTCCTGTTACCAACAAAACCTCTATACTTTTTAAATCAGAAATGGCAAATTTTGACACTCCTCCCTTTAAATTTTCATCATAAGAAATACGTGTAAAAAATAATTGCTGATTCTTTCTTAATTTAATTTTTTTCTTAATTTTTTGCTGCTCTATTTCTGATATGCTTTTAGGGCATTTAGTAACAATAATAGCACCTGCTCTACTTGCTCCTCTTTTACTCTCCCTTAAATTCCCTGTAGGTAATATAAAATCGTCAACAAACAAGTCATTATATTTTGTTAATAACACATATGTACTTGCTTTTACTTTTCTATGCTGATAAGCGTCATCTAACAAAACTATTTGTGGTGATTTACTCTCTTTTAACAACTGTTGAATTCCATTAGTTCTATCAGCGTCTACAGACACCGTAATCTCTTCTCCAAATTTTTTAAAAAACTGAAGTGGTTCATCTCCAACATCTGTTGCAATATGTTTAGAATTTACTACTTGAAAACCTTTAGTTTTTCTTTTGTACCCCCTACTTAAAGTAGCTACTCTAAAATCATTTTTTAATAATCTAATTAAATATTCTATTTGTGGAGACTTTCCTGTACCTCCAACACTCAAATTACCAACTGCTATTACAGGAACTTTAAAAGATGTAGACTTTAATATTCCTACATCAAAAAACCAATTACGTATTGAGGTAATTATATCATACAAAATTGCAAACGGAAATAATAAAAATCGAAGTAACTTCATTGTATCAAAAGTAATAAAAATCTTAACTTTGATTCAAGATATTTTATATTATGCAAATAAAAGACATTACAAACTATATTGAAGAATTGGCTCCTCTTTCTTATGCCGAAGATTTTGACAATGTAGGTTTATTAATCGGTAATTATGCTACTGAAGTGACTGGCGTATTAGTTACTTTAGACACTTTAGAAGAAACAGTTAATGAAGCAATTGCTAAAAATTGTAATTTAATTGTTAGTTTTCACCCAATTGTTTTTAGCGGATTGAAAAAAATTAATGGGAATAATTATGTAGAGCGAGTAGTTTTAAAAGCTATTCAAAATAATATAGCTATCTATGCTACACATACGGCCTTAGACAATGTAAACAATGGTGTTTCAGCTAAAATGTGCGAAGTTTTAGGTTTACAAAACTGCAAAACGTTAATTCCTAAAAAAGGTTTAATAAAAAAACTAACTACTTATGTTCCTCTTAGCAGTGCCGATAATGTAAGAGAACAACTATTTAAAGCTGATGCAGGAAACATCGGTAATTATGACAAATGCTCTTTTAATGTTCAAGGTACAGGTAGTTATAGAGGAAATGAAAACTCAAGCCCTACAGTAGGCAAAAAAGGTGAAGAAATTTTTGAAGAAGAAATTTGCATATCTGTTACTTTTAATAGTTTTTTAGAACAACAAATCCTTAATGCTCTTTTTAAACACCATCCTTATGAGGAAGTTGCTTATGAAGTAATTACACTAAACAATACGAACCAAAACATTGGTATGGGAATGATTGGTAATTTACCTTCTGAAATGAATGAAAAAGATTTTTTACTTTTTGTAAAGAATATTTTTAAAACAGATTGTGTTAGACATTCATCATTACTAAATAAAACTATTAAAAAAGTAGCTGTTTTAGGTGGATCTGGAAGCTTTGCCATAAAAAATGCTATAAAAGCAAAAGCAGATGCTTATATTAGTGCAGATTTTAAATATCATGAGTTTTTTAAAGCTGAAAATAAAATATTACTTGCAGATGTTGGACATTATGAAAGTGAGCAGTTTACAAAAAACCTTTTGATTGATTATCTTAGCAAAAAATTTAGTACTTTTGCAATTATTTTAAGCGAAAAGAGTACAAATCCAATACACTATATATAACAGATGGCAAAAAAAGAAGTAACGGTAGAAGAAAAGTTAAGAGCCTTATACGATTTACAGTTAATTGATTCTAGAATTGACGAAATCAGAAACGTTCGTGGTGAATTACCTTTAGAAGTTGAAGATTTAGAAGATGAAGTTGCCGGATTAAATACTAGACTTTCGAATTTAGCTGAAGATGTTAAAAATTTAGATACTGAAATTAGCAACAAAAAATTGTCTATTGACGAATCTAAAACATTAATTGCTAAGTACGAAGAACAACAAAAAAATGTTCGTAACAATCGTGAGTTTGATTCTTTAACTAAAGAGGTTGAATTTCAAGAATTAGAAATTCAGTTATCTGAAAAAAGAATTAAAGAATACAAAGTAAAAATAACTCAGAAAAATGAAGTTATTTCTGGAACAAAAGATAAATTAAAGCAACAAGACAATCACTTATCTCATAAGAAAGGGGAACTTGATGCTATTTTAAAAGAAACTGAAAAGGAAGAGCAATTATTAAGAAAGAAATCTGAAGAATACTCTCAATCTATCGATGCTCATTTATTAACAGCTTACAATAGAATTCGTACTAAAGTAAGAAATGGATTAGCTGTTGTTGCAATTGAGCGTGGTGCCGCTGGAGGTTCTTTCTTTACAATTCCACCACAAGTACAGTTAGAAATTGCTAACCGTAAGAAAATTACAATTGATGAGCACAGTGGGCGTATTTTAGTTGATGCTGCTTTAGCTCAAGAAGAAAAAGAAAAAATTGACAACTTATTTATTTAATTTTTCTTTCAATATATATTAAAAAAAACTCTCGAAAACGAGAGTTTTTTTTTGCTGTTAACTCTTCTTAATTTTAAATTTTATTAAAAAAGATATTTATGGCTACTCAAGTTTGCCCAAAATGCAATGAAGACTCTTTTACATGGTACATTGAGAATCAAATATCAGAACGAACAATCTGGAGTTGTCACAAATGTAACTACCAAGCTTATGAAGATGAATTTCATGAGAAAAATTGTTCAATTTGTAAAAACAAAATCAAAATTAAAGGACAATGAAAAAAATTATTGGTGGTGCTTTACTTGTAAAAAGCTTTACAATTCATGATGAGTATTAAATCACATACTCTTCTGTCCAATCAATAATTCGACCATAGTTTAAAAAAAATTTTACAAAAAAACTCGAACCATACGATTCGAGCTTTTTTATTTATTATTTACTAAAATTAGTAATCTAACCTTTTTAAGTAATCTAATTTTGTTTGCCAAACATCTAACTGGTCTTTAAACTTTTGTATTCCTTTACGTACGTTTTGCACTAATGGATTATCTTCCGTAGCATTCGAAATAAAACTTAAATTATTTTCTAATTGCTGCATATCACGAACAGATTCATCTATTTTTTTACGAATAAAATATTGTTCACTATCTAACTTTCTAAAATCTTCTTGGGCCAAATAAGTCTCTACAGTATTTTTAAACTTCATCATTTCAATATCACTTCTACTCATATTTAAGTTTCCTAAATGAGCATCAATTGCCTTGTTAAATTTCTCATCTAAATGACGTGCATTTCTAGGCAAAGAACCTAACTCCCTCCATTTAACAATATTTTCTTGAACATTCTCTAACGTTAAGTTCTCTGATGTTTTAATTCCCTCTATGAACTCTTTCTTAGCTTCTACAACAGCTAACTGCTCTTTATTTTGTTCATTTTTCTGAGCATGAAGTCTATCGAAATAATAATTACAAGCATTTTTAAAACGTTTCCATATATCATCAGAAAATTTTCTTGGAACATGTCCTATTTTCTTCCAATCAGATTGTATACGTTTCATTGTATTTGTAGCCTCATTCCAATCTTCGCTGTCTTTAATGCTTTCTGCCAACTCAACAAGTTCCATTTTCTTTTTTAAGTTGTCATTCTGAGCGCTCTTCTCCCCTTTATAGAAAACATTTTTAGAACTATTAAATTTTTTTGTTGCTGTTTTAAATTCTTGCCATACTGCCTCACTTTTACTGTAAGGTAACTTACCTATATCAAAGTATTTTTTACGTAGTTTTTCTATTTCAACAATACTTTTTTGCCAATCATTATGCGATTTATTATTTGAAGTGTCAAATGCATTAATTTCAGCAATCACTTCTAATTTCGCATCAATCATTACTTGATACTTAGATTTTAATTCTTTAAAGTATTGATGACGCTTATCGTGTATCTTCTTTGTTGCTTCACTAAATTTACCCCAAACATCTTCTCTATGTTCTTTTCCTACAGGACCTATTTCCTCTTTCCATAAACGGTGCAACTCTTGTAACTCTTTAAAAGCTACATTTACATCAGTTATTTCATTTAAAGATTCTGCTCGTGTTATTAACTTTAATTTTTCTTCTAAATTATGTTTAAAGTCTAACTCTCTAAAATCTTTATTTAAGTGTAATAAATCATAAAAACGCTCTACATGGTGATGATATGTTTTCCATGTATCATTATATTTCGTTTTTGATACCGCCCCTATTGCTTTCCATCTCTTTTGAATTTCTTGGAATTCATTATACATTGTCTTAGGGTCAGCATTTACAATTAATGCTTTTAACTCATCAATTAAAACATTTCTTTTTTCTAAATTTTCTTTTAATTGCTTTTCTAACTGAGAATAATAAGCATCTCTCTTAGATTTGTATTCTCCTAATAATTTATTGTATTCTGATTTTACTGGGCTAGAAAATTGAAAATCGATAGAATTACCTCCTTCAGCTAAAAATGCTTCTTTTTTCTCAGCTAATAAAGCTCCAAACTTAGCATTAAATGCATTTTTTAATGCATCTACATTTGCCTTTAATTGCTGAACTTGATAAGTCTTTATTAACTTACTTAACTCTTCAACCAACTCTTCTTGCTTCATAGAAGCATAATCAAGCATTGGTATTTCATGCTTTTCATCAGCTTTCTCAGCTTCATTTGCAACCTCATTTTCTACTTCATTTACAGCACTTTCGGTTTCTTTTATCACCTCTGCGCTCTCTTCAATAATTGGTTGTTGTAATTTTTCTTCGTTATTTTCTAACATATCTACAATGTTTAAGTTCCTTTAATTTAGATTATAAAGATACGCATTCTTATAAAATACCAAACTTTATTTTAAGTGAATTATAGTTCTACTTATTCCAAATTCTCCATGCCTTTTCTGCCTGTTGTTCTAACATTTCTAGCCCATTTTTTATATCAGCTCCTTTTTCTTTTCCTTTTTTTAAAAATGTTGTCTCTGACGGGTTATATATTAAATCGTATAACAAATGATTTGAAGTTAAATATTCATAAGGTATATCTGGCTTATCATTTATATTTGGATGTGTTCCTAGAGGAGTACAATTAATAATTAATAAACATGACTCTATTAATTCTTTAGATAAAGTATTGTAGGCTATCTCTTTTTTTTCTTTTGGATTTCTTGAAACAAACTTATATTTAATTCCTAAATCCTCTAACACATATGCTACTGCTTTTGAAGCTCCTCCTGTACCTAAAATTAATGCTTTTTTATGGTGCTTTGCTAGCAAAGGTTTTAACGATTTTTTAAAACCATAAACATCTGTATTAAACCCCTTTAATTTTCCTTTTTTTGATATTTTTATAGTATTAACAGCACCTACTTTTAGCGCTTTTTTATCTATTTTATCTAGATAATTAAACACTTCCAATTTATAAGGAATTGTTACATTCATTCCTTTTAAATTGTTTTTATTTTCTTTTATTTTACTTGATAATTCTTTTATTGATTGAATATCAAAATTAATATACTCACTATTTTTTATATCTAAGTCTTTAAACTTTTTTGTAAAATATCCTTTTGAAAAAGAATACGATATGTTTTTTCCTACTAAAGCGAAAAGTTTTTTACTTCCTTTTCCTTCCATAAAATTCTATAATTAAAATTAAAATAATACCTAGTAAAATAAAAGTCATTGAAACCCAAGTTTCCTGTGTTGAAAAATCAGGCATAAAGCGTTCGTAATTTTCAACAATTTTATTTCCATTTCGGTCTAATAAAAATGAATCATTGTTTACTTTATATATAGTTTCCTTCCAAGGCCATACAATACCAAGCGATCCTGTAATAAATCCAATAATAACCGCAGTCACTATCTGATGCCACCTCTTTAAAACATATCCTAAAACATGTGATATCGATACCAGTCCAAAAGCTGAACCTGCTGTGAATACCGAAATTACTTTCAAGTATCTTATTTTAGTTTGATCTTTCAACACCTCAAAATCACCAGATAAAAGGCTCGTAACTACACTTCCTAAAGCATTTACACTATCTACTAAAAGAAGTACATAATTACCTAATAAAATTAATATAAATGAACCTGACAATCCTGGAAGTGTCATCCCTGATACTCCAATAATTCCACAAACAAAAACAAACCAAAGATTATCATTTTCTTTTGCTGGAGTCATAAAACTTATAGCTATTCCAATAGAAGCTCCTATAATTAAAGAAACTACATTCTTCAACCTCCAATCATTAAAATCTTTTGATATATAATATATTGAACCAATAATCATTCCAAAAAACCATGCCCAAACATAGAGTTCATAATTCTTTAAAAAATAATCTAATACTAAAGAAACACTAAAATAACTAAACATACTTCCTAACATAACTAGTGCTAAAAATTGTATGTTTGTATACTGAGCAAAGCTTTTAAATCGCCCATTTAAAAACAGCTTAAATGCCTTTCCGTTTATTCTTTGAAATGTAAAAATAAGTTCTTCATAAAACCCCATTACAAAGGCCACCATACCTCCTGAAACTCCTGGCACCTTGTTAGCTCCCCCCATAGCCAACCCTTTTAAAAAAAGGTTTATCTTTTGCAATAATGTACGTTCGTTATACATTCTTATTCTATTAGGTTCTGTAGTATTTTAACTCTACTGTTGTTTTACTGCTAATTTTTCTAATAATAAAATTAATGAAAACCCTATTACTGCTAATATAGATGCATATAATAATTGAGAATCTCCATCGAAATTGAGTGGAGATACTGACAATTCATTAAAAGGAACTTGTTCTCCATGTGAATTTGTACGATATGTTAAAACTTTTTTCCAAGGCCATATTTTATTTAATGACCCAATAATAAATCCAGTTAAAACTACTAGCGTATAGTTTTTATAATTTGCAAATAAGTATTTTAATACCCTAGAAAAAGATAGTAACCCAATAACTGCCCCTAAACCGACTGCTGCTATAGTTGTATAGTCACGATTGTTAATTGCTGCTAAAACTGGTTTATATGCTCCTAAAAGTACTAAAATAAAAGATCCTGAAATACCAGGTAAAATCATTGCACATATAGCTATAGCTCCAGCAAAAAACATAAACAAAGTTGATGAATTTTCAGACACCAATGGGTTCATCGTTGTTATATAATATGCTAAAACCGCTCCTACAATTAATAAAATAATTGATATAATGTTCCATTTAGTAATCTGCTTAGCTATATAAATTACACTTGCTAAAACCAATCCAAAGAAAAACGACCATAATAAAATTGGATGATTTACTAGTAACCATGAAATTACTTTTGCTAGCGAGACAATACTTATAAATATCCCAACAAAAAGTGATGCTAAAAAATTTCCATTTAACTGCTCCCAAGCAGACTTAAACCCTTTTTCTTTTAAAGTTTTAAATAAACTTAAATTAACATTACTAATTGAACTTAAAAGCTCTTCATAAATTCCTGAAATAAAAGCAATAGTTCCTCCTGATACTCCTGGAACCACATCGGCAGCACCCATAGCAATTCCCTTTAACATAATTACTAGGTAATCTTTACTTGTTCTATTCATATGTAAGTTTGGTTATTCTTTTTTTTTCTTTTTAGATTTAAATCTAATTAATTTATTCTTTTTAGGTGTTATTATAGTATCTTTTTTAACTTCTTTTTTCTTCTTTTTCAACCCTAATTTTTCTCCAAGTTCAGATAAATTATTGAAATTTACTTGATATGAAATACCAATTCCTTGTGTATACCCCTCTTCTTCTGTTGAATATTGTATCTCATTTTGTCTATTAAAAACATTTCCTCTTAAATTTCCTTCTTCATTTAATAACACCTCTACTTTTACCTCTCCTACTACACTCGTTTGTGTATTTGCTCCTACTGGAACTCCTACTTTACCGTTTACAAGAACTCTATCGCTTAGTTGAGTTGAAATAGAAACATCTACTTGATCATCTGATCTTAAATTATCTACATTTCCTCTATCTCCTTGGGTATACCCTAAACCTAACTGAAATTTACTTCCTTTACTATTTAACATATTTGTTAATATATTAGTTGCAATTTCTGATGCTGTACCGGTTAAACCAGAAGCTGCACTATTACCTATAGCATCTTCGTTATAAAATGTTCCAAAAGCTAATAAAAATGAAAAGTGCTGCATTTTTGTATTTAAATCATTTCCATTTAAAACAAATTCTAATTCTGACGCCACTGTTGAATTGGCATTTGGAATCTTTATATCAAACTCTTGTTTTGAATTGAATAAACTTCCTGTAATTTTCGTGTATAAATCAATCGGAATTTTACGATTTGAATTAATGTTATCTAATAATTGAGCTGGATTCGCTTTTGTTTTATATATCGCTGTTAAATTTAATTCTGCATCATAAGGATCTCCGTCCCAAGATATAGTTCCTCCTTTTTGAACATTAAAAGGTTTTGATATTCCTGCATATTTAAAGTTATACAGCCCATTATCAACTGTAAAATCTCCATACATATTAAATTTACCTAAGGTATTTATATCTATTCTTAAATTCCCTTCTCCACTTCCTTTTAATTCACTTCCCGACACTTTATCTATTACAACTTGAGCTAGAGCATCTTTTGTTACGTTTAAATTGATAGTTAAATCTAAACCTTTGATATCTTTTATTGTCTTATTTCTCTCTGCATCTTCAGGCTTCCCTGTTTTAAAACGAATTAGTTTATAATTATCTATAGTCTTAACATCACTAAGAGGTATAACAAATACGGTACCTTTATTAGTACTTCCATTTACAACAATATCTAAATTATTTGTAAGTCCCCTAATTTTGGCATTTCCATTTAAAAACCCGGTTCCATAATACTGAACTTCTTCTTTTTCTTCAGTATCTAAGACTAATAAATTCTTTGTATCTATATCTAAATTTAAATACCAATCTTTAAAATTTTGGTGCGCAATACTTCCTGATAAGGTCCCTTGCGTTTGATGTTTTGTATCTTCAAGTAAAATATTATTCAACTTAAATTCTTGCTTATTTAATACAACACTGGTATTTCCTTTTAGATCAAAATCTACATTTAAATATGGGAAAGTTAATCCCGCATCTTCAAAATTCAAAATACCTTGGAAATCTGGATTATTCAAGTATCCTTTTGCAGTAAAATCACCCGTTACTTTTCCTCTAAGCTTGTTTAATACATTTTCTCCTAAAGGACTAAAAGCCGCAATCTCATATTCTTTTAAAAAGACATTTAAATCTATAATTGGTCTTTCTTTTGAAAAATCTACACCTCCTGTTGCTGAAATGTTCTTAGCTTTTTCACTAATTAAAGAAAGGTTAACATTATATTTTTCATATGAATTATCTCCTGTTACATTTAAAGCTAAATCTCCTTGAGAATAATTATTGATATGAAAGTTTTCAATTAGCAAGTTTCCTTTAGGAGCTAATAATTTATTCTCTTGTTTAAAGTCTATAATTCCATTTAAATTTCCTTTCAATTTCAAGCTATCAACTGGAGGTAAAAAACTGGCCAATTTCACTTTTTCAAAGTTAACTTGTAAATCTTTATAGGTACTATCTCTAACAACTCCTTTAAACTTAATTTTCTGTTTTCCAGAACTAAAAACAAATGGACTTATAGAAAAATTATTTTCTTTTAGATCAAATGCAACTTTATTCTTTTGATCATTTTTCGGATTAATAACCCAATCGAATCCTTTATAATTTAAGGTCGATTTTTGTATTCCTACAACCGATTTTTGCAATTCGTTAATTGTATAATAAAAATCTAGGCTAAAATGTTCAGAGTAATCCTTTCCTCCTTTAAATACCGACTTAAAAAACAACGTATCATTCTGAGTTCTGTTTAACAAGTTTAACTTTTCTATATTATAATATTCTGTATTAATCTTACTTGCTGTTAAGTGGGTATTATATAAAGGATTTTTGTTATCCATCCTTAACACCACGTTCTCAAGAATATTTTTATATGCCTCTATTTCAGGTGAACTGAATGTTAGTTTTAATGCATTCTTATCTGAATTAATTCTTCCTTTTAACCTTGTGTTTTTTCCTATTGATATTTTAGGTAAAAACACATCTATTATTTTATTATAAATTGTAAAATCAAAATCTAGAAACTGGTTTGGTGTTACTTTATTAGGAAGGTAATTTGTGTATACACTACCAAGAGCATTTTGTGTAATAGGTATTAATTCTCCAAAAGAAAACTTCCCTTTCAATTTCCCTTTTACAATATCTTCTGAATCAATTTCAATAGTTTTTATACTGTCTTTTACTGAAGAATTCACTTCAAATCGTTTAAACGGGTAGCTTTGTTTTTGATTTGTATACACTAAATTTTTAAACGTTGCCTTTCCTATTATATCATCGAAAGTATTTCCTGAAATATTTAAATTGACATTTCCTTTTAATTCAGCAATACTATCACGAGTAAATAAGTTTGTCTTTTTTAAATCTATTTTATCAATATTAGCTACAAAATCAAATTTGTTAATCTCAGATGAAAAATCAGCAAGCCCTTCAAATTTTAATTTAAAATTATCATCTTCAGCTTTTAATAGTCCATCGAATTTTTTATTTTGAAACTGACCATTGACTATTAAGTCTTTATATTCATATTCGTTAAAAACTAAGCTACTAACCTTACCTATTAGTATTGTATTTATATTATCTACATTAAATCCACTTCCATTTACATCTGCTTTCAAAGATATTTTACCCAACACGGGGTCATTAGCAAACACACCTAAATCAAAATCTTTAAACTCTACCTCTCCAACATAAGTAGCTTCATCAATATTATCAATATTAGTTAATTGAAGGTCAGAAATTGTAGTTCCTATTTCTGAATCGACCGAAAGTGTTGCATCCATTTGTTCAGGAGTAACTCTAACAATTCCTTGAAGTGTAAAATTACCTAATCTTTGAAATTCTGTAGGTAGTGTTCTTCCTAATAAATTAGGTAATACACTTTTTAATTGAAAATAATTTGCTGTTACATTATCTAAATCTGCATCAAAAACAAAGCCTCTGTTTGTTTTTATAGCATTTACAAATCCCATGTTACCAACAATTCTCATTCCTTTTTTAGAATACAGCTTTACATTGTTTGCACTAAAATTATTTAAAACACCACTAATATCTCCCGTAAAATAAACAATATCATTACCACTTAATTCTTTATATAACTTGCTTAAATCTTTTACAGAAAGTGCACTTTTAGAAAACTTTGCCTTAACATTTACCTTATCGTTAAAGTTTGCGAAATCTTTACGATTATAAGTTAACTTTATATCTCCTTCTATTTTAGATTCATTATTAGTCTCTAACACAGTATTATCAAACTGCATATATTTTTTTGTATAAATAAAATCAGTAGATAAGTTAGATATTTTAACACCTCTATTCTCTGTAAAATACATTTCTCTAATTTTTAGAGAAACATCTGGTCCTATTATTGAAAAGTTCTTTAAATCTCCTCCAGCATTATATGCTGCAAATTCTAAAGGATCTTTTTTATTATCATCGAATAGTTTAAAAGTGAAATTTTTTAATGAGATCTTATCACTATTTAAAACAAATGGATTTGATAAACTATCTCTTGGTTTGCCATCTTCAAAACTATCAATAAAAATAGACATGTTATCATTTTTCTCCCCTTTGTAAGTTCGCATATTAAAATAAGCGCCACTCAAAGAAGCTTCTCCTAAGTTTACACTATTTTCTAAAATACGTTTCGCATTTAAAAGCGAAGTGCTTAAATTTTGAACAAAAATAAGGGTGTCTTTATGATGATCTCGAATCTCAATTCCCTTTAGCTGTACACTACCCAACCAAGATAAATCTACTTTTTTTACTACAATATTAGTATTGTATTCTTTATTAAGCCAATTGGTTGCCTGTTTTGCTAAATTACTTTGAACTACAGGAAGTGATAATAAAATTATAAGCAGGATTAAAAAAAGCAACACGTACTTAAGTAATTTTCCTAATATTTTACCCGCTTTTTTAATAATTTCTCCCTTTATAAACTAACTAACAAATGTAATCAGCTAACTGCAAAAATGTTGCCTTATTTTAAAGAAATATCAATTTTAACGAAAATCTAACGCAATATCGATATTTTTGCAATCTAATTTGAAATAAATTGAGTACAAAAAACATTTACATATTAGGTATTGAAAGCTCTTGCGACGACACAAGTGCTTCGGTAATTTATAACGGAAAAGTATTAAGTAATGTAGTTGCAAACCAAGAAGTGCATGCTAAATATGGTGGTGTAGTTCCTGAACTCGCTTCAAGAGCACATCAACAAAATATTGTTCCAGTAGTACAACAAGCTATTGAACAAGCAGGTATAACAAAACATGATTTAAATGCGATCGCTTTTACACGTGGCCCTGGTTTAATGGGCTCTTTATTAGTAGGAACTTCTTTTGCAAAATCTTTAGCATTAGGATTAAATATTCCTTTGATAGATGTAAATCATATGCAAGCGCATATTTTAGCCCATTTTATTGAAGAAGAAGGCTGTAAAACCCCTCCATTCCCATTCGTATGCTTAACCATCAGTGGAGGACATACTCAAATTGTAAAAATTACCAATCATTTTGAAATGGAGATTTTAGGAGAAACCATTGACGATGCAGTTGGTGAAGCTTTTGATAAATCTGCGAAAATACTTGGGCTACCTTACCCTGGAGGCCCGTTAATTGATAAATATGCCCAATTAGGAAACCCAAAAACTTTTAAATTTACGAAACCAAAAGTTGGTGATTTAGATTTTAGTTTTAGTGGTTTAAAAACAGGAATCTTATACTTCATTAGAAAGCAAGAAAAAGAAAATCCTGATTTTATAAAAGAACATTTAAATGATATTTGCGCTTCTATTCAATATACCATTATTGAAATTTTAATGGATAAACTAAAAAATACTGTAAAGCAAACCGATATTAAACATATTGCTATCGCAGGTGGAGTATCAGCTAATTCAGAAATTCGTAAACGATTAACATTAGCAGAAAAACACTGGAAATGGACTACTTATATACCTAAATTTGAATATACGACAGACAATGCTGCAATGATTGCTATCGCTGGATATTTAAAATATTTAAACGGTACTTATTCCGATATTTCTGTTACCGCTCAAGCTCGCTTAAAAGTTACCGAATAACCCTTTAAAAACCTTACAAAACCTTACAAGACCTTACAAGACCTTACAAGACCTTACAAAAATCCCTAAATCTCCCTTAATGAATAACCTAAAAAAAAGATTTCTTTTTAATATTACCTATTACCTTTTATGGGTCATTTATTTTTTATTTGCTCGATTTCTGTTTCTATCTTATTATTTTGATAAAACTGCTGAACTTGGTTTTACAACTTCCTTTAAAACCTTTTTTTATGGGATTCAATTAGATTTTTCTTTTGCTGCTTATTTAGCCGCAATTCCTTTTTTAATTATTCTTTTTTCAATTTGGATTCCAAAAAAAACTGTACTGAATCTAATAAAAGGGTATACATTTCCTATTATTTTTATAATCAACTTATTTATGTTGGTTGATATTGTTTTATACAAATCTTGGGGAGTTCGTATAGATTCTACGCTACTAAATTATATTAATACACCCAAAATAATGATGGCTTCAGTTTCTACCTTACAACTAATTGGTGGAATACTAATTTGGATACTTCTTTCATTAACCGTTACTTATTTTTTTAATAAAGTATTAAATAAAGTTAGTAACCTTTTAAATAAGGGATCTTTTTTAGAAACCCCTATTTTCCTTTTACTAATTGGATCTTTAATTATCCCTATTAGAGGAGGTTTTGCAAACATTCCTATCAACCAAAGTAATGTATATTTTTCTACAAAAATGTTTGCTAATCATGCAGCTATAAACTTTATATGGAACTTCGCCAATACACTTACACACAAAATAGATGATAAAAATCCATACGTACATTACAAGTCAGATATAGCAAAAAGCATCATTAATCAGACAAGAAGTGAATTATTAGTAGGTACAGACTCTATTTTAAAAACAAAAAAACCAAATGTAATTTTACTTATTTGGGAAAGTTTATCTGCAAAAGCAGTTGGTGCTCTTGGCGGAGAACCTGATGTAACCTCAAACTTAAACCGATTTGCAAAAGAGGGTATTTTATTTACTAATTTTTATGGTAATGGAGACAGAACAGACAAAGGAGTTCCTGCTATTCTAAGTGGTTATTATCCACAACCTACCACAAGTATTATGAAAATGCCTCATAAATCGAAATCCTTACCTATGTTAACCAAAGAGATGAAAAACTTAGGGTACAATACAGGGTTTTATTATGGAGGTGATAGTAATTTTGGAAATATGATTACTTATTTACGTAACGGTGATATTGATAAAATTGTTGATGGTAAGGAATTTGATAAAGAAAATTGGAATTCTAAATGGGGAGCACACGATCATATTTTTTTAGATCGTTTTATAAAAGATTTATCTAAACCTAATATAAAACAGCCCTTTTTTCAAGTTGCTTTAACCCTTACGAGTCACGAACCTTATGAATTTCCCGACACCTATAAATTTGGAAAAAACTCTGAAGCCAATTTATACAGAAGTGCCCAAGCCTATACAGATAAAGCCATAGGTAAATTTATTGAAGAAGCTAAAAAACAACCATGGTGGGATAATACTTTAGTTGTTATTATGGCCGATCATGGACACCCATTACCTGTTCACAAAGGTTATTTCAACTCACCCATACGCTTTAAAATCCCAATGGTTTGGATAGGTGGAGCTCTAATAAAAACTGGTATTACTATTGATAATTACAGTGCTCAAAGCGATTTCGCATACACTTTAACAGATATGTTAGGAGGAGATTCGAAACAATTCGAATTTGGCAAACACATTTTTAATACTTCTAATAACCAATATGTGCATTATGTATTTAACAAAGGGTTTGGCACCATTTCTAAAAATGGAGCTTTTGTTTACGATTATGTAAGTAACAAACCCGTTATACAAAAAGGAAACTATCAAAGATTAGATTCTTTAGGAAAAGCTATTAGCCAAAATGCTTATCAGAATTTTTTAGACAAATAATTAAATTCCTTCTCCAAATTAAGTTTACAAAAATCAATTATAAATAAAAAATCCCGAGTTGATGAACTCGGGATTTTTTATTTATAATAGTAATTTAATTACTATTGCCAGTTTTTTCTATCCTTAATAGAACACCCTATTGCACGTGTATTGTTTTTTGATGGCTTCTCTCCTTTCAACAAAGCATTTACCGCATTTTCAACAAAACGTTCTGATACTTTACTTTCATCACGAGAACTATCATCTATCGCTCCGATGTATTCTACCATTAATTTTCCATTGTCTTTATTTAATATATAAACATGAGGAGTTTTAGTAGCACCAAACATTGGATATACTCTTTGAGCTACATCAAATAAGTACGGGAATGTAAACCCTTTTTCCTTAGCTCTAACCTTCATGCCTTCAAAGCTATCTCCTTTTGATACTTTTGGATCGTTTGGATTAATAGCTATAACAGGATATCCTTTTGTTTTATATTTTTTATCTAAGGCTATTAATCGATCTTCATTCGCTACTGAATACGGACACATATTACATGTAAACACAACAATAAACCCTTTAGCTTCTTTAAAATCAGATAAAGAAACCATTTTTCCATCTACATTTTTAAGTTGAAAGTCAGAAGCAACATCTCCTACTTTATACCCTTTAGAGTTGTTTATTGTAAATGCTGAAATTGTAGCTATTACAACAAGTAGTACTACTATTTTAAAAGTTTTCATAATTAATTAATTTAAAAAGGTTTGTAATTCATTTTTTAAGGTTTCATAATGAAACGGCTGTTCGTAAAACTTTCTTTTCTTAGCATTGTATATTAAAGTTGCAGGTATAGATCCTGTCCAATTTTCAGCAATATCTTTAATCCAAAATTGTTCATTACTATCGTCAAAATGAAGTACTTTAGATTGTAGTTTTTTATCTTTAATAAACGGTATTAGATTACTTTCCAATTGCCTTGAAAAATCGAGACTTACTAAAATTACCTCAACATTTTTATCTTTAAACTCTTTGTTTAGTTTTTCAAAAGCAGGTAATTCTTTTACACAAGGTATGCACCAAGTTGCCCAAAAATTAATTACATACGTTTTACCATCATTTTTATGTAGTAATGGTTTTAATTTCTCATAATTTAAGGTAGTAATTTTAACACCTTCTAACTGAGGTTCAGTTGATTTCGGTGTTTTTTTACAAGAAACTAACACGGCTACAAAGAGTAATAAGTATCCTAATCTACGCATATTATCTTTTATTTATCTCAAAATTAAATGATTATACTATTCAATTATGTGAATTAACGAAACATTAACAACAAAAAACTCGAAAGACAATCTTTCGAGTTTTTTGTTATTTTAAGTATTTTTTAGCTAAAAATATCGTTTAATAATTTTGCTAAACGTAATCCTCCTTTTTGTAACTGTTCTCTAACTACAGGGAAATAATCATACGAATAACGGTATCGTAATTTATCTCCAGATTTTGCCGATCCATAAACTCTTTTAGTAAGTTTATGTGTGTCTTTCATCCAATCGATTACATCTCCATTTTGAACAGCCTTAATTTGTTCTTTAGACAAGTGTTTAGCATTATCAGCCAATTCTAAATAGCTCATATCCCACTTATTAATCAAGTTCTCGTCCCAAACCCTATGTAAGTTAGAACCTCTTCCGTGCCATTGCACCTGTATAGTATTTCCTCCTTTATCTTCTTTCTGTCCAATATGTAAAGGCTGGTGTAAATCGCCCATTAAGTGCACTAACATTTTTAAATAAAAACGCTTGTCTTCAACAGAACTATTCTCATCTTTTAAAACCTTTACACACTCTTTAATACCTGTAATTAAATCTCCTTTAGGGTTTTTCTCTACATCCTTATAATGAGCATCTAATGGCATATTTACATAATGCCAAGTATAAAATTTTCCGTATTTTTTTCTATCCGACTTTATTTCATCTGCATAGGTAGATACAAAAGCTAAACTTTCACCTTGCAATAACTTATCTATTTTTCGTTTCGCTCTTTTTGTTAAATGATTTTCAGCAATTTTTCCTGTAGCCCTATGGCCGGTTGGCCCCCAAACATCTTCATTATTTGCTATAGCTGAAACACTTATTAAAAATGCACTAAACAGTAGTAATACCTTGACTTTCATAAATAAATTCCTATTAAATTTCCGCTAAAATATAAAAATATTTGCTCAAAAATTTGGATTTAACATAAAATTACCTATATCTTTGTGATATCATTTTAATATCATTTTTAAATCAAAACATAATGAAAGAAGAAAAAATTATAAAACCTGCCAACGGATACTTAATGTTTTTTATCGTACTAGCTCTTTTTATAGGAGGTATTATTTTAACTATAAAAAACGAAAATCCTGTATATATTCTAATGACTATCACAGGATTTATACTAGCCTTAGGATTCATTTTAGTTAACCCAAACTCTTCTAAAGTGCTTTTATTCTTTGGTAAGTATGTTGGAACCGTAAAACAGAATGGATTGTTTTGGGCAAACCCTTTATATAAAAAGAAAACTATTTCATTAAGAGCTAGTAATTTTGATAGCGAACGTTTAAAAGTGAATGATAAATTAGGTAATCCAGTAATGATATCTACAATTTTGGTTTGGAGAGTTACCGAAACTTATAAAGCAGCTTTCGATGTAGACAACTATGAGAATTTTGTTCGTGTTCAAACCGACGCTGCAGTACGTAAACTAGCTAGTATGTATCCTTATGATAATTTTGCTGATGAAGGTCATGAAGAAGATATTACATTACGTTCTAGTGTAAATGAAGTTAGCGAAGCTTTAGAAAAAGAATTAGAAGAGCGTTTGTCTATTGCAGGAATTGAAGTTTTAGAAGCTCGAATTGGTTATTTAGCTTATGCTCAAGAAATTGCTAGTGCCATGTTAAAAAGACAACAAGCTACAGCTATTATTGCTGCTCGTCATAAAATAGTACAAGGTGCTGTTGATATGGTTGAAATGGCTTTAGAAGCATTAAATGAAAAAAACATTGTTGAATTAGACGAAGAACGAAAAGCTGCCATGGTAAGTAATTTATTAGTTATTTTATGTGGAGATAAAGAAGCTTCACCAGTATTAAACACAGGAACTTTAAACCATTAAAATATGAAAGAATACAAAGTTACAATACCCAAATTAGGTTTTAAGAATAGAGTTAAGAAATATGAAGACTTACTTAATCAACACGCCAGAGAAGGTTGGATAGTTAAACATATTGGGCAAAACTCTCCTATGATAATTTTTGAAAGAGACAAGAATAGATAAAATGAAAGAATACAAAATTATACCTAGAAAGTTTAGCTGGAGTAATGGAAGAGAAAAATTTCAAGACGAAATAAATAATCACGCCAAGCAAGGATGGAGAGTTGTAAATGTTTATGCTGTAAGTGACACCAATGTGGAAGCTCTTTTAGAAAAGGATAAAAACAGATAAAATGAAAGTTTTTAAAGAAGAACAACGTTTTACGCAAATTTGGTTAATTATTTTATTAACTATTAGTCTTTGCACTACTATAGCTATAATGCTCAATGAGTATTTAAAACAAGGTTCTTCTTTTAACACAAAAGAATTTCTAATAACGTTCTTCAGCATTGTGTTCTCTGTTTCTTTTATCTTCTTTTTAAAACTAAGAACAAGAATAGATGAAATAGGAATTCATTATCAGTTTTTCCCTTTTCACTTTAAAACTAGAGTAAAAAAATGGGAAGATATAAAATCTGTTTGTGTAAGAAAATATGAACCTATTAGCGAATATGGAGGATGGGGAGTTCATAAATCTCTTTTTAATAAAGAAAAAGGGATTGCTATTAATGTAGCGGGAAATATAGGAATTCAATTAGTGCTAAAGAATAATAAAAAGCTTCTTATAGGTACGCAGAAAGAAAGTGATGTAAAACGAATTTTAGAAACTTATAAAAATAAATTATTATGATACGAATTATAACACTTCTATTTCTTTATACTTTCAATATCATAATAGCTTATGTTCATTTTAAATCTAAAAAGACTATAGCTTCTAATTCACAAATATTAGTTACTGATCAACCTAAAAACAACAAAAAGGAAATATCAACTTTTAATAATTCGTTTGAACTAAATTCTAAAAAATTAAATGTTAGTTCAGTAAATCAAAATCGTGTTTTAAAAATAGTAAATTCGCAAACTAAAAATCAACAAACTTACTTTACACTAAATTTAAATCCAACCAAAGAGTTAATAAAACCCCTTGTTACTTTTGTAAAAAAATAGACATGGCAAAAAAGAAAGCATTTGCACTTCGTATAAACGAAGACATGATAAAAGCCATTGAAAAATGGGCATCAGACGAATTTCGTTCTACTAACGGACAGATCGAATGGATGCTTATGCAAGCACTTAAAGAAGCCAAAAGAGAACCTAAAAAGAAAGAAGAGTAACAACCTATCTTTTTGTTTAGTTAATACGTCTAAAAATGTGTTAATCAATAAAAATAAAGCTTCAATAAATTAAATAAAATTATTCTACTTCTACAAGATAAAAATAAAAACTCACCTTTATAGTTAACATTTTTTTAAGAGTTTAATTAGTACTTTTAAGTTTTAATCAACAAACTAAACTCTGTAATGAAAAAAGCAATTCTATTTTTAGCTTTATTACTATCATACAGTCTATTTTCGCAAGAATTCTCAATGGACTTGGTAAAAAACATGAAACCAAGAAATATTGGACCTGGAGGTATGAGCGGCCGTGTAACTTCTATAGATGTAGTCCATAAAAATCCAGACGTCATGTATGTAGGTACTGCTTCAGGTGGTATTTGGAAATCAACTTCTGGAGGAATTAAATGGCAACCAATTTTCGAAAAAGAGCTAACTGCTTCAATTGGAGCAATAGCAATTCAACAATCAAACCCAAGTGTTATTTGGGCAGGTACTGGTGAAGGAAATCCTCGTAATAGCTTAAATGGTGGTTTTGGTATTTATAAATCTTTAGACGCTGGAAAAACATGGAAAGCTATGGGCTTAGAAAAAACACGTCATATACATCGTGTTATTATAGATCCTAGTAATCCAAACATAGTGTATGTAGCTGCGATAGGTTCTCCATGGGGTGAACATAAAGAACGTGGAGTTTACAAAACCATAGATGGTGGTAAAACATGGAAGCAAATTTTATACAACAATATAAAAACTGGTGCAGCCGATTTAATTATGGATCCATCAAATCCAAACAAATTAATTGCTGCTATGTGGGAACACAAACGAGATCCTTGGTTTTTTAAATCTGGTGGTAAAGGAAGTGGATTGTACATAACACATGACGGTGGTGATAACTGGAAAAAAATCACAGAGAAAGAAGGCTTTCCTAAAGGAGATTTAGGAAGAATTGGAATTGCTATTTCTAGAAGTAATCCAAACACTATTTATGCTTTGGTAGAAGCTAAGAAAAATGCGTTGTACAAAAGTGAAGATGGTGGTTTTAAATGGAAAAAAGTAAACGATAAAAAAGGAATTGGTAATCGTCCATTTTACTATTCAGAAATTTATGTTGATCCTATAAATGAAAATCAATTATATACTGTTTTTACATATATAAACAAATCTATAGATGGAGGTAAGAACTTTAAACAATTAATGCCTGCTTATGGTGTTTCAAATGGAGTTCACCCAGATCATCATGCTTGGTGGATACATCCAGAAGATGGTTCATTTATGATTGATGGAAATGACGGTGGTTTAAACATTACCAAAGACGGTGGTAAAACATGGCGCTTTATTGGAAACCTACCTGTTGCACAATTTTATCACATAAATGTAGACAATGAATTCCCTTATAATGTTTATGGAGGAATGCAAGATAACGGTTCTTGGAGAGGCCCTGCTTATGTATGGAAAGCACAAGGAATAAGAAATTCTTATTGGCAAGAAATTAGCTTTGGTGATGGCTTTGATGTTATACCTGATAAAGATGATTCTCGCTATGGTTGGTCTATGAGTCAGCAAGGTTATGTATCTCGTTACGATTATAAAACAGGGAATAACTATACAGTACGTCCAACACATTCAGATCCAAAAGTAAAACTACGTTTTAACTGGAATGCAGCAATAAACATTGATCCTTTTAATAATTCAACATTATATTTTGGTAGTCAATTTGTCCATAAATCAACAGATAAAGGTTTATCATGGGAAGTAATTTCACCAGATTTAACCACCAATGATAAAAGCAAACAAAAACAAAGTGAAAGTGGCGGTTTAACGCTTGATGCCACTGGAGCTGAAAATCATTGTACTATTTTAGTTATAGAACCTTCATCTTTAGAAAAAGACATGTTATGGATTGGTACTGACGATGGTAATGTTCAAATAACACAAAATGATGGTAAAACTTGGACTAATATTACAAAAAACATTAAAGGATTACCAAATGGCAGTTGGATTACTCAAATAAAAGCTTCAAATAAAAACAACGGAGAAGCTTTATTGGTAGCTAATGATTATAGACGTTTTAATTATACTCCATATGTATATAGAACAAGAAACTATGGAAAAACATGGGAACGCATTGTAAACAAAGATGATGTGGTAAGTTATGCTCTTTCTATTGTAGAAGATCCAATAACTCCTAATCTTTTATTTTTAGGAACCGATGATGGTTTATACATTTCTTTAAATGCTGGAAAAAAATGGACTAAATGGACAAATGGATTCCCTTCTGTTTCTGTAAAAGATTTAGTAATTCATCCTAGAGAACACGATTTAGTAATTGGTACTTTTGGTAGAGCTGCATGGGTATTAGATGACATAAGACCTTTAAGAACAATTGCTATGAATCCTGAGGTATTACAAAAAAACATTGTTTTATTCGAACCTCCAATTGCATATCAAGCAAGCTACCAACAACCTACAGGTAGTAGGTTTGGAGCTGATGCTCTTTATAACGGAGAAAATAGATCTCGTGGAGCCTTAATATCATACTATATAAATAAGCCTAAACAGGATAAGAAGGTAAAAACTTTGAAAGACGAAAAACCTACTATTAAATGGGACTCAATTAAATTTGAAATATTTGATGGTACTCGTCTTATTAGAACCATAAAAAGAAAAACCCCAAAAGAAAACGGTTTACAAAAAGGTACTTGGTATATGAGCGAAAAAGGTGTACCAAGACCTTCTAGACGTATTCGTAAATCTAAAAAAGAGCCTAGCGGTGTTCGTGTAAAACCAGGAACTTATAAAATAAAAACAACTTTTGGTAACCAAATATCTGAACAAAATATTACTGTAAAAAGTGATCCAAGATATAAAGTGTCAAAAGAAAATATTGAAGAAAAATATAATTTAAGTAAAAAGTTAGAAAGATATCAAAAATCTATTTCAGAGGCAGTAAAGCAATTAGTAGAAAGTAAGAATACAGCAAAAAACTTTAAAAGTAAATTAACTAAAAAAGACAAAAAACTGTATAAAAAAGAGATTAAAGCTTCTACTGATATTATAAAAAAGATAGATACTCTTTTAACAACATTTTTAGGTAAAGTAGATAAACGTCAAGGAATTGTAAGAAGCCCCGAAGTAAATGTAAATCAACGAATTGGTACAGCTCAATGGTACGTTGGTAGCAAACCAAAAATTACGGACACTGAAAAAACACTTATTAATCAAGCAAAAGAAGCTATAGAGAAAGCTTTAGACAGTACAAATAAATTCTTTAATAACGATTGGAAAACATACCGCAGTAGCACAGAAAAAATTGTGATCTCCCCTTTTAAAGAAACCAAAAACTTTTCAGTAAAATAATCGTTATATTTATAGCTACCAACAAGTTAAACCTAATACAATGAAAAAACTAACACTTCTTTTTGTTATCGCATTATCTACAATAGCATGTAAAACAAAAGAAAAAGAAGCAGATAGCATTTCTAAAACACTCAAAAAATATTCCATTGAACAAATGATGGATAATGAAAGTGTTTTTGGTGGAAGCTTTTCTCCTGACAAATCAAAATTATTAGTTACTAGTAATCGATCTGGTATATATAACATGTATACCGTTTCAACTTCAAACGGAGCATTTACACCAATTACTGCTTCAGATAGTTCTTCTGTTTTTGGAACTTCGTATTTTCCAAAAGACAATAGAATGTTGTTCAGAATGGACAATAATGGAGATGAAATTTACCATATCTATATGCGTAATTTAGATGGAAGCACTAAAGAATTAACTCCAGAAAAAGGAGCTAGGGCAAGTTTTTATGGATGGTCTAAAGATGAAAAAACTTTCTTTTTTGCATCTAATAAAAGAGATAAACGTTTTATGGATGTTTATGAAATGGACATCGAGAATTTTACTTCAAAAATGTTATATGAAAATAAAGAAGGATATAATGTTGCAGCTATATCAAATAACAGGAACTTCTTTGCCTTAAGTAAAACAGTAAACACGAACGATAGTGATTTATTTTTATTTGATAGAACTAAAAATGAAACTACAAAAATTAATAAAACACTAAGCGGAAATTCTGCTGCTGATTTTTCTACCAATGATACTGATTTCTATTATACAACTGATGCAGATGGAGAGTTTGCTAGTTTAATGAAATATAATATTGCTAGTGGGAAAATAGAGAAAGTACTAAAGAAAGATTGGGATGTTTCTGGAAGTTATTTTACTAATAACGGTAAATATAGAGTTACTTATGTAAATGAAGATGCTAAAAACGTTATTGAAGTTTTAGACGTTGCCACTGGAGAAAATATTGAATTGCCTAATGTAGATGGTAAAAGTATTACTAGTGTTGGATTTTCTAGAGACGAATCTATGATGCGTTTTTATGCTGGCGGTTCTCATACTCCTTCAAATTTATATGTTTATGATTTAAAAACTAAAAAACAAACACAACTAACCGATGTATTAAATAAAGAAATTGATGCTTCCGATTTGGTAAATGCAAAGGTAATTAGATACCCTTCTTTTGATGGAGTTACGATTCCTGCAATATATTACCTACCTCATCAAGCTAATAAAGACCATAAAGTTCCTGCTTTAGTTTGGGTACATGGTGGGCCAGGTGGGCAATCGCGACAAAACTTTAGTTCTAGAATACAATTCTTAGTAAATCATGGCTATGCTGTACTAGCTGTAAATAATAGAGGAAGTAGTGGCTATGGAAAAACTTTTTTTACAATGGATGATTTAAACCATGGAGAAAAAGATTTACAAGACTGTGTAGAAGGTAAAAATTGGCTAGCAAAACAACCTCAAATTGACGCTGATAAAATAGGAATCATTGGAGGTTCTTATGGCGGATACATGACAATGGCTGCACTAACTTATACACCTGAAGAATTTGCTGTTGGTGTAAATATTTATGGGGTAACAAATTGGATGCGTACTTTAAAAAGTATTCCTTCTTGGTGGGAATCGTTTAGAGAAGCTTTATATAAAGAATTAGGAAACCCTCATACGGCAGATTCTATTCGTTTAAAAAGAATTTCACCATTATTCCATACCGATAAAGTTACTAAGCCCTTAATGGTATTACAAGGTGCAAAAGACCCAAGGGTTTTACAAATAGAATCAGATGAAATTGTGGCTGGTGTCCGTAAAAATGGAGTACCAGTAGAATATGTATTATTTAACGATGAAGGACATGGTTTTGTTAAGAAAGAAAACCAGATAGAATCAAATAGTAGAATATTAAAATTTTTAGATAAACATTTAAAAAAAGAGGAGCCTTTAGAAAATAAAGAACTGTAATTTTTAATATACTTAGTTATTAAAAAGCCTTTGTAATTTATACAAAGGTTTTTTTTATTTTCGCTTTATCAAATTAATTTTTCATGAAAAAAATAGCTTTTTTATTTATCATTTTATTTACGCTAAAAAATGTAGCCCAATCTAACCCTGAAAAAGAACTAGGTGTTTGGTATATGTATAATGGCTCACATCAAGTATCAGAAAAATTTAGCTTAAAAACTATGGCACATTTTCGTTTTTTTGAAGTTGGGGATGATATGCAGCAGTTTATTGGAAGACTTGGAGGTAATTATAAAATCAACAAAAACCTAAGTGCTACTATTGGATATGCATATTTAAGTACAGATCGAACTTTTGGAATTTCAAAGGGTGACTTTAGCGATCATCGTATTTATGAAGACTTCAATGTAAAACATAAAATATCAGAATTAGGTATTGCACATCGATTAAGAGCAGAACAACGTTTTTTTGAATCACAGACAGGTCATTTTATTAGATATCAATTAGGATTTAGCTACCCTTTATCAACAAAATGGTCTACTTATATATATGATGAAATCTTTTTTGACTTTGATGGAGAAGCTTATAACCAAAACTGGTTAGGTGTTGGTGTTAAATATAAACTTTCAAAAACTGCAAAACTTCAATTGGGGTATATGAACATTTCTGATGCTAGTAGTAGAAGTTTTGATAGAATTCAATTAGGGATTGCCATAAGTACAGATCACAGAAAAAAGACTAAGTAATTTTCATACTTTAGCAAAAAACTAATTTAAAAAATGAACATTCCTTTTATTACAAATGACGCTATTGTATTTGGTATTCTAATGGTTTCTTTAGGTTTTGTATTTTATACTGAATCTAAAACTTCTGGATTTTGGTCTAAATTTTATAAAATTGTACCAGGTCTATTCATGGCCTACTTTATACCTGCAATTTTTACAACTTTAGGTGTTATTTCTCCTGAATGGGAAACTTCGAATACTGCTGGAGAAGTTATAAAAAATAAATCTCAATTGTATTATGTCGCTAGTAGATTTTTACTACCAGCTGCCTTAGTATTAATGACTTTAAGTATAGATTTAAAAGCTGTTTTCAACTTAGGGTCTAAGGCTTTAATTATGTTTTTTACGGGAACAATAGGTATAATCATCGGAGGTCCCATTGCTATTTTATTAATTTCTATATTTTCTCCTGAAACAGTTGGTGGAGCTGGTTTTGATGCTGTATGGAGAGGTTTATCTACCCTAGCTGGTAGTTGGATTGGTGGTGGTGCAAATCAAACAGCAATGTTAGAAATTTATCAATATAATCCTGCAAAATATGGAGGTATGGTGTTTGTTGATATTGTTGTTGCTAACATTTGGATGGCTATTTTATTAATTGGAATTGGTAGAAAAGATAAGATTAACAAATGGTTAAAAGCAGATACCTCAGCTATTGAAGAATTAAAAGAAAAAGTTTCTACTTTTACTCAAGGGGTAAAAAGAAACCCTACTCTTACGGATTTTATGATTATGCTTGCTATTGCATTTGGCACTGTTGGTTTTGGGCATTTTGCGTCTAAATACTTAAGTACTTTCTTTAGCGAATTGGTTGCTGGTATCGAATCTCAAACATTTAAAAACATATTTTCTTTCTTAGGTTCAGGTTTCTTTTGGTTAATTAGTATTTCAACTATTATTGCAATAATCTTATCATTTACCAAGGCTAAGAATTACGAAGGTGCAGGTGCAAGTAAGCTTGGTAGTATTTTCATTTATATTTTAGTTGCTACCATTGGTATGAAAATGGATTTAGCCATGATTTTCGACAATTTAGGTTTAATTGCTATAGGTTTAGTTTGGATGAGTATCCATGCTGGATTATTAATCTTAGTCGCTAAATTAATTAGAGCTCCTTATTTCTTTTTAGCAGTAGGTAGTCAAGCAAATGTTGGTGGTGCAGCTTCTGCTCCTATTGTAGCCTCTGCATTCCACCCTTCATTAGCAACTGTTGGGGTACTACTAGCTGTATTTGGATATGCTATTGGTACTGTTGGTGCTATATTATGTACAATTTTAATGGAATTATCGGCAACTTTATAAGAGAATTCTGCATATTTGCAATCTAAAATTTAAAATCACATGAAATTAGTATGATATTATTTTATACTAATTTCATCTAACCTAATAAGTAAAACAAAATAAACAGATGAAAAAATTTATCGCTATTTGTGCGTTCTCAATAATGGCTTTTGCCTGTTCTTCTAAAAAAGAAGGAAACATGGTTGTAAAAGGTCAAATTAAAGGGTTAAAAAAGGGTACTTTATATCTTCAAAAAATGAATGATACAGTATTAGTTGCTGTTGACTCTATGGCTTTATTAGGTGATGATAAATTTATTTTAACTGATAATGTAGAATCACCTGTAATGTATTACCTAACTTTTAATGGTAATGCTAAAGATAAACACTTAATGTTTTTTGGAGAAAAAGGCGAAATTACAATTAATGATAATATTGAAGAGTTTGGTTTCAAACCTGAAATTATAGGTTCAAAAAATCAAGATGTAATGAAAAAATTTCGTGAAATTGATAGAAGATTTAAAGACCAACGCTTAGATTTTATACAAAAAGACTTTGAAGCTCGTAAATCTCAAGATGAAGATTTAATTAAACAAGTAGAAGCTGATTATAAAAAGATGATTCGTCGTCGTTTTTTATTCTCAACAAATTTTGCTGTTACTAATGCAGATAGTGAAGCTGCACCATATATTGCTTTATCAGAATTATTTGATGCGAATATTCAATTATTAGATACTATTAATAATAGTTTAACTGATAAAGTTAAGAATTCAGATTACGGAAAACGTTTACAAAAATTTGTTAGTGATATTAAAGCTAAAGAAACTAAGTAATTTCAGTTTTACTTTATAAATAAAAAACTCGATACAAATTGTATCGAGTTTTTTATTCTTATTATTTTACTTTTCAGAAGTAATATATTCTTCAACTAGAGTTTCTAAAACATTTAATGGCAATGGTCCATTAGTTAAAGCTACATTATGGAATTTTCTAATATCAAATTTATCTCCTAAAGCTTCTTTTGCTTTTTTACGAAGCTCTAATATTTTAAGCATTCCTATTTTATACGCTGTTGCTTGACTTGGCATTACGATATGTCTTTCTACCATTTTAATGGCATCTAACTCTGCGTTAGGTGTATTATCAGTATAATACTTTATCCCTTCTTCTCGAGTCCACTTTTTTGCATGAATACCCGTATCTACTACCAAACGACAAGCTCTCCATAACTCCATGGCTAAGCGTCCAAAATCAGAATAAGGATCAGAATAAAAGCCCATTTCTTTTGGTATATATTCTGAATATAGCCCCCATCCTTCTACATAAGCTGTATAGCGCCCAAATTTTCGAAACATTGGCACCTCTTTTAATTCCTGAGCAATTGCTATTTGCATATGATGTCCAGGTATACCTTCATGATAAGCCAAAGCTTCCATTTGATACGATGGCATACTAGCCATGTCATACATATTTGCATAGTATGTACCCGGTCTAGAACCGTCTATCGCTGGCTGCTGATAAAATGCTTTTCCTGCAGATTTTTCTCTAAATGCTTCAACCGCTTTTACAATTAAAGCTGCCTTTGGTTTTGTTATAAATAATTCATCCAAGCGAGTTTTCATACTGTCTATAATATGAGTTGCTTCAACCATATATTCTTCTCTCCCTTTCTTAGAATCTTCATAATAAAATTGAGGATCTTTTTTCATAAATCCGAAAAATTCTTTTAAAGTGCCCTTAAACCCTACTTTTTTCATAATAGCACGCATTTCATCATGAATTCTAGCGACTTCTTTTAATCCTATTTCGTGGATTTCTTCCGCAGTTAAATTAGTGGTGGTGGTTCTTTTTAAAGCATTATTGAAAAACGCTACTCCATCAGGTAATTTCCAAGCACCATCATCAGTACTTGTAACTTTTTCTTGCCCTTCTAAAGTTGTTATTAGATTTTGATACGCTGGTAAAACACTTTCTTTTAAAGCTACTATACCTTTATCTATAAGTGCTTTTTTCTTTTCTGCATCTATATCTAATTTATTAACTTTATTAGTGAAATCATTAAATAAAGTGCTTGGTGTATCTGAATTATCAAAAGGTTTTCCTTTTATTAAATTTCTAGAATCGTCCAATACTTTTGCAAACACAAATTTTGGAGGCATTATTCCTTTTGCTTCTCTTTCTTTCAAACCTGCTACTAATTGTGCAAACAACGGTTTTAAGTTGTTCAAACGGGCAATATAATTTTCTGCATCTTCAACATTAGAGACCTGATGCATATTAATTAAGAATGCAGGAATTTCTGCTTGCATACCATGCATTTGATTTACAGGATATGTATGAAAACGGTATTTGAAATCTGCTATTTGATTTTCTAATTGCTGTTTAAATAAATCGTAACTTAATTTAGTTCCTTTATCTAAGGCTTTCACATTAACTGAATCGTTAATCCAACTTAAAGCTTTCTTAGTTTGTTCTAATTCTGTTTTAGCAAAATCATCAGAAATATCATTCCATTTGTCTGCATCTTTTTTTATACCTAAATAGGTTTGATACATCGGGTGCCTATCTAAGTTTTCTTTAAATTGTTTATCAAAAAAAGCATTTACTTTTTTAGATTCAGCAACAATATCTGCTTCACTAAGAACCTCAGTTTTTTTTTCTTTTTTGCAGGACACTAACATTATTCCTACAAATAATGCTAAGACTGAATATGTTTTTATTTTCATGATTAATAGTTTAATATGCGGAAGATACAAAATAACTATCTCATGAAAATTGGCTATTTGTATTTTACAAACTTCTGTAAAAAGCCTTCTTTATAAGCTCTTCCTAACGGTAAAACTTCTTCATTTGATATATATACCTGATTACCAGAAACTTTATCTAAATAACTAGTATTAACTATATACGACTTATGTATCTGCGCAAAAGATGTAGGTAATTTAATTAACCAATTTTTCATTGATTCTGAACTTAAATATGTTTTTTCTGTAGTAACGATTTCTGCATAATCTGCATCCGATTTTATAAATATGATATCGTTGCTACTAACTTTTACAAAATCATATCCTGATTTTAATAAAAAAGTATCTGCTATATCTACTTTTCCTTTTTTTGGTGATGATACTAAGCTGCTTTTATGAATAGCTTGAACAAAACGCTGAAATGAAAAAGGCTTTAATAAATAATCTACAACATTATATTCATAACTTTCTAAAGCATAATCGGAAAATGCTGTTGTTAAAATTACCTGTGAATTATTTTTTAGTGTTTTTAAAAAATCGATGCCAGATATTTTGGGCAAATGAATATCTAAAAAAATTAAATCAACCTCTTGATTTTGTAAAAATGATAATGCTGTAATACCATCTGAAAAAGTTTCTAATAACTTTAAAGAACCTATATCGTTAATATATTTTTGTAAAATACGTTGTGCTGGTGGCTGATCTTCTACTATAATACATGTTCTCATAGCTTATTCTCTTTTTGCAAGTTGTAATTGTAAGTTTACTTTATATTTTTGATTAGAGTTATCTATCTCTAGAGTATATTTTTGGGGGTATAACATTTCCAGTCGTTTATTTACATTCGTTAAACCAATTCCTTTCGATAAGTTTTGATTATTGGAATTCGATAAAAAACTGTTTTCACAAACAAAATTTAACATTCCCTGTGAATTTACTTGTATGTCTATTTTTATACAAATATTAGTACTTTGACTAGCTGTACTATGTTTAAATGCATTTTCTATAAACATTAATAAAATCAAAGGAGCAATTATATAATTAGCTGGAATTTCTGAGGTATTAAAGGTAACCTCTCCTCTATTCTCTATCTGCAACTCATTCAAAGCCGTAAAATGTTTTAAGTGCTCTATTTCCGACTGTAATAAAACAAAATCTTCTTTGCAATCATATAACATATAACGTAACACCGATGATAACTCTAAAATTATTGATGGAGTTTTTGGTGATTGCTCTATAGCGTACGCATATAAGTTATTTAAGTTATTAAATAAAAAGTGAGGATTGATTTGTGATTTTAAAAAACGTAATTCACTCTCTTTTACAGTAGATTTTAGCTTATCTACCAATACTTGTTTTTTATGCGCATCCCAACCTAATTTAAATCCTACTAGAATTACTATTGTTGGTAAAATATCTAATAGTGTAAAAAATATATTTGAAATATATTTACCTCGTTTATCAGCATAAAATATTTTTTCTAATACAAATTCTTCAGAAATATACAGATATACTAATGTTAATACAATAGCAAATCCAAACTCTTTATACTTTTTTTTATAAAATAAATAAGGGATAAAAACATAGCTTATTATGTAAGAAATCAATGCATAATGCATAAAAAACACTATGGTATCCAAACTAATGTCTGGACTGTGTTTATCAAAAGAAAACAAGAAAAAAATGACGATTAACAATAGTATTTGAAAAAGCCATTCTTTAAGTTCTATCTTATTTAATAATTGTTTCATAGACTCAAAAATAAGTCATTCTTATATAGCTACATATAAGTTTCCTTCAAACGGTTAAATATTACCTACAAACAACAATTTATAAATTTATTACCAAACAAGTCGTTTAAAGGTTAGTATTTGTTGTTTACCGATTTTATTTTTCAAGCTACTTGATTCTTTCAAAATTTGTTTTTTAAAGTTTAAAATACACATCATGAAACAATTTTTAGTACTTATATGTTTATTAACCTTAGTATTTTCTAAGACCTATGGACAAACAGATACCAAAACGATTAATGGAAAAGTAATAGAAAGCAACAATCAATTACCCCTTGAGTTTGTTACAGTAATTGTTATGAATTCAACAAATAATACTCCTATTTCTGGAGCTACTACCGACGAAACTGGTTCCTTTAGTTTAAAAACAACTGCTTCTAATTTTTATATAGAAGCCCGTTTTATTGGTTTTAAAACAAAAAAAATAACTCAATTTAATCGCAATGCTTCTATTATTAAACTACCAACTATTACTTTGGAAGAAGACTCTGATAAACTAGACGAAGTTATTGTTCGTGCTGAAAAATCTCAAACTGTTTTTAAATTAGACAAACGTGTTTTTAATGTTGGTAAAGATTTAAGTAGTACAGGTGCTAGTGCTTTAGAAGTATTAAATAATGTACCTTCTGTAACAGTTAACATTGAAGGGCAAATTAGCTTACGAGGAAGTGAAGGAGTACAAATACTTATAAACGGTAAGCCTTCTGTTTTAGCCAGTGAAGAAGGAAACGCTTTAGGAAGTATTACTGCTGATATGATTAAAAGTATTGAGGTAATTACCAATCCTTCTGCAAAGTATGATGCTTCTGGAACTAGTGGAATTTTAAACATTATTTTAAAGAAGTCAGAAAAAAAAGGTTTGAATGGTTCTATTTCTTTAAACACTGGAATTCCTAATAATCATAGTTTAGGTTTAAGTTTAAATAGACGTACTGAAAAATTCAATCTCTTTAGTCAAGTGGCTTATGGAAGACGTACGTTTCCTAGAAAAGGGAACAATTCAAGTACCAATACTATTAATAATACTCAATTAAGCACTATTAGTGATAGTAATAAAAATGAAAATTTCTTTAATTTAATTTTAGGTACAGATTACCATATCAATGCAAATAACGTTCTTACATTATCAGGTCATTATGCTTTTGAAAATGAAAAAGAAAATGCAAATCAAACTTATAATTTACAAAATACTTCTTTAACTACTACCGATTCTTGGAATCGTTTAGAAGACACCAGAGCTACTAACCCTAAATGGGAATATGAACTACAGTATAAAAAAGATTTTACAGATCGTAAAAAACACAACTTACTCTTTAGTGCATTAGGTACATCTTTCTCTAAAAATAAAACTTCAATTTTCAATAATAATGTACTTATTGGTAATATGACCAACGATGTACAAGAAGCAAAAACCAACTTTGGGCAAAACGAATATACTTT
The DNA here is from genome assembly GCF_947494125.1 of uncultured Tenacibaculum sp. GTDB lineage: Bacteria > Bacteroidota > Bacteroidia > Flavobacteriales > Flavobacteriaceae > Polaribacter. The sequence goes on from NZ_CANLTU010000005.1 coordinate 185,340, forward strand.
TAAATTAGATTATACACGTCCTATTTACAAAAACTATATCTTAGAAATTGGAGCACAATATTTATTAGATCAAGTAACAAATACCTATACTGTACGTGATTTTATAAACAATAATTGGGTTACTAATATTGGATTTAGTAATGTTTTTGACTACAATCAAGGTGTTTTAGGCACCTATGCTACTTTTGCTTTTGAAGATAAAAATTGGGGAATAAAAGGAGGTTTACGTTTAGAAAACACCAACCTAACTACAAAATTAATTACTTCTAATCAGAATAATAAGCAACGCTATAGTAATCTATTTCCGAGTTTACATAGTTCCTACAAAATAAACGAAAACTTGTCATTACAAGCTGGATATTCAAAACGTATTTTTAGGCCTCGTTTATGGGATTTAAACCCTTTTGTTTCTTTTAGAGACAACTTTAATCTTAATATAGGAAACCCTAATTTAACTCCTGAATTTACCAACTCTTTTGAAATTACTACTATTTATAAATTATCAAAAGCATCTATTAATGCTGGAATATACCATAGGGCAACCACAGATGTTATTGAAGAAATTACTACTATTAACAACAATGTTACTACTTCAAAACCTCAAAATATTGGAACTAATCGTGCTACTGGACTAGAAATTAACACAAAATATTCTCCTATTTCTTGGTTTAGTTTTACTTCAGATTTTAATTATAATACTTTTATAAGAAAGGGACAATTACTAAATAATAATTTTGATTTTACAGGTAATAGATGGAGCTTAAGATCAACAGGTAAAATTAAGTTTCCTGCTGGGTTTACTTTAGAAGTTACTGGAAATTACCGTTCTAAATTTAAAACTGCTCAAAGTACAATATCTGATAATCTTTTTATGGATTTAGGTGTTCGTAAAAAGATGCTAAACGGTAAACTAAATGCTAGTTTAAGTATTCGTGATGCTTTTGCTTCAAGAAACTATGAAGAAGTAACTGTACAAAATAACTTTAATCGCACTTCTTTTAGTCAAAGAGGTCGTTTTGTTACTTTAGGAATTAGCTTTGGTTTTGGTAAAGGTGAAGCAATGGAATTTTCTGGACAAAAAAGATTTTAATAAATTCTAAAATAAAAGTTAGCCTAAAATAGGCTAACTTTTATTTTAACTTTCTTAGGCTTTAAAAGTTAATAATGGAAACTTACTATGATTTGCTACGTCTTCAGTAATACTTCCTTCAAAAAAATGAGCGATTCCTTTTTTACCTCTAGTTGCAATAACTAACATATCTATTTGATGTGTATTTACATAATAACGTAAGCCTTCTTCTACTGTATAATCGGAAACAATATGAATTTGTTCTTTACTAAAACTTACCTCTCCTAGTTTATCTAAAAATTGTTGTATTTTTTCTTTTAATTCAAATGTACTTTTAAACTTTGCCGACGGCGTTTGTACATACACCAATTCTAATGTACTATTTAAACTCTTAAAAAAGGCTTGTGCTCTTAACAATGGATCAATATCATCATCTGAAAAATCGCAAGCAAAAACTACTTTTTCAAAATTTTCTGTAATAGGCTCTTCTTTAACTACCAATACTGGCACATGTGCATAGCGAATTACTTTTTCTGTATTAGATCCTACAAACATTTCTTTTAATCCACTAACTCCTTTAGACCCCATAATAATTAGATCTACATTTTCTTCTCGAGCCAATTCATCTAATTCGCTAAAAATTTTAAAATGCTTAATTATAGGAGTTACTTTTATGTCTATTAAATACTCTTTTTGCAAAAAGCTATTAAACTTTTTTTCTGCTAGTTTTAAATAAAAAAATGTTTCTTTTTGAGCGTAACTTTCCGATTTACTAACTATAGCATTAGATAGTTCTAACATGTGTACAACTATAATTTCGGCATTTGCTTGTTTTGCTAAAAAAGCTGCTGTTTGTAATGCATATTCTGAATGAATAGAAAAATCGACTGGGACTATTATTTTTTTCATAATAAGATATTTAGGGTTTAACTTCCCCTCTAAATTACTAAAGATCTATTAGTAAAATCATGATTTTTGTCAGGTTTATATCCCTTCTTTAATTCTTTATTATATTCTACTCTAAAAATTTTGTTCCTAGCATTTCTGTTGCGTCCATGACAATCATTTTAGCCGTTTTATCTTCATCATTAATTAATTGCTTTAACGCATTTAATCTATTCATAGGTACAGTTACAAAAATCAAGTATTTCTCTTTACTTAAACTTAAATTATTGCCCAATACCAAAGTTCCATTTACTCCTATTCGTTCATTAATTAGCAAGCCCATATTTTCTAAATTATTTGATGATGAAATATGTACGATACGTCCGTTTGGTCTACCTGCTAATACAAGATCAATCATTTTAGTAGTTATAAAAATACTTATCATACTCCATAGTGCTAATTCTATATTATTAAATACAATAGCAGTACATACAACAACAATAGCGTCTAAAATTAAAATTACTGTTCCTGTTTTTAATGACGTTTTAGAAGTTATAATTCTTGCTATAATAGTACCTCCTCCTGCAGAACCTCCTCCTTTAAATATAAACCCAATACCTAGCCCTACTGTTACACCTCCATAAAGGGTGGCTAATAAAGGTTCGTTACTTAATGCTGATAAGCCTATATATTCTGAAGTAATATCAATAAACAAACTCACAGTTATAATTGCAACTGTGCTTTTTAGGGCAAAATATTTTCCTAAGAATCGAATACTAATTATTAATAATGGAATATTTATAAGCGCGAACAACACCCCTATAGGAATCGTAAACAAGTAATTAAAAATAATTGCTAAACCACCTGTTCCCCCCATAGCTATCTTGTTTGGGCTGAGAAAACCTACGACACCAAAAGCCATAAACACACATCCAACAATTATAAAACTATAATTTAAAACCTCTTTCTTCATTTGATTATTTTAAAAGAACAAAGCTATAATATTCTCATTTCCCCTAAAAAAGAACACTCAATTTATTTAGTGTAAATTTTAACGAAGAGTAATCAGATATTAACTTAAAATGTCAGATTCATTTCCTGCAAAGACATAAAATAGTTCATTAATGACATCCTTCTACTGATGTTGTTAAATCAGAAACTGGTAATGGTGAAACATAAGGTATACCAAGTCCTAAACCTCTAAGTACAAACAAAATTCCTATAAAAACAACTACATATGGAATTGCCTGTTGAATTCTTTTTCGAACAATCACATTTGCAAAGTTGCCAACATATACCATTGTTGTCATTAAAGGTATTGTTCCGAGTCCAAAAAGAAACATGTACAAACTTCCTGAAAATGGATTTGTTGTTGTTAAAGCTCCAAAAACTGCCATATAAACTAATCCACAAGGCAGAAAACCATTTAAAAATCCTATGGTAAAAAAAGTATCGTTTCCTTTCTTTTTAAGTTCTTTTCCTAATGCTGATTTCACTTTCATTATCAATCTACTAATTGGCTTTGAAAAATTATATTTCTGAAAAGTTTTCGGAAGTAAAATCACCAAGATCATTAAAATTCCAACTGCAATTGAAAGTTGTTGTTGAAACCCGAAGAAATAAAATCCTTTTCCTAAAAAACCAAATAACACCCCTATTAAACTATAAGTAAAAAGTCTTCCAAAATGATAGCTCATTATTTGAAAAACTTGTTTCACCTTATTTGTTCTATCTACTGGTAGCATAAAAGCTATTGGACCGCACATGCCTATACAGTGAAAACTTCCAAGTAAACCTAATATGATTGCAGAAGTAAGCATTAGTAAAGTAATTCTTTCTGATATAAATAATCTTTATTTTTGTAGTTCCAGGAAACAGTAATGTTCCAGCGACCACCTAACAAACGTTTCTCAGGCACGAGCAAATATGTATTGGAGAATGAAATAGGTATTTCAAAATCCAATTGCTTATTAGATGGTCTATATAGGAACACTTTTCCTGTAATCTCTTCAGGATTAAATTCTTTTGGAAAATGAATTTTTAAGCCTTCTTTTGTTTTTTCTACTCTAATGTTTTCTTTTAATGCTTTTGCATTTTTAGTTGCATCTATTGTATGTTGATATTCTAATTCTTTTTGATAATATTTATCAGATACCAAATCGTGATTATAACTTTTACCTGTACTCATCGAAATGACGAAATACATTATAAAACTTATAAACCCAATAATTGCAATTACTATACCCGTGCCCCAGTTTAGTTTCATTTTTATTGTTTTTTAATTATCTATAACTTCTTGGTCCTAAGAAATTGGTTTTAGTAGTTTCTATTAATTTATCACCACTAAAAACACCAATTTTTAAGTTTACTTTTTCATTTTTCATTTCAGATTGATGTAACTCTATAAATAAAGTTCCTTCAGCTAATCCTTGTTTTGGAATTTCAAAATTTTGATGTGTTACGGTTTCTATTTTCCCTTTATGAGATAGTAACTTATAACTAACATCATCAATCTGTTTCGTTGTTTTATTAATCACTTTATAAGTATAAATATTACTTATAACACCATTTTCTTTATGCTCATATAATTGTCCGGGTAAGCGTAAAACAGTTGCTTCAACATCGTTTCTTAAAAATAACATCCCTATTAAAACAGCGATCAAAATTCCTAAAATAGCAGAATACCCTTTCATTCTTACTGTAAACTGGAAAGGCGTTTTCTTTTCTATATTTTCTTCACTTGCGAAACGGATTAGTCCTTTTGGCAAACCAACTTTTTCCATAATGTGATCACATTCATCAATACAAGCTGTACAGTTAACACATTCTAATTGTGTTCCATTTCTTATATCTATACCCGTAGGACACACATTTACGCATTGAAAACAATCTATACAATCTCCTTTTCCTGAAGCCTCTCTATCTTCTTTCTTTTTAAATTTTGCTCTTCCTTTTTCACCTTCTCCTCTTACATGATCGTATGCTACGTTAATTGTTTTATTATCTAAAAGTACTCCTTGTAACCTTCCATATGGACAAGCTATAATACATACTTGCTCTCTAAACCAAACAAAAATAAAATAGAATACTCCTGTAAAAATTAACAAAGAAATTAAAGTACTCGTGTTATCTAAAGGATTTCCTGTTACATAATCTATAACGGTATCGCCACCTATCAAATATGCTAAAAACACATTAGCTATTAAAAATGAAATGATAAAAAAGATAAACCATTTTAATAATCTCTTTTTTATTTTCTCCGAATTCCAAGGCTGCTTTTCTAACCGTATTTGTTTTCCTCTATCCCCATCAATCCAATACTCTATCCTTCTAAAAACCATTTCTAAAAAAATAGTTTGCGGACAAATCCAACCACAGAAAATACGACCAAAAACAACAGTAAATAGAATAATAAAAACAACACCAATAATCATTGAAACCACTAATAAATGAAAATCTTGTGGCCAAAAAGGGAATCCGAAAATATTAAACTTTCGTTCTAATACATTGAATAATAAAAATTGATTTCCTTTAATTTTTATAAATGGTGCTGATAGTAAAATTGTTAGTAGAAAATAACTTACATACTTTCTGTATTTATAGAATCTTCCACTCGGTTTTTTAGGATACACCCAAGAACGTTTTCCCTCATCGTTGATGGTTCCAATACTATCTCTAAATTGTTCATTCTCGGGTGTTTCCATTTTTAACTATTAAAACCAAATTTATTATCAAGTATTTTTACTGTATACGTCTTTTACTTGTTCTTATATTTTTTATTGACCATTTTCATATTTTTCTCCTTGTGCTGGTTTTGGTTTAGCTGGAGTTGTTCCTTGCATAGACATAATGTAACTAGCCACTTTCTGAATATCTTTTGGCTTTAAAGTTTTCCCCCATGCTACCATACCTTTTCCATCTCTACCTCCATTTGTTATAGTGGCAAACACATTTTTAATACCACCTCCTAAAATCCAATACTCATCAGTTAAATTTGGACCAATACCTCCACCTCCATCAGCAATATGACATGCAGCACAATTTAAATTATACACTGCTTTACCTCTACTTAAATCACTTTCATCTGTTAAAACAGTAACAGTTTCAGCATCTATAATTGCTTCTTTAGATGTTGATCTAAAAGCGGCTAATTCTTTCTTAGCTTCCGCTACAGATTGTGCATACTCCATATCTTGATTTGGAGCTCCCATCATCTCATATTTCACTAAGTAAACTACTGCAAAAATGATAGTTGCATAGAACATGTATACCCACCAAGGTGGTAAATTATTATCTAATTCTTTAATTCCGTCGTAATTATGGTCTAATACAATCTCTTCTTCTTCTTCAATAGCTTTCGCTTCTGTCCATTTATTGATTAACTTTTTAGCCCAAGCCCAATTATCTACTTCTTCAGGATTGATTCCAGCCTTAATCATTTCAGCTTTCTCAATTTTAGCAATTCCTGTTATAGTTAACATTTCTTTTGCTAACACTACTAGACCAAAAGCAACTATACCAATCCATATTAATGGATTTTCTAAAAAACTATATGGGTTTGCATATGAGCTAATTGCTTTTGCTAATGCCAATGGCGTTAAAAACAAGAATAAAAATGAAATAACAGTTTGTACTCTTGTGTAATTTTTAGGCATTAATTCGTTCGCCTTATTTACAACAGTAGCTGCTAAAACTTCTTTTAAAAGCACTACCAAACCAAAACCAACAATTACGAACCAAACTACTGGATTTTCATATAAACTAAATGGATCTTTATATGCCATAAAAGCTTTTGCTAAAATAAATGGCATTGAAAAAACAAAAAGAAATGATACTATAGATTGAATATATTTTTTCATCTTATTTTATTTTTAATCATTAAATGGTAAATCACTGACTCTACTGATGTATTCTTTTTTAGCGGTAAACACCCACCAAAACAACACCATAAAAAATGTAAAGAAAATAGTTAGCGAAATCATTGGGTATATTTCAATACCTATAATACTTTCCATATGGTTTTTTACGAATTTCAACATAATTTCTAGTTTTTAGCGCTTAATTGTTTTTGAACATCTTTTACCTTAATATCCGTCCCTAATCGTTGTAAATAAGCGATTAAAGCGACAATTTCTCTATCTTTCATTTCAATAAAAGTTTGTCCGTTCTCTAGTGCATACTTTTTATCAGCTGCATAACTTTTAGCAAAATCTGGGTCTTGGTGTAAATTCTCTTGAATTTTAGCTCCCTGTGCATCCATACTTACTTGTGCATTCACAATTTCTTCATCCGTATAAGGGACTCCAAGAGTTACCATTGCTCTCATTTTAGCCTCTACATCACTTTTATCTAGTTTATTTCTAACTAGCCATTGGTATGCTGGCATGATAGACCCTGGTGAAGTACTTTGCGGATCATACATATGATTTAAGTGCCAACTGTCCGAATACTTTCCTCCAACTCTTAAAATATCTGGACCTGTACGTTTAGATCCCCATAAAAATGGATGATCATACACAAATTCTCCTGCTTTCGCATATTCACCATAACGTTCAACCTCTGACCTAAATGGACGTACCATTTGTGAGTGACATCCTACACACCCTTCACGGATATATAAATCACGACCTTCTAACTCTAAAGGTGAATATGGTTTTACACTTGTTATTGTTGGTATGTTAGATTTTACTAATAAGGTTGGTACAATCTGCACTATACCTCCTATTAAAATGGCTACTGTTGCGTAAATAGTTAATTTGATAGGTTTTCTTTCTAACCAAGTATGCCATCCTTCTCCTTTTGTTCTGTGTTTAGAAACTTTTGTTAACGGTGCTGCTTCTGCTAAATCATCGGTAACATCTGTACCAGACTTAACTGTTCTAATCATATTATATAGCATCACAAATGCTCCAATAATAAACATACTACCTCCAATAGCACGCATCCAATACATTGGAATAATTTCATTAACTGTTTCAAGGAAGTTTCCATAAGTTAATGTTCCATCTGGATTAAATTGTTTCCACATCGATGCTTGAACAAATCCTGCAACGTACATTGGTAAAGCATACATAATGATACCTAAAGTACCTATCCAAAAATGAAAATTTGCTAATGCCGTAGAGTATAATTTTGTTTTAAATAATTTTGGAACCATCCAATAAATCATCCCGAAGGTAAAGAAACCATTCCAAGCTAATGCTCCAACGTGAACGTGAGCAATAATCCAATCACTAAAGTGGGCAATCGCATTTACATTTTTTAACGATAACATTGGTCCTTCAAAAGTTGCCATACCATAACCTGTAATTGCAACTACAAAGAATTTTAAAACAGGATCTGTACGAACTTTATCCCAAGCACCACGAAGTGTTAACAATCCGTTTATCATCCCCCCCCAAGATGGTGCTAATAACATAATAGAGAATGCTACTCCTAAATTTTGAGCCCAATCTGGTAAAGATGTGTATAATAAGTGGTGAGGTCCTGCCCAGATGTATATGAATATTAATGACCAAAAGTGAACAATTGATAATCGATAAGAATATACAGGCCTATTTGCTGCTTTAGGAACAAAATAATACATCAATCCTAAAAATGGTGTAGTTAAGAAAAATGCTACCGCATTATGTCCGTACCACCATTGCACCAAGGCATCTTGTACTCCTGCATAAACTGAATATGATTTTAAGAAACTAACAGGTAATTCTAAACTATTGAAAATATGCAATACAGCAACTGTTACAAATGTTCCTAGATAAAACCAAATAGCAACATATAAGTGACGTTGTCTTCTTTGAAGAATCGTCCAAATCATATTTACACCAAAAGCTACCCAAACTAAAGCAATTGCAATATCAATTGGCCATTCTAATTCGGCATATTCTTTTGACGTTGTATACCCTAAAGGTAATGTTATGGCTGCTGCGACAATTATTAATTGCCATCCCCAAAAGTTGAAATTACTTAAAAAATCACTTGCCATTCGTGTTTTCAACAATCGTTGTAACGAATAATACACACCTGCGTATATTGCGTTACCAACAAAGGCAAAAATTACTGCATTGGTATGTAACGGACGTAAACGACCAAAACTTAACCAAGAAATTCCGTCAGTAATATTTGGGAATAAAAACATAAAAGCCAATAATAATCCTACTGAGAAACCTACGATTCCCCATAGAAGTGTGGCATAGATGAATTTTTTTACGATCTTATTATCGTAATAAAATTGTTGCATTTCCATAATCTAATTGAATTTAATATCTATTGTTAGTTATTGATTTTTGTTTCTTCTTTTACTAATTCGTCATCAAAGAGCATACGAACTGAAGGCGTGTACGAATCATCGTATTGTCCTTTCTTTACCGAAACGATAAATGCAATAAAAAAAATAATTGCCACTAAAATACTTAGTGTAAGTAGTAAGTAAATAACGCTCATATCTTGCCTGATAATTATACGTCAAAGATACTTGTGAAGGTTTTCTTAAAACATGACATTTGTCATATCTTACATTTTTTTTCAGTTTAATAAATATAAAAAACTCGAAGAAGTCCTTCGAGTTTTTCTTTTAAATAGTCATAGAAAACAGCTTAGTTTCAGGCTGTTTTTGATGTAACTTTTTATCAAATGCCATGCAAATGTTTCGCACATATGGTCTTGCTTTTTCTGGAACTACTAGCTTTTTATCTCCAATAAAAACCAGTTCATCATCAACCATTTCTTTTAATTTATTTAAATGTGCTTCTATATTCTCAATTTGTAATTGCTCTTCTTTCCATGATGTCGAGAAATGACACATAATATTTAGAATATGTTTTCTGATAACTAAATCTTCTTCTGATAAAATATGTCCTCTAAAAACAGGAATCTCTCCTTCATTTACTATTTTTTGGTATTCTTTCACAGTTTTTACATTCTGTGCAAACCCATACCATGAATCTGATATTGCCGACATTCCTAAACCAATCATTAATTGAGTTTTGTTTGCCGTATAACCCATAAAATTTCTATGAAGTGTTTTCTCTTTTGTTGCCTTATACAAACTATCTGTTGGTAAAGCAAAATGATCCATTCCAATTTCTACATAGCCCATTTCAGCAAAGAGTTCTTTTCCTATTTCATAAAGCTCACGCTTTTCTTCATTCTTAGGTAAATCTTGTTCGTTAAAACCTCTTTGCCCAACTCCTTTTACCCATGGCACGTGCGCATAACTATAAAATGAAATTCTATCTGGTTGTAATTCTTTTGTTCTATTAATAGTATGAATTACATTTTCTTTTGTTTGAAATGGTAAACCGAAAATTAAATCATGACTAACAGATTTATAACCAATTTCTCTTGCCCAACGCGTTGCTTTTTCTACATTTTCAAAAGGTTGAACTCTATGAATTGCCACTTGTACTTTTTCATTATAATCTTGCACTCCATAACTTACTCGTGTAAAACCAACATCAAACAATGTTTGCAATTGTTCTTTTGTTGTGTTATTTGGATGACCTTCAAAACTAAATTCGTGATTTGAATGTTTTTTTGCTTTTATAAAAATACCATCTATTAATTTTTTCAATTGCTCTTTTGAAAAAAAAGTAGGTGTTCCCCCTCCTAAATGAATTTCTTTTACTATTGGTGTCTCTTCAACTAAATCTGTATATAAATCCCATTCTTTTAAAACCGTATCTATATAATCTTCTTCCACTTCGTGTCTTTTTGTAATATGTTTATGGCATGCACAAAACGTACATAAACTCTCACAAAATGGTAAATGTATATACAAACTAATTCCTTCTGTAGAATTACTTTCTATAAATGATTTCTTAAAAGTTGTTATCCATTTTTCTATTGAAAAAGTGCTTTCATCCCAATAAGGAACCGTTGGATAACTTGTATATCTTGGTCCTGGAATATTATATTTTTGTATTAGTGAGTTTTTCATTATAAAGTGCCTAATGCGATTTCTATCATTTCTTTAAATGTTTGCTCTCTTTCATCTGCTGTTGTTCTTTCTCCTGTAACTAAACTATCTGATATTGTTAATATAGACAGTGCATTTACTTTGTGTTTTGCGGCTACTGTATACAAACCATTCGTTTCCATTTCTACACATAAAACACCATAATCAGCCCATTTTTTATAGCTTTCAAATTCGTCTGCATAGAATTCATCTGAACTTAAAATATTCCCTGCTTTTATTGCTATGCCTTTTTTATTTGCAGTATTTAGTGCCTTTTGAAATAACTCAAAACTAGCTGTTGGGGCATAATCAGCTCCACTAAATCGAATTGTATTTAATCCAGAATTTGTTGACGCTGCCATTGCTATAACAATATCTCTAATTCCAACCTCTTTTTGATAGGATCCTGCTGAACCTACACGAATTAAGTTTTTCACTCCATATTCAGTAATTAATTCATGAGCATAAATTAATGTACTTGGTATTCCCATTCCTGTTCCTTGTACAGAAACTTTCTCTCCATTATAATCTCCTGTATATCCTAACATTCCTCTTACATCATTATAACAAACAGGATTCTTTAAAAAAGTTTCTGCAATCCACTTAGCTCTCATCGGATCACCTGGCAATAAAACTGTTTCTGCTATTTCGCCTTTTGAGGCAGCTATATGTACGCTCATTTTTAATATTTGTTTTTATCCGAAATTCCTTTTGTTACTAATGACACTCCTGATGATGTTCCTAAACGTGTTACACCTATTTCTATATACTCTTTTGCAGTTTCAATATTCCTAACTCCACCTGCGGCTTTTATTTGAGCCTTTTCACCTACTACATCTTTCATTATTTTAACATCTTCAAATGTTGCTCCTCCTGTACCAAAACCAGTAGATGTTTTTATAAAATCTGCTCCAGCATTTACTGCTAATTGCGATGCTGTTCTTATTTGCTCTTTAGATAAATAACAATTCTCAAAAATTACTTTTAATACATTATTACCTATTGTTTCTTTTATTAACCTAATCTCTTTTTCTACATAATCGTTATCTCCATCTAATAGTTTTCCTATATTGATAACCATATCTATTTCTGAAGCCCCATTATTTATGCAGTTTTTAGCTTCAAAAACTTTAGATTCGGTTGTCATAGCTCCTAACGGAAATCCGATTACCGCAGCGACTTTCACATCTGAATTTTCTAATTCTTGCTTTGCTAATGCTACATAAGAACCGTTTACACAAACTGCATAAAAATTATACTCTTTTGCTTCTTTACATAATTTTACTATGTCTTCTTTAGTAGCTATAGCTTTTAATAGGGTATGATCTATATATTTATTTATCTGCATATTATTATACGTTTTTTACTCTTTTCAAAGTATCCGATTTTGATAATGACAAACGAACTATACTTTCTTCTATTGCTGTCAGATTATGGACAATTTGTGGTTTTAGTGAAATTATATCACCTTCGTTAAGTTGTTTTATCTCTCCATCCACTCCAAAATCAATAATACCTTTAGTTACCTGTACAATAATTGCAAATGGCGCTTGATGGTCTTCCATTATTTGACCTTTTTTAAATACAACTCTTATTTCTTTCGAAAAATCTGTATCTAATAATAATGAAACAGCTGGTTTGTTTTCATTAAACTTTATATCTTTTAAAAATGATCCTATTTTCATAATTTCTTATTTTATTTTTCTTCCTAATAAATTTGTTGCTACAGTAGTAAATATTACAATACTAATAGAACTTAATGGCATTAGAATTGCTGCAATTACTGGTTTTAATTGCCCTGTAGTAGCAAAATACAAACCAATAATATTATATAATAAAGATAGTAAAAAGCTATATTTTATTATTTGAATTGCTTTTTTTGATGCTTTAATATAATTAGCTATTTGACTAAATTTTGATGCATCTAAAATTGCATCACAAGCTGGAGAAAATACATTAATATTTTCAGACAATGCAATACCTACATTACTTTGTGCTAGTGCGCCTGCATCGTTTAATCCATCGCCAATCATAATTACGCTTTTATTTTTTTGCTGTAATTCTTCAACATAAGACAGTTTATCTTCTGGTTTTTGATTAAATAAAAATGAAGTACTTTTTGGCAAAATACTTTCTAAGTATTTCTTTTCTCCTTCATTATCTCCAGAAACTACTGCTAAATTGTATTTAGGGTTCAATTCAGAAAATAAGGTATTTACTCCATTTCTATAAGCATTCTTAAAAATATACTTTCCTTTATATGCATCATTAATACTAATATGTACAGAAGTGTCTAAATTCATTTGCTCGTCAGTACTATTTACAAATGATGATGAACCTACCTTAATTTTTGTTTGCTGATAATTTGCTTCAATACCTTTACCTGTATATTCTTTAAAATTATCAATTATTACAGTTTCTTCTGTTAAAGAATTATACAACATTCTACTTAAAGGATGGTTAGATGCTCTAAGTGTACTTTTTAAAATTGATTTCTCTAACAAGTCTAAATCATTCCCTTGATAGTCTATTTGATTTTCTTTGCTAGTAGTAAGTGTACCCGTTTTATCAAAAATAACTGCATTTGTAGCTGCTAACTGCTCTAATACTGTAGCATTTTTTACATAAAATTTTTTCTTTCCTAAAATACGCAACATATTACCTAAAGTAAATGGTGCTGCTAAGGCTATTGCACATGGACAAGCTATAATTAATACTGCTGTAAAAACATTTAACGCTTTGCTTGTATCTTTATATAACCAAAAACTCGTGGCTATTATGGCTATTAATAAAATAGTAATTGTAAAATGCTGGCTTATTTTATCTGTTAACGTTTTAAAAGATGAATTTTTGTCTTTTTGAAATACATCGTTACTCCACAATTGTGTTAAATAACTTTGTGAAACTGATGTTAAAACTTCCATTTCAATAATTCCTGCTAACTGTTTTCCTCCTGCAAATAATTTATCTCCAGATTTTTTTGTTACTGGTATTGCCTCACCAGTAACAAAACTATAATCTATTTTTGCTTCTCCATTTATTAGAATTCCGTCTACAGGAATTAATTCTTGATTTCTAATTAGTAACCTATCTCCTTTTTCTACATCGTAAATTTGGACATTTTCTTCTTTTCCTTCTAATGTAATTCGAGTAACCGCTATTGGAAAATATGATTTATAATCTCGTTCAAAAGATAAAAAGTTATATGTTTTCTGTTGAAAGAATTTTCCTAGTAATAAGAAAAAAACCAAACCGGTTAAAGAGTCAAAAAAACCAGTTCCTAAATCTAAAAGGATTTCAATACAGCTTCTGATAAACAATACAGAAACCCCTAAAGCTATAGGTACATCAATATTTAAAATTTTAGAACGTAATCCTTTATAGGCAGAAATAAAATAATCTTGTGCCGCATAGAACACTACTGGTAGTGAAAAGAAAAACATTAACCAACGGAAAATTCCTTTGTATTGTTCTAACCAAAATTCTGATACTTCAAAATACTCTGGAAAAGACAAAAACATTACATTTCCAAAAGCAAAGCCAGCTATTCCTAATTTATAAATTAAACTTCTATCTACTTTTTTCTTTCCTACTTCATAGTCTTCCAAGGAAATATATGGTTCATAACCTATAGAACTTAAAAGTAAAACAACTTCTTGTAATGATATATTATTTAAATTATAGGTAATCCGAACAGTTTTCTTAGGAAAATTAACTTGTGAACTTGCTATATTCTCTTGTAATTTATGTAGATTTTCTAATACCCAAATACACGAACTACAATGGATATGCGGAATATATAAATTAACAACCTGGGTATCGCCATCGTTAAATTCTAGTAATTTATTTACAATAGATTCATTTTCAAGAAAATCATACTTCCCTTGAATTTCCTCAGGAATTGCTCCTGGATTATTTTGAAAATCGTAATAACAAGTTAAATCATTTTCCGAAAAAATTTCAAATACCGTCTTACATCCATTACAACAAAAGAATTTTTCTTCTATTGTAATTTTGTTGGTATCACACTCATTACCACAATGAAAACATATTGTGCTTTCCATATTTACTCATTTGCCTGATACAAAGGTCGTTTTTTATCAAAGTATTAAATATGATATTTATCAGTTTTTTCTATCTTTGACATATGTTACAAAACTCAGAGGGTCACAGTAAATGTGAGCAATGCATTGTTAGACAATTTAACTCATTAAAGTCTTTAACTAAAAACGAATTAGTTAGAATTTCTGGGTGTAAAACATCTAAAATTATAAAAAAAGGAGAACCTCTTTTTCAAGAAGGTGAGCACATTAATGGCATTTTTTGTATTAAAGATGGTCTTTGTAAAGTTTCTAAAATGAGTGATAATGGTCGAGATCAAATTATACATTTAATAAGAAAAGGAGATATTATTGGTGAGCGTAGTTTAATAAATGATGAAGTTTCTAATTTAAAAGCTGTGGCTGTTAATGATATGGAGGTTTGTTTTATTCCTAAAGAAGAAATTATTAGAGATTTACAGAATAACTCTAATTTTTCTATGGACATGTTAAAAAAAATGGCTTCTTCGCTTAAAAATGCAGATAATGTTATTGTTGATATGGCTCAAAAAACGGTAAAACAACGTTTAGCTGATACTTTAATTTTTTTAGATGAAAAGTTTGAAAAAACAGAGGAAGGTTCTATTGGTATATCATTAACTAGAGAAGACATCGCTAATATTATTGGTACTGCTACAGAAAGTGCTATTCGTTTACTTTCTGATTTCAAGAAGAAAAAACTTATTAACTTAAAAGGAAAACAAATTTTTGTTTTAAATATTCCTGAGCTTCAACAAATTTCTCAAGGTTTTTAAAAATCCTATTTATATAAAAATAAAAAATCGTCTTTTTAAGACGATTTTTTATTTTTAAGCTTCTCCTGTTGTTCCTCCAAAATTCATTGGAATTGGTACTTGCTCGTAATCTTTTATCTCACCATGGGCTTGTTCAAACTTTCTAACGTTCTCCGCCAATGCTTTTGTTAATCTTTTAGCATGCTGTGGTGTTAAAATTATTCTTGATTTTACCTTAGCTTTTGGTACACCTGGCATAATATTTATAAAATCAACTATAAATTCAGATACTGAATGATTTATTATAGCTAAGTTACTATAAGTACCTTCTGCTATATCTTGATCTAATTCTATATTTAATTGTGGGTCTTTTTGATCTTCCATATTAAAATTAAAAAAAAGACCTCTAATTACTTAGAGGTCTTGTATTGAAAAATTATAAACTTTGTTCCATTTCATCTTTTGGCCCTACGATTTGATCATCGTAAGATCTCATTCCTGTTCCTGCTGGTATTCTCTTACCTACAATTACATTTTCTTTTAATCCTTCTAATGTATCTATTTTACCGTTTACTGCGGCTTCATTTAATACTTTAGTTGTTTCCTGGAATGATGCAGCTGAGATAAATGATTTCGTTTGTAACGAAGCTCTTGTAATACCTTGCAATACTTGTTCAGCTGTTGCTGGTTGTGCATCTCTTGCTACTACTAAATCTTTATCTGCTCTACGTAATAATGAATTTTCATCTCTTAATTGACGAGCTGAAACTATTTGTCCTGGCTTTAAGTTTTCAGAATCTCCTGCTTCTTCAACAACTTTCATTCCATAAATAGCATCATTTTCTTTGATAAAGTCATTCTTGTGAATCAATTGATTTTCTAAGAATAAAGTATCCCCAGAGTCAATAACTCTAACTTTACGCATCATTTGACGTACTACTACTTCGAAATGCTTATCGTTAATTTTTACACCTTGTAAACGATATACTTCTTGAATTTCGTTTACTAAGTATTCTTGTACTGCAGAAGGTCCTTTAATATTTAAAATATCTATTGGAGTAGTTGCTCCATCAGATAAAGGCATACCTGCTTTAATGAAATCATTCTCTTGAACTAAAATTTGGTTTGATAACTTAACTAAATACTTAGTAATCTCACCTGTTTTTGATTCAATAATAATCTCACGATTACCACGCTTAATTTTACCGAAAGATACAACCCCATCAATTTGTGCAACTACTGCTGGATTAGATGGATTACGTGCTTCAAATAATTCTGTTACACGTGGTAAACCTCCTGTAATATCCCCTGCTTTACCAGACTTACGTGGAATCTTAACTAATGTATGACCTGCATCTACTTTATCTCCGTCATTTACCATTAAATGTGCTCCTACTGGTAAACTATACGAACGTAAAGCATTACCATCTGCATCTTCAATAATTAATGAAGCAATGATTTTTTTATTCTTAGAATCAGTCATTACTTTTTCTTGGAAACCAGTTTGTTCATCAATTTCAACAGAGTAGTTAATACCTTGCTCTAAATTGTCAAACTTAACTTTTCCTCCAAACTCAGAAACGATAACTCCGTTAAATGGATCCCATTGACATACTGCATCTCCTTTTTTGATTGATTTAATATTCTTATCAAATATAATCGAACCGTAAGGAATAATGTTAGTACTTAATACAATATCAGTTTTCTTATCTGTAATCTTAATCTCAGCAGTACGAGAAATAACAATTTCTACTTCTTCTCCATTTGCATCTTTTCCTTTTACTGTACGTAAATCGTCAATAGATACTTTACCGTCAAATTTAGCTATTAATTTGTTCTCTTCTGAAATGTTTCCTGCTACCCCTCCAACGTGGAAAGTACGTAATGTTAACTGTGTACCTGGTTCTCCAATTGATTGTGCTGCAATTACACCTACTGCTTCTCCTCTTTGAACTTTCTTACCTGTAGATAAAGATTGTCCGTAACATTTTTCACAAATACCTCTTTGAGATTCACATGTTAATGCTGAACGTACTTCTACTTTATCAACTCCTGCTGCTTGAATTTCTTCTGCTATAACAGGTGTAATTAATTCTCCTGATGCGACTAATAAATCTTCTGTGTTTGGTACAAATACATTGTGTAACGCTGTACGTCCAGAAATTCTATCACTTAAAGATTCAACGATTTCATCATTTTTCTTTAATGGACTTACTTCTAATCCTCTTAATGTACCACAATCTACTTCGTTTACTATTACATCCTGAGATACATCTACTAAACGACGTGTTAAGTAACCTGCATCGGCTGTTTTTAATGCTGTATCGGCTAATCCTTTACGAGCACCGTGTGTTGATATAAAGTATTCAAGAATTGATAATCCTTCTTTAAAGTTAGAAAGAATTGGATTTTCAATAATTTCTCCACCTCCTGCTGTAGATTTTTTAGGCTTTGCCATTAATCCACGCATACCTGTTAACTGACGAATCTGTTCTTTCGATCCACGTGCTCCAGAATCTAACATCATAAATACCGAGTTAAATCCTTGTTGATCTTCACGTAAACGTTTCATCGATAATTCAGTTAATTGATTATTGGTTCTTCCCCAAATATCAATTACCTGATTATAACGCTCTTTTTGCGTTAACATACCCATGTTATAGTTTCCTACAATCGCATCAACTTCTTTGTTTGCTTCAGCAATCATTGTATGCTTTTCTGGAGGAATAATAATATCCCCTAATGAGAATGATAAACCACCTTCGAAGGCGTATTTATATCCCATATTTTTAATTTCATCTAAGAAATTTCCTACAGAAGGAATATCAGTTACCTTTAAAATACCACTAATAACTCCTCTTAATGATTTCTTTGTTAAAACTTCATTAATGTATCCTGCAGCTTTTGGTACTTTTTCGTTAAATAAGACTCTACCTACTGTTGTAGCTATAATTTTAGTAACTGCTTGTCCATCTTCAACATCATGCGTACGAACCTTAATTCCTGCATTTAAGTCTACTCTTTCTTCATTTAAGGCAATAATTACCTCTTCTGGAGAATAGAAAGTTAATCCTTCACCTTTAATAGGCACTTCTGGAGTTGACTTTCTTTCTTTAGTCATATAATAAAGACCTAATACCATATCCTGAGATGGTACCGTAATTGGTGCTCCATTCGCAGGATTTAAAATATTATGAGACCCTAACATTAATAACTGTGCTTCTAAAATAGCCTCAGGTCCTAATGGTAAGTGAACTGCCATTTGATCTCCATCAAAATCGGCATTAAATGCAGAACAAGCAAGTGGATGTAAACGTATTGCTTTTCCTTCAATTAATTTTGGTTGAAATGCTTGAATTCCTAAACGGTGTAATGTAGGGGCACGGTTTAATAAAACTGGATGTCCTTTAATTACATTTTCTAAAATATCCCAAACAACTGGTTCTTTTCTGTCTATAATTTTCTTTGCAGATTTTACAGTTTTTACAATACCTCTTTCGATTAACTTACGAATAACAAAAGGTTTGTATAATTCTGCTGCCATATCTTTTGGCAATCCACATTCAAATAATCTTAATTCTGGTCCAACAACAATTACCGAACGTGCAGAATAATCAACACGCTTACCTAATAAGTTCTGACGGAAACGACCTTGCTTACCTTTTAAACTATCAGATAATGATTTTAATGGTCTGTTAGATTCAGTTTTTACTGCTGATGACTTACGTGTGTTATCAAATAATGAATCTACTGATTCTTGTAACATACGTTTTTCATTACGTAAAATTACCTCTGGTGCTTTAATTTCCATTAATCGCTTTAAACGATTGTTACGGATAATTACACGACGGTATAAATCATTTAAATCTGAAGTCGCAAAACGACCTCCATCTAATGGTACTAATGGACGTAACTCTGGCGGTATAACTGGAACCGCTTTCATAATCATCCATTCTGGATTGTTTTCTCTATTCTTTTGAGAATCTCTGAATGCTTCAACAACATTTAAACGCTTTAATGCTTCGTTTTTACGTTGTTTTGAAGTTTCAGTATTTGCTTTATGACGTAATTCAAATGATAATGTGTCTAAATCGATTCTTTCTAATAAATCAATTAAACATTCAGCTCCCATTTTAGCAATAAACTTCGTAGGATCTGTATCATCTAAATACATGTTTTCTTGTGGAAGTGTATCTAAAATATCTAAATACTCTTCTTCAGTTAAGAAATCCATTTTTTGCAATGGCTCTCCTTCTGTATTCTTAGCATCTCCTGGCTGAATTACTACGTAACGTTCGTAGTAAATAATCATATCTAACTTTTTAGATGGTAACCCTAAAAGGTATCCCATTTTGTTAGGTAATGATCTGAAGTACCAAATATGAGCTACTGGCACCACTAAATTAATGTGACCTACTCTATCTCTACGTACTTTTTTCTCTGTAACTTCAACACCACATCGATCACAAACAATTCCTTTATATCGGATTCGTTTATATTTACCACACGCACACTCATAATCCTTTACAGGACCAAAGATACGTTCACAAAATAAACCATCTCTTTCTGGTTTGTGTGTACGGTAGTTAATAGTTTCTGGCTTTAAAACCTCACCTCTTGATGCTTCTAAAATAGATTCAGGTGATGCTAAACCAATTGATATTTTGTTAAACTTTTTAACAGTGTATTTTTCGTTCTTTCTTGCCATAATAAGTAATGGATTCGAATTAAAAATTTGTCTCTTCTGAGACCTATATTTAAAATGATTTATGATTAGGTAGAAGTTTTCTACCTAATCATATTTCACTGTTTATTATTCCTCTAATTTAACGTCTAATCCTAAACCTTTCAGTTCGTGCATTAATACATTAAATGATTCTGGTAATCCTGGTTCTGGCATAGATTCACCCTTAACGATACTTTCGTATGTTTTAGCTCTACCTAATACATCATCCGATTTTACTGTTAAGATTTCTCTTAAGATACTTGATGCTCCATATGCTTCAAGTGCCCAAACTTCCATCTCTCCAAAACGTTGACCTCCAAACTGAGCTTTACCTCCTAATGGCTGTTGTGTAATTAATGAGTAAGGCCCAATAGAACGCGCGTGCATTTTATCTTCAATCATGTGACCTAACTTAATCATATAAATTATACCTACAGTTGCTGGTTGATCGAAACGTTTTCCTGTACCTCCATCATATAAATATGTATGTCCGTAACGTGGAATTCCTGCTTCATCAGTTAATGCATTAATCTCGTTGATATTTGCTCCATCAAAAATTGGTGTTGCATATTTCTGATCTAATTTTTCTCCAGCCCAACCAAGAACTGTTTCATAAATCTGACCAATATTCATACGAGACGGTACCCCTAATGGATTTAATACAATATCTACTGGTGTTCCGTCTTCTAAGAAAGGCATATCTTCCTGACGTACAATACGTGCAACAATACCTTTATTTCCGTGACGTCCTGCCATCTTATCTCCTACTTTTAATTTACGTTTTTTAGCAACATAAATTTTTGCAAGTTTTAAGATTCCTGCTGGTAATTCGTCTCCTACAGAAATTGTAAATTTCTCACGACGTAAAACTCCTTGTAAATCGTTTACTTTAATTTTATAGTTATGAACTAACTCAACAACTAACTTATTTAAGTCTTTATCTGTAGTCCAAGTACCGTTTAAATGTGTAAAATCTTCTACAGAATTTAACATTTTCTGAGTAAATTTCTTACCTTTTGGTAATACTTCCTCTCCTAAATCGTTGAATACTCCTTGTGAAGTTTTCCCAGTAATTAAAGTAAATAACTTCTCTACTAACTTGTCTTTTAAATTTTCAAACTTAGATACGTAAGATGCTTCTAAAGCTGCAATTGCTTCTTTATCACGAGCACGTTTCGTTTTATCTTTTACAGCGCGTTTGAATAATTTTTTATTAATTACTACCCCTCTTAATGATGGCGAAGCTTTTAATGATGCATCTTTTACATCTCCAGCTTTGTCTCCAAAAATAGCTCGTAATAATTTTTCTTCTGGTGTTGGATCAGATTCTCCTTTTGGTGTAATCTTACCTATTAAGATATCTCCTGGGTTTACTTCTGCTCCAATACGAATCATTCCATTTTCATCTAAGTCTTTTGTAGCCTCTTCTGAAACATTTGGAATATCGTTTGTTAATTCTTCCGCTCCTAATTTTGTATCACGAACATCTAATGAATATTCATCAATATGTATAGAAGTAAAGATATCTTCACGAACAACTTTTTCAGAAATTACAATCGCATCCTCAAAGTTATACCCTTTCCAAGGCATAAAGGCTACTTTCATATTTCTTCCTAAAGCTAATTCTCCTTTTTGTGTTGCATATCCTTCACAAAGTACTTGTCCTTCTTCAACTCTATCTCCAACTTTTACAATTGGCTTTAAGTTAATATTTGTACCTTGATTTGTTTTTCTAAACTTAATTAAGTTATATGAAATTTCATCTGAATCGAAGCTTACCATTTGCTCTTCTTCAGTTCTGTCATACTTAATTGTTATTTTATTTGCATCAACATACTCAACAACTCCTGCTCCTTCTGCATTGATTAAGATACGAGAATCTTTTGCTACTCTACGCTCTAAACCTGTACCTACAATTGGAGATTCAGGACGTAATAATGGAACTGCTTGACGCATCATATTCGATCCCATTAACGCACGGTTGGCATCATCATGCTCTAAGAAAGGAATTAACGATGCTGATATAGATGCTATCTGATTAGGTGCAACATCCATATAGTCTACTTCATTAGGAGTAACTACTGGGAAATCTCCACCTTCACGTGAAATTACTTTATCTTCAACGAAGTCTCCATCTGCATTTACATCTAAATTAGATTGTGCAAATTTCATTCCTTCTTCTTCTTCAGCACTTAAATATATATGCTCTTGCTTTAAATCTATGTTTCCATCAACTACCTTTTTATAAGGTGTTTCAATAAAACCTAAATTATTCACTTTTGCAAATACAGCTAAAGATGAAATTAATCCAATATTCGGTCCCTCAGGAGTTTCAATTGGACATAAACGACCATAGTGTGTATAGTGAACATCACGAACCTCGAATCCTGCTCTTTCTCTAGATAATCCTCCAGGTCCTAAAGCTGATAAACGACGTTTGTGAGTAATCTCTGCTAATGGATTTGTTTGATCCATAAACTGAGATAATTGGTTGGTACCAAAGAACGAATTAATAACTGAAGATAATGTCTTCGCATTAATTAAATCAATTGGAGTAAAAACCTCGTTATCACGTACATTCATTCTTTCACGAATAGTACGAGCCATACGAGCTAAACCTACACCAAACTGACCTGCTAATTGTTCTCCAACAGTTCTTACACGACGGTTAGATAAGTGATCAATATCATCTACTTCTGCTTTTGAATTAATTAATTCAATTAAGTATTTGATAATTGTAATAATATCGTTTTTCGTTAATACCTTTTGATCTATAGCTTCATTAAGACCTAATTTGGTATTCATTCTAAAACGTCCTACTTCTCCTAAACTATAACGTTGCTCTGAAAAGAATAATTTTTCAATAATTCCTCTTGCTGTTTCCTCATCTGGCGGTTCAGCATTACGTAATTGTCTATATACATGCTCTACTGCCTCTTTCTCTGAGTTTGTAGGATCTTTTTGTAATGTATTGTGGATGATTGCATAATCGGCCATGTCATTATCTACCTTATGTAATAAGATAGTTTTTGCTCCAGCATCGATTATTTCATCAATATGTTCTTTCTCTATGATTGTATCACGGTCGAAAACAATTTCGTTACGCTCAATAGATACAACTTCTCCTGTATCTTCATCAACGAAATCCTCATGCCAAGTTTTTAAAACTCTTGCTGCTAATTTACGTCCTAATACTTTCTTTAATCCTGCTTTAGATACTTTTACTTCTTCAGCTAAATCAAAGATTTCTAATATATCTTTATCTCTTTCAAAACCTATGGCTCTGAATAACGTAGTTACTGGTAATTTTTTCTTTCTATCAATATAAGCATACATTACTTGATTGATATCTGTTGCAAATTCTATCCAAGATCCTTTAAAAGGAATTACTCTTGCTGAGTATAACTTGGTTCCGTTTGCGTGGAAAGATTGCCCAAAAAACACCCCTGGTGAACGGTGTAATTGAGACACTACAACTCTTTCTGCTCCATTAATAATGAAAGTTCCAGAATTCGTCATATAAGGAATTGTACCTAAATACACGTCTTGAACAATTGTTTCAAAATCTTCGTGTTCTGGATCGGTACAATAAAGCTTTAACCTAGCTTTTAAAGGTACACTATGTGTTAAACCTCTTTCTATACATTCTTGAATGCTATATCTAGGAGGATCTACAAAGTAGTCTAAAAATTCTAATACAAATTGATTACGAGTATCTGTAATCGGAAAGTTATCCATAAAGGTTTTATACAAACCTTCTTCACCTCGCTCATCGGCTTTGGTTTGCAATTGGAAAAAATCTTGGAAAGATTTCACCTGAATATCAAGAAAATCTGGATAGTCAGTTCCTAACTGCGATGATGCGAAGTTAATTCTTTCAGTAGTGTTTATCGTTGCCAAAAGAGATGCTATTTTTAAATTAAAAATATTATTTTTTGAAACTTTTCTGTTTCAATAATGCAATTTTAATTGCTTTTGATGGTTTTAAACCATCGCTTTATAGTCGTAAAATCACAATTTTAAATCGTGATAAATATAGAACGAATATATACACAAAATGGTTTAGGACTAAAAACATACGTTTCTAGTACCTAAACCTTAATTGTTTTTTCCCGTTTTAAATCGGGAGTATAGCTTACTTAAGCTCTACCTCAGCTCCAGCTTCTTCTAAAGATTTTTTAAGACCTTCTGCCTCATCTTTAGATACTGCTTCTTTTATTGGTGCTGGTGCGCTATCAACGATTGCTTTAGCATCTTTTAATCCTAATCCAGTTAATTCTTTAACTAACTTTACTACAGCTAATTTAGAACCTCCTGCTGCTTTTAAGATCACATCAAATTCAGTTTTCTCTTCTGCTGCTTCTCCTCCTGCTGCTGGACCTGCTACTGCTACTGCTGCTGCTGCTGGCTCAATACCGTACTCATCTTTTAAAATAGTAGCTAAATCATTAACTTCTTTTACTGTTAAGTTAACTAATTGCTCTGCGAAATCTTTTAAATCTGCCATTTTAATTGTTTTTTGAAATTTTATTTATTTTAGTTTATTAGTGCGCGTAATTATTTTTCAGATAACGTTGTAAGTATACCTGAAAGTTTGTTTCCACCTGATTGTAAAGCTGAAACAACATTCTTAGCTGGTGATTGTAATAATCCGATAATATCTCCAATAAGTTCTTCTCTAGACTTAATGTTAACAAGAGCGTCTAATTGGTCATCTCCAATATAAACAGCTTCTTCAACAAAAGCTCCTTTTAATAAAGGCTTGTCTGATTTTTTTCTGAACTCTTTAATAACTTTTGCTGGTGCATTAGCTGCTTCAGCAATCATTAATGAAGTATTACCTTTTAAAACATCTTGTAAGTCTCCAAAATCTTTATCTGAAGCTTCCATTGCTTTAGAAAGCATTGTGTTCTTTACAACAGCCAATTGTACGTTTGCTTTAAAACAAGCTCGACGTAAGTTAGATGTAGTAACTGCATCTAAACCAGAAATATCTGCTAAATAGATAGTACTAGTATCTGCTAATTGTGCTGTTAAATCTTCTATTACTTGTAATTTGTCTTCTCTAGTCATAATTAAAAAGTTTTAACTGCCTTATGATACAGATTTTTCATCTACAGCAACACTAGGACTCATAGTTGAAGACATAAAAATACTCTTAATATATTCTCCTTTAGCCGCTGTTGGCTTTAATTTAATTAATGTTTGTAATAACTCGTTTGCATTTTCTTGAATCTTCTGAGCATCAAAAGATACTTTTCCGATTGCAGCGTGAACGATACCAGTTTTATCAACTTTAAAGTCAATTTTACCTGCTTTTACTTCCTTCACTGCTTTTGCAACATCCATAGTTACTGTTCCTGTCTTTGGGTTAGGCATTAAACCTCTTGGTCCTAAAACACGACCTAAAGGACCTAATTTACCCATAACGCTAGGCATAGTAATAATAACGTCAACATCAGTCCAACCACCTTTAATTTTCTGAAGGTATTCATCTAATCCAACATAATCTGCACCAGCTGCTTGAGCTTCTGCTTCTTTATCTGGAGTAACTAATGCTAATACTTTTACATCTTTACCTGTTCCGTGTGGTAATGTTACTACTCCACGTACCATTTGATTTGCTTTACGAGGATCTACTCCTAAACGTACTGCTAAGTCAACTGATGCGTCAAATTTCACATTTGTAATTTCCTTAACTAAAGCTGATGCATCTTGTAAGCTATAAACTTTAGAGCTATCTATCTTAGCACGAGCTTCTTTTTGCTTTCTAGTAATTGCCATTTCTAAATATCTTTTAAAGTTTAAGCAGATGCATCACCTGTTACTGTTAATCCCATAGAACGAGCAGTTCCAGCGATCATTCTCATTGCAGACTCAACTTTAAAGGCATTCATATCTACCATTTTGTCTTCTGCAATTCCTCGAATTTGATCCCAAGAAACACTTGCTACTTTTTTCCTATTTGGTTCTCCTGAACCTTTCTTAATTTTGGCCGCTTCTAATAATTGTACTGCAGCTGGTGGTGTTTTTACAACAAACTCGAAAGATTTGTCTGTATAAACGGTAATCACAACAGGTAATACTTTACCTTGTTTGTCCTGTGTACGAGCATTAAACTGCTTACAGAACTCCATGATATTAACACCGGCAGCACCTAAAGCGGGTCCAACTGGTGGCGACGGATTCGCAGCACCTCCCCTAACTTGTAGTTTAACTAATTTACTTACTTCTTTTGCCATTGTTTAAGTTTTAATCAATATGTTTAAAATGGAAGCTTCAAACACATCTAAATATAGGTGTAACAATTATATTTTCTCTACTTGCATGTAATTTAACTCTAATGGTGTTTTTCTTCCAAAAATCTTAACCATTACTTCTAACTTACGTTTCTCCTCATTAACTTTTTCAACTGTTCCGTCAAATCCATTAAAAGGACCATCAATTACTTTTACAGTTTCTCCAACTGTATAAGGAATTGCAACATTTTCATCTCTAACAGAAAGTTCATCTACTTTACCTAGCATTCTGTTTACTTCCGATTTACGCATTGGTACTGGCTCTCCTCCTTTAGTTTCTCCTAAAAAACCAATAACTCCAGTTACTGACTTAATTACGTGAGGAACCTCTCCTGCTAAATTAGCTTCTACCATTACATAACCTGGAAAATAAACTCTCTCTCTATTTATCTTCTTTCCGTTTCTTACTTGAATAACTTTCTCCGTTGGAACTATCACTTGATTTACATAATCTGATAATCCAAAACGAGCAATTTCAGTCTCGATATAAGTTTTAACCTTATTCTCTTGACCTCCTACAGCTCTAACAACATACCACTTCATCACCGAATCAGCCATCATTAAAACATTTTAAAGAAGTTATCCAATCCTGTTTGAAAAACTTTATCTATTCCTGCAACTGCTAATGCAAAAACAATAGTAAATGCAGCAACCACTACAGTTGACTTTTGAGCCTCTTCACGAGATGACCAAGTCATGTTTGTATTTAATTCTTCAAAAGAATCTTTGATGTATTGTATAAAGTTGTTCATGTTTTTATCCTTTTAACGAGCTACAGTATTTAAACTGCAACTCGCTTTGATTTTTGCACGGATTGAGGGACTCGAACCCCCGACACCTGGTTTTGGAGACCAGTGCTCTACCAACTGAGCTAAACCCGTATTTCATTTTTAAAGGAGTCTCTCTAATAAAAGAGACTCCTTTTTTTATGCTATAAACTAACTATTAATTAGTCTAAAATTTCAGTTACCTGACCTGCACCAACTGTTCTACCTCCTTCACGGATTGCGAACTGTAAACCTAAGTTTAATGCAATTGGCTGAATTAAATCAACTATAATAGTTAAGTTATCTCCAGGCATAACCATTTCAACTCCATCAGGAAGCGCAATGTTTCCAGTTACGTCAGTTGTACGTACGTAAAACTGTGGACGGTAGTTATTATGGAATGGAGTATGACGTCCACCTTCTTCTTTCTTTAAAACATATACCTCAGCTTTAAACTTAGCGTGTGGAGTTACAGATCCTGGCTTAACAATTACCATTCCTCTCTTTATGTCTTCTTTATTAATACCTCTTAATAAGATACCTGCGTTATCTCCAGCCTCACCTCTATCTAAGATTTGACGGAACATTTCAATACCAGTTACTGTAGAAGTTAACTTCTCAGTACCCATACCGATAATTTCAACAGGATCTCCAGAGTTGATGATTCCAGTTTCAATACGACCAGTAGCAACAGTACCACGACCTGTAATTGAGAATACATCTTCAATTGGCATTAAGAAATCTTTTTCAGTTTCTCTTGGTGGCTCTTCAATCCAAGTATCAACAGCTTCCATTAATTCTAAAACTGTATCAACCCATTTTTGCTCACCATTTAAAGCTCCTAAAGCAGAACCAGCAACAACAGGACCATTATCTCCATCATATTCATAGAAAGATAATAAATCTCTTACTTCCATTTCTACTAACTCTAATAACTCTTCATCATCAACCATATCAACTTTGTTTAAGAAAACAACGATACGAGGAATTCCTACCTGACGACCTAATAAGATGTGCTCACGAGTTTGTGGCATTGGACCATCTGTTGCAGCTACTACTAAAATAGCTCCATCCATCTGAGCAGCACCAGTTACCATATTCTTTACATAATCGGCGTGACCTGGACAATCTACGTGCGCGTAGTGACGGTTTGCAGTTGCATACTCTACGTGAGAAGAGTTAATTGTTATACCTCTTTCTTTTTCTTCTGGAGCATTATCGATTTGATCAAAAGCTCTTTGTTCAGAAAATCCTGCATCTGCTAATACTTTTGTAATTGCAGCAGTTAAAGTAGTTTTACCGTGATCTACGTGACCAATAGTACCAACGTTTAAGTGTGGTTTCGAACGATCATAAGTTCCTTTTGCCATGATTATTAATTTTAATTCTTAGTTAAATATATTTAGTGTTATTTTAAAACTCTTACAAACTCTTTTCACTAAAAAAAGAGCCAATGACCGGATTTGAACCGGTGACCTCATCCCTACCAAGGATGCGCTCTACCAACTGAGCTACACCGGCTTGGAATTTTAGAGCGAGAGACCGGGTTCGAACCGGCGACATTCAGCTTGGAAGGCTGACGCTCTACCAACTGAGCTACTCTCGCGTATTTAAAACCTTTCTTCAATAGTCAAAAGTTGAAGCTTAACATATTGCTTAATCAGTTTTAAAAGTGGGGAGAGCAGGATTCGAACCTGCGAAGTCGTAAGACAACGGAGTTACAGTCCGTCCCATTTGGCCGCTCTGGAATCTCCCCAATACTTCAATAAATTAAAGAACTTGTTTCTTTAGAGCCGATGGAGGGACTCGAACCCACGACCTGCTGATTACAAATCAGCTGCTCTAGCCAGCTGAGCTACATCGGCAATTGTTATAAAAAAACAATCCGCTATTTCTAACGGACTGCAAATGTATAAAGTAATTTTTAATTTTTAAAACTTTTTTAGATTATTTTTTATCTTTTTATGACACTAAAGAATCTCTATGTTTTTCTTTTGATTTTTTCAAACTTCTTTTTAATGATTCGATCGCAATACTGACACCCTCTTCAAACGTTTTTGTTTGTTTTTTCACCATTAACTCATTCCCTGGAATATTAATTTTAACTTCTGTAATTTTATTTTCCTTCTCACTTGTTTTTTGTACTTTTAAGAAAACCTCTGCATCAACTATTTTATCATGAAACTTTTCTAAACCTTCTATTCTCTTTTCAATATAATCTATCAACTTTTTATCTGCTGTAAAGTTTACTGACTGCGTGAATACTTTCATAATTTATCAATCTTTAATTAGACTCTCTAGGATGAGCCTTGTTATACACTTTTTTTATTTGCTCCAAGCTATTATGCGTATACACTTGGGTAGAGGCTAAACTTGAATGCCCTAGTAATTCTTTAACCGAATCTAATGACGCACCATTATTAAGTAAATGTGTAGCGAAAGCGTGCCTTAAGATATGTGGGCTTTTTTTTGCTTTTGTTGACACTCTACTAAAGTACAAATTTATTATTCGGTAAACAAGAGTTTCATAAATTTTAACTCCCTTTTTTGTTATTAAAAGCTCTTCTACATTTCCCTGTTGATATTCTTTTTTCACATCAATATATTGATTCAAAGTCTTTAAGACTGACGGAAGTATTATTACATATCTTTCTTTATTTCTTTTCCCTAAAACTTTTATCACTTTCTTAACAAAATCTACATCCTTCTCTTTTATATTTATCAACTCTATTCTTCTTA
The DNA here is from genome assembly GCF_947494125.1 of uncultured Tenacibaculum sp. Lineage (GTDB taxonomy): Bacteria > Bacteroidota > Bacteroidia > Flavobacteriales > Flavobacteriaceae > Polaribacter. The sequence continues at coordinate 215,615 of NZ_CANLTU010000005.1, forward strand.
TCCCTGTTGAATATAGCAATTCTACTATTAACCTATCTCTTACCGATTCAAAATCTTTATTCTCACTCATAATAGCCAACACCCTCTCAACTTCTTTTTCATCAAATGGTACTTGTACTTTTTTCTGAACTTTTAGAGCTTTGTGTTTTGCTAATGGATTTACTTCAATCTCTCCTGTTTTTTGTAAAAACGTGTAAAATGTTTTCAACGAACTCATCTTTCTATTTACAGTTCTATTTGAAACCTCATTATCTATTAAACTCACCAACCATGTTCTAATCTGATTGTAATGTATCTCCTTCAATCTTTCTTGATCATATTCAACAATACAAAAATCTTTAAAAGCAATTAAATCCATTCTATATGCTTGAATTGTATGTTTTGAATATTTTTTTTCACATTCTAAATACTCTAAAAAAGCTTCTATTAACATCCTACTTATTTTATTAAAATAAATGTACAAAAAAACCTGTATTGAAAACAATACAGGTCTTATATCTTTAAAATAGTTTATTTCTAACCTATTTCTTCTTTAGTTCTTAATCCTTGAACGTAAGATGCTTTTATCATTTGAGCACGTTTCACTACAGATGGCTTATTAAACTGCTTTCTGTCACGTAATTGTTTTAACGTTTTAGTGTTACTAAATTTACGCTTATAACGTTTTAACGCTCTATCGATATTCTCTCCTTCTTTAATTGGAATAATTAACATTTGTTAGCACCTCCCTTCATTGTAGTCTCTAAATTTATTATTTTAGGATCGCAAAGGTACTCAGTAATTTTTAATTAACAATTAAAAAAGCATTTTATTTAGGTGCCCAAACTGAATAACTTTTTGGTGGCACTTGAATTTTCACCCATTTACCTCCCTGTGTTACAGGTTCCCATGTTGAATGCCCTGTATAATCTTTAATCTTTGTGTTTGACCAATTGGTTTCTATCCAACGTTCTTGCCAATGATTTGCATTATTTATATACACTACTAAACCTGAATTATTATGTCCGTTTCTCTTTGCAATATACTCATCATTATCTGTATAAAGATTTGTAGTACTACCTCCTGCTAAATTATTATGTATCCATATTAAATTATTTAAACGCTCTTTATTTAACCATTCTTCATAATCTCTATAAAACATTGTCGGATACCCTTCATGCGTTAATATATATGCGTAGGCTAACATTTTACCTCCATAAATTTCATTGGTATCATGATTTGTTACGAATGTTACTGCTTTACTTGCATTTCGTTTCCATAACATATCTTCATTCAATTTATTTAAATTATTTCCGTCAAAAGCATCTTTCATTCTGTAATAACATGCAAAATCAAATGCACTTGCTTCTGCTTGACCTGACCACCAATCTAAAGTACCTGCATTTCCATCCCAATACTCTCCTACTGTAAATCCTCCTACTTCATTTTTCCAATCTTTTACTACCCATGGTTCAAACCCTTTTACATAGTCAAAACGCCATCCGTCAAAACCAATTACATCTCTATAATATTTTGCTACTGATTCTGGGTTTTTCCACAATTCATTTTGAACCCTTACTTGGTGATGACATAAATCTGGAAAACCTCCAAATACTCCTGTATCACTTGCATGATTATGATTTGGGTGAAAATCATTATAATCTCTAGTAAACCTTCCTGACAATGGTGTAAATTTTGTCCAGTTAGCTTGCCCATTAACAGGGTTCACTTCACTTTGACCACCACTATTATGGTTTAAAACAATATCTGCTATTACACTTAATTGTGCTCCATGTGCAGTTGAGATTAAACTTGTTAGTTCATTTTCTGAACCAAACCTTGTCTCGATACTTCCCATTTGATTATACTTTCCGAAATCAAAATAATCAAAAGGGTCATATCCCATAGATAATGATCCATTTTGTGCTTTCGTTGCTGGTGGTAACCAAATAGCATCTATACCTGCATTACTCCAATCCTGAACTTTTCCTTTTACTGTATTCCACCAATTTCCTCCCGCTGGCACATCCCAATAAAATGCTTGCATCATTACTCCCGACCCAATCGGTTTTAAACCTGGTCTTGATGATGCTTGTTGTATTTCTTTTTCTTGTGACTTTACTTTTAATTCTTCTGATAATTCTTCTGAACATCCTAAGAAAACAATTATGATTGGCACAAGAAACCAACACTTTTTTTGAAGAGTTTTCATTTAATAAGTTTTTAAATTTGTTTCAAGTTATACATTGATACTCAAACTGCGAAATCGTTATAGCAACGAAATCGTTTTCGTGTTGAAAACTTATTGATTTTTAATTTTTTACAGCCACAAAAAACAAACTTTACAAAAAAACCACTCGATATTTGAGTGGTTTTTATTTTATAATTAACTTCTAATTATTATAATATTTTAAGTTGTAATTTATATTCTTTCTTATCAATTATCATTTTTGCAATATGAAAACATATTTTCGCAAAATTAATAATCAAGAAATACTAAGTAGCAGGTTTATACTCCTTCTTATCAATTATCATTTTTGCGATAATCTCTTTTAAGATTTCAGAAGTCCCTCCTCCTATTGGACCTAATCGGCTATCTCTTAATAATCGAGCTAATGGGTACTCTTCCATATAACCATACCCTCCCAATAATTGCAATGCATCATAAATAACTTCATCTGCCATTTTTGTTGACAATAACTTACTCATACTAGCCTCTTTCACAACATAATTCCCATCGTTAAGTCTTTTCGTTATTGAGTAATTATACTCTCTGCACATATCCACTTTTGATGCCATTTCTGCTACTTTATGACGTAGTGCTTGAAACTTATCTAATGTCTTACCAAACGCTTCACGTTCGCTCATATACTGCAATACATAATCTACTGCATATTCTGCTCGTGCATGTGCGTTAATTGCCATTATTAAACGTTCTAATGCAAAGTGCTGCATTATGTAAGGGAACCCTTTCCCTTCTTCTCCCATTAAATTCTCTGCTGGAATCACAACATTATCAAAAGCTATTTCTGCTGTATCTGATGCCCTCCATCCTAATTTATCTAACTTTGTTGAAGATATCCCTGGTGTATTTCTATCCAAAACAAAAATACTCATTCCTTTATGTCTATCTTCTGGGTTCGTTTTAGCTGCTACTACTAGATAATCTGAATATACCCCATTAGTAATAAATGTTTTTGATCCATTTATTACATATGTATCTCCTTTTTTTACCGCTGTAGTTCTCATTCCTGCAACATCACTCCCTCCAAAAGGTTCTGATATACATAAACATCCTATTTTATCTCCATCTATACTTGGAGTTAAATATTCTTTTTTTATTCTATCATCCCCTTCTTTATTTAAATGAGTCATTGCTAGATATGCATGTGCCCACATATTTGCTGCAAACCCTCCTGAGTTTACTTTTTGCAACTCTTCTAAAAAGATAACTGTATAAAAAAGGTCAAGGTTTAACCCTCCATATTCTTCTGGTTGGTTTAATCCGAAATATCCCATATCTCCGAATTTCTTCCAAATAAAACGTTCTACCGTTCCTTCTTTTTCCCATTTATCTATATATGGAGTTACCTCCTTTTGTAAAAACTCCTTAAAGCTTTCACGAAATGCTTCGTGTTCTTCAGTAAAATACATACTGTATAATTTTGTTGTTGTTTGTTTATTTAGCTTCCAAATATAAAACTATTCTCCCGTACTTATCTACAGGAAATCCATCTATATTTTTTAATTCCGATATATTTTGAAGTTCTGCTACTTCATCTCTATATTCAAAGATCTTTTTACATAAGTTATAATCTATATACGGATTCTTTAGTATTTCTTTAAACGTTGCCGTATTCACATTTGTTTTTTGAATAATTGGCTTACTTTTAATACTAAATATCTGTAAAATATTATTTACTACTTCCTTATCCACCCCCCATACTTCACTTAGTTGCTCTTTATAGCTAAACCCTTGTATTTTTTTTCGGTATTTGATAATTCGTTCAGCAATAACCTCTCCTACTCCGCTTATTGTTTCTAAGTCTTGTTGTGTTGCCTTATTTATATTCGTCGTAGATAATTTTGTTTTTAAACTACTAGAGGGCTCTTCTACTAATTGTTTTTTAACGATGAAGGATTTCTTTAGTTTCTTCTGTTTATTTCTTTTTACAACCCAATCTGGAAATTTAAAATATGAGGCCATCTGTGCTAATAAAGTATCGGATACTTTTGTTATTTCCTGAAACTCTTCTTTTGAATTTACAAATCTATTCTGTTTCCTATAACTATGTAATCTATCTATTTCATCAACGGTCATACCTAATTTGTATCCTTTATAATCTGTAATATAATTTGGATTAAAAGGATAAATTTTCGGTTTTCTTTTTTCTAGTTCAATTTTCTTTAAACTATCTATGGTATTTCGAAAAACTAGTAATTCATTTGTTGTAGTATCTATTATCTGGTTTGAAGAGAAATCTACATATAAATATATTATTTGTAGTACTACTATAATTAATGCTAAAAAGAAAATCCCATTTCTTTGGCGTTTGTTATACCAGAAATGGGATTTAAAATTTTTCATTATTTATTTGTTTTATCCAGCAAAATCTTTAATTGCTTTCATATACCTAGCTAATTCATCTTTTACTTTTGGTGCTAGCATTACAATACCTATCATATTAGGAACCATCATAGCAAAAATCATTGCATCCGAGAAACCTATTACTGAGCCTAAACTTGCTGCTGAACCTATTACAACGAAAATACAAAATATAATTTTATAAGTATATTCCATTTTCTTACTTCTACCAAATAAATAAGCCCATCCTTGGAAACCATAATAAGACCAAGAAATCATCGTACTAAATGCAAATAATACTACTGCAATCGTTAACACGTATGGAAACCATGAAATTGCTGATTCAAAAGCTCCTGATGTTAGCAAAATAGCTTGAGCATCATTTAACCCTGCATTTGCTGAAGTTACATTTCCTGTTATAATTAATACCAAAGCTGTCATAGTACAAACAACAACTGTATCAATAAATGGCTCTAATAACGCCACTAATCCTTCAGATGCTGCATACTTAGTTTTCACAGCTGAATGCGCAATAGATGCAGAACCAACACCTGCTTCATTTGAGAAAGCTGCTCTTCTAAATCCTTGAACTAGTACTCCTACTGCTCCACCAGCCATTCCTTCTGGACTAAATGCTCCATTTATAATTTGCATGAAAGCATCTCCTATCATATTAATATTAGCAAAGATCACAAACAATGAAGCTGCTACATAAATAACAACCATAAACGGTACAATCTTATCTGTTACTTTGGCTATTTTCTTAATTCCTCCAATAATAACAATACCTACAAACACAGCCATAACAATTCCAAACAACCACCCTTTACCATGTAAAAACGATGCTTCTCCTCCTGTTATATTCTCTACTAATTGAAATGCTTGGTTAACCTGAAACATATTACCTCCTCCAAAAGAACCTCCAATTACGAAGATTGCAAATAAAGCTGCTAATACTTTCCCTAAAGTTTTATTTTTTAGCCCTTTTGTTAAATAATACATTGGACCACCATATACTGTTCCATCTGCTGCAATATCACGGTACTTTACACCTAATGTACATTCAACAAATTTAGAAGCCATCCCTAAAAAACCAGCTACAATCATCCAGAAAGTTGCTCCTGCACCACCTATCGATACAGCAATAGCAACACCAGCTATATTACCTAAACCTACTGTTGCTGACAACGCTGCTGTTAATGCCTGGAAGTGTGACACTTCTCCTTCATGATCCTCTATAGCTATTGTTTCTATATGATCTCCATCTGTTAAATCTCCTGCTCCATGCATAGATTCATGGTGATCTAAATCATCATATTTACCTCTTACAATATTAACAGAAGTTAAAACTCCTCTAAAATTTATAAATTTAAAATAAAATGTAAAATATAAAGCTCCTAATATTAGTGGAAATAATACCCAAAAAACTTTTATTCCTCCTCCGAAGTCTATTTGATAAAAAATTAAATTAACAAACCATCCTGTTGCATCTCCGAAGACTTCATCTATTTGTTGATCAATACCTTTTTCTTGTGCAAATGTTAACATCGGTGTTATTAATAATAACAACGCTAGAAGTTTTTTCTTCATAATATGTATGTTAGTTTTTTGAATTAGTAGCCCGCAATATCATAAAAAAATGAACTTTCGACAAGTTTTAATCGTTAAATGTATTTTTTTACTCGAGTATTCTTAAAAATTTTAGTGATTTTATCTTAATTATTTTTTTTAATATTTTATACTAAAATCTTTTTTTTAAAACAACTCTCTCAGTTTTATAATTTGCTCTGGACGCCCCAAAACAATTAAATTAGCACCTGCTGTTAATCTTACTGAAGCATCTGGATTAATTATATATTCTTTTTCTAAAGTTCTATAACCTATAACTGTACAACCTGTTTTTTTTCGTAAATCTAAATCTAAAATCGTTCTTTCTAAGTATTCTTTAGGCAGATTATCAATTGCTATTTCTTCTAAATTTGCAGTTGTATCTCCTTCTATTGTTAACCTATCAACAAACTCTATAACATCGGGTGTAACCACTAAAGACGCCATATGAGCTCCTCCTAATTTATCGGGCATTATTACATTGTCTGCTCCAGCTATTTTAAGCTTACTATAAGATGTTTCTTTTGATGCTCTACTTATTATTTTACATTTTTTATTTAATTGACTTGCGGTTAACACCACAAATAAATTATCTGCATCTGATGGTAAAGCAGTAATTAAATTACTTGCATTTAAAATACCTGCTCGAATTAATGCTTCATCGGTAGTTGCATCTCCTTCAATATTCAGCACCCCTCTATCATCCAATAATTTAACAATATTTTTATCCTTCTCTACAACAACAAAATCTTTCTTATAACTATTTAATTTAGAAATTGCTTGTTTACCATTTCTACCATAACCACAAACAATAGTATGCCCTTGTAATTTTTCTATTTTTTTTTGCACTTTTTTTATTTTTAAACGATGAAAAAATTGCCCACTTATTAAATATTCTGAAAATGATGATACTGCATAACCAAAAATGAAAAGGCTCGATAATATTAGTCCTATAGTAAAAATTTTTTCTCCTGTTCCAAATGGATGTACTTCGCCAAAACCTATAGTCGTAATTGTTATCACGGTCATATATAAGGCATCAATAAACGAATAATCAAACAATATAAAATACCCTCCTACTCCAATCCCTAAGATTAGTATCGAAAAAATAATTGCTTTGTATAACCTTGATCGGAATATAGTATTCATCATAAATCAAAAACAGAAGTTCTTTTTGTATAAATCATATCTTTTAAACGCAATAAAAACGCAAGAGTTAGGTATAAACCAAACGATAAACCTATGGTTACAAAAGATATATAAATAAAAAACAAACGCACATTGGTTGTTCTCATCCCTAGACGGTCTGCAAACCTAGAAGAGACAGCAAAACCGTGTCGTTCAAAAAAATGACGTACTGAATGTATGAATTGCATATTTACTCGTTTTAATTGCAAGATACCAATTTACAGTCATTTGTTAACAACATCGGCTTTAAAATAAGTTTGGTTTTGGTAACTTTGCTTTTTTCTGTAAAATAGGTATTTTGAAAGAACAAGAATACATTGAAGTATACGGAGCTAGAGCTCATAATTTAAAAAACATTGACGTAAAAATTCCACGCGAAAAACTAGTTGTAATTACTGGTTTAAGTGGTAGTGGTAAATCATCATTAGCTTTTGATACTATTTATGCCGAAGGACAACGTAGGTATATTGAAACATTTTCGGCTTATGCACGTCAATTTTTAGGAGGTTTAGAAAGACCCGATGTTGATAAAATCGACGGACTTTCTCCTGTAATTTCTATTGAACAAAAAACTACCAATAAAAGTCCACGTTCCACCGTAGGTACTATTACAGAAATTTACGATTTTTTACGATTACTTTTTTCTCGTGCTGCAGATGCCTATTCTTATAACACAGGCGAGAAAATGGTTAGCTATTCTGATGAGCAAATAAAAAAATTAATTTTAAAAGATTTTGCTGATAAACGTATAGCTGTTCTTGCACCTTTAATTAAATCTAGAAAAGGACATTATCGCGAATTATTTGAACAAATATCTAAACAAGGTTTTGTTCGTGTACGTGTTGATGGTGAGATTAAAGAAATTGAAAAAGGAATGAAACTTGATCGATATAAAACTCACGATATTGAAGTGGTTATTGATCGTTTAGTTGTAAACTCTTCCGCAGAAAAAAGATTAGAAGAAACCATAAAAACTGCACTATATACGGGTGATAATATTTTAATGGTTATTGATGTTGATAATGAAAAGCCTCGCTATTTTAGTAGAGAGTTAATGTGCCCTACATCCGGTATTGCATATCCAAATCCTGAGCCAAATACTTTCTCTTTTAATTCACCAAAAGGAGCTTGTTCAAATTGTAATGGTCTTGGAATTACGAATGAGATTAATCAATTAAAAATAATTCCAGATACTAGTATTTCTATAAAAAATGGAGGTATTGTTCCTTTAGGAGAACAAAAAAGTAGTTGGATTTTCAAACAACTTGAAAGTATTGCCGAACGATATAAGTTCAAACTAAACGATCCTATTAAAAAGATTCCTAAGGAAGCCATGGAAATTATTTTACATGGTGGAAAGGAAAAATTTGAAATACAATCTAAAACTGCTGGAGTAACTAGAAAATATGAAATTGACTTTGAAGGAATTATTTCTTTTATTGAAAATCAATATAAAAATGCCGAAAGTTCTTCTATAAAAAGATGGGCTAAAGGTTTTATGGATGAAGTTACTTGCTCTACTTGCGAAGGTAATAGACTAAAAAAAGAAGCACTTCATTTTAAAATCACCAATAAAAGCATTAGTGATTTAGCACAAATGGATGTGTTAGAATTAGCTGATTGGTTTACGAAAGTTGATAAAAAACTATCCGAAAAACAATTAATAATAGCTTCTGAAATTTTAAAAGAAATTAGAACAAGAATTCAGTTCTTATTAGATGTTGGTCTTGACTATTTAACCATTGATAGAACCTCAAAATCTTTATCTGGAGGAGAAGCACAACGTATTCGATTAGCTACACAAATTGGCTCTCAGCTAGTAGGTGTTTTATACATTTTAGATGAACCTAGTATAGGTTTACACCAACGAGATAATGAAAAACTTATTAACTCTCTTATAAAACTTCGAGATGTTGGAAATTCTGTTTTAGTTGTTGAACACGACAAAGACATGATTGAGCAAGCCGATTTTGTATTAGATATTGGTCCTGGTGCAGGACGACACGGTGGTGAAATTGTAAGTGAAGGTACTTTTGAAGATTTAAAATCGCACGATACTTTAACTGCTGATTATTTAACTGCACGAAAAGAAATTGCCGTTCCTAAAGAAAGAAGAAAAGGAAATGGGAACACGATTAAGCTTTCTGGTGCTAGCGGTAACAACCTAAAAAATGTTAGTGTTACTTTTCCATTAGGACAAATGATTTGTGTTACAGGTGTTTCCGGTAGTGGTAAATCTACTTTAATAAACGAAACCTTATACCCCATTTTAAATGCTCATATTTATAGAGGTGTAAAAAAACCAATGCCTTATAAAAAAATTGAAGGCTTAGAGCATGTTGATAAAGTTATAGATATTGATCAATCTCCAATTGGAAGAACTCCAAGATCTAACCCAGCTACGTACACAGGTACATTTGGTGAAATTAGAAGTTTGTTTGCAAAAACCCCTGAGGCTGCAATTAGAGGTTATAAACCTGGTCGTTTTAGTTTTAATGTAAAAGGAGGTCGTTGCGAAACTTGTCAAGGAGGTGGCGTTCGTGTTATTGAAATGAATTTTTTACCAGATGTTCATGTAGAATGTGAAACTTGTCAAGGAAAACGATTTAATAGAGAAACTTTAGAGATTAGATACAAAGGAAAATCTATTTCTGATATTTTAGAAATGACCATTAATGAGGCTACACAGTTTTTTGAACACATTCCGAAAATATTTAGAAAATTAAAAACCATTAAAGATGTTGGTTTAGGTTATATTACCTTAGGACAACAATCTACTACGCTTTCTGGTGGTGAAGCACAACGTATTAAATTAGCTTCAGAATTATCTAAAAGAGATACTGGAAATACTTTTTATATTTTAGATGAACCGACTACTGGTTTACATTTTGAAGATATTCGTGTTTTAATGGATGTATTAAACAAACTAACCGACAAAGGAAATACTGTATTAATTATTGAACATAATCTAGATGTTATTAAACTTGCCGATTATATTATTGATGTTGGAATGGAAGGCGGAAAAGGTGGTGGACAAATATTAACTACTGGTTCTCCTGAAAAAGTAGCAAAACATAAAACTAGCTATACTGCTAAGTTTTTAAAAAAAGAACTAAACTAGATGATTAATCTAGTTTAGTTAATAATTCTTCTGCTTTTTGATATTTAAAATAGTTGTTTTCTATAATGAATTCTAGCTGTTTTTTCGCTTTCTCTATTTGCTTAGATTTTATAAATAATAAACTCTTGTACCAATAGCCTTTTTGTGCGTCTATTAAATCGCTATTTATTAAAGCATTTAATGTTGTTTCTGCTTCTACAAACTTATCCAATTCTATTTGACAAATGGCAGTGTACAAGTAGATCGATGCCGTATTTTTATTACTAGGCAGTACTTTTATAAAAATGGGCAAAGCTTCTGCATATTTTTTTTCTTTAAAATACGTCTCTCCTTCTATTAAACTCTGCACTAAATCTCCTTCACCTCTACTTATATTAGAATACAATTCATTTGGTTGAATATATTCCGCATACAATTCATTGGGTGCTGTCTTTACTGTAAAGAACAAACTATAAGCCGTAAAAATCAAAGCTACACTAGCAGCTGCCAAATAAATTAACTTTACGGTGCTTTTTTTAGGCTTCTTATATTCTTCTTGAGCTAATGAAATAGATTCCTTTATCTCTTTTATTGCATCGCTTTTAAAAATAGCTTCTAATTCTTCAACCTCTTCTGAATTAACATTTTCAGAAAAACTCCAATCATTTTCGTTTAATGTTTCAAAAAGTTCTTTTTCAAAAACTACTTTTTCTTTAAAGCTAGCATCCACAGACATTTGCTCTAAAAAACCTTTTCTTTCATCTTCTGAAAGTTGATTTTTTAAATATTTTTCGATTAATATATCTTCTTCTAAACTCATAATTCTATTAATGAATTATACCTTTTATCTTCTTTAATCAATTCTGTAAGTTTTTTCTTACATTTAAAAACACGTTGTCTTACTACTGTTTCCGAACTATACTCTGTACTCTCTACTATTTCTGCATAGGGCACTTTTGCAAAAAAATACGATAATATTTTTCTACAATTTTCAGAAATCTTATCTAGTTTTTCAACAAAAAGCTCCTGCCTTTTTAACTCTAAATAAGCTAAGGAATTATCTCGCTCTTCACTTACCAGTTCAACAATTTCATCATTTGTTACCTTGCTTTTATGTTTATTTAACTCTCTACGCCATAAGTTTTTACAAACGGTGTATAAATATGCATTAAAACTAGATTTTATTTGAAATTTCTCTTTCTTATATCTAACAGCAATTTGGAGTAATGCTTTCTGAAAAATATCTTCAGCGTCTGCAATTCCTCCTTTATTTTGAAGCACAAATTTTTTTACAGAAGTAAAATTCTCTTGATAAATTATATTTATTTTCTTAGAGTCCCCATCAATAAGTGCTTTTAAAAAAACGTCTCCCATTATTTTAAATAATTATTGATAGGCTAAAATAAACTTTTATATTTGAAACGGGTAACATTTTTTGTTCTTAGGAACAAGAAAGTAAGAAAACAAAATATTTTATATTATGAAAAAATTGAATTTAACATTCAAAATCACGCTATTATTTTTAGCTTTTTTAACCTGTAGTTTTATTGCAAAAACTAATACTAATTTAGCAACAAACTATAAGAAAAATATTACAAAAGAAACTACAATACAATACACTAATAAAGTATTAATAATGTTTCCTATCGGAACAACTCCTTTGCAAAAATCTCAAACAAGATCCTGTATTGCAAGCAGTTTAGGATCTATAATAAACCAAATTACTCCATGTCCTAATAACCCTAATGTGGAAGTAATAACCTTTTCTAATTTAAGAATAATAATACAACCAACTACAGATATCGGGTATGAAGGTGATGATGATGATGAAGTATTAGAACAAACTGTTTATGATTCTTCTTTTAAAACGATTACCGAAGAAGAATTACATATAAAAATAGGTCAATGCCCTAACATATTTGCTCATTCTTTAAATATCTTTGATTGTTTAGGCCCATTACCAATAGACCCAACTAACATAGGACAATAAAAACATGAAAAATATACTATCTCTCTTTTTTATTTCTTTTATTTCTTTTAATGCAAGTGGACAAACTTATACGGAAAAAAAAGGGGATAGTATATTAAATAGTATTCAAATAAAAAATGGCAACTATGCAAAGATTGCTCATGATATTTCTTTTTATTTTTATAAAAAAAAGAAAGACTATCCTTTAGCTATAAAATATGGGAAAATAGAAATAAATACTATTGAACAAAATCTCATTAAAAAAGATAGTATTTATTGTAATGCATTATATAATCTAGGTAAATTTTACTACAGGTTAAAAGACTATCAAAATGCAATTATATATTATTCAAAAGCTATAAAAACCAATGACTTCCCTTTAAAAAAAGCACAATCATATTGTGCCTTAGCAAAATGCTATAGAGCAACTGGAGATTTATATAAATCTTTTAATTATTATTTAAAGGGTATTCCTTTAATGAAAAAACATGCTCCTTTAAGAAACTTCATCTCTCTTTCTATTGTTTTTTCACGTGTTTGTAAAGAAATAGGAACTAACAAAAGTAATAAGAAAGGAATTTCTTATTTAAAAGTAGCAGATAGTATATTAAATGTTAAACCCGAATTACAAAGCCCTATTAAATTTTACTCTCTAAATGTTAATTTAGCAAACTTGTATGCTTCTAAAAGTTCCTATAACTACAAAAAAGCTAAATATTATTATACTAAAAATCTAAATAGAGCTTTATTAGAAAACAATAGATTAGTTAAAGCAAATTCTTACCTTAATTTAGGAGAGCTTTATTTTAATAAAGGAAATGATAGTTGCTTGTATTTTTTAAAACAAAGTTCTCTATTTAATGTTAAGTTAAAAACAATAACATCTGAAACTTACAGGAACTTAGCTAATTATTATACCTCAAAAGAAGATTACATTAAAGCTTTAAAAAACATAAAAAGATCTTTAAATGTTAGTTTTAATGTTAATAAGAATGAAACCATTCCTTCATTATCAAATAATTCTTTACTAAAAATTTTAGAAAAAAGAAATGTAGTCAGAGCTATAAAAAGTAAAATAGAAATTTTAATTCATCTATATAGAAAAACTAAAAATTCTGAATACTTAAATAAAGCTCTTAAAACAGTTAATGTTGCAGATAAATTAATTGCGATAACCATAGAGTATAGTACAGAAAATGATACTCATTTTTTATGGAGGCAAGTGGTTTCTGACATATATACGCTTGGCGTGCATATATCTCAATTACTTAACAATGGTTCTTTAATGTTTAATTTTATAGAAAAAAATAAAGCTTTTTTATTAGCTACAGATATTAGTAGTAGTATTAAAAACTTTAAACTCCCTTTCAAAGTAGCGAATAAAGATCTTGCTTTCAAAAAAAGTATTCTACAACTAGAAAACAATAACACAACTAATCAAATAAAAGATTCGCTATTTAACTTAAAAGAAAAATATACTTTTTTTAAAGACTCTATCAAGAAAATATATCCTCAATACGATGCCTCTAAAAAAAATAGAATATTAATTTCTTTAAATCAAGTAACAGAACAGCTACCTAGTAATGAAATTATAATATCTTATGCTTTGAATCACTTAATTTATGGAAAAGAAAAAACTGCTTTGTTTGGCTTATTAATCACAAATAAAAAAAACATCCCTTTTAAAATCAAAGATGCTACAGGAGTTTTAAAATTACTAAAAGATTATAAAACACTTATTTCTAAACCTCTGGTTAAAAAAAATGAGCTTGATAATTTTAAAAAAAATTCCGCTTCTCTATATGAATTATTATTTCCTTCTAAAGAGATTAGAGAACTTATTAAAAGTAAAAACATAACTATAGTTCCTGATATAAACCTTGAAAACATTCCTTTTGAAGCTTTAAATATCAATAAAAAAGAACTACGTTATTTAATAGAAGAATGTAATATTAGTTATGCTTATTCTGTTTCTTTTTCTGCGTTTAATTCTACTCTTAGAAGAGAAACAACAACAGATTTTATTGGTTTTGCTCCTATTGATTTTAAAAACTCTCAAAAATCTTCTTTAAAATACTCAAACAACGAAATAACGAATATTAACAGTTTACTAGACGGAGATATTTATACACATGTTGATGCTAATAAAGAAAACTTTATAAAACAAAGCTCTCAATCTAAAATCATTCACCTTGCAACACATGCAAGCTCAAAAGGAAATCCTTTTATTAATTTTCACGATAAAAAACTCGAATTACACGAATTATACACATACAAAAACAATGCTGATTTAGTTGTTTTAAGTGCTTGCGAAACCAATTTAGGAGAAATTAAAAAAGGAGAAGGTGTTTTAAGCTTGGCTAGAGGTTTCTTTTATTCTGGAGCTAACGCTGTAATTTCCTCTCTTTGGAGTGTTAATGACTCCTCTACATCTTTTTTAATGGAAAATTTTTATACCAATTTAAAAAAGAAACAATCTAAAATTGATGCTTTAAGTAATGCGAAAAGAACTTATTTACAATCGCATTCATTATCTGAAAAATCTCCATATTACTGGGCTTCCTTTGTTTTAATTGGTGATACTACCGCTACTTTTAAAACAAATTATTTCCACTATTTACTTCCTATTATTTTAGGCCTGTCGTTTTTTTTATTTTTTTTCAAAAAAAAAGGGTAACAAATAATAAAGCATTGAACTGTATTAAAAATGACGTTTAAAAAGAAAAAATCGCTTTACAATGGGAATCTTGCTATAAAAACAAATTTGATGCTATTTAGATAAAAAGGGGTAACAAATAGCAAAGTATTGAACTAAATTAAAAGTAATACTTAAAAAAATCGCTATGAAGAAAAATAAATTTGGAATATAACAAATTACTTACATTTTATTTTAACACGGAAGTTTCACTAAAAAATAGTTTTTTTTAGTATTGCTATATAACCTAACATTAAATACTTTTGAAAGACACATTAATAAATTTAGTACAGAAATTATTACGCCGAAATCGCATATCTTTTGATAAAGAAGAATTATCATTTCAAATACAAAGTCATCCTTCCTACCCAAGTTTACATGCTATAACAGGAGTGTTAGATCATTTTAATATTGAAAATGTTGCAGCGGATGTACCTGTAAATACAGAAACACTTTTACAATTACCAGATTGTTTTATAGCACAAGTAAATACAGCGCAAGGAAAAGATTTAATTGTTGTAGAAAGAAAAGGCTTAGATTATACTTTATACAATACAGAAAATAAAAAAGAGAAACTTTCAGAAGATGA
>NZ_CANLTU010000006.1 GCF_947494125.1 uncultured Tenacibaculum sp.
CTCCAAGTTCCTCCTGCTGGACTACCGACTAATGTTTTGGTAGTACTCTCACAAATGGCAGTGGTGGTAGTTGTATTGGTGGCTGCTCCTGGATCTGAGTTTACGGTAAAACTTACATCTGCCGTTGTTGCTGAACAGCTTCCATTGGCAGGGATGGTATAACGTATGGTTACGTTAGTATCACTGGTAATATTTGCTGGTGTATAGGTGGTTCCTGAGATACTTCCGCCTCCTGACTCCACGCTCCAAGTTCCTCCTGCTGGACTACCGACTAATGTTTTGGTAGTACTCTCACAAATGGCAGTGGTGGTGGTTGTGTTTAGGGCTGCTCCTGGATTGGTGTCGGCAGTTACAGTAATTGATTTTATAGTATAGCATCCGCTTGCTGAAGTTAGTTTTATGTAATAAGTGTCTGCTGTAACAGCTGTTGGTGTTGCTAATGTGTTGGTTGCAGATGCATCTGTCCAATATGTTAATGTGCCAGACGTACTTCCTGTTGTAATTGCAGGAGTAGTTATGTCTACTGTGGAAGGTGTACATACTGTTGTAGGATTGGTTATTACTAAATTAGGTGTTGCGTTTACAACTCTACTTGTTCCAATGGCTTGTCCTTGATCATTCCCTGAGTCTGCAGTTCCTCCTGAATTTACTAAATTAGGAACTCCATTAGTATTTATAGTTCCACTTATTCTGCCTGAAGTTAGATTAGTTATGTTTACATTTTCATCTCCTTCTATAGCATCAAAGCATCCATCTCCATCTGAATCTGTATCTAAATGATCTGGAATTGTATCGTTATCAGTGTCTAAAAATCCTCCACAAATTAGTGCTAAATTTATGGGAGATTTTGTGTTTCCTGTTTTTAAATCTAGTTTTAATGATGTTGTAGTAGTGGTTAATTCCCATGATTCTGAAGCGACAGAAGTTCCCAAAGCATCAAAATTTAATACTCCAGAAGAATTAGAGTTAATTGATAGATCATTATTAGGATCTACTATTGTAAAATTTCCTGTAGATGTTAATTCCCATGTGTCACCTGCATCGAAATTCCCTGTTATGCCAACTTCATGTTTTAATGAAATTGTAACAGGAGAAGAGAAAGAAAATGTTACGGTGCCTCCTTGGGTTATTAAAATATCTCCGTTAGCATTTCCCTCATCTATTGTGCCTGTAGTGGCAATGGTAACATCTATTATTTTTTGGGTTAGTTCGTCATAATAGCTGCTTGATGTTAGTGTTGATTCTATTCCGGTTAAGTTAATTGAATTGCTACAATCTAATGATTCATCAGTATCTAGTATACCATCATTATCATCATCTAAATCTATTTTATCAGCTTTTCCATCTCCATCTGAATCTGTTCCAGATCCATTAATTGTTATGACTAAGTTTGCAATATCTTGATTTGTACCATCTGAAAGCTCATATACAAAATTATCTGTTAATGTTTGTCCTACTAATAATGCAGTTACCGCTGGATTTGTTGTGTCGACAATATATTCATAACTTCCATCTGAGTTTACTATAATTGTACCATAGGTTCCTGCGTATGATGTCCCTAAATTAGATGCACTTAAGTTTCCTGATGTTGTTCCTATTTTTAAAACTACAATTGAACTTGCTCCTTCCCAGTATATATCTGAGATACCAGCTATTTGTCCTCCTTGATCAGTATCTGTAGCATGAGGACCGTAATTATAACTTAATTTAAGTTGGTTAATTGGTTGATCAAAGAATACATTTATATTACCTGTTGCATCGTCGGGTATAGCGCTACCTATACCATAAAAAGTATTACTTCCTGCATCTACTACACCTCCTGTTGTTACATATTGATACGTTGAATTGACACCACTTAAGCTTCCTTCAATTTTAATTTGATCTTGCCATGTTGTTCCTTGTGAATAGTCTATATCAACTACAAGAAATCCTAAATTAAAGACTGGTTGATCAAAATCAATAGTTAAAACGGTATCATCTGATGGATTGGTAGTAGCGTCAATTGCATAGCCTAAATAACCAGTATGTCCACCATTGGTATCTGTTCTATAGACTACTTGGTTTTGATTTGCTATACCTATTCCATCTGGATCTGTAGATGTAAAATTTAATGTAACTCCATCTACAACTTTTGATTCTCCACTAATAGGATTAGATAAACCAATAAAAAACGATCCTTCTGGAAATTCATTTTCCCAAACTAATGTAGATAATCCTCTATCTACAGAATCTGTACCACCTGTACTGGCATCGGTAATTACATTTCCAGAAGTACTAGCATCTACAAATGCTGTAATTGAATCACTATTGTCAATAGCATTGGGAGCTTCATCTACCCCATTAATTGTTATTGTTAAATAGCCATAGTCTTTAATCCCTATAGTGTCTTCTATTGTATAGGATATTATATCTTGTATACTTTCACCACTTCTTAAGCCTGTAATTGAAGAATTTCCTTCGTCTACATCATATAGGTAACTTCCATCAGATTGTATAGTGATACTACCATATAGAGTTGCATATGAATTTCCTACTTTAGATGGATATACATTTACTTCTGTAACAGAAATCGCTGTAGTTCCTGAATCATTTGTCCCGTCTGTTAATACATTTCCTGCGATTGTTGTTGTTGAATTTGCCATTACAGAGTTTGTATCATTAACAGCTACAGGTGGAGTCGTAAATAATCTTATTGTAGTTTGTGCGCTAGCGGTTAGTCCATTAGTGTCCGTAATAGTAATATCCATAGTACGTATCCCATCCGTATATGGTGATTCTACATTCCCATAATAAAGAGTGCCTAAAAAAGTAGAAAAATCAGAGTTTGAAATTGGATTACTTGATGTTTCTGTAATACTAAAAGTTGTACTTGAAGTTTGAGTAACTCTAATTGTTGAACCTCCTATAGGATAATCTCTTGTATCTAATGGATTGTTAAAGTAGAATGTTTCAAAGGGGGGCTTGTTAATAACGAATCTTTCACCATTAGGGCTGTCTAAAATATTTGAAAAAGTAATAACAGCGCTAGAAATACCTAAGTCTGATGTTACTGTTGGACTAACAGTGGTTGGGTACACTAAGTTGGTAGCTGAAGGGTTTATTTGAAAATCATAATTATTTCCGTCGGTTATAGTATTTAAATCTATGGTTGGTGCAGCAAATAAGAAAGGAGAAATTAATGAGCTATTCTTTTTTACAGGAGTAGTATTGTAGTTTTTGATTAAATAGAAATTTTCTTTTTCTGTATTGGTTATAAAATGAACTTTAGGTTCGGTATTTTCTTTTATAGTTTCTTTTTCGGTACCCCATGTTTTTGAGATATTTGAGCATAATAAAAGTATAATAATAAATGTTTGTAATGTGTATACAAACAACTTGTTTATGTGGTTTTTTCTCATGTCTGGGGGACTGTTTTTGAGTAGTAAGCTTTTTAGGTTTGAGTAATTTTTTGTTTTTAATTAATAATATATTGTTATTTAGATATATAGTGTTCATGTACTTATTTAAAATAAGTGTACAGAATTATGAACGAGTATAACTAATTCCTTTTCAATAAAAATATTTCTATTGAGGAAGGTTATCGTTTAATAAGAGGAAAGAAAAAATTAGGAAAAAGATGTTTTTAAGGAACAGCTTTTAGGAATCGTATAAATTTCTTGGTGGGGACTTCATGTGAAAAAATTTAATTGTTGTTAGATGTTAATGTTGTTTTAATTATTTGAACGAGTTAAAACAAAAAAGTGTTTTAAGGGATCTTATGTTGTTGATACATAGTAGGTTTTTTTGGTTTCTGCTACTAATATAATAAATAATTAAAAAATATCTAAAATTTTGTTAACTATTTAAAGGTTTCTTTATTAGTTGTTTACGTTTTTAGGAAGAATTGTCAATTATTATAAAATTTTTTTGTCTAAAAATAAGTTTGTTAATTTTTTGAAAGTTTTTTATTTATAATAAAAAAGTAACGAAGGGGTTTGATACTTGAAAATAAATTATTAATAAACAAAAAAGCTTCACAAAAAGTGAAGCTTTAATGGTGGTCCCACGAGGACTCGAACCTCGGACCACCTGATTATGAGTCAGGTGCTCTAACCAACTGAGCTATAGGACCGGTTAAATTGGGATGCAAAAATAAAAACTTTTTTGGATAAAATGCAATTTTTTACACTTTTCTACTCATTAAATTTTCACCAAACAAACGTAAGCCCTTTCTGGCAGCATCACTAATGTTTAAGTGGGCTAAGCTTTCAAAAGACTTATTAGTGTAATACTCAATAAGTTCGTGTGTGTAATTAGGTATATTATTGTCAGAAAAAATAGTAGAAACAGTCTTTATTTTTTCTGAAATATTTTTTTGATTTTCATTGTAAAGAGTGAAAAGTTTCTTTTTATCTCCATTGTTAGCCACTTCTAAAGCTTTCAAATAAAGAAAAGTTTTCTTGTTTTCAATGATATCTCCACCAACTTGTTTCCCAAAAGTTTCAGGATCGCCATAAGTATCTAAATAATCATCTTGTAATTGGAAAGCGACACCAAGGTTTAAACCATAGTTGTATAAATGTTGAGCTTGTTCTTCACTAGTTTCGGCAACAATAGCTCCCATTTTTAAAGCAGCAGCAACCAAAACAGAAGTTTTTAAAGTAATCATTTTAATATACTCTTCAATGGTAACATCGTTTCTAGTTTCAAAATCAACATCTAATTGTTGTCCATCACAAACTTCAAGAGCAGTTTTACTAAATAATTGTGCAAGTTTTTGAAAAACTGTAGGAGGGTAATTTTCAAAATATTGGTATGCTAAAATTAACATAGCATCACCAGATAAAATTCCAGTATTAATATCCCATTTTTCATGAACAGTTTCATGACCTCTTCTTAAAGGAGCATCATCCATAATATCGTCATGAACTAATGTGAAATTATGAAAAACTTCAACAGCTAATGCAGCAGGCATTGCTTGAGTGTAATTCCCAGAAAAAATATTTGAAGCAATAAGTGTTAATATAGGTCGAATTCTTTTTCCGCCTAATTGTAAAATATAATCTATAGGTTGGTAAAGGTTCTTTGGTTCTTTAACAATTTTTTGAGATTCTAAATAAGATAAAAAGTCTGATTGATATTGTAATATGTCCAAATCTAAAATTTTTTGTAAAAATAAGGTAAACTTAAATTCTATACTTAAGAGAATGTTAAAAAAACATTAAAACTTGGGAAACTTTTTTTGTTTCTAAAGTTTCCTAGTGTATCTTTGCCCAGAATTATGAGAGATAAAATATTAGAAAAGGCCGGACAAATGTTTTTAAATTATGGGTTTAAAAGCGTAACAATGGATGATATTGCTAATGAATTGGCAATATCTAAGAAAACACTTTATAAGTATTTTTCAAACAAATCCGATTTAGTAGATGCTTCTATAGAAGCAGTTCAGAAAGCAATTGACGATACTATTCTGTTTATAAAAGAACAAAAGTATAATGCAATTGAAGAAGAGTTTGCTGTAAAAGCAGTTTTTAAAGAGATGTTTAAAAATGCTAAAACATCTCCAATGTTTCAATTGAAAAAGTATTATCCAGAATCTTATGCAAATCTTATAGAAAAAGAAGTTTGTATGTTTCGAGATTGTAATAGTGATAATTTAGAGAAAGGAATAGAACAAGGATTGTATAGGTCTGAGATAAAGAAAGAATTAGTAACAAATTTTTACTTCACTTTAATATTCGGAGTTTTTGAAAGCGATTATTATGGTGAAAGAATGGATGAATTAATGAAAATTGAATACGAAATTTTAGAATATCACATTAGAGCTATTGCAACTAAAAAAGGATTGGACATTTTAGAAAGGGAATTAAAAAACAACGCTATATAATTACATTTAATGAAAGAAGATTAATAATTAAAAATATTTTCCTAGTTGTAGCTGCAAGGATAGCAGAACAATAAGAAGTAAGCTTGTTAATAAATGTTTTAAGGAATTATTATTAGGTGTTGCTTAAAAGATATTTATTAAAAAAAAGGAGCAAAAAAATAAAACACCACATACAAAACTATTAGAAATACATGAAAAAAATAATTTATGCAGTTTGCATATTCTTTTTTACAATGAGTATTAAAGCTCAAGAAAAAGAAATGAGTTTGTCTTTGAAGGAAGCCATACACTATGCAGTAAAAAACAGCTATAACAACAAAGTTGCTTTGAACGATATTGAGGCAGCAAAAAAGCGTAAATGGGAAACTACAGCAACTGGATTACCTCAAATTAATGGAGTTGTTAATTACCAAAATAATTTAAAACAACAATTTCCAGGGGTTGACTTTAACGGAGATGGAACAGTAGATTTTGGAGCAAAGCACAATGTTACAGGTACAGTTACCTTAAGTCAGTTATTATTTGATGGATCTTATTTGGTAGGACTACAAGCTGCAAAAACGTATTTAAAAATTTCTGAACAGGCGAAAGAAAAAACCGAATTATCAACTCGCGAAGCAGTAATTAATGCTTATGGAAATGTTTTAGTTGCAGAAGAGCGTATTGAAATTTTAAAAGGGAATAAAAAAACAGTAGATCGCCAATTAAAAGGTGCAAAAGAAGGTTTTAAAGAAGGGCTAACTGAAGAGGAAACAGTAGAACAATTTGAAATTACGCAAGGAAATATTATTAGTCAACAACGTAATGCAGATAGAAATCAAGAGATTGCTTATCAGATGTTAAACTTGTCTCTAGGAAACCCTATTAATACGAAGTTAAAGTTAACAGATAGGTTAGAAGATTTAGTTTTAAATAATACCGATTTAAATTTATTATCACAAAATTTTGATCTTGACAATCATATTGATTTTAGAATCGCTGAAAATGATAGAGAAAGTAAACGTTTGTTAATGAGATTAGAGAAAAGTAAAGCTTTACCAAGTGTGAATGCTTTTATTAATTATTCAAGATTAGCGAATGCAGATAATTTTAATTTTTTTAATTCATCTCAAGATTGGATTTCTACATCAGTTTTTGGAGTAGGGATAAACATTCCAATTTTTAGTAGTTTAGGAAGAAGTGCTAAAACAGCACAAACAAGAATAGCATTAGAAAGTGCCGATATTCGTTTAGCTGAAACTAAGCAGCGATTAAACTTACAAGCAGAACAAGCTCAAAGTAATTATCAATTAAGTATAGCGAATTACGAAACTGCTAAAAGAAATTTAGCATTGGCAACACGTATTGAACGCAAGCAAAAGATAAAGTTTGATGAAGGGGTAACTACAAGTATTGATTTGCTATCAGCACGTAATCAATTATACTCACAACAAAACAATTATTTACAATCAATATTAAATATAATTAGCAATAAAGCTAAGTTAGATAACGCATTAAACACACCATTAAAATAAAATCAACTATAATGAGAAAAATATATTCAATAGTAGTACTAACCGTTCTTTTAGTTTCTTGTGGAGGCAGTAAAGAACAGTCTATTCAAGATGTAATAGCTACTAATGATTTAGCTCAAATAAGAACAAAAAAAGCTGAGCTAGATACTAAGCAACAGGGGTTAGCAGCAGAGATAAAACAATTAAATGATAAAATTTCTGAATTAGATACCAACAAAAAAGTGCCTTTAATTACGGTGTTTTCTGCAAAAACAGAAGATTTTAATCACTATTTAGAATTACAAGGAGCTGTACAAACTAAACAAAATGTTTTAGTATATCCAGAAATGCCTGGGCAGTTAGTGAGTATTTATGTAAAAGAAGGACAAAGAGTAGTAAAAGGACAAACGTTAGCTAAAATAGATGATGGAGGTTTAGGAAATCAATTAGCGCAAGTAGAGGCACAAACAGCTTTAGCTAAGACTACTTATGAGCGTCAAAAAAGATTGTGGGAGCAAAAAATAGGTTCTGAGATTCAGTATTTACAAGCTAAAACTACATATGAAGCACAGACAAATGCAGTAAGTCAATTAAAAAGACAATTAGGAAAGTCAGTAATTAGAGCACCATTTACAGGAGTTATCGATGATGTAATTAAAGAGCAAGGAACAGTAGTTGCTCCAGGAATGGGATCAGAAATATTCAGAATTGTAAACTTAGGAGATATGTATATTGAAACAGATGTTCCTGAAGGTTATATTACGTCTATTAAAAAAGGAAAAGATGTAGAGGTAGAATTTCCAATCTTAGGAAAATCGTTACACTCTAAAATTCGTCAAGCGGGAAATTTCATTAATCCAGCGAATAGAACTTTTAAAGTAGAAATAGGAGTTCCTAATAAGGATAGAAGTATTAAACCAAATTTAACTGCTAAGCTAAAAATTAACGATTACTCTAATCCAAACGCTATTTTAATACCACAAAGTATTATTTCTGAAAATGCAAAAGGAGAGCAATATATCTACTTAGTAAAAAATGTAAAAGATAAAAAAGGTGTTGCAAAACAGTCAATTATCACTACAGGAAAAACACAAGGGGATGTTATTGAAGTTTTAACGGGTGTAGAAAATGGAGCTCAAATTGTAGAAGAAGGAGCGCGTAGTGTAAAAGATGGACAAGAAGTAAAAATCTTAACTGTTTCTCAAGGAAAATAATCAACTAAAGACTACAAGTTAAAATGACTGAAAAACAAAAAAAACAAGTCGATAAAGAATTCGGTTTATCCTCTTGGGCTATTAATAACAAAACAACCATTTATGTAATGATGGTTATGATACTTATCATGGGTATTTCTGCCTTTTTAAGTATGCCAAGAGAAAATTTCCCAGAGATTAGAGAAACTAAAATATATATTAGTTCTGTATACCCAGGAAATACAGCTGAAGATATAGAAAAACTAATTACCGATCCGTTAGAAGATAAATTAAAAACGGTAAGTAATGTAGTAGAAGTTACATCAACATCACAAGAAGATTACTCGATGGTGGTGGTTGAGTTTGATGAAAATATATCAGTAGATCAAGCAAAACAAAAAGTAAAAGATGAGATAGATCAAGAAACATCAGGAGAAGATTGGCCAACATTTAATGGAGCTAAAGTAGAACCTAATGTGTTTGAATTGAGTATGTCTGAAGAAATGCCAATTTTAAATATTAATATTTCTGGAGATTACCCAGTAGATAAATTAAAAGAATTTGGTGAGTATTTAGAAGATGAAATAGAAGATTTAGACGAAATCAAAAAAGTAGATATCCGTGGTGCTGAAGAGAAAGAAGTAGAGATTGCTGTAGATATTTATAAAATGATGGCAGCTCAAGTAAGCTTTCAAGATATTATCAATTCGGTAAACGGAGGAAACTTAACCATGTCTGCAGGTAATTTAATTGCAAGTGGACAACGTCGTACTATTCGAATTTTAGGAGAAATAGAAGACCCTCAAGAGTTACAAAGTTTTGTAGTTAAGTCTGAAAAAGGAAACTCTATTTATTTAAAGGATATTGCAAAAGTATCTTTTAAAGATAAAGATAAAACTACGTATGCACGTGAGTTTGGAGAAGCCGTAGTAATGCTAGATGTAAAAAAACGTTCTGGTAAAAATATGGTTGAAGCAGCTGAGAAAATTCAAAAAATAGTTAAAGATGCTAGAAAAGATGTATTTCCTAGTAACTTAAAAGTGACTATTGCAAATGACCAGTCGTCAAAAACAATTGGCCAGGTAGATGACTTAGTAAACAATATTATTTTTGGGGTAATCTTAGTAGTATTAGTTCTAATGTTCTTCCTCGGATTTAAAAATGCACTATTTGTAGGTTTTGCAATTCCAATGTCGATGTTTATGTCTTTAATGATATTAAGTTGGATGGGATACACCATGAATACCATGATTCTTTTCGGGTTAATTATGGGACTTGGAATGTTGGTGGATAACGGAATTGTGGTTGTTGAAAACGTATATCGTCTAATGGATGAAGGTATGCCTCGAATTGAAGCAGCTAAAAAAGGTATTGGAGAAATTGCATTTCCAATTATTATTTCAACAGCAACTACAGTAGCAGCATTTATACCATTAGGAATGTGGCCAGGAGTAATGGGACAGTTTATGATTTACTTCCCAGTAACATTATCGGTAGTATTAGGTTCATCTTTATTTGTTGCGATTTTCTTTAACTCGGTAATGGTGTCGCAACTTATGAGTGTTGAAGACAAGGGTATGCCTTTAAAAAGAATTATTACTATTTCATCTATTATGGTAGTGATAGGATTGTTAATTATCATTTTTGGAGGCCCTTATAGAGCTTTAGGTACCATTATGGTATTTACAGCAATTATGTTATGGGTGTACAGAATGGCGCTTAGACCTTGGGCAAATGCTTTTCAAAATAACGTATTACCACGTTGGGAGCGTTTTTATGAGAAAATGTTACGTGGAGCTTTGAAAGGGTGGAGACCTTATGCTATTACAGTAGCAACTATTTTATTATTATTTTTTGCTTTTGGTGGTTTTGGAAAATCAATAGAGGAGAAAAGAACTAAAGTAGAATTCTTCCCAGACAATACGCCTAATCAGATTATTGTTTATATCGAATACCCACAAGGAACGGATATAGAAAAAACAAATCTGATTATGAAAGATTTGGAAGAGCGTGTGTATAAAGTATTGAATTCTGCTGAATACATGGATAATGACTATAATTTCTTAGTAGAAAGTGTTGTTTCTCAGGTAGGTGCAGGGTCTGGAAATCCACAAACGGATGGAGGTTCTACAGCAGAAATGCCACATAGAGGAAAAATTACTGCTTCTATGCGTGAGTATAAGTATCGTAGAGGAAAAGACAGTAAAGAGTTACAAAAGAAAGTAACGGAAGCTTTAAAAGGTATTTATCCAGGTCTAGCAATTTCTGTTGAAAAAGAAGCGGTAGGTCCGCCAGCAGGATATCCTATTAATATTGAATTAGAAGGGAAAGATTATTCAGAGTTGATTAACACCGCAGAGAAAATGCGTGACTTTATCAATTCAAAAAGTATTGAAGGAATAGATGAGTTAAAGATAGATGTAAATAAGTCTAAACCATCTATGTTGGTAAATGTTGATCGTAAGAAAGCTGGAGAATTAGGAGTAAGCTCATCTCAAGTAGGTGGTCAGTTACGTAATGCTATTTTTGGATCTAAAGCGGGTATTTATAAAGAAGATGGTGAAGATTATGATATTTATGTACGTTTTAATAAAGACAATCGATATAATAAAAGTGCTATTTTCAATCAGAAAATAACGTTTAGAGACATGGCCTCTGGTCAAATTAAGGAAATTCCTGTGTCAGCAGTAGCAAAACAAACTAATGCTTCAGGATACAGTGCTATTAAGCATAAGCAATCTAAACGAGTAGTAACAGTATACTCAGCACTAGCACCAGGATATACAGATGCTAATGCAATAGTTGAGCAAATTCAAAAAGAAATGAAATCCTTTACAGAACAGCCAACTACTGTAAAAATAGATTACACTGGTCAGATTGAAGAACAAATGAAACAAATGAAGTTCTTAATGGGAGCATTTTTCTCAGGGTTAGGATTAATTTTCTTGATTTTAATTTTCCAATTTAACTCGGTTTCTAAACCAGGAATTATTATGCTAGCTATCTTTTTAAGTTTAATAGGTGTTTTTGGAGGACTAATTATAACAGCGAAGCCATTTGTAATTATGATGACTATGATGGGAATTATCTCATTAGCAGGTATTGTGGTAAACAATGGAGTGGTACTGTTAGATTATACGCAACTATTAATTGATAGAAAGAAAGTAGAAAATGGAATAGCAGAAAGCGATTTTGTAGATATAGAAACTTTAGGTGAAGCAATTATTAGAGGAGGAAAAGCTCGTTTACGTCCAGTATTATTAACAGCAATTACTACCATTCTTGGGTTAATTCCGTTAGCAACTGGATTTAATATAAATTTCTTCACGTTGTTTAGTGAGTTTAATCCTCATATTTATATGGGTGGTGATAACGTAATTTTCTGGGGACCATTAGCATGGACAGTAATTTACGGATTATTCATTGCAACATTCTTAACCTTAATTGTAGTGCCAATATTATTCTATTTAATTACAAAATTTAAAATGTGGTTACGTAGTTTATAATTAATTTTTGTTAACTGTAGAAAAGGGCTAAAAGTAATTTACTTTTAGCCCTTTTTATTTTGAAGTTTATGTAATTTTTCTAATCAGGTAAACGATCTCTATCTTTTTTTGTTCTATTAAAACGATACGTAAAAGTTACGGATGTAAATCTACCTATAGGTCTGTTATAACTATTTGTTGTATAGTTTTCTCCAGTAATTAATTGTTTACTTACTCTAGAATCTAAGATGTTATTCATATTTAAGGTAACAGTAGCTTTATCGTTTAAAAAATCTTTACTGATTCCAATGTTAGCTCTGTATTGGGCTTCCGTAAAAATTTGCCCACTTTGCCTTTCTCCACGGTAATTAAAACTAGATTGAATTGTTAATTTAGAGAATTTCATTCTAGAGTTTAAACGAGTAGACCAAGTGCTGTCATCAACAGTATATAATCCTCTTTGATCAAAAGAAAAGTAATTAAACTCACTAGACAATCGCCACCATTTAAAAGGAGAATATCTAATTGCTAATTCTGCACCTAATCTGTTTTCTCTACCAGAATTAATAGGTTTTGATATCAAAGCACCAAAAGAGTTGGGAGTAACTAAAGTTTCAAATACATTTGTTGTTCTTTGGTAATAAATAGATGGGTTTAAAGTGACTTTTTTCCATCGCTTTAATAAACCAAGTTCAAAAGAATTTGTATACATTGGGTTTAAATCTGGATTACCAATACGTATGTTTCTTCTATCTGAGATTCCTCCAAAAGGATTTAATTGCCAAAAACGAGGGCGTCTAATTCTTCTACTATAACTTAATTGCATATTGGTTGCTTGATTAAAGTTATAGGTTAAATGTGCCGTTGGAAATAGATCAGTATAGTTTTTTGATGTTTTAAATTGGTCTTTTCTGTCTGTGCTTCCTGTATTAGCATATTCAGCACGTAAACCTAGTAAGTATTGTAGTTTGTTTTTTCTATTTCCGTATTGAATATAAGCACCGTAGATACGTTCATTATATTTTAATAAGTTATTTAGACTATCTACTAAAACAGTATTGTCCCATACTTTATAATCACTATCAATGTTTCTAATCTCACCTTTCACACCCATTTCTATGTGCGATTTCTTGGTAATAGGTAATTTAAAATCAGATTGAAATAAGAAATCTTTACTGCTTTCAATATCTCTACTTTTTAATAAGTTTATAGCAGAGGTTGTAGGGAATTGTTGTTGCTCTTCAACTAATTCATTTTCATCATCATTCCAAAAATCATATTGAAGGTTTACGGTAAGTTTTTGCCCTTTTTTAGCAAATGTTTTTACGTAGTTTAATTCAATTTGATTTGCTTTCTGAGGCTCTCTGTACGTTTCTTTTGAGGTAAGAATATTGTCAACTTGTTTTAATTCGTCTAAAAAATTAAACGTATAATTAACTTTATTGTTACTTGTATTATTTCTATAATAATAGCTTAAAGTTAGCGTGTTTTGATCATTTATATAATAATCACTTCCGAAATAAAGATTGAAAGTTTTACGGGTTCTATCTGTATTTGTAGTTCTATTAGTAAAAGAAGTGATTACATTGTTGTTGAAATTTGTTCTATTTAAATACCCATTACCATCAAACGATAAATAGCGATACCCAAAGTTAGAAAACAAGTTAAATTTGTCTTTTTTGTAATTTACATTGTAGTTGATACTGTGGTTGTCAGGAATTCCAGTAGTTAGTTGTAATGAACTCCCAAAACCACCATTTTTATTTTTCTTCAAAATAACATTAATAATTCCAGCAGTTCCTTCAGCATCATATTTTGCAGATGGGTTTGTGATAACTTCTATTTTTTCTATGTTTTCAGAAGGAATAGATTCTAATCCGTTATTTGCAGTTAAAACAGAAGGCTTTCCATTAATTAAAATACGAACGTTAGAATTTCCGCGAAGACTTACATCACCTTCAATACCTACACTTACAGAAGGAACATTATTTAAAATATCATTAGCAGAACCTCCTTTCGATATTAAATCTTTACCAACATTAAAAATACGTTTGTCTAATTTATATTCAGTTGTAGATTTTTCAGCAACAACTTCTACTTCGTCTAATGCTTGAGCATCTTCTTGTAAAAATATAGTTTGTATTGATTGATTTTTGGTAAGTGAAAAATTATTTATAGTATGACTTTTAAAACCAATAAATTCGATTTTAATAGTATATAAACCTTTTTTAGCCTTAACAGAAAATTCACCTTTACTATTGGTAGATTCTCCAGTAATGATATTATTAGTTTCAGGATTTGTTAAAATTATAGTAGCAAATTCTAAAGGGAGTTTCGTGTTTTTTTCAACTACTTTACCAGAAAGTTTTATTTGAGCAGAAGCACAAATAGTACTTATAAGTAAAAAAGCGAACAGTAATTTTTTCATTTTGTTTGTTATTTAAATTATGGGGCAAATATGGGGTGGAATACAAAGTGAAATTTTGATAATCGACAAACGAGTTTAAAAAATCGACGTTTGAGCGTTTTCGAATAGAAAAACATGATAAGGGGATAAAAAGCAATGTTTAGGTGTAGAAAAGGTTAGTTTGTCGATTAGTAGCTGTAATTAGAAGGCTATCTATATCTTTACAAACATGAATACAATAAATACGTTGATTAGTTATTTTCAGAAAAGTAGAGCATTAAGACATGTGGTGTTTTGGATTGCAATGTTGTTTTTAAATGTCCCAAAAGGAGTTATAAGGCATGAAAATGATCCTTTATACGCAATTTTAATAATGTTTGGTAGCATATTAATTGCACAAGTTCTTGCATCGTATTATTTTGCATATTATGTAATTCCTAAGTTTCTTTTAAAAAGAAAATATCTAAAAGCAGTTTTATTATTTATTATAGGATCTTATGTTTTTAGTGCTTTAGGTAGAATAATGATTGTACATGTAGGAGAAGAATTGGTAAGGAAGCCTCCATTTACACAAGAGCCTCTTTTAGAAATATTAACAGATTGGCGAAAGTTGTTAGTTAGTTATATACCCAGTATTTATTCAGTAGCTTTAATATTTCTTTTTGTAAAATACTTTTTAGAATATAGGAAAATTAAAGAAAAGGATTTAAGTTTAAGTAAAGAAAAATCGGAAGCAGAATTAAAAACGTTAAAAGCACAATTAAATCCGCATTTTTTATTCAATACCTTAAACAATATTTATTCACTTTCAATAATAAATTCACCAAAAACATCAACATCTATTAGTAAGTTGTCGGAAATTTTAGACCATGTATTATATAGATGTAATGGAAAGTATGTGTTATTGTCCAGTGAAATAGAATTATTGAAGAATTTTATTGAATTAGAAAAGTTGAGGTATGATGAAAGGCTACAAGTTTCTTTGAATACTACTATAGAAAATGATATTGAAATTCCACCATTAATATTACTATCTTTAGTAGAAAATGCTTTTAAACATGGAGCAGGAGAAGACAGTGGTTCTCCAAAAATAGATATAGATGTTTTAAGTAAAGATTCAATGTTTAAATTTAAAATATCCAATACTGTTTCAAAAGACTATGGAATTAAGAATAAAGAAAGCATAGGGTTGTCTAATATTAGAAAACAGTTAGATTTAATTTGTGGGAATAATTATACTTTAAACATTGAGCCAGATGATGATAAATTTACAGTTAGCTTAAATATTAACCAAGAGTAAAAGAATATGAAAGTAAAATGTTTAGTAGTTGACGATGAACCTTTGGCAATTAAATTGTTAGAAAAACATATTTCAAAAATAGATGCATTAGAAATAGTAGCTACTTGTAATAATGCAATAAAGGCATTTGAAATATTAAATACTCAAGAAGTAGATTTGATGTTTTTAGATATAAAAATGCCAAACTTAACTGGAATAGATTTTTTAAAAACACTTAAAAACCCTCCAAAAACAATTTTTACAACAGCATATAGAGATTATGCTATTGAGAGTTATGATTTAGGGGTAATAGATTACTTATTAAAACCGATAACATTTGAGCGTTTTTTTAAAGCAGTTGAACGATTTTTGAGCGATCAAAAGACAGCTGTAATTGAAAAAAAAGAAAAAGAGGTTGATGATTTTATGTTAGTGAAATCAGGAAATAAACATCATAAAGTAATTATTAATGATATCTTGTTTATAGAAAGCTTAAAAGATTATATTAAAATACATACCATAAATAATAAAAGAATAGTTTCTAAGTATAGAATTAGTGAAATAGAGCAAGAATTGAAAGATGCGAGTTTTTTACGAGTACACCGTTCTTATATTATTAATATTGATAAAATTTCAGCGTTTACGGTAAACGATATTGAAGTGAATTCAACCGAAATTCCTATAGGAGCGAGTTATAAAGAAAAGGTAATATCTTTTTTAAATAACTGGAAATAGGGTATTATTTTTGCCTTATGAAGAAACAAGTAATATCGGTTGAAGAAATAAAAAGAAAACTAGAGAGTTTCTGTGTTTATCAAGATCGATGTCATAAAGAAGTAGAAAAAAAACTATCAGAGTATAACTTAATCTCAGAAGCTAAAGACAATATTTTACTTCACTTATTACAAGAGAATTTTTTAAATGAAGAACGTTTTTCTAAAAGTTTTGCGAGAGGTAAATTCAGAATAAAAAAATGGGGAAAACAAAGAATAACTCGTGAGTTAAAAATGAGAGACATTTCTTCATATAATATTAAAACTGCATTAAAAGAAATAGATGAAGAAGAATATATTGCCACGTTATATGGTTTGGTAGAAAAGAAAAACAAATTAGTAACTGATACAAATGTGTTTAAAAGAAGAAAAAAAGTAGCAGATTACTTATTATACAGAGGTTTTGAAAGTAATTTGGTGTATGAAGCTATAAATACTATTTAAAATTATTAAATATACTATCTAATTTAATTGCTTTGTCAAAACGTTTTTTAGCATAAACCGTATTTATTTTATCGTTCATGCTCCCAAAAAGAGCAAGTACTTTTTCTACTTGAGCATTAATGTCTTTTGAAGAAATAGAAGGAATGTATGTCATGTCAGCTAATCTTAAAACTTCATTTTCAAAAACATTTATACGAGCTTTAAAAGCTGGAGTTTTTAATATTTGTATGTTTAAACTATCTTTTAATTGTTTAGTTAGATCCTTTAATTCTATAGCATTATTTAAAGCTTCTGTTGGACTAATACTTTTAAAGTGCGATACAAATTCTTCAGTTATAAAATATTCTTTCCATTTTTTTATTTCTTTTGTAGATTCTTCATCAAGTAAAGAATATTTAGGGTGCTTAACAGAAGTGTTAACATCTGCCTTTTGAATAGTAGTTCCTTTATTTTGAGAATTCTCTTTTTTACAAGAAAAAATAATAAATAAAGAAGAAAATAAAAGAATAAAAAACGATCTCATTAAACAAAAATTAAAAGTATAAAAGTACATATTTTACTTGGTTTATAAATGAAGAAGGAATTATAAGTTTGTAATCAGTTATTTAAGGGCTTGTTTTGTTGATAGTTAAAAAAGGATAAATATTTTTTGTGAAATATGAAATTTAATAACTTTGCAGCACTATATTTTTGAATTTTTAAAAATGAATGACACGATATTAATTTTAGGAGCTTGCGGGCAAATAGGTATAGAATTAACTCAAAAGTTACGTTCTATTTATGGTAAGGATAATGTAATTGCTTCAGATATAAGAGAAGGAGGAGAAGATATGATGAGTTCAGGTCCTTTTGAAATAATTGATGCTACTAGTCAAGAAGACATATTAAAAATAATTCAGAAGTATAAAGTAAACCAAGTTTACTTAATGGCTGCAATGTTATCGGCAACTGCAGAAAAATATCCGTTAAAAGGATGGGATTTGAATATGACTTCTTTATTAGCTGTTTTAGAGTTGGCTAGAGAGAAACATATTAATAAAGTGTATTGGCCAAGTTCAATGGCATCATTTGGCCCAACATCACCAAAAATAAACACCCCACAACAAACAGTTATGGAACCATCAACAGTTTACGGAATAAGTAAAGTTGCTGGTGAGCATTGGTGTAATTATTACCACGAAAAATATGGAGTAGATGTAAGAAGTATTCGTTATCCAGGAATTATAAGTTGGAAAACATTACCAGGTGGAGGAACTACAGATTATGCTGTTGATATTTATTTCGATGCATTAAAGAAAGGAACTTTTGAATGTTTTTTGTCTGAAAACACACGTTTGCCAATGATGTATATGGATGATGCTATAAATGCAACGATACAGCTTATGCAAGCAGATGTTGAAAAAATAAAAACTAGAACTTCTTATAATTTATCAGCAATAAGTTTCACGCCAAAAGAGATAGCTGCAGAAATTAAAAAATACATTCCAGAGTTTACAATTTCTTACAGCCCAGATTTTAGACAAGCAATTGCAGATAGCTGGCCGCAAATAATAGACGATTCACAAGCGAGAAAAGATTGGGGTTGGCAACATAAATTTGATTTAGCATCTATGACTAAAGACATTATAACCAACTTAAAATCTTTAGAAAGCCAGAAATTAGAAGAAGTGTAAGTTTTTATTCATCTTTTCGTCTATAACATTCGGTTTTGTGCTCAGTAACTTAGGTTACTGTGTATGTAAATAGGAACAGATATATTTGTTGTATAACAAGATTATTAAGATGAAAGAAATTATAGAAAGCAGTTTGCAAAAAGCTATATCATATTCAGAATATAGAATGCTTGTAAAAGAATTATTAGAACAAGGAAAGTCAACTGGGGTAACTCAATCTGATGATTTATTAAATTATAGTTTATTAAACGATAAAAGAATGAAACGTTTAGATAAAACTATAAAAATTTCAGAGGAAACAATTGCTAAAATTAAAGATATAAAAGAACCACAAACATGGTTGGTTTTAACTGAAGGTTGGTGTGGTGACGCAGCTCAAAATTTACCAGTTATTAATAAGATAGCAGAAGAGAATCCTAACATTCAACTTAAATTGGTACTAAGAGATGAAAACTTAGAGTTAATGGATAAGTTTTTAACGAATGGTGGTAGGTCTATTCCTAAGTTGATTGCATTAGATAAAGAAAATGAGATAGTAAATACCTGGGGCCCAAGACCTACTGTAGCTACAAAAATGGTTGTAGATTATAAAACAGAACATGGAAGTCTTGATGCGGAATTTAAAAAAGATTTACAGGTTTGGTACAATAAAAATAAAGGAAATAACGTGCAAGAAGATATTCTTTCAATATTAAAATAGTACGTTTTAATTATAAAACAAATCCCCTTTTTGAGTCTTATCAAAAAGGGGATTTGTTTTCTGTATATTTGCCGCTTAGAAAAGTAATTATGTTAGTAGATTTCAAAACGTTATCAGAAGAAGCAAAAGTTTGGATTTATCCATCTAGTAGAAAGTTTTATTCACAAGAAATCGAAGGTTTAAAAGAGAAACTGAAAACATTTTCTGAAGAATGGAAATCAGAGGATGAAGATTTTAAAGTTTCATTTGAATTAAAGTACAATAGGTTTATTATTTTTTCAGTAGAAGCTAGTACATTCTTGTCTAATGTGGAGATTGACAAGCAGGTAGGTTTTGTATTGCAATTACAACAAGAATATGATGTAGAATTGTTAGATAAAATGAATGTTTGTTTTAAACAAGGAGAATATACTCAATATAAAGAATTAAAAGATTTTAAAAAGCTAATTAAAAATAAAGCAGTAACAGGCAAAACTATAGTTTTTGATAATTTAGTTCAAACAAAACATGAATTAGAAAACTATTGGGAAGTGCCTATTACTGAGAGCTGGTATAACCGTTTTTTATAAAAAACATTAAAAAAACGTGAAACCAATACCAAGAGAAACGCTGTCCAAATTTCCGTTTCTGAATTGTGCTATTTTTTTTCGGTGAAAATCTAAACGAATCATTCCGTTCCAACTATTATTACTTAACGAAAGAATTCCAAGACCAACTTTGTAATAGTTGCCATTAGAAAATCTGTTAGAAGGTCGAAACATTTGTCCATAACTAGATTCAATAAAATAAGCACTACTGGTTTTTTTTATAAAATTATAACGTACACTAGCGTACATTGGAATAGAGTTGATAGTATATGAAAAATGATGGTCATAACCAATGTTAATACTGGAAGCCCAACGATTGTTAAATTGATATCCAAAACCAGTTCTTAGTAAAATAGATTTAGGTTCAATAAAAGGACCATTTCCTTCTTCACTTAACTTATAATCTTGATTAATTCCAAAGGTTGTGCTTAAAGAAGTTGTAAAAAAAGGACGTTTATTTTCGTTTTGAGCGTTAATTTTTAAGCTAATAACTAAAGTTATTATAAATAAAAGTAAAGATTTTTTCATAGAAGTAAATGTTTTTTGCTCTAAAAAGCAAAAACTATTCCACTTCTAAAGAATTTATAAAATTAGCAACGCTAAGTCCATCATTAACCGAATAGTCCCCAATTTTAGTTCTTCTTAAAGCAGATAAATGAGCGCCAGAATTTAAAGCAACACCAAAATCGTATGCTAAAGAACGGATATAAGTACCTTTACTACAAACAACTCTAAAATTAACATTGTTAGCATCAATATTTGTAATTTCAAATTCAGAAATAGTAACTTCTCTCGATTTTATTTCTGTAGTTTCACCTTTTCTAGCCAATTCATATAAGCGTTTACCCTCTTTTTTAATTGCAGAGAAAATAGGAGGTTTTTGTTGAATTATCCCCGTAAACTGTTCTGTTGTTTTATGAATTAATTCTTCAGTAATATGATCTGTAGGGAAAGTTTCATTTATTTCGGTTTCTAAATCATAACTAGGTGTAGTACCACCTAAAGTAATAGTACCTGTGTATTCTTTTGCTTGCCCTTGATATTCGTTAATGTTCTTAGTTTGCTTACCAGTACAAATAATTAATAATCCTGTAGCTAAAGGATCTAAAGTACCAGCATGACCCACCTTAATTTTTTTAATATCAAAACGTTTGCGAATATGCCAACGTAATTTATTAACAACCTGAAAAGAAGTCCATTCTAAAGGTTTGTCAATTAATAAAACTTGTCCGTTTTTGTAATCTTCAGCAGTCAACATTAAATAGAAAGTTTGTACACAAAAAAGTGAATAAATAATAAAGTAATTCCAAAGATAATACGGTAATAGCCAAAGATTTTAAACCCTTTTTTACTTAAGTAATCAATAAAAGATTTAATAGCAATTAAGGCAACAATAAAAGCAATAACATTACCAATAATAAGGTAGTTTACTTGCTCTGAAGATAATTCAAAACCAGCTTTATAATAATCGTACGTTTTTTTAGCAGTAGCACCTAACATAGTTGGTACAGCTAAAAAGAAAGAGAATTCAGCAGCAGTTTTTCTATTTATTTTCTGTGTCATACCACCTACAATACTAGCACCACTTCTAGAAGTTCCTGGAATCATGGCTAAACATTGGAAAAAACCAATTTTTAAGGCAGTTGCATAATTTATTTCAGTATGTGCAGTTGGGTTTTCTTTATCAAATTCTTCATTAGCTTTAAACCAATCATCAACCTTTAATAAAATGGCTCCACCAATAATTAATGAAATAGCAACAGTAACTGGACTTTCTAGTAAACTATCGATAACATCATTTAAAAGCAACCCTAAAACAACAGCGGGAATAAAAGCGACTAAAAGCTTTAAGTAAAAATCGAAACTTTGAAAAAAGCGTTTCCAGTACAATACTAATACCGATAAAATTGCTCCAAGTTGGATAACAATGGTAAATAGTTTTGTAAAATCATCAGTTGCAATCCTCATAAAAGAAGAAGCAATAATCATATGTCCTGTAGATGAAACAGGTAAGTATTCGGTAATACCTTCAATAATAGCTAAAACAATAGCTTCTAATAAACCCATGCTTATTTTTTTGGATTGGCAAAAATAGCATAAATTTCAATACCTAAACCAATAATTACAATAGTTGGAGCTAAACGAATTCTTCGCCAACTATAAATCTCTGGATTAAATACTTTTGGGTCGTCGCTACCACCACCGGCCATTAAAATAAAGCCTAATGCAATTACGGCTAAACCAATTAGCATGATTATATAATTGCGTTTACCAAATAAAAATTCTTGTTTTGTTGAATTGTCTTCTTTCATAAAATCTTAGTAATACAAATCGTTAGTTTGTAAATTTAAAAAACGTTGTGTGGCAAAAAATGTACTTATCCATGTAATAAAAAACGAAATAAATACTACGCCTCCAGCAACATAAGCTAAAGGTATATAATCCGATAATAACTCTAAAGAAGGAATGTACTTATTTATATAATAAATTAAAAGAGCAATTCCACTTAGCGCTATAAAAGCACCCAGCATTCCTAACTTAATACTTTGCCAAATAAAAGGTCTACGGATAAAGCTTTTTGTAGCGCCAACCATTTGCATGGTTTTAATATTAAATCTTT
Source organism: uncultured Tenacibaculum sp. (assembly GCF_947494125.1). GTDB lineage: Bacteria > Bacteroidota > Bacteroidia > Flavobacteriales > Flavobacteriaceae > Polaribacter. The sequence goes on from NZ_CANLTU010000006.1 coordinate 22,521, forward strand.
TAGAATAAATAGATAAACGAATAGAGCTATTTATTAAAATAATAGCAACTACCCCAAAAAAACCACTTAGAACGAGGAGCCAAAAACTAATTTTTTGAATGTTTTGCGTTAATAATCGTACCAAAGGTTTGTCGTAATTAACTTCAGCTATCAATTTGTTTTTGTCAAAAGATTTTTCAATCTCTCTCATTTTTTCAGGCGTAACATAAGCAGCTTTAAGGTAAATGTCAAGACCATTTTTAATAGGATTGTCTCCAAGGAATTTTACGAAATCTTCCCCTAAATCTCTTTTGTAAGTTTTGGCAGCTTCTTCTTTGGTAATATAAATTACTTTATTCGTGTATTCTTTTTTCTTTAAAACTTCTCTAAAGTCTTTTGATTGTTTACTAGTAACATCGTCATTTAAAAATAAAGTCATGATTATTTTTTCTTTAAAATGATTAGCAACTTTAGTCGATTTAAGTAAAACCAAACCTAAAATTCCAATCATAAAAAGTACTAGAGCAATACTTACTACTACAGAAACATAAGATGATTGTAGGCGTCGTTTTTGAAAAGAATCAAAAGAGGTTGTCATTATTTAGCGTTGTAATTTTAACATTGCAAGATACAAATATTTGGTAATTCTAATGAATGAATTATTCTATTTCCTGACATAATTCAATTAAAACTCCATTGGTGGTTTTTGGATGTAAAAATGCAACTAATTTATTATCAGCTCCTTTTTTAGGGATTTCGTTTAATACCGTAAAACCTTCTCCTTTTAAACGTTTTATTTCTGCATTAATATTGCTAACAGCAAAGGCAATATGATGAATTCCTTCTCCCTTTTTCTCTATAAATTTGGCAATAGGACTATCTGGTTTAGTAGCTTCTAAAAGTTCTATTTTATTAGGGCCAGTTTTAAAAAATGAAGTTTTAACACCTTCGCTAGCAACTTCTTCAATTTTATAATGAGGTGCCCCAAAAAGTGAGGCAAATAACTGATTTGATTTTTCTAAATCTTTTACAGCAATACCAATATGTTCTATTTTATCCATAGGGTAAAAGTATAAAAGAAAAATGTATCTGTTTTCATTTACAAATAAATAAATGTTAAATTGAGATCATTATTAATTTAAAAATTGTTATTCATATGAAAACAACAAAAATTTTGTTAGTTGCTGCTATTGGAGTGGCTTGTATTTTATCTTGTACACAAGATAAAACCGAAGAGGTTTTAATAGAAAAAACGGTAAAAACAGCAAAACCTAAAAACTTACTGATGTATAAAGAAATGGTTGCCATGTTAGAGCATTATGATAAAACGAGGAAACCAGTTTTAGAAAAAGCTTTAGGCAAGGAAGATACACGGATTAATTTTTATACGATTGAAACTTTAGAAACGTATTTAGCTTATGTGAAAAAAGTATCGCAAGAAAAAGGAATAAAGTTAACTGGTATTAATATCGTATCGGCTTCTTATCCTGAAAATGCTTCACATGGAATACCAAATTACCAAACGAATATGTTTATGCCTACAACAGAAATAAATGGGAAAAATATAGCTTTTGCACCAGATGTTTCCAAAAATGGAGAAATTGTTACCATGAAAGAAGTTTTAGGCAAGTATGGTTATAATTGGGTGTATGATAGTAAAGAAGACTATGAAAACAGAAAAGTAGTTAAAAAAGGAATACAACAAAATTTATTAAAAGGTGATGAGCTTATTGATGATAAAAGTTCAGCAGGAAATAGGGGAACAATAACACCTCCATATTAAAAATGATATTATTGAAAATTAAAAGGATTCATAATTTATGAGTCCTTTTTTGTTGTAATTAAAGTTGATTCATGCCTGAAAACAGTAAAAATATTGAAAATTCAAGAGGGTATTCATTTATAAGCAAAGGGTGTTTTTCCTGTATTTAAAAAAAGTAGCAAAGTTTAAGTGTTTGATAGAATGCTTTGTAAGAAATGTGTTAAAATTAGGTTAAGCTAATTAAAAATAAGCGAGTATATTTAAAGTCAATTTAAATATCATTTTTATTATGAAAAAAACTAACCTACTAAAATTAGTAATCATTGTTTTTACAATGAATTTTATGACTTCGTGCGAAAAGCACAAGTGTAAATGCGATCATGACGATTGGCAATCGCAAATTCCAGACAGTACATTTTGTTATTCTGATGAAGGAAGAACAGCTGAAATGTTAGATTATACGGAAATTGTAAGCATGTTACGAGATTATGATACCACAAGAATTGCTCCTTTAGAAAAAGCTTTGGGCTATGAAGACTCTCGTATTAATACCTACAATTTTAAACAGTTTAGAAAGTATTTAGGACGTGTAAAAAACCTAAGTAGAAAAGCAGGGATTAAAATTTCTGGGCTTAGTTTTATTTCAGCAGCAATGCCTGACTACAATGGGACAGGAAGAAGTTACCAAGACTTAATTTATATACCTACCACTACAATTGATGGAAAACAAGTTGCTTTTGATCCATTACAATCGTTTGAACAAGGAAGGTTGGTGACTTTTAAAGAAATGTTAGCTAAAAATGGCTATAATTGGATTTATAATACTACAGAAGATTTTAATAATGGCAAAAGAGAAGATCACGATTATAGTATAGAATTACCTATAGGTTCTCCACTACAAAATGAAGTGCCGAGTGGAGCAGGGAATCGCGGACAGCTTTCACCACCTTATTAAGTATTTATTTTATGATGAATTTATTTGATATGCCATTATGTTCTCAGTTTGTTTCAGCAGTGTTGAGTTTGTTTTTTTTGTATAAAAAAAACACCTTGTTTGTTAAGTTAATAACACTTTTTTTAGTTGTAACTTTTTTTGTGGAATTATCTGGAGCATATTATAGATCAATTAAAAAACCAAACTCATTCTTAATTTATCAATATTATAGTCTTTTTGAATTTATAATAATATTTTTCATTTATCAAAATTTGATAAAAGATGCGAAGTTATTTATTGCTTCTAAAATTATATTTATTGTTTTTATTGCAACATGGATTTTGATATATTTTGATAAATCTTTTTATAATTATGCAATAATTATTGGTTCTTTTAATGTTGGTGTGTCAGTTTTTTTATATTTGAGAGAATTATTATTGTCTAATGAAATTATAAATTATAAAAAGTTACTCCCTTTTTGGGTGTCAGTTGGATTTCTAGTTTTTTATTTAGCGTCTATACCATTTTTTAGTTTTATAAATTATATGAGAAACAGGGATTTATTCCCTGTCTTATTTTCTTTAATTGTATTGATGAATTTAATCATATCTTTCGGGTTAGTATGGAGCAGCAAGGAAATGAAGTATTAATTGTAGCTACTCTACTGATAGCTTTAATAATAATTTTTTTAATTACACTTTTTTCTGTTTTTCAACGTCGTAAAAACAAATTGTTATTAGAACGAGCAGAAAACAAAAAAAGATACGAAAGAGAAATAGCAGAAACTCAAATAGAAATACGAGAGGAAACTTTAAGAAATATAAGTTGGGAGTTGCACGATAATATCGGGCAACTCTTAACTTTAGCTAAAATACAAATGCAGCATGCCTCGCCAGAAAATATTGGTGAAATTGCAGATACCATAGCAAAAAGTTTAACAGAAATAAGAGCTTTGTCTAAATCGATAAACCCAGATTTTATCAATGCAATAAAATTAAAAGAAGCATTGGAGCTTGAATTGGAAAGATTTAACAGGTTAAATTATATAGAATCTACTCTTGTTGTTGCAGGAGGAGAAAGAGAAATAAACCAAAAGCATGGCATTATAATTTTTAGAATTTTACAAGAATTCTTTTCAAATACCATAAAACATTCAAAAGCAACGAAACTTGAGGTTTTTTTAAAGTATGAAGAAGATAGTATTAGAATAGAAGCAAAAGATAATGGTGTTGGCTTTGAAATGAAAAAAGTAAGGTTGAAAGGTATTGGTTTACAGAACATTAAAGCGAGAGCTAAACTTATTAATGCAGAAGCGAAATTTAAATCAGAACCGCAAAAAGGAACTAGTTTAATAATAAATTATTATATTTAAGAATTGTAGTACATTGTCCCTCCATTATATTGTCCCTCACAACAAGATAATAACCTAACCTACGTAATTATGAAATATTCAGTTGTTGTTGTAGATGATCACACTCTATTATCACAGGCAATTGAAGGTATGGTAAATACCTTTGATAAATTTAAAGTATTATACACTTGTAAAAATGGTAAGGAGGTTTCGGAGAAATTCTCAGCATCACCAAAAAACATTCCAGATATTGTTTTAGTAGATGTAAATATGCCAGTAATGAATGGAATTGAAACTACAGAATGGATAGTTGCAAATTATCCACATGTACATGTTATGGCATTATCTGTAGAAGATGCAGATGGTACAATTTTAAAAATGCTAAAAGCAGGAGCTGTTGGTTACCTACTTAAAGATACTAAAAAAGAAGTATTAGAAAGAGCTTTGTTAGAAATGATGGATAATGGTTTTTTCCATACCAGAAATGTAACCACGTTGCTATTAGATTCAGTGTCAGGTAAAAACGGAAAAAATAATGTTTGTTTTAAAGAAAATGAAGTAGTTTTTATGAAGTTGGCATGTTCCGAATTAACCTATAAAGAAATAGCAGATAAGATGTTTTTGAGCCCAAAAACAATAGATGGCTATAGAGATAGTTTGTTTACAAAATTAAATGTTAGAAATAGAGTTGGCTTGGTAATGTATGCCATCAAAAATAAAATTTACACTCCGTAAATTTATACCTAAATTTGCAGCATGGAAGAAACAAACAGACAACGAAAAATTGCAGGTGTACTGCAACAAGATTTAGTAGATGTTTTGCAGCGTGCTGCGCAAGATGGAATGAAGGGAGTAATTATATCGGTATCAAAAGTATCTGTTACTGCAGACTTAGGTGTAGCGAAAGTATATTTGAGTGTTTTTCCTTCTGATAAGAGAGATGAAATTATAGAAGGTGTAAGATCAAATACACCATTAATACGTCATGAATTAGCACAAAGAACAAAACATCAGCTTAGAAGAATGCCAGAGTTATTGTTTTTTGGTGATGATAGTTTAGACTATATTGAAGATATTGATAAGTCTTTAAAAGGAGAAGATGAAGATCCGATTAAGAACCCTGATATTTTACCACGCCGTCAAAAACGTTAATAAATTTTTTTACATAATAAATTAGATTTATTAATTGAACTTTTCTTTATACATAGCTAAAAGATACTTGTTTTCAAAAACAAGCACCAATGCAATAAACATTATAACATTTATTACTGTGTTTGGTGTTGTTATTGGAGCTTTAGCTTTGTTTGTAATTTTATCTGGTTTTTCTGGATTAAGAACATTTAGCGATTCGTTACTTAATGATTCAGACCCAGATATTAAAATTACTGCGGTAAAGGGTAAGACCTTTGAATATTCTAATGAACTTTATCAAAAAATAATTGAAAAAGAAGAAGTCCTAGCTGTATCGAAAGTTATAGAGGAACGAGTTTTTTTAAGTTATAAAGATAAAAACCAGATAGCTTATATAAAAGGAGTCGATCAAAACTATAGTCAAATATTACCCATAGATTCTTTATTAAAAGTTGGAGCTTGGGTAGATCCAGAGTTTAAAAATACAGCAGTATTAGGTTACGGAATTGCATATAAGTTATCATTAGGAATAATGAATTTTGGAGAGCCTTTAAAAATTTTAGTTCCTAAGCCAGGTAAAGGATTTATAAACCCGAACAATGCTTTTCATTCGGTTCCTGTACAAATAATAGGAGTGTACCATGGTTCGGAAGAATTTCAAAGTAAATTTGTTTTTACCGAGGTTGAATTGGCACAACAATTACTTAGTTATAAAGAGAATCAATTTACAGGAGTAGAGTTAAAATTAAAAGAAGGAGTTGATTTGGATGATTATCAGTCAGCCCTACAAGCTAAATTAGGAAATTCTTTTAAAGTACAAACTAGAGCACAACTAAATACGGTGTATTATAAAGTAGTTAATACAGAGAATTTTATTTCATATTTAATTTTTACATTAATTATAGCCATAGCATTATTTAATGTAATCGGGTCAATTATTATGATGATAATTGATAAGAAGCAAAACTTAAAAACATTATTTAACTTAGGAACTACTGTTTCTGAAATAAAACGAATTTTTGTTTTACAAGGTTTTTTACTTACGCTAGTAGGAATGGGGATTGGTTTGTTTATAGGAATAATTTTAGTGTTAATCCAACAGCGTTTTGGAGTGTTTATGATTACAGATAGCTTAGCCTATCCTGTAGAGTTTAGGTGGTTTAATTTATTTGTAGTAATGCTTACAATCTCAATACTAGGGTATATAGCGGCAAAAATTGCAAGCTCAAGAATATCTAAAACATTTATTGAAAAATAAAGTTTATCCTATTTCAGGAATAGTAGCACTTCCAAATTTAGTTTCAACTTCATTAAACGTAGCAAAAACATCCTTAGGGTCGTCAGAAGTAACCATTTTCATTCGGTAATCTTTAAAATGAGGAATTCCTTTAAAATAGTTTGTATAATGCCTTCTAGTTTCAACAACACCCAAGCGTTCACCTTTCCAATCGATAGACATTTCTAAATGACGACGCGCCATTTCAACACGCTGAGCAATATTAGGCTTAGCCAAATGTTCACCAGTTTTAAAAAAGTGTTTTATTTCATTAAAAAACCATGGATACCCAATAGAAGCACGACCAATCATACAGCCATCTAAGCCATATACGTCACGCATTTCCATAGCTTTTTCAGGAGAAGTAACATCTCCATTTCCAAAAACAGGAATATGCATTCTTTGGTTGTTTTTAACTTGAGCAATTGGTTTCCAGTCTGCTTCACCTTTATACATTTGTGCACGAGTACGCCCATGTATAGCAATAGCCTTACATCCAACGTCTTGTAAACGCTCAGCTACTTCAACTATTTTTATTGAATCATGATCCCAGCCTAAACGAGTTTTAACGGTTACAGGTAGTTTGGTGTGTTTCACCATTTCTTCTGTAAGTTTTACCATTAAATCAATATCTTTTAAAATACCAGCACCGGCACCTTTAGAAACCACTTTCTTAACAGGGCATCCAAAATTAATATCAATAATATCTGGATTCGATTTTTCAACAATCTCTACGGTTTTAAGCATAGAGTCTAAATTGGCACCAAATATTTGAATCCCAACAGGGCGTTCTTTCTCATAAATATCTAATTTCATAACACTTTTAGCAGCGTCACGGATTAGTCCTTCCGAAGAAATAAACTCAGTATATACTACATCTGCACCATTTTCTTTGCACAAAGCTCTAAATGGTGGATCACTCACATCTTCCATAGGCGCTAATAAAAGCGGAAAATCAGGAAGTTCTATGTCTCCAATTTTTACCATGCTGCAAAGTTACTTTTTATTTTTTTATTGAATAAATTTTTATTTGTCCATGCATGCAACATAAAGTATCTTTGTCGGTCATAAGAGGTTAGAAATACGACGAATGAAGAAAATTAGAAATTTTTGCATTATTGCACATATTGATCACGGTAAAAGTACACTTGCAGATAGATTGTTAGATTATACAGGTTCTGTTACCGAACGTGAAAAGCAAAATCAATTATTAGATAGTATGGATTTGGAACGCGAACGTGGTATTACCATTAAGTCGCATGCAATTCAAATGGAATATACTTATAAAGGAGAAGAATATATTTTAAATTTAATTGATACTCCTGGACACGTAGATTTTTCTTATGAAGTATCACGTTCAATTGCAGCATGTGAAGGAGCCTTGTTAATTGTAGATGCAGCTCAGAGTATACAAGCACAAACAATTTCTAATTTATATTTAGCTTTAGATAATGATTTGGAAATTATTCCAGTGTTAAATAAAGTTGATTTGCCATCAGCAAATCCAGAGGAAGTAACTGATGATATTGTAGATTTATTAGGCTGTGAAGCAGAAGATGTAATTCACGCGAGTGGAAAAACAGGTTTTGGTGTAGATAATATATTAGCTGCAATCATTGACAAAGTTCCATCACCTCAAGGAAATCCAGATGCACCATTAAAAGCATTGATTTTTGACTCGGTTTATAACTCATACAGAGGAATTGAAACTTATTTTAGAGTAATAGATGGTTCTATTAAAAAGAATCAACGTATCAAATTTATGTCAACCGATACCGAGTATAAAGCGGATGAAGTTGGTACTTTAAAACTAGAGCAAGAGGTAAAGCAAGAAGTGAAGACTGGAGATGTTGGATACTTAATAACAGGAATTAAAGTAGCGAAAGAAGTAAAAGTAGGTGATACTATTACTGATTTTGAAAACCCGACTGAAACTCATATCGATGGTTTTGAAGATGTAAAGCCAATGGTTTTTGCTGGTATTTATCCAGTTGATACTGAGGATTATGAAGAGTTACGTAACTCAATGGAGAAGTTGCAATTAAACGATGCTTCTTTAGTATTTCAACCAGAAAGTTCAGCTGCATTAGGTTTTGGTTTTCGATGTGGGTTCTTAGGAATGTTACACATGGAAATTATCCAAGAACGTTTAGAGCGTGAATTTAATATGACTGTAATTACAACGGTTCCTAACGTTTCTTATCACGCATATACGAAGAAGAATCCTACAGAAATAATATTATTAAACAATCCTACAGATTTACCAGATCCGTCGAGATTAGAGAAAGTAGAAGAGCCTTTTATAAAAGCATCAATAATTACAAAATCTGATTTTGTAGGGCAGGTAATGTCACTTTGTATTGAAAAAAGGGGAGTAATAGTAAATCAAACCTATTTAACTACCGAAAGAGTTGAATTAACTTTTGATATGCCTTTGGCAGAAATAGTATTTGATTTTTACGACCGATTAAAAACGGTTTCAAAAGGATATGCTTCATTTGATTATTCACCAATAGGAATGCGAACGTCAAAATTAGTTCGTGTGGATATTTTATTAAACGGAGATCCAGTTGATGCACTTTCGGCATTATTACATGCTGATAATGCATATACAATTGGTAAAAAAATAGTAGAAAAATTAAAAACGTTAATACCAAGACAGCAGTTTGATATTCCTATTCAAGCAGCTATTGGAGCAAAAATTATAGCAAGAGAAACAACGAAGGCATTACGTAAAGATGTAACAGCAAAATGTTACGGAGGAGATATTTCTCGTAAACGTAAACTTCTAGAGAAACAAAAGAAAGGAAAGAAACGTATGCGTCAAGTTGGTAATGTAGAAATACCACAAGAAGCATTCATGGCTGTTCTTAAATTAAACGATTAAATAAAAAAGCTTCAGAATATTCTGAAGCTTTTTTATTTATTGTTCCAACCATTTTCTAAAGCCAGAAGTAGAAGAAGAACTTGTCATAGGTTTTTCTTTAACGCCTTTCATAGTAATTAATAGACGGTTTTTAAAATGACTTTCGATATTGTTTATAAATTCAATATTTATAATTTCACTTCTGTTAATTTTAAAGAATTTTGCAGGATTTAATTGTTGAAAAATATTTCCTAAAGTTTGAGAAATTGTATGTCGCTTTCCTGAATTATCAGTAGCAATACAGAAATCTCCAGAAGCTTCTATTAAACTGATTTCGGTAACATTTAATAACTGAATTCCTTTTGCTTTTTTAATAACAAATCGTTTTTTATAAGAGGTGTTTCCTTCTTTTAAAGCCGATTTTAAATTAGATATTGTATCTGAGTTTAAAACGTTGTAATTTCCTTGGTTAAATAATGATTGATATTTTTCAATAGCCTTATTAAAGTCTGATTTTGAATATGGTTTTAAAATATAGGCTATCCCGTTTGTGTTAAAAGCTTTGAATAAATACTCGTCATGTGCAGAACAAAAAATTATAGGACAATCAGTATTTGTTTCATCAAATAAATCGAAAGAAATACCATCTAATAACTGAATGTCAGATAAAATAAAATCGTATTTATTATTTTCTAACAATTCTTTTCCATCTATATTAGAACGTGCGATATCGTGTGTGAATTCTTCTCCAAAAGAACTCGTCAAATAATTGATTAGTTTTTGGTATGCAGGTATTTCGTCTTCTAGAATTAAGATATTCATATTGCTATTTTTATTCACTTAATTTAATAATTGGAATAGAAATTACAAAACGATTATTAGCGTTTTTAATATCTACTTTTTTATCCGACAACAATTCGTAGCGAGTTTGTAGATTTTGTAATCCAGTCCCTAAACTTTCTTTCTTTAGGTTTACAGATTTTGTATTGTTAACCGTTAACCAATCTTCTTTTATTGTGATTGTGGTCTGTATGAACTTATCTTTAGCTTTGTTATGTTTTACTACATTTTCTAATAAGGCTTGTAAAGCTCCTGTTGGAATAAATTTATCATTTATTTCAGCGTCTTTTTCAATAGTAAATTTATAGTCATTTCCAAAACGAGTTTCAATTAAGAAAATATAATTATCAGCAAACTGAATTTCTTTTGATAGTTCCATAACTTCTGCGTCTTTGGTTTGAATTAAGTAGCGATAAATTAATGATAATCGATTGATATATTCTTTGGCTTTTTCAGAGTCGGAATCAATTAAACTATCTAAGGTATTCAAGTTGTTGAATAAAAAATGTGGATCGATTTGTGAGCGTAATAACTTTAATTCGTTTTCTTTTTGTTGTTTTTCTATTTCTAAAAATTTAGTTTGCCCTTCATAGAATTTTTTAATTAATAACACGCCTATTGGGAAACCAGCCATGTCAGTTGCATTATATAAGCCCTTTTGCAGAAACAACAAGATATTTGATATTTTCTCAAGGGATTTTCCAGCGCTTAATATTCCTAAAATATTTTCTAAAGAGCCAAGTAATGTTAACGTTAATAATGCTAAAATAAAAAAGATGAAAAACTTTTTTTGTTTGATAAGTAATCTAGGGACTAATACTTGGATAAAAATGAGAATTATAGAAACCGATATTAAAGTAGAACTTGGTAAGTCGACTATGTATTCGATTAATTTATTTCCTTCCCTATAGTAATCAATAGAGTTAAGTATCATGGTAACTCCAAATATAAGAGAAAGAATTACCCAATCAGATTTATTAAGCTTAGTATTCATAGAAGTTTAATTTAGATATCTCAAGTAGTAAATCCTGAGATGTCTTAATGAAAACAAATGTATAAGAATTTAATTATTGTCATCTATTCTGTTTTCTTCATCTCTGGAAGAATTACGTTTCGATTTTTTCTTTCCAAATTTAGAACCAAAACTATACACAAATCGTAATTGAATATTTTGACGAGAACCATTGCTTTCTACTTTGGCAGTTCCATTTCCGTAATCAATAGTTCCGTTAAATCCTCTGTTTAACATTTTATTAAACCCTAGGTTTACTTTTAGTTTATTGTCTAAAAATTTCTTTCCAAAAGAAAAATCTAATCCTGCCAGCCAATCTACTTCAATTTGACCTTCTAAAGCTCCAGTTCCATAGTTTCCACTCATTTCAAAATTAACATCCCATGGTAGTTTATAGCTGGCTTGTATAAACCAAAATAAACTCCACTTAGATAAATCAACTCCGTGAATTGTTGAGTTGTACATATTTTTGTTAGCTATAAAACCAGTATAACCTTCTAAACCTTTTATAAAGCTTAATGGGGCAAATAATCTAAAATTCCAGTTAGTGAAATCTTCAACATTTACAGCTTGTTGCCTGATTTGAGCAGTAGTATTATCTTGTTTTATTAAATCAAAAATAACATTGTTTGTTTTACTGTATCCAGCTGTGAAAAATGGTTGTCCATCATAAGTTAAATTAAACTGATAATTGTTTGTAAACGCAGGTTTTAAACTAGGGTTTCCTTCTTCAGCAGAGAATGGATCTAAGAATTCTTGAAAAGAGTTTAAGCTGTTGTAGGAAGGTCTTCTAATTCTGTAACTATAAGATAAACTTGCGCCTATTTGCTCAGTTATTTTTCTGCTAATAGAAGCACTTGGAAATAGTTTGCTAATCGGTCTTTTTTTAACTTTTGTGGTTGGTTGACCGTTTTCAATAAAATGTGAAGTACCGTCTGTATTACTGTTTTCATAGCGTAGTCCACCAGAAAAAGACCATTTTCCTGAAGTAGCATTTATTTTAGAGTACACAGCAAAAATAGTTTCATCAATTAAAAATTGACTACTACTAGCTTGATCTAAATTAAACCCATTAGTATTGTTTTCTAAAAAAGACTGTAAATCATTATCGGTATCTACCATTGCATATTTACTACCTATACTTAGTTTAAAGTTTTCAGAAAAGTTTTTACTATAATCTGCTTTGTAGGTTTTGATAGTGTATTTCCCTTCTTGAATATATTTTCTGTCTGTAAATGGAAGTGTACTTCCAGCAATATCGGAAAGAGTATTTGTGTTATCGTTATTATAATTGATATAATTGAAATCTATTAATAACTTCTCTGTATCTGACTTATACTCGTAATAAGGATTGATGTTAAAATTGGTTCTATCTCTATTATAACTATTCTCAGAAAATAGAGTGCTAGTCGAGTTTACATCAGAAACAACTGTTTTGCTTGTTGTTATTCTGTCTGATGTTCTTTTGTTCCAACGTCCACCAACACCAAAAGAATTATTGTCATTTATATAGTAGTCTATATTTCCGCTAAAACTAAGGTTGTTTGGATTGTATGGCGAAATACTTTTTTGATCATAAATTTCAGTTCCAACAGTTCTTACTAAGAACAAATCGTCTCTCCAAGTTGGTTTAGAATGATTAATACTTGTTTGCCAATTTAACTTGTTTTTATAACTAGCAATCGAAGCTCTAGTTCCATATTCAAAACCTTCATCTTCACCAATCCAACCAGTTACACTTCCATGAGTTCCTAAACGCACATTCTTCTTTAAAATAATATTGATGATTGCTCCAGATCCAGAAGCCTCGTATTCAGCTCCAGGTTGTTCCACTACTTCTACTTTAGCAATATTATCTGCAGGAAAGTCTCTTAATAATGTTTCTACATCCATGTATTCAGTTGTTTTTCCATTAATTAAAATTCGTACACCTCCTTTACCAGCTATTGTAATTCCGTTGTTCGTTACTAAAACCCCAGGGACTTTACGCATTACGTCTTGCAAATTAGCATTTAACATTTCTGTTTTTTCTAAATCAACCACTAACTTCTCAGCAGTTTGTTTAATAACAGGTCTTGTAGATTTTACAACAACTTCACTTAAAGTTTGGCTTTCTTCTTTTAAAGTGAAATTTAAAGTCTTGTCAGAGTTTAATTCAAAATCTTTTATTTTTTCAGTTTTAAAACCTAGTGTCGTAACGGTTATTTTATATTTTCCTTCATCAATGTTTTTTATGGAGTAATTCCCGTTTTCATCAGAAATACTTCCTAGAGGTTGCTTTGTATTGTCTATTCTATACAATATAACATTGGTATAAGCTAATGGTTTTTTCTGACTATCAACAATTTTCCCGGTTATGTTGTATTGAGCATGTGTAGTAAGCACTATAATAAATAATAAAAAAATAGTAGTTAGAGTTTTCATATTTTTTTTGTTTAACACTTCAAAAGTGTATTATTCTATAAGTTATTAAAATAGAAATCTGATAAAACGGGTTAATTTTCCGATGAATAGATTTTTATTTCCTATTACTTAAAAGACGCATTTATATATGAAAAGGTTTTCTAGGGAAACAAAAAAACTTCAGAATGTTCTGAAGTTTTTTGCTTTTTTAGTAAATAATGTTTTGTTAATCTCTACTGCCTAAAACTCTTAATCCCCAGTATAATAACATGGCTAAAGAACCTAATGCAGCAACTAAATAAGTTCTAGCAGCCCATTTTAAAGCATCTTTAGAACCAGCTAATTCTTCTCTTGTAACCATGTGTTTATTTTCTAACCAAGCTAAAGCTCTGTTACTAGCATCGTATTCAACAGGAAGTGTTATAAAACTAAATAAAGTACCTAAAGCCATAAATATTAATCCTCCAATGGCAATAAACTGCCCAATACCGGGTTGTCCAGCACCAGCACCTAATATAATACCTCCAATAACCATCCATTGAGAAAATTTTGAAGAAATACTAACAACTGGTACTAATTTAGAGCGCATTTGAAGCCACTGATATGCTTTAGCATGTTGTACAGCATGTCCAACTTCATGTGCAGCAACAGCGGCAGCAGCTGCATTTCGTTGGTTGTATACAGCTTCACTTAAATTAACAGTTTTATTTCGTGGATTATAATGATCGGTAAGTCTACCAGGAGTAGAAATTACTTGGACGTTAGAAATTCCATGATCGGCTAACATTTTTTCGGCAATTTCTGCCCCACTCATTCCATTTCTTAAATGTACTTGAGAGTATTTTTTAAACTTTCTTTTAAGTGTATTACTTACTAGCCAACTAAATAATGTAATAACACCAATTATTGCATAAAATCCTATCATAATATAGTCTTGTTTAAAATATTTGTGTCATTTTTGTTTGATAAATTTACAACATAAATTATTCCATTTTAGAATTTAATAATATAAGATGTCAAAATGACAAATAAACCTAAAATTTTAATTGTATACACAGGAGGGACTATTGGTATGGTTAAGGACTATAATACTGGAGCTTTAAAGGCTTTTGATTTTAGTCAAATTTCAAGTAAAATTCCAGAACTGCAACAACTACATTGTGATATTTCTACAATATCATTTGAGGAACCTATAGATTCTTCAAATATGAATGTACATTACTATATAAATATAGCAGAAATTATTTCTGATAATTATGATAAGTTTGATGGGTTTGTAGTACTTACAGGTTCAGATACAATGTCGTACACATCATCAGCAATTAGTTTTATGTTTGAGAATTTACAAAAGCCTGTAATTTTTACAGGATCTCAATTACCTATAGGTGATTTAAGAACAGATGCAAAAGAAAATTTAATTACCTCAATACAAGTAGCATCTACTTATGAAAATGGAATGCCAGTAATACAAGAAGTAGGTTTGTATTTTGAGTATAAATTATATAGAGCAAACAGAACAACTAAAATAAATGCAGAACAGTTTGAGGCATTTGCATCAATGAACTATCCACCTTTAGCAGAAAGCGGAGTGCACCTAAATTTTAATTACCCTTTATTATTTAAACCAAAAGAAAATGGAGATCAATTAGTTTTTAGAAAAAAGTTAGACAATAATGTAGCTATTTTAAAGTTGTTTCCTGGTATTACAGCATCTGTAGTTAGTAGCTTTATAAATATACCTAATTTAAAAGGGATTGTTTTAGAAACTTATGGATCAGGAAATGCTCCAACAGAAAGGTGGTTTGTGAATTTATTGGAAGAAGCAGTTGATAAGGGTATCTATATTGTAAATGTCACTCAATGTGCAGGAGGAAGTATTATTTTAGGACATTATGAAACAAGTTCTGAGTTAAAACGTATTGGAATTGTAGATGGAAAAGACATTACAACTGAAACAGCAATAGCCAAAATGATGTATTTATTAGGTGAAAAGTTATCAAAAGACGAATTTAAACGTTATTTTGAAACCTCATTGAGAGGAGAAATTGATTAAATTGCAAATAAATCACTAAATTTACAGTTATAACTACCTGAAATAGTAGTTAAAAGAATAAAAAAAGGCTGTAAATATATAAATACTATTGTTTTTTTTTAATGTCCCAACATTTTTTTGTTACTTGGCACTCTGAAAAAATAAAAAAGTGTAATAAGTACAAGAAAAGAATTACTTATTGATAAAAAATTAAGTTGTTCATAGTAAAATTTGTATTTTTAAACCGTTAACTATTTAAAATTAATTATAACAAAATGAAAAAAGTAGTAAATATCCTAACTATTACAGGATTTATGTTTTTAGGAGCTATTCAGTCAACTTATGCTCAGGCAGCTGATGCTGAAAAAACTTTTCACCAACAATTAAAACAACGTTTTATTGAAGGAGATCCACAATTTATGGGGATTGTATTGGTGGCATTAATCTTAGGTTTAGCAATAGCAATTGAAAGAATCATTTATTTAAATATGGCAACCACTAATACTAAGAAATTAGTAGCTAGTGTTGATGACGCTTTAAGTTCTGGTGGTGTTGAAGCTGCTAAAGAAGTTTGTAGAAATACAAAAGGACCTGTTGCTTCTATCTTTTACCAAGGATTAGAAAGAGCAGACGAAGGTTTAGAAGCTGCTGAGAAAGCTGTAGTAGGTTACGGTGGAGTTCAAATGGGATTATTAGAGAAAAATGTTTCTTGGTTATCTTTATTTATTGCATTAGCACCAATGTTAGGGTTCATGGGAACAGTAATTGGTATGATTGATGCATTTGATAAGATTGCTGTAGCAAATGATATTTCTCCAGCTGTAGTAGCAGGTGGTATTAAAATTGCACTTTTAACAACAGTATTTGGTCTTGTTGTAGCAATTATATTACAAATTTTTTACAATTACATCGTTTCTAAAATTGATAGTATTGTAAACAACATGGAAGATGCGTCAATTTCTTTAATTGACTTATTAGCTAAGTATAAAAAATAATAAAATCATATGAATAATAAAATATTAACATTGCTTATAGCTGCAATATCACTTATTGGTGCTGCGTTATTTGTAAACGTTGTTAGAATAGACAAAGAAGACGTAGAGGCGCTTTCTAATGCTGTTGGACCTTTGGTTAGTTATTCAACTTGGTTATTTATAGGAGTAGTTGTAGTAGCTGTAGTGGCTTCTTTATGGGGGATGTTTAAAAACCCAGCAGCGTTAAAGAAAACATTATTAGGAATATTAGCTTTAGCTGTTCTTTTTGCTGTTTCTTATTTTATGTCTTCTGATGGACAAGTTATTGGAGCAGACGGAGGTATATTAGCATCTCAAGGATCTATTTCTAAATGGGTAGGTACAGGAATTAGTTTTAGCATTATTTTAGGTGCTATTGCAAGTGTATTCTTTGTATGGGATTTATTAAAAGGAATCGTTAAATCATAAAAAATTATGGCAAGAAGAGAAAACCCAGAAATTAATGCAGGTTCGATGGCAGATATTGCATTCTTGCTACTAATCTTTTTCCTTGTAACAACAACAATGGATGTGGATTCAGGTATCCCTAAAAAGTTAGCTGAAAAAACTGATGTTAAGCCACCAATAGTAAAAGAGAAAAACATTTTTCAAGTTAGTATTAATAGAAATAATCAATTACTCGTAGAGGACCAGGTTATGGAATTAAAAGACTTAAAAGATGCTGCTATTAAATTTATAGATAATGGTGGTGGTGTTGGTAATCCAATGCCAGGAAAAGATGCAGGAACGTCTTGTAATTATTGTAATGGAGCGAAAGATCCAAGTTCTTCAGATCATCCAAACAAAGCTATTATTGCTGTAGAAAGTGATAGAGGTACTGAGTATGGAGTATATGTATCTGTTCAGAATGAATTGTTAAAAGCTTATACTGAATTACGTAATAAATTATGCCAACAAAAATATGGTATGAGTTTTACTGAGTTGGATAAAGCCTTTAAAGCAAGTGCAAGAAAAGACGATGCGTTAAGAAAGAAAGTTGAAGATATCAAGAGTAGTTATCCTCAAATTATTTCTGACAGCGAGCCAACGAATGTTCAATAGTATTAAAACAATTTAAGTATGTCTAAGTTTAAAAAGAAGAAAAAAGAGATGCCAGCAGTGAATACTTCTTCACTACCTGATATTGTTTTTATGTTGTTATTCTTTTTTATGGTAACAACTGTAATGAGAGAAACTGATTTATCTATTGAAGCACCTCGTTTACCTAGTGCAAGTGAAGTGAAAAAGCTTGAGCGTAAGAGTTTAGTAAGTACAATTTATGTAGGAAAAGCTAAAGACGCTAAGTACGGAACAAGTTATAATAGAATACAGTTAAATGATAAGATTGCTACACCAGATGATGTACCAACTTTTATTTTCTTAGAAAGAGGAAATGTGTCAGAAGCTGAAGTTCCTTTTATGACAACTTCTATTAAAGCAGATAAAGAATCGAGTGTAGGTACTTTAGCCGATATTCGTGAAAAATTAAGAGACGTGAATGCTCTTAAATTAAGTTTATCTACTCACAAAGCAAGTGAAATAAAAAAGTAATTACTTTTAAATAAATAAAAAGAGCAATCATATGATTGCTCTTTTTTTATACAAAAAACTTATATTTAACGTTAGATTATCAATGATGAAATTTATCCAGACCTTTTTTATATTGTTTTTAACGCTTAGTATTTATTCTCAAAAGGATTCTTTACAAGTAGGAGATAAGTATTGGGAAGATCAGTTTTATATAAATGTAACTTATAATGTTTTAAATAATCAACCTATTGAAGTTGCTAAAAGCGGCTTTTCATTCGGTTTCTCAGGTGGATATATTAAAGATATTCCTATTGTTAAAAGTGGTAAAATGGCTATAGGAGTTGGTTTGGGCTACGGTTTTGATTCTTTCAATCATAGTTTGAATCTTGTAGAAACAAACAGGAATGAATTTCAGGTTAATAATACCATTACTGCAAATAAGTTGAAAACCCATATTATTGAAATGCCTATTCAATTCAGATGGAGAACATCTACTGTTAATAGTTATTCTTTTTGGAGGCTTTATGCTGGGGTTAAATTAAGCTATAATTTTAATAATACCTTTAGTTATAATAATGCTTCTGGAGCTAAGGTGAGTTTCTCAAATATATCTCAGTATAATAAATGGCAAGCAGGATTAATAATGTCTGCTGGTTATGGTACATTTAATTTTCATGTTTATTACGGTTTAAGCTCAATATTTAAGAATGCTGTTTTAAATGGAAATCCAATTAACACAAAAGTTGTTAAGTTTGGATTAAGCTTTTATTTATTATAGAATATAAAAAGCTAAAAAAGGGCAAATTAAGCCAATAAAAAATCCAATATAAACCTCAGGAACAGTATGCGCTTTTAAATACAGTCTAGATGTTGCTAATAAACCAGAAAGTAAAATAAAAACCATAATTAAGGGTAGAATGTATATCCCGTGTATTTGTTGAAACAAAAGAAAATAACCAATAGCAGCTCCAATAGATAGTAAATGTAAGCTAGCTTTTATTTTTATAATAAATAGAAAATAGATTAAGATTAAACCTAATACTACACCAAAAAATAAATAGCTTAAATCTCGTATAATACTTATTTCAGCAAAAAACTTACCTACCATAAAAAGTAAAGTCATCATAAAAAATATTGGAATTTTTCGTTCCTTTATTCCATGTACCTGAAATGATTTTATATAATTTATGCGTTTTAAAAAAACTAGTAGAAGTATAGGGATAATATAAGTAGCAACAAAAACAATGGCTAAAATTGTATATTGTTGTCGTCTACTTAAATTAATAGGAGTTAAAATAAAGTATAGGATAATGCCAATTGTAGGCATTACAATTGGATGTAGAAGGGTTGATATGAATTTATGCCAACGCATTAAATTTCCTTACGTAATCTAGCAACAGGAATGTCTAACTGTTCTCTATATTTTGCAACAGTTCTCCTCGCAATCGGATAACCTTTTTCTTTTAATAATTTAGATAATTTTTCATCAGTTAAAGGCTTTCTCTTTTCTTCTTCATTAATAACTGTTTCTAATATTTTTTTAATTTCTCTAGTAGAAACATCCTCTCCTTGATCGTTTTTCATTGATTCAGAGAAAAATTCTTTAATCAGTTTTGTTCCGTATGGAGTAGAAACATATTTACTATTTGCAACTCTGGATACTGTAGATACATCCATTTGTATTTCATCAGCAATGTCTTTTAAAATCATTGGCTTTAACTTACGTTCATCACCTGTTAAAAAATAGGCTTCCTGACGATGCATAATGGCATTCATGGTTACTAAAAGTGTTTGCTGGCGTTGTTTAATGGCATCAATAAACCATTTAGCAGCATCTAGTTTTTGTTTTATAAATAAGACAGCATCTTTTTGCGCCTTACTTTTTTCTTTAGAGTCACTATAGCCCTTCAACATGTTATTATATTGACGAGAAACATGCAATTCAGGTGCGTTACGTGAATTTAGTGTAAGCTCTAAAACACCATCAATAATTCGTATTGAAAAATCTGGAACAATTTGTTCAGCTATTTTATTATTACCAGCATATGAGCTACCAGGTTTAGGGTTTAATTTTCCTATTTCAGAAATAACTTCTTTTAATTGTTCTTCATTAATATTAAACTTTTCAAGAAGCTTTTTATAATGTTTTTTCACAAAATGATCAAAAGCATTTTCAAGCATATCTATTGCTAATGATATACTTTTCTTTTCTGCTTTAGATTTCAATTGAATAATTAAACACTCTTTCAAATCTAAAGCACCAACCCCTATAGGATCTAATCTTTGAACTACATTCTTTAGAACATTGGTTACTTTTTCTTCACTAGTAAAAACGTTTTGTGTAAAAGCTAAATCATCAACTAAGTCAATAATATCTCTACGGATATAGCCACTATCATCAATACTTCCTACTAGAAATTCAGCAATAGAGCGTTCTTCTTCGTCAATTCTAAAAGTATTCAATTGATTTTTTAATGATTGATGAAAAGTAGTCCCTGCAGCATAAGGAACTTGTTTTTCTTCATCATCTGCTGAATAATTATTTGCTTGTGTTTTATAACTAGGATATTCATCATCACTTAAATATTCATCAATGTTAATATCATCGGTTTCAATTTTTTCACTCCCAGCATCATCATAATCTGAATCATTAGATAATGTATCTTCAAAATTTTCAGGTTCTTCTTTCCCTGTATCTAATGCAGGGTTTTCTTCTATTTCTTGTTTTAAACGTTCTTCAAATGCTTGTGTAGGCAGTTGAATTAGTTTCATCAACTGAATTTGTTGAGGAGATAATTTTTGTAATAATTTATGATGTAAACCTTGTTTTAGCATATTTACAAATATAAGGAATAGGATAAAAAGAAATCGTCATTCTGTTAGGAATGACGATTGTATATTTAAGTTTTATGATTTTTTTAAAATTCTGCGTTTTGTGGAGTTCTAGGAAAAGGAATAACATCTCTAATATTACTCATTCCAGTAGTAAATAAAACTAAACGTTCAAAACCTAAACCGAAACCAGAATGTACTGCAGTTCCGAATTTACGGGTATCTAAATACCACCATAATTCTTCTTCTTCAATATTTAGTTCAGCCATTTTAGCTTTTAATACATCTAAACGTTCTTCACGTTGAGAACCTCCAACCATTTCTCCAATACCAGGGAATAAAACATCCATAGCACGTACCGTTTTACCATCCTCGTTTAAACGCATATAGAAAGCTTTAATGTTTGCTGGGTAATCAAATAAAATTACTGGACATTTAAAGTGTTTTTCAACTAAAAAACGTTCATGTTCAGATTGTAAATCTACACCCCATTCGTTTACTGGAAACTGGAATTTCTTCTTTTTATTAGGTTTAGAATTACGTAAAATATCAATGGCTTCAGTATAAGAGACACGTTTAAAGTTATTGTCTACAACAAAGTTTAACTTTTCTATTAAACTCATTTCACTACGTTGTGCTTGAGGCTTTGTTTTTTCTTCTTGTGTTAAACGATTGTCTAGAAATGCTAAATCGTCTTTACAAGTATCTAACACGTATTTTAAAACCGATTTAATAAAATCTTCAGATAAATCCATATTGGCATCTAAATCATTAAATGCAACCTCTGGTTCAATCATCCAAAACTCAGCTAAATGACGCGTTGTATTAGAGTTTTCAGCTCTAAATGTAGGTCCGAAAGTATATACTTTTCCTAATGCCATTGCGTAGGTTTCAGCTTCTAACTGACCAGAAACGGTTAAGTTTGTTTCTTTACCAAAAAAATCTTGAGTATAATCTACATTCCCATCTTCATTTAAAGGAGCTTTATTAGCTTCGAAATTTGTAACATGGAACATTTCACCAGCACCTTCAGCATCTGATCCAGTAACAATAGGTGTATTTACGTAGTTAAATCCGTTTTCTTGAAAATATTTATGCACTCCAAAAGATAATGCTGAACGCACTCTCATAACAGCACTAAATGTATTTGTTCTAATACGTAAATGCGCATTATCACGTAAGAATTCAAGACTGTGTTTTTTAGGTTGGATAGGGTATTCGTCTGGATTAGAGTCTCCTAGTATTTCTAAATTTGTAACTTTTACCTCTACTTTTTGTCCTTTACCTTGGCTTTCTACTAAAGTACCAGTTATACTTACAGCAGCACTTGTAGTTATTCTTTTTAAAAGTTCTTCGTTTGTATTCTCAAAATCTACAACACATTGAATATTATTAATGGTAGAACCATCATTTAGAGCAATAAAACGATTGCTTCTAAAAGTTCTAACCCATCCTTTTACATGTACTTCCTGTAAAAATTTATCAGAATGTAATAATTCTTTAACGCTACTTCTTTTCATCTTTTAAAAATTGAAGAGCAAAGATACTTTATTACTAAGAATTGAGCAATGTTGATATATAAAATGCGAATAAACTTTTATTTATCTTCCTTTGGAGGTAAAATTTTAAAGTTTGTTTCTTTTAAAACCTTCTTGTTAGCAATCTTTTTCTCAAATGAAAGTAATAATGATGGTAATAATAACAAGTTAGATACCATTGCTAATAAAAGTGTTACAGAAACTAGACCTCCTAAAGCGATTGTACCACCAAAACTAGAAACGGTAAATACCAAGAATCCGAAAAATAAAACGATTGAAGTATAAAACATACTAACACCAGTTTCTTGAAGTGCAGCATACACTGCTGGTTTTATTTTCCAATTATTTGCTAGCAGTTCCTGACGGTATTTGGCTAAAAAGTGAATAGTGTCATCTACAGAAATACCAAAAGCTATACTAAATACTAAAATAGTTGAAGGTTTAATAGGTATACTAAAGAAGCCCATTAATCCAGCAGTAATTAGTAATGGAAGCATATTTGGGATTAAGGATATAAAAATCATTTTATAAGAACGGAACATCCAGGCCATAAAAATTGAAATCAATAAAATGGCAAGAGATAATGAAATAACTAAATTCTTAATTAAATAATTAGTTCCTTTTAAAAAGACCAATGCTTTTCCTGTCATTGAAACATTAAATCGTTCTTCTGGAAACTGTTTTTTGATAACAGCTTGTAAACGATCTTGTATAATATCCATTTTATCGGTACCAATATCTTTCATAAAAGTAGTGATACGAGCATAACGACCAGTTTTATCAACAAAGTTTTTTAACATTCCAGAGTTACTATCAGAATTTTTGGTATAAGCAAAAATATGCGCTTTCTCTTGACTTGTCGGTAACTGATAATACTTAGGATTTCCTTTGTAATATGCTTGTTTAGAATATTTAACTAAGTTTGTTACTGAAATTGGTTTAGATAATTCAGGAAAAGTTTCAATAGTTTCATTTAACTTTTCCATCTTTTTTAAAGTAGAAAGTTTCATAACACCTTTCTCTTTTTTTGTGTCAATCAAAATCTCTAAAGGCATGATGCCTCCAAATTCGGTTTCAAAAAACTTGATGTCTTTATAAAACTGCATGCCTTTTGGCATGTCTTCAATTAAACTACCAGAAACTCTAATTTGATATAAGCCTATCATACTTAATATAATAACTATAACAGTAGTTATATATATTGAAATACGTTGTTTTTTTACCATGCGTTCCATCCAAGAAACTACATTGCCCATCCATCTTTTTTCTAAATGATTTAGATGTTTTTTCTCAGGAAGAGGCATAAAACTATATAAAATAGGAATGATTAATAAAGCTAAAATAAATATGCTAATAATATTTACAGAAGCTAAAATTCCGAACTCTCTTAGTAATTGACTTTTAACAAAAACAAAGGTTGCAAAACCAGATGCTGTTGTAATATTTGTCATTAAAGTAGCATTCCCAATTTTTGATATTACACGTTGCAATGATTTTGCTTGGTTACCATGCTTTTTTATTTCTTGCTGGTATTTATTTATTAAAAATACAGCATTAGGTACCCCTATAACGATAATCAGTGGAGGGATTAAAGCAGATAA
Organism: uncultured Tenacibaculum sp.; assembly: GCF_947494125.1. Classification (GTDB taxonomy): domain Bacteria; phylum Bacteroidota; class Bacteroidia; order Flavobacteriales; family Flavobacteriaceae; genus Polaribacter. Next base: position 46,621 of record NZ_CANLTU010000006.1, read on the forward strand.
AACGGTGATTTCATATCTAAACCATCCAATAAAACCTAAAGCCCAAATAACACCAATAATAACTACAAATAAAGTAATAAATGTAGCTCTAAAAGAACGGAAAAAGAAAAAGAATATAATTGCCGTAATTAATAAAGCGCCAACCACAAATATTCCCATTTCGTTGGTAATGTTTTGAGAATTTAAGGTGCGTATGTATGGCATACCAGAAACTCGAACATCCATACCATTTGCTTCTTCAAAAGCTTTAATTCTTGGTATAAGTATTTGAGTTATAAAATTTGCTCTAGCTGGAGTGTTTACAATTTCTTTATTAAGATAAATTGCCGTTTGTAGTGTCCCTTTGTCGTTGTATAGTAAGTTTTCGTAAAATGGAAGCTTCTCAAAAAGTTGTTCTTTTATCTTAAGAACTTCTTCATTTGTTTTAGGAAGCTTTTTAAATAAAGGTTCTACAATGAATTTACGAGTTTTACGATCTGCTTTTAGTTGCTTTACATCAGCGATAGAAACTGAAAAATCGATTTCAGGTAAACTATCAAAACTCTTAACTAATGAATTCCAATTATTGAATTTTTGAGGCGTAAAAATTGTACTATCCTTTATTCCTAGGATAATTAAATTACCTTCTTCTCCAAAAATATCTAAGAATTTGTTGTATTCTATATTTACCTCATGGTTTGTAGGTAATAAGTTGGCTTCTGTATAGGAGAAGCGCATGTATTTTATTTGAGTGACTAAAAGTCCCGTAATAACAGCAATAGTAATTAAAACCAAATATCGGTTTCGCAGTATAAATCCTGCGATTTTAGTCCAAAAAGTCATTCAAAAAAAATTTTAGCAAAGTTATGGTAAATGAAACAATTAAACGAAAAAAAAGAGTGCCTTAAAAAACACTCTCTTTTAAATATTTTAAAGAGACTTAAACAGTCATAATTTCTTTCTCTTTTACTGAGTATTTTTCATCTATATCTTTAACAAAACCATCAGTTAAAGTTTGAACGTTAGCTTCTGCATTTTTCTTCATATCATCAGAAACATCCGTTTTTTTGATTTCATTATTAGCATCTTTACGAGCATTACGAATACCTACTTTTGCATGTTCTGCTTCAGCTTTTGCTTGTTTAGAAAGATCTCTACGGCGTTCTTCTGTTAATGGAGGAACACTAATAATAATATTATCACCATTGTTCATAGGGTTAAATCCTATGTTTGCAATCATAATAGCTTTTTCTATTTCTTGCAACATGTTTTTTTCCCATGGTTGAATAGTAATAGTTCTCGCATCTGGAGTACTAACATTTGCAACCTGTCCTAAAGCAGTAGCTGATCCATAATAATCAACTTGTACATTAGCTAACATTGATGGAGAAGCTTTACCAGCTCTAATACTACGTAGTTCTTTTACTAAGTGTTCTATAGCACTATTCATTGCCTCTTTGGCCGAATCTAAAATAAAATCAATTTCTTCGTTCATTTTGTTCGTATTTATTGACCTCTATATTATTTGAGGTTATTTCGTTTTATTCGTTATCAACTATTGTTCCAATTTGTTCACCAGATACTAACTTCAATAAGTTTCCATTAGTATTCATATCAAAAACAATAATTGGAAGCTTGTTTTCTTCACTTAAAGTAAATGCTGTCATATCCATTACTTTTAAACCTTTTTCAATAACATCTTTAAAAGTAATTGTTTCAAATTTCACAGCGTTTTTATCCTTTTCAGGATCTACATTGTAAATACCATCAACTCTTGTTCCTTTTAAAATAGCATCTGCATTAATTTCAATAGCTCTTAATACGGCAGCTGTATCTGTTGTAAAATAAGGATTTCCAGTTCCACCTCCAAAAATTACAACACGTCCTTTTTCTAAATGACGATTTGCACGTCTTTTTATATAAGGTTCAGCTATTTCTTTAATTTCAATAGCTGTTTGTAACCTTGTTTGTATTCCCTCATCTTCTAGGGCACTTTGTAATGCTAAACCGTTAATACAGGTAGCTAACATTCCCATATGGTCACCTTGTACGCGATCCATACCATTAAGTTCACCAGCAACACCTCTAAAAATATTACCACCACCAATAACAATGGCTACTTGAATATTTTTATCTATTACTTGTTTTATTTCTTGGGCATAGTCTTTAAGTCTTTTAGGGTCAATTCCATATTGACGCTCGCCCATTAGAGCTTCTCCACTTAATTTTAAAAGAATTCTTTTATATTGCATAGTCTTGTTGAAAGTTGTGCAAAACTACGTATTTTTTTTGAGTTTGGTTTTTTATAAAATAAAAAACCATCCAGAAAATGGATGGTTTTTATATAAAATTTTGTTGAGAATTATCCTAAAGTAACTCTTACGAAGTTTTTAACTTCTACGTCACCAAAAGAAGAAACATATTCTGCAACAGTTTTCTTTTCGTCTTTAATAAACTTTTGATCTAATAAACATTGTTCTTGATCTAAAGTAGTATTGTCAGAAACAAATCTTTCCATTTTACCTGGTAAGATTTTGTCCCAAATTTTCTCTGGTTTACCTTCTGATTTTAATTGCTCTTTTGCAACTTCTTCAGCATTCGCTAAAACAGCATCAGTTAATTGTAATCTAGATACAAATTGAGGAACGTTCTTTAAAGTTTTACCTAAACGAACTAATTCTTCATTGTCTTTTACGATAGCAGCGATTCTTGCTTCAGTTTCAGACGCTACATAAGCAGGGTCAAAACCTTTGTAAGATAAAGAAACAGCACCCATTGATGCAGCTTGCATTGCTAAGTCTTTAGTTAAAGTTGCAGCATTATCTACAGGAGTAGATAAGCCAACCATAGCAGCAATCTTACCTACGTGAGTATAAGAACCTACGTATGGTGCTTCAAGTCTTTCGAAAGAAGTAATATCGATTTTTTCACCGATAACTCCTGTTTGCTCGATTAACTTCTCAGCAACAGTTACTCCACCAAAATCAGCAGCTAAAAATTCTTCTTTAGTTTTAGTATTGAAAGCGATATCAACAAATTCTGCAGCTAAACTTTTGAATGAATCATTTTTAGATACGAAATCTGTTTCACATGCTAATACAATAGCAACACCGTAAGTGTTGTCATCACTAATTTTAGTAATAGCTACACCTTCAGTAGACTCTCTATCTGCTCTTTTAGCAGCGATTTTTTGTCCTTTTTTACGTAAAACTTCAACAGCTTTATCAAAGTTTCCTTCTGCTTCTACTAATGCATTTTTACAATCCATCATACCAGCTCCGGTACTTTCTCTTAATTTCTTTACGTCTGCAGCGCTAATTTTTACTGACATCTCTATTGTTATTTAAGTTGTAAATATTTTATTATACAAAGTTGTAAAAACTTAAAGGTTCCAATGTAATGAAACCTTTAAATTTAAATTATTTTGCTTCCTCTTTAGCTTTTTCTTCAGTTGAAGTTTTTTCTTCCTTCGCTGGAGCTTCTTTAGCTGGTGCTTTTTCAGCTTTTGCTTTTTCCTTATCAGCTTTTCTTTCTGTTAAGCCTTCAGCAATAGCATCTGTTACATATGATAATACTTTATCAATAGATTTAGAAGCATCATCGTTTGCAGGGATTACATAATCAACTGGTCTAGGATCAGAGTTAGTATCAACCATTGCAAAGATTGGAATGTTTAATTTTTGCGCTTCAGCAATTGCGATGTGTTCTTTCTTTACATCAATTACAAATAAAGCAGCAGGTAAACGAGTCATATCAGAAATAGAACCTAAATTCTTTTCTAATTTTGCTCTCTGACGGTTGATTTGTAATTTTTCTCTTTTTGATAACGCATCAAAAGAACCATCTTGCTTCATTCTATCAATAGTAGCCATTTTCTTAATAGCTTTACGGATAGTAACAAAGTTTGTTAACATACCACCTGGCCAACGCTCAGTAATGAAAGGCATGTTTACGTTTGCAGCTCTTTCAGCAACGATATCTTTAGCTTGCTTCTTAGTAGCAACGAATAAGATTTTACGTCCAGAGTTAGCTATTTTTTGTAAAGCTTTAGAAGCTTCATCAATTTTAGCTGATGTTTTATACAAGTCGATGATGTGAACACCATTACGTTCTGTATAAATGTATGGAGCCATGTTTGGGTTCCATTTTCTTGTTAAGTGACCAAAGTGTACGCCACTTTCTAATAATTCTTGAATGTTTGCCATTTTAATAAAATGTGTTTACGTTCTGTTTTCGCAATATTCCAGTAGTTTATAAAGTCTGAAATATTTAGATACTAAACTGTTATAAATTGTTTTATAAATAACAGCTCTAATAAACGATTAACGTTTAGAGAACTGGAATTTCTTACGTGCTTTCTTCTGACCGAATTTCTTACGTTCAACCATTCTTGGATCACGAGTTAATAAACCTTCTGGTTTTAATACTGCTTTATGCTCTTCGTTAATAGCTACTAATGCTCTAGTAATTGCTAAACGAATAGCTTCAGCTTGACCAGTAACACCTCCACCAAAAACATTTACTTTAATGTCATAAGACTCTAAGTTCTCAGTTAACATTAAAGGTTGCTTTACTTTATATTGTAAAGTAGGAGTTGTTAAATAGTTATTTAAATCTTTTTTGTTGATAGTGATGTTTCCACTTCCTTGAGAAACGTAAACACGAGCAACAGCTGTTTTTCTTCTACCTATTTTGTGTACAGTTTCCATTATTTAAGATCGTTAAGGTTAATAGCTTTTGGGTTTTGAGCTGATTGTTGGTGCTCTGTACCTGCGTAAACATATAAGTTTCTGAATAACGCACTACCTAATTTGTTTTTAGGTAACATTCCTTTTACTGCTTTTTCGATTAATCTTGTAGGATCTTTTTCGAACATTTCTGTAGCAGTTAATGATCTCTGACCTCCTGGATATCCTGTGTGACGGATGTAAGACTTATCAGTCCATTTTTTTCCAGTTAGGTTAATTTTTTCTGCGTTGATAATAACCACGTTATCTCCACAATCTACGTGAGGAGTATAGTTTGGTTTGTATTTACCTCTAATTAGCATTGCTATTTTAGAAGCTAGACGACCCAACGTTTGCCCGTCCGCATCAACTAAAACCCACTCTTTGTTAACAGTGTTTTTGTTAGCTGATACTGTTTTGTAACTTAATGTGTTCATAATTACACGATTAGTTTTTGTTTATTAATATATAATTTTATCCTTAAAAAAGGTCTGCAAATGTACGATTAATTATTCGATTGACAAATAGCATGTTAGTTTAATTTTTAAGCAATAAAAAAAACGTGCAAATAGCACGTTTTTATTTTATAAAATAGCACTTTTAAATTACTCAGCTTTTTGCTCTAGTAATTCAAAAAATTGATTTAACCTTGGAAGGATAATAATTTTTGTTCTTCTATTTTTTGCTTTGTTTACTGGAGTATCATTTGCTACTAAAGGAGCAAAACTACCTCTACCCGCAGCAATTAATCTGCTTGGTGCTACTTTGTATTTGTTTTGTAATTCACGAACGATTGATGTTGCACGCAAAACACTTAATCCCCAGTTGTCTTTTAAAGAAGATCCTGCAGTTACTGGTGTATTATCTGTATGTCCTTCAATCATAACATCCATTTCTGGTTGTCCGTTTACTACTGTAGCTACTTTTTCTAAAACTTTAGATGCTTTATCAGATACAGTATAGCTTCCGCTTTTAAATAATAATTTATCAGAAATAGAGATAAAAACAACAGTTTTTTCAACGTTTACTTCAATATCTTGGTCATCGATACCTTCTTGTAATTCTTTCTTTAAATGGAAAGCAACTACTAGGTTTAATGAATCTTTCTTAGAAGCAGCAGCTCTAATTCTATTAATGTACTTATCTTTTTTACTTAACTGAGTTAAGGTTTCTTTAATGTTATCTGTAGCTCCTTTGGTTAAAACAGTTAAGTTTTCAACTTGTTGAAGTGAATTTTGTTTGTCTTTTTTTAAGTCGCTTACTGTAGTCTCTAAATTTGAAACTTTATCTTGACAACCTTCTTTTTCTACTAAACACTTTGTCAAATTAGCTTTTACAGCTAATAACTCTTCTTTTGTTTTTTCATGCTTAGTCTTTAAAGCATCTAACTCTTTTGTAGAAGCACAAGAAGCTAATAAAAGAGTAGCGGTAAGAAATAAAAATATTTTCTTCATATTATTCTGATTTTTCAGATGTGTTGTTACATATAATGATTAAGCAAATTTAAAAAAATGATGGTATAAAAAAGACAATTAACAATCTTTTATGAAGAAAGAAAGAATTATTTTTGTGATTAAATTAAAAAGATGTTAAAAAAAATAATTTACACAATAAGTATAATGGTGTTTTTTCTTGTTGGATGTAAGCAAGATAAAGAGATAAACAAGACCAAGTTAGAAGGGTTTGTTTTTGGAACTACTTATCATATAACATATCTAAACAAGATAAATCATCAAAAATCAATAGATAGTTTATTCTTTTTAATAAATAAATCGTTGTCAACATATATTCCTACTTCTGATATCTCTAAAATAAATAAAGGAGATAGTACAGTAGTGGTTGATGATTTTTTTGTTGAAGTTTTTAATAAAGCTAAAAAAATATATAAAGAAACAGATGGGTATTTTGATCCTACTATTGGTAGATTAATTGATGCATATGGTTTTGGTTCTGGAAAAGAACGAAAAGATTTGTCTAAAGAAGAGATAGAAGAACTTATGAATGGTGTAGGCTTTGACAAAGTAAAGCTTAAAGAAAGAAGAGTTTATAGAGATAATTCTAATATTGAATTTAATGTTAATGCTTTTGCAAAAGGGTACGGAGTTGATGTTATTGGACGATTCTTAGAGAGTAATAATATTCAAAATTACATTGTTGAAATAGGTGGCGAAATTAGAGCTAGAGGAAATAAGCAGGGTAAGCCATGGATAGTGGCAATTGAAAAGCCTAATATCGATGGCACTAGATCTATTCAGAAAGAAATTAATTTAATAGATGAATCCATGGCTACTTCGGGTAATTATAGAAAATATAAAATGAATGCTAAAGGAGAGAAAATAGTCCATACTGTAAATCCAAAAACAGGATTAGCTCAAGAAAGTAACTTATTAAGTGTTTCTGTTCGTATGAAAGGAGATTGTGCAGATGTAGATGCTTATGCTACTGCTTTTTTAGCTATGGGATTGGAAAAAACGAAAGAATTTTTAAAAGAGCATGCTCAAATAAAAGTAGTGTTATTGTATAACGATGAAAATAATAAAATACAAGAGTTTGTAAATTAATTCTTGAAACAAACAGGTAAAATTTCGCCTTTCATTAAAGCAAATCGTTCTAGTTTTTCTAGAGCGATTTTTTTTGTAAAATCTATTTCATCTACATGAAACCCAATAGAACGAAGTTTATTAAAATAATCTCGTCCATATACGCGAACATGATCGTATTGTCCAAATATTTTAGCGCGTTCTTTTGGATCGGTAATGGTATCATCTTCAAAAGTAACTTCCCTACTTAAATCTTGAGGAATTTGAAATATACCAAAAGCGCCACTTTTCATAACTCTATAGAGTTCCTGCATTGCTTTAGTATCATTTGGAATATGTTCTAAAACATGATTGCAAAAAACTACATCAAATGAATTGTCTTCAAATGGTAAATCGCAAATATCTGCTTTTACATCTGCTATTGGCGATTCTAGATCAGAAGTAATGTAATCTAGGTTTTTTTGCTTTCTGAAAATGTCTAAAAAACATTGTTCTGGGGCAATATGTAATACTTTTAATTTTTTTTCAGAAGAGAAAAATTTAGACTCATTTTGCAAATACAGCCATAATAAACGATGCCTTTCTAATGATAATGTTGAAGGTGATAATGCATTTTCTCGTTGTATGCCATAACCATAAGGTAAAAACTTACGGAAAGATTTACCGTCAATAGGATCCGTAAAATTATCACCTTTTAACCACCAAGCTATAATTGGGCGTGCCCAATAACTTGCTTTTATTAAAATAGGTCTAGGTATTGTGTTTAATATGGCTTTAAATAACGACACTTTATAAAACTAAAGGTTGTTGTCTAAATTCATCTTCTTCATTGGTTTCAATACCTAAAGCTTCATTTACATATTTAAAAGTAGAAAGTAATTCTGGTTTACCATCAACAATAGCAACATCGTGTTCAAAGTGGGCAGAAGGTTTACCATCTAAAGTAGTAATTGTCCATCCGTCTTTGTGTTGTAATATTTTATGAGTACCCATGTTTGTCATTGGTTCAATGGCAACAACCATACCTTCAATAAATTTTTTACCACGACCTCTACGTCCATAATTTGGCATTTCAGGGTCTTCATGCATTACTTTTCCTAATCCATGACCTACTAATTCACGAACAACACCATAACCGTTTTTTTCAGTGAAATTTTGAATTGCAAAACCAACATCGCCTACACGATTTCCTACCTTTAATTCACGAATACCAACATATAAACTTTCTTTGGTAATGTCTAATAATTTTTGAGTTTCTGGAGCAATTTCACCTACAGCAAAAGTGTAAGCATGATCTCCATAAAATTCATTTTTAATAGCACCACAATCAATAGAAATAATATCTCCTTCTTGTAAAGGAGTATTGTTTGGGATTCCATGTACAATTTGTGAGTTTGGACTCATGCAAAGTGTGTTTGGAAAGTCATAAAGGCCTAAAAAACCAGGAATAGCACCTTGCTCGCGAATAAAATCTTCTGCAAGTTTATCAAGATATAAAGTAGTTACTCCAGGTTTTACTTCTTTAGCAAGCATTCCCAAAGTTTTTGATACTACCAATGCACTTTCGCGCATTAATTCTATTTCCTCTCTAGTTTTTGATTTGATCATGTTAAAAATATTGAAGCGCAAATTTACGGTTATTTTTGATACGGATGTGTGTATGATTGACCAGAAACTATTTTTAAAATATCATCTTCAATTGTGCTATCATCAACTGCATGTTCTACAAAACGACCAATTTCTTTTCCGTTTTTATAAAAAATAAAAGTTGGAACTCTAAGAACATTAAATCCTTTTTCTAATCCATTGGCTTCTTTACTACGATTAACAGTTACTAATTCTAAGTTTTTATAATTGAATTCTGCTTCATCTAATAGTTTATAAAAATTAGGAATTTCTCGTTGACTATCTCCACACCAAGTTCCCATAAAACCTTTAATTTTTATGTCTTTTAAATATGGTTTTAATTTATTGATAGTGTTTTGATCAGTTTCGTAATAGCTATAAAAGTCATTAAACCATTCAGAACCGTATGGTTCTTGTTGAAAATCTTTTTTTGTAGCAATACCTACTAAATTTCCATCTTTATCTTTTGTTACTGTTTGTTTAGGTGTAGAAGCACATGAAATTACAAAAGCTGCAATAAGTATATATAAGATTTTTTTCATTGTTATTGTTTTAAATAAGTGAGTGTTGTGTCATTTCTTTAGGTTGATCTACTCCCATTAGTCGTAATACAGTTGGTGCAATATCACCCAATACACCATTTTTAATCGACTTTAAATCTTTGTCAATTAAAATCATAGGAACTGGGTTCGTTGTGTGTGCTGTATGTGGTGTTCCATCTGGATTAATCATAGTTTCACAATTGCCATGATCGGCAATTAAAATGGTCGTATAATCATTATCTAAAGCAGATGTTACAACGTCATTAACACAGTCGTCTACCGTTTCACATGCTTTAACTGCTGCTTCGAAAATTCCAGTATGACCAACCATATCTCCATTTGCAAAGTTTAAACACACAAAATCTACTTCTCCTTTTTCTAATTCAGGAATAATTGAATCACGAATTTCATAAGCGCTCATTTCAGGTTGTAAATCGTAAGTAGCTACTTTTGGAGATGGACATAATAAACGTTTTTCACCTTTAAACTCTTGTTCTCTACCACCTGAAAAGAAAAATGTAACATGCGGATATTTTTCTGTTTCAGCAATTCTAATTTGTTTTTTATTAGCAGACTCTAAAACTTCTCCTAAAGTATTCTCTATGTTATTACTGTTATATATTACATGAATTTTGTTAAATGTCTCGTCGTAATTAGTCATCGTAACAAAATATAGAGGCAGTTTTTTCATTTCAAACTCAGGAAAATCTTTTTGATTTAAGGCTTCTGTTAGCTGGCGACCTCTGTCTGTTCTAAAATTAAAGAAAATAACTACATCATCTTCTTTAATTGTTGTTTTTGGCTGGTTATTTTCATCAACCATTATTATTGGTTTAATGAACTCGTCGGTAACATCACTATCGTAACTTTGCTGAATGCTTTCTGTTGCATTTGTTGAAAAAGCACCTTTTGCATTAACCAATGCATCATAGGCTAAATGTACTCTTTCCCATCGATTATCACGATCCATAGCATAATATCTACCTGTAATTGAAGCTAGTTCTCCAGTAGTCTTTTGCATATGCTCTTGAATGTCGTTTATGAAATATTTACCCGATTTAGGGTCGCAATCACGACCATCGGTAAAAGCATGTAAATAAACATTTTTAAGTTCTTGCTTGTTTGCAGCTTCAAGTAATCCTTTTAAATGATTAATATGAGAATGAATACCACCATTAGAAACCAGTCCTAAAAAATGGACATTTTTATTATGCTTTTTGGCATAATAAAAAGCATTTTGTAATTCTTTTTCTTGTGCTAATGTGCCTTCGTTTACAGCCTTGTTTATTTTAGCTAAATTCTGATATACAATTCTACCAGCACCTAAATTCATATGACCTACTTCTGAGTTTCCCATCTGTCCTTTAGGTAAACCTACATGTTCTCCATCTGTGCGCAATTCTGCATGTGGGAATTTAGTGTAGAGTGAATTTATATAGGGTGTTTTTGCATTGTATATAGCAGATACTTTTGGGTCTTGGGTTATTCCCCAGCCATCCAATATCATTAAAATTACTTTCTTGTTCATGTGAAAAAAATTGAACAGTAAAAATAAGAAAGATTTTTAGCTTAAATTCAGAATTTAACGAAATCGATTACGAAGAGTAAATTAGGTATGGAAAAAAGAAATAATAAACTGTTTTTTGTTAGTCGATTTTAGAAATTACAGATCCAAATGATATAATAAATAATTGAAGCTAGATTTTATTAAAGGAAAAACACAGTCAAATATAATTCCTAACTGTGTTTTTTATAAAATTATTTTAAAGTAAGATTGTTATTCTATGATTATTTTTTTACGAATATTTCTTCCGTTTTTTATAGTGATGGATACTAAATATAATCCGCTGGATACATTTTTTATATCGTAATTCTTTTCATTAAGATTGATAGAATCCTCTTGTAGAATTATTTGTCCAATAGAGTTTGTGATTAGAACACTAATAATTTGATGAATATTAGATTCAATTGTAATTAATCCGTTTGAAGGGTTCGGTGATATTTTTATTGCTTCGTTACTATTTAATGGAGGTGTAGGATCTACAGAGCCTAATGAATTCCAATCTTTCCAAGGAAAAAAATCGGGAGTCCAGTCATAAATTCCAGCAACCCATTTATTCCCATTAAATTCATAAGCTCCGATATCTGGTAAATTAACAGAGTCGTCAGTTATAGGAGTTGTTGCGTTAATTTCAGGGTCAGTCGGAGTTGAATCATCAACCATACCTGTATTTATAAGCTCGGTAGAAGTAGCTTTAGGAGAGAAATTCCTGCTGTCTGCATCTTCCAAAAGAGCTTTTATATTTAAGGCTGTTGATGTTTCTGAATAAATATTATTATTAACAACTCCTGGGATTTCACTTGATGGGCCTGCATTTACAGGAGTTCTTCTATGGCCAGATATTTTACCGGCTAAGTTATTACGAGTTATCGTTGCTGGATTTGAATATATTTTTTGAGAAGCATCGTTTGGATCAGTCATTCCTTCATTAATAATTGTAAGATCAATGCTACCATTATTAAAAGCGGTATTGTTATATATGTGATGGAAGTTTCCTTTTATCATCATTCCTTTAGAGCAATTCCAAATAACATTATGGTCAACAATAGCATGAGTTCCTCCAATTGCAGACTGGTTAAATGGAGCATCATAGCGAATTCCTGTTTTTCGACTATCATGTAACCAGTTATGATGGATTCTAGAACCTCTTTTGTTACCTCTACTTATGCTATAAATTGCTCCATCACTTTGCACTAATCCAGTTTTAGAGATGTCATTATATGAAAACTCATAGGGAACATGTCTAGAATTAATAGTTTCTGAAGCACCAGTAGTATGCATTGTTGAGTTTTTCATAGAAAAATATCCACCTAAGCCAACTAAGGTATTATTGTTGTATCTAATTGAAGCACATGAATAATCTATATATTGAAAATAACAGTTTTCAATAGTGTTGTGAGTACCTTTTAAGAACATAGCTTCGCCATCAATATGCTCAAACAATGTTTTTTTAATTGTAAATTTCCCTGTAGAATGAGGTTGTTTTGCTTCTAAAGCTGTAGCTTTTGGAGTACCTTCACTTTTAAGCATTCTTTCAGAGCAACTAGGAAACGAAAATGTACATTCTTCTATCGTTGATTCTTTAGATTGAGACATTGCTATAGTTGTAGCGAAAAAAGACAAGCCTTTAAAGGTAATATTAGATGACTCTTTAAAAGACAATGCATACGTTTGTACTTTTCCTTTTATATTTTTTCCTGTAGGGTTACCGTATACATACAATTTTTTTGTGTCTTTATCATAAAACCACTCGTTTTCAGTATCAAGTAAATCTAGGTGACATTCTAAATAAAAATAGATATGATTATTTTTAAAATTAGGAACAGTTCCGTAATCAAAAATGCTACTTCCATTGTTATGTGAAGTTATTTCTCTAGCGTAAGAAGTCCAAGAACCAACGTTACCTACCATCATAGCACCAGTTAAATTTTTTGAAATAGAAGCTAAATCAGGATTATTACTATCTGAGTTAACAATCATGTGGCCATTAGTGCTTTCTTTTTTACCTTTTGCCCACAAATTTTGATTGAAAACAGATTGATCTTTAAATTGAGCATTCGGCCATCGAGCCATTACTTGTTGTTCGTTATTTATAAATAACTGCCATATGTCTTGTGTTAGTTGAATCTCGTAAATATTATCTCTTCCTTGTGATAATTTCCAATCACCTGCATTTGAAGAAATAGTTCTTGTTCCGTCAATAACAACTCTTTTGTCGTTGTAATTTGTAAGTGTAATGTTTTTTTTACCAGATACGGTAATGTTTTCATGATAAGTACCTTCTGTTATGTAGCAAGTACCACCATCATTGTTAAAGCTATTAAGTGCTTTTTTTAAGGTTTTAAAGGCTGTTTGTTGACTAAGTCCATTATTATCGTCGTTACCAGATTTGTTAGAAACATAATAATTTGTTTTTTGTGAAAATGTAGCTAAAGAGCAACATAGGATAAGGAGAATAGATATTCTTTTTTTCATAATTAAGGGGGGTATGAAAAGCCAAATATACTAGTTTACTTTAAAAGAAAATTAGTTGTTATTTAATATTTAATATGATTGATCTTTTGCGTATTATAAGCTTGAAAAAAATACATCATATAAGTTTTTAATTAGAAGATTGTTGAAGGGAGGGTTGAGCCTCTTTATTTTTTTGTTATTGCAAATTCGTTTTTAACGTTTTCTAGAATATTAGAAATAGATGAAATATACTAAACACGAGAAAAAGAGAATAAAGAATACAATTTTCTTAATTAAAGATAGTCTGTTCTCATTTTGAACCTTTTTTTTGATTTCAAGAAGTTGTTTTTGGGAGGCTTCCTTGTTAAAATGTAATTTTATATTAGAATCATTTCCATAGCCTTTAGTTTTTTCAAAAGCTGAAACACGTATTCTTTTATTATTCTTTAAACTAGTTATCATTGCAGATACTGCACCTCCAAAACTCATAGCTATTAATTTTAGGTTGTAATAATAAGTTGTTATTTTCCAGTAAATGTTACAAAAAAAATACTTTTAGAAAACTAAAAGCATTTTGAAAATTTATTTTTTGTATTTGCGAATAGCCTCTTTAATTTTTTCAATCCTATTTTCTGGATCAGGATGTGTACTTTGAAATTCAGGTGTTCTATTAGGACCAGCAGCAGCTTTTAAAATCTCCATAACTCCAATTAAACTTTCAGGATTATAGCCTGCATCGACCATTAATTTAACACCCAAATCATCGCTTTCTAATTCATCACCTCTACCATATTTCATGTTAATTACATTGGCAATTGCTGCCATTCCCTGAGCTGTACTTGGATCAAAACCAACAGCGGCACCAGATAATATACCTTGGGTTAAATCTTGTTTTGCCATACGAGCTGCTGAATGACGTCCAATAACATGGCCAATTTCATGTCCTAAAACTCCAGCTAATTGATCTTCGTTTTTTAATTTAGAGAATAATGCAAAAGTGATAAATATTTGTCCTCCAGGTAAAGCAAATGCATTTATAGCTTTTTCATCTTTTAATAAATGAAAGTCAAAAGGATATCCAGATTGTTTTGCAATGCTATTATCTACTAATTTTTTACCAATTTGATCTACTAGGGCTTGATATTTTTGACTAGGATATAGACCTCCATGTTGTTGAGCCATTTGAGGGGCGCTACTTAAACCAATAGCTATTTCTTGTTTAGGAGAAATAGAAATATGTTGTTTTTTACCAGTATATGGATTGACTTCTGCACTTGAACAATACTTTACTAAAGCGAATAATGCTATAGCAGCACCAATTAAAAGTCTAATTTTTAAACTCCCCCGATTCCTCATGTTTTCTTTTTTGATTTTTTGTGATAAAAGTAAATATACAAAATATATAATTTAACGAATATCGATTTTTTGTAAACTAGAAAAAACTTAAATTTACCAAGCAAAACAAACAACAATATGGAGTCTCATTTTGAGTTAAACGAAATCACTAAAAAATTACCTAAGCATTTACATAAATTCGTGGTAAAGCAACCTTATGAAGAATATACAGCGCAAAACCAAGCAGTTTGGCGTTATGTAATGCGAATGAATGTTGATTATTTAGGACGAGTAGCTCATTCTTCATATATAAACGGATTAGAGAAAACTGGTATTTCTGTTGAGTACATTCCTCAAATGGAAGGAATGAATCGTATTTTAAAAGAGATTGGATGGGCGGCAGTTTCGGTTGATGGTTTTATCCCCCCAAATGCTTTTATGGAATTTCAAGCATATAATGTTTTAGTAATAGCTTCAGATATGCGAACCATTGATCATATAGCATATACACCAGCACCAGATATTATACATGAAGCGGCAGGACATGCTCCAATTATTGCAAACCCTGAATACTCTGAGTATTTACGTCGATTTGGAGAAATAGGTTCAAAAGCAATTTCATCTGCTAAAGATTATGAAATGTATGAAGCGATTCGATTGTTATCTATATTGAAAGAGAATCCAAATTCGACTCAAAAAGAAGTAGATGAAGCACAAGAAAAAGTAGAGTGGTTACAAGATAATATGGGAGAAATGTCTGAGATGGCTCAAATTAGAAATCTACATTGGTGGACTGTTGAATATGGTTTGATTGGAGAGCTTGATGATCCTAAGATTTATGGAGCAGGTCTATTGTCTTCAATAGGAGAAAGTAAGTGGTGTATGCAAAATGAAGTGAAAAAAGTACCCTATTCAATAGAGGCAGCAAATGTTAGTTTTGATATTACAAAACCGCAACCACAATTATTTGTAACTCCAAACTTTGCTTATTTAAGTTTAGTCTTAAATGAATTTGCCAATACCATGGCGCTTAGAAATGGAGGGTTAAAAGGAGTAAAAAAATTAATAGATTCTAAAAGTTTAGGAACTGTTGAATTAAGTACTGGAATACAAGTTTCAGGAACATTTACAAATGTTATTGAAGATAAAAAAGGTAAAGTAGCTTATATACAAACAACAGGGCCAACAGCTTTAGCAAATAGAGATAAAGAATTAATAGGGCACGGAATTAACTATCATGCTGAAGGTTTTGGAAGTCCGGTAGGTAAATTAAAAGGAATTAATTTGCATATTGAAGATATGAGTCCACGTGATTTAAAGGCTTATGGAATTTACGAAGGTGAAGAAATGACCTTAGAGTTTGAGAGTGGTGTAGAGGTAAAAGGAAAAGTAATTACTGGTACTCGGGATTTAAGAGGGAAGATTTTAATTGTTTCATTAAAAGAGTGTACGGTTACGTATAAGGATCAAATTTTATTTAATCCAGAATGGGGTATTTATGATATGGCAATTGGTAAGGAGTTGGTGTCTGCTTATTCGGGCCCAGCAGATGTTGATTCTTTTGAGAATATTGGTAAGGTTTCTGAGACTAAAACAGATAAAATTGTATACAGTGATTCGCAAAAGAGACTATATAAGTTATATGGAGAGATTAGAAATATTCGAGAAAAAAGTATAGTCACAGAAGAAAAAATACAATCGATTTTTAATGTTTTAAAAGTGGAGTTTTCTCAAGATTGGTTACTGGTATTAGAATTGTATGAATTAGCCATAGAAAACAATTATAGCCTTAAGAATGAATTAAGAAATCACTTAGAAAATTTAAAAAGTAACAAGAGTTACAGTACTTTAATAGAAAACGGATTACATTTGTTGTCTCAAGAATAATAAAAACAAATGGGATTATTAAATTTATTTAGGAAGAAAGATATGACGAACGAAATACAAGAATATTTAAATAAAGGAGCGGTAGTTTTAGATGTTAGAACTTTAGCAGAATGGAATGAAGGACATTCTGAAGGTGCTAAACATATTGTATTAACAGTAGTTCCGTTAAATGTAGAAGAAATTAAATCTTGGAATAAACCCGTAATTGCAGTGTGTAAGAGTGGAGGTAGAAGTGGACAAGCTATGCAATTTTTACAAAACCAAGGGATTGATGTGATTAATGGAGGTCCGTGGCAAAATGTAGATCAATTCTTAGTTAAATAATATTGAAGTTAAAATTTAATAAAAGGAAATGCTTTTTGAAGTGTTTCCTTTTTTTGTTGTAAATTATTTAAGAATTTAAGGTGTGCTTCAGATTTAGGATTGAAAGGCTTATGATTCAGCCCTCTTTGAATAGTTTCAATTTCTTGCATTGTTTTTAGAGCTTCATCTGAAATATATGTAGCGCAAAATTTTTCCCATATATAGTTAATCGCAGTTTTATTAGGATGAATCATATCTTCAGAATAAAATCTATAATCCCTTAATTCATCCATCATAATTTCATAAGAAGGAAAATAATGAATATTTTTTCTAGGTTCAATAACTTGATGAACTGCGGAAATTAAATGTGATTTGCTACGTTGATTTTCTATGAACCCATCTTTTAAATGACGAACAGGAGAAACAGTATAGGTTATTGAGATTTTTTTATTTACAGATTTAATAAGGCTATTTATAGCACTTAAGTTTTCGGTAATTTCATCAACTGATAAAATTTCTTTTGAGAATATTTTTTGAGGGATTTTATGGCAGTTCGCAACAATTTTATCAGAAGAAATATGTCTATAAACCCAAGATGTCCCCAAGGTAATGATTATATGAGATGCTTTTTTTAGTTGTTGGTGTGTTGAATTTATTCTATTGTTTATTGTGTTTAATAATTCAGTTTTATTTGTAGCACTTAGGCTAGAATGAGCATCAAAACAATGCCATCTTTCATTTTGTAAAAAAACATCACTTTCAGAATATTGTTTTTCATTTATAACATTCGTAATTAAACATTCAATAGCTTTAGGGTGAAATAGAATTCCTAGAGGGTTTTGATTGGATTTAAATTTATAATAATTAAGTTTTTTACCAATATTTTCTGTAAAACAAGAACCAATTAAGATCAATTCAGAATTGTAATCAATTTGATTATGAGGATTTTTTTTTACAGGAATTTGTGTTGATAGTATCATAAAAAGAATGCTATTTGATAATCCAAAAATAAATATAGTTAATTTAAAATCTTGTCGATTTAATTGGTTTATTTTAAATTAACTATATTTGTTTATTATTATCTAAAATAAGTTGAACAATATAAAAAGCATATTTACAATTAAAGACCTTGAAAATATTTCAGGGATTAAAGCGCATACCATTAGGATATGGGAAAAAAGATATAACTTATTAGAGCCGAATAGAACAAATACAAATATTCGATATTATTCATCTGAAAGCTTAATGAAATTATTAAATGTAGTGCTTCTTAATAAGCATAATTTTAAAATTTCTAAGATTGCTATGATGAGTAATGATCAAATAAAAGTAAATGCTAGGGAATTGGCTTTTAAGTATGCGGTAAATGATGAGGCTATTAATTCTTTTAAAATAGCAATGTTTCAATTTGATAAAGTTTTATTTAATAATACTTATAATAAACTTCTTCATAAAAAAACATTTAGAAATATATTTAAAGATGTTTTTGTTCCTTTTTTAAATCACATTGGGTTGTTATGGCAAACAGATACGTTGTTGCCAGCTCATGAGCATTTTGTGTCTAATTTAATAATTCAAAAAATTCAAATAAATATAGAAAACTTAGAGCATTCGGTAGTTAATGTAGATAAAACTTATGTGTTGTTTTTGCCAGAAAATGAGGTGCATGAATTAGGTTTAATGTATTTAAATTATGAACTTGTTTTAAGAGGGTTTCAAACTATTTATTTAGGGCAGAGTTTGCCGTTGAGTAATTTGAGTCATTTTTTTGAAAGTAAATCAAAGGTCTGTTTTGTTACTTCTATGACAGTTCGTCCATATGATGATAAAGTGGTTGATTATTTTTATGAAATAGAAGATGTTTTAAAAAATACTGATCATGAATTATTGGCTGTTGGTAAAAAGGCTATGGATGTAGTTGGGGTTGATTTTCAGTCAAATATTTCTATCTATCCTTCAGTAATAGAGTTACTTAATAAGTTGTAATTTTTTTAATAAAATTTATTTTGTTTAACAATTATTTGTTTTTGTTAAACATTATTTGTAGTTTTGAATTGTGTTTTGTTAAGCAAAACTATTTTTTTATCAAAACTAATTTTGTTTATCATTTAATTATAAAAGTTAAACAAAAGTCTGAGAAAGCAGAAAAGCAGACTGAAAAATAAGAGTAAGCACTAATTAAACAATACAATTATGTTTTTTAAAAAAAGTTTATCGAAGATACCCTTCTTCTTAGTTTTATTTCTAAGTATTTGTTTATTTACATCCTGTAGTGATGATGATCCAATAATTGATAATGATGATATTGTGCAAAAGGCAATAAAAACATCAGATTTAAGTATTTTGGTAACTGCTCTTCAGAAAGCAGATTTAGTTTCAGCTTTACAAGCAGAAGGTCCTTTTACGGTTTTTGCACCAACTAATAAAGCTTTTCAGGATTTGTTAGATTCTAATAATTCTTGGAATTCATTGGATGATATTCCAGTAGAAACCTTAAAAAAAGTTTTGTTATTTCATGTCCTTAGTAATAAGGTAATGGCAGCTGATTTGTCTGATACTTATGTAAGTACATTGGCAACTGGTCCAAATGATAAAGCGTTGTCTTTACAAGTAGAGGTTACAGGTGCAGTTGAGTTTAATGGTGATTCTAAGCCCATTACTACAGACATTTCAGTAACAAATGGAGTAATACATATTATAGATAAAGTTATGTTGCCAGCTGATGTAGTAACATTAGCATTAAACAATAGTGGTTTTACTTCTTTAGTAGCGGCATTAACTGATAGTAGGCATACAACAGATTTTGTTTCTTTATT
This sequence comes from uncultured Tenacibaculum sp., assembly GCF_947494125.1. GTDB lineage: Bacteria > Bacteroidota > Bacteroidia > Flavobacteriales > Flavobacteriaceae > Polaribacter. The sequence goes on from NZ_CANLTU010000006.1 coordinate 66,391, forward strand.
AAAAATGGCAGGACCTTATACCGTTTTTGCGCCAACCAATAGTGCTTTTCAAGCGTTATTAGATAGCAATGCATCATGGAATTCATTAACTGATGTGCCGATAGCTACATTAGAAGCAGTTTTAAAATATCATGTTTTCGCAGGAGGAAATGTTCAATCAGGTCAGTTAACAGATAACCAAGAGATAACCATGTTTAGTGGAGGAAAAGTTACTGTTGATTTATCAAATGGAGCTAGGTTAGAGACAACATCTGGGCAATCAGTTGTAATATCAATAACAGATGTTCAGAGTACAAATGGAGTTATACATGCAATAGATAGTGTTCTATTACCTTAAACTTTTAAGTGTCTGGTAATAAGTAGTTTTTGTTTTTATTTATTGTTTTTTAAGTTATATTTATAAATATAAAAAAATTGGAAAAAAAAATATCAATAATAGGTTCGGGTTTTTCATCGCTAGCAGCATCATGTTATCTTGCTAAAGCGGGATATGAGGTTGAGGTTTATGAAAAAAACTCAACAATAGGAGGAAGAGCCCGACAGTATAAAAGAGAAGGTTTTACTTTTGATATGGGGCCAACTTGGTATTGGATGCCAGATGTTTTTGAGAAATTCTTTTCTGATTTTAACAAGAAACCTTCAGATTACTATCAGTTACACAAATTAACTCCGGCTTATCAAGTGTATTTTGATGTTCTTGACTCGATTACAATTCCAGGTAGTTTAGAAGAAATTTATGAAGTATTTGAAAAAGAGGAGAAAGGAAGTTCAAAACATTTAAAGAGCTTTTTAAAATCGGCAGAGTACAACTATAAAGCATCTATAAATGATTTGGTTTATAAGCCAGGAATCTCTCCTTTAGAGTTAATTACTCCAGTTACAATTGGAAAAATCACACAGTTTTTTTCAACAATTAGAAAACAAGTAAGAAAAAAAATAAAAAGCAAAAAACTAATTCAAATATTAGAGTTCCCAGTTTTATTTTTGGGTGCAAAACCAAGCAATACGCCAGCCTTTTATAATTTTATGAATTATGCCGATTTCTCTCTAGGAACTTGGCATCCTGAAGAAGGAATGTATAAAGTTATAGAAGCAATGGTTTCTTTAGCAGTTTCATTAGGAGTGCAGTTTAAAACTAACGCTACAGTCGAAGAAATCTCTGTAACCTCAATAGGAGAGGCAAATGGGTTAATAATAGATGGAGATTTTGTAGCATCCGATGTAATTTTAAGCGGAGCAGATTACCATCATACAGAAACACTTTTGCCTAAGGCGTTTAAACAATATTCTGAAAAATATTGGGAAAAGAAAGTTTTTGCCCCATCATCTTTATTGTTCTATGTAGGTTTTAGTAAAAAACTACAAAACGTATGTCATCACACATTGTTTTTTGATACAGATTTTGATGCACATGCTAAAACAATATATGATCACCCCAGTTGGCCAAAAGAGCCACTGTTTTACGCAAGTTTTCCCTCAGTAACAGATGGTTCTTTTGCACCAACAAATAAAGAAGCAGCTACTTTTTTAATTCCTTTAGCACCAGGAATAGAAGATACACAAGAAATAAGAGAAGAATATTTTAATATTATAATAGAGAGGTTAGAGAAATTAACCCAACAGTCTTTAAAAGAACTTATTATTTTTAAAGAGAGTTATTGTGTTAATGATTTTATTGACGATTATAATTCCTATAAAGGAAATGCCTATGGATTGGCAAATATATTAACACAAACAGCATTTCTAAGGCCAAAAATAAAAAGTAAAAAAGTAAAAAATTTATTCTTTACAGGACAATTAACAGTTCCAGGACCAGGTGTGCCACCTTCATTAATTTCAGGTAAAATAGCATCAGATTTAATTATAAAAAACCACCCAATATGAAAAAATTATTTGATGAAGTTTCATACTCGTGTAGTAAATTAGTTACACAAAAATATAGTACATCATTCTCTTTAGCAACTAGAATGTTATCCCCAAAAATTAGAGTAGCTATTTATAATATTTATGGATTCGTTCGTTTTGCAGATGAAATCGTAGATTCTTTTCATAAGTATAATAAAGAAGAACTTTTAAATAGGTTTGAAAATGATTATTACTTATCAAAAAAAGAAGGTATTAGTTTAAATCCTATTTTAAATTCGTTTGTTCATACAGTTAATATGTATAGTATTTCAGATGACTTGGTACAAGCTTTTTTAAAAAGTATGAGAGCAGATTTATACAAAACTGAATACACAACAGAAGAAGAGTATAAAGAATATATATATGGCTCTGCAGATGTAGTAGGGTTAATGTGTTTAAAGGTTTTTGTAAACGGAAATGATAAACGTTACAATGAATTAAAAGAAGCAGCAATGCGTCTAGGCTCGGCATTTCAAAAAGTGAATTTTTTAAGAGATCTAAAAGATGATTATGAAGTGTTAAACCGATCATATTTTCCTAACATTAATTTGGAAAAATTAAATGACAGCTCAAAAGAATTAATTATTAAAGAAATTGAAGAAGATTTTGAGTATGCTTTTAAAAACGGAGTTTTAAAATTACCAGTTGAGGCAAAGTTTGGAGTTTTTATAGCGTATAGATATTATAAAAAACTTTTAAAGAAGTTAAAAGCAACGCCGTCTTCAAAAATTATGGATACGCGAATAAGGATTTCTAACCCAATGAAAATTAATTTATTGGCAAGGAGTTATGTGAAATATAAATTAAATCTAATTTAAATGATGTTTGTCGCTATTTCAATTCTAACTTTTATATTAATGGAAGGTGTTACATGGTGTACACATAAATATGTAATGCATGGTTTTGGATGGTTTTTACATGAAGATCATCATCAACCAGGTTATCCAAATGTGTTTGAAAAAAACGATGCATTTTTTGTTGTTTTTGCAATACCAAGTATGCTGTTATTTTATTTTGGAATTAGACCAGAACTCAATTTTTTATTTTTTATTGGGTTAGGGATTTTATTATATGGGATAGCGTATTTCTTAATTCATGATGTTTTAATACATAGGAGGTTTAATTGGTTTAAAAACACAAAGAATAGGTATTTAAGAGGTTTAAGAAAAGCTCATAAAATTCATCATAAACATTTAGGGAAACAAGAAGGAGAGTGCTTTGGTATGTTGTTTGTCCCGTTTAAATATTTCAAAAAAGTACAATGAGTAATTATCTGTATTTAATATTAAATTTAGGAAGTATAAGTATTCCTTTACTATATAGTGTACTTGAGAAAAAAATACACTTTATTAAATATGCTAAAATTGTATTTATAAGTATTTTTTTAGTGGCAGTTCCTTTTATTATATGGGATGCAGTTTTTACAAAGCATGGAGTTTGGGGTTTTAATGAAAATTATCATTTACCCTTTAAAATATTTAAAATGCCAATTGAAGAATGGATGTTTTTCTTTTGTATTCCTTATGCATGTTTATTTACACATGAGATGTTGAAGTATTATTTACCAAGTTTAAAATTATCAAAACCGGTAACAATTATTATAAGTAGTATATTAATAATAGTAACTTTTTGGTTGTTAATTTTTAATTTAGACAAAAGTTATACAACAGTAAATTTTTTATTATTTTTAACAATAATGCTTTATAGTTTAAAAAAGCATTTGATTACGTTACAAGAATATTTTCTAAGTTTTCTAGTAATTCTGATTCCATTTTTTATAGTAAATGGAATTTTAACAGGAAGCTTTATTGATAATCCAGTTGTATGGTACAATAACTCAGAAAATATTAATGTTCGATTATTTACGATTCCCCTTGAAGATGTGTTTTATGCATTTAACTTATTGTTTTCAATACAGTTAATATTTAATTTTTTTAAAACTAAAATCTATGGGAATCAGTAAAACAATTCGATTTGTTGTCTTTTTAAGTTTAAATTTTTTAGCACTAATTGTTGGGGTTTGGTTAATGAATGATGGACCACAAACAAATTGGTATCAATCTTTAAATAAAGCGCCTTGGACACCTGCCAGCTGGGTATTTGGAGTAGCATGGTTTTTTATTATGTTTTGCTTTTCATTTTACATGACTAATTTAAGTTTTAAGTTTAAACTAACTCAAGGAGGTTTTTTAATAGCGTATTTATACATGGTTCAATGGATTTTGAACGTTATGTGGAATTACTTTTTTTTTAATCAGCACTATACGGTACTTGGATTAATTATAATAATAGGATTGTGGTTGTTAATAGGATATTTTACAATAGAATATTGCAAAAAAATGAAAGCCTATACATTATTAATTTTACCCTATTTGGTTTGGATGACAATAGCAACAAGTTTAAACGCTTATGTAGTATTTAATAATTAAAATTATGACTAGAAAGAAAAAAATATCGCCAGAAATAATTATAGAATGGTATATGAATTCGGTTTTAATGTCAGGAAAACCACATTCTATTTTTGAATTTGCAAAGAATAATAATTTTGAGGAAGGAGATTTTTATAAATTTTTTTCAAGTTTTGAAAGTTTAGAAAAAGTAATTTTTAAAACTTTTGCAAAAGAAACAATTCATATGCTGCATAAAACTGATTCGTATCAGGATTATGGGTCTAAAGAAAAATTATTAAGTTTCTATTTTACTTTTTTTGAACTATTAACAGCTAATAGATCTTATGTGCTGCTTCAGTTAAAAGATATTAGGCTTGACTTTAGTAAACTTTCGGTTTTAAAGGAACTAAGAAACGAATTTATAAAATTCATAGACGGTATATCTCTAGAGAAAGTTGATTTTAAAAATGATAAAATTAATAAAGTTCAAGATAAAACCATTTCAGAAGGTTATTGGATTCAATTATTAATGATCCTTAAATTTTGGATAGAAGATGAATCGTCAAATTTTGAAAAAACAGATGTTTTTATAGAAAAATCTGTTAAAGCAAGTTTCGATATACAGCAAATAGCACCAGTAAAAAGTGTTATTGACCTAGCGAAGTTTTTGTGGAAGGAAAAAATGACAACGGTATGAAAACATTAGATAAAATACCGGTTTCAAAAATAGAAAGAGCAACCAAACTTGTAACAACAGGAATAAAAGTAGGAGTTAATTATGCTAAGTATTATGGTAATAAATTAACGCAAACTGAAGAAGAGGCTAGGAATAAATTAAATGAAGATAATGCCGAAGATATTTATGACGGATTAAAAGAATTAAAAGGATCTGCATTAAAAATAGCTCAAATGTTAAGTATGGAAAAGAATCTACTTCCAAATGCATATGTAGAAAAATTTTCATTATCACAATTTTCAGTGCCACCACTTTCTGGCCCTTTAGTAGTTAAAACCTTTAAAAAATATTTTAAGAAAACACCAGAAGACGTTTTTGATACATTTACTAAAGAATCGGTAAATGCAGCTAGTATAGGTCAAGTACACAAAGCAACTGTAAAAGATAAAAAATTAGCAGTAAAAATTCAATATCCAGGAATAGCGAATAGTATTTCTTCAGATTTAGCAATGGTAAAACCTATGGCTATGAAAATGTTTAATATAAAAGGAGAAGGTTCCGATGAATATTTTCAGGAAGTAGAGAGTAAACTATTAGAAGAAACAAATTATGTTTTAGAATTAAAACAAAGTAATGAAATAGCTCAAGCGTGTAGTCATATACCAAATTTAAAATTCCCTAGATATTACCAAGAATATTCATCAGAAAGAATTCTTACCATGGATTGGATGGATGGTATTCATTTATCTGAGTTTACAGAAAAAAATAGTGATGAGAAAAAAGCAAATAAATTAGGTCAAGCACTTTGGGATTTTTACATGTACCAAATGCATGTTTTAAAAAAAGCACATGCAGATCCGCATCCAGGAAATTTCTTAGTTTCAGATAATGAGGAGTTAATAGTAATAGATTTTGGATGTATGAAAGAAGTACCTCAGAGTTTTTATGTACCATACTTTGAATTAGCAAAGAAAGAGAATATAGAAAATCCAGCTTTTTTTGAAAGTAAATTATATGAACTTGAAATTTTAAGAAAAGACGATTCTGAAGAAGAGAAAGCATTTTTTAAAGCACTCTTTTATGAAATGCTATCCCTGTTTACAAAGCCATTTCAGAAAGAGGAGTTTGATTTTTCTGATGATGATTTTTTTGGAAAAATAGCAGATTTAGGACAGAAGTATGCCAAGAGTACAGAGTTAAGAAAAATGAATGGTAATAGAGGTTCTAAACATTTTATATACATAAATAGAACCTTTTTTGGATTGTATAATTTGATGCACGATTTAAATTCGAAAGAAATTAAAATAAATAATTTTAAAAATCTGTAATGCATATTACGAGAGAAGAAATAGAAGCGTTTCCGCATTTGTATAAAATTAACCTAATGAATAGTATTTCGGGTTACAAATCGGCAAATTTAATAGGAACAAAATCAAATACAGGTACGACTAATGTAGCAGTATTTAGTTCTGTGGTGCATTATGGTTCTAATCCACCTATTTTAGGTTTTGTAGTTCGCCCAACAACAGTAGTTAGAAATACATATAATAACATAAAGGAAACAGGTTCTTACACTATTAATGCAATAAGTAAAGATATAATAGAAGAAGCACATCATACTTCAGCTAAATATTCAGCAGAAATATCTGAGTTTGATAAAACAAATTTAACGCCAGAGTATAAAAATAATTTTTATGCTCCTTTTGTAAAGGAATCACCTTTGCAACTAGGAATGAAATACCTAGAAGAATATTATATAAAAGCAAATGATACAATTTTAGTATTAGGTGAAGTAGTTGATTTATATATTGAAGAAACAATGTTGTCAGAAGATGGTTTCTTAAATCTTTCAAAAGAGAATATTGCAGCAATTAATGGTTTAGATTCTTATGTTGTAGGAAATGACTTTAAAAGATTATCATATCAGAGACCAAAATAGATGAAAATATTAATCACAGGAACAACAGGCTATGTAGGAAAAAGAATAATTCCAATTCTTCTAAAAGAAGGACATACACTTGTGTGTTGTGTGAGAGATTTAAATAGGATACCGCTTGAGCTAAGAGAACAAAGTGAAATAAGTTTTTTAGAAATAGATTTTCTTAAGTCTAAGAATCAATTACCAAACGATATTGATGTAGCTTATTATCTTATACATTCAATGTCTACAAGTAGTAATGATTTTGAAAGTTTAGAAGAGAAATGTGCTATAACTTTTAAAGAGTTAGTTGAGAAAACAATTTGTAAACATGTAATTTATTTAAGTGGGATAGTGAATGATAATTCATTGTCAAAGCATTTACAATCAAGATACAAAGTAGAGCAAATATTAAATAGTAAAGAATATGCTTTAACAACATTTAGAGCAGGAATTGTAGTAGGAAGTGGAAGTGCATCTTTTGAAATTATAAGAGATTTAGTAGAGAAATTACCATTAATGATAGCTCCAAGGTGGTTGTATACAAAAACGCAGCCTATAGCAATTCGAGATGTATTAACATATTTAACCAAAGCGATTTTAAATAAAGAAGTATATAATAAATCATATGATATTTTTGGACCAGAAGTATTAACATATAAAGATATGCTACTACAGTTTGCAGAAGCAAGAGGATTAAAACGTCTTATTATTACATTACCAGTATTATCACCAAAATTATCATCATACTGGTTGTATTTTGTTACTTCAACATCTTTTAATTTGGCAAAAACCTTGGTCGATAGTATGAAGGTAGAAGTAATTGGACAAGAAAGTACTATAAATGAAATAATAAATGTACAACCAATTGCATATAAAAAAGCAGTAGATAGAGCATTTAAGAAAATTGCACAAAATTCAATGATATCTAGTTGGAAGGATGCAAAAATAAGTGGTGTTTTTAAAGAGGAATATAGCAAATATATCGAGTTGCCACATTATGGTTGCTTTAAAGATATAAGAAGTAGAGAAGTTACAAATGAAACAAATACACTAGAAAATATTTGGAGTATAGGAGGGAAAAAAGGTTGGTATAAGTTCAATTTTTTATGGAAGGTTAGAGGGTATATTGATACGTTTTTTGGAGGTGTAGGTTTGCGTAGAGGAAGAAGACATCCTACGGAGTTGGAACCAGGAGACGCGTTAGATTTTTGGAGAGTATTGTTAGCAGATAAAAAAAATAAAAGACTATTACTTTTAGCAGAAATGAAACTCCCAGGAGAAGCATGGTTAGAGTTTAAAATAATTAAAGGAAGACTATACCAAAGAGCAGTTTTTAGACCTAAAGGAATATTAGGAAGAATGTATTGGTATACAGTATTGCCTTTTCATGCATTTGTTTTTAAAGGGATGATAAATAATTTAGTAAAAGAACAAGTATGAAAACAGTTGTGGTAATAGGAGGTAGTAAAGGTATTGGAAAGGCAATAGTAGATAGCTTAAAAGAAACAACAAAAATTATAAATATAAGCAGAACTTCAGCTGGAAATCATTCAAATATAATGCATTATACATGTGATGTTACAACAGATGAATTACCATTGTTAGAAGAAATACACGGTTTAGTTTATTGCCCCGGAAACATCAATTTAAAACCATTTAAACGCTTAACTCTTGATGATTTTCAAAATGATTTTAATATAAATGTAAAAGGGGCGATAAAAGCTATACATGCCTATGAAGAGGTATTGTCTAAAAATAATAGTAGTGTAGTTTTTTTTAGTACTGTAGCTTCAAAACTAGGAATGCCATTTCATGCTAGTATTGCATGTAGTAAATCTGCTATAGAAGGATTAACAAAATCGTTAGCAGCAGAGTATGCTACAAAAATACGTTTCAACGCAATAGCACCAACTATAACAAATACAACATTAGCAGGAAGGTTATTGAGGAATGAAAAACAGCTAGAAATAATGAAACAAAGGCATCCGTTAAAGAAAATTCTAGAACCAGCAGAAGTAGCAGAATTAGCCTGTTATTTATTGTCAGATAAGGCATCAGGAATGACTGGGCAAATAATTCCTATAGATGCAGGAATAGTAAGTATAAAAATTTAAAACAAGAAACAATGAAGTGGTTAATATTAATAAGTGTCTTTTTATGTATGAATGATGAGATTGTAATTTTTGATAAAGCTCAAAGTTCGCAAAAGTGGTATATCACTAATGATGTAGTAATGGGAGGTTTATCAAAATCAACAATGAAGGTTGATAAAGCAGGAAAAGCAGTCTTTTCAGGAGAAGTATCAATAGAAAATAATGGAGGTTTTGCAATGACTAGGTTACCCTTGAATGTAAAATTAGATAGTAAGAAATCAAAAATTGTATTACAACTAAAAGGAGATGGCAAAAAATATCAATTGAGACTTAAGTCAAGTAAAAATCAACGTTTTTGGTATGTGAAAACATTTCAAACAACAAATAAAGATCAGATAATAGAATTACCATTGTCAGAATTTTACCCATCATTTAGGGGGTATAAATTAGATTTAGGAAATTTTTCTGGAGATAAATTAAAAGAAGTAGCCATACTTGTTGGAAACAAAAAAAATGAATCATTTAATTTAGAAATAGAAAAAATAATAATCAGATAAATGAAAATATTAAAAATAACGATACTGATGACACTATTTAGTTTTTTAGCGAAAGCACAAACAAAAGAACCTAAGGAATCTTTATATGAGATAAGAATTGAAGGGATTGAAGGAACGGAATTGAATTTAAAACAATATCAAGGGAAGAAAATATTATTTGTTAATGTAGCATCAAAATGTGGATTTACAAATCAATATGATGGACTACAAGAGCTGTATACAAAGTATAAAGATAAATTAGTTGTTATTGGATTGCCATGTAACCAGTTTGGAGGGCAAGAGCCAGGAACCAAAACTGAAATACAATCGTTTTGTAGATTAAACTACGGAGTAGGTTTTCCTATGACAGAAAAAATAGAAGTCAAAGGAGAAAATCAACATTCAATTTATCAATGGCTTACGCAGAAGTCTAAAAATGGAAAAATGAATTCTTCAGTAAAATGGAATTTTCAAAAGTACTTGGTAGATGAAGAAGGGCGTTTGATAGATGTGTTTTATTCAATAACAAAACCGATGAGTTCAAAAATAACGAAATTGTTGTAAATGGTTAAGATAACGAAACATTCAGGTATATATACTTTGTCTACAGAACAGGTGTTAAATGTTTCTTTAGAAAAAGCATGGAATTTTTTTAGTGCACCACAAAATTTAGAAAAAATAACTCCATCACATATGGGGTTTCAAATAACATCTATAGTAGATGATAAAGCGTATGCTGGACAAATAATAACTTATAAAGTAGGGATTTTACCAGGAATAAAATCGAGTTGGGTAACAGAAATAACTCAAGTAAAAGAAGAACAGTTTTTTATAGACGAACAACGTTTTGGGCTATACAAAATGTGGCATCATGAACATTGGTTTGAAGAATTACCAGAAGGAAAAACATTGATGAAAGATAAAATATCATATAAAATACCATTTGGATTTTTAGGACGTATAGCGCAAGTTGTTTTTATAAAAAAACAATTGAAATCAATTTTTGAACATCGACATGAAACTTTAGAAAATTTGTTTAGTGGAAAATAAAGTAGTCATTTTTTGGTTTCGTAGAGATTTACGTTTAAAAGATAATAAAGGATTACATAAGGCATTGTCATCAGGGAAAAAAGTAATACCAATTTTCATTTTTGATGAGGATATTTTAGATAAGTTGCCGGAAAACGATGCTAGAGTAAGCTTTATTTATGAAGTATTAAAAGAGCTTGATGTACAACTTAAAAAAGTAGCATCTTCACTTTTGGTGTTAAAAGGAAAACCGATTGAAGTATTGGGTCAATTACTTAATGAATATGAGGTAGCAGAGGTTTTTATCAATAAAGATTATGAGCCTTACGCAACTCAAAGAGATACTCAAATAAAGCCTTTTTTAGAATCAAAAGGAATAAGTTTTAGCGCTTTTAAAGACCAAGTTGTTTTTGAAAAAGATGAGGTAGTAAAAAACGATGGAACACCTTATACCGTATATACTCCATATAAAAATAAATGGTTGCAAGCTTTTTCAAAAGAAAGAGATATCCAAGGATATAAGATTGATTTTACTAATTTTTTTAAGATTTCTATAAGTTTTCCAACTTTAAATTCTATTGGCTTTAACGAGAGTAGTATAAAAGTAAAACCATATAATCTTGCTCAGATAAATACTTATGATACTACAAGGGATTTTCCTGCTAAAAACACAACATCATATGTGTCTCCTCATTTGCGTTTTGGAACGGTAAGTATAAGAGAAATGGTTAAAAAAGCACTTGAATTAAATAGTATATTTTTAAACGAATTGATTTGGCGCGAATTTTTCATGCAAATATTATATCACTTTCCTAAGGTGGTAACTCATAATTTTAAATCGAAATATGATGTTATTCCATGGAGAAACAATAAAGAAGAATTTGAGAAATGGTGTAAAGGAGAAACAGGATATCCAATGGTAGATGCAGGCATGAGAGAGTTAAATGAAACAGGCTATATGCACAATAGAGTTAGAATGATAACTGCTGGGTTTTTATGCAAGCATTTGTTAATAGATTGGCGATGGGGTGAAGCTTATTTTGCAAAAAAATTATTGGATTATGATTTGTCTGCTAATAATGGAAATTGGCAATGGGCAGCAGGAACAGGTTGCGATGCTGCACCTTATTTTAGAGTTTTTAATCCGGAAACACAATTAAAAAATTTTGATAAGGATTTAAAATACGTGAAAAAATGGGTGAAAAATTTTGAACAACTTACGTATCCACAACCCATGGTAGCACATAAATTTGCGAGAGAACGTGCAATAAGTACCTATAAAGAAGCATTGAATTAAAAAAGGTTCTAAATTTAATTATTTAGAACCTTTTTATAATTTTATTAGCTAACGATTATACAATATAATCTTTCGCTTTTTCAATAACTTTTGGTAACCCACCAGGGTTTTTACCACCAGCAGTAGCAAAGAAGTTTTGTCCTCCACCACCTCCGTGGATATACTTTCCTAATTCGCGAACTACTTTACCAGCATCATAACCACGTTCGTTTGCTAATTCTTTAGAAATATAACAAGTTAGCATCGCTTTTTCTGGTGAAGCAGAAGTAGCAAATAATAAGAATAAATTTTTATGCTCTCCTCCTAATTCAAACATTAAGTTTTTAATGCTATTTTGATCTAAGTCTACCTTAGTTGCTAAAAATTGAACCCCATTAACCTCTTGTAATTGGTTTTTGATATCACCTTTCATATTTTTAGCTTTATCTTTTAAAAGCAGCTCTATTTGCTTTTTTAAAGAAGTATTTTCATCTTGTAAAGTACTTACCGATTTTGCAACATCTTTAGGGTTTTTCAATAATTGTTTTACGGTAGAAAAATTACGAGCAACATCTTCAAAATAATTTCCCACAGCAATATTTGTAATCGCTTCAATACGTCGAATACCAGCTGCAACTGCACCTTCAGATTTTATTTTAAAATACCAAATATCACCTGTTTGTTGTACGTGAGTACCTCCACATAGTTCCATAGATTGTCCAAACTTAATAGCACGAACACTATCTCCGTATTTTTCACCAAACAATGCCATAGCACCTTCGTCAATAGCTTGTTGCATTGGTATATTTCTTTTTTCAATTAAAGGTAAGTTTTCGCGAATACGAGCATTTACAAAATCTTCAATTTCTTGCAGTTGATCTTTGTCAACTTTAGAGAAATGAGAAAAATCGAAACGTAAATAATCAGGACTTACTAACGATCCTTTTTGTTCTACGTGAGTACCTAAAATGCTTCTTAAAGCTTGGTGTAATAAGTGTGTTGCAGTATGATTACTAGCAGATAGATGTCTGAATTCATCATTTACTACAGCTTTAAATGTTTCATTTAAATGCTTAGGTAATGTTTTAGAAAAATGAATAATTACATTATTCTCTTTTTTAGTGTCAATGATATAAATAACATCACCATTTGGAGTTTCTAAATATCCTTTATCACCAATTTGTCCACCACCTTCAGGGTAAAAAGGAGTCATGTTAAATACTAATTGGTATTGATCTCCATCTTTTTTTGTTGTTACTTTTCTGTAACGAGTTAGTTTTACATCAACACTTAAAGTATCGTACCCAACAAACTCTTCGGTTTCATCTTCTATTAAAGTAACCCAGTCACCAGTTTCACTTGCAGAAGCAGCACGAGAACGATCTTTTTGAGCTTTCATTCCAGCATTAAATTCCTCTTCATTAATATCATACCCTTTTTCACGAGCAATTAACTGTGTTAAATCTAAAGGGAAGCCATAAGTATCGTATAATTCGAAAGCTTTTTTACCAGAAACTGTTTTACCTTCTGTAGTTTCAATTACTTTATCTAATAATAACAAACCTTGATCTAAAGTTCTTAAAAAAGAAGCTTCTTCTTCTTTAATTACATTATGAACAAGAGCGTCTTGTTTTTTAATTTCAGGAAAAGCATCACCCATTTGATGTGCTAATGTCTCTGCTAATTTGTATATGAAAGGTTCTTTTTTATTTAAAAAGGTAAATCCGTAACGAATAGCACGACGTAAAATTCTACGAATAACATAACCCGCACCAGTGTTACTTGGTAATTGACCATCAGCAATAGCAAAAGCCACAGCACGAACATGATCAACAATTACACGAATAGCAATGTCTATTTTTTCATCTTTTCCGTAAGTAATACCAGTAATGGTTTCAATCTCACGAATTAATGGAGTAAATACATCCGTATCATAGTTCGATTTAACGTCTTGTAAAACCATACATAAACGTTCAAACCCCATACCTGTATCGATATGTTTTGCAGGTAAATCGTTTAATGAACCATTTGCTTTACGATTGTATTGCATGAAAACTAAATTCCAAATCTCAACAACCTGAGGGTGATCTTCATTTACTAACAATTTTCCGTCAACTTTAGCTTTTTCTTCAGCAGAACGAATATCAACATGAATTTCTGAACACGGACCACAAGGACCTTGTTCTCCCATTTCCCAGAAGTTATCTTTTTTATTTCCCATTAAGATACGATCTTCAGAAATGTATTGTTTCCAGATGTCGTATGCTTCTTGGTCCATTTTAGTACCGTCTTTTTCGTCACCTTCAAAAACAGTTATATATAAAATATCTTTATCTACCTTATAAACTTCGGTTAGTAATTCCCAAGCCCAAGCAATAGCTTCTTTTTTAAAGTAATCACCAAAACTCCAGTTACCTAACATTTCAAACATGGTGTGATGATAGGTGTCGTAACCAACTTCTTCTAAATCGTTGTGTTTACCAGAAACACGTAAACATTTTTGAGAATCAGAAATTCGATTATTTTTCGGATTGGCATTCCCTAAGAAAAACTCTTTAAAAGGCGCCATACCAGAGTTGGTAAACATTAAAGTAGGATCGTTCTTTAACACCATAGGTGCAGAAGGAACAATATCATGTTGTTTTGATTTAAAAAAATCTAAAAATTTAGCTCTAATATCCTGAGATTTCATACAACTCTAGTATCTTAATTCTGTTAAATTATCATTAAAAAACTGCTTATAAAAAGAAGTTTTAAAACATTTTGTAAATTTGTGAGTTTCCAAACATAACCCTTTAAAGAAAGTAGCTCGTTTAAAGAGCACAAAAATAGTATATTTAGCATTATGGCGAAAGTAAAATATTATTACGATCCAGAGACTTTATCATATAGAAAAATAGAGGCAAGAAAAAGTGAAACTTATAAAAAATCTTTTTTAGGAATTATAAGTGCTTTGTTAATTGCTTTTTTTGGTTTTATAGGGTTTAGTCAGTTTTTAATGTCGCCAAAAGAAAGAACACAAAAAAGGGAGTTAGATAATTTAAAATTGCATTATGAATTACTTTCTAAAAAGATGGAAGAAAGCTCTAGTGTACTTAGAGAATTACAAGAAAGAGACAATAACATATATAGAATTTATTTTGAAGCAAGTCCTATACCAGAAGAACAGCGTAGAGCTGGTTTTGGAGGCGTAAATAGATATAAACATTTAGAGGGTTTTGATAATTCTGAAATGGTTAAAAATGTGACTAAAGATTTAGATGTGTTATCAAAACAGATGGTAGTACAATCAAAATCACTAGATGAAATTGTTAACCTAGCTAAAGAAAAAGAAAAAATGTTAGCTTCTATACCGGCAATTCAACCAGTGAAGAATGAAGATTTAAAAAGAATGGCATCTGGTTATGGTATGCGAATGCATCCTATTTTAAAATCATGGAAAATGCACTATGGTATGGACTTTACTGCACCAACGGGTACTCCAATTTTCGCATCAGGTAACGGTAAAATTAAAAAAGCACATAGAAGTTCAACCTTTGGTAAAGTAGTATACATAGATCATGGATATGGTTATGAAACTATTTATGCACATATGAGTAAAATTGTTGCAAAGAGAGGTCAAAAAGTAAAACGAGGAGATTTAATAGGTTATGTTGGTAATACAGGACGTTCTGCTGCTCCTCATTTACATTACGAGGTACATAAAAATGGTAGAAAAGTTAATCCTATTTATTATTATTATGGAGATTTAACTCCGGAAGAGTTTGTAGCAATGCAAAAAGCATCGCAACAAAAAGGACAGTCTTACGATTAATGATTAATTTGCTATGAAAAATGTACGTTGAACTACCAGAAAAAAGATATTACAAAATAGGAGAAGTATCTAAAGCTTTTAATGTAAATGTTTCGTTAATACGTTTTTGGGAAAAGGAATTTGATGTAATAAAACCCAAAAAAAACGCAAAAGGAAATAGACTTTTTACTAAAGAAGATGTTGAAAATTTTAAATTAATATATAATTTAGTAAAAGAGCGAGGTTTTACTTTAGAAGGAGCGAAGCAAAAACTAAAGAAAAACCCAGAAGGAGTTGTAAATAACCACGAAATAATTAGTAGGTTAGAAGTAGTAAAAGCTGAATTGCAAAAAATCAAAAATCAATTATAACAATAAATAGAAAAAGTAGTTGCTTACTTTAAGTGATTAGATTGTTGTGTTTTTCATAAACTCATAACAGTATAGAAAATTGTTAAACCAATTCATTTTATAATGATAAAAAAAAGCCTGATTCTACTATCTTTTTTATTAATAGTTAGTTGTCAAAACTTTGGGAAACTAAAAGTAGTTGCTGATTTACCTGATGTTTTAGAAGAGGTTTCAGGAATACAAAAAGTAAAAGGTTCAGATTTATTATGGATGCTTAATGATAGTGGGAATGCTTCTGTTATTTATGGTGTTGATACTAAAGGAAACATTATAAGAGAAGTAATTGTAAAAGCTAAAAATCACGATTGGGAAGATATTACTTCAGACAGTGAAGGGAATTTATACATTGCCGATTTTGGAAACAATAATAATAAGAGAAAAAACTTAAAAATATTAAAAATTAAGAATGAAGACTTATTGAATAATGATGCAGTTGATGTAGAAAAAATAAAGTTTTCATATCCAGATCAAAAAAAGTTTCCACCTAAAAAGAAGGATCGATTTTATGATGCTGAAAGCTTATTGTTTAAAAATGGAGCTTTATACATTTTTACTAAGAGTAGATTTAAAGGGAATTATGGGCAAACTAGTTTGTATAAAATCCCAGCTATAAAAGGAAATCATACAGCAAAATATATCTCATCATTTGAAACGTGTAACGATTTGCATTGTTGGATTACAGCAGCAGCAATATCACCAGATGAGAAAAAGGTTGTTTTATTAAATCATCAATCGGTTTTTGTCTTTACAAATTTTACAAGTGATAATTTTATGTCAGGAGAAGTAAAAGAATTTCCTCTAGGACATACTTCTCAAAAAGAAAGCATAACTTTTAAAGATAATAATACGCTTTATATCGCTGATGAAAAGGCACATTTACAAGGAGGGAAATTATACGAGTTTCAACTTAAATAAACTCAAACAATAACATTACCCAACCAATAATTAATAATAATCCACCTAATGGAGTTATAGGTCCTAAGAATTTCATTTTTTTACCTTTAGCGTCTGATAATACCAAACCATAAATACTAAAAGAAAAAAGAAGTATTCCAACAATAAACGACCAGCCCATTAATTGATTTGGACTTGAAAAATTGCTTCCTACAAACAATAGTACAATTGCGTGATACATTTGATATTTTACACCAGTTTCAAATGATTTTAATTGATCGTCTGATAATGTTTTCTTTAAGGAATGAGCTCCAAAAGCCCCCATAATTACTGCAAACATTCCAAAAATAGCGCCAGAAATTAATATAATTTGTTGTGTCATAATAAGAAGAAAAAAGACTTTACGAATACAATGTAAAGTCTTTATATTTTAAATTAATAATTACGAATTAAAATGAAAACCCAATTCCAAAAGCAATTCTATCTTCATTAGAATTTCCTTGGAAATAAGAGATGTTCATGGTAAATAAATCAATACCGCTTAACCAAACAGATCCTCCATAACTTGTGTGCCAAGTTGTAGAATTAGGAGAATATGGAGACCAAACACGTCCATAATCAAATCCTCCAGTTACACCTATTTTCATCGGTATAATTCCTGTATTTATACGCCCGAAACGTAAACGCAAATCACTTGAATGGTAAAAGCTTTCCGTTCCTGTAAATCGTTGACGGTTGAATCCTCGTAAGCTGTTGTCACCTCCTAAGGTTGCTCCTTGGTAAAACTCAAATCGATTCCCAATGTTTATATGTGTGCCAATTTCTGAAGCAAAAACTAAAGAACGATTCTGTACTAAGTTTTGATAAAATGCTAAAGAACTTTTAATATATCCAAAGCGTCTGTCAAAATCATCAGATTTTGTTTTAGCACCAACAGAGGCTTCAAAATTCATTCCTTTCGTAGGAAAACTAGCGTTGTCTACTCGATTATGAGTAAAACTTAATTCTCCTCCTAAGAAATAGTTTGTATCGAAAATATTAATTGGTGATTGATTAAAGTTAGTAATATTTCTATTTGGAGTATTTTGAACTTCATATCCTTCAATAGATGCGGATAATTTTACAATACTACCTCCTCTAAGTCTTCTTAATAATGAAGGTGTAAAGCTTAATTCACTTCTTTTTACTCTATATTTATTTAGGTCATCGTTAGCATCACCAGTAGGCATTAAAAAAGAAGAATCATTACCCCATCCAAAGAAGTTAATAGAATAATTGTTGCTGGTAGCTTTTGCTTTTAATTGTAAACTCCAGTTGCCTATAAACTCAGTAAATTCACCATTATATTCAATATCATATCCATTTATTGCAGAATAATAATTTGCAGAAATAATATGCTGACTTCCAAACGGGCGTTTTTTAAACCCTTGTTTCGTGTAAGTCAATGTAGCTCCAAAGAAGAACCCATCATCTGGATTGCTTCCTAAGCTAGGAAAAATAACTGTAGTATTGTTATTTATATCACGATGATCATAGGTGTTTTTTAAATAATTATCAGAACGTAAATCAGCAGTTTCAGAACTTGGATTTACCGTGTTTTTCTTTGATTTATAATCATAAATTTTTGTTTTCTTACTCCAACCAGCAACTTTAGATTCGTCTGTATAAACATCATGATCTTGTCCTCCAATAATTCGTAATAAAATACCATCATTTACATCTCCAGAAATTAAAAATTCATCATCACCGTTTAAACCATATAATTGAATTTCTTTAGTTTCATTTGTTTTAAAAGTACGATTGTATATTTCGTTATCCTTTCTAAAAACACTAATGTTGGTTTCATCATCATTTATACGTTTGATAATAAACGTATCTTTTTTATCTGTTCCAACTACATAAACAATTTTTGCTTGCTTTTCGTAATAACGTTTCGCAATACCCTTTAACTTGTTTCTACGGGCTTTTATTTTAGCAATGGTTTCTTTACCATCAATATCATAAATTGCGGTTGGTAATTGTTTAATAGCATTTTCAATAACCTCATCAGTTAAGTTCTTTTGAATATAATCTGCTTGTTTATACCAATCATCTAAAGTTAATTTATTTAAGAATTCAGCATCAAAGAAACGTGGATAATTATTATACCATTTCATGTTTTTAATGTCATTCTCAAAAGTTTGCATATTTTTTACTAATGGAGCAAACTGTTGAAAAAGAGGAATCATAATTCCATCAAACTTAGAAAATGGTTGATCTCTGTCTCTAGGAATTGGGCGGTAAAAAGTTTTTCCATCATCAGTTTTAAAAGAAGCCCAACGCCACTGATCTTCGTGTCTGTCCCAATCGCCAATTACCATGTCAAATAAACGAGAACGTATTGTCCAATCTTGGTCTACTGAATGCTTTCCATTTTTTCTTATTTTTTCTAAAACATCAAAAGTGTTAACAATTTTCTTAGAATTACCAAAGTTGTCTAACTCACTTCTGTCTCCAGCAGGACGTTCTTCAAGAAGGTATAAACTACCACCAAAAATGTCATTATATTTTCCAAGAGCAGGTTGCTTTGGCATATAATATAATTTAGGGTTCGTGTGATAAATATTTACTGATTTAGCCATGTCTGGAATTACAAATGCTGCATATGGGTGCGACATGGTAAATATATCTTGAACTACATCTACTAAAAATGTGCCTTTTAAAACGCCACCCATAATACGACTTCCGTCTTTTACTATTGAGCGTAAAACATATTGTTTTCCTTCATAATTTTCTAATCGTAATGAGTTGGTTTGATTTCCTCCTCCACGTTGAATAGGTTTTAAACCTCCAAAAACTTTATCCAATTCCAAAACAGGGACGTTTACTTTTTCACCATACTTATCTCTATGTAAATCTCCCCACATAAATTTATGGAAACCACTTACATCGGTGCTTTCTTTGTTATAGATTGAAGTTTCTACAAGTTCTTTATGAGCATCATATTCAGGAAAGCTATTGAATTCTTGAGTTTTCTTAGGTTTTATAATTTCTTTACTAAATAATAATTTGTTTCCATCTTTTTCATTTGCTGAATAAAACTCAACAATCGCAGAACCATCGGTATAATAATTTAGTATTGCATATCCGTGATTACCGTAGGTAAATTGAGCGCCATATTTTGCTAAAGCTGCCGATTGTTTTGAGCCAGAACCACTAATTACTTGTTTGAATTTTCCGTAGTTAAGATTGTTCTCATTTACAGGATTATCTTCAATGTATTGTAAATTGTGTTCGTGTCCAGAAACAAAGACAATGTTTTGTCTAAAATCACCAGAAATAGCTTGTAATTGATTTACAAAGTCAGTATAGTTTTTGTTAAAAATATCTGTTTGAATTCCAACATGAGAACGCAATCCATTTTTTAAAGTACCTAAAATAGGGAATGGCTTCATATGGTCTTTAAAAGAATAACTTCCTCCATGTGGTCCATTGCTATACATTGGATGATGCATTGCTACAACTACATTTTTATATCGATTCTTTTTAAACAATCCCCAAACTTCATCAATAAATCGTTCACGAGTTTTTATGTCACAATTTTCATTAATAGTTGGATGTTTATCCCAATCGGCAATAAACCAACGACTGTCAATAATAATTAAAGTTATATCATCATTTATTTCTACTTTCTTAAATCCACAACCATTTTCTGGTAAAAAAGAATTTTTACCTAAAGCTTTTTCTACTATTTTCTCTTGACGCTTTAATCCTTTTATACCATTATACCAATCATGATTTCCTGGAATAAATATTGGTTTTCCTTTAAAACCTTTTACGGCATCAATTTGTGTTTGTATTCTATGCTCAGCCAAAGCTCGTTCTGCACTTTCTTTTTTAGGAACACCATAAGGGTATACGTTATCTCCTAAAAATAAAGCAGTAGCATTTTTTTCAGATTTATTTAATGCTTTTTGAAAATAGGTAAGCGATGGTATTGTTTTACCCATTTTAGCATTACCAGCATCTCCAATTAGATAAAAAGAATGTGCTATTTTTTTATTGGTAGTAATTGTTTTTGAAGCAGTCTTATTGGCATATTTTGCATTGTAAGAAGCACAGCCAGTCAATACTATAATTGCTATAAAATATAAAAACGATTTTACTGAATTCATGGTTCGTTGTTTTGTAGTGTAAATTTACCTCTTTTTTACCACTACAGCTATAAAGTGATAAAATATATGGTTAATATATAAAGGGAATTTAAGAGTATTTTACTTTAAAAGCTTACGAGTCTGTTAATTTTTTATAATCTTTAATTGTATCAATATCAATTAAATTAGTAGAGGGCATTTTAATAATTTTTGAAGTATTTTTTTGTAAAAATATTTTGGCACCATTATCACCTTCTAACATTTTTAAATCATTAAAATATTTTTTAGGGAAAATTACAGGAACACCTGCTTTTTCATTATAATTTGAAGCTACAATTTTTTCTGGATTTTCCTGAGCAATCTTCATTAGTTGATCAAGATAAGGAGAAGAAATATTAGGTTGGTCAGCTAACATTATTAATGCACTATCGTATTTTTTTTCTATGTGCAGTATGCCAGCAATAATACTTGAACTTAAGCCATTTTTATAATTTGTATTTGTAATAAAATGTACTCCATTTGCCTGTATACTTTTTTCTACAACATTTTTATTTGCCCCTAGAATGCAAAAAATATCATTAGCCTTAGATTGTTCAGCTATTTTTAGAGACCAACCTAAAAGAGTGGTGTTTTTAAAAGGAAGTATTTGTTTTATAGTTCCCATTCTTGATGAACTACCAGCTGCTAATATGAGAATTGCAGTTTTTTGCATAGAATTAATTGTGAATTCTTCCTGTTATTTTTTTTAAAGAGAAAACTTCTTTTTTACGTACTACCGATAATATCTCTGCTAAAATAGATAAAGCTATTTCTTCGGGAGTTTGCGCTCCAATATTTAATCCAGCTGGAGTGTGAATTTTTTCAAGGAAATTATCAGAAATATCTGGAGAAAAATCGAAGAGTTCATTAAATAATTTTTCACGCCGTTTAGCTGCACCTAAAATTCCAATATAAACAGGATTATGTTCTTTTAGTTTTATTAGCCAACGTAAATCGTACGTGAAATTATGATTCATAATTACTACAGCTGTATCTTTAGTAATGTTTTTTAATTGGATAACTTCTGGAGTTTGCGCTATAACAGATTTTGCTTCTGGAAAATCGGATACTTGTTTAGGATCTTTAATTGAAGTAACAACATGAACTTCCCAACCTAGTTGAACAGCTTGCTTACATAGTTTTACAGCATCGTGTTCTCCGCCAATAATTAATAAGCGAAATAAAGGCGATAAAGTTTGAGAAAAAACTTGTAAATCTTTAAAGTTAGCGGGTTCATTTCCTTCAAAAAAAGAAAACCTTTTATTGTTTTGAAATTTTATTGTAGAACTAAAGTTTCCATAAGCATCATCTTCTTTTTTATAAAAAGATTGAATATTAAAGGGTTTTCTATTTTGTAAACTGTTGGTGAAGACATTAATAAATTCTAAAGAAATTTTAATAGGCTCAAGTAAAATGTATAAAATACCTTCGCAGCCCAAACGATAGCGACCATCATAAGTTATTATTTTAGAAACTCCTGTTTCAAAAACTGTTTGCGCTCTTCGCTGTACTTCTTTTTCCACACATCCACCACTTACTGCACCAATCATTTTTCCATCAGATGATAGTAACATTCTAACACCGGGTTTTCTATAGGAAGACCCATCTAAATCAACAACAGTTGCTAAAACATTATAAATACCATTTTGTTGATTTAAAATAGTTTGTTGAATAATTTCTTTGAATTCGTATGTCATAAGCGTTCAATTTACAAAAAGTATTTTGATTCGTTATTCCAACAATTTAAATTAACTATTGTCGATTCGCCTATTTTTGGTAAAATATTTTAAGAACTACAACTTAACATGGAACATCCAACTTTATGACGTGCCCACTCTGGTCTTTTTGCAAACCATTTTTCATTTTCAGGTTGTTCAGAATAAGGATTTTTAAATAATAAATACAATTCGTTAATTAATTTATAATCCCCTTTATCAGCATCATCAATAGCTAATTGTGCCATATAGTTTCGAAAAACATATTTAGGATTTATTAAATCCATTTTTTGTTTTCTATCTGAATCAGCAAAGGTTTCTAATTCTAACCTTTTTAAATATCTATTAAACCAATCTCTCCAATGATTTTTAATTTCCTCTTGAACTTCACTGAGCGTGTAAAAAGAAATTTCAATTTTTTTGAAAGCAGTATCAAAACTATCTTTAGAAGAAACGTTTGATAAATTTCTAAAGAAAATAGTCATATCGGTTTCTGTTAATTGCAATGTTTCTTCTAATCGACCAATCAATTCTTTATCATTCTTATCTTCAGAAAACAATCCGATTTTAGATTTCATCATTTGAAGAGATTCTTCATTGTAAATGTTAGAATACGCATCTAGAATTTTTTGTAGAGGTTCTACTTCTTCAATAATTGGGTATAAAGCATTCGCTAATTTAAATAAATTCCACAATCCAATCTGAGATTGATTTCCATAACGATATCGTTTATGTTGATTGTCGGTAGTATTTGGAGTCCAACCTAAATCATAACCTTCTAACCAACCGTAAGGTCCATAATCTATGGTTAATCCAAGAGCAGACATGTTATCGGTGTTCATTACTCCGTGTACAAAACCAACACGTTGCCAATGCACAATCATTTCTATAGTACGATTACGAATTTCAGTTAAAAAATCAAGATATTTTTGTTTTCCGGTTGATGTTATCTCTGGATAAAAATGTTTAATGGTATAGTCTACTAATTCTTGAAGAATTAAATGTTGTTTACGTGCAGCAAGGATTTCAAAATTTCCGAAACGAATGAAACTTGGAGCCAAACGAGAAACAATTGCTCCTTTTTCGTGAGCAGGATTTCCGTTGTATAATACATCTCGTAAAACTTTATCACCAGATAAACTCAAAGATAAAGCTCTAGTGGTTGGAACTCCTAAATGAAACATGGCTTCACTACACAGATATTCTCTAATGGAAGAACGTAAAACAGCTAAACCATCTGCTGTTCTTGAATATGGCGTTTCACCAGCTCCTTTTAATTGTATAGCCCAACGTTGATTGTTATGTATAACTTCTGTTAAATTAATAGCACGACCATCTCCTAATTGACCAGCCCAATTACCAAATTGATGTCCACCATAGCACATAGCATAGGGATGCGAATCTTCTATAATTTCATTTCCTGTAAATATATTTAGGAATTTTTTAGATGTTGCATCTTCAGGAGTTAATCCAATTGCTTCTAGCATTTCTTGTGAAACGTGTAGTAACTGTGGATTTGCTGTTTTTTTAGGTTCAACAAAAGAAAAACATGCATCTAAAACTTGCCTGCGAGTGTTTTCTAAAATCTTATCAGCTGGTAATTCTTTATTAAAAGTATCGTGGTTATTTAATTTCATTATCTTGAATAAATGAATGGATAAAATTACTAATTTCTTCTGGTTTTTCTTCTTGAATAAAATGTTTTGCTTCTATTTGATGAATATTTTTTTCATCAATTGTTAAATCATGTGAAACTAAACTCTCTTGGGGTTTCCATTTTAAAAAATCATCATCTTTTCCCCAAATTACCATAGTAGGCATTTGTAGTTTTTTTAGAAGTTCTTTATAGTTTGGTAGGTTATGACAAGTTCTAGAGAAGAAATAATACATAGCTTTATTTTTACCTTCTAGTTAATGGTTTCTTATATCCTTCTATATCGATTTTTGAGAGCGTACTTTCTATAAGCCCCATTTTAAAAAGATTTTTGATAAGTATATTGTTGGTGATTTTAAAGGTATATAATGACATTACTATTTTAGTAAAAACATTTTTACCAAATCGCATAGGCGGTTTAAAACCTTCAGAATATATAATTGTATTTAAAATTACAAGTCTTTCTATTCTTTGAGGCTGAAGCTTGCAAAGCTCCCAAGTCCAGAGTCCACTTGCATCATGAAAAATATGTGTCCATTCTTTAATTTTTAAAAAATCCATTAACTCTAAAATTCGTTGAGCTTGCTTTTTTTCTATATATACATCATAATTTTTAGGTGAATCACTAGATCCAAAACCAAGCATATCTGGAGCAATAATCCTGTATCCTTTTTTAACTAATAAAGGAATCATTTTTCTGTATAACCAACCTGAAGTTGGAATTCCATGTAGTAGGAGTAAGGTTGGTCCAGATCCCTGATCTATATAGGCTATTTTTCCATCTTTCGAATTGAAAAACTGTTGAGACTCTCTAAAATTAGAATAGTTCATTTGTGTTATTTTTTATAACTAATATTACAAGTCTGGCAAATTAGAATATCTTCTTTTAAAGTAATTTTATCAAGTTTAGAAGCTACTTCATGTATAAAGCTATCATATGTTTTATGCTCTGGTGTAATATTATTTACTTTAATTTTTTTGTAAAAATCACCATCCCATTCTTGTTTTCCCCAACAGTTTGGGCAAATTCCATCTGGAGCTTTTATAGTTTCGTCTCCTTTTGATTTTGCTTTGAAATAATTTTTAAGATTTGTTATTATATTCATAATTATTTAATTTTCTATAATTGTTGTGTTAAAAATAACTTTACTAGCTAAAGTTTGGTGAACTGGACATTTAGAAGAAATTTCTTTTAATCTGTTTTTTTGCTTTTCATCTAAATTACCAACAAATTTTAGTTTTTTACTTATATGATCTAAGAAGGTTGGTTTTTCTATTTTAATATCCAAATCATCACTGTGTTTTCTGGAATGAGTTACATAAACAAAAACTTCTTGTAAATCCCATTTTTTACGTTCTGCATATAATTTTAAAGTCATAGCAGTACAGGCAATTAATCCAGCACTTAAATATTCGTATGGAGAAGGTCCAAAATCATCTCCTCCTATAGATGCAGGTTCGTCAGCAATTAGTGTATGATTTTTAGATTGAATCGTTGTTGTAAAATTATCTTCTATTAAATTAAGATGTCCGACCAATTGTTCTCCTTTGGTTTCTAACATTATATTTTCTTTTTGAGGAAAATAACGTGCCACCCAGGTACCAATTATATTACCAGCATAAATACTGTCTTTTGTGTCTGATAATAAGTGATCTGCGTTATCTAAGCTAATAAAACTTTTAGGATGATGCGCACTTAAATAGAGCTCTTGTGCGTTGTTAACTTCAACAATTGTATCTATAGGAGAATGTAAAATAAGTATAGGTTTACGTAGCGATTTTGTTACTTCTGATAAATTAACTTTATCAAAATCAGAAACAAATTCTTGATTAATTTTAAAAGGCCTTCCTCCAATATTTACCTCAACTTCATTTTCATTTTTTATATTCTCAATGCCATGAGAAAACAAATGTTTTACATGAGCTATGTTTGCTGGAGCTCCAATAGTAGCTACAGCTTTTATATTTTCTAATTTTGAAGATGCTACAATAGCAGCAGCTCCACCTAATGAATGTCCTATTAATAAACAAGGAGCATCAAAGTGCTTAGTTATATAATTATTTACAGCAATAAGATCGTCAACATTTGCAGAAAAATAACTTTCAGAAAAAGTACCTTCACTGCGCCCTAAACCAGTAAAATCAAAACGTATAACTCCAAAGCCATGTTGCGTTAATGAACGACTAATGTTTTTAACTGCTCCTAAGGTGCTACTACAAGTAAAACAATGTGCAAAAATTGCATAATAATTAGGTTTTTGATTTACTGGTAGCTCTAAATAAGCTTGTAGTTTATATCCTTTTTTATTTATGATATTTAGTTTTGTAATTCTCATAATGATGCAGTTAAATGATTTAGCTTGTTTGTATTAACATGTTTAGAGAAATTAGCTAATAATAACGTTAATTTCGGATTGATATATGTTTCACAAAAAGGCTTTTCTGGATCTGAATAATAATAGTTTTCAAACTTAGAATCTGAAAGTTTAAATTCAACAAAGCCTAATACTTGTGTAATTATTTTCTGTTTATAATCTTTTTGTAAACTAGTTATAATTTGTAGACTTTTTATTTTCTGCTTTTTTGAAAACACATAAATAGCCGATCTATATTTTCTTCGCATAGAATGTTGTGATGTGCTTTTATGAGTTAGTAAATGAATTTCTGTTAAAACTTCTAATGTTATTTCATTTGGATTAAAATGCACAATTATTGCTTCTGAAAAAGTATTATTCTCATTAGCAGAAGCAATAAAACCTTGCTCTACTTTACTTACACCAATTAATGATTGAAATACAGCTTCTGTACACCAATGACAACCTCCTCCAAATGCTATTTTAGTTTTTCTAACCATTTGTTTAACTCTTTATCTGTCGGATTTCTTAGTCTTTTCTTACCAATAGTAATTGTTGGAAAGTTTAGCTTTCTGTTTTCATATAAATTACGCAACTCTTCTGCAAATAATTCATTTTTTTCAACATCTAAAAACGCGTAACTTATGTTACGCGCTTTTAGATGATTTTGATAATATTGTGTCTTATGACAACGTTGTGCTCCGAATAATTTAATCATATCACTTCAGTTTATCTGCATGTAATTTTCTGAGTTTTGTCAGTTTAGGTGTAATAACAAAACTGCAATATCCTTGTGTTTGATTCTTTTTGTAATAATCTTGATGTTCTTTTCCTGCTTCATAGAAAACATCCAAAGGGCTTATTTCTGTTACTATAGGGTTTTCGTAAAATGGCGCAATCTCTTTTGAAATTATTTCTGCTATTTCCTTTTGCCTAGCATCATGATAGTAAATTACAGAACGATACTGAGTTCCTCTATCGGCTCCTTGTTGGTTTAAGGTTGTTGGGTCATGGGTTGTCATAAATATGACCAATATTTCTTCATAGGAAATAATGTGGGAATCAAACGTAACTTGTATAACCTCTGCATGGCCAGTTAAACCAGAACATATTTCTCGATATGTGGGGTGCCCTGGAGCATTTCCCCCTGAATAACCAGATATAACTTGTGTTACCCCTTTTACTTCTTGAAATACAGCTTCTGTACACCAAAAACAACCTCCACCAAAAGTAGCTACTTCTAAAACTTTATCTTTCATTTTTATCCTCCGCTTCTAATTGCATCGATTCTGAGTTTATACAATAACGTAATCCACTTGGTTCAGGGCCATCAGGAAAAATATGTCCTAAATGAGCATCACAAGTATTACATAAGACTTCTACTCGTACCATTCCATGAGTTGCGTCACGATGATATTGAATTGCATTTTCAGTAATTGGTTGTGTAAAACTAGGCCAGCCTGAACTTGAATTAAATTTAATTGTTGAATCGAATAAAGGGGTATTACAACATACACAGTTGTATTGGCCTTCTTCATAAGTAGAGCATAGTTCTCCTGAAAAAGGGCGCTCAGTACCTTTTAGGCGTGTAATTCTAAATTGTTCAGGAGTTAATAATTGTTGCCATTCTGCTTCAGTTTTTTCAATTCTTTTATTAGGAATTGGATTTCCGTTTAAAGCAAAATGAATAATGTTTTTCCAAGTTAGCATATTATAGTCCTTTCTTTTGTTTGTTATTAAAAATATGAAAAATTTGGACAAAAAATATAGTACACAATCAATTATAATCTTGATTTTGTACTATGCTTTAAGGTATTTAACATTAATGTAGTCGTACTAAACCTAATAAACTTACGTTTAACAATAGTTAAATATTATTTTTAATTTAGCAAAAACCTTTTTGATGGAAAATTTATTAATTGAAGCTGAGAATTTTGTAGTTAACTTTTTGAATGAGAAGTTGAAGCCTTCATTTGTATATCATAATCTATTTCATACGCAACGTGTAGTAGAGAAGACGAAAGAATTAATTGAAGGACTAAAAATTGAAGAAGCTTCTGCGAGTAATTTAATTTTAGCAGCATGGTTTCACGATACTGGTTATACTAAATCTATAGAAACACATGAAGAAGAAAGTGTAAAAATAGCAGAGAGTTTTCTTAAGGAACAGAATATTTCTGAGATTATCATAGCTGAGGTATCTAGCTTAATAATGGCTACTAAAATGGGAGTTAAACCAGAGACAGTGTCAGAGAAGATAATTCGTGATGCTGACTGTGCTCATTTAGGAAGTAAAAGTTTTAGTGATTATACCTCTTTACTAAGAAAAGAATGGGAATTAACTAAAGACTATGTTGTTTCTGATATTCAATGGAATGAAGATAACATTAAGTTTTTAACTAGTCATCGTTTTTATACTGACTTTGCTGCTAAGAAATGGAGTAAGGTAGAAAGTAAAAATCTTGCACAATTATTAAAAACTCAGAAAAAAACAGAACAAGAAAGTACAAAATTAAAACAGAAAAAAGACGAATTAGATTTTAAAAAGAATAAAGTTGAATTACCTGAAAGAGGTATTGAAACAATGTTTCGTGTTGCATTAAGAAATCATATAACTTTAAGTGATATTGCCGATACAAAGGCTAATATCTTGTTATCTGTAAATGCTATTATTATTTCTATGGCATTATCTACTTTAATACCAAAATTAGATAACCCATCAAATCATTATTTAATAATTCCATCATTAGTATTTATTGCATTTACAGTAGCCTCTATTATTTTATCAGTAATGGCAACAAGACCTAATGTAACTGAAGGGAAATTTACAAAGGAAGATGTAGCTAATAAAAAAGTAAACTTATTATTCTTTGGTAATTTTCATCAAATGAAATTACCAGATTTTGAATGGGCTATGGATGAAATGATGAAAGATCGTGATTATTTATATGGTTCACTTACTAAAGATTTGTATTTTTTAGGATTAGTTTTAAATAGAAAATATAAATTATTGAGAACTACTTATACTGTATTTATGATTGGTATTATAGTAAGTGTAGTTGCATTTGCGATAGCGTTTCAAATACAGGAAGGAGCAAAGTTATAAGTTATTTTATTAATGGATGAGTTGTTTATGATTTAAACTCATCCATTAATTGATCTATTGTAATTGTTTTTTTACTATCAAAATCTTTTTGATAAATTACTTCAACACGTAAAGCTTTTAAGCCAGAAACCCCCTGTAGGTCTTCGAGTTCTAGTTTTTCAATTACTCCTAATTGATTTTTCGATTGTAAATATTTAATGTATTTTAAATATTCATCTGCATCTTTATCTTGAGAATATACAATAGCTATTTTACTTGGTACGGTTAAACGTTTATTTGTGTTTTTTATATGAGCTTTGTCTATGCGTTTTTTTATTATTTCGTAACGAATATTGTAGGCACCATCTACATCAAATTGCTTTTCATCCATTCTAAATTTAATTGCTAATGGATTACTATGAACTAAAATTAATGAGGCTACTTGTAAGTCATGTTCCATAGATTTACGTGCAGTATGTGCCACGTTTTCCATCTCGCACATTATTTGTAACTGCCACAATCTTAGGTTGTATAAATATAAATCGTCATATTTTTTTATTCTTGTTAAAGACTGACCTATGTACATATTATATTCAACTCCGTCCGTTTTATAACGTTCGAAATAATGTGGAAACATTATTTGTGCTTCTTCTTGCTTTGAGTCTATGAACTTTGCTAATTTATCATTCAATAAAGTAACACTGTGTTCATAAGCTTTACGTTTCTCATATACTACCTGTAAATTAGGATCCAAACGATCCATATATTTATTTACTAAAGAATGTAATTCGCTATTTATTTCTTTAATATGATTAAAAACAGGGTAGATGTCACGCTTTAAAAAATCTAAAATCCCAATTTCATCACCAGCTTTTAAACCAGCATGTACTTCACGGGAATATTCTTTAATACGGAACATTAACTCGTTGTAAATTGGTAGTTTTTCAGATTTACAAGCTTCTTTTAATACTGAAATACCTAAAGTAAGTTGTGTTGTTAAATCTTCTTTTATAGCATTGTTTCTTGCAATAGAAGATCCTTTAATATCAGACTGACCGTATAAAGGGTGTACATTTTCAAAAACAATTTGTTCTAATTTAACATTTTCTTTTTTATTAAAAATGTCTGTCTGATATTTTTCAGCAGCCTCATAAAATCGCCATTTTACAGCTGGGTGAATAGAGGTATAATGTTCTTGAATAGTTGCTTCTAAAATATTTTGATATTCATCTGCAGAACGCTCTATTGCGGCTTCAAAAACAGGAATTAAATCTTTTAGTTTTTGTTGATTTACAGAATTTAACTCGTAAGCTCTTGGAGATGCTATTTCTATTACAGCAAGATCATTATTATTTGATGCTTTTATAGGAATTAATAAAATACTACCAATGTTTTTTTCTTTCATCCTTTTGTAAAAAGAATTTTGATTTGATAATACTCCATATCTTTCTACGTCAGAAATAGCAACATTTTCTAATTTATTAAAAACTTTTTCAATAATATAATCACAGAAGAATGTACTACATTCAATTGCGCATTCATCGTTTAAAATAATGCTTTCAGATTTTTTTATACGTGTAGCTTCTAAGGTTGAATTAGACGTGTCGAAAAGAGAGAAACCAGTTGTTAAATCTTTAATGTTAAAAAACTCGCGTAAGTCTTTTTGAAGTTTTTCATTAATATTATCATCCTGCTTTTCTAATAATGTATTTCTAATAGAAGAAATGGTTTCATCGGTTGTTACGTCAAATAAGTTCATTAAACCAAATCCTTTAAAAATATATGAGTTGGGAGGGAATTTTTCTTTCCAAACATCTGGATTGTCAAAATTATCTAGCAATATTTTAATGTCCTCTTCAGTAAGTTTTGGAGCTTCTTTTGTTGGATGTATTTCCATAAAATCTCCATTGAAAGCAACACGATAATGTTTTGTGATACCTAAATTTTTGTCAGGAATATCAAAGAAAAAAGGTCTTTTTAAATCTACAGGGTTGTTATATACTAAGCCTAATATTAAAGTACAAGCCATTATATAAAGCGTGTCTTCTTCAAAATTTCGAATTCTTAATTCGTAATCGTCACCTGCATTTTTTATAATGCTTTCAAATCGTTCAGTAAATTTAAAAGAGGTGAAAGTAAATGGCATTGTTGCAGCTTTTATTTCATTATTGCTTAGCAACATAGGAAACAAGCCTTCTAGTAAAAGATCTATAATGTCTTCATGCTTTTTTAATAAAGAAAAATCAGAAAAACCAGTAATAAGTTCTGGGTATTTTTGAATTTCTTTTACCATGATATTTGCAGACGCATGAAAAGGATGATTCTTTTGCTCATCACTTGCATAACAACTAAGCATTTGATAGATTTTTTCAAAGCTAACATTAAGTTGCAATGGTAATTCTATGTTTTGTAAGTTTTTAGGCTGTCTGATTTCCATAAATTTCTTTTCTTTCTATTTGCAAATTTACAAAATTGTATGCAGTTTGTCGTTTTTAGGTTGTTTTGCTTTCGTTAAAGTGTTTAAAATAAAAAAGCCATTATTTAAATAATGGCTTTTTTATGAAAGTTATCTGTGATTAAAAATGAAAATTATAATCTCTAACTTTTCCTTTTTTACCTAAACTATTAAATTTCCAACTAAACCCTAGCATAAAATATTGTTGTAATACAGTACTTTGAGAATCTTCTACATAATTAGAAGAAGCTCTACGTTGTGCATTTGTATTTTGATTTAATAAATCATATGCTTTTAAACTAATAATACCTTTATCTTTTAGAATAGAATAAGCAATGGTTGAATTCCAAAACCATGCAGCTTTATTAAAACCAATTACGTTTGGATTGTATGTGTATTTTACATCGTTTCTCCATTCTAATTTTTTAGGGAAATTAGTTTTTGTTCTTATACGTAAAGAATGTCTTGTGAAGTCTTGATTTTGACTTGTATTTATATCATACTTTGTTTTTGAAAATGAAATATCATATCGAGTTTCTATTGAAATCATTTTATTCCAATCTAAAGTAATTCCAATATTTGGTCTTAGAGCAGTTGTTCTTGCACCTTCTTTTATGTTATTTAAGATGTTGAAATTTTTATAAATACTTATATTAGAACCAGCTCTAAGTTTTATACTGGTAATAGAGTCTAATTTTACTTTTTTATTATAGCTACCACCACCCCATACATCATATCCACCATCAGTATTTTCATAAGTAGTATTTCTACGTAAGTTAGAATCAATAGTTGTATTGGAAACAATTTGATTATTGTACATACTTCCACTAACATAAAACCAAAGACCAGTACCTGCTTGCCAATTGTATTTGTTAAAGTTAACATACATTCTATGGTTTTGGGTTGGTTTTAATTCGGGATTTCCTGTAATTATATTTGATGGATTATTTACGTTTGAAAAAGGTTGTATTTGATTAATATTAGGAACTCTATTATTTATACGATAATTAAAAGAAATCGAAGCTTTTGAATCAAATCTATATCTGAAATTAGATCTTAAAGCTAAGTTGTTATATTCTTTTTTTAGACTTAAGTTAGGACGAAGTTTGTCTTTGTTTTCTAAAGTTCTATTTACAAGTCCTGTTTCTACATTAAACCGCCATTTTTTCGTTTTATAAATCAATTCCATCGCTGGTGTTTTAACAATGTCGTTGTAAGTAAAGTCGGAACTTAAATCTTGGTTAAAATTTGAATATTGCTGACTAGTATTATCAAAATCATAAGTGCCCTCTTTATTATCTCTTTCATCTTGCCTATAGGTATATTTAGTATCTAAAAAGATTTTTTTTGCAACTAAAGGTAATCGATAAGTTATTTTAGTATTTAAGCTGTTTAAGTTGTTCGCTATAGTGTTTTCTTGATCTCTATTCTCTATACTAGGAGTAGTTCCTAAAACATTTATTGTCGATTTATTAATCTCTTTAGTGTCAGATTTGTCTATTTGATTAATAATGTAAGCTTTAATAAATGAACCATTTTTACCAATCTTCTTAGTAATGTCTATCTTATTTCTAAAATTATTTGCTGTAGATTTAGAATATGAATTACTAGTATAGCTATTTGTTAAAACCCTATTTTCATCAAGAGATTTTTCTTGTGTATTATAACTTCCTTCTCTTTTGTTATAAACAAATGAAGGTTTGATATTAATCAAGAGAGTTGAATCTATTTCAATATCAAGTTCAGTATCTATACTGTGATTATGATTTTCATCATCAGAGTTTGAAGTTGATGTTGAAAAATATTTTCTGTCTGGTAATGTGTATTCTCTATTGCTTTTTGATTCATTATTAGAAGTACTTCCTGAATAAAAATAATTAGCATTTACATCAACTCCTTTTCCGTATTCATCAGCATAAGTAGCTCCAGCTGTTTTAGATTTTATAATTCCACTTCCTCCACCAAAGCTTCTTCCATTAATATTAAAGCTTCCATTGCCACTAATCCAAGTACTACCGCCACCACCAAACATTTTCTGAATTTCACCAAAACTAAAACCTGGTGAATTAATATTATTTGAACTAGCTAGAACACTAAATCTTTGGTTGTTATTAAAACGATTTATCATGGTTGCTCCTTCGTAGCGTTTATCTGAACCAGCTCCAGCGGATACTCTACCAAACCAACCTTTATTATTTTCTTTTTTTATGGTAAGATTAATTGTTTTGTTATCTGCATCACCTTTTTCTCCAGAAAATGCTTCAGATTTCGATTTTGTATCCGTAATCTGAACTTTTTCAATAATATCCTTCGTTAAGTTTTTTGTAGTTATACTAGGGTCATTTCCAAAGAAAGGTTTACCATTAACTAAGATTTTATTTACAGACTTTCCGTTTACCGTTATTTTTCCTTCTTCATCAACTTCAACTCCTGGTAATTTTTTTAATAAATCTTCAACAGTGGCATCTTTTTTTGTTTTAAAAGATTTTACATTGAACTCTACAGTATCCTTTTTAATTGTAATTGGTGCTCTAGATTTAATAACAACTTCATTTAATAAGTTGCTATTTTCCTTTATATTAATTAAACCTAGGTTGAAATCTGATTTTTTACCTAACGGAATAAGTTTAGTGTAGTTATCCATTCCTACATAAGAAATGAATAGTTTTAAGTCTTTATGGAAAGATTTTCCTTCTAACGAGAAGTTTCCTTTTTCATTAGAAATTGTATAAGAAACAACAGAGGAGTCTTTAACTCTTTCTAAATGAATTGTTGCAGCTTCTATTGGGCTTTTGTCTTTAAAAGAATTGATTTTTCCTGTAATCTTAAACTGATAAGATTGGGCAGACATATTTGTGATAAAAA
This sequence comes from uncultured Tenacibaculum sp., assembly GCF_947494125.1. GTDB lineage: Bacteria > Bacteroidota > Bacteroidia > Flavobacteriales > Flavobacteriaceae > Polaribacter. The sequence goes on from NZ_CANLTU010000006.1 coordinate 101,614, forward strand.
ACAAAACAAAAACAAAAAGTAGTTTTTTCATAGTATTTGTAGCAATATATTTGAATGGCGTACAAAGAAATGAAAAAACTACTTTTGAGGTAGTTAAATAATGTTAAAACTACATCTATTTTTGTCTAAAATAAATACTTATAGGAACACCATTAAAGTTATAATGTTCACGTAATTGATTTTCTAAATAACGTTTGTATGGATCTCTAATGTATTGAGGTAAATTAGCAAAAAATGCAAACTGAGGTGTATGCGTTGGTAATTGCATACAATACTTTATTTTTACATATTTCCCTTTTATAGCTGGTGGAGAATTATGTTCTATAATATCCAGCATTGTTTCGTTTAATTTACTTGTTTTAATACGACGTTTTCTATTTTCAAAAACTTCAACAGCGCTTTCTATTGCTTTGAAAATACGTTGTTTGTTTAGCACCGAAATAAATAAGATTGGCACATCGGTAAAAGGAGCTATCTTCTTTCGTATGTGTGCTTCAAAATCACGCATTGTATTGGTCTCTTTTTCAATTAAATCCCATTTATTAACCAATATAACAATCCCTTTTTTGTTTTTTTCAGCTAGCCAAAATATTTTTTCAACTTGTCCTTCAAAATCACGGGTAGCATCAACTACTAAAATAGCAACGTCACAGTGTTCAATAGCGCGTACAGCACGCATTACAGAGTAAAATTCTAAATCTTCTTTTACTTTCGATTTTTTTCTAATACCAGCAGTATCTACTAAATTAAATTCAAAACCAAAACGGTTGTATTTTGTATCAATAGAATCACGTGTAGTACCTGCAATGTTTGTAACGATATTTCTATCTTCACCAATTAAAGCATTTATAAAAGACGATTTTCCTGCGTTTGGTCTTCCAACCACTGCAAAACGAGGAAGTTCATTTTCTTCAGTTTCTTCTTCTTCTGGAATAGCTTCTGCTACTGCATCTAACAATTCTCCAGTTCCACTTCCGTTTATTGAAGAGATCGTATAATAATCACCTAAGCCAAGATTGTAAAACTCAACAGCATCAGCATCACGCATAGCGTTATCTACTTTGTTTACCGCCATAAAAAGAGGCTTTTTTACTTGACGTAATATTTTTGCAACTGCATCATCCATTGGCGTAATTCCTTGCTCAACATCAACAACAAAAACAATAACATCAGCTTCATCAATAGCTAACTGAACTTGTTTACGTATTTCTCCTTCAAAAATATCATCAGATCCTACGACGTACCCTCCAGTATCGATTACAGAAAATTCTTTTCCATTCCATTCTGATTTACCGTAATGACGGTCTCTAGTAACTCCACTAACAGAATCTACAATAGCTTCACGGCGTTGTACTAATCTATTAAATAAAGTGGATTTTCCTACGTTGGGTCTTCCAACAATGGCAACAATACTACTCATTTTGCAAAAATTTGTGCAAAGATACAATATACTATATGAACTTTAGAAGAATTTCATATAGTATAATGTTTTTACTACATTGTAGGCAAATTAGATATAAGTTATGGATGATCAGTTATATAATAAGGTTTTTTTAAAACCAAGATTTCAAATTGATTTTGAGATGGATTCAAAAAGTTTATTGGATGAAATGAAAAAACATTTATCAGATGTTTCAGACTATAGAATGAAACTTGTAGATAATCATTTGGTTATTGATGTACCCGATAAAGAGACTCATTTTTGGTCGCCACAGTTGCATATAGAAATTGAAGATGTAACGGATTTGACTTCAAAAGTAAAAGGTTTGTTTGGACCAAAACCCCAAGTATGGACTCTTTTTATGTTTTTGCACTTTTTTATAGCTACAGCTTTTTTAATTTTTGGAATTATAGCTTATAGTAATTGGTCGTTAAATAAATCGTCAATACTGCCAATAGTAATGTTGATTGTTTTACCTATAGTTTGGGTGTTATTATATTTTGTAGGATCTATAGGTAAAGCTACGGGTAAAAAACAAATGGACGAATTAAAAGATTTTACAAAAAAATTACTAAAAGAAGTAAAGAGTTAATCTTTATATCCAAAACGTTTTAACTGTCTATCATTTGATCTCCAATTCTTATTTACCTTTACATATAGTTCTAAGAATACCTTTTTATCGAAAAATTTTTGAAGATCCTTTCTAGCTTCTGTACCAACTCTTTTTATGGCAGTTCCTTTATGACCAATAATAATACCTTTTTGAGTATCACGTTCCACCATAATAACAGAACGAATTTTAATAATTTCTTCTTCCTCCTCAAAACTTTCAGTTTCTACTTCAACTGAATATGGAATCTCTTTCTTATAATGTCGGAGTATTTTCTCACGAATCGCTTCATTTACAAAAAAACGTTCAGGTTTATCCGTTAATTGATCTTTAGGATAAAATGCAGGACCTTCTGGTAAAAATTCTATGATTTTTTCTAAAACAATTTCAATGTTAAATTTCTCTAAAGCTGAAATTACATGAACAAAAGCATTAGGTACTTTCTCTTTCCAATAGTTTACTTTTTCTTCTACCTCTTCTTGTGTAGATTTATCAATCTTATTTAATAATAAAATAACAGGAATTTCACTATGGATAATTTTTTTAAAGAAGGCTTCATTTTTTAATTCCTTTTCACCTACCTCAACCATATATATTAATACATCGGCATCGTCGAATGCAGATTTTACAAAATCCATCATAGATTCTTGTAACTCATAAGCAGGTTTAATAATTCCAGGAGTATCAGAAAAAATTACTTGATAATCTTCATTGTTAACAATTCCTAAAATTCTATGTCGAGTTGTTTGAGCTTTAGAAGTAATGATTGATAGTTTCTCTCCAACCAATGCATTCATTAAAGTTGATTTCCCAACGTTTGGGTTCCCGATAATATTTACAAATCCTGCTTTATGTGTCATGGGGCAAAGATAAGCTGTTTTACCTTAAAAATGTTTGTTTTTTATGTGTCTGTTATTGTACTAGTTAACAGTTTTGTTGCTTTAAATGATGTTTTTTGTTTGGATGTAAGAAATAAAAAGTTGTATATTTGCAACCGCAAATCGCGGGATAGAGCAGTAGGTAGCTCGTCGGGCTCATAACCCGAAGGTCACTGGTTCGAGTCCAGTTCCCGCTACAAAAAAAGCTTCACATTTTAGTGAAGCTTTTTCTTTTATACCTAAAATCTAACTCTTTTTTTTGAAAATATTTTAAAGAATTCTATTTGTAAAAAAAATAGTTTTTAAAATTTAGCATACCTTCTCTTGAAAATAAAAAAACAAATAAAAATGCTTTAATTAGGATGTAAAGAATAAAAAGTTGTATATTTGCAACCGCAAATCGCGGGATAGAGCAGTAGGTAGCTCGTCGGGCTCATAACCCGAAGGTCACTGGTTCGAGTCCAGTTCCCGCTACAAGTTTAAAGTTAATAAGATCAACGGTTCGTGTAACACGAACCGTTTTTTTATGCTATTAAATTCCTTACTTTTACAAGACGTATACGAAAACGTACACGTTTTTACTATGAAACTGAATTATTCTGAACCAAAAATCTACACAGGAGGTGTAGACATTTCTATTTGGTCAAAACTTTCTTCTCAAGAAAAAAAAGAGGCCCTTAGTAGACCTTGGTATATTTACTATTCGTTTAGAGACCCCAAAACAGAAAAATTAGTTAGGCAACCGAATATAAAGGCGGGAGTAAATAAGTTAAAAACAAAACGAGATCGTTATGAGTTTTTAAGGACTATGCAACAATCTTTATTAAAGTTGTTAGAATACGGGTTTAATCCATATAAAGATAATAGTGCTTTAGAAAAAGTAATGTTTTCCAAAGGAACAATAACCGTCAATAAAGAAAGTGCTAGGTACACACAAGAAGAAGTAAAAGAAAAAGAACCTATTGTAATTCCAATAGAGGAAATATCCATAAGTATTTCAGAAGCTATAAAGTTAACATTGGAGTTGAAGGTTAATATGATGAATAAAAATTCGTTTGTTCAATACAAAAGTAGAGTGGGGCTTTTTGAAAAGTGGTTGATAGAAAAAGAATATTATAAGAATCCAATCACTTTTATAACAAAGAAAATTGTAATAGATTATTTAAATGAAGTTTTAAAAAGAACAAGTGCAAGAAATAGAAATAACTCAAGAACAGATATTGCCTCTATGTTTCAACTTTTGGAAGATAATGAAGTCGTACAGGATAATTTTGTTAAAAAGATTCCAGTTTTAAAATCAGTACCAAAACGAAATAAAACCTATACTCCAAAATTAGAAAAAGAGATTTATAAATACTTAGAGCAAGCAGATTCGCATTTATTACTATTTATAAAGTTTATATCGTATAATTTTTTAAGACCTATAGAAGTTTGTCGCTTGAGGATAGAAGATGTAGATATAGATGATAGAAAATTGTATGTTAAGGCAAAAAACAAACCAGTTAAAGTAAAAATTATTCTAGAAATATTATTGAATGATTTACCAGATTTATCAAATAAAGACCCAAAATCATTTTTATTTGGTAGATTCGGAATAGGTGAAAATTGGGAAGCAGAAGAAACAAACAAAAGGAATGAATTTTCTAAGCGTTTTAAGAAAATAAAAGATCACTTTGAATTAGGAACAGAATTTGGAATGTATAGTTTTAGACATACATTTATCACTAAATTATATAGAAAATTCAGAGAAAGAATGTCTAAACATGAGGCAAAAAGTAATTTAATGCCAATTACAGGACATGGAACAATGGTAGCTTTAGAGAAATATTTAAGAGATATTGATGCAGAATTACCAGAAGATTATTCGAATATGCTATACGATAATTTAAAAAATGAAAAAGAAAGAATAAATGAAAGAGGTTAAAAATAATTTTGGAATTCTGAAAGAAAGTGACTTTGAAAAACTATCGGAAGAACAACAATTGCAAATTTTAGTTGATTTAGGTTTGTATGAAAGTTTTACCTCTATTGGGTTTGAGTCAGAAAGTGTTCTAGATTTAAGTGAATTTAATAAAGTTACATCTTATAAAACAAAAGTAAATCCTAATTATGAATTAAGAGAAGAGTTTTATACATTTTTTAAAGCAGTTAATTTACCCGCAATAGATAAAGGTTTTCTCTTTTTTTCTAAAGATTTCGAAAATGAGATTTTTGGAATGGAATATATTGAACAACGAAAAGTTGCATTAAAATATTTTAAAGATAAATTTTCAAGAATTACGCCTAAAGATATCTCATTAGGTTATAGGTCAATTTCAGAAAGCGGTTTAGAGAGGGTAGAAATGTTGAATCGATTTGAGTTTTTAAAAGGTTTAAGAAGTGCTTTAAAGACAACTTTAGCAACGGATCAAAATTTAAAAGCATATTTGATAGGAGATCAAGTATATTTTGAATCAGATGAATTTAAGAAACAAGAAACTTTCACTAAGGCATTCGAATTTGAAAGTACTCTTAAAATCTTATTAAGTTTAAATGATACGTTTCAATTTGAAGATGACACAGCTTTTAGTAATTTAGGAATTCTTAAAGAACGATATAAAAAATACAAGAATGTTTTTCTAGATTTTGATGTATATAGTTGGACACAAAAAAAGATAGAAAGCTTTATAGATAATAAGCCTTCAAATATAGATAGTTTGCATCAAGCTTTATTAGAATCATTACTTATTTCAGAAAAGAAAAAATGTTTTATTGATTATGTAAATCAAGAACATAATATGTCAATTACAAAAATTAGACATTATGGGAGGGGTGAAAATCTATCACATGATTTTAGATTAAAAAAAGTCAAAGAAGAATTACAAGAATTGACGACTAAAAATTAAGAAATCATTTACTTTTCCTAAAAATACATTTTCGGACAGCAATAGACATTACTCAGACATGCTATTGCCATAGCTTAAAATCTTCATATTATATCACTAGAAATTAACTTAGCTAACGACAAAAGTTAATTAATTTATAGTGAATTCAGATGTAGTTTATCAAGTAGTAAAAGCACTTCCATTGGAAGAGCAAAAACTGCTATTAGATAAATTAAAGAATGACTTGACGATCTCTTCAAGTTTTAAGAAAGCAAAAAAAAGAAAATCATTAACCGAAGAAGATGCAATTAATTATTTGTTGAAAAATGTTTTCAGAAACAGAAACAGAAAACTATAAACAAAAACGAATTAGAAGAGATTAAGCGTAAAACGAACGTTCAATTAACGTATATGGAAACAAGGTTATATAAATGTGAATATTGTAGAAAAGAATTTTTACCAGTAAGAAGAAGAGTTCAAAAATATTGTTCAAATAGTTGTAGATCAAAATCACATCACAAGAAAGCAAAATCAACAGATAAAATAGAAGTAGATAAACTAGGAAATAAAACTACTAAAACAAGTGTTGAGAAATTGAGTATAGCTGGGGTAGGTAACGCAGCAATTGGAAGTGCAGCTGTAGATTTATTAAAATATGCTTTTACAAAGGAAGAGAATAAACCAGCGACTAAGAGTGATATTAAAAACTTAGCTAAGAAATTAAAAAGATATCATAGGAAATAATATGAAGCCTAATTTTATCGGGCTATTACCTTATTTTGATATTGAGTTAGGTTTAGTGATATATAAATAGAATTTAAGCATCATATAATTCAATTTTAATCTTTAAGTTTAATACTCTTCATTTAAATATAGTATAAAATTTTATTTTAAAAAGCTTGATTTACGCCAAAGTAAAGACCACCATTATCATCTTTTCCTTTTGCCATACCTAATCTAAGTAACGTATTTTGATTTTTTGTTATTTTAAAACGGATTCCTCCTCCTAAACTAGGTTTTAAATTACTTAAAAAGTTCTTTGGTTGATCGGCAACTTCCCCGATTAGTCCAAAAAATGCTAAACCCCATCTATGGTGAAATCTCCATCTATATTCCGCTTGTACAACGTAACTATGGTTATCTATAAATCGACCTCTAAAGTAACCACGCGCTCTATTACTACCGCCATATAAAGCTTTAGATTGAAACGGTACATTGCCGTAGTTAGTTTCTATATAAATTTGAGTAGCTAGAGTACTGTTTTCATTTATAGGCATGTAAGCTCTTAAATCTGTTATAAATTTATTAAAATTATGTGTAGCTCCAAAATTCTTACTAGAAAACTGAGCACTTAAACCTAAAAAATGTCCTTTTTTTGGATCAGCCACATTATCTCTGTTATCAAAATTAAAAACACTTCCTAAGCCGACTATGGTTGCTCCTTTACTACCAGGTATTATAAATTTTTCTAGTTTTCCTCCTAATTCCCTTTCAGTAATATCATGGTTTTGATAAGTAAATTGAAATCCAAAATTAAGATTTGGAGGCAATCTTTTTAATAAACTTACGTTTAATGAATTTGAAGTCATATTATAAGACTCAACGTCTTCTTCTTTGGTGTTACTACCAATACCCCAAAATGAGTTTGGGAAAATTTCTAATTTATAGGACGCATCTAAAAAATAATCTCCATTTTTTAAATATATTTTTGGATTTACGTCAATCATTATCTGTTGGTTAAATGTATATATGGCACTTACCAAAATATTTGATAATCTTGAATTATATATGTTTGATTTGTTTAAAAGAAAAAATTGAGCACCACCACCAATACCGAAACCTGTTTCAGGAGTTGTAAAAACAATTGGAATTGCAATAATTTTTACATTTTTACTCTTAATGGTGTCAGTTTTGTAGATATTATTATCTCCATTGTTTATCTGAGAATTAATGGATAAAGTATAAAGAGTTATAACAAGTAGAATAATTTTTCTCATTAGAAAAGTTTGTCAAGTAAAACATTAAATCCGAAAGCAAAATTTACTCCGTCAATTTTAGCACTCGTATTCAAGAAAGAACTACTTCCGTTAGATTCCTTATTTATCGTTAACCAATAATTAGTTAAGTTAACACCAATGTCAAAAGTAACATGATTTGTTATAGGGTAAGAATAACCTAAATTAACTACTAACCCGAGCCCATTTCCATTTAAAATCTCTTTTAAATTGTCTGAGTTAGATGTAAAGGTGTTTTCTTCTCTATATTTTATATATCCTGCAGCAAGACTTATAAACAATGAACCATCTTTACTCATAGAAAAGTAGTAAGAGGTCATAGGGGCAAGAAAAAAAGATTCAACATCTCTTTTGATATTTCCATTTCCATTATTTCTCTCTGCTAATAATACTCCGCCTAATAACCATCGGTCTTTTTTGAATTTTCCAATTTTAATTTCTAAACCATAATTATTAGTAGAATTAGTTTTTGAAGTAGAGCTAATATTATTTGTGTTTGAGCTAAAACTTCCACTTAAACCTATCAGCCATTTCTCTTTTTTAAATGGTGTTGATATTATAGTATCTTTTTCTTGCGAAAAAAGAGAAGTACTTAATAGAAGAAAAAAAACTGCAAAACATATAGATTTATATTTGAGCATAAGAGATTATATTTCTAACAAAACTATATTTTTTTTTTTAAACAACTAAATAAGAATGATATTTTTGATTGAATAAAAGGTTATGGTCGTTAGACTTTAATAGAACAAATTTCACATAGCTTTTTAAGCGTAGTTCGAAAATACATAAAATGAAATGAGAAATATAATTAATTAAACAATGAACATTGACTTTTATAGGCCTTCACGTTTGTATATGGCAGTAGAAATTATTTCCCAACTATCATCGTGAATCTTTATTTGTTCTGTTGTTAAATAATTTGATACATCTTTTCGAAGTTTTCTTATAAGTTTAGGAAATTCACGCTTTAATTCCGCATTATTTAATTTTTTCTCTCTAAGAGATTCCATTTTAAGAGAAAAGTACTTTACAATTATTTTATATTTTTCTCTAGAATTACTAACAAGTCCCATTTCATCCATTCTATCTTCATACCATAATTTTTGAACTTTTTTATTTCCAGAAACAAATTCTTCAACGGAAGGTTTTAGTGCATTAATTTTTCTTTTGCCTAATTTATTATCGTCACAATTTGATAATATTATTGAACATAAAAATAGAATTGAAATAATTTTTTTCATAATTTAATGCTGTTAAGAATTAATCCAATCTTTAAAATTTTTAGATTTTGCTCTACTAATCATAATTTTTTCTTTTGTAGGAGGTTTAATATTTAAAATTAACTTACCTGTAAAATAAGGTTTAATATTAACAATTGAATCTTTATTAATAATATATTGTCTATTTGCTCTATAAAATTGTTTAGGATTAATTTCTTCTTCAATATCTTCTAGTTTTTCATTTATAATAAATGATTTGTTATCCAAAGTTACAGCCTTAACTATGCCGGTGTCAATTGTAAAGAAAGCAATTGAATCTATACTCAATGGAAGTAAGGTATCTTGTTTTTGAACTAGATAGTTATTTTTGTAGGTTGGATTTTCTATTTTAAGTAGTTTTAAAAGTTCCTGAACTTGAAAAGAAGTGGTGTCTTCTTTAGTGGAATTATCTAAAACCTTAAACTTATTAATAGCTTCTTCTAGCTCTTCTATATTGATAGGTTTTAATAAATAATCTATACTATTTACTTTAAAAGCTTTTATAGCATATTGATTATAAGCTGTAGTAAAAATAATGGGGGTTTGAATATTTATAATGTCAAAGATCTCAAATGAAAGGCCATCTGATAAATGAATATCCATAAAAATAAGCTGAATATCGTTAGCCTCTTTAAGGTATTTGACGCTCGATTTAACCGAGTCCAAAATAGTTAACACCTTTATTTCTATATTTATTCTTTCGAGTAAATATTTCAGATGCTCTGCTGCTGCTATCTCATCTTCTATTATTAAAACTTTCATTTTTGTTAATTTAACGGCAATTTAACTGTAAACTTCTCTTTTGTTTTATTAATAACAATTCTTTTATCTTTTAATAAGCTATATCGTTTATTAATATTTTCTAAACTTTTTCTTGTGCTACTGACTAAAGTTCTTCTTGGTTTAAATCTATTTTCGATTACTAAATAATCTTCCTTTATATATATATTAATATATAATGGACATTCTTCTGATATCTCATTATGCTTTACAGCATTTTCTACTAACAATTGTAGTGACAGTATAGGAATTGTATAAGTAAACCACTTTTCATCTATATTAATAGTAACCCTAACTCTATCACGATACCTCACTTCAATTAAATAAATATAACTCTGTAAAAACTCCAATTCTTTTTCTAGCGTTACCATTTCAGTATCTCCACTTTGCAAAATATACCTATACATAAATGATAGATTATTTACAAACATCGTAGCTTTTTCATTTTCTCTTATTAAAGAATTTAAAGAATTTAAAGAATTAAACAAAAAATGAGGATTGATTTGATTTTTCAATGCCATTAATTCATTCTGAATACTACGTCTTCTTAAAACCTCTTTTTCTAATAAAACTTCATTATGAATAACTTGATAGCGTAAAATCTTAGCTATAAAAAAAAGTATAAGAAATGCGATACCATATCCAAAGTAAATAAAACCAACTTCTATAGGTTTATTACCAACTATTAAAGCATAAGCTATTAGAAAAAATTTAATAAAGCAGAAGTAAATAATTATATGAATTAAAATTGTTATTATAATTTCTACTAATAAAGACACTTTTTTAAATCTGTATCTCCAATTTGCATTTAACTGTAATACTAATATCGAAGCTATAAAAAGAAAGAGAAGTTTTACTCCAATTTCTTTCAATGAAACTAGCACTCCTTGATTTTCATAGATTCTAGATGCCTTAAATAACTCTATATATCTAGGAAAATTTAATAATACTGAAATTATTAATGAAATACTGACTATGACGGATTTGTTAACTTTTCTAAATGCCAATAGATAAACTAGTTTTAATCACTATAAAATTACATTAAATAATTAATTGTAGCTATTTATTTATTAACGGGTTTATATAATTAAGTTCACATTTAAAAAAAGACCTTTCACCTTAACTTTTTACCTGTTCACTTAAAATGACTCCATTTGAAATACAAAATGAAGGTACATTTGAATAGAATTTAAAACAATATAAGATGAAAAATTTCAAGTATTTATTAATTATGATTATTGTCTTTTCAATTTCTTTAGTATCATGTTCAGACGACAACGAAAATGACCACGATTACCACTTAGAATATGTAAGTGTTGTAAATGCAGAGCTTCCAAATGAATTTAATTATGGAAGCATCCATCAAATTAATTTAACTGTTTTATTACCAAATAGTTGCTATTACTACTATAATCAATTGGATTATATTTATGAGGGAAATACAAGACTTATATACCCAATAGCACATGTAGATGATGGTGACTCATGTAATCTCAGTATTAATGAAACTACATTTTCAATACCAGTAAGAGTATTACAGATTGAACCATATGTTTTTAAATTTTATCAAGGCAAAGATTCTAACGGGAAAGATAAATTCTTAATTATTGAGGTTCCTGTTAATAGCTCCAATAAAAAATATACAGAAAATTTAAGTATAGAAACAAGTGATATTGTTTATGAATAGAATAAGAACACAACTCTTTAAAAACAAACTTAAAACATAAAATCATGGAAACTCAAAATACAATATTAAATTATTACCATATAAACAACACTGTAATAAACAAAATCAATAATTTATTTATAATAATCAAAAGAAATATAAAACAAACATATGAAAGACTAGAAAAACTTGGTTCTGCTGCTGGTTATACAATAAGAAGATAAATTATTTAATAAGTTAATTAAATTTAAAAATCATGAAAACACTTCGTTACATATTCGGAACTCTTTTACTATCAATTATCATCGTTAGTTGTTCTTCTGTTAAAACAGTTAGAACCTGGAAAAGAACTGACCCTTTAAATCTGAAAGAAAAGACAGTAATTGTTTTTAGTAAAACTAATAACAATGCAATAAGAACTCAATTTGAAAACGATCTAACTACTAGATTAAAAGAAAATAATATAAAATCTATTGAAAGTTATACGTTATTTCCAAAAATAGATATTTCTAAAAAACTAAATAAGTTTGAAAAAAAAGAGCTTGTTAAAGAATTTAGAAACAAAGGTATAGATATCGTAGTTCTAACGGTTTTAAAGGACACTCAAAAATACACTAAAACAACAACATCTGGTTCAGGTTATTCAATGCGAAACTATCCAGTATATAATTATAATAGATATTATGGTGGATTTTACAGCTATTATAATAGAGGGTTTTATCAATCTGAATCATTGAATACTATTACATATGAAGGAAAAATATATATTTTAGAAACGGTAATATATGATTTAACGAAATCTGAAGAAAATCAATTGATTTTTGTAATTACAACCGAAATAGACAACCCAAAAACTTTGGGAACAATATCAGAAGACTTTTCAAAAAGAGTAGTAGAACAATTAGTAAAGTAAGTTGTTTACGTTAACAAATTCTACTTTAACCTTTAAAATCTTATAAAAGATTTTAAATAGCTCACTATAAGTATTATAAGTAGTTTTTTTTTTTTACTTTTAGATAATTAAATAATCAATATTATGAATATAAAAAAAATTATCGTCATTATTATTTGTTGTTTTTACTACCAAACTATTCTTGCTCAAAAACTATCTACAGAACAGAAAGAACGTCTTGAGTATAAAGTTGCTCTTTTTTCTACAAACGATAAAGAGCTACAAGAATTATGGTATGAAGATAGAATGGATGAGATGAAGCTAGCAGGAGATATACGAAAAGACTATAAGAAAATTGTGATTTATCATGTATACAAAATGGAACGTCTTGGTCGTCCAGATGCTCAATTAAATGATGATGAAATTCGTCATGAATTCCCAAAGCAAATAAGGAAACTTCATAAAGACGTTGAAGAGTTACTTACTCCTAAACAATTAGAAATTCATAAGAAAAGTTGGGACGCAATTCTTAAAGCCATTTATCAACAAAGAAATTGGAAATTAACTAACTAAAAAAACAAAAAGACATGATTTGGATTGAATTATTAATCGTTCTTATTTTTATATTCATTGGATCAAAAATGGGAAGTATAGGCATCGGTTATGCTGGTGGCGCTGGTGTAGTTGTGCTTACAATGGTTTTTGGACTTAAAGCTGGTGCAGTTCCAGTAGATGTAATACTTATTATTATGTCGGTAATAGCTGCTATCGCAGCTATGCAAAAAGCAGGAGGGCTCGATTACCTGGTCCATGTCTCAGAAAAAATTCTTAGAAAAAACCCAAAACGTGTAACTTTTATTGCTCCTACAGTAACTTATTGGATGACTTTATTAGCAGGTACAGGACACACAGCTTATGCTGCATTACCTGTAATAACTGAAGTGGCTAAAGAAGGTGGCGTTAGACCTTCTAAACCTTTAAGTATTTCTGTAGTAGCTTCTCAAATTGCAATTACAGCTTCTCCTATATCAGCTGCAGTAGTAATTTTCGCAAGTTTTCTAGAGCCTTTAGGAGTTTCATATTTACAACTTTTAGCTGTAGCTATTCCATCAACAATTCTAGCATGTTTAGTAGGAGCAATTGTTGCTAACAAATTAGGAAAACCATTGGCAGAAGATCCAGAATACCAAAAACGTGTAGCAGCAGGTTTGATAAAACAAAAGAAGAAAGAACACCATGAAGACCCCAAAAGTGCAAAATGGGCTGTAGGTATTTTTGGAATAGCTATACTTATTATTGTGACTTATGCAAGTTTGATTTCTAAAAAGGTTGGTTTAATTCCTGATCCAACTATTGGTAGAAACCATGCAATAATGGCAATTATGTTATTGGCTGCTATGATTATTGCTTTAGTTTGTAAAATAAAGCTAAACGATGTAACAAACATGTCTACATTTAAATCTGGCATGAGTGCAGCAATCTGTGTACTTGGTGTAGCATGGTTAGGTGACACTTTTGTAAGCAATCATATTATAGAAATTAAAGAAGCTGCTGGTGGAATTTTAAATCAATATTCTTGGATGTTAGCAATTGTGCTGTTTTTGGCAAGTATGTTATTATACTCTCAAGCAGCTACAACTTCAGCTTTAATGCCTGCAGCATTAGCATTAGGAGTAAGCCCAGTTGCAGCTATTGCATCCTTTGCAGCTGTAAGTGCATTGTTTGTTTTACCTACCTACCCTACACTTTTAGCAGCAGTTGAAATGGATGATACAGGCTCTACTAAAATAGGAAAATATATATTTAATCACTCTTTTATTATTCCCGGAATTGTAACTATCGCATCAAGTGTTGTCTTCGGTTTTATACTTGGAGGTTTAATTTTATAAACACATTATAACAAAACATAAAGAATCATGAAAACAAGAAAAGAGACAGATCTTTTAGGAGACATCGAAATTTATAACGAATTATATTACGGGGTACATACTCAAAGAGCAATTAATAACTTTCATATCTCTGGTTCAAAAATTGGTGACTTTCCAATTTTTGTCAAGGGGCTGGTACTCACAAAAAAAGCATGTGCAGCAGCTAATAAGGAGATAGGAACCATTCCTGCTGATAAAGCAGATATGATTATACAAGCATGTAATCATATTCTTGATAATTTAAAAACCTATGCTGTATTCTTTCCTTCGGATGTATTTCAAGGTGGAGCAGGTACTTCAGTAAATATGAATGCAAACGAAGTTATAGCTAATGTAGGGCTAGAACTAAATGGTCACGAAAAAGGGAGTTATGATATTTTACATCCTAATGATCACGTAAACAAATCGCAATCTACTAATGATGCATATCCTACAGGCTTTAGAGTTGCTGTTTATTATTATATGAATCAATTATTAGAGCGCATTAATATCTTAACGACTAGCTTGGATAAAAAGGCTGCAGAATTCAAAAGCGTTTTAAAAATGGGTAGAACCCAATTACAAGACGCTGTACCTATGTCTTTAGGAGATGAGTTTGGTGCTTGGTCTACCAATTTAAAAGAAGAAACAAAAAATCTAAAGCATTGTAGAGACCTTATTTTAGAAGTTAACCTAGGAGCAACAGCAATAGGGACAGGTGTAAATGCACCTGATGGATTCACAGAATTATCCATAGGGTATCTGCAACAATATACCAAAGCGAGTTTTGTGCCAGCTACAAATTTAATAGAAGCAACTTCAGATACTGGTGCTTATGTTATGATTTCAGGTGCACTAAAACGTACAGGAGTTAAGCTTTCTAAAATATGTAATGATTTACGTTTGTTATCTTCAGGGCCGCGTTGTGGTTTTAATGAAATTAACTTACCAGAAATGCAAGCAGGTTCATCTATTATGCCAGCTAAAGTAAATCCAGTAATCCCAGAAGTAGTCAATCAAGTATGTTTTAAAATTATTGGTAATGATGTCTCGATTTCTTTTGCTGCTGAAGCAGGACAATTACAACTTAATGTCATGGAGCCAGTAATTGCACAGTGTATGTTCGAGTCAGTCGAATTACTATCTAATGCATGTGTTACGCTTGCTGAAAAATGTATTGATGGCATTACAGCCAATGAGGAACATACCAAACAAATGGTATTTAATTCTGTTGGAATCATAACATTTTTAAATCCTTATATTGGACACCATATGGGTGATATTTTAGGTAAAGAAGCTGTGGCAACAGGAAAATCTATTCGTGAATTAGTGCTTGAAAAAGAGTTGCTTTCAGAAGAAGAACTCGATAAGATTTTAAGCGTTGATAATTTGATGCACCCAAAATACACAGCTGCATTGCATAAATAGTCTTATTTATTCAAAAAATAATCGACAAAAGAAACTCTTATATTATGAAATATCTAAATGTAAAAATAGTAACATTTTTAATAGCAGTTACTATAACTGTTGTTGGATTTGCACAAGAAACAGAACTTCCAAATGTTAAAATTCTAGCAACTGGAGGTACTATAGCTGGATCGGCTTCATCTGCTACTTCTGGAAGTTATGAAGCAGGTCAAATTGGGATTCAAACGATGATCAATGCCGTGCCTGGCATAAAAAAATTGGCTGATGTTTCTGGAGAACAAATTGCCAATGTGGGTTCACAGGATATGACCATAGCGATTTGGTTGAAATTGGCAAATCGAATTAATGAATTATTAGCTTCAGATGATGTTGATGGTATCGTTATAACCCATGGAACAGATACGCAAGAAGAGACTGCTTATTTTTTGAGCCTAGTTGTCAAAAGTGACAAACCAGTTGTACTTACAGGCTCTATGCGTTCTTCTACATCTATTAGTGCAGAAGGTCCATTAAATCTTTACAATGCAGTTGCTATAGCTTCAAACAAAGAAGCCAAAGGAAAAGGTGTGATGGTTTCACTCAATGATCAAATTCATGCTGCTCGTGATGTGAGCAAAATGAATACTACTAATGTAAACAGTTTTCAATCGCCTATTAAAGGAATGCTAGGCGGAGTGTTTTATGGAAGATTGGGCTTTTTTCGTGAACCAAATACGAAATTTGGTAGCAAAAGTAAGTTTTCTGTTGATGGTGTTAGAAAATTACCTCGTGTAGATATTATTTATGCTTATGCAGATATGTCTCCTGATTTAATTGATGTGCATGTAAAAGCTGGCGCTAAAGGTATTGTAATTGCTGGTGTTGGAAATGGTAACATGACAGATGCAATTTTGAATGCTGCAAAAAAAGCTTATGAAGATCATGGTGTAATAGTAATACGAAGCACGCGTGCAGCAACAGGATGGGTTTTACGTGATAATGAATTTAAAGATGACAAGTATTATACAGTTGCTTCTGGCGATTTAAATCCTTCTAAATCAAGAATTTTATTGATGCTTGCACTTTCTGAAGGTGAAAAATTAGATACTATACAAAACCTTTTTTATACCTATTAAATTACCAAAAATAGATTATGCCAACCAATCCATTATTTTTCAGAAAAACACTTGTTGCAGGAACAGGTCTATTTCTCTGTGTTTTCTTGATAGTGCATCTATCTGCCAACTGCATTCTATTATTACCAGAAGATATTGCAAGAGAATTATATAATTCATATTCGACCACATTAAGAGAAAGTCCTTTAATTAAAATTGTTGCCTATTTGTTATATCTATCTATTATTCTTCATGTGGTTTACGCATTATTGATTACTATAAGAAATAGAAAAGCAAAACCACAAAAATATGTAGTTAATAATGCTAATGAAAATAGTACTTGGTCTTCAAGAAACATGGGGATTTTAGGTTCTCTTATCTTAATTTTTATTATTATTCATTTGGTGAATTTTTGGGCACGTATCAAATTAGGTTTTGGAGATGCTGTTGAATTAGATATAAATGGAAATAAAGATGTCTATGCAGTTACCTATGCGCTTTTTCAAAACATATACTATGTGATTTTTTATACCATTATGTCTGTGCCATTAGCATTTCATTTGTATCACGGCTTTAAAAGTGGCTTTAAAACTTTAGGCTTTTATCATAAAAAAGGATTACGAATTTTAGCAAAAATCTCTTTGATTTATGCTTTTATTATGGGTGTTGGCTTTGGAATTATACCATTAATAGTTTATCTTAAATAGCATTAGGAATATGAAATTAGATTCAAAAATCCCAGAAGGAAAATTAGAAGATAAATGGCGTAACTATCAAGTTAAATCACAATTAATTAATCCTGCCAATAAAAAGAAGTTGAATGTCATTGTAGTGGGTTCAGGACTTTCAGGTGCTGGAGCAGCTGCTACACTCGCCGAATTAGGCTACGATGTGCAATGTTTTTGTTATCAAGATTCTGCTCGTAGAGCACATTCAGTCGCAGCTCAAGGCGGAATTAACGCAGCCAAGAATTATCAGCATGATGGAGATAGTGTTTGGAGAATGTTTTATGATACTTTAAAGGGCGGCGATTTTAGATCACGTGAAGCCAATACATATAGATTAGCAGAATTATCAGCACCACTAATAGACCATTTTGTACAGCAAGGCGTTCCATTTGCCAGAGAATATGGCGGCGTATTAGTAAATCGTAGTTTTGGTGGTGTACAGGTACAACGTACTTTCTATGCAAGAGGACAAACAGGACAACAATTATTACTCGCTGCATATTCGCAGTTATACAAAATGATACATGCCAAAAAAGTAAAAATGTTTCCGCGAAGTGAAATGTTAGATTTGGTTGTAATTGATGGAAAAGCAAAAGGGATTATTGTTCGTAACTTAGTAACAGGAGAACTCAAAAGGTATGTAGCCGATGCGGTTGTTCTAGCTACAGGAGGCTATTCTCGTGTGTTTAGATTATCTACTTTAGCTATTGGTTGTAATGGAAGTGCTATCTGGAAAGCGCACAAAAAAGGCGCTTTTTTTGCAGCACCAAGCTTCACTCAAATTCATCCTACAGCATTACCGCAATCTAGCGAAGCGCAATCAAAACTGACGTTAATGTCTGAGTCCTTACGTAATGATGGAAGAATATGGGTTCCTAAGCAAAAAGGAGATGTAAGAAAAGCAAACGATATTCATGAAGATGAACGCGATTATTATTTGGAACGTAGATATCCAAGTTTTGGAAATTTAGCACCTCGTGATATTGCTTCAAGAGCAGCAAAAGAAAGAATTGACGCTGGATTTGGTATAGGAAAATTAAAAAACGCAGTATATCTCGATTTTAAACATGCTATTGAAAAATTTGGTATTCAAACTATAAAAGATCGCTATGGCAATCTCTTTAAGATGTATAAAAAAATTACAGGAATAGACGCATATAAAGAACCTATGCAAATTTCTCCAGCAGCGCATTTCTCTATGGGTGGTTTGTGGGTAGATTATGAATTAATGACTACAATTCCTGGCTTGTATGCAGTTGGAGAGTGTAATTTTTCTGACCATGGTGCAAATAGACTAGGTGCAAACTCACTACTTCAAGCAAGTATTGATGGGTATTTTATTCTGCCAAATACTATCAATAATTATTTAGCAAACACAATAAAAGAAGAACATGCTACTATCGATCATCCTGAATTTGAAAAGGCAGAAAAAGAAGTTCAAATTACAATCGATGCTGTTTTAAAAATCAATGGAACAAAAACGGTAGACCATTTCCATAGAGAATTGGGTAAGGTAATGTGGCAAGAATGTGCTATGAGTCGTAATAAAAAAGGACTCGAAAAAGCCATTGAGCAAATAAAAACATTACGTGATGATTTTTGGAATGATGTAAAGGTTACTGGAAGTAATAATGAATTAAACACCGAATTAGAAAAAGCCTTACGTCTGGCTGATTTTATTGAATTAGGATTACTAATGTGCACTGATGCACTAGAGCGAAATGAATCGTGTGGAGCACATTTTAGAGAAGAATTCCAGACTGAAGAAGGCGAAGCTTTGCGTATAGATGATGATTACTCATATGTATCAGCTTGGGAATATGATGAAGGTGATTTTAAATTGCACAAAGAAGAGCTTGAATTTGAATTTGTAAAACCTTCAGTTAGAAGTTATAAATAATGAACCTATGAAAGTAACATTCAAAATATGGAGGCAGGAAGGTCCTGATGATATAGGAGCAATAAGAGATTATGAAGTTGATGGATTAACAGAAGACATGTCTTTTTTAGAAGCATTAGATCATCTTAATGAATTGTTGGTTCTTAAAAACGAAAAAGTAATCGCCTATGAACATGATTGCCGTGAAGGTATTTGCGGACAATGTGGTGTTTTTATAAATGGACGCGCACATGGCCCAAATGATAATATGACCACCTGTCAATTACATATGCGAAGTTTTAACGATGGCGACGCCATTGTAGTAGAGCCATGGCGAGCTGCTTCTTTCCCAGTAATTAAAGATTTAATAGTTGACCGTTCTGCCTTTGACAGAATTATTGAGCAAGGTGCTTATATAACCGCAAAAACAGGTACAGCACCAGAAGCAAATGCTATTCTTATTCCTAAAGAAATATCAGATAATGCTATGGATGCTGCTGCCTGTATTGGATGTGGTGCTTGCGTAGCAACTTGTAAAAATTCTTCTGCTGCATTATTTACTGCTGCTAAAATTAATCACTTCAATAGACTACCACAGGGTAAAGCAGAAGAGCATAAACGAGTTAAAGAAATGACCTACCAAATGGAAATTGAAGGATTTGGTAGCTGTACTTTTACTGGTGCCTGTGAAATAGAATGTCCAGAAGGAATCTCCATCAACAATATTGCTGAAATGAATGCTAGGTATACAAAATCAAAATTATTAGGTTGATAAAAACAATTACTAAACTTTAAGATTATGAAAACATCATTTTCAAATTTTCTCAAAACAATGTTATTAATTACACTTGTTTTTACAGTTTATACAGGAAGTGCTCAAGAGAAAAAAGAGGATAAAAAAACTAATTGGATGGAAGAGGTTTCATCTCGTATCAATCCCTATGGAAGTATTCGGGTCGGTATTGGTTTCGCAGAAGGAGGAGAATTAGGAATTTCTAACAATGCTCCACGTATTGGATTTCGATTTAAACATGCGCTATCTAAAAATGAGGAAGATAATTTTAACATTATTGGTAGAGTTGAATTTGGATTGAATTTAGTTTCTAGAGATGATACTGTTGAATTTTCCATTGACCCTGGAGCTGGAATAGCTCAAGTAGGAGACGCTGTTTTCACAAGATTAGGTTATGTTGGAATATCGTATAAAGACTTTGAATTTACTTTCGGAAAACAAAATTCAATTTATTATACTTTGGGAGCAAATAATGTAGATAAGTTCTTAGCTTTTGGAGGGGCATCTCTTGGGGTTTGGAACATTTCTGATGGTGGAGTTTCTGGTACAGGTCGTGCTAATCAAGCATTCATTTTAAAGTATAGTAATAGTGGATTTACAATAGGTTTTCAAGGACAAACGAGAAATATTTCTAATGCTAGTGAAAGTATCGATTCTTACGGCTTGGGAGCTAATTATAAAATTGATGGATTTAGCATTGGTGTTGGATATAATAAGGTGAATGACGGTGTTGCAAATCCGCTTCCAGATCAGGCAAAAGAAGGAGATGAAGCATTTATTGTATCTGCATCTTACGAAAAGAATAGATTAACTATTGCAGCATCTTACTCAAGTTTGAAACAGCACCAAAAAACAGGAACTACGTTTTATGACGCAACTGGGAATGAATTGTATGCACGTTACAAGTTTTCAAAAAATAAAAAATGGCATATAGCTGCTGGGTTTAGTTCATTAAAACCAAATTCAGATCTAGGGCTAGGTGATTTTGACACAAAATTTGGAATTGCTGAAGTAGGCTATAATTTTAAAAAATCTAGTCATGTTTTCGCAGCCGCAAAAATTGACCAAAGCGAAAATAGCACAGGAGATAGAAGAAACGAAAGTGTCTTTGGTATTGGGATTCGTTTTAATTTTTAAAATAATAGTGTAGATAAAAATGGGTAATGTCCCAAACTAGCACTTAGTGAATATTAATGATTTTTATATTTAAAAAACAAGTAATTAAAAAATAGATACTGCTCATTTTGGGCAGTATCTTTCGTTAATTGAAATATTAAAATTTGTTAGAAGCTGTTAAATCTAGGTTTTTACCAGCTATGTGTACTAAATTAGCGCTTAAAAATGCTGTGAATTGTACAAAGTGTAATTCTTCTTTTTCTATTAAGAAAGGATTGCAAAATAATAAACAACGATTTTATTGTAAGGGTTGTCAAAGTTATTTTCAATCAAGTTATAAATATAAGGCTTATAAAGCTCAAACAAATCCTTTATTAGTAAGCTTATTAAAAGAAGGTTGTAGTGTTAGAGGGATTTCAAGAATATTAAATATTTCAAAAAATACAGTTTTATCAAGAATGCTAAAGATTAGTAAACAAATTAAGATTCCATACTTTAATAAGTTTGGATGCAAATTTGAGATTGATGAAATGTGGAGTTTTATTGGAAATAAAAAGAATGTTACTTGGATAGCCTATGTTTTAGAGTGAGAAACTAAAAATATTATTGATTTTTATGTTGGTAGAAAAACGAAAGAAACTATTAATTCATAAAGTTTTGTTACTGAGCCCAAAACGAATTTATACCAATAGGTTAAATATTTATCCGAGTTTAATTCCGAAAGAAATTCACAAACGATTTCAATATTGTACGAACAGAATAGAGCTAATGAATTTAAATTTACGAACTCATATAAAACGATTAAGTAGAAAGACTATTTGTTTTTCGAAAAACAAAATGTATCTAGAGGCTCATTTGAAGATTTATTTTTGGGGATAAATACTTTACATTAGTTTATGAATTTATTTTTAACCTAAAGTTGTGTAAACAGTATATAATTTAAAGTTTAAAGATGAACTATTTTAAAGAATTATATATTATTTAGTTGTTGTGTTAAATGATATACTTTATATTTGAGTAGAAATTAATCATTAATTAGAGTACACGAAAACGTACACGATTTTATATAAAATTAAGCAAAATAGTATGGTTTTAGAGTTTTTGTAAAACTCATAACCCGAAGGTCACTGGTTCGAGTCCAGTTCCCGCTACTATAAGAGAGTAATCATTTTGATTACTCTTTTTTGCTTTACAAAATAAACTTTATTTAATGAAATCGTATTATTATAAATAAAGATGTTATTTTTACCGAAATTTTTATAAACCTACTAACAGTATAAGAATGAGAAAATTAATAGTAGTATTGTTATTCGTAACTAGTATCATGTCTTATGGACAAATTCATAACCCAGTTAAATGGTCTACATCTGTAAAGAAAATATCAGATAAAGAAGCTGAGTTAATAGCTACCGTAAATCTTGAGGCTGATTGGCATATATATTCACAGAATATACCTAAAGGAGGCCCAATTCCAACATTATTTTCTTTTATAGGGGATCAGCGTTACTTGAAAAAAGGAAATACAAAAGAAGGAGAAGGACATGAAGTTGATGATAAAATGTTTGATATGCGTGTTAAATATTTTGATAAGAAAGCTGTTTTTACTCAGCGAATAAGATTAAAAACAACAGAAAAGTTTACAATTAAAGGTACTGTAGAATATATGGTATGTTCTGGAGAAAATTGTTTACCTCCTAAAGAGATAGATTTATCTTTCTCAATAAATTAAAAAATTATCCCCTTAATAAAGTTTAAATGAAGAATATTTTTGCATTCTTGTTCCTTTTTACGATTAGTTTTACCGTAAAAGGGCAAATACATAATCCGATTCAGTGGAAGACTAAAGTAGAAAAGTTATCTGAATCAAAATATAAATTAAAAGCAGAAGCTACAATTGAAGAAGGATGGGCTTTGTATTCGCAAGAAGTTCCTAAAGGAGGTCCAATCCCAACAACTTTTACGTATGACGACGAAGGAGGGAAAGTTAAATTACTTGGAAATACTTCAGAACCTAAAGGTAAAATAAAGTTTACAAAGCTTTTTAACGATGAAGGAATGAGTATAAAATCCTTCGCTATTAAAGCTGTTTTTGAGCAAGAAATAGAATTGGTAGATAACCAAATAAATACGGTTAATGCTTTTGTAGAGTTTATAGCTTGTACAGATGAACAATGTTTGCCTCCTAAAGAAATTGACTTAGCTTTTAATTTAGATAAAGCTACTTCAGCGGTAAAAAATGAGGTGTCAGAAAAAACATCTTCTTCAAAAGAGAAAAAAGGATTATTAAGTATTTTTATTATAGCATTCTTATCAGGATTTGCAGCATTGTTAACACCATGTGTGTTTCCTATGATTCCAATGACGGTTAGTTTTTTTACAAAACAAAGTAAAAGTAAAGCGGCAGGAATTCGTAATGCAATTATTTATGGATTATCAATTATAGTAATTTATGTATTGCTAGGGATATTTGTAAGTGCAATTTTTGGTGCAGATGCTCTAAATGCATTATCAACAAATGTATGGTTTAATATTGCATTCTTCTTAATTTTATTAATTTTTGCAGCATCATTTTTAGGAGCTTTCGAAATTACATTACCTAGTTCATGGGGAACAAAAGTAGATGCCCAAGCTGATAGAGGGGGATTCATTGGAATTTTCTTTATGGCATTAGCTTTGGCAATAGTTTCGTTTTCATGTACAGGGCCAATAGTTGGAACATTGTTAGTTGAAGCAGCTTCAGGAGGAAGTCAAATAGGACCTATTGTAGGTATGCTAGGTTTTTCTTTAGCAATAGCTTTACCATTTGCACTATTTGCAGCATTCCCAGGTTGGTTAAATTCATTACCAAAATCAGGAGGTTGGTTAAATACTGTAAAAGTTGTTTTAGGGTTTTTAGAATTAGCCTTAGCATTTAAATTTTTATCGAATGCAGATTTAGTATTGCAATTACACTTATTAGAAAGAGAAGTGTTTATTGCAATTTGGATAGCAATTTTTGGAGCTTTAGCATTTTATCTATTTGGAAAAATACAATTACCTCATGATAGCCCAGTTTCACATATTTCTGTTGGAAGATTGAGTTTAGGATTAATCGTATTATCTTTTACAATTTATATGATACCAGGTTTATGGGGTGCACCTTTAAATTTAATTAGTGCATTTCCACCACCACAACATTATAGCGAGTCTCCATATGGAGTTGGGTTTACTAAACAAGCTACAATTAGTGTGTCAAACCAAGAAAATGATAATCATAGTGGATTGCCAGAAGGAGCACATTTAATGCCTCCACATGATATTGTCGCTTTTCACGATTATGATAAAGGTTTAGCGTATGCAAAAAAAATAGGAAAACCAGTTATGATAGATTTTACAGGACATGCTTGTGTTAACTGTCGTAAAATGGAACAAAATGTATGGGTAAAGCCTAAAGTTTTAGATGTTTTAAAGAATAAAGTAGTATTGATTTCTCTTTATGTAGATGATAAACGACCTTTAGAAGAGAATGAAGTAGTAGATTCTAAGTTAAACCCAGGAAAGAAACTGAAGTATATAGGTCAAAAATGGAGTGAGATGCAAACCATTAAATACAAAGCAAACTCACAACCATTTTATGTGTTAATGGCACATGATGAATCTAATTTAATAGATCCAGTAGCATATACACCCGATGTAGATGAATATTATGATTGGTTAGAAAAAGGAATAGCGAATTATAAAAAATAAATAAAAAAACACTTTAGAAAACTCTAAAGTGTTTTTTTTTGAAATAAAGTAAACGGCGTTAAACTATTTTACAGGATATAGTTTAACCTCTTTACCAAGCCAATTTTGTAATTTATTGTAAATTTTTTGCTGATCTTCTTTAGAAAAATGTTTAATTCTTGTACCATGGTCGGCATCAGCTAATACCATTTTTAAAGCATCAATATTTGGTTTTGGAGTTGGAGCGCAAGCACCCCAAGGGTCGTATGCACCATAAATATATAGTATATTATTTCCTTTGTTTTCAACAAAATCTCTTACATCTTTAATGTAATTTTCATTGTATAATAAATCCACATTCTTAGGAGCAAACCTCATGTTTGATGAAGAAGTTACTATCTTTAATAAGTCTTTCACAGGTTCTAAATCAAAGCCATAATAACCTAATTCTTTAATGTGTTGATAAAAAGAAGGTAGGTAATAGTTAAACCCCCAGTCGTTATATAAACCAAATCCAGACACTTTTACTAAATAGTCGAAGAATTCTTTTGAAGTAGCATTTTCAGAAGGAATTTCGTTACACTTTCCACCCCATTGCCAAAATGAAAAAGGAAACTCTAAAACAGAATATTCTAGGGCTTCTTCTTGTGAAACCTCAGTAAAACTCATTTTATTTTCTTCTGCATAAGTAGCTAAATGCTTAAGTATTTTAGTTCTATTTTTTAGTATTGCCCTTTGAAAATTTTTAATAGCATCTCTACATTCTTTAGTACCTACAGAATTAATTAAGTTAGTAGTTCTTATATCTTCTAAGCCATTAATTAAAGGAGCTACATAAGGAACAGCAACATCTACGTCATTTGGATATTTAGATTTGTAAATCAACGTAGTTTCACCACCTTTACTAATTCCAGAAGACAACCATTTACCCTTATATAGTTTTTTTAATTTACTTACTATAGTATGATAATCTTCAATAGCATTGTCGTTAGTTAAATATTTCCAAGGAATAGAGTCAGGTCTAGATTTTCCATACATTCTATATTCAACAATTACTTGATTAGATTTTAAAAGTTTACTTAGTTCAGTTGTTCTATTTTTAGAAGCATAACCATCAGTAATTATAACAGTTGGATTTTTATAATCGGTATGAGAAACATACATATAATGTTTAAAAGTTCCTTCAGAAGGATTTTTAGGATTCAAATTTTGCTCTAAAACAACTTGATAAGCTTCAGTAAAATGATTTTTAATTTTAATAGAATCTATTTGCGCTTTAGGAAATAAACTTTGTAGTTGGTTTTTAAATATGATTTCCTTTTTCTCTTTTGTTTCTTTACAAGAAAGAAGAGTTATTAGAAAAAGAAAAGGTAAAAAT
Source organism: uncultured Tenacibaculum sp. (assembly GCF_947494125.1). Taxonomy (GTDB): domain Bacteria; phylum Bacteroidota; class Bacteroidia; order Flavobacteriales; family Flavobacteriaceae; genus Polaribacter. The sequence continues at coordinate 128,047 of NZ_CANLTU010000006.1, forward strand.
TTAAATAGTTTCATAATCAAATATTTATTGGTTAAAATTAAAGGCTTTAGAAAATCATAGATGATACTATTTTATCTATATTCATGTAAATATTGATTTGTATTAGGGTAAAATATTCTTAAAAACTAAAAAACATGTACTTTTATGCTATGAACCCTATTATTCAAATAAGTAGCGATTTTATTGAAGGAAACACGAGTTTTCTAGAATTAATTTCAGAATTAAAACAAAGCTTTTCAAAAAAAGAGGTGATTGTTCCAATGAGACATCATCACGATTTTCCCAACCCAGAAGTTGAAGCAGATTCTACATTATTATTGATGCCAGCATGGGAACCTAATAAAAATGCAGGAGTAAAAATAGTAACCGTAAGTCCGGAGAATGGTCAATTTAATTTGCCTTCTATAAATGGAACATATATATATTTAGATGCTTTAAAGGGCACTATTAAAGCAATTTTAGAAGCAAAAAGTTTAACAGTAAAAAGAACAGCGGCTGCTTCAGCTTTAGCATCCACATTTTTATCGAAAGAAAGTTCAAGTTCTTTATTAATGATTGGAACTGGAGCTTTGTCGATTAATTTAATTAAAGCACATGCAGCGGTAAGACCTATAGAAAATGTATTTGTTTGGGGAAGAAATTACAATAAAGCGATAGAAATAGCTAACAGTTTAAAGAATGAGAATTTTAGAGTAAAAGCTGTAAAAACAATAGAAGAAAAGATTGGAGAGGTAGCTATTATATCGTGTGCAACGTTATCTACAACGCCTTTAGTTTTAGGTAAGTTTATAAAAGAAGGACAGCATATAGACCTTGTGGGATCGTATAAAAAAGATATGAGAGAGGCTGATGACGATGTGATAACTAAAGCAACTGTATTTGTAGATACTTTTCAAGGAGGTTTAAAAGAAAGCGGAGATATTGTAATACCATTAGAAAATGGAACGCTTAAAGAAGAGGAAATCAAGGCAGATTTATTTGAATTAAGTTCAGGTCAGAAAAAAGGAAGGATTTCAGAAAAAGAAATAACAGTTTTTAAATCGGTAGGGCATGCCTTGGAAGATTTAGCCGCTGCAAACTATTATTACAATGAATATACCAATGAGTAGAACATACCAAAACATACTTTCAAAAACAGAATTTAACCCGTCAGAAGATTGGTTCCAAATTAAAACCATAGATATGCACACCGGAGGAGAGCCTCTACGTGTTATTGTTGATGGATTCCCAGAGTTAAAAGGAAATTCGGTATTAGAGTATCGCAGATATTGTAAAGAAAACTATGATTATTTACGAACTGCTTTAATGTTTGAACCACGTGGACATGCGGATATGTATGGGTGTATTTTATTACCTCCAAATGATAATGATGGCGATTTTGGAATTCTATTTTTACATAACGAAGGATATTCTACAATGTGTGGACACGCTATTATTGCTATTTCTACATTGGCAGTAGAAATGAATTGGATTGATGTAAAAGAAGGGGACAATATTTTAAAAATAGACGCTCCTTGTGGTCGAATAACTTCATATGCAAATGTAAAAGAAGGAAAAGTAACGGGAGTACGTTTTCATTGTGTGCCAAGTTTTGTTGTTGGTTTAGATAGAAAGGTACATGTAGAAGGAATAGGAGAGGTGGTGTATGACTTAGCCTATGGAGGTGCTTTTTATGCCTATGTTGATATGGCTAAAAATAATTTAGATTTTGATTTAAGCCCTGAGTCCTACCGTAAATTGATTAGTAAAGGAATGGATATTAAACATTCGGTAATGAAGGAAGATAAAGAAATAGTACATCCATATGAAGAAGACTTAAGCTTTTTATATGGAACTATATTTATCGATAATACAAAACAAGAGTCAGGTAATGATAGTAGAAATGTTTGCATTTTTGCTGAGGGTGAGGTAGATCGTTGTCCTACAGGATCAGGAGTGTCAGGAAGAATGGCAATACATAAGGCTAGAAAAGAAATAGGCTTTGGTGAAACTATGACTATTGAAAGTATAACAGATTCAGTATTTAAGGGATCAGTAGTTTCAGAAGACCAATATGGTTCGTTTACATCAGTAATACCACAAGTAGAAGGAACTGCTTATATTACGGGAAAACAAACTTTTGTAATAGATCCTAACGATCCAATGAAAGATGGATTTATACTAAGATAATTCTATAGATTTACATTTATTTTGTAACCAGTTCACTTCATTATTGTTTAATAAAGGAGTGAGTTTTTTTATTACTTTTTGATGGTAAGAGTTCAACCATTTTATTTCTTTATTGGTTAACATGTTAACATCGATTAGTTGTGTGTCAATATAACAAAGGGTTAAAGGTCTAAATCCTAAAAATGTACCAAATGCTGTTTTTTGAGTTACTTCAGAAAGAACAATGTTTTCAATTCTAATTCCAAATTCGTTAGTTACATAACAACCCGGTTCTATGGTTGTAAATTGATTAGCGAAATGAGGTGTTGTACCCCTAACGGTAGTAGCTCCTGTAGCAAAACCTTGAGCAGGCTCGTGTACCATACCAAAACTACCAATACCATGTCCGGTTCCGTGTGGATAGTTTAAACCATTTTGCCATAAATACATACGAGCAAAAGCATCAATTTGAGCTCCAGTAGTTCCTAAAGGAAATTGTTGTTGTTCTAAAGAAATATAGCCTTTTAAAACCGATGTATACGCAGTTTTTATTTTTTTAGAAGGAGTACCTCCTAACCATATAGTTCTTGTAATATCTGTAGTACCGTCTTTATATTGAGCGCCACTATCTAATAATAAAATCCCTTCATTGTTTACCAAGGAAGAACCTTGTTCGGGTGCTGTATAATGAATAATAGCACCATTTTTTTTATACCCAACAATGGCAGCAAAAGATTCACCAACATAATATTCTTGTTGTTGTCTAAAACTTTCTAGTTTTTTTCCTAATTCGTATTCAGAAATTGATTTTTTTTCTAATTCTTTTTCCAGCCAAATAAAGAATTTTGTTAGTGCTACACCGTCTTTCAGCATGCATTTTTCTTCACCTTGTATTTCAACAATATTTTTTATGGCTTTTAACTCTTTAACTATTGAGTTTTGATACTGGAACTTACCATTTATGGCATCAAAAACAGCATAATTTAAAGAAGAAGAATCAGTAATAATATTTTTATTATTGGTTACTGAAGGTAAAATAGTTGCAATTGAATCGTAAGAAACTATTTCAATATGCAGCTTTTCAAAAGCGGAAATAGCAGATTGAGAAAATCTATTTTTATTACAGAATAAAAGAGTTTTTTCTTTTCCTACTAATGCATATGCAGTAACTAGAGGGGTAAAATCAACATCTCGAGAACGTATATTAAACAGCCATGCTATTTCGTCTAATGAAGAAAATAAATAGTAATCGGCATTTTGTTTTCGAATTTTTTCTTGAACTTTTGATAGTTTTGAAGCAGTAGTTTCTCCACTAAATTCAAAAGGATGTAGATCTATTTCAAAATTTGGAAGACCGGGTCTGTCTGTCCAGATATTTTTAGTTAAACGAGGCTCGTTTTGTAATTGAATTTGCTTTTCATTAGCAAAGCTCAATATATAATCTATTTGCGATTTAGAGAATTGACGGTAATCTATTCCTATTACCGAATTATTTTTTAATAAATCGCAAAGCCATTTTACATGTTCCGGCGCGTGTGGTATAGATTGTTTATGTAACTTAACTTCAGTACCACTGCATTCGTCATTAAATTGTAAAAAGTAACGAGAGTCAGTCCATAAAGCCGCAGTGTCTTGTGTAATAACTAATGTTCCAGCTGAACCAGTAAAACCTGAAAAATATTCACGTAATTTCCAATAATCAGCTACATATTCAGATTGATGTGGGTCTGTTGATGGAATAATAAATGCATCTATTTTTTTTAGAAGCATTTCTTTTCTTAAGGCAGCTAGTTTTTCTGAAATCATTCGATAAAATTAATAAATTTAAAAATGCTTTTAAGCAAATCGTTCTACATTAAAAGGAGTTAAGTTCAGACTAGGTTTTTTATCAGAAATAATTTCTGAAACTAGTTTTCCGGTTGCGGGTCCTAAACTCCATCCCATCATAGCATGACCAGTCGCTACAGTAACATTTTTAATTTTAGACAAACGTCCAATATAAGGCAAACCGTCTGGAGAACACGGACGTAAACCACAATCGGCATTGTCAATATCTTCTTGATTTATTTTTAAACCGTTATAATATTGTTCACCCGCATAGGCAATTGTTTTTACTCGTGCTGGGTTTATTTTATGGTTAATACCTCCAATTTCCATGGTTCCTGCAAATCGAGTAAAACCATTCATAGGCGTAACGGCAACTTTAGCTTCCATAAGAATTGCTGGAATTGTAATACCAGTGTTTTCTTTCACATTAATTCTATAGCCTTTTCCTGCTTGCACAGGGATATTTATTTGTAGCTTTTTGGCTAAATCTTGTGTCCAAGAACCAGTTGCTAAAACATATTCGTCTGCCAATATGGTTTGTTTATTGGTATCGATTGAAGCTACTTTATTGTTGGAAATATTAATATTTAAAACTTCTTCATTTGATAAAAAAGTAACTCCGTTTTTTTCTAAATGTGATTTTAATTGAGGAATAAACTCATTGGGAGTCATATGCGCATCGGAATGATAGTATACAGCTCCTTTAATATTTAAGTTGCTATTAGGTTCTAGTTTTAGAACTTCTTCTTTGGTTAAATTTTCAACTTTTAATCCTTCTCTAATAGCTTGTTTTCCAACGTTCCATTCTTCTTCACCTGCTTTGTCTGTTTTATAGTACATTAACAATCCTTTACCTTGATAAAAGAAATCAAAATCATTAGAAGTTTTTATGCTTTCATATAGTTCCTTGCTGAATAAATTAATGTCTTTAATAACAGGAATTGATTGTTGTACTTTTTTATGGGTAGAAGCTTTTTTAAAAAGTAATGACCATTTAAAAAAATCAAGATCTAATCGAGGTTTAATAGATAGAGGACTTGTAGAACTAAACATCCATTTAATTCCTTTATTAATCATTCCTGGAGCAGCTAAAGAAATTATATGACTAGGTGTAATAATGCCTGCGTTAACATGTGAAGCACCAGATGAAAAATCAGATTTATCAATAATTGTTACCTCATGTCCAGCTTTTTGCAAATAATAAGCTGAAGATAAACCTATAATTCCACCCCCAATGATTACTACTTTTTTATTCATTACTACTTTTTTTAATAATAGAATTTACAGTTATAACCCTAAAAGTATTTGAGTTAATTGTGATTTTGATATTATCTTGTTTATTTGTGATATAAAAATTCTTTCCTTTTTTTAGGTAATCTTCTATAGGAGCTTCACTCAATACTCTTTTTATGAATATTTCAATTTCATTTTTTGAAAAAGAAGTTTTCAGTTTCTTATTTATTCTTTCATAAACAAGTTCAGTATAACAGTGATTTTCTAGAATTTCTTTTTTATTGATCTTCACACTTAATATATTTATATCACTTGAAATCCATGTGCGTATGGATCGTCTTGTTCATCAATAATAATATTATTATATCCGTATATTTTTGCCCAACCTTGAATACTTGGAATAATAGCAGGTTTGCCAGCTAGTATTGTTTCTTTTTCAACCCTTCCAATAAACTTACTTCCAATAAAACTTTCGTGTATATATTGCTCGTTTGTTTTTAGTTTTCCCTTTGCATGTAGTTGAGCTAAGCGAGCTGAGGTGCCTGTACCACAAGGGCTTCTGTCTATAGCTTTGTCGCCATAAAAAACAGCATTTCGTCCTGAGGAAGTTGGATCTAATGGATTACCTGTCCAAAGCATATGCGTTACATCTCTTATAGTATTATTTTCTGGATGGATAAATAAATCTGGATACTTCTCATTTATTCTATCTCGAACTACTTGAGAATATTGAATAATCTTTGAAGCTGTAAAATCATGAACTCCAGAAAAGTTTTTTTGAGGATCTACAATAGCGTAATAATTTCCACCATAAGCAACATCAAAAGTGATGTTTCCTAATTCTGGGCAATCAATAGTTAAATTTTCAGCAGCTAAATAACTTTTTACATTCGTTAGTCTAACCCAATCTACTTTTTTACCTGTTTGTTGATATTCTATTTCAACCAAGCCAGCAGGTGCTTCCATTTTAATTTTACCTGGAATTTTTGGGGTAATTAAGCCTTCTTCTATAGCAATAGTAATTGTACCTATTGTGCCATGTCCACACATAGGTAAACAACCAGATGTTTCTATAAATAAAATTGAAAAATCATTTTCAGGATTATGAGGAGGAAATAAAATGGATCCACTCATCATGTCATGTCCGCGAGGTTCAAACATTAAACCTTTACGTATCCAATCGTATTCTTTTAAAAAATGTTGTCGTTTTTCACTCATGTTAGCGCCAATTAAGTTTGGACCTCCTCCAGCTATAACTCTTACTGGATTTCCACAAGTATGCGCATCAACGCAAAAAAAAGTTTTTCTCATCTTAAATTGAAGCGCCAGCTTGTATTTCCTCTTAGAAAAAACCCTTCAAAAATTTATCTCTTCAAAAAAACGAAGCTGGCATTGTTTCAATCTCTAGACAGGACAAAAATAGTATATGATTTTTTGCTCTATCTAAAGAAATTCTTAAAATTTACTATTCAATATTACTTTTTGTAAAATTACCGTTAACTGAGCGTGAAATTTGTAATGGGTTTTCATTTTTCAATTCATCTGGTAATAATTCATTAGGCCAATCTTGATAACTAAAAGGTCGTACCCAACGTTTAATAGAATCAATTCCAACAGCTGTAAAACGGCTATCTGTTGAAGCTGGGTATGGACCACCATGCACCATTGACGGACATACTTCTACTCCGGTTGGAACACCGTTAAATATTATTCGCCCAACTCTATTTTGTAAAGCGTCTATTGTTGGTTTGTATTCTGGTAATTCATTTTCGTCAGAAATTACAGTTCCTGTTAATTGCCCTTCTAATTGAGAAATAATTTTTTCTAATTGAGCAGCACTTTCACATTGTACAACCATTGAAAATGGACCAAACACTTCTTGATGTAATGTTGTATTTTCTAAAAATGTTTTTCCTTCTACTGTTGTAACAATTTGAGTAGCATAATTAGATTGTACTTCATCTTCATAATTACCAACAACAATCAACCCACTCTGTGCTAAAGCCTTCTCTTTATTACTTTCATAAGCAGCAACAATGTTTGGGTGTAACATTGAAGATGGAGATATTTCTACAATGTTACTAGCTAATTCATTTGTAAAGTTTGTAAGTTCTTCACTTTTAATCCCTAAAATTAACCCAGGGTTGGTGCAAAACTGTCCAGCCCCTAATGTAATAGAATTGGCATACGTATTTGCTAAAGATTCACTTCTGTTTTGTAATGCTTTAGGTAATATTATTACAGGGTTAACACTTCCCATTTCAGCAAAAACAGGAATTGGTTCTTCTCGTTTTGCAGCTAAATCTAACAAGGCTCTTCCTCCTCGAATACTCCCAGTAAAACCAACTGCTTTTACTTTTGGATGTGAAACTAATTGTTGTCCAACTTCTATACCACTTGAGTTTAGGTTGGAGAACACACCTTTTGGCATATTTGTTTTTTCAGCAGCTTTTATTATTGCTGATGCTACTAATTCACCCGTTCCTGCATGCATTGGATGCGATTTGACTATTACTGGGCAGCCAGAAGCTAATGCTGCAGCCGTATCTCCTCCAGCAGTTGAGTATGCTAACGGAAAATTGCTTGCTCCAAATACAACTACGGGTCCTAAAGGAATACTTAGTTTTCTTATATCAGATTTTGGTAAAGGTTCTCTTGTTGGAATTGCTGTATCTATTGTTGCTTCTACCCATGAACCTTCAGCTACTAGTTCTGCAAAAGAGCGCAATTGAAATACTGTTCTTCCTCTTTCTCCTTTTGCACGTCCTTCTGGTAATCCAGTTTCCGAACAATAAGTTTCTATTAATTCATTATCTAAAGCTAATATTTCATCAGCAATAGTATTTAAAAAAGTTGCTTTTTGCTTTCCAGAGATACTTCTATATTCTTTAAAAGCTTGCGAAGCTAAAGATACAGCGTTGTTAATTTCTTCTTGAGTAGCTTCGGTAAAAACAGTGTTATTTTCTTCATTCAATTCTGGATTGAAAGTTTTATAGGTTTTGCCTCCTGAGGCAGATATTACATCTCCTATATAATTTTTTCCTGTTATCATTCTATAAATTTTTATAATCAGGTAAAGTAGGTCTGTTCTTTAATCCAGTTTCTATAACATTTAATACATGTTTACGTTCATTTCCAATTAAAGGTAATCGTGGTGCACGAACATTTTCTGTACCTATTCCTGTAGCTACTTCAGCTAATTTGATATTTTGTACTAATTTAGAATTTATATCTAATTCTAGCAAAGGTAAAAACCAACGATATATTTCTAAGGCTTCTTGAATTCTACCTGCTTTTTGTAGTTCGTAAATTGCAACCGTTTCTTTTGGGAAAGCACAAACTAAACCAGCAATCCAACCATCGGCACCCATTAATAAGCTTTCTAGTGCTAAAGTATCAACGCCAGTCATTATTTTTAAACGATCTCCGAAGCGGTTTTTTATTCTAGTTACATTTGATATATCTCTAGTTGATTCTTTTACAGCCTCTATGTTTTTACATTCTAATAATTGATCAAACATGTCTAATGTTACTTCTACTTTATAATCTACAGGATTATTATATACCATAATTGGTAAAGAAGTATTATTTGCTACAGCTTTAAAGTATTCTACGGTCTCTCTATCTCCAGATTTATAACGCATAGGAGGTAACATCATAAGACCTTTTGCACCGTCTTCTTCAGCTTTTTGAGCTGCTTCTATAGCTCCTTTTGTAGTCTGTTCGGCTACATTCATTAGTACAGGAACTTTTCCATTAACAATATTAACGGTTGTTTTTGTTAGTTCACTTTTTTCTTCATTTGACAAAGTACTTGCTTCTCCTAAAGTACCACCCAAAACAATTCCATGAACTTGAGCATCTAATTGTGCTTTTATATTCACTTCAAACATGTTTAAATCTAAGGTGTCTTTATTTGTAAACTTTGTAGTTACAGCTGGCATAACGCCTTTCCAATTTATACTCATTGTGTTTTTTGTGCAAAGCTATATATGAATTTCAAACACTATTACTCTTTTTTTAGCATTTATATGTATTATATTACCTTTATATGTTTTATTTATTATGATTTAAGGTAATATGTTATAGATTAGCGTAAAATTTTAATAATGAAAGTTCTACCATTTGAAATACCGAAGACTAAAAATTTAGGATTAATTTATCAAGAAGATAAAGGTGAGTTTTTTTACGATAAACTTCATCAACACAAAGAAATACAAGTGTGTTATATTGTTAAAGGTGAAGGAACTTTAATTATAGGTGATACTGTTAATGAATATGAGTCTAAAGATATATTTGTTATTGGAGGAAATCAACCTCATGTTTTTAAAAGTGATGCATCTCGAATAAAACAATCATTAATGATTTCACTTTTTTTTACTAAAGAATCTTTTGGTAAAGATTTTTTTGAACTAGATGATTTTAAGGAGTTAACTACTTTTTTTCTTAACTCAAAAAATAGTTTTAGAGTTAATACCAACAAAGAAAAGTTAAGAAAGTTATTTTTAAAATTACCAAAAAGTAGGGATTTAGTAAAGTTTATTGTTTTTATTAAGATGATTAATGTTATTATAAAATCTGAAATGCAACCTCTCTCTACTTTTTTTTACAAAAAAAAGTACTCGGATAATGAAGGTAAACGCATGGGAGACGTTATGGATTATACACTGAATAATTTTAATAATAAAATAGAATTAGAAGAAATATCTGAAGTGGCTAATATGACTACCAATGCTTTTTGTAGGTATTTTAAACAAAGAACAAATAAAACGTATTTTACTTTTTTAAATGAACTTAGAATAGAAAAGGCATGTAAATTATTGCAAAATAAAGAATATTCAATAATTGAAGTATCAGAAAAATCAGGTTTTAAAAATATTTCAAATTTCAATAGAAAGTTCAAAGAACTAAAAGAAAGAACACCATCGGCTTATAGATTAGGTCATTAATATGTTAAAAACATGAATAATATATATACTTTTTTAAAAAATAACCTAATTTCTTATTTCTCTTGGCTATATTTGACGGCTATTTATCAATTAAAGTATATGAAAAAAATTGTTGTTTTGTTTTTAATCGTTTTTGTGTCAAATATCTCGGCACAAGAGACTCTACCTATATACGCAGATTATTTATCTGATAATGTTTATCTATTACATCCTGCTGCTGCAGGAGTAGGAGACTGTGGTAAGGTTAGATTAACAGCACGTCAGCAATGGATTGGAGTTAAAGATGCTCCTTCGCTACAAACAGCAAGTTTCCATGCTAAATTTAATGAGAATTCAAATGCTGGTTATGGTTTAATTTTATTTAATGACAAGAATGGTTATCATTCTCAAAAAGGTCTTCAAGGTACATATGCTTATCATTTAGATATGGGAAATGAAAACTTATTTAACCAATTTTCATTTGGTCTTTCAATGTCTATTGTACAAAATGAAGTAGATCAAAGAAGATTTGTTAATGACCCGACTGTAAGCCAAGTAATAGAAAGTAATTTTTATTTTAATGCTGATTTTGGTATGGCTTACCATTATAAAGGTTTCGCTTCTTATTTTACAGTTAAGAATATATTATTATCTGCTAAGAATAATTTAAATTCAAATTTCGAATCCCTTAATCTTAGAAATTATATTTTAGGAGGTAGTTATTTTTTTGGAGATAAAGAAAAATTACAGTTTGAGCCTTCTTTCATGGTTCAATACAAAGAACAAACTGGTGAGAAAATTGGTGATTTAAATTTTAAGGTTTATAAAAGTTTTGAAAAAACACAATTATGGGCTGCTTTATCTTATAGAAGAAGCTTTGACAGTAGTGTATTTGGTGATGCCCATTATGTAACTCCTATTTTAGGAATGAACTATAAAAATTTAATGTTTGCTTATACTTATACTCAGCAAACAGGTGATGTTGTTTTTTCTAATGGAGGTTTCCACCAACTTTCTTTTGGTATAGATATTTTATGTAGAAAACGTAGAGCTTCAGCTTGCCCAAATATTAATGGAAGCTTTTAAAATTCTGAATAATTTACTATTACATTTTTATATTTTTTTAAAATGTTTTGCATAACAATTTCTTCTTTGTTACTGTAGAAAATGTTTGTTGCTTTGTTATTATTGGATGAATAAAGTATATTGTTCTCTTGTAAAATATTCTTTGTTTGTATAGCTACAGCTTCACCTGAATCAATAATATTTATTTTTGGACCAACAATAGACCTTATTTGAGGTATTAAAAAAGGATAATGAGTGCAACCTAATACAATTGAATCACATTTATTAGAGAGCATAGGATTTAGATACTTTTCTAATAAATTAGTCATTTCTTTCGAGTGCATTTTTCCATTTTCAATAAGCTCAACTAAACCTTCTCCAATCTGTTCTATGATTGTAATATTATCATCAATATTGGCTGATGTTTTTTCAAACAAACTACTGTTAAGAGTTCCTTTAGTAGCTAAGATACCAATAACACCTGTTTTTGTTTGAATTGAAGCAGGTTTAATGGCCGGTTCTATTCCTATGAAAGGAATTGTATAATTATCTCTTAAATACTTAATTGCGTTAGTTGTTGCGGTGTTACAAGCAACAACAATAAGTTTGCATCCTTTACTTATTAAGAATTCTGTGTTTTTTATAGATAAGTTAATGATTTCCTCTTTAGTTTTTTGACCATAAGGAGCATTGTAGTTATCAGACAGATAAATAGTGTTCTCATTTGGTAGTAAATTATTAATTTCTTTCCAAATTGAGATTCCACCAATACCAGAATCAAAAATACCTATAGGTTGTTTAGCTTTTGTGATTACCATATATAGCAAAAATAAAAATCCTGCTGTATACAGCAGGATTTTTATAAAATATTTTTAAGGTTTTATTAGAAACCTAATTTAGCTTTTACAGCTCCATAAATATCTTCTCCTTTATCGTAAACGATTAAACCTTTACCTGGAGTAGCATCAAATACATAAATAATTCCTTTTTCTGAAGCTACTGCTTTAATAGCATCTTCAGCTTTCTTTAAAATAGGAAGTGTTTTTTCTTGATACTTCTTTTGCATTTCTTGACCAGCAGATTGCTCAGCTTTAGTAATTCTTAACCTATCTTGTTGAACTTCTACAGCTCTCTTTTGATTTATTTCTTGAGTTTGACTCTTACCTTCTGCTTCGTATTTTTTTATCTTAGCTTCTAGTTTTTTATACATAGCTTCAATATCGTCACGGTAAGTTTTATTTAACTTCTCTAACTCAGCCTTCATAGACTTAGTTGCAGGCATTTCAGCTAATAATTTATCAGTGTTAATATGTGCAGTTTTTTGTGCATTTGCCATTCCACCTAATCCAATCGTAAAAATTGCAACTAATAATAACGTTTTTAAATGTTTCATCTCTGTTGTTTTAATTTAATTTTTGTTCTTTATTCTTGATTTATTTGTTCTCTTTTGTTTCTCCTTCTTTCTTGTTTTTTGCTTCTTCTTGCGCTTTTTTTAATGCTTTTTTCTTTTCTAAGAGCAATCTTCTTTTTTCATCTCTAGCTTTTAATTTAGCTTGTCTTTTTTCTTCAATTAATTTAATTCTAGCTAATCTATCAGCCTGTTTTTTCTTTTTTAATTCTTCTTTTTTTGCGGCTCTTTGTTTTTGAGCATCAGTTAAATCACCATCCTTAAGTAATTCTTTTTTTGCTGCAATTTTATCCTTTTTCTGTTGTTTTCTTTGATCAATGTTTATCATTTTTACAACAAGGTCGCTAATATCGTGTTTTTTGTTCGAATACAGCATAACTAACTCGCCAGATTTGTCAAAAACAAAATCATATTTTTTCCTAGCGGCAATTGTTTGCACTGCATTGTATACTTGATCTTGAATTGGCTTTATTAATTGCCTTCTCAAATTATACATATCACCTTTAGGTCCAAAATATAAAGATTCTAATCTACGTAAAGATTCATGCTTTATTAATATGTCTTCTTCACGTTCTTCAATTAAATCTTTAGTTAAAATAGCTTTTTCATTAGTTAAATCAGTTTTCAAAACTTCAATAGCTCTAGCTTCTTTATCTAACTTAGTTTTCCATTTTCCAACCTTAGCGTCTAAAGAATTTTGAGCTTCTAAATATTCAGGAATATTTTGAAGTATATACTCCATATCAATATAGGCTATACGTTGATTTTTTTGCGCAATAGTAATGCTTGTAATAAGTAAAAGAACGATTGATAAAATGCTTTTTTTCATCTTGTTATAATGTGTTTAGAAAAAACCGTGCCAAAAACCAGACACATTACAAATGTAAGGTTTTAGAACTGTCTTCCAATAATAAAATGGGTTTGCCAACCAGATTTTTCAGATAAGCCAGGTAAAGGATCGAACCCATGAGCAAAATCAATACCTAATAATCCAAATGCAGGCATAAATATACGAATACCTAGTCCAGCTGAACGCTTTAAATTAAACGGATTAAATGTGCTAAAATTGTCATAAGAATTACCCGCTTCTAAAAATCCTAAAGTATAAATTGATGCAGATGGTTTGTCTGTTATTGAATAACGTAATTCTAGCTGGAATTTATTGTAAATTGAACCTCCATCTATAGAAGAAATTCTATTGTTTTCATAACCTCTTAACCCAATAGTTTCTCTACCATCTAATTGTCCTTGAGCAATACCATCTCCTCCAACAAAATATCTTTCAACAGGAGTTAATCCTAATTTATTGTTATAAGTACCTAAGTATCCCATTTCGAAATTAGACATTAACACTAATTTATCAGCTAGGGCTGTATACCATTTTCCTTTTGCAGAAATTTTATAATATTCTAACCATTTATATTTATCTGCTAGATAAGCTTGCCTTTCAACATTCGTTGGGTTATCTGGCTCTGTATAGTCTTTTCCATTTACTAAAGAATATGGGAAAGTTGCTTTTGCTTTAATTGTAAATTCAGAACCATAAGTAGGGAATATTAAACTAGGCCCCGCAGAGTTACGACTTAAAGCAACAGTATAAGCTAAATTATTTAAGTTACCCTCACTTATAATATCATTTGATGAGCCTACACGATATCCGTAATTTTGTAATTCTATTCTTTGATAACTAATGTTTTGAGATAATGAAAAATAATCATCTGGTACTTTTAATCGTTTACCTAAACCAATAGATGCACCTAAAATACTCAAACTTTGATTTCTGTCAACTGTATTTGTCTGAAAATCGAATCTGTATTGATTTGAAAGATACAAAGAGAACGATAAAGATTGTGGAGTTTTCCCTCCTAACCAAGGTTCTGTAAATGAAAAGCTATAAGTGTTATATGTTCTACTAGCCTGTAATCTAAGCGATAGTTTTTGACCATCACCCATTGGTAGTGGTTTATATGCTTTTTTATTAAAAATATTTCTAATAGAGAAGTTGTTAAATGAAAGTCCTAAAGTACCAATAAACGATCCTCCACCGTAACCACCCTGTAATTCAATTTGACTTCCTCCTTTTTCTACAACAGAAAAATCAATGTCAGCAGTTTTATTTTGATAATTAGGTTTAACATCTGGAGTAACATTAGCGTCGAAGAAACCTAATTGACCTATTTCACGAATAGAACGAATAATATTTTGACGACTAAATAAATCACCTGGTTTAACACGCAATTCTCTATAAATTACATGATCATTTGTCTTGTCATTACCACTTACTGTTACTTTTTTAATAGTAGCAGGTTCATCTTCTCGAATACGAACTTCAACAGTAATTGAATCATTATTTACTTTAGTTTCTATAGCATTTACTTGAGAAAATAAGTATCCGTTATTGTGGTACAACGTTTGTATATCTGTAGAACTAGGTGTTCCATCCCCAGAAATACGTTCTTTTAAAACTTTACCATTATAAACATCTCCTTTGTCAATACGTAAGATGTTGTGTAAAAATTCATCTGAATATTTTTTGTTTCCAATAAACTTAATGTCATCAAAACGATATTGACGTCCTTCATCTAATTCTATTTCTAAATTAATAGTATTATCGTCATTCCAAGTTAGTTTGTCTGATAAAATTCGAGCATCACGATATCCATTTTCACTGTACTTTTCAAGAATACTTTCTAAGTCTTTTTTATAATCATCTAATATATATTTAGATGATTTCCAAAAACGTCCTAAAAACTTACGTTTAGTATTTTTCATAGCTCCACGCAAAGCACTATTAGACATAGCTTTGTTTCCAATGAAGTTAATTTCCTTAATTTTTATACGATTACCTTTATCTATAAAAATATTCATGCTAACAGTGTTAACATCTGAGGTATCTTTTTTAGTGTTTAAAGATACTTTTGTCTTTAAAAAACCTTTATCGGTATACTTCTTCTTTATATAATTTCTTGTAGTTACAATTAAGTTATCTGTAACCATAACACCTTTCTTAAGCTCAGTTTCTTTTTTAAGTTCTTTGATTTTAGATTTACTAACTCCAGAAATAGAGACATTTATTAATTGAGGCAATTCGGTTACATTAAATTGAAGATAAACAGTGTTCTCGTCACGTTTAGATAAATATACATCTACTTCGCTAAACTGTTTACTCTCATATAATTTTTTTATAGCACTTGTAAGTTTGTCTCCAGGTAACTTAATAGGCTGTCCGTCAACTAAACCAGTATAAACACGTACAGTTTGTTCACTGAATTTCTGCAAACCTGTTACAGAAATACCTCCCAAAATGTATTCTTTTCCTTTTTCGTAAGAAATAACACCGTTTGTGGCTGTGCTGTCTTTAGGTGTTGTGTTTTGTGCTTGTGTACTCGCCGTAATAAAGGCGATAAAAAATACTATTAAATACGAATATTTATTCATTGGTCTCAATCTGTTCACTAGTTTTTCCAAATCTTCTCTCTCTATTTTGATAATCAATTATTGCGTCGAAAAGATGTTCTCTTCTAAAATCTGGCCATAATATGTCTGTAAAATATAATTCAGCATATGCCATTTGCCAAAGCAAGAAGTTACTGATTCTTTGTTCCCCACTTGTACGTATCATAAAATCAACGTCGGGCAAATTAAATGTATATAAATGATTATTTATAATTTTTTCGTCTATTTTTTCAATATCTAATTGGTTATTAACAACTTTTTTAGATATGTTTTTGATAGCATTAACAATTTCTTCTCTTGAACCGTAGCTTAAAGCAAAACTTAAAGTGATTTTAGTATTGCCTTTTGTTTCATCAATTACCTTTGATAAAATTTTTTGAGCACTTTTAGGTAAACTAGCTATATTACCAACAGCGTTAATTTTAACGTTCTTTCGTTGAAATTCAGGGAGTTCTTTTTTTAGCGTAGTTACCAATAAGCTCATTAGAGCATCTACTTCAAACTTTGGTCTATTCCAATTTTCAGTAGAAAAAGCATAAAGTGTTAAGAATTTCACACCTAAATCTGAAGCAGCATCTGCTGTTTCTCTAATTGCAGTTAATGCATTTCTATGACCAAAAACACGCTGCATTCCTTTACCTTTTGCCCATCGACCATTACCATCCATAATAACAGCAACATGATTTGGGACTTTTTGTAAGTTAATGCTTTGTAGTTTTTTTTCCATATTTAATTTGCTAATCCACTAAAACAAGGTGGTCTTCCGAAGGTATATACAATTGATAAACCTGTAAACATGTACCAATCATTACCTGTTCCTCCAAAATTTAAAGAATTTACTTTATCTGTAGTGAAATCTATATCATCTACTAGTGTTATACGAGCTCCTGTTTCAAAGGCTATTGCTAAATTGTCATCTAATCTTCCTTTTATACCAATTCCAATTGGCAATGAGTAAGAAAATTTATTAGTTAGAGTAACTATATTGGTAACAGGATTAACAGCAGTTGGACTTTTGTAATTAAAAGCTGCTATTTCTGCTAATATATATGGTGTGAAAGTTGTTTTGTAATTACTAATATTATAGTCAAAGAAATTAAACTCAACACCCACGGCAAATTCATTAATAGTATTATTGAATTGGTATTTTCCTTGAGGTCTATTTATGCGAAAAGGATTTTCTGCGTCATTATCATCTCCAGAAACAGGAATATAAGTATATGTGCCTCTTAAAGCTATTCTGGGGTTTAAATTATATTTATATATAAGTCCACCTCCAAATTCATTAGGATAAATGTAGTTAGTTCTACCAATGTCGCCTACATAATTAGAACCACCAACAAATACTCCAACTTCATGAGTTTGTGATAAAACAGTTATTGCTGTGAAAGCAAATGATATAAATAGAAAAAAATTTCTCATTGTTAAAATAGCGTGCAAATATAGGAAAATGAATTTGCTTTAAAAAGTTAATAATCCGTCTTTTTGATTAACTTTTTTTTTAATGTTTTATTGTAATCAATGAGGATTATAATGATTCGTTTCTTGTGTCCTCCCCCCATAAGAGTTTACCTCTTAGAGTTTTTAAATAGGATTGATTTTTTAATAAGATGCTTTTGATGGTGAAAGGAGCTTTAGATATTTTGATTTTTGTTTCTTGAGAAACAGTAGTTATACGTGAATCAAGTGATATTAAAAAATCTTTTTCTCGTGCACTCACCTCTAGTTGAATAGATGTGTCATCTGGAATTACCATTGGTCTGGCATTTAAGTTATGCGGAGCAATTGGGGTAATGATAAAACTTTTTGAATTAGGTAGTACTACGGGGCCGTCACAACTTAAAGAATATCCAGTAGATCCAGTAGGTGTTGAGATAATTAAACCATCCGCCCAGTAGTTTGTTAAGTATTCATTGTTTAAATAGGTTTTAACACCTATCATAGAAGTTGTATTTCTTCTAGCAATGGTAACTTCGTTTAATGCAAAATCAAGCTCAGAAAAATCATTTGTTTTTGGAGTTGTTTTTATCTGTAACAAAGTTCTTTCTTGAATAGAATACTCCTTTTTTAATAGTAGATTAACGGCTTCATCTATTTGATCTTTTTGAATTGTAGCTAAAAAACCTAATCGACCAGTGTTAATACCTAATATAGGTATGTTTAAATCACGTACGTAGGTTACAGCTCTTAATATAGTACCGTCTCCACCAATGCTAAACATAATATCAAATGAATTTGATAACTCCTTGAAATGAGAAAAAGTAGGGTGTTTTTTTGTTAGAGAATTATTTTGAATTAATAAATCATAAAACTCTTTTTCAAAAAAAACAACAATATTATTTTTCTCTAAGACAGTTAATAAAATTTTAATTTCTTTTTCTGCTGTAATGGTATAAGATTGACCGTATATGGCTACTTTTTTCAATTTAACTAAGTATTTTATTAGGTTACATATTTAAATATTTTCTTAAATAGGCGGCCCTGTCTTTAAGTTCTTCTAAATAAAAATCATCTTCATGTTGTGTTACAACATTATAGTCGTATCTCCTAAAAGTTTGAATAATTTCATTTATTTCTTCTGAAATTATTTTTAAGGTAATTTGTACATTATCTTGGTTTTCTGATGAAATATAAAAACCTAATAGTTTACCATTGTTTGTTTCTATAATTTGAGCTATTTGACTCATTGAATAATCATTTTTGCTTTTATTAATGATTAGAGTGTCACTTTCATTATGTAAAAAAGGGCTATCAGCAAAAGCATCTAAAATATCGTTTAATTCATAATAACCGATGTAATTCATTTCCTTGTTAAGAACTGGAATAAGATTACTGTCATTATCAGCAAATAAAACAATCAGATCTAGTAAAGTGGCTTTTTCATTAGTGTAAAATAAATCCAATAGGTAAGAATATTCGCTAAGGGAATGACTCTGATCTTCAATAATTTGAATATCACCTTCAGGTAAGCACCCAATTAATTTGCCATTTTCAACTATTGGGATATGAGTTATAGGTAGATTTTCGCATAACTTTTGAGCTCTTTTTACAGTGCTCTTTAAAGTAAGGGCTTTAATTTCTGTTAGTATAAAATCGTTTATATTCATTACTACGAATATAGTTTAAAATGTTTTAATGATTTACCTTTGTAGCTTAATTTTATGAGATGACAAAGTTAAGTGTAAATATTAATAAAATAGCAACTTTGCGTAATTCAAGAGGTGGTAATGTGCCTAATTTATTACAAGTAGCAACAGATATTCAAAATTTTGGAGCTGAAGGAATCACTATTCATCCAAGACCAGATGAGCGTCATATTCGTTATCAAGATGCATATGATTTAAAACAAGTTGTAAGTACTGAGTATAATATAGAAGGTAATCCAATTGATAAGTTTATGAAGATGGTGTTGGAGATAAAACCAACTCAAGTAACATTGGTGCCAGATAGTATTGATACATTAACATCAAATGCCGGTTGGGATACTATAACTAATCAGTCTTATTTAAGTGAGGTAATTGCTGAATTTAAAAGTAATGGTATTAGAACGTCAATTTTTATAGATACTGATTTAAAACTAATAGAAGCGGCCGCAAATACAGGAGCAGATAGAATAGAGTTATATACAGAAGAGTATGCTACAGAATTTGAATTAGGTAATAATAAAGCCATAAAAACATATGCTGAAGCTGCGATTTTAGCTCATGATCTTGGTTTAGGAATTAATGCAGGACATGATTTGAGTTTAGATAATATTAAATTTTTTAAAGAGAATATTCCTAATTTAGCAGAAGTTTCTATAGGTCATGCACTTATTTCTGAGTCGTTATACTTGGGCTTAGAGAATGTAGTTAACATGTACTTGCATAGATTACAGTAAGATGGAAATTTTGCATTCAAGAATATTAGGCAAAGGAACACCTCTTTTGATTTTACATGGTTATTTTGGTATGGGAGATAACTGGAAATCGCATGCAAATAAATTTGCTGAAGATGATTTTGAAGTACATTTAATAGATCAAAGAAATCATGGGCGTAGTTTTCATTCAGATGAGTTTGATTATGAATCAATGGTTGAGGATTTGTATAATTATATAACTCATTATAATTTAAAGACGATAAATTTATTGGGGCACTCAATGGGAGGTAAAACAGCAATGTTGTTTGCCACTGAATATCCAGAATTAGTAAATAAATTAATTGTAGCTGATATTTCACCTAAAATGTATCCACCTCACCACCACGATATCTTGCAAGCTTTAAATTCTGTAGATTTTGAAATTCAAAATTCACGTAAGTTAGTTGAGGAAAAATTAAAGGAGTTAATACCAGAAGGAGGAATACGGCAATTTTTATTAAAAAGTACTTATTGGAAAGAAAAAGGTAAGCTAGCTTTTCGGTTTAATTTAAAGTCGTTAACAGAGAATAATAATGAAGTAGGTGAGGCATTGCCGTCTTTTACTGTTTTTGAAGGAGAAACATTGTTTTTGAAAGGTGAGAATTCGGGGTATATTTCTGTAGACGAGAAGCCTCTTATAAGTGCGCATTTTCCAAATTCAATACTAAAAACAGTAGCCAATGCTGGGCATTGGCTACATGCAGAAAACCCAAAGGATTTTTACAAAGAAGTTTCTAGTTTTTTAGAAGAGTAGAATAGATGATAAAAAAGTGAAAATAAAATTCAAAAAAAGAAATTTGTTGAATTTTTGATAAAAAAATATCATCAATATAAAATTACTTAAACTAAAAAAAATAATTATATTCCTAAAAAATAGACTTTCATTTACGTAAAGGTAAAGTATTGAAAATACCAATAACGATGAAAAAATAATTCCTGTAATAATTATAAAAAGTCGTTCGCTACTAACAAAGTTTTTATTAATTAGTAAACGTAAAGGGAAAAAATAAAAAGCTATAGCTAAAGCAAGAAAACTGTATATAAATGTGGGGATTATGTTCTTGGAAGCTACAAATAGAAGTATGCAAGAAATAATTCCAGCCAAGTAGTCAATTCTATTTTCAATTGTGTTTAAACTTTTCATGATAAAAATATTTTCAGTTTAAATTATATGCAATCCCAGGCGCAAGAACCAAACCATTTGGTTGTAGTTTGTGCTGCAGATACTAGAAATAATGCTTTATCTACCCAATTAGATTCTGAAAGGTCTTGAGTTTTTCTGTACATACAGCAATTCATGCAGCCTCTATGTGCACAATCTTCCCATTCACGAGCTTGATTATTGTTGTCTTCGTAATTTACATAAATTAGTAGTTTTTTGTGGAAGTCTATTGCATTTATACAAAAAAGTTTATCAGATTGTTTAATGTTTTTATTTTGTATTTGCTGTATGTATGTGTTGGAAAACTCAACTTTATTGTCTTGTGCTTTCAGTTCAGCAAAATACTGTTTTAATACTTCTTCTTGAACTTTGTTTAAAGACTCTTTCTTTAGTTTTAAATTAGTTTCTTTACCGTCATAATTGTCAAGAGTAATTTTTAGTTTATAATTCACTTCTTTTTTATTCTTTATTGAACTAATTTCATTTAAATTATTGAAGAATGTTTCATTCTTTTGAAATATTTTCTCGATGGGAGTTTGCTCTAGAATAGGAGTTGTTTCTTTTTCGATTTGGCAGCTTAAAAATAGTACTATTAGTAAAATTGAGAATTTTAAAAATTTCATAGTTATAGTTTTTTGTTTTTGTACATAAAATATTTATAGTTGTAATTAAGAAAATACACTTACTATTAGAATTATTTTATCTAGGATAATGTTACTAACCTATTAGTTAGTGTATGTGTTTTCTTAATGAATGGTAAGGCAGGCTAGGGTAGCTATTTGGTGCTATATAGCATTATATCAATTATTGTTTTATTAATGGGAAAACAATATTCATTGCTCTTGTGTCTCTAAATAAAGGAAACGAGACTAGTTTAAGTGAAGTAAAGAGCTTGACAACGTAGATAGAGTAGAAGTGGTGTTATTTGTTTTTTCTCATATTTTTTGTTTTAAGTTGTCATTTTTGAATTCAGTGAAATTATTGTTTTAGTCTTTTTTAATTAGTTTAATTAAGTTGTTAATTTCCATATCAATTGACTTTTTTTCTTTTAGGTAATTATTAAAAACAGTAATAATACCTTTTGCAATAATTAAATTATTTCTTTTTCCAGAGTAAACTTTTTGAATAGTTTCTAAAGAAAAATTATGTCCATTTTGAATTAGAAACTCTTGAACCTTTTCTCTGTATTTTGGAGGTTTAATTTTTTCTAATTCATCTCGTTGTGTTGCTGTTATCATAAAAACTGTAATTAATTTTTATAAAACACATTACAATTAATATATATTTGTACGTGTTTTGTACTTATAACACTACAAATATACAAACAAAATTCTCAAAAAGAAACAAAAAACTAAATAAATTAGAAAAAAGCTGTTTTAAAATGGAAGATTTTATAGATGAGACGTATAAAAGAGTAGAGCAAATAATAAATTATAAAAGGTTTAATATTAGGTCTTTTGAGGAAGAAATTAATGTTTCAAATAACTCAGTAGGAACAGCAATAAGAAGAAAATCTTCATTTAAGAGCAACGTGTTGAACAAAATTCTCCACTCATTTCCAGAAATAAATCCAACGTGGCTCCTAACAGGTAGAGAGGAGATGCTTATAAGTAATAAAGTTGAAGGTATAGCAAACGAACCAGATTCAGTATATAAACTAGAGAATATAAGTGTTCAAGTAAAAGAAAGTTTGCTAAAATTACTTTTAGAAGATGAAGAGGTTAAAAAAGCATTAATGTCACATTTCAAGTAAAATTAACAAAGGTTATATTCAATTAAATTAAAAATAGAATTTTGTTAGAATTTTCAGTTTTTCAAAATCTTCCTTTGTTTTTTAAATCTAGAAAATTAAAAGAGTTTGAAGAAAAAAAGAATTAATGTTTTTTCAGAATAAATTTATCAAGTTCATTTATGTCGTAAGCTTTAAGGTAATCCTTTTCATTAATACTGTTGTTTTTGTTAGAGTCATAATCCATTAATATTTTCCATAGGTCTTTTTCTTTAGTTAGTATAACATGAAACTGACCATAGTACACTTTCTTTTTTAGGTTTTGAATTCTAATTAATTTATAAACGCCTCTTTCACTAGCAATAGAGTCGTTATTAATTCTTTCGAAGAAGCGAAGAGATATACTATTGGTAATCTTGTTTTCCTTAGCCTTGTGAAATCTAGTTTTATAATTATTTATATAAGTATTATAATCGGTTATTCTTTTTCCGTCAGAAATTCGAATTAGTTCTTTTGAGTGAATTTTGGCCA
Organism: uncultured Tenacibaculum sp.; assembly: GCF_947494125.1. Lineage (GTDB taxonomy): Bacteria > Bacteroidota > Bacteroidia > Flavobacteriales > Flavobacteriaceae > Polaribacter. The sequence goes on from NZ_CANLTU010000006.1 coordinate 151,432, forward strand.
TCAATTTATAATTCAAAGAATTAAAGGCATTATAAAATTTATTCCAAACTTTATTGATGTCTTCTAGGTTTTTCTGAGATTGAGAATAACTTAGATTGGAGATTGTAAATAAAAAAAATAAAAAGAAAATAGATTTATTAAGCATAATTATTTTGTTTTAAATTAATATGGAAACCCCTAAGGAATCAGTTATGATTTTAACGGAACTGCCAAAACAGCAGTCTTTTAGGTTTGGTATGGTTATCGCTTTAATATCAGCAAAAAAACACACAAATGAAAATATTTTTAAAACTATTATTAACAGCTTTAGCAGTTGTGGTGTTGGCAAATATATTGCCAGGAATTACAGTAAATAGTTATGTTACGGCAATTATAGTAGCAGCAGTAATCTCATTATTAAATATGTTTGTGCGTCCGTTATTAATATTTTTTACACTACCAGCTACAATTATTAGTTTAGGATTATTTCTTTTTGTTATTAATGCAATAATCATATTATTAGCAGGTAAGTTAGTAACAGGATTTGTAGTAGGTGGTTTTTTTACAGCACTATTATTTAGTGTATTGTTATCAATATTTAGATCAGTCCTATTTTCACTATTAAAAGAAGATAAAAAATAACTGAAAACGAAAGAGTTAAACCTATTGCAGAAAAGGTAAAAAATAACTAATTTTGCACCCGATTTTAAAGAAACAGATTTTAAGATGAATATTACAAAAGAAAACGTAGATGCGTTAAACGCAGTTGTAAAAGTTGATATAGTTGCAGAAGATTATCAAGCTAACGTAACAAAAGTATTAAACGATTACCGTAAAACAGCGAACATTCCAGGATTTAGAAAAGGTCAAGTACCAATGGGAATGGTAAAGAAGCAATACGGGAAGTCAGTAATGATAGATGAAGTAAATAAGCTTTTACAAGAATCGTTAAACAAATTTTTAGTTGAAGAAAAGTTAGACATCTTAGGTAATCCATTACCAAGAGTACAAGACGATTTTAATTGGGATGCTGAAAAATTTTCTTTTGAGTTTGAATTAGGATTAGCTCCAGAGTTTGATATAAACTTAAAGCCAAAAAATAAAGTAACTCAATACAATATTGTTGCAACAGATGAATTAATAGAGAAAGAATTAGAAAATATTCAGACTCGTTATGGTAAAATGTCAGCAAAAGAAGAAGCAAATGAAGTAGCTAATGTAACAGGTACATTTGTAAATGAGGAAAAAGAAATAAATAAGAAATCTACAATTTCTGTAAAAGATATTAAAGGGAAAACAAATTTAAAAAAGTTTGTAGGAGCTAAAGTAGGAGATGTTTTAGAATTAAAAACAAAAAACTTATTTGAAGATGAGCACAAGTTGCAAAGTGCTTTAGGTGTTTCTCATGATGATGTTCATGGATTAGAAATTCCTGTTACTTTAACAATCGAAGAAATTACAGAAACTGAGCCAGCAGAATTAGATAAAGAATTATTTGATAAGTTATTTGCTGATGGAAGTGTAAATACTGTTACAGAATTAAAAGATAAAATTAAGGAAGACGCAGAAAAGCAATTTCAACAACAAGCAGATCAGCAATTATTAAATGCAATTACTGAAAACTTAGTAGAGAATACTAAATTCGATTTACCAACTGAGTTCTTACAAAAGTGGTTGCAAACTGCAGGAGAAAAGCAATTAACAACAGAAGAGGCAGTAGAAGAGTTTAACAAGTCAGAAAAAGGATTACGTTACCAATTAATCGAAGGAAAGATTATGAAAGATAACGAAATCAAATTAGATTATGCTGAGTTGGTAGACTATGCAAAAGGATTTATCCGTTCGCAAATGGCACAGTTTGGTAACATGAATCCAGAAGAAAAAGAATTGGATGATATTGCAGGAAGAATCTTACAAAATCAAGATGAGGCTCAAAAATTACAGGCACAATTAATAAGCCAAAAATTATTAGCTTTTTATAAAGAAAATATGAGTTTCGACTCTAAAGAACTTTCTTACGAAGATTTTATTAAAGAAGTATATAAATAACAGTTTAAGGCTGATATAATTGAAAAACCTGAATGAAAATTCAGGTTTTTTTAGCCATAAACACAAGCAAAATACTAACGAAATAGTTCTTATATTTACATCTTTATAACCCAAAAAACATTTTTAGAATGGATTACGGAAAAGAATTCGAAAAATACGCAACAAAGCACCACGGAATAAACAGTACATATTTAGGAAAAGTAACAAGTAGTTTAACCCCATATATAGTAGAGGAGAGACAACTAAATGTAGCGCATATGGATGTTTTTTCGCGCTTAATGATGGATAGAATTATCTTTTTAGGTACTGGTATTAACGATCAAGTAGCCAATATTGTGCAAGCACAATTATTATTCTTAGAAAGTGTAGATGCTAATAAAGATATTTCAATCTATATTAACTCTCCAGGAGGAGGAGTATATGCAGGTTTAGGAATATACGATACAATGCAGTTTATAAAGCCAGATGTAGCAACAATTTGTACAGGTATGGCAGCATCAATGGGAGCAGTTTTAATGTGTGCAGGAGAAAAAGGTAAGCGTTCAGCATTACCACATTCACGTATAATGATTCACCAACCATTAGGAGGGGCACAAGGACAAGCTTCAGATATGGAAATTACGGTAAAAGAAATAGGAAAGTTAAAAACAGAACTATATAATATTATTTCAAATCATTCAGGACAACCTTTTGATAAAGTTCATGAAGATTCTGATAGAGATTATTGGATGAAAGCAGACGAAGCAAAAGCTTACGGAATGGTGGATGAAATTTTAACAAGAAAATAAGAATAACAATAGCTAAGTAATAATTAGCTTAAAGTTGATAAAATGTCGAAAGAAGAAAACTTACAATGTTCCTTTTGTGGGCGTAAAAAACCTGAAACCGATTTATTAATTGCAGGTTTAGATGCACATATTTGCGATAAATGTATAGAGCAGGCTCATGGAATAGTTGAAGAAGAAATAGCTGAAGCTAAAACAGGAGGTTTATCTCAAGATTTAACACTAAAGAAGCCAAAAGAAATTAAAGCTTTTTTAGATGAGTATATCATTGGACAAACCGATACGAAAAGAGCAATGTCTGTAGCAGTATATAATCACTATAAACGATTATTACAAGTAAAAGATGATGTAGATGAGGTTGAAATTGAAAAATCAAACATAATTTTAGTTGGAGAAACTGGAACAGGGAAAACATTAGTAGCGCGTACTATAGCAAAAATGTTAAACGTTCCATTTTCAATAGTTGATGCTACGGTTTTAACGCAAGCAGGATATGTAGGTGAAGATGTAGAAAGCATTTTGAGTCGTTTATTACAGGCTGCAGATTATGATGTTGAGAAGGCAGAAAGAGGAATCGTTTTTATTGACGAGATTGATAAAATAGCTCGTAAAGGAGATAACCCATCAATAACACGAGATGTGTCGGGAGAGGGTGTTCAACAGGCGTTATTAAAGCTTTTAGAAGGAGCTGTTGTAAATGTAGCTCCAAAAGGAGGTAGAAAACATCCAGAACAAAAGTTTATTGAGGTAAATACTAAAGATATTTTATTTATTGCAGGAGGAGCGTTTTCTGGAATTGACAGAATGATAAGTAAGCGTTTAAATATGCAAGCGGTAGGTTATAGTGCATCAATAGACGAAGATAAAATTGATGAAAGTAACTTATTACAATATATTATTCCTTCAGATTTAAAATCTTTTGGGTTAATACCTGAAATTATAGGGCGTTTGCCAGTATTAAGTTATATGAATCCGTTAGATGCTAAAACATTACGAGCAATTTTAACAGAGCCTAAAAATTCAATTATAAAGCAATATACAAAGTTGTTTTCTATGGATGATGTAGCTTTTTCATTAACAGAAGAAGCTTTGCTATATATTGTAGACAAAGCTGTTGAATATAAGTTAGGAGCTCGTGGATTACGTTCATTGTGTGAGGCTATTTTAACAGATGCAATGTTTGATATGCCAAGTTCTAACGAAAAGGAATTTATAGTAACTAAAGAGTATGCTGAAGCTAAATTAACAAAATCTGCTTTAAAGAAATTAAGAGCAGCTTCGTAACGTAGTTAACATATAAATAAAAAAAAGACCACATTTTGTAAAAAAAATGTGGTCTTTTTTATGAAGAATACTATTTAAAATAACAGTATTAATTTCTAATTTTACTATGTTTTTTAATCCATTCATTAAGTTGAATAGGAGTTAATTTATATTTCTGTTGTATTTCTTTTTTCTTGTTTTGTATATGAGTAGGATTCAAAATTAAAGAATCATATTCGTTAACAACCGATTTTTTAAATTTTATATAATAGTCTTCGGCAGTTTCTTGTGGTTGTGTTGTTTTAGTTTTAAGAGAAGGTGTGCCAAATAAGTTTATCCATTCAGAAAATTGTTCAGAATTTAATTGGTGTTTTTTTTGTACTTCTTCTTTTTTACTTTGCAAATAAGAAGGATTTAATACTAATTTTTCATACTCTTCTACAGCAGCTCTTTTAAATTTAGAATAATGAGCTGTGGTGCTTTTTTTAAGAGCATTAACAGTATTCTTTTTTAGATTAGAATATTTTGTAATCCACTGAGAAAACTGATCAGGATTAAGAGCGTATTTTTTTTCTATCTCAATTTTTTTGTCTTGAATATGATTGTTAGCTAGTATTAATTTATCATATTCGTTAATAACAGAAAGCTGGAATTTTTCATAATAATTAGCAGCCGTTGCTTCTTTTGTTTGACTATTTTGAGTAGAGTTTGTTTTTACAGTTTTCTTTACTGAAATAGTTTGAGGTTTTTTATCTTCCTGATATTCTACAACAGTATTTGTATTAAGAGGTTTTGGTGTAGAACTAGCATTAGCATATGAAGTGTTCGAATCTTTATACCATCCAGGAGGAGTATTTTTAAGTTGAGTTTCATTAGCTACAATAATATTTATTTTATTGCCAGTAGCATCTAAATTTTCAAGACTATTACAACTTTTAACATCTAGAGAGGTAAGATTATTATAACTACAATATAGGTTTTCTAAACTAGGGTTGTTGCCAAGAATTAAGCTGTTTAATTTATTGTTGTCACAACTAACGTATATTAATTCAGTGTTATTGCTAAGGTCTAAACTTTCTATTTTGTTTTCACTACAGTTTAAAAAAGTAATAGAGGTACTTTTAGATAAATCAATTTTAGTAATATTATTACCAAAACAATCTAAGCGCTTTAAATTCGGAAAACTTTCAAGACCTGTTAAATCTTTAATTTTAGAATGTACATTAGGTAATAGTTTATTAGTTATTGGGTTGTTAATATTTAAATTAACAACGTACGCAGCATCACTAACTAAAATACTTCCGTTTAAACCATTAGAGTCAATGTCTAAGTCAATTAAGCACTCTTCTAATCCAATATCAGGGATACGAATAGTTTCTTCTTGAGAAAACAAACTAGAGCATAAAAATAAAGATAACCAAAGGTTTAAAAATGTTTTCATAATAAGGGAATTTGGTGCCAAAAGTATAAAAAATCGTTATAAATACCCTTAAAAGACAAAGTAAATTTAAGGTTTATGAACCCTTGATTTTCTTTATTGTGTTTTTATATAGCTAAAAAATTAAATATCAATTTTATAGATTGTCTTTTTTATCAGCATTCCATTTTCTAACATTTTCCTTATAAAGTAATATTTGTTAGGAGGCAATTTCTGTTCATAATTAGGGTTTTTCTTTAGGTCATTAATCCCTAATATTTGTGTTTGATACTTATTATCACCTAATGATTCTTTAGAAATAATTAATATAGAGTTTATTGGTACTGAATTATTAGCTTTGCCTTTATAGCCTCCAAGACAAGTGTAAACTATAATATCATTACCTAGTTGTTTAATTCTAACAGCTCTAACGTAACCAGTATCTTCAGGTTCTTCATTTTTAGTTATTGAATGTTCTAATCTTAATTTTCCTGGAGTATTGCAAGGAGCTTTTGTTTGATAAAATTCGTAATCAAATCCTTTTTGAAATTTATGCTTGTATGTGCTAGGAGTTCTATAGATAATTTCATTACCAATATTATTAGGGTCAGGTTCGGTGTGAGTAATTTCTCCTAGAATAATTTCAGATGAGTAAGGTTGGTATAAACTCTCAGTGGAACTCATTACATCTGCAAATTTCGTATATAAGTTTTGTTGAATTGCAGTTCGCATTCTTAAACCTTGACCTTCTGTGAAAATAGCATTATTTAATGACCGACAAGGTAGAGTGCTTGGACTCATGAAGTTGTTAGCAGGTACTTGCGGAAAGTTAATATTACATTTAGTATTGCTATTTGTACCAGTGTAAGTTAAACAATCTGAGTTAACTTGATCACCACTAAAAGTTGTAGATGGTATAGTGTCATCAACATTATCGTTAGCATTAGCTAACTCACAATTAGATTTATTCCAATTATGATATGTATGCAATAAAGATAAATTGTGTCCAATTTCATGAGGTAATGTAGAAGTTAATAAATATTCGTCATCAATAACACTGTTAACACCTTTTTTATTTGCCATTCCAGAATATTGTATATATTGAATATTGTTATTGAAAATCTTATCAACTATAAAAATATTAAAGCTATCTCCTTGGTATTTATTAATGCTTTTAGAATATTGTACAAGTTCAGTGAAAGTACCAAAGGGTGTTTGACCTTGAAGGCCATAAAAAATAGTTAATTTATTAGTGTTATTAATATTATTAAAACCTTTGTATTTAAAAAAGATATTAAATTGATTGAACTTGTTATTAAGAGTAGCAACTGCGTCAATAATGTTATTTTCATCTATAGGAACTTCACGAGTTCCATCGTTTTTACATATTATATGAAAAAATACATTAATAACATATTTTGCATCATTATTGGGAGAAGAATTTTTTTTATAATAATTTAATTCTTTATCAGTTGTGTCTGGATGATAAATAGAACCGCATTGTGGAGGAATAATCTTTTTATCTAAAACATAATCCTCAACTTTGTTTAATTCAAGACTTTTGTCTTTTAGAAGTTCACTAATTTTTTTTTGAGATAAACCAGATGCTATGTATAACATAGCCATTAGGAATACGAGGGATATCCTTTTTCTGTTCATAAGTAATTGTTTTTTAGCTAATTAAAGCCTACTAAAAATACTCTTATTTTTTTAAAAAAGAAAATTTTTAAAAACATTATCTTTGAAATCGAAATTTTAATAGTAAATGATAACTCAACAAACGATAGAAAAAGTATTTGAATCTGCTAGGGTAGAAGAGGTGATAGGTGAGTTTGTGCAACTAAAAAAATCTGGAAGTAGTTTCAAAGGGTTAAGCCCTTTTACAGATGAAAGAACTCCTTCATTCATGGTGTCTCCAGTAAAACAAATTTGGAAAGATTTTAGTACAGGAAAAGGAGGGAATGCAATTTCTTTTTTAATGGAACATGAACATTACACATATCCGGAAGCTATTAAGTGGTTAGCTAAAAAATATAATATTGAAATTGAGGAAACTGAACAATCAGACGAGCAAAAACAGCAAATAAATGAGCGTGAAAGTATGTTTTTAGTTTCAAAATATGCTAAAGATTACTTTCATGATGTGTTAATGAATAGCCAAAAAGGAAGAGCTATAGGGTTATCTTATTTTAAAGAAAGAGGATTTAGAGAAGATATAATAGAAAAGTTTGATTTAGGATATTGTAAAGATGAGTGGGATAATTTTACCAATACAGCATTAAGCAAAGGATATGATTTAAAGTATTTAAAGTCTACAGGTTTAACTATTGTCAAAGAAGGAGGAACTCAAGATAGAAAATTTGACCGTTTTAAAGGTCGTGTAATGTTTCCAATTCATAGTATGTCAGGGCGTATTCTGGGGTTTGGAGGAAGAATACTTACTAATGATAAAAAGGCAGCTAAATATTTAAACTCACCAGAAAGTGATATTTACCATAAGAGTAAAATTTTATATGGAATTTACCATGCAAAGAAAGAGATAGCAAAACAAGATAATTGTTTTTTAGTAGAAGGATATACAGATGTAATATCTTTTTATCAGTCAGGAGTTGAAAATGTGGTAGCATCTTCAGGAACTGCACTAACATCAGATCAAATTCGTTTAGTAAATCGTTTAACAAAAAACATTACAGTTTTATTTGATGGTGATGCAGCAGGAATTAGAGCTTCAATTAGAGGTATTGATCTAATTTTAGAGCAAGGTATGAACGTAAAAGTAGTTTCTTTTCCAGAAGGAGAAGATCCAGATAGTTTTGCGAAATCACATTCAAGTAAAGAATTAAAAGAATATTTAGAAGATAAAGCACAAGATTTTATTGAGTTTAAGGTGTCTTTGTTAATGAAAGAAGCAGCCAATGACCCAGTAAAAAAAGCAGGGTTAATTCGAGATATTGTAACTAGTATTTCAAAAATACCAGATGGAATTCAAAGAGAGGTGTATGTACAAGAGTGTGCTAGCATAATGGATATATCTGAAAGAGTTTTGTTTAGTGAGTTAGCACAGCTTTTAAGTAAAAGTGCAGGGACTAAAGGTGGGCATTCTCATAATGCTCATTCCGATTCTCAACGTTTACAAGAGAAGGAACAACCTAGAATGGGGATTGTTAAAGGAAAAGGGAAAGCAAATCAAAAAATAGATCAACTGAATATTCTTGAAAAAGAAATAATTAGAATATTATTACTTTACGGAAATGAAGTAATAGATTTTGTAAATTGGGTAGATGCAGTAGATGATAAGGGTAGGCCATTTTTGGAAAAGGAAGAATATCAAAATTCGGTTTGTAATGAACTATACTTAAACTTGCAAGAAGATGAAATTGAATTTACAAATGAAGTGTTTAAGTTGACTTATTATGAGTTGATTCATCAATTAAATCAGGAAGAGAAAATATCTATAGATCAATTAATAATGCATAAGGATACTAATATATCTAATTTAGTTACTAATGTTTTAATGGACGAAGAAAAATATTCTTTAAGTGATTGGGAAAGAAAAGAAGTATTTGTAACAGATACAATAAAAGTGCTTCCTAAATTAGTGTCTGATGCAGTACTAAACCTAAGAAGAGTTTTAATAGAAGAGAAAATTAAAGAAATTTTACAAGAAGTTCAAGCGCAAAATACAATGCCCGATTTGGAAGAAATTTCAAATTATACAGATTTAAAGAAGCGCCTTTTTGAAAAATTAAACCGTGTGGTTTAAGATTAACTTCTGTTATAATTTAACATAAGTTAACAGTTGTATGTTTTTTTTTGTAACTTTATCCCGAAGAAAGAACTAGAAAGAACAAAAATTATGAGAAAATTGCTGCAATTTTTCGAGCTACTTAGGTTGCTCATTTTATTGCCGTTTAAAATATCTAACGGGCAAAAAAAGCGTACTTACCAAAAGATTAAACGACAAATGATGTTGGTTAATTTACTTTAAATTAGAAGGTATTTCACAAACAGGAATAGGAATCATTTTATGTTGATTAATTCGGTTAAGACGAGTATATATTTTATATACTTCTAATTCTCTACCTGAAAAATCATCATTTGTTTTTCCTATTTCTTGCATTTGCATAGCCCATTCTAATTCATCATACGAAGCTCCTATTTGATCTTCATCTGTTCTGCTATCTCCAAATAAACCATCAGTAGGTTGTGCGTTTTGGATGGATTTAGGAACGTTTAAGTATTCTCCTAAAGCATAAACTTCAGATTTTACTAAGCTAGCAATAGGGCTTAAGTCAACACCACCATCTCCATATTTAGTATAAAAACCAACCCCAAAATCTTCAACTTTGTTTCCAGTACCAGCAACTAATAAACCATGCAAGCCAGCAAAGTAATATAAAGTTGTCATACGTAAACGAGCACGAGTATTAGCTAAAGCTAAATCAGTTTTTACAGAAGATTCAATATTAGGAACTACCATTTTAAAATCTTCAAATGTTGAAGTTAAATTAACTTCAGCTTCGCTTACATTATTAAAACGTTCTTTTAATTGTTTAATATGTTCGTTAGCTCTATTTACTTGACTTTCTGCTTGATGAATAGGTAACTCAACACATAATGTAGGGAGTCCAGTTTTTGCACATAAAGTAGAAGTAACAGCACTATCAATACCACCAGAAATACCAACAACAAAACCATTAACTTTAGCATTATTAGCGTAGTTTTTTAACCATTGAATAATGTGTTCAGTTACTTTAGGAGTATTCATAATTAGAGATGTTTTATAAGAATTTATATAAAGATGATATAAACTATTTTAGTAATTTAGACGTTGTAATTTTGAATGTAAATATACTAAAGTTCATGAGAAAATTTTTAGCACTTTGTGTTTTAGTTTTAGGAACAATTTCTTGTAAAAAAGAAGTAGAGCCTAAATTAAAAGTAGATGTTTCTAATATAAAAGTTAATGTAAATATTAATCGTTTTGATATAGATTTTTATAAAGAATCAGAAAAAGGATTAAATGAATTAAAAGAGGAATATCCTTTGCTTTTTCCTTTAAATGTTCATGATAGTATATGGTTAAGCAAAAGAGTAGATAAGGATGAACAAGAATTATTTAATGAAACTCAATTAATATTTAATAATATAAATGAATTAGAATTAGAACTAACTTCATTATTTAAACATGTTAAATATTATAATCCAAAGTTTATAAGTCCAAAAGTAATAACAATGCTTACAAACATAGATTACGATAATCGTATTATTTATCAAGATAGTTTAATGTTAATTTCACTAGATTCTTATTTAGGTAAAAACCATGAATTTTATAATGATTACCCAGAATATGTTAAGCAAAATAATAAGAAAGAGAATGTTATTGTTGATGCAGCTATAGCTATAATAAATAAACAAATGTACCCAAGTAAATCAAGACGTTTTATAGATAAAATGATTTATAAAGGAAAGAAAATGTATTTATTGGATGCGTATTTACCAAATGTTTTAGATGAAAATAAAATAGGATATTCAAAAGTTAAATTTGATTGGGCTGTAAATAATGAAGAAGAAATATGGAAATATTTCATAGAGAAAGATATACTATACAGCACAAATAAAGAAAACGATAAAAGGTTTTTAAATTTAGCACCTTTTTCTAAGTTTTATATGGAAGGAGATAATCAATCTCCAGGAAGAGTAGGAGAATGGGTTGGTTGGCAAATAGTACGCTCATATATGCAAAAGAATGATGTATCTTTGCGTGAATTATTACAAAGGGACGAAGAAACAATATTTAAAGAATCAAAATATAAACCAAAGAGATAATGGCGATAGAACATACTTCGAAAATTACATTTAAAGTAGGGTTAGACGAAAATAAAATACCAGAAGAGATTTCATGGAATGCTGAAGATGGAGGAATAAAAAATGAAGAATCAAAGGCAATTATGTTATCGGTTTGGGATCATAAGAAAAAAGATACATTACGAATGGATTTATGGACTAAAGATATGCCTGTAGATGAAATGAAACAATTTTTTCATCAAACACTAGTGTCTATGGCAGGTTCATTTGAAAGAGCTACTAATGATGATAAAATGAGTGCAACAATGCGAGATTTTTGCGATTATTTTGCTGAAAAGCTAGAGTTAGTAAAAAAATAAAAAAGCAGCTTTTAAGCTGCTTTTTTTATGCGGTATGATTTTTAATTTTATTAATGATAAAATGATAGTCTTCTGGTTTGTTAACAAAATCTAAATCAGAAACATCAATAATTAAAATATTTAAGGCAGGTTCAGTTTTAATAAAATTACTATAACCATCATGTATTTTTTGTAAATAACTGGCTTCTATATTTTGTTCATATTCTCTTCCTCGTTTTTTGATATTTTGCAGTAGACGTTCTGTATTTTGATATAAATAAACGTATAAATCAGGCTTAGTTATTTCTTTGTACATTAAATCAAACATTTTTCGATACAATTTATATTCGTCTTTTTGTAACGTAATTTGGGCGAAAATTAACGATTTAAATATATAGTAGTCAGAAACAATAAAGTTTTTAAACAAATCAAACTGAGCTAAATCATCAGATAATTGCTGATATCGGTCAGCTAAAAAACTCATTTCCAAAGGAAATGCATATCGTTCATTATCATCGTAAAACTTTGGTAGAAATGGATTGTCAGCAAAACGTTCTAATACAATTTTTGCATTAAATTCATCAGACATCATATTGGCTAACGAGGTTTTTCCAGCTCCAATGTTTCCTTCTATAGCAATATAATTGTATTTTTCTGTAATAGGTATTGGTCTTTTTAATTGGTCTTTAATAGGTGTTATTATTGAGTCATCAATACAATTTTCGAGACAAATATATAAATGTTTTTTTTCTATAGGGTGAATTGTGTTTCTAGCAATTTCAACTAAAGGAACAAGCGCAAATTTTCGTTCCAACATTCTTGGGTGGGGAACAATTAGGTTTTTTGAAAAAATTATCTCATCATCAAATAACAGAATGTCAATATCAATAACTCTGTCTGAATATCCTTTAGAAGTATTTCTAATTCGACCTAACTCTTTTTCAATAAAAAGTAATTTTTTTATTAAAGTTTCAGGAGGTAAATAAGTAGAAATTTTAATGCACGTGTTATAAAAATTAGCACTATCAAAGCCTAAAGAGGGGGTTTCATAAATAGTAGCTATTTTTTGTACAGCACCTACTTGATCTGCAATTAAATTGATTGCACTTTGAATATTTTCTAACTTGTTACCTTGGTTAGTTCCTAAAGATAAATATGTAATTCGTTGTATTTTCATGTGTAGAATGCAAAGAAAAATAAAACTTGAATAACATGAGTTAAAAAATATATTTTTTATTTTATTTTTTTTTAAAAATTGGGTAGGGTAAAATACTTTACACTTGTTTTAATACTGAATTTCTTTATAGAGTGAAGTTTTTTATTAGATTATTGGGGAATAATCAAAACATACTCTTCTTAGGCTACTAATTTTACAGTAGCCTTTTTTTGTTTAAAAGAAAGTATAAATAATTTTCATAAAAAAAGGCAACCAAATTTGGTTGCCTTTTTTTATGAAAGAAGAAATTTTTATTCTTCTTTTTTATTCTCTCTAGGTTTTCTATCATCACGGCGATTATCACGACCACGATTGTCTCTACCTTTATTATTATCTCTTGGAGGCCTAGCAACATAACCTTCAGGTTTTGGTAACAATGCTTTACGAGATACTTTTTCTTTACGAGTTCTTGGATCTAATCCGAAGTATTTAACATCTAAGATATCACCCATTTTAACTACATCAGAAACATTATCTGTACGTTCCCAAGCTAATTCACTAACGTGTAATAAAACTTCATTTCCAGGAGCTTCTATATATTCTACAACAGCACCGAAATCTAACATTTTAATTACTTTAACTTCGTAAACAGAACCTTTTTCTGGTTTAAACATCATAGACTCTATACGAGCAATAACTTTTTCTATACCAGTAGGGCTTGTTCCTAAAATTTCAACAATTCCTTCTTCAGTAACTGGATCTTCAGTAAGAACAATTGTAGTTTCAGTTTCTTTTTGTAATTCTTGAATATGTTTACCACCTGGACCAATAAATGCACCAATTAATTCATTAGGAATTCTTTTGGTAATCATTTTAGGAGCGTGAGCTTTTACATCTTCACTTGGTTGTGCAATTGTATCAGTTAATTTTTCTAAGATATGTAAACGACCTTCACGAGCTTGTTTTAATGCATTTACTAAAATTTCATATGATAATCCCTTTACTTTTATATCCATTTGACACGCAGTAATACCATCAGCAGTACCAGTTACTTTAAAGTCCATGTCACCTAAGTGATCTTCATCACCTAAAATATCAGATAAAACAGCATAACGATCACCATCAGAAATTAATCCCATTGCAATACCAGAAACTGGTTTCTTTAACTGAACACCTGCATCCATTAATGCCATAGTTCCTGAACAAACTGTTGCCATAGAAGAAGAACCGTTAGATTCTAATACTTCAGATACAACACGTACCGTATAAGGACAATCAGAAGGGATCATTCCTTTTAAAGCACGTTGTGCTAAGTTACCGTGTCCAACCTCTCTACGTGAAGTTCCTCTTAAAGGACGTGCTTCACCTGTACAAAAAGGAGGGAAGTTATAGTGTAAATAGAATGTTTCTTCACCTTCGTAAGATGGCATATCTATTTGATTTGCTTCTCTAGAAGTTCCTAAAGTAACAGTAGCTAAAGCTTGAGTTTCTCCACGAGTAAAGATAGAAGAACCATGTGTAGATGGTAAATAATCTACTTCACACCAAATTGGTCTAATGTCTGTTGTTTTACGTCCATCTAAACGTAAACCTTCAGCTAAAGTTAATTCTCTAACAGCATTTTTTTGTGCTTTATTAAAGTATTTACCAATTAACTTTCCGTAATCTTCAATTTCTTCTTCTGAAAATGAAGCTGTAATTTCTTCTTTTACTTCTGAAAAAGCTAAACTTCTTTCTGATTTAGAAGTTCCTTTTTTTGCAATATCATAACATTTTTGATATGCGGCATCATGAATTTTTTTTGCTAATTCTTCATCTTCTCTTTCAGCGTCATATTCACGAGTTTCTTTCTTTCCAAAAGCTTCTGCTAAACGAACTTGAGCAGCACATTGTATTTTTATAGCCTCATGTGCAAACTTAATTGCATCTGCCATTTCTTCTTCAGAAACCTCATCCATTTCACCTTCTACCATCATTACTGAGTCAGCGGAAGCACCAATCATCATGTCTAAATCAGCATCTGCTAATTGAGCTCTGTTTGGGTTGATTACAAATTCCCCATTTACCCTTGCAACTCTTACCTCAGAGATAGGTGTTTCAAAAGGAATATCACTTAATTGAATCACAGTTGAAGCAGCTAAACCAGCTAAAGCATCTGGCATTACATTTTCATCATGAGACATTAATTGAATCATTATCTGAGTTTCTGCATGGTAATCTTTTGGAAACAATGGACGTAATACACGGTCCACTAAACGCATAGTTAATACTTCTCCGTCACTAGGTCTAGCTTCTCTTTTAAAGAAACCTCCTGGGTAACGACCTGCAGCTGCAAATTTCTCTCTATAATCTACAGTTAATGGTAAAAAATCAACATCAGATTGCTTGTAGTTAGATACAACTGTACATAATAACATCGCTTTTCCCATCTGAACAACAACTGAACCGTGGGCTTGTTTTGCTAACTTACCCGTTTCTAATGAGATGGTTCTTCCATCTCCAAGGTCAATGACCTCTCTAAATACTTTTGGAATCATAAATTTTTAATTCTAAATTTTTAATTTGTTTGTTGTTGTTGTGTTGTTGTATCTCCAATGGAAAACCAAAATTGTTGTTAGTAATCTTGGACTTTTTATATAAATTTCTGTTTGTTAGTCAGAAATGAATTTTTTGTAAAATAAAAAAGAGGCACGTTTATAGAGCCTCTTTTTGGTGGAAATTATTTTCTAATTCCTAATTCTTTAATAATCGCACGATATCTGTTGATTTCTTTTTTCTTTAAGTAATCTAATAAGCTTCTACGCTTACCTACCATCTTTACTAATGAACGCTCTGTGTTATAATCTTTACGATTTTGCTTTAAGTGCTCAGTTAAGTGATTAATTCTGTGCGTAAATAATGCGATTTGTCCTTCTGAAGAACCAGTATCGTTTGCGCCTTTACCATGTTTTGTAAAGATGCTTTCCTTTACTTCTTTAGTTAAATACATACCAATATTGTTTAAATGATTTTAATGTACACAATGCTTTTACATTGAAGCTGCAAATGTACAATTATTTTTTAGATTGATAAAAAGGAAGTAGAAATAAAAAAGCTAGCGTTAGCTAGCTTTTTTATTATGCTCTTACAGGTAGATTTTGAATTAAATCGATATATAAATTTACCTGCTTTTTTAAATTTTTTCTTTCGTAAATACCATCTAGAAAACCATGTTCTAATACAAATTCAGAACGTTGGAACCCTTCCGGTAATTCTTTACCTGTAGTATCTTTTACTACACGAGGTCCAGCAAAGGCTATTAAAGCGTTAGGTTCTGCAATATTAATGTCTCCTAACATAGCAAATGAAGCAGTTGTACCTCCAGTAGTTGGATCTGTACATAATGATATGTATGGTAATTTAGATTCTGCTAACTGTGCTAGTTTTGCTGATGTTTTTACTAATTGCATTAATGATAATGAAGCTTCCATCATACGAGCACCACCAGATTTAGAAATCATTAAAAATGGTAATTCATGTTGAATTGCATAATCAATAGCTCTAGCTATTTTTTCTCCTACAACACTTCCCATTGAACCTCCAATAAAAGCAAAATCCATTGAAGCAATAACAATATCTTTTCCTTGAGATTTACCAACAGCAGTTCGAACAGCATCTTTTAATCCTGTTTTCTTTTGTGCTGCTTTTAAGCGATCTGGATATTTTTTTGTGTCTTCGAATTTTAAAGGATCTTTGGCTGTTAATTTTGAATTTAATTCTTCAAATTTATTTTCATCAAAAAATAATTCAAAATATTCATTACTTCCAATACGAACATGGTAGCCATCTTCTGGACTTACATATAAGTTCTTCTTTAATTCTTCTGTATCAATAACCTTTCCACTTGGGGTTTTATACCACAAGCCTTTAGGAGTGTCTTTTTTTTCTTCGGTAGGAGTTTGAATTCCCTTGTCTTTACGTTTAAACCAAGCCATAGTTTAGTTTATGTTTTGTTGTTTGTTTGTAATTAACTCTTTTTTTCTGAAAAGAGTTGGCTACAAATGTAAAAGATTTTTATGAACTTTACTTTTTATGAGCAACAAAAAAAGCATCTAGATTATTTTAGATGCTTTAGTTTGTTGTTTTTAAGTTGCTTATAAGGTGTTTACATTGTTTAAATCTTCAAAAGCTTTTTTAAGACGCGCTTTAAAAGTTTGTTCACCTTCTCGTAACCATTTACGTGGGTCGTAATATTTTTTGTTTGGTAAGTCAGCTCCTTCTGGATTTCCAATTTGACTTGCTAAATAGTCTTTTTTATCTAAGATATAATCACGAATACCTTCTGTAAATGCATATTGTAAATCTGTATCGATGTTCATTTTTATAACTCCGTATCCAATAGATTCTCTAATTTCCTCTAAAGTAGAACCTGAACCTCCATGAAATACAAAATCAATTGTATTATGTGGTACGTTGTATTTTTCTGAGATATATTCTTGTGAGTTTTTTAAAATTTTTGGGGTTAATTTTACATTTCCAGGTTTGTAAACTCCATGAACATTACCAAAAGCTGCTGCAATTGTAAATTGATCACTGACTTTCAATAATTCTTCATATGCATAAGCTACTTCTTCTGGTTGTGTGTATAATTTAGAAACATCTACATCTGAATTATCTACACCATCTTCTTCACCTCCGGTAATACCTAATTCAATTTCTAATGTCATTCCCATTTTACTCATACGAGCAAGGTATTCTTTGCAAATTTCAATATTTTCTTCTAGTGGTTCCTCACTTAAATCAATCATATGAGAACTATAAAGAGATTTTCCTGTTTCTTTATAAAATTGCTCACTAGCATCTAATAAACCATCAATCCAAGGTAATAACTTTTTTGCAGCATGATCTGTATGTAAAATAACCGGAATTCCGTAAGCTTCCGCTAGTAAGTGGATATGTTTGGCTCCAGCTACTGCTCCAGCTATTGCAGCTTTTTGGTTTTCGTTAGAAAGTCCTTTTCCTGCATTGAATTGAGCTCCTCCGTTTGAAAACTGAATGATTACTGGCGAATTTAGTTCTTTTGCTGTTTCTAATACTGCATTAATAGTATTTGAACCTACTACATTTACAGCTGGTAAAGCAAATCCTTTTTCTTTTGCTAATTGAAATATTGCTTGAACTTCTTTTCCTGTAGCAACACCTGGTTTTATATTATGAGACATTAAAATTGATTTTTAGTTGTATTATAATGCATCAAAAATAAGAAAATTTAAACTTATCTTACTTAAAAATAACGATAACGTTATCGCTATAAATAGGCTAAAATGGATAGTTAATTCCAATATTTAACACCGAACTTGAAAAATTCATGTTCTTAAACCATCTATTTCCTGTTAAATAAGGTTCATGTACTTTAAAACCTAAATCTAACCGAGCAATTAAAAATTTAAAATCATACCTCATACCAAATCCAGTACCGACAGCCATATCTCCTAAAGATTTTATGTTGTTGAATTTTGCATCAGTATCTGTAAATTCTGATTTAGTAATATCCCAAATATTTCCTGCATCAACAAATAATGCTCCTTTTAAGGCCCCTAATACATCAAATCTATATTCAAAACTTGTTAGGAATTTTAAACTTCCAATATTGTATTCTAAGCCTGTTGATCGTGTTCCTGGACCTAGATTATATGTTTTCCAAGCTCTAATATCATTTGAGCCTCCAGCAAAATAACTTCTAGAAAAAGGAATATTTGATTTGTCGTAGGTTACTATAGCTCCTAAAAAAGTTCTATGTGCTAGTACTGTATTATTACCTAAGTTCCAATATTTTTTATATTCAATATCTGCTTTGAAGTATTGTGCTATTGGGATTTTGAACACAGTAGTTTTTCCATTATCATTCTTTTGCTTGGATAAAAGGCCCATGACATTACCTGAATTAGCTATACGTACCTTAAAGAACGAGAAGCTTTGATCTTTTGCATTTTTCTGGTTATTATAGGTGAAATTATATGCTATTTCTGGAATTAAAAAATCAGAAGTAATTATTCTATATCTATCAATTATATTTAAAAGAATTTTTAAATCATCTGGGTTGTTTTGAAAGTATGCCGTGTTGCTTGCTATTTGTGAAGCATAATTTCCAATTTGATTAAAATTACCAGGAATGTTGTCAGGGACTGTTAAACCAGGATTAGAAACTTGGCCTATGGTTATTAATTTAAAATATTCTGAAGAATAAACATTAAAATAATTATTAACATTTAAATTCCTTATGTATTGAGCATTTAATAATTCTAATTGAATTGATTTTCTTTTGTTATAATTCCATTTATAATCAATTCCAACGGTTATATTTTGTTTGTCTAGTCCAATATTTTTTTGAATTCCTACCCCTGTAAAAAACTTTGTTCTAGGAAACATTCTTTTTGGAACAAATTTGTGTAAGCCAAAAGGAGCCATAAAACGAGGAACCTCCATTGAAATATCCCCTCCAACTTCCCAACCGGGACCATTGTTAGAATTGAAATAAGATCCAAAAGTTGAAAATTTAAAAACTTCAGCACCTTTAAAAGTATTTCTATTTGTTAAAGAGAATTTTAATGAAATATCAAAATTACGAATATTTGACCTAGATAATTCTGTATCAAAACCTAAAGTGTATTTTTCTATAGGTGTTAAAAATATTGAAGCTTCTAATTCTTCGTTATTAAGTTCATTATACCTAATAGATGTAGATTTGAAGTTTTTTAAACTTTTTAAATGTGCACGTGTTAAGTCTTTTAATGAGTCGCTGTAAATTGAATTAGGCTTAATAAAAATTGATTGTGATAAATATTTAGGATTGTATTTTAGTTTTTTGTTAGCATAAAAATTAATCCCATTAAAAGATGTAGAGTCTTGATGTGGTTGATTTCTTTTATTATATGTATAGTCTGTATATACATTGACTTTTTTCACTTTTTGAATTTTAAAAGGAATAACTCTATCAGAAATATTAATTTCTACATTTGTTTTTTTGTAATTCTCTAAGGTATCAATATCAAATAAAATATAGTTTTCATTAAAATGATATATTCCTTTGTTTCTGAACAGTTTTACCAATCGGTTTGCTTCCGTTATAAAATTTTCAACTTTGTATTGTTTGCTAGATTTTAAAAAACTGTTTTCTTTAGATTCTTTATATAAAGAGTCTAGAACTGCTGAGGATATCTTTGTGCTAATAGAGTCTAAAAAAGATGGTTTTCCTCTTAAAATATTATAAGTTATGGTTCCTTTTTTATTACTAATAATATCTTTTTTTGAAGTTACCTTAGATCTAAAGTATCCTTCATTTTGAAAATAAGCATTTAAATTAGCTACTGTTCTTCTTGTCTTTTTATCGTTAATAATAATTGGAGCTTGCCCACTTTTTAAAAACCAATTATTAAATCCAATAAAGGTTTTTGCCACAGCAATACTTTGTTTTTCCGAAAAATTCTTTTTAAAGAAATTGTATGTTTTAGGGTTTTTCTTTGCCCATTCACTTGGAGTTTTTGAACCTTCTGGATTCCCTAGGTTATAAAAATATAGAGAAAGAGGCATACCTAAAGCTTTAGCGTTAGGTCGTTGTCTTAGTAACTCAGTAATGTTTTCACTAGAGTTTTTAGTACTGTCTACATAAACAATGTTTTTAGTCAGTAATAACTCGTTTTCTTTAACATATTTTATCGTACTACACGAACTGAATAAGACAACTAATAAAAAGAAGAAAGAAAGTTTTTTCATTAACTTTACGCCTCGTATTTTTAATATCAAAAATACTATTTTTTAGTGGTTTAAAAGTGTTAAAAAAGATTTAATGAGTTTATCTAAAAACAACCTGAAATTAATAACTAGTTTACAGCAAAAAAAGTATAGACAGAAACAAAAATTATTTGTTGCTGAAGGAATAAAAGTTGTAAAAGAACTATTAAATTCTTCATTAGAAATAAGTCAAATATATACTACTGATGATTCTTTAGAATTTATTAATGGAATTGATTTTACAAAAATTTCTGAAAACGAGTTAAAAAAAATAAGCACTTTAAAAAAGCCTAATAAAGTTTTAGGTTTGTTTAAAATTCCAGAAAAGAGTGAAGAAATAATTAATAGTAATTTTATTCTTGTTTTAGATGAAGTTAATGACCCTGGGAATTTAGGAACTATTATTCGTTTATGCGATTGGTTTGGTGTAACAGAGTTAGTTTGCTCAAAAAATACTGTTGATTGTTATAATCAAAAAGTAGTACAATCTACCATGGGGTCCTTAACTAGAGTTACTATTTCTTATGTTGATTTACCAAGCTTTTTATTATCTACAACTTTACCTGTTTATACTGCAGATATGAATGGTGATAATGTATATACATCAAAATTACCTCAAAAAGCGATATTGGTAATGGGAAATGAAGCTAATGGAATTTCAGAAGAAATTTCAGAAATTGTAAAGCACAAATTAACCATCCCACGATTTGGAGATATTCAGCAAACCGAAAGTTTAAATGTAGCTACTGCTACAGCTATTTTGTTAAGTGAATTTAAAAGAGTAATGATTTAAAATAAACCATTTATTTGAGCATCTATTCTGTCGATAATATACCCTAAGTCTTCTTGATTAGCAACAAAATCTAAATTATCAACATCAATAATTAATAATTTCCCTTTGTTGTATTTACTAATCCAAGCTTCATAACGCTCGTTAAGCCTGCTTAAATAATCAATACTAATAGAATTTTCATATTCTCTACCTCTTTTGTGTATTTGGCCTACTAATGTAGAAATATCTGCACGAAGGTATATTAGTAAATCTGGAGGAGTAACTAAGTTTTCCATTAACTCGAATAGAGAACTATAATTACTATAATCCCTATTAGTCATTAATCCCATAGCATGTAAGTTGGGAGCGAAAATATGTGCATCCTCATAAATAGTTCTGTCTTGAATTATTTTCTTTCCAGATTTTCTTAATTCTAAAACTTGTCGAAAACGGCTGTTTAAAAAATAAACTTGTAGGTTAAATGACCAACGTTCCATTTCTCCATAAAAATCATCTAAATAAGGATTCTCATCTACAGCCTCAAAATGAGGATCCCAATTATAATGTTTTGCTAATAGTTTGGTTAATGTGGTTTTACCTGCGCCAATATTCCCGGCAATTGCTACATGCATAGTTTTTGAATTTCAAGACGGTAAAATTACATAAAAAAAGGGATTTCAAAAGTTTTTAGCACATCAATTTATAACCAAAACCACGAATGTTTATAATTTGAATTGATTCATCTTTTTTTAACTTTTTTCGTAATTTTGAAATAAACACATCCATACTTCTAGCATTAAAAAAATCATCATCTCCCCATAATTTTTTTAAAATAAAAGTTCTATCTAGAATTTCGTTTTTCTTTTGGGATAAATGATACAGTAATTCTGATTCTTTATGTGTTAATAATTCTGAATGATTTTGATGGGTTAACGTTTGTTTTGTGTGATTAAAAATAAACTTACCAATACTAATTCTTGAAGTATCTGTCTTTAAATTTATTCTATTTAATAAAGCATGAATCCTAACGATTAACTCCTCCATAGAAAAAGGTTTCTTTAAATAATCATTACCACCATGTTGAAAGCCTTCTAAAACGTCTTTAGTTTGTGATTTTGCTGTTAAAAAAATAATAGGAACAGAATTATTTTCTTCTCTAATTTCTTTAGCTAGTGTAAACCCATCTTTTTTAGGCATCATTACATCTAAGACCAAAATTTCTGGGTGCTCCTTTATAAATATATTGTGAGCTTCTTCTCCATTTTCAGCATGAAAAACTTCAAAGTTTCTTGTTTCTAAGCTTTCTTTTATAATTTGACCTAAACTAGGCTCGTCTTCTGCAAGTAGTAATTTTATTTTTTTAGTCATTTGGCAAAGAAATTTTAAAAACAGTTTGTTTAAAATTGGTTATTAATGATATTAAACCATTATGTTTTTCAATAATTTTTTTCGAATAATATAAACCAATTCCAAACCCTTTTACATCATGAGTATTTCCTTTTGGAACTCTGTAAAATTTTTCAAATATTTTTTCTTGTTGATTCTTTTCAATACCTAAACCATTATCTGCTATTGATATTTCTAAATTATTGAGAAGAGAGTTAATATTAATTTCAATTTTGTTTCCGCCATATTTAATTGCGTTATCGATTAGATTTGAAATTGCATTTTCAAAATGAAAAGAGTCTATTTCTCTTTCTAAATTTGAAACATTACTAGAAAAATAAATATTTTTTTTAGGAGCAATTAACTGATGTTTTCTAGTGATTTTTTCAACCAAATCAACAATGTTAATCACTTCCTTTTTAAGAAGTAGTTTCTCACTATCTAAAGTGGCTGTTTCTAAAAGTTTTTCAACCATTTGATGTAATTTTTTCAATTGGATAGAAGAAATAGATAAGTATTTTTTAGTCTTTTCTTTATCATCAATAATATTAAAATTATTTATAGCTTCAATAGCAGTAGAAACAGTTGTAATTGGTGTTTTAAATTCGTGAGTAATATTACTAATCAAATCATTTTTAATTTCTGCTAATTCTTTTTGCTGTTTAATTATTTTTAATAAATAGATTAAACTAGAAATAACAGCTAAAGATAAAAGTAGGGATAATAAAATACCTGTAAAGCTTCTTTTTAAAGCTTCATAAGTCGGGTTGCTATAGTTTAATAGAAATTTCTCACTTGGTTTAAAGTATGTAGATTTAGCTTCAGCTTTTAAAAATGATTTTTGTTTGTTGTTACTGTTGTCAAAGAGTAACGAATCGTTTTTAAAATGTTTAAAAGAATATCGAGAAGTAATTCCTTTGTTTTTTAACTCTTTAGTAAAGATAGAATCAATTTGGTTATAATTTATTGAATCATTTTGTAATGAAATCCAAATAGTATTTAAACTTCTTATTAGCTTTAAACTGTCTTTAGCTTTTCTTCCTTTAAAAAAGTTTATTTTAGGAGAGTCACTAAGCCTTTTTACATGAATTCCTTTTTTACCGTCTTTTGAAAATTGAGTTATTGTTTTAGAAAATGATCTTTTCTTTTGGCTTGAATCTTTGTAACTCAATTTTATTTTTTTATTTGCATTATTAAAAAGAGAGTCAACTAAAATAGTTTGCTCTTTTTTAGATTTTACATGATCTATATCTAGAGAAAGAGAAGTAATTTGAAAACTTACCGTATCCTTTTTATTATCTAGTTCAGTAGCACTTTCTTCTACAATCGCAAAAAAGTTTTGTTTAGATAAATCTGCATAATAGACTTCAATAGAATTATCTAAACTAATTTGAATTTCGTTTAAAACACGTTGCTTGTTTTGTTCATAGTTCTTATAATTCCAATAAAACTGAACCATTATAGTGGTTAGTATTGTAATGATTATTAAATATAAAATCCAATGCTTTTTTGGGTTGTTCATATTTCAAATATAAGGTGTTAAAGTTTATAAAAACAATCGCTTAACACTCGTTAACACTCGTTAACTCAAAAGGTGTGTTTAAGTATACATATTTGTAAAGTAAAAAACTGTTACAGTATTATTACTTTGTTTACGTACAAGAAGACATTTGAGATGTAATAAAAGGAGAATTATCTGACTTAGAGGGACTATTGATGTAACAAAAAAGATGATTAAAACAATTGAAAACTTATAAAATAAATAAAATGATACGATTAACATTATTACTATTATTAATAACAACTTCTGTTATTGGGCAGAATTTTAAAGGGAAAGCAACATATAAATCATACAGAAAAGTAGATATTGAAATAGGTGAATCGCATGGAGGAAATTCGAAAATACAAAAACAGTTACAAGAACAACTAAAAAAGCAGTTTCAACA
Source organism: uncultured Tenacibaculum sp. (assembly GCF_947494125.1). Classification (GTDB taxonomy): domain Bacteria; phylum Bacteroidota; class Bacteroidia; order Flavobacteriales; family Flavobacteriaceae; genus Polaribacter. Next base: position 176,101 of record NZ_CANLTU010000006.1, read on the forward strand.
AACATATACTTTAAATTTCAATAAATCAGAATCTGTATACACACAAAATAAAAAATTATCTACTCCTCAGGCAATTGGAGGTAATGAAGTTAGAATAGTATCGATTGGAGGAGGTGGAGGAAGCGATATTTTATATAAGAATATTGCAGACAAGAGATATGTTAATAAAACTGAAATAAGTGGAAAGCGTTTTTTAATTAAAGATAAATTAGAAGATTATGGTTGGGAAATGACCAGTGAAACTAAAAACATTGGAAATTATACTTGTTATAAAGCGGTAAGAAAAAGGGAGGAAACAAGAACGTCTTTTACAATGACGGATGGGAAAAGAGAAGAGAAAAAAGATAAAATTACTGTTGAAACAGTAGCTTGGTATACACTTCAAATACCATTAAGTAATGGTCCAGGGGAGTTTTGGGGATTGCCAGGTTTAATTTTAGAAATTCAAGATGGAAAATTAACAATAGCATGTACCGAAATTGTTATGAACTCGTCGGATAAAATTGAAATAAAAGAACCTACAAAAGGGAAAAAAGTTACTCAAGAAAAATTTGATAAAATTATGGATGAGCACTCAAAAGATATGATGGAGCGTTTTAAAAATAAAAGAAAGAGTAAAGATGGCAATTCTTTTAGTATAGAAATTCAAGGATAATTTTAATTATTAAAAGTAAATAGGACTTAAACCTTTTGCATTTTTGTTAGTCTAACTTTAGTTAACTAAAGTTTTAATAATGAAATTAAAAGTCAAAATAATGAAGTGTTTCTTGTCATACCTATTTTTATTTATTTCGATAACAGTATTTTCTCAAACAAATTTTCAAGGAAAAGCAGTGTATAAATCTAAAACTACTGTAGATTCTAATTTTGGAGGAAGAGAAATGTCTGAAGAGCGAAAGAAACAGATATTAAAAAGGATGAAGAGTATGTTAGAAAAAACATATGTATTGAGTTTCACTAAAAATGAATCTGTTTATAAAGAAGAAGAAAAGTTAGAAACTCCAGGTATAGGAAGAGGGTTTCGGTTTGGAGGTATGATGAGTGGGGGAGTTACATATAAAAACATAAAAGAGAATAAGATAGTAGAATCTAAAGAGTCTTTTGGAAAAAAGTTTTTAATTAATAATTCTTCAGAAAAATTAGAATGGATGTTAGGAGATGAAACTAAACAAATAGGGAATTATACCTGTTTTAAGGCTACTCTTGTAAAAAAAACAGATGGACTAGATTGGCGTAATATGAGAAGAAGACCAAAAAGAAAAGCAAATGATACTTTAAAGACAAAAAAAGTAACAGATAAAGTTGAATTGCCTAAAGAGATAAAAGTAACAGCTTGGTATACACCTCAAATTCCAGTAAGTAATGGCCCTGGTAATTATGGCGGTTTGCCTGGTTTGATTTTAGAAATTAATGAAGGACGTACAACTATTCTTTGCGCTGAAATTACAATGAATCCATCGGAGAAAATAGAATTAAAGGAACCAAAAAAAGGGAAGAAAGTATCAAAAAAAGAATACGCAGAAATAATGAAGAAGAAGATGGAGGATATGAGAGAAATGTTTAGAAATAGACGAGGAAACCGAGGAGGAAGAGGAAGGGGCTTTCATTAAATAAAACTAATAAATTCACACAATGAGAAAAATATTAATCATAGTCATTTTCATGGCTACATGGGGAACTTATGCCCAAATTACTCTTAAAGGAGTGGTGAAAGATAGTATAGGGAAGCCTTTAGAAATGGCTAATGTAATAGCCATTAATAAAGTTACAAAAAAGTTAGATTCATATGGGTTTACAGATGCTAAAGGGAATTATAAATTAAACTTGAAAAAGAGTTCTTTATATAGTATAAAGGTAAGTTATATAGGAATGAAAACCTCAGATGTATCCATCCAAACTAAAGAAGTTAATTTAAGCAAAAATATTAGTCTTAAGGGAGATGATACTTTAGAGGAGGTAAATATTACATATAAAATGCCTGTTACAGTTAAAGGGGATACTATTGTGTATGATGCAGATAGTTTTAAAAACGGAACAGAAAAGAAGTTAGGAGATGTATTAAAAAAATTACCAGGTGTAGAAGTTAATGATGACGGAGAAATTGAAGTTGAAGGTAAAACTGTAAAAAAAGTGATGGTAGAAGGAAAAGATTTTTTTGATGGAGATTCTAAAATAGCTACTAAAAATATTCCTGCAAATGCAATAGATAAAGTTGAGGTTTTAAAAAATCATAGTGAGGTTGGACAAATGAGTAGTGTTACTGATAACGAAGATAATGTTGTGATTAATATAAAATTAAAAGAAGGTAAAAAGAATTTTTGGTTTGGAGAAATAACTGCAGGATTGGGTGTAGGAATGAATGATAGTAGATATGTAGCACATCCTAAATTATTTTATTACAGTCCAAAATATAGTTTAAATATTATTACAGATGTAAATAATATAGGAGATGTGCCATTTACTATGAGAGACTATTTTAAGTTTACAGGAGGTTTTAGAGGATTAGGAGGTGCTGGAAATGGAACTAATTTTGATGTTGGTTCTAATGATATTTCTTTTCTAACACTAAAAAATAATAGAGCTAAAGAAATAGAATCAAGGTTTGGAGCTTTAAATTTTAGTTATTCTCCAAAGAAGACTTGGGATATTAGTGGATTTGCCATTTATTCAGGAAATGATACTGAGATGGAAGAAACTACAACAAGAGAATATGTAAACAGGGGAGTTGACGTTAATAATTTGCCTGCTGGTACACCTCCCATAATTGATACAGAGGAAACACAGGACTTAACAAATCAAAAAAGTGATTTAGGGTTATTTAAATTAAGTTCTAGTTATAAACCAAATGCAAACAATCAATTAGATTACGACATTTTTACAAAAGTGTCTAGTCAAAATCAAATACAATCAACTATTTCATCAAGAACTTATTTGAATGCAAATAATGAAGTGGTACCGATTCATCAAGTCTCAGAGCAAAATCCATTTTCAATCAATCAAAATTTAAATTATTATTATACATTAAATGATAAAAATATTTTTGCTTTTGAAGGACAGCATTTATGGCAAAATGAAGACCCCTTTTACAATGCTGAATTAGAAAAGTTATCGTTTGCTAATTTGATAGGGTTAAATATTACAGCAAATCCATTTAATGTAGGACAGAATAAAAAAATTAAGACGAATAAATTTGATGCAAAATTAGATTACTATTATGTAATAAATTCTAAAAGTAATTTAAACATAACACTTGGTACTACATTAAGCACGCAGCAATTTAATTCTGATATTTTTGAAATCATAGGAGGGAATAAAACAAGAATAACAAACCCAACTTCAGTAAATGATGTTGATTTTACTTTTAATGATTTATATGCAGGTTTTCATTATAAATTTATAACGGGGATATTTACTTTCACACAAGGGGTTAACGTACATAATTACGTGTCGAAAAATACACAGTTAAGTTTACAAACAAAAAACTCATTTACTAAATTTTTGCCAGATGCTTCTGTGAAAATTAGTTTAAAAAAATCTGAAACATTACGATTAAGATATAGTATGGAAACTAATTTTACTGATGTAAATCAATTAGCTGAAGGTTATGTTTTAAATAATTATAATAGTTTATATAAAGGTAATAGAGATTTGGAAAACGCATTATATCATAATATAAACTTAAATTATTTTAGTTTTAATATGTTTAATTATACTAACGTTTATGGATCAATAAATTATAGTAAACGTAAAAATGTTATTAAAAGTAATACAGAGTTTTTAGGAGTAAATCAAGTGAGAACATCTATAAATTCAGCGTTACCTGATGAAACAATTTCAGCAAGAGCAAATTTTCAAAAGAGTTATAGAAAGTTTAAACTAACGCTGGGAGGTGATATTTCATATGCGAAATCAAATAGTTTAATTACCAATAGTCAAACAAATTTAACAGAAAATAGATTAGCTAAAACTTTTTCTCAATCATATAGAACTAAGTTTAGTACAAATTTTAGAGAAGCTCCTAATTTTGATATAGGATATAATGTGTCAATTAATAAATCTGATATAGGAGGGATAGAAAATACCTTTACAACACATAGCCCATATTTAAATTTTGATGCTTACTTTTTAAAGGAGTTTATATTTACATCAAAGTATACATATAATAATGTAGTTAATAATGGAGCTTCAATTGATAGTTATGGGTTTCTTAGGGCAGATTTAACATATCAGAAAAAAGATAGTAAATGGGAATATAAAATAGGAGTGACTAACTTATTAAATTCAACAGGGTTAAATCAAAATAGTAGTAACGATATTTTTGTAACAAATTCTTCTTATGTAATTCAACCAAGAATTGGAGTTTTAAGTGTAAAATATAACTTGTAATTATTGGATGTTTTTTTGAATAAAAAAGCGAGCTATTTAGCTCGCTTTTTGTTGTGATATAATATGTGTATTCTATTTGAATACGACTTTTCTTGTTTTTATTTTCCCATCATTTTCTACTTGAAGTAAGTAAATACCTGAACTCATTGTTTTAAATTGAATTTCTTTATTAAAAGAACTTGAAATAGTAGAGAAACTTTGAGTCTCAAGTAGCTGCCCTCTTAAATCAAATAATCTAACAATGGTTAAATCTTTAGACTTAACTTTGAAGTTAACAGTTAACTTTCCTTCAGAAGGAACAGGGTATAATTTTAAGTCAGTAAATAAGCTCTTAGAAGTAGCAAAACTTTCTTCAATATTAATTGTGTAATCTTCAACTTCACCATCAAAGTCTAGCTCACAAGAATTAGGAGCTACTTTTAATTTGGTCGAAATTCTTAAAGTTGTAGCGCCAAGAAGAGCATCTTCAGGAACTGCAATAGCACTTGTATTTGATGTTAAGTCGAAAGCTTCACCAGCATCAAATAAACAGTTCTGGTTCCAGTCAATCCAACCAAAAGTTTTTACATCATTATTACCATCTTTATTAACGGTAACAGTTAAGTCATAATTTTCTCCTCTTACAACTCCAGTTGAAGTTGATTTAAAGTCTGAGTATCCTGTTGTTTTAGTTGATGTATTATCAATTTCTCCAAATTTAACATTGGTTATGCTAATTTGTGATTTAGTATTTCCTGATGATTTACAAAGATTATCATTAACACTTAAAACGATATCAACAGATTTCGTTAATGAAGTTGAGGCACCTGTAAGCTTTAAAGTATAATCACCTACTGCAACATTATTTAAGTTAGAAACAGTTAAGGTAAATACATTATTAGTATTTATAGAATTAACACTTAAAGTAGCTGTTGCATTTGCAGGAACACCTGCAACAGAAAGTGCTACATTTTCACTAAAGTCATTAAATGTTTCATAGTTTATATTGTATACAAATTCATTTGTAGCTTTATTACAAACCGATCCACCTCCAGTTTTATTTGTTAAGATAAATTTAGGAGTAATGTTTATTGTGTAATCTTCAACCTCTCCATTGAAATTTAATTCACAAGAATTTGGATCTCCAGCATCTGCTTTTTTAGTAGATACTCTTAAGGTGGTGGTTCCAGTTAAAGCGTCACTAGGAATAGTTATTTCTAATCCACTATTACTAGTTGCTCCAGAAGTATTAGTAGCTTGACCTAAATCATACTTTTCATTAGCGTCAAATAAACAATTTTGATTCCAGTCTATCCAAGCATATGTTTTAACAGTATTATTACCATCTGTGTTAACATTAGTTTTTAAAAGGTATTTATCTCCTTTTATTACCTCCGTTGTTTTTGCTTTAAAGTCTGAATAACCAGTTGTTTTAGTAGATGTATTATCTATATCACCAAATTTAACTAAGGTAGTACTAATTTGAGAGGCTGTGGTACCAGTAGATTTACAAATATTATCATTAACATTAAAAAGAATATTAATAGATTTAGTAACAGATGCAGAAGTCCCTGTAACTACCATTGTATAGTCGCCAACAGTAGCATTATTTAGGTTCGAAAGCATTAAGTTAACTGCTCCATTAGCGTTTAATGAAGTTGGATTAAATGAACTAGTTGCATTTGTAGGAATTCCTGTAACAGAAAAAGTAACATTTTCGTTGAAACCAAATAATGTTTTATAATCAATTGCAAAAGTTTGTTCATTTACAGCTTTATTACATATAGATAAACTACCAGTAGTATTTGTTAATGTAAAATCAGGTTGAGGCTTATCCTCAACAACAATAGTATAGTCTTCAGTTTCTCCCCATTCTGTTTTATGATCTGAGTCACATGGACCATCACCATAATTATTAGTAGGGCTATCATATTCTAAAACGACTCTCATTCTAGTGCTACCTAAAACAGCTCCTTCTGGTACAGTTATGTCAAGAGTTGCTGTAGCAATCTCTTCAGTTCTAGATCCTAAATCATATCTTTCTGTAGTTTTATTAAATACGAAATCTTGGTTCCAGTCAATAAAAACATAACAGTGATCTTGGTAGCCGTCTGTGTTAAAAGTTACACTTATTTGGTGAGTTAAAGTTCTTTTTATGTTTGTAGATTTTGAAGTGAAATCTTGATATCCATCAACAGTGTCGTTACCTGAAGTATTATTAATAGTGTTAAAAGTAACATTTGTTATATGGTCTCCACCTCCAGTTTCGTCTGTAAATGTTGATGAACAATATGATGGAGCTTCAGTTGTAAATTCACCAGTACTAGAATTAGCACCTTCACCACAATCATTTTTAGGTTTTACATACCAATAATATTTCGTTACTCCACTTAAAGGAGAAGAATGTGTGTATGAGTTTGTAGTGGCAGTTTCGTTTATAATAATATTTGCAAAACCAGCATCAGTAGCTACAACAATAGTATATGAAGTCGCATTTGCATCTGCAGCCCATTCAAATTTTGGAGTTAAGCCAATATTTGTTGCAGTATTCGCTGGAGATGTTATGTTAATATTTGAAAAACTTGTGCCAATAACTTTTAATAAAGCATCTGTAGTTTGGGTTACACTTGCTGAAGTTCCTTTGGCAATAATAGTATAATCTTGTTGGTTACTTCCGTTTAAGTTGCTAATTGTCATTGTAACATCTCCATCAGCACTTATTGTAGTAGGAGAAAAACTTGCAGTTGCTCCATTAGGCAAATCGGTTGCTGATAAAGTAACAGTTTCAGAAAAACCATTAACAAAATCAAAATTTAAAGTATAATTAACTGAAGCTCCACCAGTATTACATACAGTCTGTTTACTTGTTTTATTTGTAAATAAGAAAGTTGGGACTGTAGAATTAATTGTAAAGTTTGTTGAATTTACATTGTAAAAAACATTATCAGCAGCTTCAACCATTATACGTGCTTGAGCTGTAGGATTGTTAGGAATAACAATGTCTTCTGTTCCATCATTAGCAATATTTTCTTTTATAAGAATAGGAAAAGTAACCCCTCCATCTGTAGAAAGTCTAATATTAACTTTGGCACAATTAATTGGAGCTTGATCTGTAGTTCCTTTATTCCAAGTTATTGTTTGAGTAGTTCCTGTACTCCAGACTACTGAAGAGTTAGGAGCAGTAACTGTAAAAGCTTCTGCATTAGTAACAGTAATTTTAATATCATCTCTTGCTGAATTACCTCCACCTGCATGATTATCTCTAACTGTAAGAGCAAAATTTAAAGTTCTAGCAACAGAAGGAATAACTTCCCATGTTGTAGCTGTACTACCTCCAATTACTGTTGGTAAAGCAGGGAAATATCGATTTGGAGAAACTTTAGAAGGTAAAGATCTAAAGGCTGGTCCACCTGTATTTATAGATTCAGGAGGCATTGTAGCTGTTTCGTTATCAGTTTGTTCCCAGTTATATGTTAAGCTCGATGTACCTTGAGCATCAGTAGCACTACCTTTTAAAACAAAAGGAGTAGATTTAGGTATACTTACATCACTTCCTGCGTTGGCAGTTGGAGCATTGTTACTTGTGTCAGTTTGAACAGCACAACTACCTCCACCTTTTATATGATTCCACATTTGAGCAATACTTACGGCATGGAAATGATCATCACTGTTTCCTTGAACATTTGGAGCACAAATACCAGCATATCCCATAATTGTAGATCCACTTCCTGGCTCTACAGCTGTTGAAGATGTTCTATTACAAGAATTATTTTGAGTATGTGTACCTCCAAATTGATGTCCTAATTCATGAGCAACAAAATCAATGTCATAAGGATCAGAAATAGGTTGGCTACTACCAGTAATACCACTAGCTTTTGCTCCAGTAATACATACAGAGTTTAATTGCGCTAATCCACCACCACCGGTACTAAAAGTATGTCCAACATCATAGTTAGCGTTACCAATTACTGCATCACATTTTTGCTGACTTTCATTAATTAAACTGTTAGCATCACTATTTGATAATCCATCAGTAGCAGCATCTAAAAATATTAATTTATCGTTATCGTTTACAATAACCATTCTAACACCTAAATCTCTTTCATAAACACCATTTACACGTGTCATTGTTGTGTTCATTGCAGATAAAATAGCCGCTTTTTTTACTGCGTCTGTTGCAGAGGCTGCAACACCTTGATTATTTATATGGAATTGTGAATATTCACCTGTACAGGCAATTGCAATTCTATAAGTTCTTAATTTACCATCATCAGCATTTTTATATTCTAAAGAAGGTGCCACTATTTTTTTAGCAGAATCTTCTACTTGACAAGAAAAATCATTTTTATTAGATTTTAAATGTTCTCTTTTATATATAATATACTGCTTTTTGTTTTTTGTATATGGATCTATGTATACAGTGCTTTCATTACCAGAAAAAATAATAGCATGAAACCCGTCATTACCTAAACTAATTTTAGCTACTGCAGTAGGATCATCTATACCCTTTGCAGAATATGATTTAATCATAGGGAATTTTGCAGCTAATTCAGGAGCCAAAGAAGAAGTTTCATAAATAAAAAATCGTTGTAATTCTCCTTTTGAATTTGGTAATTGAATTGTTTTTTTACTGTTTTTTGATTTAACATTGGATACATAGTTTTTAAAACTATTTAAATCTAATGTTTTTAAAGAATATTTTTCAGGGGTGTTTTCTCTGTTAAGTACTTGTTCTTTTTTAACAGAAGTTGTTTTAGGTTCTACTTTATTCCAGAAGTTTTGAGAATATAAACTACTTACAGAAAAAGTAAAAATTAATAATAGTGAAAGGGTGTGTTTTTTAATCATAATTTGTCTAGTCGATTAATATAGTTTATAACATCTTAAAGCTATTTTTCCCTACCTTTGAAGCATGTTATATATCCCAAATTTATGAATAAAAAAATAATCCTCAATCAATTAGGGGAAAAAGATTACAAAGAGACCTGGGAGTATCAGACTAATTTGTTAGATGAAATAGTTTTTTTAAAGAGGAAAAACAGAGATGATTTAGAAAAAAAAGAAACACCAAATTATTTTTTATTTGTTGAGCATCCACATGTTTATACGCTAGGAAAATCAGGAGATATAAGTAATTTATTGTTATCAGAAGCTCAGTTAGAAGAGAAAGGAGCAACATTTTATAAAATTAATAGAGGTGGTGATATAACATATCATGGACCTGGTCAGATTGTTGGATACCCTATTTTAGATTTAGAAAATTTTTTTACTGATATACATAAATATTTACGCTTATTAGAGGAGGTAATTATTTTAACAATTGCTGAATATGGTTTACAAGGAACACGTAGTGAAGGAGAAACAGGAGTTTGGCTAGATGTAGGAACCCCTTTTGCTAGAAAAATTTGCGCTATGGGAATACGAGCAAGTAGATGGGTTACTATGCATGGATTTGCATTAAATGTAAACACTAATTTAGGTTATTTTGATAATATCATTCCTTGTGGAATTAGAGGGAAAGCAGTTACCTCAATGGAGGTTGAATTAGGTAAGAAGATTTCTGAAGATGAGGTAAGAGAAAAAATACTAAAACACTTTAAAGAGTTATTTGAAATTGAAGAATTCATTAATGTGTAAAAATAAAAAAGGGTTGACATTGTCAACCCTTTTTTATTTTTCTATATAAAAACTATTTTTTAGCTTTTACATCAAAAGAAATTTCCATTAAATCGTTTATGAATTTATCTTTTAAAGCAGCATCAATTTTCTTAGACTTATAAGTAACACCAAAGTCAGTTCTATCAATACTAAAAATATCACTTTTAAAAGTAGCAGTTCCATCAGCTTCAGTTATTGTAGCAGGAATTGTAATGCTTTTTGTAACATCTCTAAGAGTTAAATTTCCAGTTACTTGTAATTTTCCTTCTTTTACTTCAGAACTAGTAATAGCAAATTTAGCAGTTGGAAATTTTTCAACATCAAAGAAATCACCTTTTTTTAAGTGATCCTCTAAATCTTCTTTTCCTTTACCAGCTTCTAAATCTACACAAGAAATAGAATTCATATTAATAACAAACTCACCAGATTTTAAAATTCCATTTTCAATATCTAATAAACCTTTTTCTAAACTTACAACTCCATTGTGAGATCCTGTTGGCTTACTTCCTTTCCAAGTAACAGTTGATTCAGCAACATTAGCTTTGTAAGAATTTATTACGTTTTCTACTTTTTTTACTTCTTTAACCTCTTCGTTAGCAGCTACTTTGTTTTTTTCTGTTTTACAAGAAACAGCTCCGATTGCAACAAATGCAATTGCCAAAATTGTTTTTTTCATTTTTAGGATTTTAATATTTGATTGAATAATTATTTAGAACAAATGTAAATAAAAAATAATACTTCCCATGGAATTTATTCTTTATTTTTAGAATCAAGAATAATGGTTACTGGGCCATCATTTAGTAATTCCACTTTCATATCAGCTCCAAATTGACCTGTTTGGACTTTTTTATTTAAATCTTTTTCAATTTGTTTTATAAACTGTTGATAAATAGGAATTGCGATGTCTGGTTTTGCTGCTTTGATATAACTTGGTCGGTTTCCTTTTTTAGTAGATGCTTGCAGAGTAAATTGGCTTACTACAATTGCTTCACCAGAAATATCAATTAATGATTTATTCATTACTTCATTTTCATCATTGAAAATACGCAGATTAGCAACTTTTTTAGACAACCACTCTATGTCTTCTTGGTTGTCGTTATCAACTATTCCAATAAGAATTAATAATCCTTTTTGAATATTGGCAACTTTTTCTTCATTAATAGTAACACTAGCTTTTAAAACTCTTTGGATAACAGCTTTCATAATTGTTTTTAAATTTGTGGAAGTAAGTATGTAGTTATAAAGTAATTTACTCCCAAATATCTGTTCGGTAGTGTTCTTCTTCTCCTTCTAGAATTTGCATATAACTTTTATAACGAGACCAAGAAATTTTATCTTCTTCTAAAGCGTCTTTTACTGCACACTTTGGTTCATTTATATGAATACAATTATTGAATTTACAATCTTGTTTTAATGTGAAAAACTCAGGGAAATAATCTCCTAATTCATCTTTTTCCATATCAACAACTCCAAAACCTTTTATACCAGGAGTATCTATAATTCTTGCGTCAAAACTTAAATCGAACATTTCTGCAAAAGTAGTAGTATGTTTTCCTTGTTTGTATTGTTCAGATATTTCTTTGGTCTTTAAATTTAAACTAGGTTCAATAGTATTAACTAAAGTTGTTTTACCAACTCCTGAATGCCCTACAAACATTGATACTTTTCCAGTCATTAGATTTTTAATAGTGTCAACATTTGTGTTTTCAGTAGCTGAAACCTCTATACATTGATAACCTATAGTTTCATAAATATCTTTTAAATATAAAATCTCTGCACGTTGATCAATTTCATAAGAATCAATTTTATTAAAGACTAAAATTGTTTTGATTGAATAGGCTTCAGCAGTTACTAAAAAACGATCAATAAAAGTGGTGAAAGTAGGAGGGTTGTTTATCGTAACTAGCAAAAATACTTGATCGATATTAGATGCTATAACATGCGTTTGTTTTGATAGATTTACTGATTTTCTTACAATAAAATTTTCTCTATCATGAATAGTATTAATAACGCCAGTTTCTTCGTTGTTTTTAGTTTCAAGATCAAAATCAACAAGATCCCCAACTGCAATAGGGTTGGTGCTTTTTATTCCTTTTAATCGGAATTTTCCTTTTATACGGCATTTATATAAAACCTGTTTAGACTTCACCCAATACCAACTTCCTGTAGATTTATAAACCGTTCCTGTCATACAACAAAGTAACTAATAAATATGAACTAATCATAAAAAAAGATTCCCGCTTTCACGAGAATCTTTTTTCTTTTATCCTTTTATAATTTTTTCTTGATGATTAATTGATTCTTGGTGAATTGCTTTAAACATTTTTAAAACAAATTCTTCACTCAAACCTCTGCTTTCTCCTTCTAAAATCATATTGCCAAGAATTTCATTCCAACGTCTCGATTGTAAGACAGCTACATTTTTTTCTTTCTTTAAAGCACCAATTTTATCTGCAACTTTCATTCTTTTTCCAAGAGTTTCAATTAATTGATTATCAATTACATTGATTTTCGCTCTTAAATTATCTAAAGACTCTCTATAAGTAGAATCTGTTTCTGTTTCTTTTCTAATTTTTAAGTCTTCCATCATTTGAATTAATGTTGCTGGTGTTACTTGTTGAGCAGCATCACTCCATGCATTATCAGGATCTGTATGCGTTTCAATCATTAATCCATCAAAATTTAAATCTAGAGCTGTTTGTGATACATCAAAAACCATATCTCTTTTACCAGTAATGTGCGAAGGGTCACAGATTAAAGGTAAATCAGGAAATCTATTTTGAAATTCAATAGCTAATTGCCATTCTGGAATATTTCTGTATTTTGATTTTTCGTATGTTGAAAATCCTCTGTGAATTGCTCCAAGATTTTTAATACCAGCTGAATATAGTCTTTCTATACCACCTAGCCACAAAGCTAAATCTGGATTTACAGGGTTTTTAACCAATACTATCTTGTCTGTACCTTGTAAAGCATCTGCAATTTCTTGCATAATAAAAGGTGATACTGTTGAACGTGCTCCAATCCATAATAAATCAACATCATGTTCTAGTGCTAATTTTACATGCGCAGCATTCGCAACTTCAGTACAGGTTTTTATACCTGTTTCTGCTTTTACTTTTTGTAACCATTTTAAGCCTAAAGCACCTACTCCTTCAAAATTTCCAGGACGAGTTCTTGGTTTCCAAATTCCGGCACGGAAATAGTTTACATCAGAATCTTTTAATTCGTGTGCAATTTTTAAAACCTGATCTTCAGTTTCTGCACTACAAGGCCCTGCTATTACTAGTGGATGCGCAAGCTTCATATCATCCAACCATGTTTTTAATTCTTTTGTATTTTCCATTTTTCTATTGTTTTGGCTTTTATTTTATGCCGTTTAAAATTTGTTTTATGTGATTTGTACTTTCCATTTCATTGTAAATTTCGGTAAAATCGTTTTGTTTCATCAATTCTTTAAATTGCTGAAGATTATTTATGTACTCATCTAATGTTTCAATAACATTCGTTTTGTTTTGTTCAAAAATAGGAGTCCACATAGCAGGTGAACTTTTAGCTAAACGAACAGTTGAAGCAAATCCACTTCCTGCCATATCAAAAATATCGCGTTCGTTTTTTTCTTTTTCAATTATGGTTTTACCTAACATAAATGAACTTATGTGAGATAAATGTGACATGTAAGCTATATGTTTATCATGCGATTTTGGATCCATATAACGTATGCGCATTCCTAATTTAGAAAAAATTTCTAAAGCTTTTTCTTGCAATGTAAAAGCCGTTTTTTCTACTTCACAAATAATGTTCGTTTTCTTTTCGAATAATCCATTATGTGCAGCGGTAGGTCCAGAGAATTCTGTTCCTGCTATTGGATGTGTAGCGAGGTAATTTCTTCTTTTAGGGTGTTCATTTAATGCGATGCATATATCTTCTTTTGTAGAGCCAACATCTAATACTAATGTATTGTCGGTAACAGCATCTAATACTTTCGGAATAATAGTTAATTGGGCATCTACAGGAATAGAAACAATGACAATATCAGCTTTATCCAAATCATTTAATGTCGCCTTTTTGTCTATAACTCCTATTTCTATCGATTTTTCTATATGGTTTTCATTTGTGTCAATACCGTAAATTGTAGCTTTTGGATAATTCTTCTTGATATCCAAAACCATGCTTCCTCCAATTAATCCTATGCCTATTACAAATACTTTCATTTTAAAATCTATTCAATGCGTTATTAATTACTTCTTTTGAAACACACAATGAGAAACGAATGTACCCTTCTCCTTGACTTCCAAAAACTGTTCCTGGTGTAATAAAAATATCTTTATCATATAAAATTTCATCTGTTATTTCTTCCGACGTTTTTCCTTTTGGAATCTTTGCCCAAACAAATAATCCAGTTGAATTTTTACTATAAGAACAATTTAATTTATCAGCTATTTTAAAAATCAAATTTCTTCTTTCTTGGTATTCTTTATTCTGATTTTTAAACCAATCATCAGAAAGATGTAATGCTTCAATTGCTCCCTTTTGAATTCCGTAGAACATTCCAGAATCCATATTACTCTTTACTTTTAATATTTGTTCAATAAAGTTAGCATTACCTAAAACCATTCCTACGCGCCAACCTGCCATGTTAAATGTTTTACTTAATGAGTTTAATTCTAAAGCAATGTCTTTTGCACCATCAACTTGTAGTATACTTAAAGGATTGTCGTTTAAAATAAAACTATATGGATTATCATTAACAATTAGTATCTCATGTTTTTTACCAAAGTCTACTAATTTTTCAAATGTTTCTTTTAGTGCATTTGTACCAGTTGGCATATGTGGATAATTTACCCACATTATTTTTACATTAGTTAAATCTAATTTTTCTAAAGCCTCAATATTAGGTTGCCAATTATTGTCTTCATCTAATTGATAAAAAACTGGTTCAGCTCCAACTAATTTTGTAACTGACGTATAAGTTGGGTAACCTGGATTTGGAATTAATACCTGATCTCCTTCATTTAAAAAAGCCATAGAAATATGCATGATTCCTTCCTTACTTCCCATTAAAGGTAGTATTTCATTAGTAGGGTTTGTTTTTACATGGAATTTCTGTTGATAAAACTCAGAAATAGCAGCTCTTAATTCAGGTAACCCTTGGTAACTTTGATATTTGTGAGCAATTGCATCGTTAAAACTTTGTTGAATTGCATTTATAACCTTGGTTGGTGGTTGTAAGTCAGGACTACCAATTCCCATATTGATAATTGGTTTTCCCGATGCAGCCAATTCTCTAACCTCTCTTAGTTTTTTAGAGAAATAGTATTCCTGTACAGTATTTAATCTGTTTGCTGCTTTAATCATTTTCTTCCATTTTTATAGGTCCCTAAAACTTTTAATTCAGAAGCCATAATTTCTATAATAGCTATTGCTTTTTGGTAATCTTTATAATCATTAAAAGTAACATCAACAAAAAATGAATACTTCCAAGGAGTCTCTATTACTGGTAAAGACTGAATTTTAGTTAAGTTCATTTTACAATCACTTAATACATTTAAAATAGCAGCTAAACTTCCTCTTTTATGATTTAGTTGAAATTTTAATGAAGCTTTATTTATTTGATCTATTCCATTGTTTGGCTTTTCAGTTTGAACAATAACAAAACGAGTTGAATTAGCTTTCATCGTTTGAATTTCATCTTCAATAACTTCTAAACCAAAAATTTCAGCAGCTAATTTTGGGGCAATAGCAGCTACACCTTCTAACTTATTTTTTGAAATTCTTTTAGCTACTTCTGCAGTATCTACATCTTCAACCAATTTTATATGTGGATGTTTTTTGAAGAATTCCTTACATTGTAATAAAGCCATTGGGTGTGAACATACTTCTTTAATATCTTCTATTTGTTGACCTGGTAAAGCCATTAGATGATGATGAATATTTAAATATTCTTCACCAGAGATGTGCAGATTGTTTGAGTCAATTAATGCGTAGTTTGGAATTATTGAACCAGCTATAGTATTTTCAATAGCCATAATTCCTTTGTCAGAAGATTTATCAACTAAACTATTTACTAATGTATCAAATGATAAGCACTCTTGTAATTTTACATTGTCTCCGTAAAAATCACGAGCTACTTTATGATGATTAGAACCTTCTGCTCCTTGTATGGCTATTTTTTTCTTCATTTTAAACATAAAAAAAAGCCTCGAAATTTCGAGACTTTATTAGATATTATTTTGTGTTAACAATATGGTACAAAGCCTCAACTCTTATTGAAAAAATAAAAGTAAAAATAGAAACCTTGCCAAATGTTTTGTAACATCGTTTGTTTTGTTTTTGTTGTAAGGGACAAATCTTGAAAATTAATTTTAGAAAACCAAATTTAATTGCTGTTTTTTTTAATAATCTATTTTTAGCCTTATTTGTACAGGGGTTAAAGGATTAGCTTCTTTAAGCTATTAGCGGCACTTTCTGCTGTAATATCTCTTTGTGGCATTCCAAACATTTCATAACCTACCATAAATTTTTTTACACTAGCACTACGAAGTAAAGGAGGATAAAAGCTCATGTGCCAATGCCAATGTTCGTTGTTTTTGTTATTACTTGGAGCTTGATGTATACCACTTGAGTAAGGAAATGAACAATTGAAAAGCTTATCGTATGCGCTGGTAATTTTAGAAATAGCTTCGGCAAAGTCTATGCGCTGCTCTGAGGTTAATTGGCTAATGTTTGCTTGTTGTTTTTTAGGGACTATCATTGTCTCATAGGGCCAAGTAGCCCAAAATGGAATTATAACTGCGAAATTTTTATTTTGAAATAAAACACGTTCGTTTTTATTTAGCTCTTGTTTTAGATAGTTTTCTAATAATGAACTTTTGTTGGTGTTGAAATACTGTTTTTGCTGAAGATCTTTTTTACTAATTTCATTAGGGATACTTGATTGCGCCCATATTTGACCATGAGGGTGTGGATTACTACAGCCCATAACAGCTCCTTTGTTTTCAAAAATTTGAACATACTTAATGAAGTCTAATTTGCTTAATTCTGAATATTCCTTTTGCCATAATGTAACAACTTTTTCAATAGCATCGTTGTTCATATCGGCTAATGTTTTTGAATGATTTGAGCTAAAGCAAATTACTTTACAAATTCCTTTTTCAGATTCTGCTTTTAACAAACCATCGTCGATAGAGAAATTTGGTGTTTCATTTTGTAAAGCAGCAAAATCATTGGTAAAAACAAAAGTATTTTTGTAATCTGGATTTTGTTCTCCGTTAGCACGTGTGTTTTCTGAACATAGATAGCAATTAGGGTCGTGTTTAGGTTGTTGATTTTTCACAACTTCTTCTTCTTGTCCTTGCCATGGACGTTTTGCTCTATGTGGAGAAACTAATACCCACTCACCAATTAAAATATTGTAGCGTTTATGCGAATAATTATCTAAATGTGAAGTCATATTTTTAACAAGAAGTATCTGCTATAATTTTCCACTCACCATTTATCTTTTTGAAAATAATCATAAATACTCCATTAGCATTACCAATTGGACGTGTTAAATGATATTCTCCCATAACAAAATAGGCATTGTTATTTATTTTGCTAATATCGTTTACCTTAAACTTTAAGTTGCCGCTGTGGTCTTTTGTTGGGTATCCTTTTTTGTAATTAGCCAATGTTTTATTCCAGCCATATGTTAAGCCACTACTGCCATAAAATTTTAAAGAATCGTTTTTCCAATACCCTTGCATGAATCCCTCTAAATCATGATTTGACCATGCTTTCTCTTGGGATTTCATGATAGCTAAAATTTCTTTTTTATCTGTAGCCTCTGGTGTTTTTTCGGTTTCTTTTTGACAAGAAATCCCTATAAATACAAAGGCAATTAAAATTAGTTTCCTCATTTTATATGTTATATTATTTGTGTTCCGTTAGATAAATTTACTTCATAAATAGCACAGTTCTGTTTAAACTCTTGTGCATATTCTTGTTGTATTTGTGTTAAGAAAGCTCCTTTTTTAGAAGTTTTTATAAGATTAATTGTACAGCCTCCAAATCCGCCCCCCATCATTCTAGCACCTATTACTGCAGGGTTTTTTTGTGCATTTATAACTAAAAAATCCAACTCTAAACAGCTCACATTGTATTGTTCTGAAAGTCCTTTATGAGATTCAAAAAGTAAGTTTCCAAAGTTTGATACATTATCAATTTCTAATGCTTTTACAGCTTGTAAAGTACGTTTGTTTTCTTGAATTACATATAGGGCTTGTTCGTACTCTTCTAAAGAGATTTTGTCTTTTATAGTGTTTAAATCGTGATCTTTAACATCTCTCAAACTAGGTTTATTTAATAATTTGGATATGTTTTCGCATACAGCACGCCTTTTATTGTATGCACTATCTGCTAAAGAATGTTTTACATTTGTATTGATTAAAATAAACTCATAACCTTCAAAAGCAGCAGAATGTATAGTTGCTTCAAGCGTTTTGCAATCTAAATGCATAGCTTTATTTTTTTGACCAAACATCGACGCATATTGATCCATGATTCCACATTTAACACCTACAAAATTATGCTCGGCTTTTTGGGAAATAAAAATCATTTCGTGTTTTGTTAATTGAAGTTGAAGTAATTCATTTAATCCAAAAACAACACTGTTTTCTAGTGCGGCAGAAGATGATAAACCTGCACCAAAAGGAATGTCTCCTGAGAATACTAGGTTGAAATTAGGAATTGTTTTTCCTTTTTTTTGAATTTCACTTACAACTCCTAAAATATAATTTTGCCATCCATTAGTTGTTAGAGGAGAAATAGAATTTGTAGTAAATTCATATTGCTCATTTTTGTCTAAAGCTACAAGGGTACTCTTATCTGTTTTCGACTGTTGAATTGCAGTATAGATACCTTTGTCTATTGCGGCTGGAAATACATAACCTTCATTATAATCGGTGTGTTCTCCAATTAAATTAATTCTTCCAGGAGAAAAGATTAATAAAGGTTCTATCTTAAAATAGTTTAAGAACTCTTGTTGTACTTGTTCTTTTACTGACTGATTCATTTATGCAAAATATATATATACTCCAATTACAATTAGACATATGATTAGCCCCATTTGTTTTACATATTTCCAAGGCTTTATGTCTACTTGTTCTGTGTATTTTTGAACAAAATCTTCTGTTCTTGGTTTTAGTTTACCTATGATTAACATGATTCCTACATTTAATAAAAATAGGATGGCCATAATGTCTAAAAAATGTGGGTATGCTTTGGCTTTTACTAAGGCTAGTTCAGCTGTGTCAACAATACCTGATGCTTTTGCTTTTTCTAATGCACTGTCTAGAAAATATGGTTGCAAAAAGAATTGACTTAGAATGTATAATAAACAACCTGATATTAAACCTATTTTGGCTGCTATAGCAGGAACTCTCTTAGTTAAGAAACCAACAACAATTATGGTTAAAATAGGAATACTATAAATACCATTTACTTCTTGTAGATATTTAAATAAACTCCCGGCGTTGGCTATTAAAGGTGCAATAAACATTGCTGTAAAAGCTAAAATTACACCAAATAATTTACCATATTTTACTACTGTTTTTTCGTTAGCATCTTTGTTAATGTGTTGTTTGTAAACATCAATTCCGAATAATGTTACTGCACTGTTTAAAACACTATTGAAGGAACTTAAAATAGCTCCAAACAATACTGCAGCGAAAAATCCAACCCAAGCTTTTGGTAATACTTTGTTAACTAACATAGGGTAGGCATCGTCTGGATTTTCTAAACTACCATTGAATAAATGAAAAGCGATTAAACCAGGTAATACTACTATTAAAGGACCTAATATTTTTATAAAAGAAGCTAATAACAATCCTTTTTGTCCTTCTTCTAAGTTTTTAGCAGCTAAAGCCCTCTGAATTATTTGTTGGTTAGTTCCCCAATAAAACAATTGAACTAACATCATTCCAGTAAAAATAGTATAAAAAGGAACTGGGTCTGTTGGTCCACCCATAGATTTAAATTTCTCTGGGTTTTCTGTAGTTAAAATAGAGATTCCATCAAAAAAGCTACCATCTCCAATCATTATTAATCCGAAAACAGGAATTAATAACCCTCCTATAAGTAAACCAATAGCATTAATAGTGTCTGAAACAACTACAGCTTTTAATCCTCCAAATACAGCATATATAGAACCAATAATTCCAATTCCCCAAACGCAAATCCAAATAGATTGGGTGTGTGAAACGTTTAGTAGCTCTGGAATATTAAACATACCACTAATAGCTAATGAACCTGAATATAAAATTACAGGTAGTAAGACTACAACATACCCAGTTAAGAATAGGATAGAAGTCCATGTTTTTGTAGCTACGTCAAAACGTTCTGATAAAAATTGAGGAATTGTTGTTAAACCTCCTTTTAGATATTTAGGAAGTAAAAATATAGCTGTAACTATCATGGCGATTGCAGCTAAAGTTTCCCAAACCATTACAGATAACCCACTTTCATAAGCCGATCCATTTAGCCCTACAATTTGCTCAGTAGATAAATTAGTAAGCAATAATGATCCTGCTATAACGCCCGCCGTTAGACTTCTTCCTCCAAGGAAATATCCATCGGAGGTATTTTCATTAGTTTTTCTTGTTTTGAGATAAGAGATAACTGCAACAAGAACTGTAAATCCTAGAAATGTGATAAACTGCATATGTTATTTTTTTAGAGGTTGAATTGTAAAAGTATACGTATGATTTTTAGTTGCAGGAATAGTATATTCTGGATGAACTAAACGTCCCCAAGAAGTATCTCCACCAACTCCCATTTGTAAATAATCAATATTCCATTGTACGGTATTTCCTATTTTAATATCTGCTCCATGTTTTTTTGTTACTGGTACTAATCCTGAAGCTGACTTTCCTGCTTCTTCACTGCTAAAATCTAATTCAGACATTGAAAAAGGCCATGCACTAGAATTTAATAAATGATTGCTTTCTAAACGAAGAGTTAGTTTATCAGAAGCTAATTTTGCCCATCGAACATCTGATTTGTTCCCTGTTTCTTGTGGACGGGAATAACGTTCAAATTGTGTGTTGATTTTACCTGAGTAAATTCCTGTTTTTTGTCCAGTTTTACGATCCCAATAACTTTCTTCAGGGCCTTTACCATACCAAGAAATATCAGTGAAGTTGTTAGGTAGCGTTAAATACATACCTAACCGAGGAATATTTGGTAGTTCTTTTTTAGTAGGTTTAAATAAAAAACTGACTGTTAGTTGTCCTTCAGGAGATAAGGTGTATTTAACTTGTACTAAGATATCATTTTTTGGTGTTGAATATGCTACTTTAAAAACAACATTGTTATTAATAGTTTTAGGAGCTTCTATTAAATTAGATGTGTATTTATAACTAGCATTTTGCCAGATCTTTGCCCATTTATCCATTCCATTTCCTAAATCATTATCTGTTGGTGGTCGCCAAAAGTTAGGTTTTATAGGGTGATTCGTAATTAGAATGTTATCAAAATACCAAGAAACAATTTCCCCTGTTTTAGCATTGAGTTTTAAATTGAATTTATTGTTTTTAATTTCAATAATATCTTTATTGATAATCTCAATAGGAGTAGCTTCAGGTTTATTTGTTTCTATAAATTCTAAAAGAGGTGTTTGTTCTTCTGATGCTTCTTGAATAATAAATTCATCCCAAGCTATTTCATGATTTTTAGAAAGTAAGCTTTTACTTTTTTTTTGATGTAAACTTACGTGAAGAATGTATTCTGATTTTGAATGAAACTTAGGGAAGTTTTTTCTGTCTATTTTTAAAGTGATACTTTCTTGAGGTTGAACATTAATATCGGTTAATTCTTTTCTATGAATAATCTTTCCATTTTCTAATAATTCAAAAGAAATTGTTTTATCTGAAAAATCAACAAAGAAATTTTTATTAGTAAGTTTTATTTCTTCATTACTTAAATACTCAAAATGTGCAGGTTCGTACACTTTTTTTACTTCTGATAAATGTGGATGTGGATTACGATAAGGGTCTACTAAACCATTGTTTAAAAAGTTGCCGTCAGTAGGTAAGTCTGGATGGTAATCATGTCCGTAGGCTAGGTAAGGCTGTCCGTTTTTATCTTTATATTCTAAACTTTGATCTACCCAATCCCAAATATATCCACCTTGTAGATTTGGATATTTTTCAATAATATCCCAATAGTCTTGTAAGTTCCCTACAGAGTTTCCCATAGCATGACAGTATTCAATCATTACTGATGGTTTTTTGGAATTTGATTTTCCATGATTGATTAAATATTCTGGTTTTGGATACATTGGGCAATAAATATCGGTATAATCTTCTTTACCTGCTGGTTCGTACTGTACAATTCTATTATCGTCTTGTTCTTTTAACCATTTATAAGTTGTTTTAAAAATTTCACCTTCTCCTGCTTCATTACCTAAAGACCAAGAATATATTGAAGGGTGATTTCTATCTCTATAATACATGCGTTTTGTGCGTGACATATGTGCAGGTAACCAACTCATCTCATTTCCTATTTGAGTTTTTTTGTCAATCGATAAAGGGTGACTTTCGATATTTGCTTCATCTATTACGTATAGTCCATATTTGTCGCATAAGTCTAGCCAGTACGGATCGTTAGGGTAGTGGGATGAACGTACTGCGTTTATATTGTTTTGTTTCATAAGTGTAATATCTTTTAACATAGACGCTTTCGATATTACATGTCCAGTAAAAGGATCAGTTTCATGTCTGTCTACTCCTTTAAAATAAACTGGTTTTCCATTAATAAGAATTTGCGCGTTTTTAATTTCTACACGTTTAAAGCCAATACGTTTATTGATAAATTGATCGTAATTTAAGGATATTCTTAAATCATATAAATTAGGTGTTTCAGCTGACCAAGGTTTTATGTTAGTTATAATTTTTTTTGTATTAACTTTAATTGTAGAATTTGCAGGTGTTTTAACTTCTTTACTTGAATATATAATAGCGTTATTTTTGTCAAGTAGTTGGACTACTAAATTTTGATTAGCTAAAGTATTTGTGTTATTGGTGATGGAAACGGTTCCATCAAAAACTCCATGCTTATAAGAATCATCCAAAGTGGTTTTGATATGGTAGTCTGAAATAAATACTTTAGGTTGAGAATATAAGTATACATCTCTTTCAATACCACTCATTCTCAACATATCTTGGCTTTCTAAATAACTAGCATCACTCCATCTAAACATTTGCAGTGCTATAGTATTTTTACCTTCTTTTAAATAAGAGGTTATATTAAACTCAGCAGGAGTTTTGCTTCCTTGTGAATAGCCTACATATTTTCCATTTATATACACGTACATTGCTGACTTGGCTCCCGCAAAATGAAGGATAATATCTTCCTTTAAAAAGTTCTTGTCTAATGTTATCGTTTTTCGGTATGTTCCAACAGGGTTGTAATCCTTTGGAACTTCTGGCCATTTTGTAGTGAAAGGGTAACGTTCGTCTAGATATATTGGGTTTCCGTAACCTTCAACTTCCCAGTTTGCTGGAACTTTGATGGTGTTCCATTGATTGTCATTAAAATTGATATTGTGGAAGGTGGTAGGTCTTTCTTGAGGATTTTTTGTCCAATGAAATTTCCAATTTCCATTTAAATTAAAAAACCGCGTAGAGTTTTCTTTTTCTAAAATATGATCCGACTCAAAAGCAAAAAACGATGCTCGAGGAGCTAGTTTGTTTTCTTCGAAGATTTGATGATTAAAATGATTTTTTTGCTCAGAAACTTCTTTAAGAGACTCATTTTTGCAGCCCCATTGAATAGCAATTAATAGTATAATTAAATATTTTTTAGTCATGATAGCAGGTTGTTAAAGTTGCATGAAGTCTTCTTTAAAAATCAATTGTAAATAATGGATTAGTTCTTTAGCGTTTTCTTTAGTAAATACAATTGGAGGTTTTATTTTTAATACATTATGATCTGGACCATCTGTACTCATTAAAATACCATGCTCTTTCATACGGTTGGCTAAGTAATCGGTTTGTTTTGCTAGAGGATTTAGTTCAGTGTCTGTTAATTCAATCCCTAAGAATAAACCCTGTCCACGCACATCTCCAATGATAGGAAATTCTATAGCTAGTTTTTTTAATTCCTCTTTTAGGTAGTTACCTACATTTAAAGAGTTTTCTTGTAGCTTTTCTCTTTTTACAGTTCTAAGTACTTCCGTTCCTATGGCGCAAGAAACTGGGTTACCACCAAAAGTGTTGAAATACTCCATGCCATTGGCAAATTTATTTGCAACTTCTTGTGTACAAACAACAGCTGCTAGTGGGTGTCCGTTCCCTAGAGGTTTACCTATAGTTACAATATCTGGAATTACATTATGAAGTTGAAAACCCCAAAAGGTTTTACCTAACCGTCCACATCCTACTTGAACTTCATCTGAAATACACAAGCCTCCTGTATTTCTAATATTGCTGTATGCTTTTTTTAAGAATCCGTCTGGTAGTTCTATTTGTCCTCCGCAAGAAATAATAGGTTCTATTATAAAAGCTCCTACTTTATGTCCTTTTTCGTGAACAATATCTATTTGTTTCTGTACTTCTTCGGCATATTTGTCTCCTGTGTTTTTTCCTCTATATTTTCCTCTGAAAGCATCGGGAAGAGGGAATATATGAGTGTCCTCTGGAGCACCTTCGCCTCCTTTTCCATCAAACTTGTATGAGGATATATCAATGCACATGTTAGTATTTCCGTGGTATCCAATTTCACTAGCAATAATATCCTTTGAACCTGTAGCAGCTTTAACCATTCGTATGGCTAATTCATTTGCTTCACTTCCAGAATTTACAAAATGTAAAACATTCAATTCTGGTGGTAAAGTGTCAATAAGTTCTTGGGCTAATTCGTTTATGTTTTCATGTAGATACCTAGAATTAGTATTTATAAGTGCCATTTGATTTTGTCCTGCTTTAACAACATTATAATGTTCATGTCCTACATGAGCTACGTTGTTAACAGTATCTAAGTATTTACGGCCATATTGATCCATTAAATATTGTCCTGCACCTCGAACCATTTTTATTGGAGTATTATACTGTAAGCTTAATCCTTTACCTAAGTGTTGTTTTCTGTATGAAATTAAAGTTTCATTATCAACTGTTGTTATTTTTTCTAAGGTTTCTGATTTAAATAATAAATTAGGGTTTGGACAAATACTTTTCCAAGTTTCTATTTGGCTGAAGTATGCTACGCCTGGAAAATCATTCTTATAGTCAAATAATGATAACATTACTTGAAAGTGTAGATGAGGAGCCCAGTTTCCGTTTTCAGGATGGTCTCCTAATTCTGCTATTTTTTCTCCTTTTTTTATAATATCACCTAAATTATGTTTTGTAGCACTGTTTACAGTTAAATGACCATATAATGTATAGAATTCTAATTCATTAATTAGATGCTTTAAAACAATTAAACCTCCATATTCTTTGTCTCCAGAATTATTTGTGGCTATTATAACTTCACCGTCTAAAATAGCGTGAACAGCTGTGTTTGCTGGTAGCCAGTAATCTATTCCTAAATGAATTGTTCTACTTTCTCTACCATAATTTCCAATGGTATCGTATTCAGTTGAGGTGTAAATAGGTCGAGGTTCTAAATAACCGCCGGCAATTATTTTATTTGGTATTGTTTTTTGAAGTTGATATAATTTGAATTGAAATAATTCTAAGTTGTTGAAATCTTGTTGATGCCCAATCCATTTGCTTGATACGCTTAAATCTAGTGGGTGTACAATAGTTTTATTTATCGTAGGAAATAAATCCGATAAGTTGAATGTGTTTTGAGTAGCCCAGTTTTCAAATTGATTTTGTTGTGGATGTGCTGTGTAGCCACAACTATTTCTAAAAGTATATTCTGCAAAATCTGGATGGATGTTTTTCCAATTTTTAAGTAATTCCCATGCAGGTTTTTCGCTAATTAATAAATATTCGTTGCCAGGTTCTTTTTGTTTATTGATAGCTGATTTTGTTACGGATATAACCAATCGCATAGCAATAGCGATGTATAGATGTGCAAGTTCATCCTCCTGTAACTGAAAAGAAGAATGATAACCTTTTACAATAGCTATAGCTGCTGTCAAAGGATCGTTATGATGCATAATGCAGTAAGCACAACTAATGGCTAAATCGTTTATAATTTGCGTATGAACGGAATCTCCGTAATCTATTGCAGCTTTTACAGTAGGGGTTAATAAATTGTTAGAAACAATAACGTTGTTGTCGTTTGCATCGTTATGAACTACTGCTTTTCTAAGCTTCGTGTAAGTAGGCTGAGCAGTTTCAAATTGTTGCTGAAACGTAATAAGTATTTTTTTTTCTTCTTTAGAAAATAATTCTAAATGTTCTCTTGTCCATAATGATTGAGCAATATCCCATTCAAATTTTCTATGAGCTTCTGGATGCTCAAATCCTTGTAGCGCTTGTGTTAATAAGCCACATTGTTTTCCTAAACTGAATCTTAATTCGTCTAATTGAGGATTTACACTGCTCCATACTCTTCCAGAAATCCATGTAAGTAAGCGTACTTTTCTTGTTTTACTAAAATTGTCGGTAATTTCAGAAATAGTGTTTCCGTTTCTATCTTCTATTACTTTTGGTGTAACTAAATTTGTTGTATTGTTATCTACATGTTGTAGTAACTTCTGTTGAAAATCTAAATAGTTTACATCTTCTTCAGGGCGAGATATTTTTAATACATAGTCTTCATTATTTTCTGCTTTTATTCTAAAATTAAAGTCTACTTCCCCTGGTAGTGAACTTGCTGTGCCTTTTATGTTAAATAGCTTTAAAAGAATTTCTTCAGCTTGCTGAGTCGATATTTTTATTTGATTATAGTCCATTAGTCTTTTTGTAATAGCATAATAATATGTGCAGCACTCCAGCTAAAGTTTTTAGCATGTAAGCCTTTTCCTGTTAAAGGATGGTAGTTTTCTCTGATTGATTTACCGTCTTCTAATAATCCATCAGCTCCTTTTAAAATTTGAATAGTAGCTTTGTCAGCTTCGGCATGAAAACCGTAATTACGTAAGCTTTTTACTCCAAAGTAGGATTGATCTAGCCAGTTTGGTCCTCTCCAGTACCCTTTTAATGGATCAAATTTAGGATGATCTGCACTCATGGTTTGAAAAGGAACTTTAGTGTAAAACTTAGCAGTGTTCATCATCTTGTTTTTCACTGCTTCTGCTTGTTCTTGTGTAGCTGCATTTGCCCATAGGGCAGTCCAGCCTTCACTTCCTTCACCTTTTATAAAAGTTGTTCCATTTAAATTAGTGTCGTAAAACCAACCATCATTTTTGTCGTAAAATTGTTTTTGAATTTTACTTTTTAACTTCTTGGCTTCTGCAATAAATTGTTTGCTTTCTTCAATAAGTTTGAGATCAGTTGCTAGCTTACTTAAATATATTTTTTCAGCATAAAGATATGCGTTTAAGTCAACGCTTTCTTGATCTAAGGAGTAGGCGCCATCTTCGTTTTTTAAAATTTTAGAATTGTCAAATCGTATAGCGTTGTCCATGCCGCTTTCCCACTTTGCAGCAATTAAAGTTCCATCAGTAGAACCATATTCACAAAGCCCGTCTCTGTCATGATCTCTTTTGTTGTACCACCATTGATGATATTTTTTTAGCTTAGGATAAAATTCTTTAACGAATTCAATATCCTTATCCTTGTTGTAGATTTTAGAAACAGCCCATGCTGAAAGAGGAGGTTTGGTATCACGATAATTATGTTTTTCTATTAGAGTGTCTCTAAAAACGCAATCAACAATAAAACCATCATCTTTTTGAAAATGAAACATTAATCTTATTTGTTCTTTGGCAAGTTTTGTGTCGTAGTAAGATAACCCAACAGCATGTTTCCAAGAATCCCAAGACCAAAAACCATTAAACCATTTATAGTGATAACTAGGGAATAAACCTTCGTGTTTAATTTCTCCAGCTGGTATGCGCCAATTGTTTTGTAAAGTTAAATGTGCTTTAATTAATGCTTTGTTGTAAATGCTATCTTGAAATTGTTTTTTACTATTTTTTATTAATGAAGCTAATTGTGTCTCTTTTTCTCTTTTTTTATTTTTCAAGACTTCTTCAAAACTAACGTTTTTGATGTTTTCTTTTTCTTTATCCCATGAATACTCTGGGAATATGAAAGATTGAGAAATTACAAACGATTTTTTTTCGTTAGGTTTTAAACTCAATTTATTGTGTGCTTGATAATGTAGGCTGTCTGCTAATTTTATTTCAACGTCTTTTGGAAATATTAGGTGTCCTTTTGCTAAAGAATTGGTTGAATTTATTTTTAACTCATTCTTTTCAAGTTCAAAAGAAATTCCATCAGCAAATATTGGAGAATGTCCCCAATTCAAGGATAATTTTTTCTCTTTGTTTGAATTGTTTTTTATGCTTGTTTCGATTAAAACTGTGTGTCCACTTTTAAAAACAAGCTTTTGAATAACTTCTAATTCCTTAGTGTTAAAAGTTTGTTCTAGATGACTTGTGTAAGCATTAGAACTTGTGTTTTTTATACCCTCAGGATAATTGTCATTTTCAATAATGCTTAAATTAGTGAATGAAGTTGTAAGCCATACTCCGTTTTGTTGAGTCATTAAAAAAGGACCGCTAAAGCCTATAGATTCTCCTGTGTTTTCATGAAAACTGTAAGCAAACCACGCTCCTTGATCGGAAAACATTAATCCGTCTTTGGCGAATTTTTGCTGAGGACTTATCTTGTAATCAAGAATGTTAGCATACATGTTAGTATGCTTGTAAGTTTTTGAGGAGTCTGTTTTTTGTTTTGTGTTACAGCTAAGTAAAGCAAGTATAAAAATAAGCGCTATTATGTGTTTTAATTTATTCATCTTCTAATTGTATTGTCCATTGAATATTAAACTCTTCTTTAGGTTGTAAGGTTTTTAAGCCTAGGTTGTTGTTGAAGCTGTTTGAAGGGCCTGTAAGGGGCTCTATAGCTATATGATTTCTTAATTCAGGGGTGTAAATCTGTATGTAGTTTTTACTAAGTGATGAATTCATCTTTAGTAAATAATTAGGGGTTTTGAATCTAATAAAGTTGTTATTTAATAGATAGCAATTGTCCAGTTTATTTGTTCCTATTCTAAATTCGAAAGGAGTTTTATTGTTCTCAGTCTTTATAGGAATCATTTCTTTGTCGTGAATAATTTCTTTATCAGAATTTATCTCTAAGAAACTATTCTCTATATCTTCAGAATAAAAATAAGGATGCCACCCAACTGTAAAAGGAAATGAAGAGTTGTCTATGTTATTTATAGATACTTTTAAATCTAGTTGATTGTTAAATAGAGTATATGTTATTGCGATAGAGAACAGAAAAGGAAACCCATTTTGTTTTGTTTGTTGATCGTAACTTATGGTAATAGAAATACTATTTTCATCTTTCTTTCTTGAAATGAGTTTAAATGGTTTGTTGTATATTAAACCATGTATAGCGTTTGTGCTACAAGAAGAGTTTTTTTCTAGTTTATATTTTTGATTTCGATATTCATATTCACCATTTAAAATTCGATTAGCAAAAGGGAATAAAATAGCAGATGCATATGATTCTTTATAAGGTAAAGTGTCAGAGAAATCTTTAATAATTACCGAATCATTTAATATTAATTGAGTTAAACTTCCACCGTTGGTTAGTGAGATTTCTGCTTTAGATTTATCTTTTTGCAAAATTATACTTGAACCTTGCTCTATGATGTTTTGTTTATTTGTTTGCAATTTTTATAAAGAATTTCTAATTATTAATTTGTTTTCGTTCTCTATTTGTTCTTCTTCGTTATTAGTAATCATTTGAGCAAGTCTTTTTCCCATAGCTTTAAAATCAGTAGAAATAGTTGTTATGCCATCTTCTACTATTTCCTTTAATAACGTGTCGTTATATGAGATAATACCAATGTCTGAAGAAATTTTATAATTTGTTTCTTTAACTTTTTTAATAATTCTAATCAAGTTTCTGTCATCTGGTATAATAAAAACATCTCCTTTTTCAATTTGAAAATTATCTAATGATTTGATAACAGTATTTTTAAACCTGTTCATTGTGCAAAATTTTTTAAAACCTTTTAGTAGTCCATTAGGCTGTTTGTCTTCTTCAAAAAGAAAAACTAAATGGTCGTATTTTTTTAAAAGTTTAAGTCCTTCTAGTAAACCATTAAAAATATCTTTTTCGAAGTTTTGATATATAGCTGGGTAGTGAGATAATTCTGTGTTTGTTTGGTCTAAAATGTATACTTTTTTTTGAGGTATTTTATTTAATATTAATTCTGTTTTATTAAGCTTAGCAGGCATAATTATGTAGTAATTATACTTACCTAAGTTATCGTATATTAATTTTTTAAATACATCATAATTGAAATGATGAAAGAAAATGTCTACTTCTATTGTTTTGTTTAAATTTTTCAAAAAAGAATTGTATAAGTCTTCTTTAAAGGCATTAAGTTCGTCAAATAATAAAAAAACCTTTTGAGTTATATATACACTTTCACTATTTACATAATATCCTTTTCCAGGAATAGATTCAATTATCCCTCTAACTTTTAGGTCGTTATATGCATATAGAATAGTATCTCTGGATAGTTTGTATTTACTTCGAATGCTGTTAATTGAAGGTAGTTTATCACCTAGTTTTATTTGCTTTAAAGCAATGGCGTTTTCTATAGAAATAACAATCTGTTTGTACTTCGGTATGCCTATATTTTCTTCTATCTGAATTATACTCATAAAACAAATATATAATTTTTTAAACAAAAACAAACTGGTAGGTACTGGTTTGTTTTTTTTATAACTAGTTTTAGCTTAGCTGTATACCTAAGGCTTTTTTAATTACTTATAATGTTTATGTATTAGTGGAAGCAAGCGGGGTGTGTATAAAAATAAAAACTAATATTTTCTTACTTATGAAACAAAAGGAATTAAGATTACAGCAAAAATTATTAAAAAAAGTCTTTTCGACCCTACTAGTTTGCTTTTTACTGATTTTCTCTAAAAACGTGTTCTCTCAGGAGAAAGAAATTACTGGAAAGGTTACGGATAAGAATGGTATAGGATTACCGGGAGCAACAGTAACTGTAAAAGGAGAATTAAGAGGAGTAGAAACAGATTTTAATGGAGATTATAGAATAAAAGCAAGCCCAGCAACAGTACTAGTGTATAGTTTTGTTGGGTATTCGTCGAAAGAGCTATTGGTTGGGGCTAAAACAACTATGAATGTAAGTTTAGAGGAAGATAATACTTTAGATGAAGTTGTGGTAATTGGTTATGGGTCGCAAAAAAAGAGTGATGTAACTGGTGCGGTAGGTCAGGTAAAAGCCAAAGAGTTAACAAAAGTGGTAACTACAAATCCTACGGATGCATTGCAGGGTAGGGTAGCTGGTGTAACGGTAACATCGTCTTCTGGTACGCCAGGTGGTGTAGCGGATATCTTAATAAGAGGTGTTGGGAGTTTTGGAAGTAATAGACCGTTGTTTATTGTTGACGGAGTTCAAGCAGATCCTTATTTTATTGATGCAAATAATATAGAATCTATAGAGGTTTTAAAAGATGCGGCTTCGGCTTCAATTTATGGAACAAGGGCAGCAAACGGAGTCGTTATAATATCTACTAAAAAAGGAAAAAAAGGAAAAATAACAGTTGATATTGAGCAGTCTTTGAGCTTTAATACACAGAGAAAGGAATTGAAGTTGTTAGATGCTAATGGTTATGTGCAGGTGCATAAGCAGATGTATGAAAATGCAGGAGTTGCTTTGCCTAGTTATGTAACGAATCCTCCAAATGCTAATACAGATTGGCTTGGTGCTACCCATAGAGATGGTGAGTTGAAATTGTTAAATGCTAGAGTAAGTGGAGCTTCAGATAAATTGAATTTTACTCTAGGTGGGAATTTTGCAGATGAAAAAGGGGTTTTAATAGGTTCTGAATTTACGAAAAGGGGTGTTTTTGCAAATGCAACTTTCACAGATGAAAAATTACAGGTAACTGGAGCAATGAATTATTCAGAAACTTATAGGGAGAATTATAAGTTTTCGTTGAGAGAAACATATCAAATTTCTCCTTTAATTCCAATATTAGATGCTACGAAACCTTCAGGTTATGGTTATAGAAATGGAGATTTACCAGATCATAGAAATCCAGTAGGAGAAGATTTTTTTAGAGAGGGATATACAAAGTTGAAATATTTTATAGGAAATGTAGGAGTTAAATATGAGTTGTTAAAAGGATTGAAATTAGGAGCTAATTATTCAATATCAAACTTATCTAATTTCTCGTATGCTTTTCATAAGCCTTTTAGGATTAGGGATGTTGATGATAATGAGCAAAATCAATACTTCTTTTTGTCGGAATATAACAGCGATTTTAGAAGGATAAATCAAGAATATACGATAAACTACAAAACAGAAATAGGGAAACATGCAGTAGAACTTTTAGGAGGGTATCAAAGAATATTAGAGCCGTTTTCTGAAACGTATGTTCAGGCAGAAGGATGGAAAATTTCAGATCAAGACATCGATGGTAATGGTGATTTAGATGATAAGGAACCGATAACATTATTGGATGAAAATTTTAAAACATTAAATGCTTTTAGAGCAGCAGAGGCGACTTTTTCTGGAAGTGGAACAAATTCTGAATATACTTTGGCTTCATTGTTTGGAAGGCTTAATTATGCTTATGATAGTAGGTATTTATTGCAAGCAAGTATAAGAAGAGATGGGAGTTCTAAATTTGGTAAGAATAATAAGTATGGTGTTTTTCCGTCATTTGCTCTAGGTTGGAAAGTTACTGAAGAAGATTTTATGAAAGATCAAAATATTTTTGATTTCTTAAAATTAAGATTTAGTTGGGGTGAAGCAGGTAGTGATAATGCTTTGAGTAATTATGATTTTGTAGCACTAATTTCTCAAGGTACAAATTCTTCAAATGGAGGATATGTATTTGGGAGTCCACAAGCTTCATATTCAGGAGGTATTGCTAGAGATTTGGAAAATCCAGATTTACAATGGGAAACAAATATTTCTTCTAATATAGGGGTAGATTATTCAGTTTTAGATAAGAAGTTGAAAGGGTCTGTAAATTACTACAATACCAAAACGAAAGATTTATTAATAGTTAAAGAGGTGCCACTTTCTAGTGGGGTGCGTAACCCGGTGATTAATGTTGGAGGGTTTGAAAATAGTGGTGTTGAGTTTGAATTAGGATATGATGAGAATTTTAATGATGTGAAATTTTCAGCGTTTGCAACTTTTTCAACATTAAATAGTGAGGTAACAAAGTTGGCAAGGTCAGGTCAAATTTTAAGAGGAACTGGTTTGCTGTTTGGGTCAGATCATTTTGTAAATCAAACAAAAGTTGGTTACGAGCCAGGAGCTTATTTTTTGCCAGTAGCTAATGGGATTTTTCAAACGCAAGCAGAAATAGATACTCATGATCCAAATCATACATTACAACCAGATGCAAAGCCAGGAGATATCCGTTTTGTTGATCAAAATGGGGATGGAGTTATAAATAATGAAGATGAAGTGTATTTGGGTAGTGCATTGCCAAAATATGAATACAGTTTAAACCTGTCTGCGGATTATAAAGGAATTGATTTTAATGTTTTCTTTCAAGGAGTTGGAGGGAATAAAATATATAACGGAAATAGATTTCAAACGATTGGGGTTGATACAGGAAGAAATTTTGAAGCATCTACGTTAAATGCATGGACGCCAAGTAATACAAATACAGATATACCAAGAGCTGTTTTAGGAGATCCGAATAGAAACAACAGAGCGTCTAGTCGTTTTTTAGAAGATGGAAGTTATTTGCGTATTAAAACAATTCAAGTGGGGTATTCACTGCCTAAAAGTATTTTAGAGAAAGTGAACATAAGCAAGTTTAGATTTTTTATTACTGGCCAAAACTTATTCACATTTACAAATTATAGTGGTTTAGATCCAGAAGTAGGAGGCTCAATTCTTTCAAGAGGAGTTGATAGAACTTTGTATCCAAAATACAAATCGGTGATTTTAGGAACGCAAATTCAATTTTAATTAAATAATCAGAAGATGAAAAAAATAATAACAACAGCATTACTCGCAGTAGTAGTTTTTATATCATGTAATGATGATGAATTTTTAGATCAGAAATCACCTGATCAATTAACATCTGATTCTTTTTGGAGAAATACAGATGATGCTTTGTCTGGTTTAACAGCAGTTTATGCTGAATTGGAATCGAGAAGTAATTTTTGGGATGGATGGCAAGAAGGAAGACCAATAATAGAATACTATAGATCTGATTATGCTTTACCGGGACCAGATGCGGTAAATTATGCACACTGGAGAGAGATATTCAATTTTAATTATACGAATGGACATACACATATAAATGTTCTTTGGAGAACAAATTATAAAGGGTTGAATTTTGCAAATCAAGTGATAACTAAAGTTGGGCAAATGACAGCAGATCAAATATCAGATGCGGATAAGAAGCAGATAATTGGAGAGGCTACTTTTTTAAGAGGTTATTATCATTTTAAATTGTTAACTCTGTTTGAACAAATTATTTTAAGGACAGAAATTATAACAGCTGAAACGTTGGATAAGCCATTGTCGACTAGATCAGAAGCTTGGGAAGTAATTATTGATGACTTTAAGCAGGCGGCAACTATGCTTAAGAATAAAGAAGCTACGGAAGTAGGAAGAGCGACAAAAGGTGCGGCATATGGGTATTTAGGTAAAGCGTATTTGTATAAAGCAGGAGATGATACATCTTCGGAAACTACAGATTTTCAAAATGCATTAGATGCTTTTAAACCTATTGTAGACGGGACAGTTGGAGGTTATGGTTTGGAATCGGATTATTTAAGTCTTTTTAATGGTGAAAATGAAAATAACCAAGAATCTGTTTTTGAATTACAATTTAAATCAGGAGATGCTACTTCATGGAATGCAACAAGATTACATGCATTTGTGGGTGATTGGTCTATTGGTGGCTGGGGTGGATTAGAGGCTACTAAAGGTTTGGAAACAGTAATGAAGTCTGAAGGTATGGTAGCTACTAATGGTTTGTATGATAATAGGTTGTATGGAACAATTTATTTTAGAGATCCTTTCTTTAATGATGGCGCTAATCCACAAATGCAAGGGTATACTTGGGATCAACTAATGAACTGGCAATACAGTAATTTAAATGCAGGTAAAGTATATTTTAGGAAGTGGTTGCCTAATTATGTATGGAATAATTCTTATGTGGGGGTTAATGTAGTTTTAATGCGATATGCAGATGTGATGTTAATGTATGCTGAAGCTTTAAATGAAACAGGAGCGACGGCTCAGGCAATTCCATTGATTAATAAAGTGAGAGAGATGCATGGGTTAATGCCAGCAATAACTGTAACGTCTAAAGATGATGTGAAGCAACAGATTATTCATGAAAGAACTATGGAGTTGACGTTAGAGTCTACAAGGTTTTTTGATTTGAGAAGATGGGGTATGTTGGAGCAGGCTATGCAGGCAGCTAATAGAACTGGATTTAGTTCTTCAGGGCATGGATATTTACCGGTACCGTTGTCTGAGATTAATAATAATAATGAAGTGAACTAATTTTGTAATTATTTCTTCATTGATTGAAGGGTGGCTGAGGTGTAAAAGCCTCAGCTATTTTTTTTGTAATAAAAAAGCTTCTCAATAATTTGAGAAGCTTTTTGCGGTCTGGACGGGACTCGAACCCGCGACCCCATGCGTGACAGGCATGTATTCTAACCAGCTGAACTACCAGACCGTTGCATATAGCAATATATTATTTTAACTTAGATAAACTTTAGCGGTCTGGACGGGACTCGAACCCGCGACCCCATGCGTGACAGGCATGTATTCTAACCAGCTGAACTACCAGACCGT
>NZ_CANLTU010000007.1 GCF_947494125.1 uncultured Tenacibaculum sp.
AATGCGAGAGTAGCTCAGTTGGTAGAGCGTCAGCCTTCCAAGCTGAATGTCGCCAGTTCGAACCTGGTCTCTCGCTCAAAAAAAATCCGAAACATATGTTTCGGATTTTTTATTTATTTAATTTTAATTTATCTCCAAATAAAAACATTACCAAAATAATAACTCCCATAATTCCAATCATTATAGGCTTATTACTTATCACACTAGGTCTTAATAGCAATGTTAAAGCATAACCTCCTATTACACCTCCTAAATGTGCAGAATGCCCTATATTCCCTACCTGATTCTTCATTCCATAAATTGAGTACACTAAATACCCTATCCCTAAAGCATATGCAGGAAAATCTATAAATGGAAAAAATAAAAAACTATAAGTCTTGTCTGGATACAGCATTATAGCAGAAAACATAATACCAGAAACAGCTCCAGAAGCACCAACTGCACTATAATAGTATTCCTGTTTATGCTGATATAAAGAATACATACTTCCCAACAATAAGCTCGCTAAATAAATCAAAGCAAAATTTATTGTAGAAAAACGACTTATCACTAAATCTCCAAAAAGATAAAGAGCATACATATTAAAACCTAAATGAGCCCAATCTGCATGTAAAAAACCAGAACTTATCATTCTAATTTTGTCTCCGTTAAGAATTTTTTGCACTTGAAATTTATACTTATCAAAAAAAACAAGATCGTTAAATCCTTTATATGAAATTAAAACATTTGCTACTATTACTATTAAAATAATCTGACTCATAACTTTCTTTAAATATCAGCAAACATAATCAAAAGTTAATAAACTAAATGATTGATAATTTAATCCGATATTTGCGTTTTAAATTTAAAGCATGCAATTACTAATTTTTATTATTGTTTACCCTATAATTTGGCTAATCTCTAGATTACCCATGAGAATTTTATACCTCTTTTCTGATCTTTTTTTCTTTATCTTATACTATCTAGTTGGCTACAGGAAAGAAGTTGTTGAATCCAATTTAAAAATAGCCTTTCCAAACAAAAATGACGCAGATATAAAAAATATTTCTAAAAAGTTTTTCAAACATTTTGTTGATTTAATTTTTGAAAGCGTAAAATCTTTTACTATCAGTGAAAAAGAAATACTAAAACGCTATAAATACAAAAACCCTGAACTTATAAATCAACTTGTAAAGCAAGGAAAAAGCATCGCCTTAGTTGGAGCTCACCAAGCAAATTGGGAGTGGTCTATTAGCCTTCCCCTTGTTCTTGATATCAATGTTACTGGGGCGTATACTAAGCTAGGAAACAAATATTTTGAAAAAAAGGTAAAAGAATCCCGTTCTAAATTTGGCATTAATGGCCTTAAAACTTCAGAAACTGTAAAGGGTATTCACAAAAATTACACAAATAAAATTCAAGCCCTATACATATTACTTAGTGATCAATCTCCACAAGTACATAAAACACATTATTGGTCCGAATTTTTAGGTGTTAAAGTACCTATACATACTGGCGCAGAAATGCTAGCTAAAAAATATGATTTAACCGTAATTAATTATGTTACCAAAAAAACAAAAAGAGGTTATTTCGAAACTCATTTTGAGCTCATAACTGAAACCCCAAAAGAATTTGATAATTATCAAATTACTGACAAATATTTAAAAATTACCGAAAAGAACATTAAAGATCAACCTGAGTATTATTTATGGTCTCATAAACGTTTTAAACATAGAGACAAATATGACGAATGGCTTAAAAACAAAAAAACTTCTCAAAAATAATTGAGAAGTTTTTTTTGCTATAAATTA
This sequence comes from uncultured Tenacibaculum sp., assembly GCF_947494125.1. Lineage (GTDB taxonomy): Bacteria > Bacteroidota > Bacteroidia > Flavobacteriales > Flavobacteriaceae > Polaribacter. The sequence continues at coordinate 1,791 of NZ_CANLTU010000007.1, forward strand.
AAAAAGTCTTCTCTATTCGAGAAGACTTTTTGGGTGGAAGACGGGATTCGAACCCGCGACCCTCGGTACCACAAACCGATACTCTAACCAACTGAGCTACAACCACCATGTAACTTGCGGGTGCAAATATAAGACAGTTTCTAGAATCTGCAAAACATTTTTTTAAATTAATTTACTTAAATTTTCAACAGCCACGTAACGTTCTGTAGTATAACCTTCTGCAAAATCAACTCCAATTAATCTCCCTAAATCTCTTGCTCTATATTCTATACTATCTGTAAAATTTTTACTCGTTATTGGTGTTTCTGGCTCATTACTCTTCGGATCAAAGAACTGAGATGAGTATGCCAGTACTGAATTTACCTTCTGATCTATAAAACCTGTTACATCTACAACAAAGTCTGGTTCTATATTTTTCCATTGAATATAATGATATACTTGCTTTGGCCTCCATTTTTGTTGTTTCAAACCGTCAAGTTCCGTTTCAATTTTCATCAATCCACTTAAAAAACAAGCATCAGAAACTACACTACTACCCTTTGGGTGATCAATATGTCTATCATCAATTGCATTACACAATACAATTTCTGGTTTGTATTTACGTATCATTTTTATAACCTCTAACTGATGCTCTTTGTCATTTCTAAAAAAACCATCTGCAAAGCCTAAATTTTCTCGTACAGAAACACCTAAAACCTCAGCTGCATTAGCAGCTTCTTTATCTCGTAATTCAGCAGAACCTCGTGTACCTAATTCTCCTCTAGTTAAATCAACAATACCTACTTTTTTTCCTAAAGAAATTTCTTTAGCAATGGTTGCAGCACAACCTAATTCTACATCATCAGGATGTGCTCCAAACGCTAATATATCTAGTTTCATTTTTATCTATTTTGATAAGCTAATCTACAAAATCACTATTAAACCTTTACAGTTTTCCATTTTCCTTTTTTAAACAGCCAAATACCTATTATTGCTATTAACACCTCTGCTAAAGTAATTGCAGTAAAAACACCTATTGGTCCAAAATCTAAGGTTATTGCCATTATGTAAGCGAATGGCAATTGAAATAACCAAAAACACACAAAATTTATATAAGTTGGTGTTTTGGTATCGCCAGAACCATTAAATGATTGAATTACCACCATTCCATATGCATATGCTATATAACCTGCTGCTATAATTTGTAAACAAAGCCCTCCATTTTCAACCACTTCTGGATTGTCTGAGAACCAACTTAAAAAAGTTGGCGCAAAAAACATATAAATTAACGATACTGACCCCATAAAATAAGCACAGTATTTACTAGTTAACCATACCGACTTCTCTGCTCTTTCTGGTTGTTGTGCTCCTAGATTTTGCCCTACCAAAGTTGCAGCTGCATTACTCATTCCCCAGGCAGGCATTAAAGTAAACATCATTACTCGTATAGCAATTGTATACCCCGCTAACACTTCACTTCCAAATTCTGACATTATACGCATTAGGAATACCCAACTTGATGTTCCTATTATAAATTGACCAATTCCTCCTAAAGAAACTTTTATCAAATTTATCATTAGTCTAGTCCTTATAATTAAATCCTTTATTGCTATTTTTATTTTTCCTGCTCCAAAAAACAAAACTAATAGTTGAGATACCACTGCTGTTCCTCTACCAATAGTTGTTGCTATAGCTGCTCCTTCTACTCCATAAGCAGGTATTGGTCCTAAACCAAATATAAAAATAGGATCAAGAATTATATTTAAACCGTTAGATAAAATTAATGTCCACATGGCTATTGATGCGTTTCCTGCTCCTCTGTATATTGCGTTTATTAAGAAAAGTAACATTACTGTTGCATTCCCTCCCAACAATACTCTTGTATACCCATATCCTTCAGCAATCAAATCAGGCTCACCACCCATTAATTGCAAAATTTCTTTCGGATACAGTATTCCTACTATACTTATTAATATTGAAATAAAAATTCCTAAAAATATAACCTGTACTGCTGTTTGATTTGCTCCTTCTGAATCTTTCTCTCCTGTTCTACGAGCTACCATTGCCGTTGCTGCCATACTTAAACCTATAGCTACTGCGTACACTAAAGTTAAAACAGATTCTGTTAAGCCTACTGTTGCTACTGCATTAACACTTACTCTTGAAACGTAAATAATGTCTACTAAAGCAAATATAGACTCCATTAACATTTCTAAAATCATAGGAATAGAAAGCATAAAAATTGCTTTTTTAATACTTCCTGTTGTAAAATCTTGTTGTTTACCTAAAACGGCATCTTTAAAAAGTGAGAATATTGTTTCTTTTGATGTTTGATTACTATCAGTCATTATGTTTTTTTTAATATAGAAATGTGCTCGAGAGAATTCTCGAGTATTATTGGGAGTTACAAATCATGTAACTAAACTATGGAAGTGGACTTAAACAATCATAAGACTACAAAGATGCAAAAAATATTTTTAATGATTTTACTCTTGTAGAAAATTAATATCTTCGTGGTTATGGTTAAAATTGTCATTGTTGGAGGTGGAAATGTTGCGACTCATTTAGTTAAAGCTTTTAGTAAAACTAAAGAAGTTTCTTTGGTTCAATTATATGCTAGAAATTACGAACATGTAACACATTTAAAACACTATACTCCTATTACAAACAATATAGAATCTTTAGTGAAAGCTGATATTTATATCATTGCTGTTTCTGATGATGCTATTGCTGAAGTTTCTTCAAAAATTAATCAAAAAAATAGTTTAATTGTTCACACCTCTGGAAGCGCTTCATTAAACTCACTAAAAAACAATGGCAGAAAAGGTGTTTTCTACTTATTACAAAGTTTTTCTAAAGAAAAAAATGTTGATTTTAGTACAATTCCTTTCTGTTTAGAAGCTGAAGATAAAAACGATTTAATTCTTTTAAAAAAACTTGCTTATTCTATTGGTGAAAAAATATACGATATTAACTCTGAACAGAGAAAAAGATTACACGTAGCCGCTGTTTTTGTCAATAACTTTACCAACCATATGTACAAAATTGGTTCAGATATTTGTTCCAAACATAAAGTTCCTTTTGAAGTTTTACTTCCCTTAATTCAAGAAACAGCTAAAAAAATAACTGAATTGACACCTGAAGAAGCTCAAACTGGCCCTGCTAAAAGAAACGATCAAAAAACAATTCAGAATCATTTAAATTTACTAGATTCTGAACAACAAGAAATTTATAAATTAATTACAAAATCAATCCAAAACAATGGAGAAAAGTTATAAAGAAATATTACCTCAAATAGACACTTTTATTTTTGATGTAGATGGAGTTTTAACCAATGGTATTGTTACCGTTTTTCCAGACGGTCAATTAGTACGTCAAATGAATATTAAAGATGGTTATGCTCTAAAAGCTGCCGTAAAAACTGGCTTTAGAGTATGTATTATTTCTGGTGGTAAAAATGAAGGTGTTCGTACTCGTTTAGCGAATTTAGGTATTACTGATATTTATTTAGGTGCTCATGACAAAATAAAACAATTCAACGAATTAATTGAGAAATACAATTTAAATCCTGAGAATGTGTTATACATGGGAGATGATATTCCTGATTTCCCTGTAATGAAATTAGTTGGTATGCCTTGCTGCCCAAATGATGCCGTTAGAGAAATTCAACAAGTATCAAAATATATTTCTGATAAAACCGGAGGAAATGGTTGTGCTCGTGATGTTATTGAACAAGTTTTAAGAGTGCAAAAAAAATGGGATAGCAATTTTGATGCTCAATATGATTAATTGGAATGATTCTTGAAATTTTCTTTATATAAAATTCTTAAACAAATGAAAAAATTACTTTTTACTTTCTTATTTATAGCTCTTAGCACTTCTATTTATTCTCAATCTATTTTTGGAAAGTGGCAAAATATTGATGAAGAAACCAATAAAGTAGATTCTGTTATTGAAGTATACGAAAAGAATGGAAAAGCTTTTGCTAAAATTATTGAAATAACCGATGAAGATAGACAAAATGCTGTATGTGATAAATGTAAAGGCAAACGTAAAAACATTCCGATATTAGGAATGAATATTTTAACTGGATTAAAAAAAGATGGTGACGAATGGTCTGGGGGAAAAATTTTAGACCCTAAAAACGGCAAAGAATACAAATGTTATATAAAACTAGAAAACAATAACAAATTAAAAATCCGAGGATATATAGGTTTTGCTGCTTTTGGAAGAACAGCTTATTGGTATCGTAACAAATAACTACTTATAAAAATATTTATATAATAAAAAAATATTATATATTGTAAAAGTCTTAATGAGAAATCATTAGACTTTCTTTTTCATAGCAATTTCCCTACTTAATTTTAAGTAGGGTTTTTATTTACTCCTTATTCTTTACATAAATGATCAAGTAAACTTAGGTTCTTTTTCAAACTAAATGTACTTAAATTTCATAAGTTTAAAAATTCTTAAAATAGAATTTGTCTAGGACATTTCTTTTACTAAGACTTTAAACTTATATGCAAATTAGGTAGGGTTTTTCTCGTTTAAATAGTTCTATTTAAAACTTGTCTTCATTATGAGAAAAATAAAATCATTTGTACTATTCTTAGTTTTACTTTTAACTTTTACTCTTTTAATACTTGTTTCATAAACTGAAAACAACCTTAATTTAATAAGTTAGAATTAGCTAGTATGTTATTTTACTTTACTAAATGTTTTACCATACTTATTAAGGAACTGTACTTAATAAAGCTGAACAATTAATGTTTGTATGAAGTAAGATTCCATTCAACCTATTCATGTTCTTTAATAGTAATATACAGTCACTAAATACATTCTTATTAAAAACTATCAAACTAATTTCGACTCTTTCCCTCCTCTTAATATTATAATTATTTAATTGCTTTAAAACAATTAAATGTATCGTTATTTGTTTTTTCGTATATTACATTGAATTACATTGTCTTACAAGAGAAAAATGTAATGAAAAACTATTGAGAGCTCAAAATGTGGGCTCTTTTTTTTACAATTATAATACTATCTTTTCACTTGATTATTAGATTTTAAATTTACTTTTAATAAGATAAATGACTTCCCTCATTGCTTTTGTTTTCTGCTGTTTTTATTATTTTTTACTTTATAAAAAATAGCTATAACCAGCTTAAAACAGAATTTGTAGAAACTCGAAAAGTCTCACTTTTTCCTTTTTTCTAAAACCTATATTACGTTTATATATTTCTTCCTTGCGTTTATGAAGTTTCATTTTTCAATGCCTTCTTTTTTTCTTTTTTTGAGAAATTTAAAATTTAGATTATGTTAAAAAACATTTCAAACTTAGGTACAACTTTGAACAAAAATGAACAACAATTAATTAATGGTGGTAAAGCTGGATATGGTACGGTAACTTGTGAGGACGGAACCACATTTAGTGCTTCTGCTCAATCAATGGATTCTGTAATTCAAGGTGGTAACCGTTGGTGTCAAGATCATGGGCATGGTAGTGCAAGTAATTATCTTTTTACGGGGGGATTAGAATAATTTCAAATCACTTTCTTTAACAAAAAAAGCTCTCTAAAAAGAGAGCTTTTTTAATTCTACACAAACTACACTTATTTTAATATTCGTTTCTAAATTTTTGACATAAAAAACACCTTATAAAAGGTGTTTGTGATAAGTAGTACATTTTTTAATTTACTTTTTATTATCAAGTAATTTTTTAACTAAGATTTTTAATTCTTTAATCTCTTGAGATTGTTTTTCTAGAACCTTAATTTTTTTCTCTTGCTCAATTGTATAAAGTGTTAATTCCTCTATTTTTTGTAATAATTTAGAATTCATTTCTCCTAAAAATATTCCATTTTTTTCTACTTCTTTTGCACTTGGTATATCTTTTAAATGCCCTTTTTCTTTAATATGTTTCTCTACCTCTATCAACGTAGGTAATTTATAATCATCATAGAATACAAAATCAGACCAACCGGTTTCAACTTTTATTTCTTTGGCTCTTATTTTTCCATTTACTGCTAACTTCCAACCATTAGGACTTGTAGTCCCAATACCTACTTCTCCATTTTTTAATGATATAGTTTCAACTAATACATTACCACTTGTCATTGAATGAAAGCTAAGACGAGCATTTGTAAATGAACCGCCATCAAATTTTCCTGAAATTCTTCCTACACGATTTGCCCCTTCTGAATCTGTAGTAGAAGAATAAAATTCAATACCAGATGCATTACCTCTTGTTCCTGAATTATCTAATCTAAGAAGAGTAGCTTCGGAACTAGAATCATTGGATTTAATATGTAATTTAGCACTTGGACTCGTTGTCCCTATTCCAACATTACCATTTTCATTTATACGCATTCTTTCAATTGCATCTGTACTATTAATTCCACTTGTACCAAATGTTAACTGTCCTTTTCTCCCATAAGTTTCTGCTGCTAAACTTTTTATAAAAGAACTTATATGTTTACCATCTAAATCTCCGTTATAAAATTGAATTTCTCCAAGAACTTGATTATTGATAGCATTAACATCTTTGCTTGAAATTCTAAATACAGGAGCATTACTTCCATCTGTTTGTCCACTTGCTATTTCTACATTCCCTCCAAAATATGCACTTCCATTCGGGTATAACCTAAAATTTTTGATGTCACTATATACTCCATAACCAAAATAAGTATAAGAATAATCAGTTGTACCTCCATATGAACCAATTCTAAAATTACTCGAAGTCATTAATGAATTTTCAAATTCTATAAATGATCTTGCCCATCCGCCTCCATTATAGTCAAATTTCCTTTTAAAATGTTCGCCTACTGCCCCTCCAAGAATCGTTATACTTCCTTTTGATGAATTATTTCCTGCAGAATCCCATTGGGCTTCAACTCCAAAACTAATACACATCATAGCAATAACAGCAATTCTAATTTTTGTTTTCATAATAATTTATTTTAAAATTTTAAGAAATCAAAAATATACATTATTAACTTACCACAATTATGTCAATGAACTTTCTGATTTTAATAGATCAGATAACTACACTTTTACTTTATTTTGTTTTTATTATTTTTACTTTATGAAAAACAGCTATGATCAACTTAATATCGAATATGTAGAAACCCAAAAGGTTTCTTCTTTCGTCAAATTCACAACTATCGTTTTAATTTTAATTTTTACTATAATTCCATTAGCAGAATTAATTGATGTGTTAGACTATAATTATGCTGCTCCAAATACTATACATGGTTGTTTGGCTGGTTTATATGACACATTTCCATCTGAACCTTTACAGTTTAAATCACTTCCAACAGCAAAATAATTATTGATTAAACTACAATTAATTTATAATCTCTATTTTTGAAAATGATTAAGAAAATTCTACTATTCATTTCCTTTATTATTGGTTTATACTTACTTTCAATATTCATTAGAATTGCTCCTGAACACAATAATGATATTGGCTATATCTTAGCACTAGTATTTCATCTTCTAGTAATTTCATTATTACTCTATTTTGGAATTAAAAAATCAAAAAAATAATTACACTTATTTTAATATTCGTTTCTAAATTTTTGACATAAAAAAACACCTTAAAAAAGGTGTTTGTGGTAAGAGTATTTTTGATTTCAAATTAATCATTAAAAAGGCATAAGTTATTTTCCACCATATCTAAAGTAAATTAATTCGCTTGAATATACATTTTGTTAGTTGCTAGTTTTTATTGTTTTAATAGTACTTAATAAAATTCCCGAGTTCCAGTCTAATTTGTAATAATATGCTTGATTCAAATTTGTAGGATCATCAATTGAATAGATCACAAAATAGTCGAAATACTCTTTCATTTCAACTTTATTCCATAAAACCAAATGTTTTTTTATTGTAACACCTTTTCTACTTATTAAAGTCTTTAAAATTTTAAAATCAATTCCCGAATTATACTTTTCTATATTTTTTAGACACAATTTTTCAATAAATGTTTGCCATAGTGCATCTAAAATTTTGTTTTGTTTATTTGCTAATTGAACTTTATTAAGCCCATAATAACTTGAAGAATTCAATTTAATTATTTGATTATCGTGCGTTTTAATCTCAATTTTATATTCTCTCCCAAATGTAAAATACAGACCAGTAATCCACTCCAATCCAAAACGATAAGCTTTAATATCCTTATATTTAATAAATTCGATTTTGTCTTCAAAAAATGTAGAACTGTCAAATTCAATTCCCTTTTTTTTAAATCGAAGAATTCTTTTTTTTCGGTCAGAAAGACCTCTTTTTATGAAAGTGTCTAAAATTATTTTACCCAAAAGATTTGTTTAGTTTCAAACTGCAGCTAACTTATTTATGCCTCTATAAAATACATACATTAACTAACCTTGATTGTAGCTTCATTTGTACATTATAAATAGATGTTAAATGTATAAAATATATTTATCTTACCACAATTATGTCAATGAACTTATTCAGTTTTTAGGACCTGATAAACTACAGTTTTCATTAGTTTAGTTTTAACTATTTTTATCAATATTTATAATTGCTAATTATGTTTGAAAAGTTTCAATTTCTTAATATTATTATCCCTCCTATATTACTTTTATTAGTACATCTTTATCTAAAAAAAAGAAAAATTAAAGACATTTATAGAATTTTAGTTTTATTAATCCTTTTCATAATTTATCTATTTATATTTAAACCTATACACGGTTAAACTTTAATCAAACTACTGTTTATTTATAATTATCTTTTATAGCTAACTATCAATTATTATAAGCTACCTTGCTGTACTTATTATATTTATATTTTAACGGTTTCTATAATAAGTTCTATTATTGGAGCCCTTGACTAATGACGAGGGCTTCTCTTTATATAAATTAATAACTACTGTTTTTTTGATTGTTTTGCTTTTTCTCTATCTGCTTTCATTTTGTCTTTAATATGTTGTGGTAAATTTTCTTGAGCCTCAAAATCAAATGTTATTGATTTAGTTCTTGCTTGGGCATCTAATACCCAAGCAGGAGTATTTTCATCTATGGACATGGTTTATCAGGGTCAACACATTCTAGGTTATCATATTCCTCTTTGGTTACAGTTACATATCCTTGCTTATCCAAATAAAGAGTTAACTCCATAATACCAATCTCGTTTTCTTCTAAGAACTTTTTTAATTTAGGTTTCCAAGCCATTTTGTTTAATTTTAGTTTTCAATCTCTTAATTAGGTGGATTGATTAACCTACACTTTTTATATTATTTGTTAATTATAGTTAAGTAAGGTTTTTCCTTACTTTTTCTACGGTTTTTTCTAGTTACTTTAGTTTTTAACTACTTATTTTTAAAGAATCTAAAACTCCAAATTATGTTAGAAAACATTTCAAACTTAGGTTCATTGTTGAAAAAAGATGAACAAATTTCTATTAATGGCAGTGGTAAATCATGCTATAAATATTTCGATTGTATTGAAAGATATATTAATACTTGTATACCGTACATAGAACCTTGTCCATGATAAAATTAAAGCGAGCTTCGGTTCGCTTTTTTTATATACACATCCTTCATACTACTGTTATTTTAATATTTGTTTACTTAAATTTTGCACATAAAAAAACACCTTAAAAAAGGTGTTTGTGGTAAGTTATATTATATATCTATTTATTTTTTTGCTTCAAAAGTTTTTCTACCAATAATTTTAATTCATTAATCTCTTTATCTTGTTGAATAGTATACAAAGTTAATTCTTCTATCTTTTGTAATAGTTTAGCATCCATGTCACCTAAATAGAAACCATTCTTTTTTACTTCAGCTTCACTAGGAATATCTTTTAAATGTCCTTTTTCTTTAATATGACTTTCTACTTCTTTTAACGTCGGTAACTTATATTCTTTTTCAAATACAAAATCTGACCAATTAGGAAATGCTTCTACTTTTATTTTCCTTGCTCCTATAGAACCTTCAACGGCTAATTTATGAGTTCCCGTATCTCGTGTACCAACCCCTACATTTCCATTGTCTAGAAAATTTACATTATCCTTCCAGCCTCCTGAAAAATCTGTTTGAATCACTAAAGAATTAGCATATCTAGCTATTCTATTATTTGCTTTTGATAAAGGATTTGTATCATAAATACCTAGAGCTGCCCCTGATTTTGATAAAGTTAATGTTTCACTTGGACTTACTGTACCAATTCCTACATCTCCAGAAGAGTTTATAATAAACCGTGTAGTATTAGTTGAATAACTATGTATTGAAAAATCACCATCTTTATTTTCCCTTAATTTAATACCCCATCTATTAAGACCAGGATTTAAATTACTTTGACCAACAAATCCAATTACATTATTTGATCCTGATATTTGTAAAGATCCATCAGAATAATTTCCAATATTTGAAGTGTTATCAACTATTTCTAATTTAGATTTTGGACTCGTAGTTCCAATTCCCAAATCACCATCTTTATTTAAATAAAATTTTGCGTACTTTAATTGAGCACTTGCTTGTTCTCCATCACTTATATTCGTAACACCAATCATAAAACTATTTGCATGATCAGTATAAGGATTCCCTATAAACCAATTATTAGTTTGCCCAGTACTAAATATACCTGCACCTCTGTAATCGTTATGGCTTTTAAGAAATAATCTAGAAGCAACGTATCCTGTTCCATTATCTGCGTTTATTTGAAAATAACTTTCTGATTCATTTTGGGAATTTATTCCTAAACTCATTCCTATTAAAGCTAGGATAGCTATCTTAGTTTTTGATCTCATAATAATTTTTAAATTTTAGAAATGCAAAAATAAACTTTTTCACTTACCGTAATTATGTTAATGAGCTTTTCGGTTTTAATAGATCCGATAACTACATGTAGAGCCATGGAAAAAACCAACTTTTGGAGTATATACCAATTGATACAATTTTGCTCCTTCAAAATCGCTTTCTAATAAATTTGTTTCTCCTATTTTTAGAGTTTCATTTACTACTTTTTCTAATTCTTGTATAAATTCTTTTAATTTCATTTTTTCGTTTTGTTGCGTAGCTCAATAGCTACAGTTTTAATTTTATTTAATTATTTTCGAAGAAAAACTCATGATATATTTCTTAAAAGGTATTCTTTTAATATGTTTTTGTTTATCCATTTAATTTCTTTTTAATAAATTTTATGTTTCAAAAACATCAAAAAGAATAAAATGTTTTAAATCAGAGCAATTCTCTATTCGTTTGGTAATCTGTATCATTTCTGCTTTTATAACATTTAAATTGACTTAACTACATTATTTATACTTTTTGATAATTTTAGTTAAGTAAGGTTTTCCCTTACATATTTTACGGCTTTTCATCATTATTCTTATTTTTTACTTTTTAGATTTGAGAAATTAAAAACTCAAATTATGTTAAAGAACATTTCTAAATTAGGAATCGAATTATCTAAAACTAAACAACGTAATATTTCAGGAGGCGACAGTCCTGAATGCTATTACTGTAAATGCTTAACAGGTGACATTGTTATCGCATGTGGCCCAGATCGAGTAGAAGCATGTGGAGAAGCATGCTAATTACTAGCGACTTTCGGGTCGCTTTTTTCTTCTCTTTATTTCTCTTTATTTCTCATGATTTCTACTGTTTTACTTTATTTTGTTTTTATATTTTTGTTATAAAATGCTGTCATCTTAAAAAAAATCTTAGGTTTCTTCTTCTTCACAACTGGTCTACTTTTTCTTTCTTTTGAGGTTTTTGAACTCTATCATAATTTTTCTAACATATTCAAATCCTTATTTGAAGAAGGAAATTTTGGCTTTGAATCAATTATAGTTTTATTTTTCTTCCTACTATTTAACTTATTAATTTACTTGCTTATTGATACAGGTATAAAATATTTAAGACCTATATAACCTACTGTTTAATTTTAATATGTAACATTTTTCTTATTTTATTGACTAATAGATAAACTGCAATTATGAGACCTGAAAAAGAAAAAAGAATTTCCGATTACGATACCTCTGGTGATTTAGGAGTTACTGAAATGTTTGGTGCTATTTTCTATATGCTACTTGGAGGATTAAAGAAAAAGTACGAACATTATTATCAAGTAAAATTTCAAAGAAAAAATATTATTACTGGATACTTTTTAACTCTTTTTATTGTTTTTGGATCAATTGCATTATTCTTTTTTTTATTAGCTTAACTACAATTATTTTATTATTTGTTTATTTAAATTTTGACATAAAAAAAATCAACACTTATTAGGTGTTGATTTGTGGTAAATAATATAAGATTGTATTAACTCTCTCTTTTTATAAAAACTTATCTCTAAGAATTTCATACTGTTTCTGTAGGATTAATTCATTTGGATTATGCCCAGCTTCTTTTATTAAATAATAACCTTTATCTGGAGCTTTAATTTTTTCAAAATATATTTTATTCAACTTACTCGACGTTAAAATATCTTCCTCTCCTTGTATAAAATATATTGGAATATTAAATTTCAATGAATTATTATAAAAGTCAAGATTTTTAACCATTGACCTTATTCCCATTTTTTCATGACCTGCAAAATATAAAAATGAATAATCATCACCGTTATATCTATCTTTTTTATCTTTTTTATTATTATATTCTTGATTCATTCTCCACCAATTATTTGGTGCAGGAATAGCATTCATTCGTTCATATTTTTTTACAATTCTTAACATTTGCCCTAAATTTCTTGTGTTTTTATACGGAGGCTTTCCTAATGATTTCAACTTTTTAAAAGCAATACTGTCATTAGAATCAATTGCTAATTTCAAAACTTTATTATAGGCATATATATAATTTTTATTAAAGCCTACAAATTGAGCATTACCAACATAACCTTTAAATAAACTGGAGTTAGTTTGTATCATTTTTATACCAAGTATAGACCCCCAAGAGGCTCCCATTAATATTATACTTTTCTTATTTAAGTATTCTGTTAGGTACTCGGATAATTCTATACCATCTTCTACCATTTTTTTTAAAGTAAGTTTATTTTCTATGAAATAATCTTCATTTACTTCTTTTGGAGCGTTTTCCCCAAAGGTTCTACCAGCTCCTCTTTGATCCCAATTCACTAGGATAAAATCTTTTTTCCATTTGTCATATATAGAATCACTATAAGGTGTCATAACACTTCCTGGCCCTCCATGAAGAAAAAGAATAGCTGGTTTCTCTTTATCATTTCCTTTAATTGTTACCCATTGCTTTATTCCACCGATCGTAATAAACCTACTTTCATTTATAGACTTCTTCTGAGCTATCAAAGTATTTATAAAAAAAACAGTTAAAATAGTTATGTATAATGTTCTCATGTAATATATTTATTTCTAAGGACAATCTAAAAATTAAATTGTTACACATCATTTTAGCACCTAGCCCTAAAACCAATATTTTACTAGATTTAAATAATATTTACCACAATTATGTCAATGAACTTTCTGATTTTAATAGATCAGATAACTGCAGTTTTATTTTGTTTTATTATTTTTACTTTTACAAAAATTATTGCTTTATGAAATATTTAGAAAAACGTTGGGTTAGAATAGTATTAAGTCTAGTTTTAGGTGGCATGACTACTGAAATCTTACATATTACTACTGGCGACCCAAATAGACCAATGGAGTTCAATCCTACATTAATTTTTGCTTTAATCATATTTATTTTATTATCCTTCTTAGCAAAAAAACTTAATTCGTAACATAGCGTTTGCTTTAATTCACTATTGTTATTTCAATTCTTTGAAATTATCTTTAAAATACTTTTTTGCTACTAGCCATTTATCATTATGATTTTTCGGGTTTCTAGCAATCATATCTCCAACTTTTGGACTTCCGTTTTGTTTATCAGCTTCAGAAATTGAAACACTTGTTAATTTTTCACCTTTTTTAAAAGGTCTCATTTCTGCAATGTTGGTTCTTGTATAATTTTTGAATCTCATTATTTTGCGTTTTTGCGTAGCGAAATAGCTACTGTTTTATTTTTCGTATTTCTCTTTTAAAAATGATAATAATTCTTTCGATTGCTTTTCTGTTAACATTATTTGCCTAATGTTTTCTGTATATCTAGACACCTCTAAATGAACTCTTCCTTCAGAAAAACTCCTAAACGTAACCTCTCTATCTGTTTCTTTATTTAATATTACTTTGTTAGCCATTTTATCTACAGTTTTGTTTTTTTATAATTACTTTATATAGCTCTACTTATATATAATAGTGTACCTTACAAAAGGTTTAGTATATATTTTTTTTTCAAGTTGATTAATACTAAACTTTATAATTGGAGTCCTTGGCTGATTGATGGCGAGGACTCCTCTTTATATAAATTAATAACTACAGTTTTATTTATTCTTTTTTATCACTTACTCTATTTATTATAGGCTACCTTGCTGTACTTATTATATTTTAACGGTTTCTATAATAAGTTCTATTATTGGAGCCCTTGACTAATGACGAGGGCTTCTCTTTATATAAATTAATAACTACAGTTTTACTTTATTTTGTTTTTATTAAATTTGGGCTATGAATGAAAAAGAAACCCACAGACCTCAATACTATTTTGGTTTTATTGCTATCTGTCTATATTTTATCTATACTACCTTCAATAGAATTGATGAAATTGAGCAACTAACAATGATGGATTTATTTATTCTTATTCCATTAATTCTTCTTATTATTTTCTCAATTAATAGACTATATATAATCTATAAGAAATAACTACAGATTAATAATTCATTATATTTGATTAAATATTAATATCCCTATGAATAAATTTGAGAGACGTTTAAAAGGATTTTACAAATACCAAAAACGTTTAAGAAATTACAACCTCAGTCATTCGGACGGTTACATTCTTAAAACTACAGGCAAACCTTGTAGCTGCTATTTATGTAGCCCAAAAGATGAAAAAACGAAATACAAGTTGGCAAAAAATAAAGATCATCATTCTATTATTTATTAATCTAATTAAGATACTACACTTATTTTATATTTTGTTTCCTTAAATTTCAGACATAAAAAATAACACCTTGTAAATGTTGTTAAATAGCAAGCAATTTTTTAGTTCTAACTTTTTATACATTGTATTAGTTTTATCTTTTAATTATTTTAAAATATTCTCAATATTCTTTAATCTTAGTCTCACTCATCTTAGCTTATGAGTTATTCACTAGTACGAGTGAATATTTTTAAGACAATTAATATTAAAACACACTGTTATCGACACCTACCACCCAACTGAATATCAGTTATTTAATTATTTTACGTTAACTTTAGGTTCATTTTTATATTTTTTATTATGGAAACTATATTTATATTACCACTACTTACAGGTATAGAATGGGTTATTATAGGAGGAGTTGTACTTTTCGTTATTGTATTAGTAGCATTTAGGGCTAAAAACTTAATTGCAGCATCCAGTTTAAACCTTTCGGTTCCTAAAGATGGTTCAGCTAATTTAACCGTAACCTTACTACGTAAAGGATGGTTTACGTCAAAATTAAAACCTACTAGTGGTACGTTAAAACATCTTTCTGGTTCACTAATTGTTATTTCCCCTACTAGTCCAATTACTATAAATCGTGTAAATCGTACTGCGACTCTACAAATAACTGGTATAGCAAGAGGAACTGGTACAATAACTTTAAACGGAACGTCAAGAGGAGGAAACAGGTCACATGATACTCTAGTAGTTAAATATACTGTTACATAAATTATACACTGATTTTTAAAACTCCCTGTAAGTATTATTGTATTGTCGTGAATTTATTGCATTTTAAACTCTACTATATAATACCGTATATTGTTTACTTTTAAATTACAATAAAAGCCCCTTCACCGAAACTTAAAGCCTCTTCGTCTAATTTTAACAATAACAACCTTATAACCTAACTATCTTTGAAGTATAAATTAAGATTTTGTTTTTTCATTATATAGTTTGATTAGTTAGTTAGTTTTTAGAAAAGAAGTATCCTTGATAACGGATTACTTCTTTTCTTTTTTACTGTGTTTTTTTTAATATTTAAAACACAATCTTTAAGAATATCTCTTTATACTAAAACCTTTTTTTAATTCTACATTTTTTGATATTGTTTTGTAGAATATGTTTTAATTTTTGTTAATCTTTAATTAATTTATCATTAAATAAAACTACAACTTTACATACCTATTCTAAGGTAAGTCATTAAAATCTATACCGATTATTTTTGGTTTTCTAATTATGTAAATCATAAGCTCCCAACATCATTATTTTTTCCTTAGAATCTTATCCATTATATTTCTGAATATATTTTTTTTAAATTAAAAAGGGGATGTCTAGAAAAAAAAGGGAATCCTAAGAGAAAGATTAAAATATAAAAAACAGCCCCGAAGTACTGTAAATATTGAACAAAATTATAAATCCTCGCTTTTACACTACACATAACATAAAAACATAAATCTGTTAAATTTTTATATTTCTTTTATTTTTTTAATCATTTTGTTATAAATACAATAATATATAAGTACATTCGTTTTTAAATTGATCAACCTTCAAACCCTTCAAACAAATGAAACAAATTATTAAATTAATGACGTTAGCTGTTTTAGTTTCGTTACAAAGTTGTGACAAAAATGAAGTAGAAAAAAACATAACGTTAAATGCTAATTCTCCAGAAACGGGTATTTTACCTAATGAATTAAATAGTCACAATACAACACATAACTGTGCAACTGTGTCTCAATTTGGACCAAACTCTTACTGGTCAAATACACTTGTAAATACAAGTGAAACAAATTTTTTAAAACAACAAAACAATAAGGCGTCAAACCTTTTTGGTATATCAAATGTACCTCTTTATTTTGCGGCGGGAAGCGGTACATTTAATGCATTATCTTATGGACCTCCAGCAAATTATATTATCTGGGGTGAAGAAATGTTAAGTGGAGCTTTAAATTATGGAAGATCTGCTGTGGCCTATATTGTAGCACACGAAGTAGCTCATCAAATACAATTCAGACAAGGATATCCTTCTGTAACGGGAGCCTCTAATACAGAATTAGAAGCTGATGGTTTTGCTGGATATTTCTTAAGAAGAAGTTACACTTCTAATTGGTCTGACGTTATTCCTGCATATAATTTTTCTCAATCTATAGCTGGTGCTAATGGATCTTCTCATGGTACTGCTGCACAAAGACGTTCTTCTGTAAGATTAGGATGGTTATTAGCTAATAACGGTGCTTTATCTAATGCAAATCTTGATTACAACTTTTTTTACTACTATAATACTTATATTATACCAGGTAAATTAAAATCAAGTAATCTTGTAAAACCTAAAAGAATAGATGAAGAACTACATCAATTTATATTAACTAAGATAGAAGAATTAAACGATATTCATACAGGGAAAATCTCTGAAAAAGAATATGCAAACCTAGGTAATAACTAAAATAATATTAAATAAAGGTTGATCATTTTAGAAAGAGAGAGGTTTTAAAAAGCCTCTCTTTTTTATTTCTAATAATCTTAGTTGCTTATACTAGATGGAATTATCATTAATACCTGTTTAATATTTGATAAATAGAATATAATAATAACACTATACCTCCAATCTTAAAAAACAAAGCATAATTTTCTCTCCAATTATCATTTTTTTCTTTATCCTTAGAATGTTTAATAAAATTAAAACCAATTAATATTATATAAAATGAGGCTATCATTTTTAGAATTATTAGAACTTTCTCCATAAAATCAAATTATTTTAATTCTTTTTTCACTTTTGGCATCACTAATAAAGCACATATTTCTTTTTAAATTTCACATTTCAAAAATTGATACCTCTAAGTAAAAAGTAATACCTTTTAATATACCTAGAAACACATTAAAACAGCCTTGAATTAATGTAAATATTAAACAACAAAAAAGCCTCACTAATTAAAGTGAAGCTTTAAGTGAGCCCGATAGGATTCGAACCTATGACCGCCTCCTTAGAAGGGAGGTGCTCTATCCAGCTGAGCTACGAGCCCGTAGTTTTTATGTTTCTACGAAAACAGTGTCGGGGTGGCAGGATTCGAACCTGCGACCTCCTCGTCCCAAACGAGGCGCGATGACCGGGCTACGCTACACCCCGAGTGCAATTCTTAGCGGAGAGACAGGGACTCGAACCCTGGCGACAGTTTCCCGTCGACAGATTAGCAATCTGCTGCATTACCACTCTGCCACCTCTCCTGGACACTCAAAACTCGTAAAAGTTTGAGTTAAAAATTGCGAGTGCAAATATATAACCGATTAAACATTTATACAAGTTTTTTTTAAGAAAAAAATCACTAATCTGGATACTCAACACGTAAGTGGTAGATATTCATTAACTTATTCTTAATAATTTTTTTTATTTTTTCTATTTCTCTAAACGTGATATCCGAATTTCGGAACTGATTATCGTTTTTTTGCTTATTTATAATCTTATCTATTAATTCGTCGATAGATTGTGCTGTTGGGTTTTTTAAACTCTTTGAAGCTGCTTCAGCTGCATCACACATCATTAAAATTGCTGTTTCTTTAGAAAAAGGTATTGGACCTTGATATTGAAACTTTTTAATATCTATTTCTTCTCCTGGATTATTCTCTTGCTCTTTCTTATAAAAATAATACGTTACACTTGTTCCGTGATGAGTTCTTATAAAATCGATAATTCTATCAGGTAACTTATTTTTTTTTGCAATTTCAATTCCATTTATAACATGATCTAATATAATTCGTGCACTATCTTTAGGTAACAAATCATTATGAGGATTAACTCCTGTTGATTGATTTTCCGTAAAATACATAGGCTGTGCCATTTTACCAATATCATGATATAAAGCTCCTGTTCGTACCAACATTGAGTTTGCTCCAATCTCATTCGCTGCTGCTTCTGCTAAATTAGCTACTTGCATTGAGTGTTGAAAAGTTCCTGGTGCTTTTTCATTTAAATCTCTTAATAGCTTTGAATTTGTATTTGACAATTCCAATAAGGTAACATCAGAGACCAATCCAAATAACTTTTCATAAAAATAAATAAAGAAAACTGCTAAAAACGACAACAATCCATTTGCTGCAAACAATCCAAAATACAACCAATTTATTTTATCAGCATTCCCTTCTTTTAAAATAGAAAAAGCAAAGTAAGTAATCATATAAATCAATGTTATTTGACCTATTGAAACAAATAAACTTGCTCTTTTATAAAGTTCAGAAACGGTTAAAATTGTTACTATTCCTGCTATAATATGTAAATAGATAAACTCAAAACTGTTAGGTACAATAAAACCTAATAACAACACCGTTAACACGTGAGTAAACAATCCTAAACGAGCATCAAAAAAGGCTTTTAAAACAATAGGTAATATGCTCAAAGGTACTACATACAAGTATTCTGAATTGTACTTAACAACTATAGTTTGCACAAAAATCATTAAAAAAACATTAAAGAATATAAATGTTACTTTGTTATTATTATTAAATATCTCTAATCGATATTTTTCTAAAAAAAGTAACAACATTAACATAGCCAAGGATACTAAAATAGTATAGCCAAAAACAATCCAATTATAATTAGATTTTGTCCAAATTTGAGATCTTGAAGCAACTTCATACGATTTTAAAACATTAAACTTTTTTCCTTCGACAATGTCACCTTTTAAAATAATAAGTTCTCCTTTAGATACCTTTCCTTTTGCTAAAGAAATGCTATTTAAAGCTTCATTTAACTCTCTTTCGCTATATTTTAAGTCGTAGCTAACATTTGATCTTAAAGTTTCTGACAAGTACCTTAAAATTAATTGCTGCTGATTTACGTTTAAACCTCTAACTTTTTTATTTACATAAGTTAAAACTTCATTTGATTGAATTAGTCTAGAAAACAAAACATCTTCAATAGAGTTTCCTTTTCTTAAAATAACAACATCTCCCCTATTTGCTTTTACATTACTTATATCATCTAATAAACCATACTTGTATATCGTATTAATAATACTTAATCCTGTTTTTTTTAGAAACTGAACTTCTTTAACCGATAAAGAATCTGATGGGGTTATCTTATTATTAAACTCTTCAATTACCTTTCCTTTTATACTTGAATCTACAACAAAATATTTTTTTGCATTAGATTCAATATTTTTGATCTCTTCAGATTTTTCTTTTTCTGTTTTTTGAATAGCAAAATCAAAAGGAGAATATAAGTTATCATATTGCCACGGTTTACCTTGTGGGAAATCATATTTAAATTGTCCTCCTTTGGGGAATAAGTATACAATTGCAGTAACTGTTATTAAGAATAACAATACTTTATAAATTATAGCATTGTTTTTATACAATTTATTAATAAAATCGTTCATTTTTAGCTTTTAAAAATGTAAATATAACCTTTATCTATTATTTGAGTACTTGTTATAAAATGGTTATTTTCGCAGAACTAATCTTAATACAACACACTCAATATATGAAAGAAGTAGTTATCGTATCGGTTGCAAGAACTCCAATAGGTAGTTTTTTAGGAACTTTATCAACTA
The DNA here is from genome assembly GCF_947494125.1 of uncultured Tenacibaculum sp. Lineage (GTDB taxonomy): Bacteria > Bacteroidota > Bacteroidia > Flavobacteriales > Flavobacteriaceae > Polaribacter. Next base: position 22,308 of record NZ_CANLTU010000007.1, read on the forward strand.
CACCTGCTCCAAAACTAGGAGCTGTAGCAATTAAAGGAGCTTTAGATAAAATAAACTTAAAACCAGAAATGGTTGAAGAAGTTTATATGGGTAATGTAGTATCTGCTGGGTTAGGTCAAGCACCTGCTCGTCAAGCAGCAATTTTTGCTGGAATTCCTAATACTGTTCCTTGTACTACTGTAAATAAAGTTTGTTCATCTGGTATGAAAGCCATCATGTTAGCTGCTCAAACAATTGCTTTAGGTGATGCCGAAATTGTTATAGCAGGAGGTATGGAAAATATGAGTATGATTCCTCATTATCAACATGCACGTAGCGCTACCAAATTTGGTCCAGTAAAAATGGAAGATGGTATGCAGAAAGACGGTTTAGTTGATGTGTATGAAAAAGTAGCCATGGGTGTATGTGCAGATGAATGCGCAACTGAATATGAATTTTCAAGAGAAGATCAGGATGCATTTGCAATAGAGTCATACAATCGTTCTGCTAAAGCATGGAATGAAGGTAAATATGCTGATGAAATTGTTCCTGTAGAAATACCTCAACGTCGAGGTGAACCAATTATTTTTTCTGAAGACGAGGAATATAAAAACGTAAAAATGGAAAAGATTCCAGCTTTACGTGCTGCATTTACAAAAGAAGGAACTGTTACTGCTGCAAATGCTTCAACAATTAACGATGGTGGAGCTGCATTGGTATTAATGTCTGCTGAAAAAGCTGCTGAATTAGGTTTAACTCCTTTAGCAAAAATTAAAGGATATGCAGACGCTGCTCATGAACCTAAGTGGTTTACAACTGCTCCTGCAAAGGCATTACCAAAAGCTTTAGCTAAAGCTGGAGTTTCTATTGATGATGTTGATTATTTTGAGCTTAACGAAGCTTTTTCTGTTGTAGGGTTAGCTAATATGAAAATTTTAGGGTTATCTGCCGATAAAGTAAATGTTAATGGAGGTGCTGTATCATTAGGACATCCATTAGGTGTTTCTGGGGCTAGAATTATAATAGCTTTAACATCTATATTAAAACAAAACAATGCTAAAATTGGTGCTGCTGGTATATGTAACGGTGGTGGTGGTGCTAGTGCAATGGTAATTGAAAGAGTTTAATTTTTAATAAAAGCTATTAATGCCTTTCGGAATTTGTAATTTAAGTATTGTTCCTCTTCGACTTGAGCCAACTGATATTTCAGAAATGGTAAATCAAGTTGTTTTTGGTGAACATTTTGAAATCTTAGAAAAAACTAAAAAGTGGAGTAAAATCCGTTTGGCTTTCGACAATTACGAAGGCTATATTGATAATAAACAATACGAAGAAATTTCTGATGAAGACTATACCCTTTTATGCCAAGAAAAAAAGCATTTTGCAGGTGAATTAATAGACTTTATTACTGATGACAATCATAATTTAACCACCATACCAATGGGAGCTAGACTTCCTTTTTTTAACAACAATAAAATAAATATAAATACTACTTCTTACTTTTATGAAGGAAAAGTGTGTAATAAGCAATTAACAAAATCAGCAATTGTTGAAACTGCATTTTTGTTTTTAAACGTTCCTTATTTATGGGGAGGTAAATCTCCTTTTGGAATAGATTGTTCTGGCTTTACACAAACCGTTTATAAATTATGTGGTTACAACCTTTTACGTGATGCTAAAGAACAAGCAACGCAAGGTGATGTTTTAAGTTTTATTGAAGAAAGTGAACCTGGTGATTTAGCTTTTTTTGACAATGAAGAAGGCTTAATTACTCATGTAGGAATTATTATGAAAGATTATAATATTATTCACGCACATGGTAAAGTTCGTATCGATAAATTAGACCATAGCGGTATTTACAATGTAGACACAAACCAACACACTCATAAACTTAGAGTCATTAAAAGATTAATCGATTAAAGATTGTTCTTTTCTTATAAATAAAAAACCTCTTTCTGTTTAGAAAGAGGTTTTTTATATCAATTAATTAAATGCTTTATTATTTTACTACTGGTTTTATAAAAGCTTCTAATTCCTTTTCATTAACTTCATTAACTTCATCCCAACCCATATTTTTTGTTGGTGACAAGGCTCCTCTTTTAAAGTCTAAAATTCTTTTCTTACCAGTTATTAAATATGCTGAAGGATAATCTAACTTATGAATAAACCCAGATATTCTTATACTAGACCTATCTGACAGTTTTTCTTTAGAAGGCACTAAAAAGATTCTCTTATCTAATTTTTTAGCCATTCTTTTCACACCCTCATCTTTGTCCCAAAAAAGCATAATAAATTCAACTTTATCATTATACTTTTCTACTAGTTTATTTAAAGCAGGTATTTCTCCCCAACATGGTGCACACCAAGTAGCTGCTGTTAATAAAACAATTGGTTTTTCAATTTTGTCTGTACTAATAGTTTTCCCATCAATAGAGGTAAAATCGTAGTTAGAAATATACTTATCTCGTATACAATTATAAACAATATCGTCTAACATTGCTGCATCGTTACTTGAAGTTGCAATACAATCATCTACAATATCTTTATAATATATCTTTTTTTGTGCAAAAGTTTTCGAGACAGCTATCAACGCTAAAACCAGTAATAATCTCTTCATTTTTAATAATTTAAGGGGATTAAATTTTAAAATTTATATTCCTTCACCGCATCAATAAATGCTTTCGCATTATCTAGTGGAATGTTAGGTAAAATTCCGTGCCCCAAGTTAACAATATATTTGTCTTTACCAAACTCATTTATCATTTGGTGTACCATTTTTTTAATTTCTGCAGGTGGAGACAGTAATCTCGATGGATCAAAGTTACCTTGTAAGGTAATATTTCCTCCTGATAAATAACGTGCATTTCTTGCTGAACATGTCCAATCTACTCCTAATGCTGAAGCATTTGACTTAGCCATATCTCCTAATGCAAACCAACACCCTTTTCCAAAGGCTATTACTGGAGCATCATCTTTTAATGCCTCTATTATTTGATTAATGTATTGCCATGAAAATTCTTGATAATCTGTTGGAGATAACATTCCTCCCCAAGAATCAAAAACCTGTACTGCATTTACACCTGCTTGTACCTTTGCTTTTAAATACGCAATTGTGGTATCTGTTATCTTCTGTAGCAATTGGTGTGCCAAAATTGGTTGCGTAAAACAAAATTCTTTTGCTTTATCAAAATTCTTTGACCCCTGACCTTGTACAACATAGCATAAAATAGTCCATGGAGAGCCTGCAAAACCTATTAAAGGAATCTCATCATTTAATTTTTCTTTTGTTGCTTTAATTGCATCCATTACATAGCCTAATTCTTCATGTACATCTGGAACAATTACACTATCTAATCCTTTTTTATCTCTTACTGGGTTTGGTAAATATGGACCAAAATCTGGTTTCATCTCCACTTCAATATTCATTGCTTGTGGTATTACCAATATATCTGAAAATAAAATTGCAGCATCCATTCCGTATCTACGAATTGGCTGTACTGTTATTTCAGATGCTAACTCTGGAGTTCTACAACGGGTAAAGAAATCATACTTTTTTCTAATTTCCATAAACTCTGGCAAATATCTTCCAGCTTGACGCATCATCCATACTGGTGGACGATCAACAGTTTCACCTTTTAAGGCTCTTAAAAATAAATCGTTTTTTATCATTCTATTCAGTTACAAAGACTATGTCTTTCTTTGTTTTTGGTATTTTTACTATATGTATTGGTTGCGTAAGCACCATAGTAACCATGTCCGTTGGCTTTGGGCCTTTAGACTCTATTGTTATTAATAGCTTACTTTTTTCTTCTTTAATTTTTGAAATTTCTATTGAAAAACCTCCTGTATTCTTCTGTGAATCTATCACTGCGATTATTATATTCTTAGAAAAATCTATTAAATCAGTAAATTGATTAGATGCATCTGCTTTTAATAAAAAAGCTTGCCATTCTTTTTCTGACTTGATTACAAGGTTTTCTTTTTCAAATCCCCCGACACCATTTCCATGTAATGTTCCTTGGTATAATGAGTTCATTTTTGTTTCTTGATTTTCTTGATTATTATTAGGACACGATCCTAACAGAATACTAAAAAAAATTGCGAATATTGTTTTCATAACAAACTCTTTTACATATTTAAATTACATTTCAGAAACTGCTTCCATTGATTTATCAATAGCTTTTACTATTTTCTGTATATCCTTTTCTGATAATACAGAAGATAAAAACCATGCTTCAAACTGTGATGGAGGTAAAAATACTCCATTTTTTATCATTTCCCAGAAAAACACAGCGAACTTATTAGTATCGCATGTTTGAGCTTCCTCAAAATTTGTTACTTTTTTGTTTGTAAAAAATGGATTTATCATTGATCCAAATCTATTCACTGTTATTTCTACTCCATATTTTTTTGCTGATTCTAACAAAAATACTTCAATTATTTGAGCTATTTCATTAAACTTTTCATATGGATTTTGTTTCTTCAACTCTGTTAAAGTAGCGATTCCACCTGCCATTGCTATTGGATTACCACTCAACGTTCCTGCTTGATACATCCCTCCTAAAGGTGCAACCATTTCCATAATCTCGTTACGTGCTCCATAGGCTCCTACTGGAAACCCTCCTCCTATTACTTTTCCTAAACAAGTAATATCAGCTTCTACATCAAACAATTCTTGAGCTCCTCCAAATTTAGATCTAAAACCTGTCATTACCTCATCTACTATTAATAAGGCTCCTTTCGATTTTAAATACTCTTTTAACTCTTTTAAAAAGTTATTCTGAGGCATTACCACTCCCATATTTCCGGCAACTGGTTCTAAAATAACTCCAGCAATATCATCATGCTCTTCAAAATGTGCTTTTACACTTTCTAAGTCATTATAATTTGCTATCAATGTGTTTTTAACAGCTCCTTCTGGTACTCCTTTTGATCCCGGTAAGCTTAGTGTTGCTAGTCCAGAACCTGCTGCTACCAATAATGCATCTTGATGCCCATGATAACATCCTGCAAATTTGATAATTTTATCTTTTCCTGTAAAAGCTCTCGCTAAACGAATTCCACTCAAAACTGCTTCTGTTCCTGAGTTTACAAAACGTACTTTATCCATTCCTGGAAAAGCATCACAAACTATTTTTGCTAATTTGATCTCATTTTTTGTTGATGCTCCAAATGAGTATCCATTTTTTAAAGCTTTTGTAATTGCTTTTTGTACTTTCTTATTACGATGACCTAAAATCATTGGTCCGTAAGACAGTACTAAATCTACAAATGAATTACCATCTACATCGATAATTTTACTTCCTTTTGCTTTTTTTATAAATAATGGATTACCTCCAACTGAAGCAAATGCTCTTACTGGTGAGTTTACAGCGCCTACTAAGTTTACTAATCCTTTAGTATATAATTTTTGTGATTTTTTGAATTCCATAACTTTATTTTAGTTATCTATTAAATTGTTATTCTACTAGAAATTTAGCTCCTCTTAATTTTCAAAAAAATGTAAGTATTCATCAATCTTTTTATCACTTACCTTCCAATCCTTTCCTTTACACTCTCTTAAATAAATTATACCTGCTAACTCTACTGCATTTCCTGCTATTACCTCTAATTCACCTTTTCTTGCAATTACTTGATTATCTTTTATTTCAAGTTTATATCCTTTCTCCAAGAGTAGATGATAAATAGGTGGCTCAATATTTCCTGCTGCAGCAATCCTTTCCTCTAGATTACTTTCTATTTAAAACTTTTGCCGCTTCTTTAGCAAAGTAGGTAATAATAATATCTGCTCCTGCCCTTTTCATTGACAGTAAGCTTTCCATCATTACTTTTTCTCCATCAATCCAACCCTTTTCTGCTGCTGCTTTTACCATAGCATATTCTCCACTTACATTATAACATGCTATTGGTCGATCGAAATTATTTTTTAAATCTCTTATGATATCTAGATATGATAGTGCTGGTTTTACCATTAATATATCTGCACCTTCTTGATCATCAAAAGTTGCTTCTCGCATTCCTTCATCTCTATTTGCTGGGTCCATTTGATATGTTCTTCTATCTCCAAATGATGGTGCTGAATCTACTGCTTCTCTAAATGGCCCGTAAAATGCTGAAGAATATTTTACTGAATACCCCATAATTGGTAAGTTTGCAAATCCTGTATTATCTAAAGATTCGCGCATCATAGCTATGGTTCCATCCATCATTCCTGATGGTGCTACCATATCTGCTCCTGCTCTTGCATGTGAAATAGTTTGTTTTGCTAAATTCACTAATGTTGCATCGTTATCTACATCATTATTATGAATTACACCACAATGTCCATGCGATGTATATTCACAAAAACACACATCGGTAATTACATATAAACTTGGGTAGTTTTTTTTGATAAATCGGATTGCTTGTTGCATTATTCCGTTATCATTCCAAGTTTCTGTTCCTTCATCATCCTTTTTTGATGGTATCCCGAATAATAATACTGCTGGAATATTTAACGCAACTACCTCTTCTAATTCTTTTGAAATAGTGTCTAATGAATAACGTTTTATTCCTGGCATTGATGGTATTTCTGTTTCAATACCTTTACCTTCTTCTATGAATAATGGATATATAAAATCATCTACAGACAGTTTTGTTTCCCTAACCAATCTGCGAATTCCTTCTGTTTTTCTTAACCTACGCGTTCTAAACATTGCTTATTCTTTTCAGTCATTACGAGAAAGAATAATGAAATTATCTTTATAAAGAGATTCATTCGCTTTACTCGGAATGACGTAGTTTATTCTTTTACAAAATGTAAATTCACTAATTCTATTACACTTTCTACTGTTGGTAGTTTTGCTACCTGAACATTTTCAAAATGTTTTCTTGCTTCTTTAGCTGTACTTTCCCCTATACAAAATGCCACTTTATTTCCTGCATTTTCTTTCATATAGCTTTCTACTGTTGATGGACTGTAAAACAAAACTCCGTTTACTTTCTCATCTACTTTCGATGGGCTATACATAGTCTTATATGCTTCAACTTCGTTTACAACAATCCCTTTTTCAGTTAAAACACTTGGTAAAGTATCTAAACGTAAATCGCTACAGAAATAAGTTACTTCTTGCCCTTTTATTTCGTTAGAAAGGTATGCTGCTAACTTTTCTGCATTTCTTTCTGAATGCGTAACCTTTCCTATTTTCTGTTCAATCAACTTCTTTGTTCGTCGGCCTACGCAAAAAATATTTTTAAAATTCAATTCATCTGAGGTAAAAGAATTTGCTAATGCTTCTACTCCATTTTTACTTGTAATAATTACGTTCTCAATTTCGTTCTTTACTACTTTAGGTGCTATTCTATTAAAACGAATTTTAATAAAATCGCTATCCTCTGTAGCTACAGAAGTTGGCAATAATTTCTTTTGAATTTCTGATAATTTTTTTGTTGAATATATAGCAAACTCTTTTTCTTCTGCCATATCTTCCATCATCAATTCTTTCCCTCCTCTATTAATCACATAGTCTGCACAGTCTTTCGCTAAATATCTATGGCGACCCAGTTTCCCAGTTTTGGTAACCGAAATCTTCTTTTTCCCATCTTTACTTAACAATAAACCTTTAAAGTTTATCTCTCCTGTTTTATCATCAATATAGGCTAGAGCTCCAATTGGCGCTGTACACCCTCCTTCTAATAAATTTAAAAACTCACGTTCTATCCCTACACAAACTTGTGTTTCATAGTGGTTTAATTGCTCACATGCATCTTTAGAAAAATCATCGTCAGCTAAAGCAGTTATCATAATTGCTCCTTGTGCTGGTGCTGGTATCATCCAAGATAGATTAATTGCCCCTGCTGGGCGTTTACCTATTCTTTCTAAACCAGCTGCTGCAAAAACAGCTCCGTTCCATTCGTTATTTTCTAACTTTTCTAAACGTGTATTTACGTTACCTCTTAAATCTACTACTTTATGTGTTGGGTAACGATTTAACCATTGTGCTTTTCTTCGTAAACTACCTGTTGCAATTACACCATTTGGCTGTCCAAAAAACTCTTCATTGTCTTTTAACACCAATATATCGGCATAATTAGCTCTTTTTAATACTGCCGCTTGAATAATTCCTTCTGGCAATACCGTTGGCACATCTTTTAATGAATGTACAGCAATATCAATATCGCCATTTAACATAGCAATATCTAAGTTCTTAGTAAAAATTCCTGTAATTCCTAATTCATACAAAGGTTTATCTAAAACTAGATCTCCAGTAGATTTTATTGGAACTATTTCACATTTATATTCTAACTCTTCTAGTTGCTTGCGAACTTTGTTTGCTTGCCACATAGCCAATTGGCTATCTCGTGTACCTATTCTAATTGTCTTCTGCATGGATAGTTTCTAAATTTGCCCCAAACACTTTAGCCATTACTTCTATACTATTATTTACAGAAGTTTCTTCGTCTTTTAAGTGTTTTACAAATTGTGTGGTTATTTTTTGAATAAATCTTGATGTTATTACCTCAGCTTGAGATTCATCAAAATCTTTTATTTTTTTCTTATGAAAAGCTATTTCTCCTTGTTGAATTGTTTTCAACGATTGTTTTAATGCATTAATAGCCGGTGTAAACCTTCTATGGTTTAACCATTCTTGAAACTCTTCATTATGTATTTCAATAATAGCTTCTGCTACGGGTATTTCTTGTTGACGAACTGCTAATGTTTCATCTGTTATTTTTGATAATTCATCAACATTTATCAATGTTACGTTTTCTAATCCTGCTACTTCTTTCGATACATTTGCAGGCATAGATAAATCTAAAATCAATAACTCCTTATTGGTTAAGATATGCTCTTTTTTAATAGTTGCTTCTGAAGCTCCTGTTGAAACTATTAAAACATCTGTACTTGCTATTTCTTTATTTAAGTTCTCAAACTTAGCATTTCTAATAGATGTATGCTCTTTAACAAACTCTACTGCTTTTTCTTCAGTCCTATTAATTAAACTTACCGATTTATTTTGCGTATACTCTGCTAAATTTTTACAAGTATGTTTACCCATTTTACCCAATCCAAAAACTAAAATATTTTTCAAATTGTAGTTTTCTAGGTTTTTTATAATGTACTGAACTGCTGCATAAGATACCGATGTTGTCCCAGAACTTAATTTTGTTTCATTCTTCACACGCTTACTAGCTTGCATTACATGATTTAACAATCGCTCAAAATAAGCATTTGTAGTTCCTACTTCTTTTGCTAATTTAAATGCTTGTCTTAACTGACCAACAATTTCATAATCACCTAAAATTTGACTATCTAAACCTGTTCCCATTCGAAACAAGTGGTTAATAGCTTCTTTATTTTTATAAACATTAGACACTTGAGCAAATTCTTCTACAGAACCGTTTGAGTATTTACAAAGCATTCCTATTAACTGAAAAGGATGATCTGCAAAACCTGTTATTTCTGTTCTATTACAAGTTGACAGCACAAAAATACCTTCCATACCTTTACTCTTAGCTTCTTCTAAAAGTGCTATTTGATTTTCTTTGGAAACACTAAACTTTCCTCTAATACTTGCATCAGCTTTTTTATAGCTAACCCCTATATTATATAAATTCTTGTTATGTTTTTCTTCTACCATTAAGTCTTCATCAATAAAAGTCGGTCAAAAATAGAAAGATTAAGCATAAAAAAGTATCGCTAAAAGAACTTTTAATGTCGTTATCTGTTTTTTAACCTAAAATTATCGCTAAAACACAGATAAAGTGTATTTTTGCAATGAAATCAACTATTAAGGATGCACTACATTAGAATCATTCTAAATAAATAATTTTAATTTATCTTTTGATTTATGTCAAAAAACATCGCAGAAAGTACATTTAGAGAAGTTTCTTTAGAAAAAGGTTTTTTTGTTTTGAAATTTCAAAACAACTCTAATAAAACAGAAATATATAAAAGAGATATTGACAGTTCTTACATACAACTACACTACTGTGTAAAAGGCAATTGCAAATTTCATTTCAACAATAATAGCTACACATTTAATGTACTTGACAAGCATTCTATTTTTTTATACAACCCACAACAAGAATTACCTATTAATTTAGAAATCCTTCCTAAAACTTCTTTAGTTTCTGTTATAATATCTATTGAAAAATTTCATGCGTTGTTTTCTAAAGAAGCTAGTTATATTCCTTTTTTAAGCGATAATAATAAAAACAAAAAATATTACGACAATACAGAAATTAAAGCAAATACCTTAATAGTTCTTCAACAAATTTTAACGTCAAAAAATCATAGCTCAATACGAAACTTATACATAAAAGGAAAAATATATGAATTGTTAAGTCTTCATTTTGATAACGGTGAAAATACTAATGATGAATATTGTCCTTTTTTAGTAGATGATAGAGATGTTTTAAAAATTAGAAAAGCAAAAGATATTATCATTTTAAATATGAGTGAACCTCCTAGTTTACAAGAATTAGCTAATGAAGTTGGTTTAAACTTAAAGAAGTTAAAAGAAGGTTTCAAACAAATTTATGGAGACACTGTTTATAGTTTTTTATTTGATTATAAAATGGAACATGCTCGAAAGCTTTTAGAAAGTAATCAATTAAATGTAAATGAAGTTGGTCTTCAAGTTGGCTACAGTACTTCAAGTCATTTTATAGCCGCTTTTAAAAAGAAATTTGGCACGACTCCTAAACAATATGTTATTAGCTTACAAAATGACTAAATGAAACAACTTACACATTACGACATACAAAACAAGCAAAAAACATTTCCTATAACTATAGTTTGCGATGCCATTAGAACTCCTGAAAACATAGGAATGTGTTTTCGTATTTCTGAAAGCTTTGGAGTTGAGAAAATATTTCTTCATGAAAGCTCTCCTTCAACAGAAAACAGGATTGTAAAAAAAACAGCTAGAAATACATTAACTCAAATCAATTATGAATATTATACTAATTTTGAGGAAACTATTAATCAGTTAAAAAAAGAAGGAAATACTATTATTGGTATTGAAATAACTGATAAGAGCATAAATATTCAAGATTATAATTTTTCTTCTAATGAAAAAGTAGTATTACTTTTAGGAAGCGAACGAAACGGAATTGAAAATATAAATTTACTAGATGCAACAGTAGCTATCCCTATGTTTGGTAGAAACTCTTCTATGAATGTAATTCATAGTTTAGCTATTGCATTATACGAAACCACAAATCAACTGAAAAACATATAATGAAAGGAGTTTTATTAGTTAACTTAGGATCTCCAAAAAGTACTGACCCTAAGGACGTAAAAAATTATTTAGGTGAGTTTTTAATGGATGAACGTGTAATTGACGTTCCACTTTGGCTACGTACTTTTATTGTAAAAGGCATTATTTTAAATACACGTCCAAAAAAATCTGCGGCAGCCTATAAAAAAATCTGGTGGAAAGATGGCTCTCCATTAATTGTACTTTCTGAAAGATTACAAAAAAAAGTGCAACAAAAAACAGAACTTCCTGTAGCTTTAGCTATGCGATATGGAAACCCTTCGTTAAAAAGTGGATTACAAGAATTACACGATAAAGGTGTTACCGATGTCATGCTGATTCCGTTATACCCGCAATTTGCCATGGCAACTACCGAAACAATTGTTGTTTTAGCAGAAGAGTTACGCAAAGAATTTTTTCCTCAAATGAAAATTTCTGATGTTCCTGCTTTTTACAACAAGTCTGAATATATCAAAGCGCTATCTAATAGTATTAAAGTTTATTTAGCTGATAAAGACTATGATCATGTACTATTCTCTTATCACGGAGTTCCTGAAAGACACATTAGAAAATCTGATATAACAAAATCACATTGCAGACCAGAAATAGCTGGCGAAGCTAGTTGTTGTAACACCCCATCGAAAGCTCATGAATTTTGCTATAAGCACCAGTGCTACCAAACAACTAAAAATGTAATCTCAGAATTAGGTTGGGATACTAATAAAGTGTCTACATCTTTTCAATCCCGTTTAGGTGTAGACCCATGGCTACAACCATACACGGATAGAACTATTGTAAACAAAGCCGAAAAAGAAGGCATTAAGAAGCTCGCAATTGTTACTCCCGCTTTTGTTTCCGATTGCTTAGAAACTTTAGAAGAAATTGCCATGGAAGGGAAACATGAATTTCTAGAAGCTGGTGGAGAAGAATTCCACACCGTTCCTTGTATTAATGACAATGATGAATGGGTAAATGTTTTAGCTGGATGGATTAACGATTTTAATAATAATTAATTATGGATTTTTTATACGTAAAAGCATTACATATTATTTTTGTTGTAACCTGGTTTGCTGGTTTATTCTATATTGGTCGTTTATTTATTTATCATGTAGAGGCTGAAAAAAAAGAAGAGCCTGCAAAAACTATTTTACAAACTCAATACAAACTAATGTCTAAACGCTTGTGGTATATAATCACCTGGCCTTCATTATTTTTAGCTAGCTTTTTTGCTTTTTGGATGCTTTGGAAAAATCCTATTTACTTAGAAATGCCATGGATGCATATAAAATTAGCCTTTGTTTTTTCATTATATTTTTATCATGGTTTTTGTCATAAAATTTACAAAGAATTACAGCGTGATAAAATCACATATTCATCTACAAAACTTAGAATCTTTAACGAAGCACCTACTGTAATTTTATTTGCTGTTGTATTTTTAGCAGTTTTAAAAAATAGCATTAATTGGATTTGGGGAGTTGCAGGAATTATTCTTTTTGGCATTTTATTAATGATAGGAATTCGTTTTTACAAAAAAGTAAGAGCTAAGAAATCTTGGGACAAATACGAACAAGAGCTTATTGATGAAGATAAAAAAGAAAATTTATAATTTGAAGAGTGGATTTTAAAGAAATAATTCAAGAGACTTATCTAAAGACAGATAAGATAAGCAATAAAGGAACATTAGCTACATACATACCGCAATTAGCCAAAGTAAATTCTAAAAGTTTTGGAGTTTATATATCAACAATCGATAATTTAAATTTTGGAATTGGTGATTGTTACCAAAAATTTTCTATTCAAAGTATTTCAAAAGTATTATCACTAAGTTTAGCTTATAAAATTCTTGGTGAAAAAATATGGGAGAGACTTGGAGTTGAACCTTCTGGAACAGCTTTTAACTCTCTTGTACAGCTTGAAACTGATAATGGCATTCCTAGAAACCCTTTTATAAATGCTGGTGCAATTGTTATTTCAGATATTCTTCTTAGTAATTTAGAAAATCCTAAAGAAGATTTTTTGACTTTTGTTAGAAATATAGCTAACAATTCTGAATTAAACTATTCTAGTAAAATTGCTGCTTCTGAAAAAGAAGTTGGATTTAGAAACATTGCTTTATGTAATTTTATTAAATCTTTTGGTAATATTAAAAACAAACCCTCTGATGTTCTTGATTTCTATTTCGATCTCTGCTCTCTTGAAATGAACTGCAAAGAACTTTCGGAAGTTTTCTTATTTTTAGCCAATGAAGGAAACTCAGTAACTAACAAGTCTATTTTAACCAAAAGTCAATCAAAGAGAATTAATGCTTTGATGCAAACTTGTGGTTTTTATGATGAATCTGGTGAGTTTTCTTTTAAGGTTGGATTACCGGGAAAAAGTGGTGTTGGTGGAGGAATCATAGCAATACATCCAGGTAAATATAGCATTGCTGTTTGGAGTCCAAAACTAAATACTAAAGGAAATTCTTATAAAGGAATGAAATTTCTCGAAGAGTTTACTACAAGATCTGAGTTATCAATTTTCTAATTACCCCTGTTTATTTTCATTTCAAATTAACAATACAATCATTCGTCTATAGATTCATTCACTTTATCTAATTTAAAAAAATTGACCCACTTTCAAAAGTAATTTTACGTTAAATTTTTAAATTAGCACAAAATGTCAAATTCCTTTTTAGAACTAAAAAGTTTAATTAACGAATCTTTTCAAGATTACCTTATTAGAATCAGGGAAAATGATGCTTTTAATCATGTCCCTGACGAAGTGTTAGAACAATGGATGTATCCACATTTTAATCAATCATTCACTATTAAACATTACTCTGCTATTAATTTTTATAAGGTTAAATTTAATTTAGTTGAATTAACTACAAATCAAGTTAAGAAATTCACGATACTCAATAAATTTGCTTCATATGTAGAATTAAAATCCAAATACAAGAACTTTGAAAGCTTTCCTTACCTAAAACCCAAAGATCTTAATTACTGGAAAAATAATAAAACTTGGACCACACCACCTATCGTAATAAAACCAATTGACTTCCCCGAATTAGAAACTACAAATTTAAAAGTAGAAAAAAACTATCATTTAATAGAAGGGCATAGTAGGTTAAGTTATTTTAAATCTATTAACTCTTTTGCAAAATTAGCAAACACACATAAAGTTTTTTTAATCAAAAAATAAAACAGTCTAAAATATTATTTTATACTTCTTGTGACTTATTATAAAATACTGTGTCATAAATATATACAATTGCGACACCCCTTTTGTATTCCTAGCTCCTATTGGGAGCTTTTTTATACTACACCAAACAACTAACTATTTTATAAGTTTGAGCACTCCTTTCTCTCCCTTTAAATTATCACACCTTATTTACATTTCAATTTCATAAAACGACTCTTCATCCCCACTTTAATTCTTTTCATCTGATTTCACTAAAACGCTTCTCTTTTCAATACTATCTTTGAAGCATAAATTAAAATTTATTTTCATTTTTTAATAATTTGATTGTTTTTTTCATTAGAAAAAAAGTGACTCTGAAAGTTAACTTCTTTTCTTTTTTTTCTAAAAAATACTACTTTCTCTAAAATAAAATTTCAAACTACAAAAAATTGATATTTATTTTTGGGTAACACTTTTCTTTTCTTTGAACATACTAATGATATTAATCTTAAAAATTTAATTATTATGTTTAAAAACATTTCAAACTTAGGTAAAACCTTAAACAAAACAGAACAGCAATCTATTAACGGAGGGGTATTACCTCCTGTTAATGAATTATGTGTTCCTTTACCTAAAGAAGCTACTATTTGCCTTTTACCTATCAACCCTCACTGTTGTGGTTTATGGGATTAAAAAAAATGCGAACTCATGTTCGCTTTTTTTTAATTACCTTACTTTTTACCCTATCCAGACCTATCTAATTCAAATTTAATTAATTATGAAAAAATCATTACTCTTAACTCTCTCTATTTTTTTTTTACTTTCATGCACTGACACAGATCAAAATATTAAAGACCCTTTTATTGGTACTTGGCATAAGTTTTCTTACCAAGGAAAAGAAGTAAGTAATTGTGAAAAGAAAACTACTTTTAATGTAGAAGAAAATGGAACTATCTCTATATCATCTTTTGAAGAATATGAAAGCAAATGTATAGATGATGGATCCACTTCTGGTAAATGGAGTAGACATAACGAGAATAATTACGGGATTACCTTAGCTGGCGACTCATCACCTAGCCTTAGGGAAGTTATTTTTAAAGACAACAATAACACTTTTACTTTTACAGATAATGAAAATGGAAAAACATTTACGTATACATATAAAAGAAAATAATTCTTGTTTATAAAATTATTATAGGGTAAGCATTTTACAGCCCTATAATAATTTTATTTATCTTTTACCTTACCTGAAAGATGTTTTTTTACTCAAACACTAAAGAAACCACCATACATTACTAATCAGAAATGTACCTTTACAAAACACAAATCATAAAACAACTACCCCTTAATAGACTGCTCAAACGGTATTCTATTTACAATACTTCTACCTAAAGTTATCTCATCTGCATACTCTAACTCACCCCCCACTGAAATACCTCTAGCAATTGTTGATGTTGTTATATTATATTTTTCAATTTGTTTATATATATAAAAATTAGTTGTATCACCCTCCATTGTAGAACTTAAAGCAAAAATCAATTCTTTAATTTCACCATTTCCTACTTTTTCAATTAATGGTTCTATTTTCAAATTCTGTGGTCCTATTCCTTCAATAGGTGAAATTTTACCTCCTAACACGTGATATAGCCCCTTAAATTGCGCTGTGCTTTCAATAGCCATTACATCACGAATGTCTTCAACAACGCATACAATCTCTTCATTTCTATTTGGATTATTACAAATATCGCACAAAACTGTATCTGAAATATTATGACACTTTTTACAAGATTTCACATCATTTCGTAAGTGAGTTAAAGCCTCCGTTAAATACTTCGTATTCTCATTAGGCTGTTTTAATAAATGTAACACCAAACGAAGGGCGGTTCGTTTACCAATACCTGGCAACCGACTCACTTCATTTACAGCATTCTCTAATAATTTTGATGAAAAATCCATGCTGCGAATTTACAATTTTTCAATAAAGAAGCTACCAATATATTTCATCTAAAAAAAGTATCTTCGTACTTTAAAATTAAACAAACAATTCTCAATGAATTCGGAAATAAAAAACTTAGAACCTAAAGCAGTTTGGAAAAACTTTGCTGATTTAAACGCTGTACCTCGTCCTTCTAAAAAAGAAGAAAGAGTGATTCAATTTATGGTTGATTTTGGTAAAAACTTAAATCTTGAAACTATGGTTGATAAAGTTGGTAACGTAATTATTCGCAAACCCGCTTCAGCAGGTATGGAAAATCGTAAAATGATTGTAATGCAAAGTCATTTAGACATGGTTCACCAAAAAAATGCAGATACTGTTTTTGATTTCGATACTGAAGGAATTAAAATGTTTGTTGATGGTGATTGGGTTAAAGCTGATGGAACTACCTTAGGAGCTGATAATGGATTAGGTGTAGCTTCAATCATGGCTGTTTTAGAATCAACTGATATTGCGCATCCAGCTATTGAAGCTTTGTTTACCATAGATGAAGAAACTGGTATGACTGGCGCAATGGGCTTAGAAGGTGGTGTTTTACAAGGTGAAATCTTATTAAACCTTGACACAGAAGAAGATGATGAAATTGGTATGGGATGTGCTGGCGGTGTAGACGTTACAGCTACAAGAACCTACAATGAAGAAGATACTTCAGAAAACACAACTTCTTTTCAAATTTCAATTACTGGTTTAAGTGGAGGGCATTCTGGAATGGACATCATTAAAGGTTTAGGAAACGCAAACAAAATAATGAACCGTTTGTTATTTGATGGTTTTACAAATTTTGGTTTAAGAGTTTCTGAAATAAATGGAGGTAGCTTACGTAATGCAATACCGCGTGAAAGTTTCTCTACTGTTGTTATCGACACTGTTTCTAAAGAGCCTTTCTTATTTGAAATTCATGAATTAATAAACAATATTAAAGCTGAATTTACAACATTAGAACCAAATTTATCTATTGAATTAACTCCTGCTGAAACTCCAAGTAAAGTTATGGATTTAGGAGTTCAAGAAGGTTTAATAAAATCTATATACACAGCATTGAATGGTGTTTACCGTATGAGTCCGGATATTGATGGTTTAGTTGAAACCTCAAACAATATAGCGCGTGTTATTGTAAAAGATGGTGCTATTAAAATAGGATGCTTAACCCGTTCGTCTTCTGAAACAAACAAATGGGATTTAGCAAACTCTTTACGTGCTGCTTTTGAATTAGCTGGATTTAATGTTGATTTTTCAGGATCTTATCCTGGATGGTTACCAAATATAAATTCTGAAATATTAAAAACAGTAGCTAAGTTATATGAAGACTTACATGGAGAAAAACCAAATGTAGCTGCTTGTCATGCAGGGTTAGAATGTGGTATTTTAGGTCAAAACTATCCTGATATGGATATGGTTTCTTTTGGCCCAAATATAAAAGGAGCTCATTCTCCTGATGAACGTGCACAAATTTCATCAACACAAAAATATTGGAAATTTTTACTAGAAATTTTAAAGAATACACCAGTAAAAAACTAGTGCAAATACATTTTTTTTAAAACCACAACTTTTAAGTTGTGGTTTTTTGTTTACATTTATCAAATGAATTTTTTAGCCCACTTATACCTCTCTGGAGATAATACTGAATTAATGATTGGTAATTTTATTGCAGACCACATTAAAGGTAATAAGTTTTCACATTACTCAGAAGGTATTAAAAAAGGCATACTTCTACATAGAGAAATAGATACTTTTACAGATGCTCATGACATAGTTAGAAAAAGTAAAAGAAGACTACATGAAAGGTACCGTCATTATGATGGAGTTATTATAGATATTTTTTATGATCATTTCTTAGCTAGAAACTGGAAAAAATATTCACAAATCCCTTTAGACATCTATGTGAAATCGGTATATAATTTACTGCAAGAAAACAACAATATACTTCCAGATAAAACAAGAGAATTACTTCCATATATGATACAATACAATTGGTTATATAATTATCAATTTGCAAAAGGTATTCAGGAAGTTTTAAACGGAATGAATAAACGTACTCAAGGAAAATCAAAAATGAATTTAGCTACAGAAGACCTATTAATTCATTACGAAATACTAGAGGAAGATTTTACTTTATTTTTTGAAGATCTACGTAATTTCTGTAATTCAAAATTAAATCAAACTGCTTAAAAAACTATGAAAAATATTTTTTACTTCATCTTACTATTAATTGGTATATCTAGTTGTAAAACTATAGTCGAGAAAGAAAAAACTACTGGTTTAATCACTAACAAAGCAATGGTAGTTTCTGCACGTGAAGAAGCTTCTAAAATTGGAGCAAGCATACTTAAACAAGGAGGAAATGCTTTTGATGCCATGGTAGCAACTGAGTTAGCCTTGGCTGTTGCCTATCCTTATGCTGGTAACATTGGTGGTGGTGGTTTTATGGTATACCGAAAAAACAATGGCGAAATAGGCGCATTGGATTATCGTGAAAAAGCACCTTTAGCCTCATCTAAAGATATGTTTTTAAATGAAGATGGAAGCGTTATTAAAAACAAAAGCACATTAGGAGCTATGGCAGTTGGAATTCCTGGAACCGTCGCTGGAGTTTTTGCTGCTCATAAAAAATTTGGGAGCTTACCTATTTCAACTATATTAACTCCAGTAATTGAATTAGCTAAAAGAGGAGTTATCGTTACCAAAAAGCAAGAAAATAGAATAAAGAAATACCAACCTTATTTTCTAAAAACAAATAAAGAGCCTATAATTTTCGATAAAGATTGGAAGAAAAACGACACCATCAAATACTCTGCTCTAGCAGAAACGTTAGAACGTATTTTAAAAAATGGTCGTGATGAATTTTACAAAGGTGAAACTGCTAAACGACTTGTAAAATTTATGCAAGCCAATGGCGGAATTATGACTGAAGAAGACTTAGCGAAGTATGAAGCTAAATGGCGAACTCCAATAACCTTTTCATATGATGATTTGCGTATTATATCTATGTCTCCTCCTTCAAGTGGAGGTATTTGTTTAGCTCAAATTATGAATGCAATAGAACCTTATGAATTAGATAAATTTGGACATAACACTACCAAAACAATACAAGTAATTACTGAGGCTGAGAGAAGAGCTTACGCAGATAGAAGTCATTTTTTAGGTGATCCTGATTTTGTAAAAATTCCATTAAAAACTTTAGTAAGTAAAGAATATACTAAACATAGAATGGATAATTTTTCTTTTGAAAAATCTACTTCATCCAAAGATGTTTCCCATGGAAGTATAGAAATGGTTGAAAGCAACGAAACCACACACTATTCTATTGTAGATCAATTTGGAAATGCAGTTTCGGTTACAACAACAATTAATGGCGCTTATGGTTCTAAATTATATTGTTCAGATTTAGGTTTCTTTTTAAACAATGAAATGGACGATTTTAGCAGCAAACCTGGAGTACCAAATATGTTTGGTTTAATTGGAGCTAAAGCAAATGAAATAGCACCAGAGAAACGTATGCTAAGTTCAATGACTCCTACTATTGTTGAAAAAAACGGAAACTTATGGATGGTTGTTGGAACACCTGGTGGATCTACAATCATAACATCTGTTCTACAAACTATTTTAAATGTACATGAATTTAAAATGGGAATGCAAGAAGCTATTAATCAACCGCGATTTCATCATCAATGGTTACCAGATGTTATTATGATGGAACCTAATAAGTTTGACACCACTGTAAAACAAAATTTACAAAAAGTGGGTTACACTTTAAATGAAGAAGATGCTCCTGTAATAGGTAAAGTTGAAGGTATTTTAGTGTTACCTAACGGAAAACTAGAAGGAGGTGCCGATCCTAGAGGAGATGATAAAGCTGTTGGTTTTTAATCAAAAGATTTTATTCTAATGAAACTTCATAAAAGAACGAATTACATCTTTTTATCTTTCTTATTTATTTGTAATATTTTATTCTTAATAATAAACTATAATATCTACAGTGAATACATAACAAGTTTAGGAAAAAAAAGAGCTCTATATGGGCTTAATTATATAAAATATTTTTATGTAATTTATCTTTTTATTTTTGAGATTTTCGCTCTATTTATTATTCTAATTTCGAATAAATCAAAATCAATTATATATCTTTCTTTTATTCTAATCATTATTTCATCTATATTGATTTTTATGGAACCATGGAAATGGTTCATCTAAACTTATGAAACATATAGAAACACATAAAGTTCCTTTATTAGAAAAACCTATTCGATTACAAGAATATGCAGTAGGTATTTTTAAAACAATTCCAACAAAATCTGGCATTAAAAAAGCTATTAAAAAAGAGTTAGTTTTTGTTAACGGAAAACTAGCTTCTACCGCCCTATTTATAATTGGCAATGAGCTTATAGAATTATTTAAAACTGAAGAAACAACTTCTTTTAAACGACTTGAACTTCCTCTAGAGGTATTGTTTGAAGATGATTATTTAGCTATTATTTATAAACCTTCTGGGATTTTAGTTAGTGGAAATTCATTTGCCACAATTGACAACGCTTTACAACAAAACCTAACTAAAAGCACCTTATTTGATGCCGTACGTCCAAGACCAGTACATCGATTGGATTATCCAACTAGCGGAGTTCTTTTAATAGGTAAAACAACTTCAAGTATTACTGCTTTGAACCAATTATTTGAAAAAAAACAAATCCAAAAAACATACCATGCTATTGGTATTGGTAAAATGGAACGGAATGGAGAAATAGATTTCCCTATTGATTCTAAGGAAGCATTTACAACATATGAAGTTATAAAAACTGTTCCATCCGTGCGTTTTAAGTATTTAAACCTAGTATTACTTCAACCAAAAACAGGAAGAAAACATCAATTAAGAAAGCATTTACTTTCTATTGAAAATCCTATACTTGGCGACAAAGAACATTATATAGAAGGTTTAATTTTAAATGGAAAAGGTTTGTATTTACATGCTTCTTCTCTAAAGTTTACACATCCTTTTACAAAAGAAAATCTTTCAATAAAAAAAGAACTTCCTAAAAAGTTTAATAAAATATTCCCTTAATACTTAGATAACTTGTCAGTTTTTCATTTTGATTTCGACTTCATTAAAAACCTTATTCTATGAAGTTCGCATTCTTTTTTTTCATTTTTATTAGTTCTATTGTCTCTGCTCAAAATATGAATATTGAAAAACTAGGTGAGATTATTACAAAAAACTCGGATAGTCTTGAAGTTAAAAATAACACATGGAAGTTTATACATAAAGACAGAATTCTAATATGTATTGCTGATAAAAAAGCAAATAGAATGAGAATTATTTCTCCTATTGCTAAAAAAGAACAATTAACCGAAGAATTAATTTTAAACTCATTAGTGGCAAACTTTCACACCGCTTTAGATGTAAAATATGCACTTTCTGATGAAATATTATGGTCAGTTTTTACACACCCTTTAAAAGAACTAACTACTCATCAAGTTGAAGATGCAATATCTCAAGTATATTATGCGAATCTTACTTTTGGAACTTTATTTTCAAGTACATCACTCACTTTTCCTGGAAATACTAAAAAGAAGGAACTTCAAAAAAGCATTCCTTTAAAAGAAAAAATTTAAGTTTCCTTCTATCAATTTCTTGAAAAATAAATTATAAATCTTGTACATTTGCAGCTATGCGAATAGATATTATTACTGTAGCTCCAGAATTACTTAAAAGCCCGTTTGAACATTCAATGATGAAACGCGCTATAGATAAAGGTTTAGCCCAAGTACATTTTCATAATTTAAGGGATTATGGGATTGGTTCTTACAAAAAACTTGACGATATGCAGTTTGGTGGAGGTGCTGGTATGGTTTTAATGATTGAACCAATTGCTAAGTGTATAGAGAAACTTCAATCTGAAAGATCATATGATGAAATTATTTATATGACTCCTGATGCTAAAACCTTAAACCAAGCAACAGCTAACACACTATCTTTAAAAGAAAACATTATTATATTAACTGGACATTATAAAGGTGTTGACCAGAGAGTTCGCGATAAGTTTATTACCAAAGAAATATCTATTGGCGATTATGTTTTAACTGGAGGTGAATTGGCAGCTGCAATTTTATGTGATGCCGTTATTCGACTAATACCAGGAGTACTAGGCGACGAGCAATCTGCTTTAACCGATAGTTATCAAGACAATCTACTATCTCCTCCCGTATACACAAGACCGTCTGAATATGAAGATATGAAAGTTCCAGACATATTATTATCTGGAAACTTTCCTAAAATAGAAGAATGGCGTAATGAAAAAGCATACGAACGTACTCAACAAATTAGACCAGATCTTTTAGATGAATAAGTTTATCAACTTCACCAAACAGCATCCAATAATTAGCATTATTATTGGTTTTCAATTATTCAGATTATTGCTCCTTCCTTTTATGGGATTAATGCCTCAGGATGCTTATTATCATTTTTACGGTGAAAATTTATCATTATCATACTTCGATCATCCTGGTATGATAGGCTATATACTTAGGGCTTTTACTACTGTTTTTGGCAAATCGGTTTTTGTAGTAAAATTTGCTGATTTTACAATTACTTCATTAACTCTTATTAGTTTTTACAAACTCGGAGCTAATTTCTTATCTAAGCAAAAATTAAACAGAGCAATTGTATTAATTACATCAACTCTTTTTATTTCGATACTATCTTTTAATTCAACACCTGATGTTCCTTTATTATTATTCTGGACATTAAGTATAACTTGTTTATTTAAAGCTATTTTTGAAGAAAAGAAATGGTTTTGGATTTATGGAGGGATTGCTATGGGACTAGCTTTTAATAGTAAATACACTGCTTTATTATTACAATTTGGTTTAATTGCTTTTTTACTTTTCTCTAATAAATACAGGAAATTATTTTTATCTCCTTGGTTGTGGTTAAGTCTAGTGATTTCTGCTTTAGTTACCCTTCCTGTTTGGTGGTGGAATTATGAACATGATTTTGCTTCATTCCTTTTCCAATCTTCAAATAGAACCGGAGATATTTCAAAATTCAAATTATCTCCCAAATACTTCTTTGGAGCTATTGGTCATCAATTGTTTCTATTATTACCTGTATTATTTGGTATTATAGTACTACTTACAACCAAATACATAAAAAAAGCACTTACTAAATTCAAACTACCAAGTAATAAAACATTATTTCTATTAGTATTTTTTGTTCCTACTTTTGTTGGCTTTTTTGCTATTACTCCCATTTATTGGGTTAAATTAAACTGGATGATGCCTTCTTATATAACAGGTATCTTTTTAGCAGGAATGTTTGTTACTAAAAAACTACTTAAATATCAAGTAATAACATCGGTAGTACTTCATTTATTATTGAGTCTACAAATCTTATTCTATATTGTGCCTATTAAAAGTGATGATACTTGGGTAGGCTGGAATGAATTAGCTAATAAAACAAAAGAACTTCAGGAAACATATACCAATACTTTTGTTTTTGCAGATGATAATTATAAAACATCAGCTGCTTTAAATTTTTTCATGGACCAAAAAGTATATGCACAAAATATTATTGGTTTACCGGCTTTACATTTTGATTATTTAGGAGATAACTTATCCTTATTAAATAATAAAGATGCAATTTTTTTAGACTCAGATAAACGATTCAATAATAAAAACATGAAAGGAAATTTACCTCAAAAGCTTCTTCCCTATTTTGATTCTGTTACTGAATTAAAACCGATAATACTTCATTCTAGAAACAATGAAGTTCGTAAATTTTGGGTTTACTACTGTAAAAATTATCAAACTAAACCTTAGATAACCTATACAGAAACACGTTTTTTACAATTACACCATTCCTTGTAATTGGAATAGTTTTTATAATTGAAATATTTTGATAATCGTTTTTAAATAAAGTTACTGGATCTTTAAAGTTCCTGCCATCGGTTATATATAAAACCTCCTTCTCTAATTTTGGATTGATATTATTAATCCAATAGTATTTATGTATTTTATCTAAAGTTCCTACTCCATAAACTTTCATTTTATTAGGTCTAGCTATGTAATAATCTATATGAGCAGCTGGATACCAATTATCTGAAATAATAGGTACTTTTTTTAAATCATATTCATTAAAAACAACTGATAGTTTCTCTGAAGCTTGCCTCCATCCATACATATCTAATAGAACATCATTCTTACCTAATTTCTCTTCACTTTCTGAAGAAGAATCTGGTAACATCCATCCATTATTAATTACTAATGTGACTATAATTAATACTATTGAAAAACTCAATATACCCACTGATAATTTCTTTATGATATTCTTTTTCTCTACAATAAACACCGCTATAATTGGTAGCAATGTAACATAAGATACTCCTGACCAATGTGGCAATGTGTTTCTAAATAATGAAAGATATATTGTGGTTATAATTAATGGCAGACTACATAAATAAAAAAAGTACTGTATTAATTTATCTACACTAAACTTATTTCTAAAAAAAGAAATTAGCACTAGAATATAAACAACAACTATGTATGGATTATTATAAATAAACTGTCCTAAGACTTCTCTTATAAATGAATTTATATTAAAATTAAAACTAAACAATGAAACTCTATCATTGTGAAACTTATAGCTAATAAAATTGTTTTCATAATTCCAATAAAGTATTAAACTAACTGCTAAAAAAGGAAAAATAAACCCTAGATGAAACAATATATTTTTCAACCACAACCTAGAAAATAGAATTACATACAAGACAACTCCAAATAATAAAAATACAGCTTGATATTTAGAATATATTGCACAAGCAGAGAAGAAAAACGCTAAAAATAACTTAGTATACAATTCTTTACTAGGCTTCTTTGGCAAAACTTGTATAAAAAAATAAAAACTTAGCAACCAAAAGAATACTAAAGGAGCATCTGGCAGAATAAATGTTCCTGCAATTATAAACCCATAAATATGTAAATGATATAATAAAACAGCAATAAAACCAGCTTTCTCATTCTTAATATAATTCCCTATTAAGAAAACAACATACATATTTATACTTGTAGGTATAATAGCAGCTAACCTAATGAAAAACTCTGAATCAAAATATAAATTCCCTGTAAAAAACTGAATAAAAAACCCAACCATTGGAGGGTGATCAAAATGACTCAAATCTGGGTATTTAGCATACAACCAATAATAAACTTCATCATTTCCAAATTCTAAATTCCCCGCTAAAAAAAGTCTTAATACAGTTCCTAGAACTATAATTCCTATTGCGACTCTTTTATATGGCAACTTCATTAATTTAACACATTTTTTTCTGAATAAAATAACCCCATACTTACAAAACCTATTAATATACCTAAAGTAGATCCTACAAAAATATCAATCCAAAAATGCTGAGAAAGATATACACGTGAAACACCAGCTACAAGTGCTAATGCTAACCATAAGTATTGCCAAGTACTTTTTCTAAAATACAAACATAAAATAGTAAAAATTGCAAAAGCTGTTATAGTATGTCCAGATGGAAATGTATTCCAGTATGCTATTTTTATTCCTTTAATTAAATATAAACTTTCTTCACCTAAAGCTTCAACTGGCCTAGGTATACCTTTAAAAATTATTTTCTTAAAAAAATGTGTTACTAAAAGAGTTAATAAACCACTTACTAGAAAAATCAATGCTATTCTTTTCTTTATAAAAAAGAACACCAAAGTCAACAAACCAAACATAACACCATCACCTAAATGTGTTGCATACTTAAAAAAGAAATCTAAGAAAGAAGTGTGAAATTTATTAATGTATAAATGAAGTGAAAACTTATTAACCATGCTTACTAAAAATAGAGAGCTTAAAAAAAACACTCCATAAACTAAAAACACTTGTTTTTTTATTGACAAAAGTAAATTAATTAAAATATACTTTTGTTTTTTAACTCTAACATTGGAGGAAATAGCGCTACTATAATTCATAACAAAAACACTTTACTATAATTCTTTTTTATCATTGATTGACAAAAGTATAAAGCATAGTAAAGCCTTTATTTACTAATGAATCCTATAACATGTTTTAGGATTCATTTCTCTAATTAGGACATATTTTTCAAAAATCAGGACTCATTTAATCATAGAAAATCAAAATATTATATAATAAACATCTTAAATACTCTAAATAAAATAAGCTATCCAAAACTTAGCTCTATACTTTAATTTCGTCTGTATAAAACTATTTTAAGAATGTTCAAAAAACATCAATTCAACTTTAAGTATTTTTAAACATTAACATCATAATTAACTTTGAGACAACTCTTTATTAAAATTACTCAAGAAAACAATAGCCAAAAAATAATTATCACTTTACATTCAATAATTAGAAAATAAATATTAAATTTGCAGCCACAAAATCAACCTCTGACGAAAATCGTGAATGTTGTTTTTAAACAACCATATAAATATTTATTAAGATGGATTTAGTAAAATTTGTTCAAGAAGAATTTGTAACAAAAAACGAATTACCAAAATTTGCAGCAGGAGACACTATAACAGTGTATTACGAAATTAGAGAAGGAGAAAAAGTGCGTACTCAGTTCTTTAGAGGAGTTGTAATTCAAAAAAGAGGTTCGGGTGCTTCAGAAACATTTACTATCAGAAAAATGTCTGGTACTATAGGTGTTGAACGTATTTTCCCTTTAAACTTACCAGCTATTCAAAAAATTGAAGTAAACAAAACTGGTAAAGTACGTAGAGCTCGTATTTACTACTTTAGAGGTCTTACTGGTAAAAAAGCAAGAATTAAAGAAAGAAGAAACTAAGATTTTTTCTTACTCAAGAAACTCAAAAGCACCATATTTAAATATGGTGCTTTTTTATTCACAAATGTTAATAACATTCGTTCATATCGTGTTGATATTTAAAACGTTAAATATTTTAGTATAGAAAATTGAAAACATACCTTTGTGTAGAACTTATTTTTAATTGATATTAAATTATGGTGCACACTGTAATAAATCATTAAAAGTAAATTCATAAAGTAACGTTCTTTATATATTGCTTTTAAACACTATTAAAACTTGTAAATAATATCAATTTAAAATAATTATAAGTTATTTTATAATTTATAATTATTAGTTATAAGTAACTATTAATACATTTAATTTTATAGTTCGTTAAAAGCAAAGAAACATATATTTTATAGATAGAATGTCTTTAAAGTTATGTTTCTACTTGAAATAGTTAAGCAGTTATTTCCAAGGAGACAACATAAATACTGTTTTATTTGATAATGTAGAAATACAGGTCAGTGCAAATACTATTTCAAAAGAAAGCCATATTAGACAAGAAATTGTTTGATATGGCTTTTATATTTAATAACAAAAACTATTTCACTTCTCTTTATTTTATCAAATCCTCAATAAAACACCCTAATTAATAACATTTTAGCATCAAAAAACTCAATCCGAATTCTTAAATTTGCATCACTTCAAAATTAATTTAATTTTTTACCTATAAATATGAACAAGACTGCTAAAATTATGTACACAAAAACGGATGAGGCTCCTGCGTTAGCTACACGTTCGTTTTTACCAATTGTAAAAGCATTTACAAAATCATCAAACATAGAGATAGAAACTAAAGATATTTCTTTAGCAGGAAGAATTCTTGCTAATTTTTCAGATTACCTAACAAAAGAACAACAAGTAGAAGATGCTTTAGCTTTTTTAGGTGATTTAGCAAAGAAACCTGAGGCAAATATTATAAAATTACCTAATATTTCTGCTTCTGTTCCTCAATTAAAAGCTGCAATTAAAGAATTACAAACTTTAGGATATGCATTACCTGATTTTCCAGAAGAAGCTAATACTGAAGAAGAAAAAGCAATTTTAGCACGTTATAACAAAATTAAAGGATCTGCAGTTAATCCTGTTTTACGTGAAGGAAACTCAGACCGTAGAGCTCCTAAGGCTGTGAAGAATTACGCAAAAAAGAACCCTCATTCTATGGGAGCCTGGAGTTCAGACTCTAAAACTCATGTAGCTACTATGACAGATGGAGATTTTGCACATAGTGAAAAATCGACCACAGTTCCTACTGCAACAGATGTACAAATCGTACACACAGATGCTAATGGAAACAAAAGAGTTTTAAAAGAAAAAGTTTCTTTATTAGCTGAGGAAGTAATCGATTCTTCTGTAATGAGCAAAAAAGCATTATTAACTTTCTTAGAAGAACAAGTAAAAGATACTAAAGAAAAAGGATTATTATTTTCTTTACACATGAAAGCAACCATGATGAAGGTTTCTGATCCTATTATTTTTGGACATGCTGTTCGTGTTTTCTTTAAAGATTTATTTGCAAAACATAGTCAAACTTTTGAAAAAATCGGTGTTGATGTAAATAATGGTTTTGGAAATTTACTAAGTAACCTTGAAGAATTATCTGCAGAAAAGAAAGCAGAAATTTTAGCTGACATTGAAACAATATATGCTAACAACCCTGATGTAGCCATGGTTAATTCTGACAAAGGAATTACCAACTTACATGTTCCTTCTGATGTAATTATTGATGCCTCTATGCCTGCAATGGTTCGTACTTCTGGACAAATGTGGAATAAAGAAGGTAAACAACAAGATACAAAAGCAGTTATTCCAGATAGCTCATATGCTGGATTATATCAAGAGACTATTGATTTTTGCAAGAACAACGGAGCTTTTGATCCTACAACAATGGGAACGGTTCCTAACGTTGGTTTAATGGCTCAAAAAGCTGAAGAATATGGTTCTCATGACAAAACTTTCGAAATTGCTTCTAACGGTAAAGTTCAAGTAATAGATACTAATGGAAGTATTTTATTAGAACACAATGTAGAGGAAGGTGATATTTGGAGAATGTGTCAAACAAAAGATGCACCAATTCAAGACTGGGTAAAGTTAGCTGTAACAAGAGCTAAAGCTTCAAACACACCTGCTGTTTTCTGGTTAGGAAAAAACAGAGCACATGATGCTGAAATTATTAAAAAAGTAGAAAAATATCTTCAAGATCACGATACAAATGGTTTAGAAATTAAAATTTTATCTCAAGAAGAAGCTACTAGATACACTTTAGAAAGAGTAAAAGAAGGAAAAGATACAATTTCAGTTACAGGAAATGTATTACGTGACTATTTAACTGACCTATTTCCTATTTTAGAACTAGGTACTTCTGCTAAAATGTTATCTATTGTTCCATTAATGAATGGCGGTGGATTATTTGAAACTGGTGCAGGTGGTTCAGCTCCAAAACATGTACAACAATTAGTTGAAGAAAATCACTTACGTTGGGACTCTTTAGGGGAATTTTTAGCACTTGCTGTTTCTTTAGAACATTTAGGAGATACAAACAACAATAATAAAGCTAAAGTACTAGCTGAAGCACTAGATGACGCTACCGACAAATTATTAGATAACAAAAAAGGTCCTTCAAGAAGAACTGGAGAATTAGACAATAGAGGTTCTCATTTTTATTTAGCAATGTATTGGGCACAAGCTTTAGCTTCTCAAGATAATGATCTTGAATTAAAAACTCAGTTTGCTCCAATTGCAGAAAAAATGGCTGCTAGTACAGATACAATTGTAAATGAATTAAATAAAGTTCAAGGAGAAGCTGTAAACATTGGAGGATACTACGAGCCTACTGATAAATTAGCTGATTCTATTATGAAACCTAGCGAAACATTAAACTCTATTTTAGCTAGTATTTAATAGAATTTATTAATAATTATAAAAAAAGCAGGTGAGAAGTCACCTGCTTTTTTTATTTACAACTTTAAATAGTTTAGTTTTTTTACACATATAATTAAACATTATTCTGAATAATACTTCTAAAATGACTAATTATAAACTCTCTAATAAAAAATGAATAACGTTATTTTTTTAGCTTATAAGAATTTATAATTAGTAAATTTGAACTATGAAATTCACCAAAACCACCGAACAAGATTCTAATTATAATGATTTGGAAAAAATGAGCATTTCTGAATTATTATTAAACATAAATAAAGAGGATCAAACCGTGCCTTTAGCCGTTAAAAAAGCATTACCTCAAATTGAAACACTAACAGAACAAATAGTTCTAAAACTAAAAGAAGGTGGACGCTTATTTTATATAGGAGCTGGTACGAGTGGACGCCTAGGTATTCTTGATGCTAGTGAATGCCCTCCTACTTTTGGTGTCTCTCACGACCTAGTAATGGGATTAATTGCTGGTGGAGATATTGCTATTAGAAAAGCAGTAGAATTTGCTGAAGATTCAACAGAACAAGGATGGATAGATTTAAAAAAACACAATATTTCAAATAAAGATATTGTTGTTGGTATTGCTGCTTCCGGAACCACACCTTATGTAATTTCTGCATTAGAAAAATGTAATGAAAAAAATATTATTACAGGATGTATTACATGCAATTTAAAAAGCCCATTAGCATTGACAGCTAAATTCCCTATAGAAGTTATTGTTGGTCCTGAATTTGTTACCGGAAGTTCAAGAATGAAAGCAGGTACAGCTCAAAAATTAATTTTAAACATGCTTTCTACCACAACAATGATTCAGCTTGAAAAAGTAAAGGGAAATAAAATGGTTAATATGCAATTATCTAATAATAAACTCGTGAATCGAGGTGAAAACATGTTAGTTTCTGAACTTAATATCGACAAAAAAGCAGCTAGTAAATTATTAGAAAAATACGGAAACGTTAAAGAAGCTATTAAAAACTTTACCAATGAATAAACCTAAAACTTTCGACAAAGTAGTTAAGAAATTTTTAATCCTATTAGGTCTATTAATTTTATCTCCAATAACTTTAAGTTTTGGTTTTAAAGCTCAACGAATTTTCACTGAAAGTCCTAAGAAATTTATTGCTTATATCTTACTAACCTTAGGTGTTTTTTTAATTTTATTCACCGTTTACTACGGGTTTAAAACTATAAAAGCATTTTTAGATAATCTATTTCAGAAATAAATTGAGATCAAATATCAAAATTGAAAAACTCTTTAATTGGGAGCATTGGCCATCTTATATGTTCTATATCCCTAATATTCCTTTTGCTTTTTATCATGCAATAAAAGCAGGGAGTTTAGTATTTTACACAGCTACAAATCCTGGGATTGAGAACTCTGGTATTGGTACAGAATCTAAGTTTAAAACACTTCAACTATTACCAGAAAAATATCTCCCAAAAACAATATTCCATAAAGCAAATTCAAACATTGAGTTGACTTTAAAAGAAGTTAACCAAAGTCAAATAACATATCCTTTAATAGCTAAACCAGATGTAGG
This sequence comes from uncultured Tenacibaculum sp., assembly GCF_947494125.1. Classification (GTDB taxonomy): domain Bacteria; phylum Bacteroidota; class Bacteroidia; order Flavobacteriales; family Flavobacteriaceae; genus Polaribacter. The sequence continues at coordinate 53,995 of NZ_CANLTU010000007.1, forward strand.
CTTTAGAGGTTTATTGGTTAAAAAAATTGAAAATGAAAATACTCTAATTAGCTATTTAAAAAAATTTCCAATTGATGTTTTAGTTCAAGAATTTTTAACTCAAGAGAATGAATGTGGGATCTTTTATCATCGTATACCAAATGAAAAGAAAGGTAAGATTACATCGATTACATTAAAAGAATTTTTACATGTTATTGGTGATGGAAAATCAACAATAGAAGAACTTATTAAAAATGATAAAAGAGCTAAAATTTATATAGAGTTATTTAAAGAAGGTTGTTGCAATATAAACTTAGAACAGATTATACCTAAAGGGGAAAAAATAAAATTATCTTCAATAGGAAATCATTCAAAAGGAACGCGTTTTATAAATGGAAATCATCTTATATCAAAAAAACTCGAAGAAACTTTTAATAATTTAAACAATCAAACAAATGATTGGTATTACGGAAGATTAGACCTTAAATACAATTCTTTTAATGATGTAGAAAAAGGTGATTTTAAAATTTTAGAACTTAATGGAATTTTAGCGGAACCTACACATATATATGATTCACAAAACATTAACTACCCTAAAGCCTTAAAAGAAATTAGAAAACACTGGAAACAAATAAATAAAATAGCAAGGTTTAATCACGATCAAAATAAAGTACCTTATAGAACAACATTAGGCTTACTTAAAGATGTAAAAAAGCTAATTAATTACACCAAACTAATTTCCAAGTTAAACAAAAGTTAATCTATCTTTGTGACCTTTTAAAAAACTCTGTGTCAAAAGAATAAAATATATTTTTTCTATTGAAATTTATTTTTTATAACAAAAAAATTAATTATTATTGTAATACTAACCCCCAAGGTATGAAGATAAAAATCTCTTTAATACTTCTCCTTATTGTACAAATCCCTTTTTACGCACAGGTAAAAGTCGGGGAAAACCCTTCTGTTATCCATCCAAGTTCTGTTTTAGAATTGGAAAGTCCAGACAAAGTTTTAGTTATTAGTAGAGTTAGTACTTCAGTTATGAATACCATAACGCCACTTGAAGGCGCTTTAGTATACAATACAGATATTAAATGTGTATTCTTTTTTAACGGTACTTCATGGGAAAACTTATGCAATAGCGGGACTAGCACAGGAATAAACGTAACAACTTCAGGAACTGCGCCTACAACTAATAATACAGGTGATTTTTGGATTGACAACTCTAAAAACAACGCTGTTAGTATATGGAATGGAACTTCTTGGGTAAAGATTGATTCTAATCCTACAAGAGGTAATGGCCCTCCCCTTTTTAATCCTTCATTAACACCTATAGCTGGTGATATTTATGTAGACCAAAGTAATGGAAAAATCTATGCCTATAATGGCACAAACTGGGTAGGCACTGGTAGTGGTGGAGGTACAAGTTTAAATATAAATGCAAATAATGGTTTGTCGGCTGTAACCAATAGTTCTGGTACTACTATAGAATTAGGAGGTACATTAATTAAACCTACAATTATAGAAGCTTCGGCTATAAACACACTTTCTATAATAGGTTTACAGGATGGTAATACAACACAAGACGATATAGTAACTGTAAATAAAACTACAGGTCAATTAAGAAAAATTTCTCCTTCTAACTTTTTCAGAGAAGAAGTTACAGAAATAGTTGCTACTAACGGGCAACTACAATTTACCCCATCTATACTTATTAGCGATTCTAAAAAAGTAAATGTTTTTAGAAACGGCGTAAGAATAGATTTTACTGTTGTTAACAATACAACAATAGAAATAGAACCTGAAGCTGTATGCTATCAGGGTGATCAAATAAGAATAGTTCAATTTTATTAAACCCTATATATAAATCTTAAAACAATTATGAAAACAATTACAAACAAATTAAAATTAGCTTTAGCCGTCATTGGTTTATTAGCTATTGGTACTGCGAATGCACAAACAACTACTGGTGATATAACTCAACAAGCTAATGCTACGTTAAACTCATCAAACACAGCAGTAAAATTAGTAGATAATAAAGGTACTATTAAGTATTTACAAGCCGTAAATGGTTTAACATCATTTACTAATACAACTCCAGCTGGTGGTGTTATTACTACTTGGCAATTAGGTGGTGTGTTAACAGACAATACTTATATTACAGCTGATGCTGCAAAAGAGTTTGCTTTAGATGGCTTACAATTAGTTACTGATGCTAGTACAGCCTCTACAAACTCAGTCGATCGTGAAGCTCATGGAGGTGCTGGTACTGGATTTACTGTATTAATTAGAGACGAAGCATCTGGAGCAGTTCAAAAAATGCAATTATCAGACTTATTAAAAGTAGATGGAATTAGAGTAGATTATACACAAGGTGCCAATGCTGCTGCTGATGTTGATATTACTGTTACAGGATTACCTACTTTAACAGCTCTTACAACTGCTGCTAAATTATTCGTTTACAGAAATGGTGTAAAGTTAAGATTTGGAACAGATTTTGCTGTCACTGCTGACACAGTTACTATAACATATAGTGCAACTGACTTGCCAATGTACGCTGGTGATGTTGTAGAAATCCAATACATCAAATAACAACTTTTAATGGTTAATAATAGTTTTCTAAAATTGACACTGACTTTAGCATTGATTTTTTTTTCTTTAAAAATCAATGCTCAAGAAGTTAGTGTAATTGACAAAAAAGGAACTATAAAAACCATAAATAACAATAATGTTTTTACCTCTGCTACCAATCCAAATACACCTACAGTTGTAGCTTTAGAAAATGACATTTGGATTGACACTAGTACCAATCCAAATTCAATAAATATATGGAATGGTACTGCTTGGGTAGACATAGCTCATACTGGCACTACTGGTTCTCTTTTTTTTGCAGGAACTGATAGTAAACCCACTCAAAATAACAGCAATTTATTTTGGGACAATACCAATAACAGGTTAGGCATAGGTAATAATATACCTAGTGAGAGTTTGCATATTACCAATAACATGCAATTAGGGGCTATGTTTAAAGATAAAGATGGAGACGAAGGGACATCGGGACAAATTTTATCTTCTACAGGTACAGCAACAGATTGGATAGACATAAACTTAGCTAGCGTAGTTAATAAAACTACTAATTACACCTTAGTTGCTACAGATAATGGAAAAATAATAACATTTAATAGCGCAACAGACATTACACTTACTGTTCCGACTGGTTTACCTATTGGTTACAATATAAGTATATACCAAACAGGAAACGGAAGAGTTACAATTAATGGAGCTGCTGGAGTTACTGTTTTAAATAGACTTTCTAGATTTATAACAGCAGGCAAAGATGCTGGAGCTGGATTAGTAGCAACTAGCACTAATAACTTCCATTTAACTGGAGATTTAAGGAGATAAACAAGGTATTATGATGAAACAAAAAATTATTTTATTATTTTTTTGTTGTATTAATTCTTTCACTTTTAGTCAAATAGTTAAATACAATAATTTCCCCACGATGAAGCCTCATCATATTCTTGATGAAAATTTAGGAAATATTAGTTTTGCTTTTTCAATGCGAGTTATTGAAAGCGATTACAATGGTCCTTTAATCAGATTAAGAAGAGCTGGTGATAATGCTGAACAAGATTTCAGTTGGGGAGATGATGATATTGTAGATATCAATGCCATAAACACATGGAGAGCAGGTAATAATGTTTTTATTCATACATGGTATGATCAAAGCGGATTAGGAAGAGATGCAATTCAAACAACCAGAAATAGACAACCTCGGTTTTATCCAGACACAAACAATCCTTATTTTCAAGGAGATGGTTCAAATGATCATTTAATTGTTAATACTCCAAATGGAATACAAGATGTAACTAATTCTGGAGATGAAGGAACAGTAATAACAATTGCTAGAGCAACTAATAAGAGTCAACATTCTTTTGGTGTTTTAACAGGTGCTAATAGGTGGTCAACTCATATTAACTGGAATAATAGAAACTTATATTTTGACCCAGGTATTTGCTGCAATCCGACACGTTCTTTTAATAATAACGCAAATACAAATGTCTGGGAAATATATACCTTTATGAAAACTAACACAAACACTATTGCGCGTTCTGGGGGAACACAACGTTTTAATGGAGTGTACAATAATGGTAGATGTACTAGAACTGAAGATTTTGCTATAGGATGGGCAAATGGCAATCAGTCAGGAAATCATGCAACAACAAGTTTTACAGAACTTATAATGTATAATACTGATATTACAACCGCTCAAATACAAGAAATTGAGCAAAATGCAATCACATTTTGGGGTATTTAATCATTAAAAAACAATATTATTAAAACAATTTTATGATAAACTATAGTAACATAATAAAATTTATAGTTACATCTTTATTAATATTATTTTCTTTTTCTACATATTCTCAGGAAATTAATGTTGTTGATAATAAAGGAACTGTGAACACTGTGAACAATAATAATGTTTATACGTCAGCAACAGATCCTAACACACCTACTCCTATAGCTTTAGAAAACGATATTTGGTTTGACACAAGTACAACACCAAATACCATTAAAGTATGGGATGGAACAACTTGGTTATCCTTAGCAAATAATTTTTGGTCTTTAACTGGTAATGCGGGAACAAACCCTACGACTAACTATCTAGGAACTAGTGACGGACAAGATTTAGTACTTAGAACAAACAATGTAGAGGCTATGAGAATAAATCAATCAAATCAATATGTTGGTATAGGAATATCTGGAGCAACAAGCCCTCTTCATATAAGCAAAGATCTTGCTGATGGTATTGGAATTATTCGTGTTCAAGGGACAGAACCCGATATTAATTTCAATGATACAGATGGAGGCTTTAACACGTTTACTTTTGAAAACGCTGGGGTAGCAAAATTTGCATTTGGTAGAAGAAACACGGACGCTTTTTACATAACAAGAAATGACGGTACTTGGCATGATGAAACCTTTAATATTCTAAACACCAACGGTCATATTGGATTAAACACCGATGCTCCAAGCGAGCGATTGGATGTAAACGGTAAACTTAGAGTTAGAGATATAGCTACAACAACAGCAGACAATGATATTTTAACTACAACAGCTACTGGAGTTATAGAAAAGAAATCTTCCTCTAAATTTGAAAACACATGGTTAGGTAAAGATGATAATCTTACAGCTGACAAAGATGATAGTGAAATTTACAAGAATGGTAAAGTTGGAATAGGTGATTTTTCAGCTTCAACAATTGATGCTCAATTACATACCAAAAGTACAGACGTGCCTTTTAAAATTGAGCCAAACACCACTACTCCTACCGGCACAAGTGGTGGACAAATGTATGTAGACAGTACAGATGGAATTTTATACATATATGACAATACAAGGACTAAATGGCTAAGTGTTCATCGTACTATGGTAGGTTGGGGTAGAAATAGCAATAATACTACAAATGAATATTTGAGGCAGTTTAACGGGGCTCAATCTAATAATAATGGCTGGCGCATGATTAGGAATGGTACAATTACGGCAATTAGTGCTCAGACTAACATTAATCAAACTTGGACTATAGAAATACGTAAAAATGATGTTACAACTGTTATAACGTCTTTAACAATGACTAGTGTACAAGGAAATCATAATAACACAATAAATGTAAATGTTAATGAAGGAGATTTTATTCAAGCTTATTGCAATGGCAATAGTATTGATTTCCCTCAAGTATTAATTGAAATTGCCTGGAGAAAATAACCCAAGTAGATACAAAACATAACTATCTAATAATCTACTAGTTAAATCAAAAATAAATAAACAAAAGTTGAAAAGTTTAAAAAATATGTATTACTTTTGCAGCTTTAAAATTAAAAATTAATCCTCTTTAAAATTATAACAATTAAATGATCATAAACCTACTACTACTTCAATAATAGTTAACCTAACTATTAAACATTTTTGTCTTAGAGTATATAAAAAGACTATAATAATATGCGGGTATTATCATAATTATTTTATATGCTTTGTTAACTTATAATTCAGTTATAATTAATTGAAATGCAATTTAACGTACGTTGAATAACGATAATAAAGCCTTACCCTAAAGACAAATCCACTAACCAGAAGAAATATACACTTCAACTAAGTTTTAAATCAAAATTTATTGATTTATAGCACCTTTGAAGCGTAGATGTAGGGAATTATACAACATAGTGTAATGAAGACAGTTACAAACCGACAACCAAGCAGTTTTTAACTAAATGAAAGTTTAATACAGTGGTATTATGAAAACAATAACTAAAATAACTATATTATTATTTACTTATTCTGTAGGTGCTCAAACTGCATTTCACAATTATGGTAATATAAAAATGCATACTAATGCTAGTATTGGATTTCACACAGATTTAACAAATGATGGTACTCTTGACAATAGCAATGAAGGTTTAGCTGGTTTTTATAGCAATAATGAAACAAGAATAGTATCAGGAAACAATAAAGCTACTTTTTACAATGTAGAAATAGATGCTGCTAATAATTTAGAGCTTAGAAATTCTTTAGGTATTACAAATGAATTAAGTTTTATAAATGGAAAAGTTATAACGCCAAGATCAAATTCAGACATTTCTTTAGATTTTATACTACATGATTTTTATGCTGGTGAAGATGATAATAGACATGTTGATGGCTATACTACTGTTTTAGGTTCTGAGGAATTTACATTCCCTATTGGAGATGATAACAGATTAAGACCAATGATTTTACCAACTCAAAATCAAAACGCAACTTTTAAGGGAGCATATTTTAACGAAGATCCGAATTCACCTAATACTTTTGCTCAATCTTTTTTAACGAATCAAAAACAAGTTTTTATTGAAAACATTAGCCAACTTGAATTTTGGGATTTAAAAGGAGCTAATAAAACAACGATAACATTAACTTGGGATAATCAGAGTGATATTGCAGCAATAACAAATACTATTGAGCAATTAAAAGTAGTTGGATGGAGTAAAACTGAGAACAAATGGATTGACTTAGGTAACAGTAATGTTTCTGGTGATTTAATAAAAGGAGAAGTTACCTCAAATGAGTTTATACCAAATGACTATGAAATAATCACAATTGGTTCTGGAATTGCAGACGGTAGTTTAAATGATGTAAACATCATATTTTCACCTAACGGGGATAGTACAAATGAAACTTTAGTTTTTGAAGGAATAGAACAATACAATAAAAGTTTATTAGAAGTATATAATAGATGGGGAAACCTTGTATATAAAACAACTAATTATAAAAATGATTGGAATGGAAAATCTAATGGAAGAGCTACCATAAAGGAGAATGATGACTTACCAGTTGGAACTTACTTCTACACGTTAAAATTTGGTCAAGACAACTTAAATAAAAAGCAAAAAGGTTGGGTTTATATTCAAAGATAAAACAACCACAACTTAATTTTAAAATAATTAAAACTTATACGAATACCATTTAACGTACGTTAAATGGTATTTTTTTTACTATCATTATTATGAGTAAATCCGCTAATCTTTAGAAAAACACTGTTCAACTAAAACTCCCAGTAATACTTATTGATTTAAAGCACCTTTGAAGTGTAAATACAACGAAACATTTACAAAGCGACAACCATTTTAAATCAATGATTATGAAAACAATAACTAAAATAGCCGTATTATTATTTACATACTCTATAAGTGCTCAAACTGCATTTCACAATTATGGAAATATAAAAATGCATGCAAATGCTAGCATTGGATTTCATACAGATTTAACGAATGATGGCACACTAGATAATGACAATGAGGGGTTAGCTGGATTTTATAGTGATAGTGAGACTAGAACTATAACAGGAAACAATAAAGCTACTTTTTACAATGTAGAAATAGACGCTACTAATAATGTAGAATTAAAAAATTCTTTAGGTGTAACTAATGAATTAAGCTTTATAAATGGTAAAGTTTTAACTCCAAAATCAAATTCAGACATTTCTTTAGATTTTATGCAACATGATTTTTATGCTGGTGAAGACGACAACAGACATGTAGATGGATATACTTCAGTTACTGGAACTAATGAATTTACATTTCCAATAGGTGATGACAACAGATTAAGACCAATGAAGTTACCTACTCAAAATCAAAACACAACTTTTAAAGGAGCATATTTTAACGAGGACCCAAATTCTCCAAATACTTTTGCTCAATCATTTTTAACAAATCAGAAACAAGTTTTTATTGAAAACATTAGTCAACTGGAATTTTGGAATTTAAAAGGAACTAATAAAACTACTGTTACTTTAACTTGGGATAATCAAAGTGATATTTCAGCTATAACAAGTAACATTAAACAATTAAAAGTAGTAGGATGGAGTAATGCACAAAACAAATGGATAGATCTTGGAAACAGTAATGCTTCAGGAGATTTAACCACAGGACAAGTAACTTCGAATGAATTTGTACCTAACGATTATGAAATAATTACAATTGGGTCTGGTGTTGTAGATGGTAAATTAGATGATGTAAACATCATATTTACACCTAATGGAGATAGCACAAATGAAACTTTAGTTTTTGAAGGCTTAGAGCAATACAATAAAAATGAGTTAGAAGTTTATAACAGATGGGGAAATCTTGTATACAAAACAAGTAATTACAAAAATGACTGGAACGGAAAGTCTACAGGAAAATCTACAATAAACGCTACAGATGACTTGCCAGTTGGAACTTATTTTTACACTTTAAAACTTGGTAAAACTGAATTAAGTAAAACTCAAAAAGGTTGGGTATACATTCAAAGATAATAGCAACATACAACTTCTACGAGACAATTCTCCTAGGAGTTGTTATATTATATCCATAATCAAAAGCCAAACAAATCAATACCAAATTGGTTAATTACAAAACCAATACTAGTAAAATGATGTATGCTATGGCTATGAAGCACTTGATAGAATATAATTAACAGTGAATTTACCAGTACTTAAATTATTTTTACCAAACCTACAAACAACTAATAATCAAACAGATAAAACCTATTTAATTTATTTAAAAGTTATCAAAATCATAAACTCAAATATTTTGGCACGCTCTTTGAAAATTATACATCAAACGCGGAAGCCGAAAAGCGCATAGAGTAAGCATAACCCTAAAATTAGCAATTATGAGAACAGGGATACTTTTTTTATTAGCAATCATGTCATTAGCAACAGTAAACGCTAATAACACAGACAAATCAACTAGCAAAATTGGGGTTACATATCGTTACAATGATGCTGTTACCTTTGTAGAAAGAGGGGTACAATTTCATGTATTTTTAAATGGTGATTTTGATTTTAATACACATTACAAAAACACTAGATATGTAGATTATTATGGTAAACGTAAGAGAGTAAATCGAGGTGTTAGAATTGAACGTGATTTTAAAGGACGTGTAAGACGTGTTGGAAATTCTTTTATTAATTACGATAGTAGAGGTAATGTAAAACGAATAGGTAGTGTTTACATCGGTTACCGTTTTGGTCAGTTAACTAAAGTTGGAAATTTAAGAGTTGAATATGATCGTTGGGGAACTCCAAGGTTTTATGGAGATGTAAAATATAACGATTACTGTGGAGATGATGTTTATTACAATGATAACAATATAGATATTGACATTAACATTGGTAATATATTTGATTATGATGATGTTTATTTTTACAAAAGAAACTTTAGAAGAAATTACCGTAAGTATAAAGAAGATAATAACTTCTATTACTATAGAGCAAACCCAAATGCTAAAATTGGTAAACGAGGTAAAATATTAAAAAGACGTAAGCAAAGAAAACACAACAATAAATATTTCAAAAGAGCAACTCCTGAACAAAAAGGAAAGTCTAGAAGAAATAATAGATAACAAAAAAAGCCTCATCAAAATGATGAGGCTTTTTATTTATTATTTACAATAATGATTACTTAGCTACATTTACAGCTCTAGTTTCACGTATTACTGTTACTTTAACTTGCCCTGGATACGTCATATCATTTTGAATTTTTTGAGAAATATTAAATGATAATTCAGCAGCTTTGGTATCGTTTACTTTAGCACTTTCAACCATAACTCTTAATTCACGTCCTGCTTGAATAGCATATGCTTTTTGAACTCCGTTGAAACCAAAAGCAATATCTTCTAAATCCTTTAAACGTTGAATATATGAATCTAACACTTGTCTACGAGCACCAGGTCTAGCTCCAGAAATTGCATCACACACTTGTACTATTGGCGACAACAAACTCTTCATTTCTATCTCATCGTGGTGAGCTCCTATGGCATTACATACATCTGGCTTCTCTCCATATTTCTCTGCCCATTGCATTCCTAATAAAGCATGTGGTAATTCACTTTCTGTTTCAGGAACTTTTCCAATATCGTGTAATAAACCAGCTCTTTTAGCAGCTTTAGCATTTAAGCCCATTTCTGCAGCCATAATACCACAAAGATTTGCAACTTCACGCGAGTGCTGTAATAAGTTTTGTCCATAAGAAGAACGGTACTTCATACGTCCAACAGTTTTAATCAACTCAGGATGTAATCCATGAATACCTAAATCAATTACGGTACGTTTACCTACTTCTATAATTTCTTGACCTATTTGTTTTTCAGTCTTCTTTACGATCTCTTCAATTCTAGCTGGGTGAATTCTTCCATCTGTTACCAACTTATGCATTGATAAACGAGCTATTTCTCTACGAACAGGGTCAAAACAAGATAAAATAATTGCTTCTGGTGTATCATCTACAATAATTTCAACTCCAGTTGCAGCTTCTAAAGCTCGTATATTACGCCCTTCTCTACCAATAATACGACCTTTAACATCATCAGATTCTAAGTTAAACACCGATACACAATTTTCTACAGCTTGTTCTACTCCTACTCTTTGAATAGTGTTTAAAACAACTTTGCGAGCTTCTTGCTGTGCAGTCATTTTAGCTTCTTCAACAGTGTCTTGAACAAAAGACATTGCATCAGCCTTTGCCTCATCTTTTAATGAAGCTACTAATTCTGTTTTTGCATCTTCAGCAGATAAGCCAGAAATTTGCTCTAACATATCTACATGACGCTTGTGAAGCTTGTCTAATTCAGACTCTTTCTTATCTAAAAATTCTAATTTATAATTAAAATCACCATCTTTTTTCTCAAGTAATTTATTTAATTTTTTATTTTTATCTAACTCAGAAGAAACCTGACTTTCTTTATCTCTAATTCTCTTTTCAACATCAGAAACTTTCTTTTCTCTTGATAAAACAACCTTTTCGTGTTCAGACTTTAATTCAATAAACTTTTCTTTGGCTTGTAATATTTTATCTTTTTTTATTGCATCCGCCTCAACTTTCGCTTCTTTTACAATATTTCTCGCTTCTTTCTTTGTTTCCTGTATTAATTTATTTGCATTAGATTTCTCTAACATTTTTGCAATAAAAAATCCTATTGCTACCCCTATAATCCCTGCTAAAACAGGGAATAATATTCCTTCCATAATTTTGATTTGATTGTATAAAAAAACCTACATTAATAGGGTTTTATAAACTCCAAAAAACAAGTTTAGGACTAACTGGCTTATCAAGGATCCGAAATTAAATCGGCGTGCTTTACGAACCAAGACTCATCCTTTCTAAATAAATAGTGTTGAGTTTAACAAACAATGTACTAATGTAGGCAGTATATTAATTTTATGTATTTTAAAGAACGTTATAAATGATTTTCCAACAAGTTAGTCAATTCATTTATCTTTTCCAATACTTCAGTGTTTTCTTTAGTATTGGTTAATGATACTATTTCTGCTTTAGACGCATACTGCAATGCACACATTGCCAATACATCTTGTTTATCTGCTACCGCATAACTTTGTTCAAACTTGGCTATTAATTCATTAATATCTTTTGCTGCTCTACGCATTCCTTCTTCTTCATCAGTGTCTTCTACACTCAACGGATACGTTCTACCAGCAATTACTACATTAACTTTTATTTTCGCCATGTAAAGAACTTTTTTATGAATTCAAAAGAGTAATACATTTATCAATCTCTCGAACTAAAGCATTTATTTTGAGTTTTGTTTCTCTTGTATTTTCGTTACTGCCTTCTATAGTTTTTGCAACTTTAAGTAATTTATATTCTTCTTTTCTTACTTCTAACTGTTGCTCTTTCTCTTGTAATAAAACTTGTAACTTTGCATTATTTTGAAGCAAAACTTGATTTTCTTCTTTCAAAAATTCATAATTGGAAAGTATTTTTTTCAACTTATTTTCCAGTAAATGAATTGCTTCTAAAGGGTTACTCATTTATTTTTTAGAATAAAACTATATCCACAAAGTTATTAATATAGATTTTAAATAGCAACTCTTTTAGTATCTTTTACTAAAACACTAGTAATTAAGCATCTAATTCTTTGATATAATTTTAGTATTTTTGTTTAAAACTGTTATAATTTGAAATTTCTTTTCTCCTTTTTTTTAGGCTTCTTTTTCTGTTTTAGTTATGCTCAAAAACAATATCCAAAAGACTATTTTTCGCCACCTTTAAAAATACCAATTGTTTTTGCTGGTACTTTTGGAGAATTAAGGAGTAATCATTTTCACTCTGGTGTAGATATAAAAACTCAAGGAAAGCAAGGAATTCCAATATATGCACCTGCAAATGGGCATGTTTCTCGTATAAAAGTATCTCAATATGGTTTTGGTAAAGCAATATATTTAAAACATCCTAATGGATACACAACAGTATATGCTCACCTTAAAAAATACGCACCAAAAATTCAGAAATACGTTAAAAGGATTCAGTACCAAAAAGAAAAATATCAAACAGGAAATATTTTCCCAAAACCAGAAAAATTCCCTGTTAAAAAAGGTGATTTAATTGGTTACACTGGAGATACTGGGAGTTCAGGTGGTCCGCATTTACATTATGAAATAAGAAATACCCAAACCGAACATATTATTAATCCGATGCATTTTGGATTAAATGCTGCTGATGATAAGAGTCCTTCTATAAAAAAACTAATTGCTTATCCTTTAGAAAATAATTCACGAATAAATAATTCAGCATTAAAAACCCTTATATCATTTAAAAGCATCGGTGAAAATAAATTTATAAGTGAGAGTATTAATGCTAGTGGTACTATTGGATTTGGTATTAGTGTTTTTGATAGGTTAAATGGTGCTTTAAATAAAAATGGTATTTACAGTCTAGAAATGAAAGTTAATGGTAGTAGAGTTTATTATCATGATGTTGAAACATTTTCTTTTGCTGAAAGCAAATACATAAATTTATTAATTGATTACCAACATTATAAAACCTATAAAAGTAGAGTTCAGAAAACACACAAAGTAGCTGCCAATCGATTAAACCTTTATGAAGACCTGGTGAATAATGGAAAAATAAAAGTTGAAAATGGAGCCAGCTATAATGTAAAAATTATAGCTAAAGATTTTAAACATAACACTTCTTCAATTACAATTCCAGTTAAAGGAGTAGAAAGTAATTTAATATTTAAACAAAAAGACACTACAAACTATAAAATAACTGCCAAAGACTTTAATAAATTTAATCATAAAAATGTAACTATAGCTTTTCCTAAAAACACATTTTATAACGATTGTTTTATAGATTTCTCTTTAGAAAACGGAATAGCCAAAATACATAACCCAACAGTTCCTCTTGATAAAAGATATACACTAACATTTGAAACTTCATTTTTAAATGAAAATCAAAAACAACATGTATATATAGCAAATGTTACCAATTCTAAATACCCAAGGTACACTTCCACAAGAAAAAAAATAAATAAAGTGTACACTACAACAAAAGTGTTAGGAGATTATACTTTACTTTTTGATAAAATTAAACCAACCATACAATCCTATAATTTTAAAGACAAACAATGGATTTCTAAAAACAAAACCTTAAGACTAAAGATAAAAGACAGTGAATCGGGAATTAAAAATTACCGTGCAACTATCGATGGTAACTGGGTTTTAATGGAATACAATCATAAAAAAGGAATTCTTACCTACGATTTTACCGATAAAAAGTTGGTAGGTAGCAAACATCTTTTTAAACTTGTAGTCTCTGATAATGTGGGAAATACTAAAATTTTTTCTGCTACATTTTTCAAAAAAATAAACTAAAAAACCCTTGAGAAAACTACTTTTATTACTACTGTTCCCTTCATTAGTTTTTGCACAAAAAACAGTGACTGTAAAAGGAAAAATTACCAATAAATTTAACACACCTGTTGAGGGTGTTGCTATTTCCTATTTATCTAAAGGTACAACTACCGATGCTGATGGAAGCTATCAATTTACCATTCCTATGCGAAAAACGGTTTCTGTAACTTTTAGCCATGTATCTTATAAAATAATCGTTAAAAAATTTACATCAAGAGGCAGAAAAATATTTGACTACTCTCCTACTCTAAATTTTAAAACACAAGAACTAGAAGAGGTAGTAATTAAAAATTTAAAGAAAGAAGCACAAGGAATTACAAAAATAAAAGCAAAAAAGGCAACTACAATATTAGGAGCAAACGCTGGAGTAGAAAATATTTTAATGACACTTCCTGGTGTTAGTAATAACAATGAATTAAGTACTCAATACAATGTACGTGGTGGTAATTTTGATGAAAACCTAGTGTATGTTAATGGAATTGAAGTATACCGTCCATTTCTAATTCGTTCTGGACAGCAAGAAGGGTTAAGTTTTATAAATCCACAATTAGTCCAAAATATTAATTTTTCTGCAGGTGGTTTTCAAGCTAAATATGGCGATAAACTTTCTTCTGTTTTAGATATTACTTACAGAAAACCTACTGAATTTTCGGCTAAATTAGATCTAAGTTTGTTAGGGGGGAGTTTTTCTATTGAAGATACTTTTTTAAATAATAAATTAAGTGCTATTGTTGGTGTCCGTTATCGAGATAATAGTTTGTTTGTAAACAGCAAACAAGTAGAAGTTAATTTTAGACCGAAATTTACAGATGTTCAAGCATTTTTATCATACAAAGCTACTGATAAACTTACGTTAAACTTATTAAGCAACTTTTCTTTAAACAACTATAATTATCAACCTTTAACACGAAAAACACGATTTGGTACACTAGCAAATCCATTAGAGTTAATAGTTTTTTATAGAGGTCAGGAACAAGATCAATTTAAAACACTTTTTGGAGCTTTTTCTGCCGAATATCAAGTAAACAAAGATTTAAAAATAACAGGAACTGTTTCTTCTTTTAACACCCAAGAAGAAGAACATTTTGATATTGCTGCTTCGTATAATTTAGGGGAAGTAGACAGCAATATTGGTTCAGAAAATTTCGGAAATGTAAAATTTTCTCAAGGAATTGGTTCGCAAATAAATCATGCACGTAACGATTTAGATGCTTTAATAAGTAGTATGCAACTTAGGGCTATCTTAAAAGATGGGCAAAACGAATGGAGAGCAGGAATTAAATACCAAACTGAAAACATAAAAGATCGTATTCGTGAATGGGAAGTTATAGATTCTTTAGGATTTTCTGTACGCCCACCACATCATACAGGAAACAACCAACCTTACCAACCTTTTACTGGACCTATAGAACCTTATAGAACTATTAGAGCAGCAAATGAGGTAGATATCAATCGTCTTTCTGGTTTTGTTCAATTTAGTAGAAAAGCAAATTGGAACAACCATCAAGTATGGATGAATATTGGAGTTAGAGCGCATACTTGGAATGTAAAAACAGCTACGAACAATAGTAGTAGCCAATTTATTTTTAGTCCTAGAGCGCAATTTTCTATTAAACCTGACTGGGATAAAGACATGCTTTTTAGAATTTCTGGAGGATGGTATTCTCAACCTCCTTTTTATAAAGAGTTACGTGATTATAACGGACAAGTGCACCCGAATGTAAAAGCACAAAAATCAATTCACTTAGTTGCCGGTAACGATTATAGCTTTATGCTTTGGGAACGCCCGTTTAAACTAACTACAGAATTATACTATAAAAACTTATCTGATGTAAATGCCTATTCGGTAGATAACGTTCGTATTCGATATCGTGCAGATAATGCTACAAAAGCTTACGCTTATGGTTTAGATGTAAGATTAAATGGAGAGTTTGTTCCTGGAAATGATAGCTGGGTTAGTTTTGGGTATTTAAAAACTGAAGAAAACATAAATAATAGAGGCTATATAGCTAGACCTACAGACCAACGTTTAAAATTCGGCGTGTTATTTCAAGACTATGTTCCTAATATACCTGATTTAAAAGCGCATTTAAATCTAGTTTACAATACAGGATTACCAGGTGGAGCTCCTGCATATGCAGATGTTTACCAATTTCAAAATAGGTTAAACGATTATAAACGTGCCGATGTTGGTATTTCTTATGTTTTTGCAGATGCTAATAAGCAACACAAAACAGGTTTTTTAAAGAACTTTAAAGAGTTTACTGCAGGATTAGAGTTATTTAATATTTTCGATATTCGCAATTCCATAACCAATACATGGGTTCGTGATGCCTATAGTAAAACCCAATACGGAATACCAAATTATATGACCGGTAGAGTTTTAAATTTTAAAGTAGGAATGCAGTTTTAGACTACATCTCTATAACTAAAAAACCACCTTACATACACTACGACACAGTTTCGCTAATCACTTACTAGAAAATGGTACAGACATAAGGTATATACAAGTTAGGCTACATTTGAAATGAGCATTTTCAATCGAAAAACCAAAAAGAAACATATTGAACAATTCGGACTTAAAGTAGCTGAATTGTTGGAGTCTGAAATGCCTCAAATCAAGACTGCTATTGGACTCTCTAAAATTTACGGAATTGGCTTTACGCATAAACCAAGAGGAATATATATTTCTCGAGGTTATAATCCCAAAGAATTTGAGATTATAAACAGAAATCACAAAACTCGTTTTAACCTAAATGGAATTTCAGTTTTTAACAAAAAAGAAAATCTCTATCAACCGATTAAATTATATTATCAATCTGACGGATTGACCGAAATCGAAATAGATAATCCAGAGTATTTCCACAAAACATTTGACCTAAACCAAATTCAGAAAAACCAAATAGAACTGGAGCATCTGAAAATGGAAAATCCAGACCAAAAGACAGCAGAAAAAATATTAAAATCGTTGACTAAAGAGCAAATCGGACTTTTGGAATTGGAATACACATTTGAAATTGAATTTGACGAGAAACTATACTACACTATTTTGGACATGGAAGACGGAAATTACATTGCAGTAGACAAAAAAGGAAAAGTATATCGACTAAACCACGACCACGAAAAAATGGTCAAACTTATAGCCATCAAGCCGACTGACTTCTTTGAATTTTACAATGGGCAAAAAAGCGAACTGGAAAATGTTATGTGTGGATAAAAAACGTTGCCTAACACCGTATAAAATTAATTGCTTCTGCTAGCTAAGACAACAATCTTTGCGCACAATTCACTCTATTATGTTTCAGAATGTAAATCACTTACCTAACCGTAACATACCATATACAAACACGTTAATCCTCCTCTTAGCCTACACAATAAATCTAAAAAGTTTATAAATAAGTTACAGTTCTAATTATATATTTTGTACAGTTTTAAAAATTTTTATTTAAAAACTGTACAGTATATGTACAGATTAAAATATTTTATTTTTAAATATGTACACTTATGAGCTCAATTCTTTTGTACAGATTAAAATATTTTTATTTTAAAACTGTACAATATTAATGGGGAAATTTCTATACAATCTTTTTAAAATTACTTTTTGAGTTGTACAAATTTTTTATAAAAAACTGAGGCTACTTTATAACAAACTATTTTAATTTATCTCTTTTAAGTATATTAGTAATATACTAACGTTGTGGTATATTAAAAAAACGTAAGAATGAACTTCGAACTAAATAAATCGATAGAAATTTTAGAGAAAACCCCTCTAGTTTTGGATACTTTACTGAATGGTTTATCTAAAGAATGGATTGAAAATAACGAAGGTAAAAATACTTGGAGTCCGTATGATATTGTTGGTCATTTAATCTTTGGCGAAAAAACAGACTGGATCATAAGAATAAAAACAATTTTAAGTGAATCTGAAAACAAGCTCTTTGAACCATTTGATAGATTTGCCCAACTAAAAGGAAATCAAGAAAAGACAATTAGTCAATTAATAGATGATTTTAAAGAATTAAGAACGCAAAATCTGAATGAATTGAATTCGCTAAATATTAGCCTAAAAGATTATAATCGTACAGGAATTCACCCAGAATTTGGAGAAGTAAATTTAAAGCAACTTATTTCTACTTGGGCTGTTCACGATTTAGGTCATTTAGGACAAATATCGCGAGTAATGGCGAAACAATATAAAAACCAAGTTGGACCTTGGATTAACTATTTGGGTATTCTAAAAAAATAACAACACTATAACAATAACTATAGTTATTAATACAGGTTTTAGTGCTAAACTCTATTCAATTAAACCTTTTTGATTTGACATTCTAAAGAAAAAAACACAAATTTTTAACTAAGAGATAAATCGAAAATTTATTACTTTTAATACCTCAACAAACCATACACAAACACGCTGTAACTAATTAAAATAATAAATATTTAATGAAACAATCTATAGTACATATTGCATTAGTTGTAAAAGATTACGATGAGGCGATTGAGTTCTATACTAAAAAACTCAACTTCGATTTAATTGAGGATACTTATCAACCAGAACAGGATAAAAGATGGGTTGTAATAGCACCTCCTAACTCAGCAGGAACAACAATTTTACTTGCAAGGGCTTCAAAAACAACGCAAGAAAACTTTATTGGAAATCAAGCTGGTGGAAGAGTGTTTTTATTCTTAAACACTGATGACTTTTGGAGAGACTATAAAGAAATGATTGCCAAAAGAGTGCAATTTGTTAGAGAACCTAAAAAAGCGGAATACGGAACTGTTGCAGTGTTTAAGGATTTATATGGAAACTTATGGGATTTGTTAGAATTAAACTCAGATCATCCAATTGCTAAAAGAATGAAATAAAAATTGGCCACAATAATCTCTATAATTAATTACTGCGTAAAATTTAAAACTACCTAAAAACAACATGAAATTATCGTTAAAAGCACAAAAAATATATAACGAAATAGACAAGGAAACAACTAAATTAGGTGATTTAAGAAAAATTGCAAAAGAAATTAAAAAAGACCATGAATTGGCTATGGAACTTTGGTCTACTGGAAAATTTATGCCACGTCAATTAGCTATTCTAATAATGGACAAAAAACTTCTAAATCAAGAATTAATTAACCTAATTGACAACGATATTCAAAAACACAATTACGATGAGCAAAATCATCTAATGGATTGGTTAATGGCAAATCAATTATCAAAAGATAAAAAGATAGTCTTACTTATGGAAACTTGGGAGAAGAGTCCTTCTTATTTACAAAGAAGAGTTTTTTGGTATTACCAAGCTAGACTAAGATGGATGGGAAATACTGAATACTCAAATACTGAATACTTATTAACCGCAATTGAAAAAAACATGATGGATGAAAAACCAGAAGTTCAATGGGCAATGAATTATACAGCTGGACAAATTGGTAAATGGCAAGAAGCATACCGTGAAAGATGTATTTCCATTGGCGAAAAAACTGGACTCTATAAAGATGAAATTGTTCCTAAAAACTGTACTCCAAGTTATTTGCCTGAATTTATTAGAATTGAAGTTGCTAAATTAAACTAACCTCAATAATACTCTTTATAAATCACTTAGTTTTAGTTAACTTAACTACGCAAACACATTAACAAAAATTAAACCTAATGGAACAATTAAAAAACTGTATTTTAAATCAAGTATCTATTAAAGAAAAAGCAATGGATACTATTCTTTCAGTTTTTGAACCATTAGAAATACCTAAAGGAGAATTCTTTTTAAAGTCTGGAAAAACTTGTCGACAAATGGCCTTTATAGAATCTGGCTATATGAGAATGTATGATATTGCAGACGGAAAAGAAATAACATTATGGATTGGTAATAACGGTAAATTTATAACCTCGCTTTCAAGCTTCATCTTTGAAACAAGAAACAATTGGAACATACAAGCTATTACCAATTGTAAACTTTATGTTATTAATAGAGAGAATCACTTTAAACTTAACAAAACAGAGTCTAAATGGTTAGAGTTTGATAATATTTTATTAGCAAATTCCTTTGCTTTACTAGAAAGAAATATGTTTGCTCAACTTCATACTACAGCTAAACAACGATTCCAAACTTTACTTAATGAAGAGCCAGATCTTTTTAAAAATGTTCCACTTCAATATATAGCTTCTATGCTAGGTATTACTCCAGAGTCTTTAAGCAGGTTGAGAAAAATGAATTAACTACCATTTGTCAAGAGAGATTACAATTTGTTTATAGAAATTTGTTTCAATTAAATTTAAATCAAATGAACAAATTACAAAACGCTTTAAAAATAAATGCTTTATTCTCAGGTATATCAGGCATACTATTAATTGTAATAAATCAACAAATTGCAAAAATATTTGGAACCAATAATAATACCCTTTTTTGGATAGTTGGAGTCATCCTAATTTACTTCGCATTAACCATATGGTATGAAATTAAAAGACAAAGGAAACTCGCTGTTATTTGGATTATAATTCAAGATTACACTTGGGTTTTAGGTAGTATATTCTTAATAATTTTTAAGCCTTTTCAAATAACAAAAACTGGGAGCTTAGTTATTGGAATTATTGCTTTAATAGTTTTATATATGGGAGTAAACCAAATGATTAATTTAAATAAAACTACAATTGATAATACATAATTTTTTTTATTATTTTTTTAAATAATCTCTGATTTTAAAGAATTCGTAAACATTCACTATAGTTTCAATATTTTTATTTCAAAAAACACGAATAGAATTCTTAAAATCTGATGTACTAGTTTTTGAGCAAGAAACTAGTAACAACTCAGAAAACGTTACCAATTATTCGCTAGGTAGTTTTCTTTTGCTAATTTGGTGCTATTCAATACAGTGAATCATACGTAAATATATTATTAATAAATGATCAAAATAATTGAAACTGAAAGGTTAATACTACGAGAACTAATGATTTCTGATGCAGAACCATTTTTTAATCTCAATGCTAACTCTGAAGTTATGAGGTATACAGGTGATCAACCTTTCTCTTCTATTTCTGATGCTGAATTATTCTTGAAAAATTATACTGATTATAAAAAAAATGGATTTGGACGCTGGGCAGTTATTCTAAAAGAATCAAATGAGTTTGTAGGTTGGTGTGGGTTAAAATTAAACGAAGAAGAATTCATTGATTTAGGTTTTCGTTTTTTTCAGAAAGATTGGGGGAAAGGCTATGCTACAGAAGCTGCTAAAGCTTCATTAAAATATGGTTTTAAAAATTTGAACCTTACTAATATAATAGGAAGAGCTTCTATTGACAATAAAGCTTCAGTAAGAGTTTTAGAAAAAATAGGAATGATTTTTTGGAAAAATGATAGTTGCAAAGGAATTGAAAATTCTGTTTATTATAAAATAAATAAAACACAGTATAACTCTTTATAGTTTCATTACTCCTAAATACTAAAAAGATGATAGCTAACACTTTTACGTATTAGCTATCATATAAATATATTTCTATATTAATTATCGTATTATACTTTCGATATTAGCAAACACAGTGAGACCAATCTAGACCGTATTTTTGTAACTGATCCTCTATATAATACTCTCTATCTCCGTCTCTCCAACTAGTTCTACAAAAATCGGCACAACTAAAGAATGGTCTTCCTCCTTTAATTTCTTCTTGATCTTTCTTGCTTAAAACTTTCCCTAGGTTTAAAATTTGTTCTTTCATAATAATGATATGTTTTTAATTACTCAAACATAGGCAATTAACAAAAAAACAATCGAGAAAAAACCTTACTATTAGTAAGGGAACACCCTCTTTATTAAAAGCTAATCTTTATTTTTTTAAGTACTTTAGCCATACATTAATGTCGGTATTAGTAAAAAAGTCGTACGTTAAAGAACTCGAAGCAGTTAAAAAGTAAATTTTTAGTTAGACGTTAAAATGAACAATAAACCTTTATTAGATTATATAAACAAACACATTCTTTTAACTCCAGAAGAAGAAGCTTTTCTGCTTTCTAAAATAACACACCGAAATTATCTTAAAGATCAATATATAGCACAACAAGGTGATGTATGTAAAACTGTTAATTTTATTGTCTCGGGATGTACAAAAACGTTTTATATGAATTTAGAAGGTCAGGAACATGTTATTATGTTTTCTATTGAAGATTGGTGGGCTTCTGATTTAGGTAGTTTTATAACTCAAACTCCTTCCGACTTTAATGTTCAATGTATAGAAAACACACAACTTATTCAATTTACCTTTGATAATCTAGAAGAATTGTATGCTGAAATCCCAAAACTTGAGCGTGTTTTTAGAAAAATTGTAGAACGTGCTTTTGTTGCTTCTCAAAAAAGAATTGTTAGAAACTTTAGTCTTTCTGCTAAAGAGCGTTATTTAATTTTTAAGAGTACATATCCAAAAATAGAACAGCGTGTACCTCAATATATGATTGCTTCCTACTTAGGTATTACCAAAGAATTTTTAAGTAAAATTAAAAGTCAGTTAATTCAAAATCAATAAATGTTAATCTAGTTTAACATCATTTCATAATCTACTTCATTTTTTATCTTTTTTATGCTTTAGATATTTGTACCATAATATTTAAAACTAAAAAAGATGAATACTTTATTAGAAAAAATCAGCTCAATTAACGATATGATTCTTCAAGGTAAAGCCTTAGAAGCTTTTGATCAATTTTATCATGACGATGTAGTTATGCAAGAAAACGACAATCCAATTGTTGAAGGTAAAATTGCCAATAGACAACGTGAAGAAGATTTTTTTGCTGCTATTACTGAATTTAGAGGTGCACAACCTTTAAAAGTTACTATTGGGGAAAATACTACAATGGTTGAATGGCATTTTGATTATACTCACAAAGATTGGGGTATTAGAAACTACACGCAAGTTGCTGTTCAAGATTGGAAGGATGGACAAATAATTAAAGAAAAATTTTATTACACAGCATAATTTTAAAAAACAATAGAATGAAAAATACAATCAAAAATATAGGCGCATTAGTAGTACTTTCTTTTCTTACATTTTCTTTTACAGGAATAAAAGAAACAAGAAAAGACATTAAAATAAAAAATAGTAACATTGTTTGGAAAGGATATAAAGTTACAGGTTCACATCAAGGAACGATCGCTTTAAAATCTGGTTCTTTAAACTTTAACAAAAAGAAATTAACTGGTGGAGAGTTTACTATAGATATGGCAAGTATTACTTGTACTGACTTAAATGGTGAATATAAAAACAAGTTAGAAGGACATTTAAAATCTGATGATTTCTTTGGAGTTAAGAAAAATCCAACAGCCTCTTTAGTTTTTAAAAACGTAAAGTCTACAGGAAAAAATTCTTATAAAATAAAAGGAAATTTAACGATTAAAGGAATTACCAAATCTGTAACACTTAACCTATCTATTTATGGAAATAAAGCAAATGCTACTTTAAAAATAGATAGATCTAAATACAATGTAAAATACGGATCTACAAGTTTCTTTGACGGTTTAAAAGACAAAGCTATTTATGATGAATTTGATTTAGTTGTTGATTTAGAGTTTTAACAAACTCTATAATGGTTTATTAAGTAAGGTTAGTAAAAAACCCATTAAATATAAGTTATGTTTAGTGGGTTTTAAATAAAAATTAGATTTTAAAAAATTCCTTTTTATATTTTTATCCTAATCCATTTTTTAAATTGATGAACTTTATTTCTTGTAGCTGTTCTTCTAAAAATGTGATGGCTTTTTTACTTCTCATTCCCGACTTACAATACACTACTATATTTTTTGTGGTATTTATTTCTGTATATCGTTGTTGTAATTCTCCTAATGGAATATGGTTACCACCAATATGATTTTGCTCACGCTCCCAATCTTCTCTAACATCTAAAAGATTATACTTTTCAGTATTTTCTTCTAACTCAGCTAATGTTATTTCGTTTGCTATTGTTTTAATTCCACAGAAAAAATCGTAATCCTCTTCCAACGTAGTTACTTTTGATTTTGCTGTTTTTTCAAAATTCAAAATCATTTGACGCATGTTTAAGGTATTATACATTAAAAGCTTATTCGCTAATACCTCTCCAATACCACAAATTATTTTTATAACTTCATTCGCTTGAAAACTTCCTATAATCCCTGGTAATACACCCAATACTCCTATTTGAGAACAATTTGGCGATTCTTCTGGTTTTGGTGGCGTTGGATATAAACATCTATATGTTGCACTTTCGTTATAATTAAATACGCTTACTTGTCCTTCAAACTTAAAGATTGCTCCATATACTAACGGTTTATTGGTTAGCACGGCAGCATCATTGGTTAAATATCGAGTTGAAAAATTATCGCTTCCATCTACAATTACATCATATGCTTTAAACATTGCAATTGCATTTGTTCTTGTTAGTTTTTCTTTATAAACATTAAACTGGATAAATGGATTTAATTTTGACAATCGTTTTGCAGCGCTTTCTGCTTTTGAGAATCCTATATCGTCTATCGTATACAATATCTGACGCTGTAAATTACTTTGATCTACCTCATCATCGTCCATAATTCCAATCGTACCAACACCAGCCGCAGTTAAATATTGTAACATTGGACATCCTAGGCCTCCTGCTCCAATTACTAAAACTTTAGCTTGTTTTAATTTTTGCTGCCCTTCTACGCCTATTTTATCTAAAATAAGGTGACGATTGTATTGTTTTTGTTCTTCTTTTGTAAACATATTTCCTTTTACAATTATGCAACTTATAATTCTTAGTGCTCTTAATAATTTTAGTATTTCTTTTAACTAAAAACTTCCCAATCTTTCCAAACTACTTCTAATCCTTGTTCTTTAAGCATGGTTACCACTTCCTCTGTGCTTCGTTCGTCTGAGGTTTCAAATTGCTCTAGTGATTGTGGTTCAACACTGTAACCTCCAGGGTTGGTTTTCGATTCTGCACTTATAGAAGTTGCCCCTAAATTAACAATATTATTTCTAAATACTTCACTTTCTCTGGTTGACATAGATAGTTCTAAATCTTCATCAAATAATCTAAAAGCACATATCAATTGTACCAAATCTGCATCGGTCATTTCAACTTTTGGTTCTAGTCCTCCTGAATGTGGTCGTAAACGTGGAAATGATATTGAGTATTTTGTTTTCCAATAAGTCTTCTGTAAATATTTTAAATGTAAAGCTGTAAAAAAACTATCGGCTCTCCAATCTTCTAATCCAAACAATACGCCTAATCCTATTTTATGAATCCCTGCTTTTCCTAAACGATCTGGAGTATCTAATCGATATTCAAAATTAGATTTTTTCCCTTTCGGGTGGTGCTTTTTATATTCTTCCTTATGATATGTTTCCTGGTATACTAATACGGCATACAATCCATTTTCAATCAATAATTCATATTCTTCTTGATCTAATGGTTGTACTTCAATAGTAATATTAGAAAACTGAGAACGTATTACTTGTATTGCATTTTTTATATATTCAACTCCAACAGTTTTATTTGCTTCTCCTGTTACTAATAGAATATGATCGTATCCTTTTTCTTTTAAAAAAGCTACTTCTTTTAATATTTCTGCATCTGTTAACGTTCGGCGCGGAATTTTGTTTGTTAAGCTAAAACCACAATACGTACAAATATTTTGACACTCGTTACTTAAATACATGGGAGCATACATTTGTATGGTATTTCCAAATCGCTTTTTAGTTAGCATTCGGCTTTTTTGTGCCATTTGCTCTAAATATGGTTTCGCAGCTGGTGATATTAGCGCTTTAAAATCTTCTGAATCTAATTTTTCTTTTGCTAAAGCTTGCTCCACCTCTTCTGAAGTTTTTTCAAAAATACTTTGGAGTGTTGTATCCCAATTATATAGATTGAATACACTCTTAAATGTACTCTCTTTCTGTTTTTCTTCCATTATCATTGTAAATGAAGTATAGTAACGTAATTCCTCCTTGTAATGACGTTAATTTAAAAAACTAGTTAATGGGCTACTTGCTTCTGCTTCCTTCCTTACAGGTGCTAATTTTGCTTCATAAGCCATTCTTCCTGCTTCTACTGCTTTTTTAAATGCTTTTGCCATTGCTACTGGGTTTTGCGACACTGCGATAGCTGTATTTACCAATACTGCATCTGCTCCTATTTCCATAGCATGTGCTGCATGCGAAGGCGCTCCTATTCCTGCATCTACAATAACTGGCACATTAGATTGTTCTATTATTATTTCTAAAAACTCTAATGTTTTTAATCCTTTATTGCTTCCTATAGGTGCTCCTAATGGCATTACACACTGTGCTCCCACTTCTTCCAAACGCTTACATAAAACAGAATCTGCATGAATATAAGGCATTACTACAAAACCTTGTTTTACCAATTCTTCTGCTGCTTTTAAAGTTTCAATTGGGTCAGGTAATAAATATCTTGGGTCTGGATGTATTTCTAATTTCACCCAATTTGTTTCCAATGCTTCTCTTGATAATTCTGCTGCAAAAACTGCTTCTTTTGCCGTTCGTACTCCTGATGTATTTGGTAATAAATTTATTCTTGAATGATTCAAATGCGTTAATATATCATCTTCGTCATTCTGTACGTTTACTCTTTTTAAAGCAACTGTTATTAGTTCACTTTCCGATGCCAATAAGGCTTCTCTCATTAACTGTGAGGTACTAAACTTTCCTGTTCCTGTAAATAAA
Source organism: uncultured Tenacibaculum sp. (assembly GCF_947494125.1). Lineage (GTDB taxonomy): Bacteria > Bacteroidota > Bacteroidia > Flavobacteriales > Flavobacteriaceae > Polaribacter. The sequence continues at coordinate 80,891 of NZ_CANLTU010000007.1, forward strand.
CGTGAAGTAAAGTTTTTATCAGCTATTGTTAATTTTGTACTCATAGCCCTATTTATTATCTCCCATTTTATACACTTGCTCTTGCGTACTTGGTGCCTTTAAAATTTGATGAAAAACTGGAATACTTGTAAAATCGTTAGTTATTGCTCCAGAAACTGCTACTCCATAAACACCTGCTTTTATAATTTCTGTAACGTCATCTAAAGTAATTCCGCCAACAGCTATAATAGGTGTTTCTGTTTTTAATTCCTCAACTAATACTTTATACCCTGCAATTCCTATAACTGGGCTTAAATTCTTTTTTGTTTCTGTATATTGAAAAGGTCCTAATCCTATATAATCTACTTTTTTTTCTAGTAACTTCTTACAATCTTCTAAAGTATTTGCTGTACTACCAATGCTATAAAACTTCCCCAAATAGGCACGTACTTTTAATGGGCAAGCGTCATTATTTCCTAAATGCACCCCATCAGCATTTACTTCTTTTGCTACTTTATAGTAATCGTTTATAATTAATCTTGTTTGGTAATGTCCCGTTATTTCCCTTGCCTTTTTAGCCGTTTCTAAAATTGTTTTCGGGTCTTGTTTTTTTAATCGAAGTTGTACCCACTCCGCCCCAGATGAGCATGCTTTTTGAATGTTTTCTAAATGTTCTTCCGGTGTATTTCCTTGTGATATATACTGTAACTTACTTACCATATTATTTATAATTATGAACTCCTAATAAGGTTTCATTTGAATTTAAAAATTGTTCTGTATACCATTTTGCTGCTTTACAAGCATCTTCTAATGATTTTTCTTTTAGCAAATTTGCTGCTAATGCTGCTGATAAAACGCAACCACTTCCATGTTTTTCAAAAACTGAATCTACATTTGGAGGAATGTTCATTTTTACAATTTTACTGTAATACACTTCATCCCATCCTTTTTTTTCTGTTCGATGTCCGCCTTTTAAATATACGTTAGTTTTTTCTGAAATAAAATCAATTGTTTCTTCTATTGCCTTCTTTGGAAACAATACTTTTATCTCTTCATAATTAGGCGTTATAAATTCGCACTCTATCAATACTTTTTCTAAAACTTCTAAGTTTTCTTCTGAATGAAATTTAAAACCTGCACTTGCTTTTAATATTGGATCTAAAATTATTTTTATTGTAGGGTTTAACTTTTTTAAAACTTCTACAATCTCCAATAATATTTCCCACGATTGAATAATTCCTATTTTAACTACAGATATTGTAAACCGATTAAAGAGAACTTCTATTTGATTTATAATCATTTCCTTTTCAACCCATTTACAAGCTTTAAAGTCAATATCATTTTGAACTGTTACTGCTGTACATACCGATAATCCATACAAATTATGAGCTTCAAATGTTTTAATATCTGAAGTAATTCCTGCGCCACTTGAAGGATCTAAACCAGCTATTGTTAGAATGTAGTCTTTAATATCTTTTTTAATAGTCATTGCGAAACCTTGCTAAATCTTGAAGTTATCTATTCTTTGTTTAAACACTTACTTCTTTATGTTTTCCTCGTAATGAGACTTTATTTCTTTAAAACTTTCTACTGGATTTTCCGAGTTCCATACACCACCTAAAACCCCTATTCCTTGAAAACCTAGCTCTAGTATTTCTTTTATCGTTGTTGTATTTATACCTCCCATACCTACAATAGTTTTGTCTATATCGTTTACATCAAAACCTCTCCCTTCGTATCCTTTTTTTGATATTGATGAAAATACAGGGCTCAATAAATGATAATCAAATTCTATATCACAAACAGCTAATTCTTCTGATTCATGAAATGAACTACTCATTGTTTTTCCCAACATATTCAACCCTATAAAATATTGATTTCCATTCTCTAGAGCGTCACGCCTTTTTTGTTCTTGAAAATGAATTCCTTTTAAATTGAATTCATTAATTAATTCATGAAAATAATGTGTTATAATTCTATCATGATATTGAATATCTATCTCATTTAAAAACTTAACATGCTCTTCATAATTTTTATAAGGCTTCCTTAAATGATAATATTCCAATCCTTCTTCAAATAATTGATGTAGGATTTTGATTTCATTTTCTATATCTTTTTCTGGAGCTATTAAAACAATCATGAATTTTTAATTACGTGTTGAGAATTATGAGTTACAAATATCTAACTATATATTAATTTGTAACTCATAATTAACAATTGATTATAGATATACTTCTGATCCTTTATCTTTAAACTCTTGTGATTTTTCTTCCATTCCTTTTGCAAATACTTCATCTCCTTCTACTTTATTTACAGCTGCAAAATCACGTACTTCTTGTGATATTTTCATAGAACAAAACTTTGGTCCACACATTGAGCAGAAATGTGCAATTTTTGCTCCTTCTGCTGGTAATGTTTCATCATGATATTCTCTTGCTAATTCTGGATCTAATCCTAAATTAAACTGATCTTCCCAACGGAATTCAAAACGTGCTTTACTCAATGCATCGTCTCTATGTTGCGCTCCTGGATGTCCTTTTGCTAAATCTGCTGCATGTGCTGCTAGTTTATACGTTACTACACCCGTTCGTACATCATCTTTATTTGGTAAACCTAAATGTTCTTTTGGAGTTACATAGCATAACATTGCACATCCAAACCATCCAATCATTGCTGCACCTATTCCTGATGTTATATGATCATAACCTGGTGCAATGTCTGTTGTTAAAGGGCCTAAAGTATAAAATGGCGCTTCATCACATGCTTCCAATTGCTTATCCATATTTGCTTTTATCATATGCATTGGAACATGACCTGGGCCTTCTATAAAACACTGAACTTCGTGTTTTCTTGCAATTTTAGTTAGCTCTCCTAAAGTTTCTAATTCTGCAAATTGCGCTTCATCATTCGCATCTGCTATAGATCCTGGGCGTAATCCATCTCCTAATGAAAATGCAACATCGTAGGCTTTCATAATCTCACAAATCTCTTCAAAATGTGTATATAAAAAGCTTTCTTTATGGTGCGCTAAACACCATTTTGCCATGATTGAACCTCCTCGAGAAACGATTCCTGTTATTCGTTTTGCTGTCATAGGTACATAACGCAAACGCACTCCAGCATGGATGGTAAAATAGTCTACACCTTGTTCTGCTTGTTCAATTAAAGTATCTTTAAATATTTCCCATGTTAAGTCTTCTGCAACACCATTTACTTTTTCTAAGGCTTGATAAATTGGTACAGTACCTACTGGAACTGGAGAATTACGGATAATCCATTCACGTGTTTCATGAATATTTTTACCTGTAGATAAGTCCATGATATTATCAGCTCCCCAACGACAAGCCCATACTGCTTTTTCAACTTCTTCTTCTATTGATGACGATGTTGCTGAGTTTCCAATATTTGCATTTATTTTGACTAAGAAGTTTCTTCCTAAAATCATAGGTTCAGCTTCAGGATGATTTATGTTTGAAGGTATTACCGCACGTCCTCTTGCAACTTCTTCTCTTACAAACTCTGCGGTAACTTTTGCTGGAATACTTGCTCCGAAATCTTGTCCTGGATGTTGTTTTGATAAACGTGTTATTTCATCTATTCGTTGATTTTCTCGAATAGCTATGTATTCCATTTCTGGAGTAATGATTCCTTTTTTTGCATAATATAATTGAGTTACATTTTGTCCTTTCTTTGCCCTCTTTGGTTTGTTTTTAAAATTGAATCGTAAATGATCTAAACTTGTATTGTTTAATCGTTCGTTACAATACTCTGAAGAAAAGGTTTCTAATTGCTCTACATCCCCTCTATTTAAAATCCACTCGTCTCTAATACGCTCCAACCCATTATGAATATTTATTTCACTAGTTGGATCTGTGTATGGTCCTGATGTATCGTAAACTGTTACAGGTTCATTTGCTGTTCTTTTTTTGGTCATTGAGTCTACAGTATCGCTTAACTCAATTTCACGCATCGCTACTTTTATTTGCGGATGTATTTTTCCTTGAACATATATTTTCTTTGAACTAGGAAAAGGTTGTCTAGTTACGCCTTTGCTTGGTGCTGTATCTTTTTTCTTCATACTTCTATTTAATGATTCAAATTAGTTGTTGTTACTTATTTTTTATCCTCCTTGAGTTGATTTAATAATTAAAACTTCGTCATTATCCTCAAGGTTTTCTGAAATCCAATTTTCTTTTTTTATGACATTGTTATTTACAGCCAAAGCAATACCCTTTGTTTGAATTTTTAGAGAAACTATTAATTCCTTTACTGTTAAATTATTTGAAAACTGGTGTTTATTTTCGTTTACTTTAATTAAAATCATGTTCGATATTTAAAGTAAACTATAGAAGAATATCTAGTACCGATTTACATCGCATACTAAATTTTAAGATACTAACTTTTTCCTACGCTGGTGTTAACCATATCAGGTTCTAAGGATATTTCTCAAACTAGTTTCCTAGCTACTCCTAAAGCTTACAGTTACAAATGTAAGTATTTTTTTATTCAGTTCAACATATTTGAAACTACTATAAAATAATCAAAATTATTCATTCAATAAAAAGAAAAAAACTAAAATATAAAAAGCTAAAAACCAGAACATAAAGGGGTTAAACCCCCTGTAAAAAGAAACACTTTGCTATTAGCTTTGGTAACCTAATCACAAACTTTATATATTATGAAAACTGAAACTTTAACAGAAAACCAAACATTAGTTGGAGGATGGTCTCCGTACACAGCTTTAACTGCAGAAGACCGTAAGGTATTTGATGAAGCTACTGCTGGTTTAGTAGGTGTTAAGTATGCTCCTCAACTAGTTTCTAAGCAAGTTGTTGCTGGAGTAAATTACCGTTTTAAATGTGAAGCATCTATGCCTCCTTCAATGGTAGTATGGGAAGCTATTGTAGAAATATTCCAACCTTTAGGTCAAAAACCTCATGTTGTTGGTATTATTCGTTTATAATTAAAAAAATAAATACTATGTCTACAATAATTCCACAAGTAATTGATTCTAACAATGAATTAGAAAAATTATCAACTGGAGATATCGGTATCATTGCTGAATATGCCTTTCAGAATCCTTATTCTATAAATGGTCCTTTTGGTACAATGAAACTAACACTTTCTAACGATACTGTTTCTAATGAAAATATTGCTATTGGCACTATTAAAATTAATACTTTATGGGGACTAGGTTCAACAACTAATCTTCATTTTGAAAGTACTGATGATTTTAATGGAAGTACTGGATATACTTCTGTTAATGCTGAATCAAAAGGAACTATTACTATTCGTCCGAATCCTCCGAAATTAATTAGAGCTAAGGTTAACATTTCATTAAAACCTGGGTTTCAAGAAGGCACATTAAGTGTTGAAGGTTTCTTTGAAGACTTTCAAATAAAAGCTACTTATGTTCATTATTCAAATGAGAATAATTAATTTTTCATTTTTTATGAAAACAAAAACGAGCCTTATAATAAGGCTCGTTTTATTTTACTGAAATAATTTATCAGTTATATTTTCTCAATTTTTTTAGTTACTTCTTGAAGTACTTCGAAAGCAGTTTCTGCCATTTTATTTCCTTTAAGATCTAATAATGGATTTACTTCTACAAATTCAACACAAGCAACTTTTTTACTATCTAATAGTTTATTTATAATTGCTATTATTTCATACTGATCGAATCCTTTTGGTACGGGTGTTCCTGTACCGTAAGAAATCATATCACAATCCATCGCATCAACATCAAAAGAAACATAAATAACATCGCAATCTGATAATTTATCTAAAGCTTCTTGTACACAAACTTCTAATCCACGGTATCGAACTTCTGCAACCATATAGTTCTTAATACCATGCTTTTCCATTTGTTTATTTTCTGGCTCTTCTGTATCACGAACTCCAAAAAACACAACATCCTCTGGCATAACTTTTTGTCCTGGTGTTCCTATGTTCTTCATTCTATCCCATAACTCTGCAGTCTCTCTATCTACATCGTTTATTTGGCAGTCTAAATTATCATCTGCAATAGCTGCCGATAAAGGCATTCCGTGAATATTTCCTGATGGCGAAGTATAAGGTGAATGTAAATCTCCATGAGCATCAATCCAAACCACACCTACTCTTTTTGTAGGATATGCCGCTTTTACACCACTTATGGTTCCCAAAGCTGATGAATGATCTCCTGAAATTACAATAGGAAATTTACCTTCTTGTAAATTTACTTTTACGTGGTTACTTAATCTTTTACATTGATTAAAAACACTATTTATTCGTTTAGCAAATGAATTATTCTTTTTATTGTAAATAGATTCATTTTCTGTAATTACATCTTCAAATTCATAAGAATCAAAATAACTACTGCTTTGATTAATCGCTGCTATTTCTATTGCATCAACTCCCATATCAGATCCACGTGTTCCTGCTCCAATATCTGATCTATTTTTAATAATTTTAATTTCTTTCATTACCAATTATATTAAATAAAAAAATGTCATTTAAATTTTAAATGACACCTTTTTGTTATTTTATCTTTTACTTAGTTTTACAAAATCTCTGTGGTTTTCACCTGTATAAATTTGACGTGGACGACCGATTGGTTCTTTTCCTAAACGCATTTCTCTCCATTGAGCAATCCATCCTGGTAAACGTCCTAAAGCAAACATTACTGTAAACATTTCTACTGGAATTCCCATTGCTCTGTATATAATTCCTGAATAGAAATCTACATTCGGATATAACTTACGTTTTACGAAATACTCATCGTTTAATGCTTCTTGCTCTAATGATTTAGCTATTTCTAAAATTGGATCATCTATTCCTAAATCAGCTAATACTTCATCTGCAGCTACCTTAATGATTTTTGCTCTTGGATCAAAGTTTTTGTAAACTCTATGTCCGAATCCCATTAAACGGAATGGATCATTTTTATCTTTAGCTTTCGCCATGTATTTTTTAGTATCCCCACCATCATTCTTTATCGCTTCTAACATTTCTAACACAGCTTGGTTTGCTCCACCATGTAATGGACCCCATAAAGCTGAAATTCCTGCTGATAATGATGCAAATAAACCTGCATGTGACGACCCTACTATTCTTACTGTAGATGTAGAACAGTTTTGTTCGTGGTCTGCATGTAAAATTAATAACTTATCTAATGCGTCTTTAATGATTGGATTCATCTCATAATCTTCATTAGGCTGCTCAAACATCATTTTCATAATGTTTTCTACATATCCTAATTTCTTAGATCCATAATTTAAAGGCAATCCTTGTTTTTTACGCATTGCCCAAGCTACTAATACTGGAAACTTAGCTAATATTTTTACAATAGCATTATACATCTCTTCTTCAGAATCTACATTTACTGAAGTTGGATTAAATGCTACTAATGCACTTGTTAATGATGATAACACTCCCATTGGGTGTGCATTCTTAGGAAAAGCTTCAATAATTTTCTTTACATCTTCATCTACAATCGCTTTTGAACGAATATCGTTATGAAACTTTTCTAATTGTTCTTTTGTTGGTAACTCTCCAAAAATTAATAAGAAAGCTACTTCTAAAAAGTCTGCTTTTTCTGCTAAATCTTCTATAGCATAACCTCTATAACGTAAAATACCTTCTTCTCCATTTAAAAATGTAATAGCACTTTGGCAAGAACCTGTATTTTTATATCCTGGATCGATAGTAATAATACCTCCAGAAGCTCCTCTCAATGTTTTAATATCAATTGCAGTTTCATTTTCGGTTCCAGTAATTAATGGGAACTCATACGTATTTTCGCCAATTTGTAATTTTGCTATATCTGCCATTTTATCTCTTAAAATTTTTATTAATGAAGTGAGTTGCGAAGATACCATTTTTTGTAAGATTTTAAAAATTGGTGTCGATAGATTTTTAATATCAAAAAATAAGAACTACCTATAATATAATTCGTTAAAAAACAAAAAACCTTGTTAGATTAACTAACAAGGTTTGAATATATTATTTACTATATTTTTACTTTATTTTAAAAGCTTTCTCTTGTGGAAAAAAAGCAACTCCACCTAATTCTTCTTCAATACGTAATAATTGATTGTATTTAGCCATACGATCTGAACGAGATGCTGAACCTGTTTTAATTTGCCCTGTATTTAACGCTACTGCTAAATCTGCAATTGTATTGTCTTCAGTTTCTCCTGAACGGTGACTCATAACTGAAGTAAACCCTGCATTATGTGCCATGTTTACCGCTGCAATTGTTTCTGTTAAAGTTCCAATTTGGTTTACTTTAATTAAAATTGAATTTGCGATTCCGTTTTCAATTCCTCTCGATAAACGCTCTACATTCGTTACAAATAAATCATCTCCAACTAACTGTACTTTATCTCCACAAATTTCTGTTAAGTATTTCCATCCTTCCCAGTCATTTTCATCCATTCCATCTTCTATCGATATAATTGGATACTTCTCTGCTAATGCAGCTAAGTAATCTGCTTGTTCTTTACTTGAACGAATTTCTCCTTTTGAACCTTCAAACTTTGTATAATCATACTTACCATCAACATAAAATTCAGCTGCGGCACAATCTAAAGCAATCATTACTTCATCTCCAAACGCATATCCTGCATTTTTTGTAGCCAAAGCTATTGTTTCAATTGCATCCTCAGTTCCTTCTAATGTTGGTGCAAACCCTCCTTCATCTCCAACTGCTGTAGATAAATTACGATCGTGTAATACTTTCTTTAAGTTATGAAAGATTTCTGAACCAACCTGCATTGCTTCTGTAAAATTCTTTGCTTTAACTGGCATTACCATAAATTCTTGAAATGCAATTGGTGCATCTGAATGCGAACCTCCATTGATAATATTCATCATTGGAACTGGCAATGTATTTGCTGATACACCACCAACATAACGGTATAAAGGTAAACCTAATTCATTTGCTGCTGCTTTTGCTGCCGCTAATGATACTCCTAAAATAGCATTGGCACCTAATTTAGATTTATTTGGTGTTCCATCTAAATCAATCATTAATTGATCGATCATATTTTGTTCAAAAACCGATACTCCTAATAATTCTTGAGCTATAAGTGTATTTACATTTTCAACTGCTTTTAACACTCCTTTACCCATATATTTATCACCTCCATCGCGCAATTCAACCGCTTCATGCTCTCCTGTTGATGCTCCAGATGGTACTGCAGCTCTACCCATAACTCCATTTTCCGTAGTTACATCTACTTCTACTGTTGGATTACCTCTTGAATCGAAAATTTGACGTGCGTGAATGTTGATTATAATACTCATAATTGTTTATTTTTAATATAGATTCCCGTGAATTTAAACTCACGGGAATGCTAATTTTATACTTGCTAATTTACTAATTGTGGTTGATTATTGGTTATTTGTATATAACTAATTACGAAAACGTTTACGCTCCAACCTTTGCTTTCTTTATATTTTCTATAAACTGATCGAATAAATATTCTGAATCATGTGGTCCTGGACTTGCCTCTGGATGGTACTGTACAGAAAATACATTTTTAGATTTCATTCTAATTCCAGCTACCGTATGATCATTTAAATGTACATGTGTAATCTCTACATCTTTATGAGCTTCTGTTTCTTCTCTATTTATAGCAAATCCATGGTTTTGAGAAGTAATCTCACCTTTTCCTGTAATTTGGTTCTTTACTGGGTGATTAATTCCTCTATGTCCATTATGCATTTTATATGTAGAAATACCATTTGCTAATGCTATTACTTGGTGTCCTAAACAAATTCCAAATAATGGTAAATTTCTTTCTATAATTTCTTTTGCTGTTTTTTGAGCATCTACTAATGGTTCTGGATCACCAGGTCCATTTGAAATAAAATAACCATCTGGATTAAAATCGCTCATTTGATCAAAACTAGCATTGTAAGGGTATACTTTTACATAAGCACCTCTTTTTACTAAATTTCTTAAGATATTTTTTTTAATTCCAATATCTAATGCAGAAATTTTAATTGGTGAATTTTCATCTCCAACAAAATAAGGTTCTTTAGTTGAAACTTTAGAGGCTAATTCTAACCCTTCCATATTTGGAATTCCTGCTAATTGTTTCTTTAGCTCTTCTATATTATCAGTTTCTGTTGAAATAATTGCATTCATTGCTCCATTATCTCTAATATAAGAAACTAATGCTCTAGTATCTACATCAGATATAGCAACTAAATTGTGCTTTTCAAACCAATCATATAAATTGCTATCAGAATCTACTCTTGAATGTGTAAAACTAAAATTACGACAAATTAAGCCTGATATTTTAATACCATCCGATTCATTTTCTTCATTATTAATTCCATAGTTACCGATATGTGCATTTGTAGCCACCATCATTTGTCCAAAATAAGATGGATCGGTAAATATTTCTTGATAACCTGTCATTCCAGTATTGAAACAAATCTCTCCAGTAGATGTTCCTTCTATTCCAATTGACTTTCCGTAGAAGATAGTTCCATCTGCTAATAGAACTAATGCTTTTTTACGTTGTTGATATTTCATTTAGTGTGTTGTGTAATTTGTATGCAAAAATATATAAAAAAAGGGATAAACATTAAATGTTTATCCCTTTGATATAATTTATAAAAATTTTCATTTTTATTCTTCTTCTTGTGAAGTTTGAGTTTCAACAGCAGCTTCAACTTTCTTCGCACCACCACGACGGCTACGACGAGTATTCTTTTTAGCTTTGTTTCCTTTTGGATCGTATAACTCGTTATAATCAACTAATTCTACCATTGCCATAGAAGCGTTATCTCCTTGACGGTTTCCTAACTTGATGATACGTACATATCCTCCTGGTCTGTCTGCAACTTTTACAGAAATCTCTTTAAATAATTCTGTTACAGCCTCTTTACTACGTAAATAACTAAATACTACACGACGGTTGTGTGTTGTGTCTTCTTTAGACTTCGTAATTAAAGGTTCAACAAACTTACGTAAAGCTTTAGCCTTAGCTACAGTTGTGTTAATACGCTTGTGCTCTATTAAAGAACAAGTCATATTTGCTAACATCGCTTTTCTGTGCGCTGTTTGTCTTCCTAAATGATTAAATTTCTTTCCGTGTCTCATGACATTTGGGTTTTAGCTCTCATCTTGCTTCTACCCTCTAAAGGGGAGCAAAATATGAAAGGTTAATCTCTATCTAATTTGTATTTGCTTAAATCCATTCCAAAACTTAAGTTTTTATTCGCCACTAACTCATCTAATTCAGTTAATGATTTTTTACCAAAGTTTCTAAATTTCATTAAATCGCTCTTGTTAAATGATACTAAATCTCCTAAAGTATCTACTTCTGCAGCTTTTAAACAGTTTAAAGCACGAACTGATAAATCCATATCAACTAATTTCGTCTTTAATAACTGACGCATATGTAATGATTCCTCATCATATGTTTCAGTTTGAGCAATTTCATCTGCCTCTAAAGTGATACGCTCATCTGAGAATAACATAAAGTGGTGGATTAAAATTTTTGCTGCCTCTGTTAATGCATCTTTTGGATTGATAGAACCATCAGTATCGATATCGAAAACTAATTTTTCGTAATCTGTCTTTTGTTCTACACGGAAATTTTCAACAGCATATTTCACATTCTTTATAGGAGTGTAAATTGAATCTGTAAAAATTGTTCCTAAAGGTGCCCCTGCTCTTTTGTTTTCTTCTGCTGGTACAAAACCCCTACCTTTTTCAATAGTAATTTCTGCATTGAAATTTACTGACTTATCCATGTTACAAATTACTAAATCTGGATTTAGCACTTGAAAACCTGAGATAAATTTTTGTAAATCTCCAGCTGTTAATTGTTCCTGACCAGATACCGCTATTGATACTGTTTCTCTGTCTGACTCTTCAATTTGTTTCTTAAAACGAACTTGTTTTAAATTTAAGATGATTTCTGTTACATCTTCTACAACTCCTTGAATTGTTGAGAACTCATGATCAACACCGTCAACACGTAATGATGTAATTGCAAACCCTTCTAAAGAAGATAATAATACTCTTCTTAAAGCGTTACCAATTGTTAATCCAAAACCTGGTTCAAGAGGTCTGAATTCGAATCTTCCAGAAAAATCTGTAGATTCAATCATTATTACTTTGTCAGGCTTTTGGAAATTTAAAATTGCCATATATTTTCTTCTTTTTAATTGTTATTCAGTTGCGCGGTCTAAAAGCGTGAAGAAGTGCTAATAGACCCTTTGGCTGAATTCCAATATAATTAATTATTACTTAGAATATAATTCTACGATTAACTGTTCTTTGATATTTTCAGGAATCTGTAATCTCTCTGGAGCCTTAATGAAAGTTCCAGATTTTTGATCTGAATTCCAACTTAACCACTCATAAACATTACTATTAGATGCTAAAGAGTTTTCGATAGCTTCTAATGATTTAGATTTTTCTCTAACAGCAACAACATCTCCATCTTTTAAGCTATAAGAAGGTATGTTTACGATTTCACCATTAACAGTAATATGACGGTGAGAAACTAATTGACGTCCAGCTCTTCTTGAATTTGCAATTCCTAAACGGAATACAACATTATCTAAACGAGATTCACATAATTGTAATAAAACCTCACCTGTAATTCCTTTAGAAGCTGATGCTTTTTTGAATAAGTTACTAAACTGACGCTCTAAAATACCGTAAGAGTATTTTGCTTTTTGCTTTTCCATTAACTGGATTGCATATTCAGATTTTTTCCCTCTTCTTCTTGCATTTCCATGTTGTCCTGGAGGAAAATTTCTTTTTTCGAAGCTTTTATCTTCTCCGAAAATTGCTTCGCCAAATTTACGAGCAATCTTAGTTTTTGGTCCTGTATATCTTGCCATTTCTTGTTAATTTAGTAGGGATTATGAATTAAGGCTAACTCCTTCGATAATCTTATTCCTACTTTGTTTAAAATATAATTTATTTGTGCACAAAAGTACACTGAAATAAAATATAAGTTGATTTAAATCAACTTATACTCTTCTTCTTTTAGGTGGACGACATCCATTATGAGGAATTGGTGTAACATCAATGATTTCTGTTACTTCGATTCCTGAATTGTGGATAGATCTGATTGCAGATTCTCTACCGTTACCTGGTCCTTTAACGTACACTTTTACTTTACGTAAACCTGCTTCTTTTGCAACGTTTGCACAATCTTCTGCGGCTAATTGAGCTGCGTATGGAGTGTTCTTTTTAGAACCTCTAAAACCCATTTTACCTGCAGATGACCAAGAAATAACGTCACCTTTTTTATTTGTTAAAGAAATAATAATATTGTTGAAAGATGCAGTTACGTGAGCTTCACCAACTGATTCTATTACAACTTTACGTTTTTTTGTTACTTTAGACTTTGCCATGATTATTATAGTTTTAGTAATTTAGTTTTCTAACCTTATAGTTTTTAATAAACTATTATTAGATCTTTATTACTTATCTAACTTATTTTTTCTTGTTAGCTACAGTTTTTCTCTTACCTTTTCTTGTACGAGAGTTATTCTTAGTTCTCTGTCCTCTTAAAGGAAGCCCTAATCTGTGACGAATACCTCTTTGACATCCGATGTCCATTAAACGTTTAATGTTTAATTGAACTTCTGAACGCAATTCACCTTCGATAGTAAAAGTTCCAACTTGCTCACGAATCGCTGCAATTTGATCATCAGTCCAATCTTGAACTTTGATACTCTCATCTATATTTGCAGTTGCTAAAACTTCTTTAGCTCTGCTGTTTCCTATACCAAAGATGTAAGTTAAAGCGATAACACCTCTTTTATTCTTTGGAATATCTATACCTGCTATTCTTGCCATTACCCTTGTCTTTGTTTAAATCTAGGATTCTTTTTGTTAATTACGTATAATCTGCCTTTTCTACGTACAATCTTGCACTCGGCACTTCTTTTCTTTAATGATGCTCTTACTTTCATCAGTGTGTTTTTTTAATATCTGTAAGTAATTCTTGCCTTTGATAAATCGTACGGACTCATTTCTAACTTTACCTTGTCTCCTGGTAATAGTTTGATATAATGCATACGCATTTTACCTGAAATATGAGCCGTAACAATATGTCCGTTCTCTAATTCTACTCGAAACATCGCATTTGATAATGCTTCTGTAATAGTTCCGTCTTGTTGAATTGCTGGTTGCTTAGCCATATTATTTTAACGATTTTCTGTTACTGTTACCTGTTTTCATTAAACCATCATAACGACTGTTTAATAAATACGAATTGATTTGCTGAATGGTATCTATTGCAACTCCAACCATAATGATTAAAGAAGTACCTCCAAAAAACATTGCCCAGTTTTGAGTAACTCCAAACTTAACAATAATTGCAGGTAAAATAGATAACGCTGCTAAAAAGATAGATCCTGGTAAAGTTATTTTCGACAATACTGAATCTAAATAGTTAGCTGTTTCTTCTCCTGGTTTATATCCAGGAACAAAACCATTACTTCTTTTTAAGTCTTCAGCCATTTTATTTGTAGGGATTGTAATCGCCGTATAAAAATAACTAAAAATAATAATTAAGAAAGCAAATATAACATTGTACCATAACCCGAAATTATCAGTTAAACTAGCCAATGCTGGGAATTTTTGTCCTAAAGCTACAGGTAAAAACATAATAGCTTGTGCAAAAATAATTGGCATTACACCAGCAGCATTCAATTTTAATGGAATGTACTGACGAGCGCCATCAACATCTTTAATGTTTGTAACTGCTGTACGACGAGCATATTGAACTGCTACTTTACGTACTGCGGTAACTAATAATACGGTTAACAAGATTACTACAAACCAAACTATTAATTCGATTAAAATCATCATTATTCCTCCTGCACCGGCTGTTTGCTTAGAAACTAATTCTTGAATAAATGCTGCTGGGAAATTAGCAATAATACCTACAGTAATTAATAACGAAATTCCGTTACCAACCCCTTTATCAGTAATACGCTCTCCTAACCACATCGCAAAAATTGTACCTGCGCTTAAAAGGATAATTGATGACACCCAAAATGTTGCTCCTGTTACTAAGAATGCTTCAGGTCCTAATCCCATTTGGTTTTGAATAATTCCAATATAGGTTGGTGCTTGAAACAACGTAATAGCAATTGTTAACCATCTTGTTATTTGTGTAATCTTCTTACGTCCACTTTCTCCATCTTTTTGTAATTTCTGTAAATACGGTACCGCGATACCCATTAATTGAACTACAATAGATGCAGAAATATAAGGCATTATACCAAGTGCCATTACTGACGCTCTAGCAAATGCCCCACCTGTAAATGCGTTTAATAAACCTAAAAGTCCACTAGAAGTACTGTCTTGTAATGCTGATAACTGTGTAGGGTCAATTCCGGGTAATGGAACTGCCGCCATAAAACGGTATACAGCAATTAAACCTAAGGTTAAAAGTAATTTCTCTTTTAACTCTTCTATCTTCCAAATGTCTTTTAAAGTATTTATAAAATTCATCATTTACAATTCTTATAAGGTAACTGCCTCACCACCTGCAGCTTCAATAGCCGCTTTTGCTGATCCAGTAAATTTATGTACAGTTATATTTAATTTAACCTTTAACTCACCACCACCTAATATTTTTACTAAGTCGTTCTTACGAGCTAAACGGTTTTCTACTAAAACGTCTAAATTAACTGTATCTTTAATTTTTCCGCTATCTACTAATCCTTGTAACTTGTCTAAATTAACACCAACATACTCTTTACGATTAATGTTTGTGAAACCAAATTTAGGCACACGTCTTTGAAGTGGCATTTGTCCTCCTTCAAATCCTATTTTACGAGAATAACCAGAACGAGATTTTTGACCATTATGACCTCTAGTAGCAGTACCACCTTTACCAGAACCTTCACCACGTGCAATTCTCTTAACTTTCTTAACAGATCCCTCTGCCGGTTTTAAGTTGTGTAAACTCATGATTATATATTGTCTTATTTAACTTCCTCTACGGAAATTAAGTGTTTAACTGTATTTACCATACCAATAATAGAAGGAGTTGCCTCGTGTTCTACTGTTTGGTTCATTCTACGTAAACCTAACGCCTCTAACGTTCTTTTTTGATTTTTAAGGCGACCGATTTGACTTTTTACTTGTGTAACTTTAATTTTACTCATCGTCTTAAATTTTAACCGTTAAAAACTTTCTCTAAAGATATACCTCTTTGCTTAGCAATAGTTGCTGCGCTACGTAACTGTAATAAAGCATCGAAAGTTGCTTTTACTACGTTATGTGGGTTAGATGATCCTTGAGATTTAGATAATACATCCTTAATACCAACTGATTCTAATACTGAACGTACTGCACCACCGGCGATAACCCCCGTACCATGTGAAGCTGGCTTAAGGAACACTTTTGCTCCACCAAACTTACCTTTTTGTTCGTGAGGTAAAGTTCCATCTAAAATAGGAATGCGCACTAAATTTTTCTTTGCATCTTCTACTGCTTTAGCAATTGCAGAAGCAACATCTTTAGACTTTCCTAATCCGTGACCTACAACTCCATTACCATCACCAACTACTACGATAGCAGAGAAACCAAATGCTCTACCTCCTTTAGTTACTTTAGTAACACGTTGTACACCAACTAATTTATCTACAAGCTCTAATCCGCTTGGTTTTACTCTTTCTACGTTTTTATATCCTAACATAATATAATTTCTTAAAATTTTAAACCAGCTTCTCTAGCAGCTTCTGCTAATACTTTAACTCTACCGTGATATAAAAATCCATTTCTATCAAAAGAAACAGTTTCTACTCCTGCTTTAACTGCTTTTTCAGCAATTGATTTACCTACTGCTGTAGCAGCTTCTGCTTTAGAGCTAGATGTAATTCCTTTATCTCTTGATGATGCTGCTACTAATGTTACTCCAGCAACGTCATCAACTAATTGAGCATAGATTTCTTTATTACTTCTAAAAACTGATAACCTTGGTTTAGCAGCCGTTCCTGTAACAACTTTTCTAATTCTATACTTAATTCGTTGTCTTCTTTCAAGCTTTGATAATGCCATAATAATTTCTCTTATTTATTATGCAGATTTACCTGCTTTTCTTCTTAATACTTCTCCTACAAACTTAATTCCTTTTCCTTTATAAGGCTCTGGCTTACGGAAACCACGGATTTTTGCTGCAACCTGACCTACTAATTGTTTGTCAAATGAAGATAATTTAATGATTGGATTTTTACCTTTTTCAGATATTGTCTCAACCTTAACTTCTGGAGCTAAATTTAATACTATGTTATGAGAAAAACCTAAAGCTAAATCTAATTTTTGCCCTTGATTAGATGCTCTATAACCTACACCTACTAACTCTAGTTCTTTAGTATAACCTTTAGTAACACCCTCAATCATATTATTGATTAAAGCACGATATAAACCGTGTGCTGCTCTATCGTCTTTACTATCTGATGCTCTCTCTACTGTTAAAACACCTTCTTCAATTTTCACAGTAATATCAGACTTTAACTCTTGAGTTAATTCTCCTAATTTACCTTTTACTGTAACCACGTTTCCGTCTACTTTTACTTCAACACCTTGTGGTAATGCGATTGGATTTTTTCCTATTCTACTCATTGTACAAAGCGATTAATAAACGTAACATAATACTTCCCCACCAACATTCTCTAGTTTTGCTTTCTTGTTTGTCATTACACCTCTAGATGTAGAAACAATAGCAATACCTAAACCGTTTAATACTCTTGGCATCTCTTTAGAACCAACGTATTTACGTAAACCTGGTGTTGAAATTCTTTGAATCTTTCTGATTACTGATTCTTTCGTGTCTCGGTCGTATTTTAAAGCGATCTTGATAGTTCCTTGAACTTTATCATCATTAAATTGATAGCTTAAAATGTAACCTTGATCGAACAAAATTTTCGTCATTTCCTTCTTCAATTTTGAAGCAGGAATCTCAACTACTCTGTGATTTGCTGCAATAGCATTTCTCACTCGAGTAAGAAAATCCGCGATTGGATCTGTATACATAATTAATTAAATTTCGGTTTTGGTTTTCAATAATATTGTTACTGAACCTTAAACCAGTTAATATTCATTTTTTGCTTTTCAGAAATAAATCACTTATAAGCCTTTGCTATTTTACAAGCAGTTACTTACAAGACATAATTTACCCTATAAAAAACAGAGTGCAAATATACATATTTTTTTTAAAAATCAAACGTTTTTAAAGCTTATCATTTTGAGTCTTAATTTATTGACTTGTTTTGATAATGTTTTTTTTTAAAACGCCTCCTTTAAACACACATATTATCGACCATTAAAAGTATTATATAAAACAAAAAAGGTGCACAACTTTTATAGTTGTACACCTTTTGATTTTTATAAAAACATGCTTTTACCAGCTTGCTTTTTTCACTCCTGGAATTAATCCTTGGTTAGCCATTTCACGAAAAGTAACACGTGAAATTCCGAACTGACGCATATATCCTTTTGGACGCCCTGTTAATTTACAACGATTGTGCATTCTAACTGGTGATGCATTCTTTGGTAATTTTTGTAATGCTTCGTAGTCTCCAGCCTCTTTTAAAGCTTTTCTCTTTTCTGCATACTTAGCTACCACTTTAGCTCTTTTGCGCTCACGCGCTTTCATTGATTCTTTAGCCATCTTTTAGTTCTTTTTAAATGGTAAACCTAATTCTCCTAATAATGATTTAGCTTCTTTATCAGTGTTTGCAGATGTTACAAAAGTAATATCCATACCACTAATCTTTTTTACTTGATCAATATTAATTTCAGGATAGATGATTTGTTCAGTAATTCCTAAGTTGTAATTACCTCTACCATCAAAACCGTTAGCTTTGATTCCGTTAAAATCTCTTACACGTGGTAAAGAAGCTGTAACTAATCTATCTAAAAATTCGTACATTTTAACTCCTCTTAACGTAACTTTTGCACCAATTGGCATCCCTTTACGTAATTTGAAGTTTGCAACGTCTTTTTTAGAAATAGTTGAAACTGCTTTTTGACCTGTAATTGTAGTTAACTCGTCAATTGCGTATTCTATTAATTTCTTATCTGCTATAGCTGCACCAACACCTTTACTTACAACAATCTTCTGTAAACTAGGCACTTGCATTACATTACTATAACCGAATTCATCAGTAAGAGCTTTGATAACTCTGCTCTTGTACTCTTCTTTTAATCTTGGTACGTAACTCATGGTTATATTGCTTTATCTGATTTTTTTGAAAATCTAACTTTCTTATCTCCTTCTACTTTATAACCAACTCTTACTGCTTCACCGTTTTCGATTAATGCAACGTTAGATATATGTAATGGAGCTTCTTTTTTTACAATTCCTCCTTGAGGACTAGCAGCACTTGGTTTAGTGTGTTTAGACACCATATTAACACCTTCTACTAAAACTCTATCTTTATCTTTAAGGATTTGTAAAACTTTACCTTCCGATCCTTTGTGATCTCCTGCTAATACTTTAACAGTATCTCCTGATTTAATTTTGAACTTCTTCATCTTAATGTCGATTTAAAGCACTTCAGGTGCTAATGATACTATCTTCATAAATTGCTTATCACGTAATTCACGGGCAACAGGACCAAATACACGAGTTCCTCTCATTTCCTCTGTAGGATTTAAAAGTACACAAGCATTATCATCAAATCTGATATATGATCCGTCTTTACGTCTAATTTCTTTCTTAGTACGAACAACAACTGCACGAGATACTTGACCTTTTTTTACAGTTCCGTTAGGAGTTGCAGACTTTACAGTTACTACAATTTTATCTCCAACGCTAGCGTAACGCTTTTTTGTTCCTCCTAAAACTCTAATCACTAAAACTTCTTTTGCTCCAGTGTTATCTGCGACTCTTAATCTTGATTCTGTCTGTAACATATTATTTAGCTCTTTCTAGGATTTCTACTAATCTCCAACGTTTAGATTTACTCATAGGACGCGTTTCCATTATCCTAACTGTATCACCTTCGTTGCAATCGTTATTCTCGTCATGTGCAACGTACTTTTTCGTTTTTAATACGAATTTACCGTACATTGGGTGCTTTACTCTTTTTACCTCATTAACAACAATAGATTTCTCCATTTTGTTACTAGATACTACACCGATTCTCTCTTTTCTAAGATTTCTTTTTTCCATCTTTAAAACTGACTAGAATTATTGTAATTCTCTTTTAGTTAACTCTGTAGCAATTCTTGCTACAGTTTTTCTTAAGCTTCTTAACTCTAATGGGTTCTCCAATGGAGTTATGGCGTGAGCCATCTTAAGATCCGTATAATTTTTCTTTAACGCCCCTAACTGCTCTTGTAAGTCTGCGATAGATAATTCTTTAATTTCTGATTGTTTCATGTCTTTTAGAATTAAGCGTTAAAATCAAAATCTCTTGCGATAACAAACTTCGTCTTTACAGGAAGTTTTTGTGCTGCTAAACGTAAAGCTTCTTTTGCTACGTCCATTGGTACTCCACCAACTTCAAACAAAATTCTACCTGGTTTAATTACTGCAACGAAATGATCAGGTGCACCTTTACCTTTACCCATACGTACTTCTAATGGCTTCTTAGTAATAGGTTTATCTGGAAATATTTTAATCCAAAGCTGCCCTTCTCTTTTCATATGACGAGTTGCCGCAATACGAGCTGCCTCTATTTGGCGAGAGGTTAATAGGTTTTGATCTAATGATTTGATACCAAACATTCCGTTAGAAAGTTGGTTTCCTCTATTAGAATTACCTTTCATATTACCTTTGGCCTTCTGTACCTTACGGTATTTTACTCTTTTTGGCTGTAACATTTTTAATTTCTAATTTTAAAAATTATTTTCTTCTGCGAGGTTGACGTTTTCCATTACCACCACCTTTATTTGCACCACCTTTTTGCTTAGATAGTCCAACTAATGGAGATAATTCACGTTTTCCATAAACCTCACCTTTCATAATCCATACCTTTACTCCGATTCTTCCGTATTGAGTATGGGCTTCAACAAGTGCATAATCGATATCTGCTCTAAAAGTAGAAAGAGGAATTCTTCCTTCTTTATAGTGCTCAGAACGTGCCATTTCTGCTCCGTTTAAACGACCAGATAATTGGATTTTAATCCCTTCTGCATTCATTCTCATTGAAGCTGCTATAGCCATTTTAGTAGCTCTCTTGTAAGAAATTCTATTTTCGATTTGACGTGCAACACTTGCAGCAACTAATTTAGCATCTAATTCTGGACGCTTAATTTCGAAAATATTAATTTGAACTTCTTTACTAGTAATTTTCTTAAGCTCTTCTTTTAACTTGTCTACCTCTTGACCTCCTTTACCAATAATGATACCAGGACGTGCCGTAGTGATAGTAACGGTTACAAGTTTTAAAGTACGCTCAATAATTACACGAGAAACACTTGCTTTAAATAATCTAGCATTAATATACTTTCTTATTTTATCATCTTCAGCTAATTTATCTCCGTAGTCATTTCCACCATACCAGTTAGATTCCCATCCTCTGATAATTCCTAAACGATTTCCTATTGGATTTGTTTTTTGTCCCATTTCTACTTTGATTAATTACTGTTATTTTTAGCACCTAACTCTAAAGTAACGTGATTAGAACGCTTACGAATTCTATGTGCACGACCTTGTGGAGCTGGTCTTAACCTTTTTAACATACCTGCGCTATCTACACAAATTGACTTCACGAATAATCCAGCATCTTCGATACTTGCATCTTCATTTTTAGCTTGCCAGTTAGCGATAGCTGATAATAATAACTTCTCTAAGTTACGTGATGCTTCTTTTGGACTAAACTTTAAGATTTGTAAAGCTTTTTCAACTTCTACTCCTCTTACTAAATCTGCTACCAAGCGCATTTTTCTTGGTGATGTAGGACAATTAGTTATTTTAGCGAAAGCTCTTGACTTTCTAGCTTCTTTTAACTGTGTTGCCATGTTATGTTTACGACTTCCCATAATTTCCTACTATTTTTTTCCTTTATTTTTTGCACCAGCGTGCCCTCTAAAAGAACGTGTTGGTGAAAATTCGCCTAATTTATGACCTACCATGTTTTCTGTAACGTAAACTGGTACAAACTGACGCCCGTTATGAACTGCAATTGTTTGACCAACGAAATCTGGAGTAATCATACTTGCTCTTGACCAAGTTTTGATAACTGATTTACTCTCAGTTTCAACGTTTGCCAACACCTTTTTCTCTAGTTTATAGTGAACGAAAGGTCCTTTTTTTAATGATCTTGCCATGTCTTATTTCTTTCTACGTTCTATAATATACTTATTACTAGCTTTAGTCTTAGATCTAGTCTTAAATCCTTTAGCTGGAATACCGTTTCTAGATCTTGGATGCCCTCCTGAAGAACGTCCTTCACCACCACCCATTGGGTGATCAACTGGATTCATTCTTACTGGGTTAGTTCTTGGTCTTCTACCTAACCATCTACTTCTACCTGCTTTACCAGATACTAATAATTGATGATCTGAGTTTGAAACAACTCCGATAGTAGCCATACAAGTTAATAAAATTAATCTTGTTTCCCCAGAAGGCAACTTAACTGTAGCATACTTTCCATCTCTTGCCATTAATTGAGCAAATGAACCAGCTGAACGAGCCATAACAGCTCCTTGATCTGGACGTAACTCTATACAAGAAATAGTAGTACCTAAAGGAATTTCACTTAAATACATAGCATTTCCAACTTCTGGAGCTACATTTTTCCCTGAAACGATTACTTGACCTACTTTTAAACCGTTTTGTGCAATTACATAACGCTTTTCACCATCAGCATAACTAACTAATGCAATAAATGCAGTACGATTTGGATCGTATTCGATAGTTTTTACTGTTGCAGGAATACCTTGCTTATCTCTTTTGAAATCGATAATACGGTATTTTTGTTTATGACCACCACCTATGTTACGTGTAGTCATTCTTCCCTGATTGTTTCGACCTCCAGATCGTTTTTTCGGAGCTAATAAAGATTTCTCCGGCTTATCAGTAGTAATGGTGTCGAACCCATTTACAACTCTAAAACGCTGACCTGGTGTTATTGGTTTTAATTTTCTAACTGACATTCTGTCTTTTCTTAAAGATTGTTATAAAAATCAATAGTTTCTCCTTCAGCTAACTGAACGATTGCTTTCTTGTATCCACTTTTTATCCCTGTTACTAAACCTTTTTTAGTGTATTTAGTATTTCTTTGAATAGGATAATTCATAGTTTTAACAGAAGTAATCGCTACACCATAAGCAGCTTCTACAGCTCCTCTGATTTCAACTTTGTTAGCTTTCTTACTTACAACAAATGTATAACGGTTATAAACCTCGCTATCGTTTGTTGCTTTTTCCGTAATAATAGGTTTTATTAAAATACTCATTTCGTTCCCTATTTACTTAAATTAGATTGAATTCCTTCTAAAGAGCTTTCAGAAATTACTACTTTGTTTGCATTTAAAACGCTGTAAGTATTAACTCCTGTTGCATTTACTACTTTAGATCCTTTTATGTTACGTGATGATAAGTAAACATTCTTACTTTCTTCACCTAATACAAATAAAGACTTTTTAGTATCTAACTCTAAAGCTTTTAAAACATTGATAAACTCTTTAGTTTTTGGAGTTTCAAAATTGAAATCTTCAACAACTACTAAATTGCTATCTTTTGCTTGAATACTTAAAGCTGACTTACGTGCTAAACGCTTTAAGTTCTTGTTCAATTTGAAAGAATAGTTTCTTGGTCTTGGTCCAAACATACGTCCACCACCTCTGAAAACTCCAGATTTGATAGAACCTGCACGTGCTGTACCAGTTCCTTTTTGTTTTTTAATCTTTCTTGTACTACCAGTAATCTCAGCTCTTTCTTTAGCTTTATGAGTACCTTGTCTTTGATTCGCCAAATATTGCTTTACATCTAAATAGATTGCATGATCATTTGGTTCAACACCGAATACTTCGCTAGAAAGTTCAACTTTTCTACCAGTATCTTTTCCTGTAATATCTAAAACTGCTACTTTCATTATTTTTCGATAGTTACAAAAGCATTTTTGTGACCAGGAATTGCTCCCTTTACAACGATAAGATTCTTATCTGCAACCACTTTTAATACTTTTAAATTTTGAACTTTTACACTGTCTCCACCCATACGACCTGCCATGCGCATTCCTTTGAATACTCTTGCAGGATATGATGCAGCACCAATCGAACCAGGAGCTCTTAAACGGTTATGTTGACCGTGAGTTGCTTGTCCAACTCCAGCAAAACCATGACGTTTAACTACACCTTGAAAACCTTTACCTTTAGAAACTCCAGAAACATCTACGAATTCTCCTTCTGTAAAGTGCTCAACTGTAATTGAATCTCCTAATTTGTACTCTCCATCAAAACCTTGAAACTCAACGACTTTTTTCTTAGCAGATGTACCAGCTTTTTTAAAGTGACCATCTAAAGCTTTATTAGAGCTTTTTGCTTTTTTGTCATCGAAACCAAGTTGTAACGCGCTATACCCGTCAACTTCTTCGGTTCTGACTTGGGTAACCACGCATGGACCTGCTTCGATTACAGTACAAGGAATATTCTTCCCGTTCTCATCGAATAAGCTGGTCATACCTACTTTTCTACCTATTAACCCAGACATATTTGTTAATTTTAAGACGATAGATTTTATTTTATCCAGCGCGTCTATTAATAATTATTATTTGAAACAAAAGTTTCAGTTTTCCTTTATTTTTCTCAAAAAAAAAGAGCGAAAAACATCTTCACTCTGAATTTGTTTTTACCATTTTTCCTTCGCGAAACCCTCAGGACATGTTAAATTCTAACAAAACATTAGAATTTTTACACCACGAAACATAAATTTCGGTGTGCAAAAGTAAAAAAAACTTTCGGTTTAACAAAATTAAACCGAAAGTTAGTGTTTTACTTATACTTTAATCTCAACTTCAACCCCACTTGGTAACTCAAGTTTCATTAAAGCATCAATAGTTTTTGAAGAAGAACTATAAATGTCTAATAATCTTTTGTAAGCAGATAATTGAAATTGCTCTCTAGATTTTTTGTTTACGTGTGGTGAACGTAATACTGTAAAAATCTTTTTATTTGTTGGTAAAGGAATTGGACCGTTTACTACAGCTCCAGTTGACTTTACTGTCTTTACGATTTTTTCAGCAGATTTATCTACTAAATTGTAATCGTAAGATTTTAATTTAATTCTAATTTTTTGGCTCATCTTAATATCTTATTAACCTTTAGCTTTTGCAATTACATCTTCAGAAACGTTAGATGGAGTTTCTGCATAGTGAGAAAATTCCATTGTAGAAGTTGCTCTACCAGAAGACATTGTTCTTAAAGCTGTTACATATCCGAACATTTCAGATAATGGAACTAATGCTTTTACAACTTTAGAACCGTTACGATCACTCATATCGTTAACCTGCCCTCTTCTTCTATTTAAGTCTCCTACGATATCTCCCATGTTTTCTTCAGGAGTTAACACTTCTAATTTCATCAATGGCTCCATAATTTTAGCTCTTGCAGCTTTTGCAGCAGCTTTATAACCCATTTTTGCAGCTAACTCAAAAGATAATTGATCAGAATCCACAGGGTGGAAAGATCCATCTCTTAAAGTTACTTTCATTGAATCCATTTCGTATCCTGCTAAAGGACCGTTCTTCATTGCTTCTTTGAATCCTTTTTCTACAGACGGTACAAATTCCTTAGGAACATTACCACCTTTAATTACAGATTCGAATTGTAAACCTTGAACACCTTCATCAGCTGGTTCCATAGTAAATACGATATCAGCAAACTTACCACGTCCACCAGATTGTTTCTTATAAACTTCTCTGTGATCAGCAGCTTGTGTAATAGCCTCTTTGTATTCTACTTGTGGTTGACCTTCGTTCACTTCTACCTTGAATTCACGTTTTAAACGATCAACAATAATATCTAAGTGTAACTCACCCATTCCAGAAATAATAGTCTGTCCTGAAGCTTCATCTGTCCTTACTGTAAACGTTGGATCTTCTTCAGCTAATTTTGCTAAAGACATACCTAATTTATCTACATCTGCTTTAGTTTTAGGTTCTACCGCGATACCAATTACTGGATCAGGGAAGTCCATCGATTCTAAAACGATTGGATTCTTTTCATCAGATAAAGTATCTCCAGTCTTAATAGACTTAAATCCTACTGCCGCTCCAATATCTCCTGCCTCGATATAATCAATAGCATTTTGTTTATTAGAGTGCATTTGATAGATACGTGAGATACGCTCTTTTTTACCTGAACGGTTATTTAACACATAAGAACCTGCATCTAAACGCCCTGAATATGCACGGAAAAATGCTAAACGTCCTACAAAAGGATCTGTAGCAATTTTAAATGCTAATGCAGAGAAAGGCTCTTTTGCATCTGGCTTACGAGAAATCTCATCACCTGTATTAGGGTCAGTTCCAATAATAGCATCCTTATCTACCGGTGAAGGTAAATAACGACATACTGCATCTAATAAGAACTGTACTCCTTTATTTTTAAAGGCCGATCCACAAATCATAGGAATGATAGACATATCCATTACAGCAGCACGAAGCGCAGCGTGCACTTCATCTTCAGTAATAGAGTTTTCATCTTCCATAAATTTCTCTAAAAGATTCTCATCATAAGCAGCAACTTCTTCAATAAGTTTACCTCTTAATTCAGCAGCTTCTTCTTTTAAATCTTCTGGAATATCAACGATATCAAAAGTAGCACCTTGAGTATGATCATGCCATATAATAGCACGGTTCTTTACTAAATCTACAATACCTTTAAACTCATCTTCATCACCAATATTCATTACAATTGGAACTGCATTAGACTTCAACATATCCTTAACTTGCTGACAAACTGCCATAAAGTTAGATCCTTGACGGTCCATTTTGTTTACAAATCCAATTCTTGGCACTTTATAATTATCAGCTAATCTCCAGTTAGTTTCTGATTGAGGCTCAACACCATCAACAGCACTAAATAAGAAAACTAATCCATCAAGAACTCTTAATGAACGGTTAACCTCTACTGTAAAATCAACGTGACCAGGAGTATCAATAATATTAAAGTGATATCCTTTAGTATCTTTTGTTGGCTGACCATTTTCAACAGGAAACTTCCACTCACAAGTAGTAGCTGCAGAAGTAATTGTAATACCTCTTTCTTGCTCTTGTTCCATCCAGTCCATAGTTGCAGCACCATCATGCACCTCACCAATCTTATGACTTACACCTGTATAATATAATACACGCTCAGTTGTAGTAGTTTTACCAGCATCAATATGTGCAGCAATACCAATATTTCTTGTAAATTTTAAATTTCTAGCCATTTCTTAGAATCTAAAGTGTGAGAATGCTTTGTTTGCTTCAGCCATCTTATGAGTATCTACTCTTTTCTTAACCGCAGCTCCTTCTTCTTTAGCAGCAGCTAAAATTTCAGCAGCTAAACGTTGCGCCATAGTTTTCTCATTACGCTTACGCGTATAAGTAATTAACCATTTTATCGCCATAGAAACCTTACGGTCTGGACGAATTTGCATTGGTATTTGGAATGTAGCTCCACCAACACGACGAGATCGAACCTCTACATGCGGCATAACATTAGACAAACCGTCTTTCCAAATTTCTAGTGCTGACTTTTCCTCATCAGTCTTTTTTTCTTCTACGATATCCATTGCATCGTAAAATACTTTAAAAGCTACAGATTTTTTACCATCCCACATTAAGTTATTTACAAAACGTGTTACCAGTTGATCATTAAACTTAGGATCTGGTAAAAGAATTCTTTTTTTCGCTTTTCTTTTTCTCATGTCTTTACATTAAAAAAGTTAATTAATCTTTACTTCTTTGGGCGTTTTGCTCCATACTTCGATCTACGTTGAGTTCTTCCCTCAACTCCCGCTGTATCTAAAGCCCCACGTACAACGTGATACTTAACTCCTGGCAAATCTTTTACCCTTCCACCTCTAACTAATACTATCGAGTGCTCTTGCAAGTTATGACCTTCACCTGGGATATACGCGTTAATTTCGTTACCATTTGTTAATCTTACCCTTGCTACCTTACGCATTGCTGAGTTAGGTTTCTTAGGTGTAGTGGTATACACACGCGTACAAACTCCACGTCTCTGAGGACAAGCTTGTAATGCAGCCGATTTACTCTTCTTAGTTATTTTGGTTCTTCCTTTACGAACTAATTGTTGAATAGTTGGCATACTATTATTCCTTGTTTTTAATTTGTACTTAAATTACTCTAATTTTAAGAGTGTGCAAATGTACACTATTTTTCTAATTATTCAAATATCAATGAGTTATTTTCGGTAAAAAAAACAAACGACAGTATAAATTTAACTTATTTCTATAAAAAATTAACTAATTACGTACACCTCCCCTTCCTTAATTTTATTTCTGAGTATTTTACTCATAAAGTAATAAGTCTCCTCTCTCACCCAAACCTTACATGTTAAATCAAAACATTCATCTTTTTTTAAGAAAAAATTAAGCTTTATGTTGTTTTATTAATAATATTTTATGACTTTTGATGCAATTAATTCAAATAATTACACAATGAAAACAAAGTTTAATGGAATTTTAACGCTTTTTTTAGCGTTACTTGTTCAAATTACATTTGCGCAAGAAAGAACAATTTCAGGTGTGGTTTCTGACGAAACTGGTCCTTTACCTGGAGTTAATGTATTAAAAAAAGGAACCGCCACTGGAGTTGAATCAGATTTCAATGGAAACTACTCTATCCAAGCTAAAACTGGAGACATTCTTATTTTTAGTTTTGTAGGTATGAAAACCATTGAAAAAACTGTTGGAGCTTCAAACTCAATCAACATTTCTATGGCCAGCGACAATGTTCTAGACGAAGTTGTTGTTACCGCACTAGGTATATCGAGAGATAAAAAATCTTTAGGTTACGCTACTCAAGAAGTAAAAGGGGAAGCGCTTACAACTAACAAAAGTGGAAACTTTGTTAATGCTTTATCAGGAAAAGCTTCTGGTATTCAAATTAGAAAAAACAACAACATGGGAGGTTCTACCAATGTTGTAATACGTGGTAATGCTTCACTTACAGGAAGCAACCAAGCTCTATTTGTTATTGATGGAGTTCCTATTAGTAATTCAAATTCAAATTCTGCTAACCAAGCTCAAGCTGTTGGTGGCTACTATGATTATGGTAATGCCGCTTCAGATATTAACCCCGAAGACATCGAATCTATCAACATTCTTAAAGGAGCTGCTGCGTCAGCCCTATATGGTTCTAGAGCAGCCAATGGTGTTATTATGATAACTACCAAAAAAGGGAAAAATGCAAAAGGATTAGGAATAACAATCAATTCTGGTTTAACTTTTGGTAAAATTGATAAAAGTACCTTTGCTAAATACCAAACTAAATATGGTGCAGGTTATGGTCATTATTATGACGGACCTGATAACCACTGGTATTTAGAAGATATTACTGGAGACGGAAATAATGATCAAGTTGCATTATATACAGAAGACGGTTCTTATGGTGCTGCTTTCGACTCTAATTTATCAGTTTACCAATGGGATTCTTTTGATCCAGATTCTCCAAATTACAGAACAGCTACCCCTTGGGTTAATGCTAAAAATGGTCCTGACACCTTTTTTGAATCTCCAGTTACTATAACCAACTCAGTATCTTTAGCTCAATCTTTAGAGAAAGGAAACTACAGAGTAAATTATACACAATTCGACCAATCTGGCTTAATGCCAAATAGCTCAATTAAAAAGCATAATTTTTCAATGAGCGGAAATCTTAAGTTAAATGAAAAATTTACTGCTACAGCTTATGCTAATTACATTAAAACAAAAGGAAAGGGTCGTAACTCTACTGGATATGGTGATAACATCCTATCAATGTTTAAACAATGGTGGCAAACGAATGTTGATTTAAAACAACAAAAAGATATCTATTTTTCTACAAGAAGAAATGTAACATGGAACCCTGCAACTGCACAAGCTGGTTCTGCTCCTATATTTTGGGACAATCCATATTGGTCAAGATACGAAAACTACCAAAATGACTCTAGAGACCGTTTTGTAGGTAACGTTTCTTTAAATTACGTAGTAAATGACTGGTTAAATATTACTGGTAGAATAGCTACAGATACATATAATGAATTACAAGAAGAACGAAGAGCTAATGGTAGTGTTGCTTCGGCTTTTGGAGTAAGTAGAGGTAGTGTTGATTCAGGATACGGAAGAAGAAACATATCTAACACCGAAACCAATTACGATTTAATGTTTAATTTTGACAAGGATTTAAGTGATAGATTTAACTTAAAAGCTATATTAGGTACAAATATTAGAAGAAATACATTTAAATCTATATACGCATCTACATCTGGAGGATTAAGTGTTCCTAAACTTTACTCTTTACAAAACAGTGTAGGTCCTTTACCTTTACCTGTTGAAAGAGACGAAAGAGTTGGTGTAGACGGAGTTTATGCAAGTGCCTCTTTAGGTTATGACGATACATTCTTTTTTGATGCTACCTTAAGAAGAGATCATTCATCAACTTTACCAGCAGACAATAGTACATTCTACTACCCTTCTTTTGCAGGTAGTTTTGTATTTTCTAAATTAACTAATGCTGATTGGTTATCATTTGGTAAACTTAGAGCTAATTACGCCGAAGTTGGTAACAGTGCTCCATTTGATTTCTTAAATGACACTTTTGTTGTAAACATCCCTCCAGGATCACCTAGTACTTCTGTTGGAAACACAAAAAAGAATCTTAATTTAAAGCCTGAGAGAACAAAAAGTTTTGAGATTGGTTTAGAGATGAAGCTATTAAAAAATCGTTTAGGTTTTGATTTTGCTTATTACAAAAACAATTCTGTTGATCAGATTGTAAGAGTACCTGTATCTACGGCTACTGGTTACCTTAACAAGGTATTAAATGCCGGAGAAATTGAAAATAAAGGTCTTGAATTATCTTTAAACGGTACTCCAATAAAAACTGATGATTTTACATGGAATGCAAATGTAAACTGGTCTAAAAACCAAAGTAAGGTTCTTTCATTAGCTGAAGGAATTACAAATTTACAATTAGGTTCTTTCCAAGGTGGTGTTACAATCAACGCAACAGTTGGACAACCTTATGGCGTTATTCAAGGTACGGATTACACATACTTAAATGGAGAGAAAGTTGTTGATGCATCAAATGGACAATATGTTAAAACTGGAACTTCAGATAATGTTATTGGTGACACTAATCCAGATTGGTTAATGGGAATTTCAAACAGTTTTAAATACAAAAACTTTTCATTAAGCTTCCTTATTGACATTCAAAAAGGTGGTAGTATTTTCTCTTTAGATCAATATTATGGTCTAGCTACAGGTTTATATGCTGAAACTTCATTTACAAATGACTTAGGGAATCCTGTAAGAAATACAATTGCAAATGGTGGTGGATTTATTAACCCTGGTGTTAATGCAAATGGTAATGCAAATACTACTCGTATTAGAGCTGATAGATTTGGTGCTTTCGGATATAGAAGAGGTTTACCAAATGCTGCTTTTGTTTACGATGCTAGTTTTGTAAAATTAAGAGAAGTTGCAATAACATATAACTTAACAGATAAATTATTAGATAAAACATTCTTAACAGGAGGTTCTATCAGTTTAACTGGTTCTAATTTATGGATTATCCATAAAAATTTACCACATGCAGATCCTGAATCTGGATTATCAGCTGGTAACTTACAAGGATATTCTGTTGGTTCTCTTCCTACAACAAGAGATTTTGGATTTAACGTTAAATTACAATTCTAAAAATAACAAAATGAAAAAAATATTAATTTTAGTAGCAGCAATATTTATTGCTTCTTGTTCTGATAATTTAGAAGGCTTAAATCAGAATATTAAAGATCCAGCTGCTGTACCAGGAGAAAGTTTGTTTACTGGAGCGCAAAAAGCCTTAGCTGATCAGGTTGTTGACCTAAACGTTAACAATAACAACACGAAACTTTGGTCTCAATATTTACAAGAAACTACTTATACAGATGAAAGTAATTATGATCAATTAACTCGTAATATTCCTCAACAACAATGGGATATTTTATATAAAGATGTATTAAAAGATTTAGATGAAGCTAAGAACGTAATTACTGCAACTACTTACACAACTGCAGAATTAAATGCTCTAAAGCCTAATAAATTAGCTATTATAGAAGTTTTAAATGTATATACATATGCTTTATTAGTTGAAACGTTTGGTAATGTACCATACACAGAAGCTTTAGATATTAACAATTTACTACCTAAATATGATGACGGTTTAACTGTATATAGAGATTTAATAGTTCGCTTAACTACTGCTATTAACACACTTGATACTAGTTTAGCTAGTTACGGTTCAGCTGATAACATTTATAATGGAGATGTTACGAAATGGAAAAAATTTGCAGCTTCTTTAAAATTAAGGATGGGAATTTTGCTTTCTGACGTAGATAATGCACTTGCAAAATCTACAGTAGAATCTGCTGTTACTGCAGGTGTTTTTACTAGTAATGCTGATAATGCTGATTTCACATATTATTCTGCCGATCCAAACACTAACCCAATACATGACAACTTAGTATTAAGCGGAAGACATGATTTTGTTGCTGCAAAAACAATAGTAGACATGTTGAATACATTAGCGGACCCAAGAAGAGCTACGTACTTTGAAGAAGTACCAGCTGGAGGCTACGTAGGTGGAACTATAGGTTCTACATCTGGTTACGCATCTCACTCTCATGTAGATCCAGTAGTAGAAGCTGCAACAACTCCAGGTGTACTTTTTGATTATGCTGAAGTTGAGTTTTTATTAGCTGAAGCAACTGCTCGTACTTTTGCTGTAGGTGGCACTACAAAAAGTCATTATGATGCTGGAATTACAGCTTCTTTTGAAGATTGGGGATTAACTGCTGCTGATGCTACAACATACTTAGCAACACCTGCTGTTGATTACGCAACTGTTTTAGCTGCTAGTACAGCCACTACTCCTTGGAAAGAAGTAATTGGTAATCAAAAATGGATAGCCTTATTTAATAGAGGTTTAGAAGCTTGGACTTCAATAAGACTTTTAGATTTTCCTACAATGGCGACTCCAACTGATGCTGTTTCTGGTTTTCCAAATAGATACACATATCCAGTAGTTGAACAAACTTTGAATGGAACTAATTATACAGCCGCTGCCGCTGCTATAGGTGCGGATACTGCTGAACAAAAACTATTCTGGGATCTTAATTAATCTTCATAATATTTTGTAATTATTTAAAGTCCTGATAAAATCAGGGCTTTTTTTTTGTTAAAAAATTGTATATTTAAGATAAAATTAAGATTTTAGCGATTAATTAATTCAAATAATTACATAATGAGAACAAAGTTTAATGGAATTTTAACACTTTTACTAGTGTTATTTGTGCAAATATCTTTTGCGCAAGACAAGACGATTTCAGGGACCGTCGCCGATGAATCTGGCCCACTTCCTGGAGTGACAGTCATAAAAAAAGGTACTACTCAGGGTACTGAAACAGATTTTGACGGAAATTATGCTATCAAAGTTAAAACTGGAGAAGTTTTAGTTTTTAGTTTTGTAGGTATGAAAACTGTTGAAAGAACTGTTGGAGCATCAAATCGTATTGATGTAACAATGGAAAACGACAATTTACTAGAAGAGGTTGTAGTTGTTGGTTATGGTACAAGTACAAAAAGAGCATTTGCTGGTACGGCTTCTACTGTAAAAACTGAGAACCTTGAAGCTAAATCATTCTCAAATGTATCTCAAGCTTTAGCTGGTGAGATTGCTGGTGTTACGGTAATAAATACATCTGGACAACCAGGTTCTATTGGTACTGTACGTATTAGAGGTTATGGTTCACCAAATGGTAACCGTGCTCCTTTGTACGTTGTTGATGGTGTTCAGCTTTCTGGAAACTTCGAATTAAACTCAATTAATCCATCAGATATTAAAAGTACTACTGTATTAAAAGATGCAACGGCTACTGCGATTTATGGATCTAGAGGTGCAAATGGAGTTGTATTAATCACTACAAAAACTGGTACTTCTTCTGAAAGAGGTTACATTGAAGTTGATGTTAAAACAGGTGTAAATACGCAAGTTATTCCTAGATATGATGTATTAACTTCTCCTGAACAATATGTTGGTTTAGTGTGGGAAGGTTTATATAACAGAGGTGTTGTAACTGGTCAAGCTGATCCGGTTGCTTTTGCTAACGGTAGATTATTAACTGACAATGGTATTGGTGCAGGTTATAACATGTGGAATGCTGCAACTGCTGCCGATTTAATTGACCCTGCTACAAGAACTGTAAGAAGTGGTGTTAGTAGATTATTTAATCCTGAAAAATATAGTGATTTAGCTTTTGGAGATGGTATAAGAACTGAAGCTAACTTAAGAATGGGTGGTGGTTCTGAAAAATCTAAATATTATGTTTCTATGGGATATTTAGATGATAAAGGATATTCTATTAATTCTGATTATAAAAGATATTCTACAAGATTAAACTTAACTTCTGATCTTAAAGATTGGTTAAAAGTTGGAGCTAATTTAGGTTACTCTTATTCTGAAAGTACTAATAATGGACAAATTGCTGGTTCTGAAAATGTTTTCGAATTTGCAGATAAAATGGCTCCTATATATCCAGTTTTTGCTAGATATCCTAATACTGGAGATTTAATTCCTGATCCAATTTATGGTGGATACCAATATGATTATGGTTCTCCAACAGGAACTACAGCTCCAAATCCATTTACAAGAAACCGTCCAAATGCAAACTTATTAAATCCAATTGGTTCTGCTTTATTAGATTTTGATGGGAGAAACACTCATGCAATAAATGGTAATTTCTCAATGGATTTCAAATTAACAGATGAATTATCTTTTGAAACTAGATTTGGAGGACAGTATTCATTTGAAAAGAGAAACAATACATCTAACCATGTTTATGGTACAGGTGCAAACCCTCATGGAACTATTACTGTTAGAGATAGAACAAGATGGACTATGAATTTCTTACAATTATTACGTTATAAGAAATCATTTGGAGATCATAATTTAGAAGTTTTAGCTGCACATGAAACATTTGAAAGAAGTTTTGGGCAATCTAGACAATTCAAAGAAAATGTTATTGTTCCAGGTTTATATAACTTAAGTAATTACTCTTTAAGTTCTGGACCAGCTGATGGTTATTTCAACAACTCAGGTTTAGAATCATATTTTGGACAGGCTAACTATAACTTTAAGAACAAATATTACTTTACAGCTTCTTTAAGAACAGATGGTTCTTCTCGTTTTATTAAAGAGAAATGGGGAACATTTGGTTCTGTAGGTGCTTCTTGGATTGTTTCTGAAGAAGATTTTATGGCTGATAGCTTTATCTCATTCTTAAAAGCTAAAGTATCTTGGGGTGTTACTGGTGATCAAACTGGTGCTGCAACTAGTTCTGGTTTAACTACATTCAATAATGGTTTTGTTGGAGGTTTAGCTCTTGATGAAAGATTAGTTGGAGATTCTAACTTAACTTGGGAAACGTCAAAAATGTTACAAGGAGGTTTAGAAATGTCTTTTGGTAACTATTTAGATGCTAATTTTGATTACTATAGAAAAAATACAGATGGTTTATTCTTTAACCAAAGAGTAGGTCCTTCTGCTGGTTTCTCTTCAGTATTAGTGAATACTGCAGAAGTATTAAATGCAGGTCTTGAATTTGATTTAACTGGTCACCTTATTAATACAGAAGACTTTAAATTAGATTTATCATTAAACGGTGAATTATTAGAAAACGAAATGGTAACTATGCCATTTGACAGTACTACTGGATTACCAAAAGTAATTGACGAAAATTCAAGTGCTGATGGTGCTTATGCATATTCTGTTGGACGTTCAATTTTTGATTTTTATATGAGAGAATGGGCTGGTGTAGATCCTGCTGATGGAGCTCCAATGTGGTACCAATATTATGATGATAAAAACAACAATGATGTTTTAGATGCTGGTGAAGGGGATTTCTCTACATTAGAAAATGGAGATGCTAGTTCAACAAGTTCTTTATATGAATACGAACAAAGTGCTACTGGTGCTAATATAAAAAGACAGACTACTAAAACGTATGCAAATGGTACGCAAAAATATCTTGATAAATCATTTATTCCTGATGTAAGAGGTGCTTTTAGATTATCAGGTAAAATCAAGAACTTTGATTTTTCTACACAATTTACTTATAGTTTAGGTGGTTATGCTTATGATAATCAGTATGCTGAATTAATGAGTGACCGTTTTGGAGCTGCTGGAAACAATTTCCATTCAGATATTACTAATAGATGGCAAAAAGCTGGTGACATTACAGATGTACCTGCTTTAACCGATAATGCTGTGACTAACTCAACTTCACAATCTTCTCGTTTTATTACGAGTACAGATTTTATTGCCCTTAACAATGCAAGAATAGGTTATACTGTACCTAGTACATTTATGGCTAACTCTGGTGTTGATGCGATTAACCTATGGATTTCAGGAGATAACCTTTTCACTAAAACTGCTAGAGCTGGTTTTAATCCTGCAGTTACAGAAATAGGAAGTTCGGCACGTAGAATTTATGCGCCTGCTACAACAATAACAATGGGTGTTAGAGTTAAATTTTAATCACAAAATATTATTATTATGAAACAAATTTTTAAATTAATTCTTGCCACTGCCGTGTTCAGTTTGAGCTATGGTTGTGCTGATGAATTATTAAACAATAGTGGGACATCTGGTACTAGCCAGCCTACACAATTTCTTACTTCAGATCAATTAAGCTTTGGGGGAGAAACAAATTTAGATATCCCTGCTGCTTTTGTAAATGGTATGTACTCTCAAATGGTACAAACAGGTACAGGTGGTACAAACTTAAGCCATGATGATTTTGGTCATAAAGGTTATGATATCTATGGAGATATGCTTTCAGGAGATATGTCTTTAAGCGTTAGTACTTATGGATGGTATCGTTCTGAAATCTCTGAATTTCAAGCTCCTTTAGATTTTACTAGAGGTAGAAACAGAATGGTATGGAGATATTATTACAGACTTATTAGATCTGCTAATAATATAATTCAAAATTTAGGTGGTAACGATGCTGTACCAACTGTACAAGAAAATAAATTTAATATGGGTCAGGCGAAAGCTATGCGTGCTCATTCATACTTTTATTTAACTCAATATTACCAAAAAGAGTACAATGCTAGTGAAGCTATTTTACCAATGCCTTTAGCGCCAATTGGAAGTAACTTAGCTAAATCTACGGCAGGTGATATATACACTCAAATGGAGAAAGATTTAACTGAAGCTATTAGTTTATTAAACGGTTTCACTAGAACTGCTAAAAGTGCTGTTAATCAAGATGTAGCAAAAGGAATCTTAGCTTATGTTTTAGGTGCTAAAGGAGGTAGAGATGCTGAAGTAGCAACTCTTACTCAAGAAGTTATTAATGCTGGTGGTTATACTATGTTAGCACCTAGCCAATTAGTTGCTGCTTCTGGTGGTGTTAATGGTTTTGATGATGTAAATTCTGCTAGTTGGATGTGGGGTGTTGATCTTACAGAAACTATCGGTCTTGGATTAGTATCTTGGTGGGGACAAGTTGATGCTTGGTCTTATAGTTATGCTTGGGCTGGAGATTATAAAGCTATAGATAAGTCTTTATATGACGCTATTCCTGCAAATGACTTCAGAAAAGGTCAGTTCTTTGGAAATTCTGCAAGTGGAAGGTATTTACAACCTTTATACAAATTTAAAGCTTCTGATAACATTGGTGGAGCATCTCAAACTGTTACTGCAGATTACGTATATATGCGTATAGAAGAGATGTATTTAATGAATGCTGAAGCTAATGCTCGTGCTGGTGCTGAAGGTGCTGCTAGAATAAGCTTAAAAGCTTTAATGGCTAACAGAGTTCCAGATAACTCTTACATTGATGCATTATCAGGTCAAGCTTTATTAGATGAAATTTATTTACAAACTCGTATCGAAATGTGGGGTGAAGGAAAAAGTTTCTTAGCAATGAAGCGTAATAAAGCAACTACTTCAAGAGGTACAAATCATTTATCTTTTGTTGGTACTGCTATACCTTATAATGATGAAAGAATGCAATTTGAAATTCCTTTAGATGAAATTCAAAATAATCCTTTCATTAGCGATCAAAATCAATAGTATTTATTGCATATCATACCACTACCTATATAGGTAGTGGTATTTTTATTTAATTATTCCCCAATAATCTAATAATAATATTAATATTAAACTCAACTATATGAAGAATGTACTTTTCTTTATTAATGGAACTATCTTATTTGAATTTCTTTTAACAGAAATTGTAAATACAGGTTACATTAGTAATAAAAAATAATATTCTTTGTATCAAAATGCTACAACCTTAAAAAGGTTGTAGCATTTTTTATTATTTATTTTCCCCAACAAATTAATAATAACATTAAAACTCAACAATATGAAGAATTTAAAATTACTTTTTTTAGCTACAATTACATTATTAACATTAAACAGCTGTACAGATGAAGTTGAACCTATGGGAACAAACTATGTTACATTCAGTGAATCAACTTATTCAACTGCTGTAGATGTAGGTGCTACAAAAACATTAGATGTAGCAATATACACAGCTAATATTTCAAACGCAGATAGATCTTTTGATGTCTCTGTTGACCAAGCTAATTCTACTGCTGCTGCTGGTTCATATACTGTACCAACTTCTGTTACAATTCCAGCAGGTAAAAATGAAGGTATTTTAGCTATTGAATTATCTGATGTTAATTTAGGGATAGGAGTTAACACAATAACACTAAATTTTGCTGCTAAAGCAGGTCTTTCAAATGGTGGAAGTACTACAGTTAGCTTTATTCAAAACTGTACTGAAATCTCTGGTACTTTAGACATTGTTTTTGATGGATATGGTAGTGAAACTAGTTGGGAGATTTTAGATTCTTTAGGAGGTGTTGTAATGTCTGCTGCTGAAAAAGATTATACAGACGGACAAGTTTCAGCATCAATTCCTGTAACATTATGTAGTGGTAGAGATTTTACTTTTACAATCAAAGATGCATATGGTGACGGATTAAGCTTTCCTAATAATGGTACCTATACATTAACTGTTAATGGAACTGTTAAAGCTCAAGGTGGTGGTGATTTTGGTTCTTCAGAATCTACTGCATTTGACACTAAATAATTTTATATTTAATTAATATAATTTCTAGACCACCTCTTTCGAGGTGGTTTTTTTATACAAGAAATTCAACTACATTTGCAGCATGGAAGAAAACACTACTATTTTTGGTATTAGAGCTATAATTGAAGCTATTGAAAGTGATGCGTCACTT
This sequence comes from uncultured Tenacibaculum sp., assembly GCF_947494125.1. GTDB lineage: Bacteria > Bacteroidota > Bacteroidia > Flavobacteriales > Flavobacteriaceae > Polaribacter. Next base: position 120,318 of record NZ_CANLTU010000007.1, read on the forward strand.
AACAAGGTATATTTACAAAAAGGATTAAGAGGAGATTTATTTTTTCAGTTAGATAAATTATTAAAGAAAAACAAAATATCAACAAGTGTTGTTCCTACGGAGAAACTAGACCGATTATCTAAACACAATAATCATCAAGGTGCAGTTGCAAAGATTTCTCCTATAGATTTCCATAATTTAGAAACATTAATTGAAACTACATTAGAATCAGATAAAACTCCATTGTTTTTATTATTAGATCAAGTTTCTGATGTTCGAAATTTCGGAGCCATTATTAGAACTGCCGAATGTACTGGGGTAAATGGAATTATTATTCAAAAAAGTGGTAGTGCTCCTGTAAATGCCGAAACCATTAAAACTTCAGCTGGAGCAGCATTTAAAATGCCGATTTGTAAAGTAGATCATATTAAAGATGCTATGTTTCAATTACAAGCTGCAGACATTAAATTAGTAGCTGCAACTGAAAAAACAGAAGATTCAGTTTTTGACATTAATTTTAATCAACCTATAGCAATTGTTATGGGATCTGAACACAAAGGTGTTAGTAATTCAGTATTAAAAATGGTTGATTACAAAGCTAAACTACCTTTATTAGGGGAAATAGAATCTTTAAACGTTTCTGTGGCCTGTGGTGCTTTTCTTTATGAAACTGTGAGACAGCGTCAATAAATATAAAATTTTAAAATCCTGCTTTTTGCAGGATTTTTTATTCATTTTCTTTGTAAAAATATTTATAATTTAACTCTTCTATTTCAGAATTATCTTCTAATATTGGTGGAATATAATTTCCATTTTCATCAAACATTTCGTCAAAATCTGTTTTTGAAAACTCAAACTTATTTTTTACAATTCCTTTCTTTCTATAAAATACAGAAAAAATAAATCCAAATATCAATCCAGACAAATGTCCTTCCCAAGACATACCTTCTTTAATCGGGAACACATACCATACCATACTTCCATATAAAAAAATTGTTATTAAAGAAACTGCAACTAAACGATAATGCTTTTTTATAATCCCACTAAAAAAAATAAAACTAAAAAGCAAGTAAACAATACCACTTGCACCTATGTGATATGATTCTCTTGCTATAGCCCAAGTAAAAATTCCTGCTAGTACTCCTCCATAAACTAAAACTTTTAGCGCAACTTCTTTATAAAAGTAAAAAAGACATGCAGAGAGCACAAATAAAGGCACTGAATTATTAAATAGATGACTTGTGTCACTATGTATGAAAGGCGAGCTTAAAACACCTCTTAAACCTATTATTTTTCTTGGAAGAATACCAAATTTATTAAAATTGAATCCAAAATTAATTTCAATCCAATAAATAAACCATATAAAGAACACAAAAAGAAAAGGAATAAAAAAAACCTTATTTGAATATTTTAATTGACTATCTGTTTTCATTGTGTTTAAAATAACAAAAATAAATCCAAATGAAAATATCGGAACATCTGTCATAAAACTTTTCTATTTTTACAAAATGAATCAACCTTTGGCAGAAAGAATACGTCCACAAAATTTATCAGACTATATTAGTCAGCAACATTTAGTTGGTGAAAATGGAATTTTAACTAATCATATAAAGCAAGGTATTATTCCTTCATTAATTCTTTGGGGACCTCCTGGCATTGGAAAAACAACACTTGCCAATATCATTGCTAATGAATCTGGTCGTCCATTTTATACCTTAAGCGCTATTAGTTCCGGGGTAAAAGATGTTCGTGAAGTTATAGAAAAAGCAAAAAAAAGTGGGGGTTTGTTTACTCAAAAGAACCCTATTTTATTTATTGATGAAATTCACCGTTTTAGTAAATCTCAACAAGATTCATTATTAGGAGCTGTAGAAAAAGGTTGGGTAACATTGGTTGGTGCAACGACAGAGAACCCAAGCTTTGAAGTTATACCCGCACTACTCTCTCGCTGCCAAGTATATATCCTAAATTCTTTTGATAAGGATGATTTAATTGCGTTAATTCATAGAGCTATAGAAAAAGATGATTTCATATCTCAAAAGAAAATAATATTAAAAGAAACTGATGCTTTATTACAAGTATCTGGTGGCGATGCTCGTAAATTGTTAAATATTTTCGAATTGTTAGTTGCTGCTGACAATGAAGTAGAAATAACTAATGAATTAGTATTATCTAAAATTCAAAAAAACACAGTCCGTTACGATAAAACAGGTGAACAACATTATGACATAGTTTCTGCTTTTATAAAATCAATTAGAGGTAGTGACCCTAATGCCGCTGTATATTGGTTAGCTAGAATGATTGAAGGTGGAGAAGATGTTAAGTTTATAGCTAGAAGATTGTTAATTCTAGCTTCAGAAGATATTGGAAATGCAAATCCAACAGCTTTTATTATGGCTAATAATACTTTTCAAGCTGTTTCAACTATAGGCTATCCTGAATCTAGAATTATATTGAGTCAATGTGCAATTTATTTAGCAAATTCTGCTAAAAGTAATGCCTCTTATATGGCTATTGGTGAAGCTCAAAATTTAGTAAGGACCACTGGTGACTTATCTGTTCCTTTACATTTAAGAAATGCTCCTACTAAATTAATGAAAGACTTGGATTATGGTAAAGATTATCAATACTCTCATAACTATCAGAATAATTTCATTAATCAAGAATTCTTACCTGATGAAATAAAAAACACGAAGCTTTACGAACCTGGTAATAATCCTCGTGAAAATCAGTTTAGAGAATTATTAAAACAACGTTGGAGTGACAAATATAATTATTAAGTTAATTAAAATTTGACCTGATATCTTTCAATAACTCTTTCTTTATTTTTATAGTACTCGGCTATCCAAATATTATCTTTTTTATATAATAATCCATTTTTATCTTTGATAATGAAAACATCCTTAACATTTGTTTTCATTATTCGAAATACTACTTGAGGCTTAGAATCTATTATTTGAAAACCGTTTAATATAGGTTGGGCAAATAGCACTTTATCTGCTATTTTGGTTTCTTTTATTTCTTCTACTTTAGGTACTTCAACTATTTCTGGAGGAGAAACATTTTTCTCTTTCTTTATAATTTCTTTCGATGAATTATATCTATATTTTAAACTCTGAATAGATTTAAATGCATTTCTTATTGCTTCTTGATACCCTTTTTTATAATCTTTACTTTTTGTTTTTCCTTCTTTTGATAAAAAAACAACTTTATTATAACAATCTGTAAGTTCTATCGCAACCTTAGTCTTAAAAACACCAGATAAATCTTTTACTCTACCTGTTAATGCTTTACATCTATTTTTGGCTAAATCATCAGGCAATTTTTCATTACTAAGAAAAGTAGTAAATCCATATTTATTAAATAAAAACTTAGTTAAAGAACTTGTTTGATATTGATCAGCTTTCTTAGCAAAATCAAATCTAACAGGAACTATAACATATTTATAATCATTCACATTTTGTTGAGCAAAAGTTGATGCTGCAATCATTAAAAAAAGAAAAAATATTTTTTTCATATCTATTTAAAAATTAAATTCATTCCAAATTGAAATGAAGCTGTATTCACATCAGCTATATCAGTCATTCCAAAAATATTATCTACTAAACCGTAAACTTGAAATTTACCTATTTTAGTTGACAAACCAAAACCAACATTAGTATATGAGAAATCGTCTATTGTATACGTAAATTTTGTATTGATCTTTTGCGATAATTTTCGTTCATAAAACCCTGTTAAAGCAAATTTAGGACCAGTTGGTCTAAAAACAGAAAATAATTGTGCTCCTACCGAATTATTATAAAAGTCTTTATAAGTAATATCACTACAATTCTCTTCATTTCTACTTCTCCCCCACCCATACTTATATGAAGCATTAAACTTTATTGGTCTCATTACCGAATATGCTTTTTTATTTTCTTCTGAAGGAACTTGTTGCTTAAAATCGTTATTTAAATTTTCCCAATAATCAGTATTAGCACTATCATATAAAAACTCTATACCTGAAAAGGTATAATCTCCATTTGCTGTTACATTTCTTATATCTTCTGAATAATTGATAAAACCAATATCTAATAAACTTGCTGTTATTTTTGTTTGATTGTCTATTTGATAACTCAACCCTACATCAAAACCTATACCTAGATTTGAGAAAAAACCTTTACTAATTACATCTCCCGGAGTAATATCTTCTTCAGAATATAACCCTGAACTATATCCATTAAAATTTAAATTATTTAAGCTATGAGTATAAATATTATTTTGACCTAAACGTGTTGTAAAACTTCCTGTATTATTTGTTGATGTTACATTTGCTATTCCAGAATAAATTTTAAACCTACCTCCTAAAGTAAACTTAGAATTAATTTTTCTAGAAATTCCTACATGTAAAACACTTAAAACATCTGCTTTAATATTAATTTGTGATACTAAAAATGTTCTATTTAGGTTGGTTGCGTTTCCATCATTTACCAATTCAATAATATCTTTAGGGTAATTTGCAAAAAAATCGACTTCAGTATAAAAACCTACACTTAAAAAATCTCTATTGTTTAGTTTATAACTTCCACTTAAAACTTCAATTTGATTATTAAAGCTTACGTAGTCATCTACAGATATTCTGTTTATTGCATTTCTAACTTTAACATTAAAATTAATATTATCATTTCTAAATAAATCTGCTACTGTTACTTCTGATGCTCCCGCATTTAAATGAATTCCTGATAATAATGGTATTCCTATATGACTCTTATAGCTTGGTCGAATACTAGGGTTTAATAACATTGATTGTGGAATCTCATCAAAATCATAAAGCAATGGTTTATTTTGTCCATTTAACGACAAAACACTACATACTAATAGTACAATTAGTTTTAAAAAATTTTGCATTAATAATTAAATTTTAAAAGTAAATGTTCCAGCCGACTTTAAAACAAACTCATTTAAATCGTTAGGATCTATTGGCGTTCCGGTTACTGTTGATAATTCTAATGACACTCTAATCTTTTTTGTACTTAAAAACAAAGGTGAGCTATTAATAGTAATTACCTCTTTATGTTCAAATTTAGGTGTATTAGCCTGAATTAATAGTGGGGGAATTATATAGGTAGTGATATTTAAATCATCTAAAAATTGAATATTTAAATGTATATTTCTATTAAAAGGATTTGTTATTTCAAATTCAAAAACAATTTCTTCTAAATTCTCTTGAATTATTTCCTCTTCAATTATTGTTAATTCTGATTCATCAATTATAGGTCCAGTAATTTCATTATTCGTATTATCTAAAAAACTCAATGCAGGCATTTTAAAAAACACTAATGATGCTATATATTTAGGTTTTGAATCAAAATCATCAATTTGATTAAAATCAACATCTTTCACACATGAAAAGAACAATGATCCAAGTATTAGAAAAAAACAATATTTTTTTAGTATCATAGTTTAGTTTTCTTAAAACGCAACAAACCTATAAATATTGCTTTATTTCAACAAGAGATTTAACACTAGAAACTTTTGAACTTGTTTTATTAGTATTCGTAAAATAAATAGCTTCCATTCCTACATTTATTGCTCCTTCTACATCTGCTTCATAACTATCTCCAATCATAATTGAATTATGAGGCGCTGCTTTAGCCTTTTCTAAAGCAAATTTAAAAATTTTAGGGTTCGGTTTTTTTACACCTATACTCTCAGAAGTTATTACTTCCTTAAAATATTTATTAATACCTGATTTTTTTAGCTTGATATTTTGAACTTCTTCAAAACCATTGGTAATAATATGAAGCTCGTATTTTTTTATCAAATATTCTAAAAGTTCAAAAGTTCCTTCAAACAAATAATTATGATTAGGCAAATACGAAATATAATCTTCCGATATTATGTTTATCTGCTCATCAGATATTTTAAAATTTAAAGCATCAAAAGCTTCTTTTAACCTCTTATGTCTTAAATCTTCTTTTAAAATTTTATTCTCCCTAAACAACCGCCAATACTTTAAATTGATTGGCATATAAATTGCTAAAAACGTATCAATATTAATATTTAAATTTTGCTCTTCAAATATTTGTTCAAATGTAAGTTTAGAGTTTTTATCAAAATCCCATAAAGTGTGATCTAAATCAAAAAAAACGTGCTTAATGTTCATCTATATATAATAATTATATTATTCTTTAACTTCTAACTATTTTTAACATAGAGCTATATACTCTTGTCCATCCTTTCCATCTCTGATAATTACTCAAGCTTTCATTATGAAAAACAGTAATAAAAGTACCATTAACAGCTTTAACTTCATTTTTTAAATCTCTAATTTTCCCTAAAGATTGTTTTGCAGTTAATTTCATATAGTCATTTAGTGTAGAATCTATCAATGCAAAAGGAAAAACTTTTAAAGGAGTTTGAATTTCAAATTCCAAATCATAGAAATAAAAAGGGGTACATGTACTTGCCCTAAAACCAGTGTAATTTGGATATCCCATTGAATAATCTTCTTCAATCTCTAAATCAATTAATTTTTGGTAGGTCTCTGGTAAAGACATTCGTAAATAATGTTGGCGAGATCGCTTAATAGGCATATTAGTAATATTCTCTAACCTCTCCTTTTCTTTTTTTAATAAGACTCCATTGTTCATTGTATAATAAGACGGGTGCAAACCAACGCGGGCATAGTCAACCATGTCTTTTATTAACAATTTAAACTTACTTTTTGATGTAGAAACATTGGTGTCAAAAGTTGTGTAATCTCCTATTAAAAAGAAAAAAATTGTTCTTACTTGATATATTTTCTTTAGCTCTAAAATCGTTTTAAAAGTATTAAAAGGATCTCTTTTAATACTAAACAGCACAGCGAATCTATCCCATATCGTAAAAATTTTAAACTGAGAAATATCTTTAAGAAAACCTCCTATCGTTCTTATAAAACTTTTATACTTATAAGCAAAAGCATTGTCAACATCAATTGTAGAAATATATTTGTACTTTCTTGTTGAATGCTCATAATCAGGGAACTTAACTTTTAGTTTTTCTAAAAATTTATATGCCCAAATATCTATTAATGGTTGCTCCAAAAAATTATTCTTAAAAGCAATACTTTCTTCAGCTGAAAACCTTCCATATTCATCTTTTATATGAGGCAAATACTCTTCATATCTTGATATTAAATAAAAGCTTGCCGCAAAAATATCAAATGGTATTTCTGATTGCTCTCCAGTTAAAAAAAAACAAGAAGCATCATCCCATTTTTGAACATTTATATCAAAATTTTTAACCCCTTGTTGAAATAGTAACTCATTACTTTTTACAAAAAACTCTTTTCCCAAAGCAACATTTGTGTATGAAAACTTTGCTCCATTATAAGCTACAAAATCTTCAACCTTTCCTGTAAAATCTATTGGAATTTGTAAAATACGGGTAAAAATGTGTTTAAAAATATAACGCACTCTAGGAGTAACCTTATGAGTATAAATTAGTATCATAATCAATAAATAGTATCCGTAAAGCCAATAATTATAAAATTATTTCATCGGCAAAGCTAAAATAAGCTTTTTCGGTAACTATTAAATGATCTAACAATTTTATGTTAAGTGTAACTCCTGCCTTTTTAATTTTTTCTGTAAGCTCAATATCTGAGCTGCTTGGCTTTAATTTTCCTGATGGATGATTATGACAAACAATAACTCCTACTGCAGATAACTCTAAAGCTCTCTTGTACAATAATCTTATATCAACTAATGTTGCAGTAAATCCACCTTTACTCAATTGAAATTTTTCTAATACTTTGTTTGAATTATTTAAATATAACGCCCAAAATTCTTCATGTTGAATATCACCTATTAAAGGCTGAACAATATTAAAAACATCTTTAGAACTATGAATTTTTAAAATTTCTTTCTTTTCTGTAAACTGTTTTCTTTTTCCAAACTCAAGAGCCGAGACTATTGAAATTGCCTTGGCCTCCCCTATTCCTTTAAATTTCATTAAAGCTTCTATTGATAATTTTGACAAACTATTCAAATCATTATCAACTGATAATAAAATTCTTTTAGACAATTCAACAGCAGTTTCTTGCCGGTTACCTGCTCCAATTAAAATCGCAATTAATTCTGCATTTGAAAGTGTACTTTTCCCGTTCAACATAAGTTTTTTACGCGGCCTGTCATCTAAAGCCCAAGATTTAATAGATATGTTTTTCATAATAATTTATTTGTATAGCATTTATAAATATAATTCATTTTTTGCACAACCCAAAGAAGCACAGTATCTTTGCGTTCTATCTTTTTTAATAAAAAATATGAAGATTATCATAGCCGGGGCTGGAGACGTAGGTTTTCATTTGGCTAAACTCCTTTCTTACGAATCACAAGATACCTATGTAATAGATTTTGATGGTGAAAAACTAAATTACATCAATAATCATTTAGATGTAATCACTAAAAAAGGAGATGCTACCTCAATCAAACTCTTAAAAGAAATTGGTATAGACTCTGCTGATTTATTATTAGCTGTTACAGAAAGTCAGAATACAAATTTTACTATATCTGTAGTTGGTAAAGCACTAGGCGTAAAAAAAACAATTGCTAGAATTAATAATCCAGAATTTTTAAAAAACGATTGCATCAATTTTAAAGATTATGGTGTTGATTTTATGATTTCTCCTGAAGAGTTAGCTGCTGAAGAAATAAAATTTCTTTTAAATCAGTCTTCTTTTAACGATACTGTAGCTTTTGAAAATGGTGTTTTTAACATCATGGGAACTACGCTAGGTTATAAATCTCCCATTTTAGATTTAACTGTAAAAGAAGCTAAAGATAAATTTAGTTTAGTCGATTTTATTACAATCGCGATTAAACGAGAAGGAATAGCCCAAACTATTATTCCTCGAGGTGACACACCTTACAAAATGAACGATCAAGTTTATTTTTCAGTACCAAGTTATAGTATAAATAAATTGCATCCTATTATTGGTAAAGAACAAATAGACATTAAAAATGTAATGATACTTGGTGGAAGTAGTATTGGCCGAAAAACCTCTAGAAATCTTTGCAAAGACAATTTTAAAGTAAAATTAATTGAGCGTAAAAAAGAAAAAGCACTAAATATTGCTGAAGACTTAAGAGATACTTTAGTTATTCATGGAGATGGTAGAGATCTAGGACTTTTGGAAGAGGAAAATATTAGAGAGATGGATGCTTTTATTGCCGTTACAGGAGATTCTGAAACTAATATTATGTCTTGCTTAGTAGCTAAATCTAAAGGTGTTAAAAAAACAATAGCCTTAGTTGAGAATATGGATTATATAAACATCTCTCAAACTATTGGAATTGATACGCTTATTAATAAAAAACTAATTGCTGCTAGTAATATTTTCCGTCATATACGTAAAGGAGAAATATTAGCTTTAGCAAACTTACATAATATAGATGCTGAAGTTTTTGAATTTGAAGTTCAAGAAAATGCCAAAGTAACTAAAAAACCAATTAAAGAGCTTCGATTTCCTAGAGAAGCTGTTTTTGGTGGCGTAATAAGAGATGGAAAAGCTCACATGTCTTTTGGTGATTTCCAGTTGCAAAGTGGTGATAAAGCAATTGTTTTTTGTTTACCAGAAGCTATATCAACAGTAGAAGATTTATTCAACTAATGGAAAGTCTTAATTTTAAACTAATTTATCGATTTTTAGGAATAACTGCAATTCTTAATGGATTGTTCATGTGGCTTTCTTTACCTTTTAGCTTTTATTATGATGAACCATCTAAATGGGGAATTTTAAATGCAGGTATTATTACAATTGCTTTAGGATTAGTTTTTTATTTTTTCAACAAACCTGATAACAAAAAAATTCATAAAAAAGAAGGGTACCTCATCGTTACTTTAGGTTGGCTTACCTTATCATTTACTGGGATGCTTCCTTATTTATTATCAGGTAGTATCCCAAGTATCACCAACGCTTTTTTTGAAACTATTTCTGGATATTCCACTACTGGGTCTTCTATTTTAACAGATATAGAGTCTATGCCTAAAGGAATACTTTTTTGGCGTAGTGCTACGCATTGGATTGGTGGTATGGGAATAATTGTATTAACCATTGCCATTTTACCTTTATTAGGTATTGGAGGAATGCAATTATTTATGGCTGAAGCTCCAGGCCCTTCAACAGATAAATTACATCCGAGGATTACTGATACCGCTAAACGTTTATGGTTAATATATGTATTATTAACTGCTGTAGAATTCTTACTCTTAAAAGTAGCAGGAATGAATTGGTTTGATGCCTTAAATCATGCTATGGCAACTGTTAGTACTGGTGGATTTTCAACAAAAAATGCAAGTGTAGCTCATTGGAACGGAACTCCAATGATACAGTATATTATTATCTTTTTTATGTTTATAGCAGGTACTAATTTTGTACTTACCTATTTTGCTTTAAAAGGAAAAGTTAGAAAAGTTATACAGAGTGAAGAATTTAAATATTACTTATTCGGAACATTAATTATCTCGGCTATTGTGGCTGTAATGATTCTTTTTTATCAAGACCCTGCATTACAAACTACAATTAACCACCCTATGGTTTGGGGAAAAGCAGAAAGCGCTATTAGACACTCCTTATTTTCAGTAATATCAGTAGTGACTACTACAGGATTTGTTACTGCAGATTTTACGATGTGGAGCTTTTTTGTAACTGCTGTTTTCTTCTCTTTATTTTTCCTAGGAGGTTCAGCAGGATCTACTTCTGGTGGTGTAAAAGTTGTTCGTCATATAATAATGCTAAAAAACAGTTTTTTAGAATTTAAAAAATCAATACATCCAAATGCTATTATACCAGTTCGCTACGATGGTAAAGCAGTAAATCAAACTATTGTATTTAACATACTTTCTTTTTTCGTTTTATATATGCTTATTTTTATCATAGGTACTGTAATATTAGCTTTCTTTGGCTTAGATTTATACTCTGCATTAGGGGCTTGTGCTTCTTCTTTAGGGAATATAGGACCGGCAATTGGAAGCGTTAGTCCCGTAGATAACTTCAATCATTTATCAGCAGGAGCCAAATGGTTTTGTTCTTTTTTAATGCTTATTGGACGTTTAGAATTATTTACTGTTTTAATTCTACTTACACCTTTCTTTTGGCGTAAAAACTAAATCCTAAAATATTTTTCACTTTAAATAAAGGTTGTTTTCATTCTTACTTTTAGGGGAAAAACACCCCTATAAATAAATCTCATGATCTTAAATTTGGTATCATCAAACCAAACTTATTTAATATGAGGTTAAAAAATAAATTTATTGGATCATCAACTGTAATAAAAAATAATCCGATGAACGTTCCCCAAACATCAAAAAACATTCTTTCTCTTACTGGTTTCACTGATAAATTAACCGTCAACTCAAAACCTAAAATTAATTTATTTCTTACAGATATAGTTCCGTTTTCAACAACAGAAAACCTAATCTATTTGTAAGTTATAATATCTCTAAACTGTTTTTTCTTTTTAAAAAGGAGAAAAACGCTTGTTACAAAAAAACACACACTCATTCCTAAAAAAAGCTCTCTTAGTACTTTTAAAAAAAATCTATGATTGTCACTAGTAACTTTGTTTTAGGAATTATATAAAATCAAAAAAAACATTAACCAAAACCAAACTATTTATTATGAAATTAAAAATTAAATTTATCGGATTATTGTTTATCTGTTTATTATCTGCCACAGAAAGCAACGCTCAAGAACCTATGTTAGGAGAAGTTAGGATATTTGCAGGGAATTTTGCTCCAAGAGGATGGGCTTTTTGCGACGGACAATTATTAGCTATTTCTCAAAATTCTGCTTTATTTTCCTTATTAGGAACAATGTACGGAGGTGACGGAAGAACTACTTTCGGTTTACCAGACTTACGTGGTAGAGTAGCGATGAGTGCTGGTCGTCATCCTGGCTCAGGTTTTGACTATAGAGTAGGACAAAAAGGAGGGCAAGAATATCACACTTTAACTATTCCTGAAATGCCTTCTCATAATCATTTAACTACTAATAATACCAGTACAGACCAACATGTTTTACTAAGTACAGCTACAGCTGTAAATGAAACTCCTGCAGCTGGAGATGTTCCAGCAGTAGCTAATATCCCTGCTAGTTTAGGTGTTACAAACGTTAAATCTTTTGGTCCTCCAACCGCAGGCAATGTTGTAAATGGGCAAACTTTAAGCGGAAATGCTGGCTTACAAATTTTAAATAATGGAGGTAGTCAAGCTCATAATGTTAGACAACCATATGTAGTAGTTAGATACATAATTGCTTTACAAGGCTATTTCCCTTCTAGAAGCTAAACTTCTATTTTTCAAATTTATCATGATAGGCTAAAAACATATGTTTTTAGCCTATCATGATAAATTTATTTATAACCAAATACTTTAACCAAAATAATCTTTTCATGAAAAAAATTACTTATTTATTAATTTTATGTTGCCTCATTAGCAATATCTCATATTCCCAAACATTTGATCTTACTGTCGCATCAACAACAGATGACACACCTACTTCAGTAAGTGAGACACTTTCGGGAATAAAGATGACAGTAGAAGCTAAAAATAGTGGTGCAAATAATACAGCTATAGCAACTGTTGGAGCATTTGGAACTAATCAAGTAGCTTTTCATTCTAGTGCCTCAACAAATACTGAGGAAATGATTATCTCTTTTGATACACCTGTGAATGTAAATACCATTAGAGTTATTAGTACTCAAACACATTCAAGAACATGGACATTTACACCAGCAGGAGGAACTAATACTGCTGTTGATAAGACTGGAACTTTTGCTACTTCAACAGATGTTACTCTTGGTTTTATTGGAGTAAATTCAATTACAATTACTTCTAATTTTACAGGAGGACTCCAAGAACAAATAGTTTTTGATCAATTAACTTTAGCAGTTGCCAATACTGATCCTACAATTTCAATAGACAGCTCAACCCTAAGCTATACAGAAGGAGAAACTGCAAAACAAGTAGATGCTAGTGCAACTGTTAGTGATGCTGATGGAGATGCCGATTGGAATGGAGGAACATTAGTAGCTCAAATAACAGCTAATAATGAAGCAGCAGATGAATTAAGTATTTCTGATACCGATGGAGATGGTACTGCCATTACCATAAGTGGAACAAACATCCTTGCTAATGGAACAGACGTAGGTGATTTAAGTACTAGTGGAGGAACTGTAACCAATGGAACTGCACTAACCATTACTTTTGATAGTGATGCAACCAATGCTATTGTACAAGAAGTTTTACAATCATTACGATATAGAAATACTTCAAATAGCCCAGGAACTGCAAATAGAACTATAACAGTTACAGCTACTGATACTAACTCAGGTACAGCTAATGATACAAGAACTGTTGCTGTTTTAGCTAAGTCGGACATAACGAGTGTTACAGTACCTGCTAACGCAACATATAATACTGGACAAAATTTAGATTTCACTGTTAATTTTAATGAAAACATTACTGTGAATACTACAGGAGGGACTCCTCAGTTAGCTATCACTGTAGGAAGTACTGTACGTCAAGCTACCTATCAGAGTGGTACAACAACCAGTGCATTATTATTTAGATATACGATTCAAACTGGAGATTTAGACACTAATGGTATTACCGTAGGTACTTTAGATGATAATAACGGTACTTTGCGAAATTCAAGCGGTACAGATGCAGACTTAACTTTAAATAGCGTAGGTTCTACTACCAATGTTTTAGTAGATGCAGTAGCTCCAATATTAAACTCTTCAAATCCTGCAGATGATGATACTGATGTTGCCATTTCTCAAAATATAGTATTAACATTTAATGAGAATATTAGTAAAGGAACAGGAAATATACTTATAAAAAAGACTACTGATAATAGTACCGTTGAAACTATAGATGTTACTACAGCTTCTGTTACTATAAGTACTAATACAGCTACTATAAATCCTACTTCAGATTTAGATTTAAATACAGGATACTATGTTCAAATAGATAATACTGCTTTTAAAGATGCTGCTAATAATAATTATGCGGGTATTTCTAATTCTGATACAACTTCTTTAAATTTCACAACGGAAACTAACCAAACAAATTCATATATTCCTGCAAGTGGAAACTGGTCTGTTACAAGCAACTGGTCATTAGGAAGACTACCTATTAGTACAGATAATGTTGATGTTAATACTAGAACTGTTAACTTAGATATAAGCAATGTTACAGTTAACGATTTAAGTATTAGTATAGGTGGGGCTTTTAATATATTAAGTGGTCAATCTATCACAATCAATGGTAACCTTAATCAAAATGGTACTCTAAATATGTTATCCAATGCCTCAAACAATGGTTCTTTAATTGTTAAAGGAAATCATACAGGAATTAGTAATGTAGATTATCACAGATATTTATCTACTAACTGGCATTTAATAGCTGCTCCAATTGCAGGTAAAAGCATTAGTGATTTTACTGGAAATGTTAATACTAGTGGAGTTAAATACGCTATTGCTCCTTATGTAAATAATGTTGTAAGTGCTTCGCGATGGAATTACTATACTACTGGAGCTGGAGCAAATAATATTGCCACTGCTGGAACATTTACAGCTGGTAAAGGGTATTCAATACAAAAAAGTACAGGTGGTACTTTAAATTTCTCAGGAACATTAAATACAACCGACAAAACTTTCCCAATTACAGATGGAGGAGATAATCCTGCAGGAAATAGATGGAACTTAGTAGGTAACCCATTTACAGCATCTTTAAATGCTAGTAATGCTGCAAATGCAACTAATAACTTTTTGAAAGTAAATATTGATGCTGGTAATCTTGATCCTTCTAGAGCCGGTTTATATTTATGGAATGGTACAGCTTATGTAGAAAAATCAGTTGATGATGCAGCTTTCTATATTGCACCAGGACAAGGGTTCTTTGTTCACGCACCAGATGCAGGAGGTACTTCAGTTATTTTTACAGAAGATATGCAAACACATCAAACGGGAGATATCTTTTTAAAAAGTAACACAAATTACCCAGAAATTATTTTAAACATAGCAGAAGGTAAGAATACGGCATTTACAAAAATTAGATACATCGAAAACAAAACTTCTAAACTAGATCCAGGATCAGATATTGGTACGTTTTCAGGTGCTAGTTCTAACTTTAAAATATTCACACATTTAATAAACAATAGTGAAGGAATTGATTTTGCTATACAAGCATTGCCAAACAAAAATTATGAAAGTATGGTAATCCCTGTTGGAATAAAAGCAATCGCAGGAAAAACTATAAAGTTATCGGCTAAAGGAAGTAATTTACCAGAAGGTATTGAAATGTTTTTAGAAGATAGAAATAATAATACCTATACTAACTTATCAAAAGAAGATTATACTATTAATTTAAAAAATGATACAAGTGGTATTGGGCGATTCTATATACATACTAAGTCTCAAAAAACGGGTATAGAAAATAATTCAATAGAAAACGTTAGTATTTACAAATCGAGTTCAAACAAAATAACAATTGCTGGTTTACAAACTAATAATGCTACTTTAAACGTCTATTCAATTTTAGGAAATAAAATTATTCAAAAGAAATTTTCATCAAGTGGGCTTTCTTCGATCACAATTCCATCATTAGCAACTGGAGTTTACATTTTCGAAATCGACTCTGAAAAAGGTAAAACAAACAAGAAAATCATTTTAGAATAATCCCTTTACAATTTTTGAATTATGAAAGAACAAAATAAGAATACAGATAATATATCAAGAAAAGAAGCATTAAAAAAAATAGGTAAGTATGGAAAATATACTGCTTTAACAGCTTTAGGAACCTATATGATATTAAATCCACAAAAAGCACAAGCACAAAGCCCGGAAGATCCTGGTGATAATTTTTAATCATTTTTTATAAATTACTTAAAAAGGCTTCAAAATATTTTGAGGCCTTTTTCTTTAACAAATTGTTAACATTTCAATCCACCCTATCATTTAAGACTTATTTTTTATAACTTTCTAATTCAGAAAACTATAAAAACTATATAATGAAAAAAAAATACTTTTTCTCCTTCTTTTTACTAATCTTATTAGTATTCACAACACAAACTAACGCACAGTTAGCTGTCTGGGACTTTACAGGAGATGTTTTAACCTCTTCGTCATCTGATGCGAACGTTACCCCCTCAAATGCAACTCATACAGGATTAACATCAACAGGAAGTTTCTTTACTTGTAATGGTGATGCATGGTCCCCTAGCTCATGGAGCACAGCAGCAAGTATTAATATTTCAGATGATTATGCTGAATATACAATAACAGCCAATACAGGTTTTAATTTATCTGTTACTGGATTTACGTTTTCTGCAAGAAGATCTTCTAGTGGTCCAGCTAATTTTAGCATTAGATCTTCTAATGATTCTTATGCCGCAGATCTATTAACAGGTACCATAAGTACTTCTTGTAATTCAAAAGGAGGGAATTTTGCTGCTCCAATTACTGTTACAGCAAGTAATGCTCTAACTATTCGAATTTACGGTTATAATGCCACAAGTACAGGGAATATGAGAATGGACGATGTTACCATTACTGGAACATCTAGTTCTGCTTCAAGCAATCCTATTGTTACTTTTGACAGTGGAACAAGTACTGAAACCGAAACAGATTCAAATTTTAATACATTAATTCCTGTTACTTTTAGTAATTATGCGGCAGATGTTACTTTAAGTGTAACTATAGATGGTAGTAGTACTGCTGAAGTAGGCGATTATACATTAAATACAAATTCATTAACTTTTACAGGTAATGGAACCCAAAACATTTCTTTAGATATTAATGATGATGCAGATTACATAGGAGAAACTGTGATTCTTAATATTGCAGTTACTTCAGGAACATCAGATATATCAATATCGCAACATACTGTTACTATTAACGATGACGATACCCCTATTGTTATTAATGAAATTCATGCCGATCCAGATTCTACAAATGGTGATGCTAACGGAGATGGATCAGTTAGCGCATCTCAAGATGAATTCATTGAAATATACAATATAAGTGGAGCAAACTTGGATATTTCTGGATGGACTCTAGCAGATGGGGCTAGTGACAGACATGTTTTCCCTAATGGAACTATTATTCCTGCAAATGAAGCTATTGTAGTTTTTAGTGGGGGTACACCTATTACCGTCCCTGGTTTGGTTCAAGTGGCAAGCTCAAATGCTTTAGGGTTGAATAATAGTGGCGATACAATTACAATCAAAAATGAAACAAGCATCACTATTTTAACTGAAGCATATGGTGCAGCAGGAAGTAATCAATCGATAGCTAGAGATATTGACCTCACTGGTTCTTTTGTAAATCATTCAACCATTGTAGGTAACCCTGTTTTATTTTCTCCAGGTAGAGACAATACAGATAACACTTCTTTTGCTTCTACTATTAAATGGACTGGCGCTACCGACAATAACTGGAACACAACAACAAACTGGTTAGATGGAGCCGTTCCTTCAAGTAGTGCTGATGTAATTATTCCTGCTGGATTGACTAACTTCCCTACTATTTCTTCAGCTACAACAGTAAATTCTGCTTTAATAGAATCTGGTGCCTCATTAATAGCTAATGCTGCTTTAACAGGTAGTGCAACATATAAAAGAAATTTACCAACAACAAACTGGTACTTAGTATCGTCTCCTGTTTCTGGAGAAACTATACAAGATTTAAGAACCAATCATACTTTTGCTACTGGTTCTGGTGGTGGAAGAATAGGTATTGCATCCTATAAAAATGACGGTACTGCTTGGAATTACTATACCAATAGTTCTACTGGTACTATTACTTCAGGTGAAGGTTTATCTACTAAACTGGCAGCAGTAGGTGATATCAGTTTTACAGGAACAGTTAATACAGGACCTGTTAGTTATGGTATTACACAAGCTACTAATAATTTAAATTTAGTTGGAAATCCGTATACCTCTTATGTAAACCTAGGAACTTTTTTTACTGATAATGTTGCTGCTTTATCTGAACAAACAATTTGGATGTGGAACCAAGCAACTAGTAGTTATGACTTAAAAATGTCAGGGACACACGCCTCTTTTCAAATAGCACCTGGACAAGCTTTCTTTGTTAGTGCTGATTCAAATACCAATGTAACTTTTAGTACCGCTAATCAAAGTCATCAGACAACAGACACATTTCAAAGAAATTCAAGAACTGAAATATCAGTATATGTAAGTGAAGGAAAAACATCTAAATCAACAAACATCTACTATATTGATGGAACATCAAAAGGATTTGACAATGGTTATGATGGTACTGTATTTGGTGGTATTTCTCCAAAATTCATATTGTATTCTCAACTAGTTAATAACAACGATGGAAGAAACTTGGCAATACAATCTTTACCATTAAATGCTATAGAAAATACAGTTGTTCCATTAGGTTTAAAAGCTGATTCAGATAAAGAAATAGAATTTTCTGCTTCTGCTAAAAACTTACCAAATACTGTAAAAATATTCTTAGAAGATAGAAGTAACGGAGAGTTTATTAATTTATCAGAAAACAACTATAAGACTACTTTAGATAAAGATCAAAATGGTATAGGTAGATTCTATATTCACACTACTTCTTTAAAAACAGATATTGGAATCAATTCTATTGAAAATGTTAGTATTTATAAATCAAATACGAATACAATAACAATTGCTGGTTTACAAGCCAACAATGCTTCTTTAAGTGTTTATTCTATCTTAGGAAAAAAAGTTGTTCAAAAGACATTTTCATCTAACGGAATTTCTTCAATCTCAACTCCCTCTCTAGCTTCTGGTGTTTACATTTTTGAAATTAAAACAGAAATAGGTACAGTAAACAAGAAAATCATTTTAGAATAAACCCCATCTAATCTTTTGAGATCATGAAAGAACAAAATAAAAATACAGATAATATATCTAGAAAAGAAGCATTAAAAAAAATAGGGAAATATGGAAAGTATACTGCCTTAACTGCTTTAGGAACTTATATGATATTAAATCCTCAAAAAGCACAAGCTCAAAGTCCAGAAGACCCTGGTGATGGATTTTAAATATTAAATATTTTTCATTTATAAAACCCTGATATAATCAGGGTTTTATTATTTTTACCACGTATGATTATAAATAAAAAAATAGACGATAAATCAATTGTTTGGTTTCAAGATAATAACGAATATATTATTGTTGAACCTTTAGTTGCAGAAATTCTTACTTTACTAAAAAATAAGGTTGATAAAACACAAATCATTACCAATCTATTTAACTCAATAAACATACCTCTAAAGCAAGCAGATAATTTAGTTTTAGACATTGAAACTTTATTAAAAACAACCACTAAAGAACTTTCTGAAATAGAACCATTAAAGCCACCTACTTCTTTTAAGTATCAAAAAAAATATCAAATTAATGATGTAATTATTGAAGTAGATTATCAATCTGATTTTGAAGTTTCTTTAGTACATCCAAAATTTGCACATTTAGAAATTAACTCTGAACAAGAAGCAAAATATTATTATAAAGTATACAGTAACAAAGACTTTATTAGTTTTTCTGTAAATGATGAAATTATTAATACTTGGAATATAAATGAAGTTCATTATTTTCAAGGAAAGTTTTCTATGAAAATAGTAGAACACATCCATCAAAAAAATGAAAGTAAATGGCTTGGTGTATTCCATGCTTCTGCAATTAGTAACAACAAAGAGTCTATGCTTTTTTTAGGGGATTCTGGAAACGGGAAAAGTACTTCCTTAGCTTTATTACAAGCTAATGACTTTACCTGTTTAGCTGACGATTTTGTTCCTATCGACGCCGAAAAACAGGAAGTATATAGTTTTCCTTCTGCTATTTCGATAAAAAAGAACAGTTTAGAAACGTTATTTCCCATATATCCTGAATTAAAAACTTCTGCTGAATACCATTTCAAAAGATTAAATAAAATTGTTCGTTATTTACCTCCAAATAATTCAAATTACACAGCTCATTTACCTTGTAAAGCCTTAGTCTTTATAAAGTATGAAAAGGATAGTGATTTAAAACTAAAAGAAATATCAACAATTACTGCTTTTGAACAACTAGTTCCTGATTCTTGGTTATCTCCTATTTCGGAAAATGCTGAGGCTTTCTTAAATTGGTTTTCTAAATTACCCTGCTATCAATTAACTTATTCTAATAATGATAAAATGGTAAAAACTGTTTCAAAAATTTTTAATAATGACTTATAAGGAAACATTATTTTTTGTCGGAAAATGCTTAACGATTACCCACGAAAAACATAATAAAGAAATTATTGAAAGTGAATTAAAATCAGGCAATATTGATTGGGATAACGTTGTTAAACTAAGCACTTCTCACTATGTGTTCCCTGCCTTATATTGTAATTTAAAACGTGCTAGTTTCTTACATTATTTACCAAATGATTTGGTTGAATACATGAAACATATTACAGATTTAAATCGTGAGCGAAATCAGCAAATAATAGAGCAAGCTAAAGAAATAAATGATTTATTATTAGCAAATAACATTACTCCTATTTTCCTAAAAGGTACAGGAAACCTACTAGAAGGACTGTATGAAGATATAGCTGAAAGAATGGTTGGTGATATTGATTTTTTGATAAAAAAAGAACATTGTGAACCCGCCTTTAAATTACTAGAAAAGAATGGATATAATCACAAAATTTCTGAACTCTTTGAAGATCACAGACATCTACCTAGGATTACTAATTCAAATAAAATTGCTGCTATTGAAATACATAAAGAAATTTTGAAAAAAGAGAAATCTCATTTCTTTAATTATCCAAAATTAAATAAATCTTTTCTTAATATAGACAATTATACTCTCCTCTCATCTATAGATCAAATTAAACTCTCTGTTTTTTCTAAATTGATTAATGATAATGGTTACATTTTAAAAAATATAAGTCTTAAGAATGCTTATGATGTTTTTTTACTTGGAAACACCCTACAATCAAAAACAAACATAGAAGATATAAATTTATCAAAAGAGTTAAGTGCAGGTTTAAAATTATACACAACCCTATTATCCCTTCCAATAAACATAGTATTTTCGTCGACCCCTAAAAGCCAGATCTATCTAGATAAATGCTTACTACAACTAGAACCTAACCTGAAGAACAAGATAAAAAAAAGCTTTCTTAAATTTTATCTCAAGTTTAGATTTAGAATCTCAATTTTATATAAATCTTTTTTTAATAAATCTTTTTTTCTATTCACTCTTTCTAAGGTAACAGATACTAATTGGTGGAAAGAAAAAATCTCTTCTAAACCAACCCTTTAACCTCTTCAAAATCCAATCCTCCATAATTACCAGAACTCATTAATAGTACAGCAGTGTTTTCTATATTTTGCTTAAATAAAAATTCTTTAAATTCTTGTGGATTTGTGTAAATAATTAAATCATCACGTTCAAAAGCTTTAGCAATTTGTTCTTGTGTAACTTCTTCTAATTGTTTTATTTTCACTGCATGTGGAGAGTAAAAAACGACTGCTTTATCAGCTTTATCTAATGCTCCTTTATATTCTGCTAAAAACTCTGCATTTAAACTACTATAAGTATGTAATTCTAAACAAGCTAATAAAGTTCTATTTTTATATTGATTTTTAACCGCTGTAGTAGTAGCTTCCACTTTACTTGGACTATGTGCAAAGTCTTTAAAAATCACAGTAGTATCATTCTCCGCAATCTTTTCTAAACGCTTACTAGCCCCTTTAAAACTTTCAATAGCCTCATAGAATTCATCTTCTTCAATTCCCATATGCTGGCAAATCCATTTAGCTCCAGCTAAATTTTGTAAATTGTGCTCTCCGAAAATTTCAAGAGGTAAATTACCTACTTCAGTTTCTATAAAAGTAATACCGTTTTCAATAAAATAAGATGGCGTAGTATATGAATATTTTTTTATAGGATGTTCACTCTCCTCCACTACTCTCTTTACATTTTCATCCTCTTGATTATAAACCATAATCCCTCCATTTGTAAGGGAATCAGTAAAAACTGAAAACTGTTCAACATAATTTTCAAAAGTTGGAAAAACATTTATATGATCCCAAGCTATCCCACTTAACAATGCTATGTTTGGTTTGTATAAGTGAAATTTAGGTCGCATATCAATTGGAGAACTTAAATATTCATCTCCTTCTAAAACAATAAACTCATTTTCTTCAGTAAGTTTTACCATCGTTTCAAAACCATATAATTGTGCTCCTACCATATAATCAACTTCTTTATCATGATAATTTAACACATGCAAAATCATTGAGGTTATAGTCGTTTTTCCATGAGAACCACCTATTACAACTCTAGTTTTATTTTTAGATTGTTCGTATAAAAACTCAGGATATGAATATATTTTCATTCCTAATTCTTGAGCTCTTAATAATTCTGGATTATCTTTCTTAGCATGCATTCCTAAAATTACAGCATCTAAATCTGTAGATATTTTTTCTGGAAACCATCCAAATTCTTCTGGTAACAATCCTTTATTTGCTAACCGAGACTTTGATGGATTGTGAATAGTGTCATCACTTCCTGTTATTTGGTATCCTTTTTGTTGTAGAGCTATTGCTAGGTTGTGCATAGCACTACCTCCGATGGCTATAAAATGAATTTTCATGTTTTAGTTATCTCTAATATAAAAACCAAAAATACAAAACCAAGCTATAATTTATAGTATCTTTAAATCGAAACTCTTTGAAAAGTTATGTTCACTCACTTAAAACCTAATTTTAAACATTGCTAATTGCATTGTATCTAATTATTTAAGTGATTTGAATTACAAAATAAATATAGTTATGAAAAAAATAACCTCTATTTTATTAATGATTTTATTTTCAACCATTTTAAATGCCCAGGAAAACTATAAAAGTTTATGGGAGAAAGTAGAAAAATTTGAAGTTGACAATTTACCGAAATCAGCTTTAAAAGTGGTAAATGATATATACGTAAAAGCAGAAAAAGAACAGAACTCTCCACAAACTATAAAGTGTCTTTTTTATAAAAGTAAATTTACATTAACCCTAGAAGAAGATGCGCAATTAAAAATTATTAATGAGTTTAAAAAACAAATTTCTAAAAGTAAATTTCCAACAAAAAATGTGTTAGAAAATATTTTAGCTAATTTATATTGGCAGTATTTTCAACAACATCGTTGGCAATTTTATAATAGAACTAAAACTCAAAATAAAGTTAATTCAGACGATTTCAGAACATGGGATTTAAATACCCTTTTTACTGAAATTCATATATATTATCAAAAATCATTAGAAAACGGATTATTATTACAACAAACTAATATTTCAACTTTTAATGATATTCTATCTTCACAAAAAAATGCAGAAGTATATCGTCCAACCTTATATGACTTTTTAGCGCACAACGCACTACAGTTTTATAAAACATCAGAAAATAACATTACCAAACCTGCATACCAGTTTAAATTAGATAATCCTCATTTATTAAATGATGCTAAAATATTTTCTAAACTTAACCTTACAACAAAAGACACTTTATCACTTCAATACAATGCTATAAAAATTTATCAAGATTTAATTGCTTTTCATTTAAAAGACAAGGATAAAAATGCTTTAGTAGATGTTGATTTACAGCGATTAACTTTTATAAAACAACATGCAACGTTTTCTAATAAAGAAAACTTGTTTTTACAAACTTTAAAAGCATCTGAAGAAGCTTATAAAAACAATGATGTTTCTGGTTTATATGCTTATGAAATTGCAAAAACCTATAATCAGCAAGGTAATTTATTTCAACCTAATAGAGATAAAACAAATCAGTTTAAAAGAAAAGAAGCTGTTGCTATTTGTGATGCAGTAATTAAACAATTTCCAAATAGTAACGGGGCTAAAAAATGTCTTTCTCTAAAGCAACAAATACTTTCTGAGTCTATACAAATTGTAGCAGAAGAATACATTCCCATAAATAAATATTCTAAAGTACTCGTTACATACAAAAATGTAAAAGAAGTCTACTTATCAATCTACAAAATAAGTTTTGATGAATCAGAAAAGCTTCGTAAAACATATGGAAAAGAGCAAAAAAACAACTTAATAAATAAATTAACGAAGGTTGGAAATTGGTGTTATAATTTAAAAAATGAAGGAGATTATCAACTACATTCTACCGAAATAATTGTTCCAGAAATTTCACAAGGAAATTACTTATTAGTTGCTTCACCTAAAGAAAAAGTATATCCTACATCAGCAATTGGAACTACCAATATTCAAGTAACCGATTTAGCGTTTATAAACAAAAATGAAATAGGTAAAAACGTATATCAAGTTCTTAATAGAAATACAGGAAAACCAATTATCGGAGCAAAAGTGTTGTTTTCAAATAAAGAAAAATCGCGTTACGGAAATAAAATTGACAAAACTTTTACTACCGATAAGTATGGAGAATTTAATGTTTTAACAGCTAAAAAATATTACAATAATGTTAATGCTATTGTAAGCTATAAAGATGATAAATCAAAATTTGGTCAGTTTTATATAAACCAACAATACCAACCTAAGGAAGAAGCTTCAAAAGTTCAAACACAATCGTTTATTTTTACAGATAGAAGTATTTACCGACCGGGTCAAACTTTATATTTTAAAGGAATTTCAATGGAAACCTTTAAAAAGAAATCAACAGTAAAAACAAACAAATCTGTTTTAATTGAACTTAAAGATTTCAATGGACAAATAATTAATGAACTTCAATTAAAAACCAATGAATTT
The DNA here is from genome assembly GCF_947494125.1 of uncultured Tenacibaculum sp. Classification (GTDB taxonomy): domain Bacteria; phylum Bacteroidota; class Bacteroidia; order Flavobacteriales; family Flavobacteriaceae; genus Polaribacter. The sequence continues at coordinate 145,083 of NZ_CANLTU010000007.1, forward strand.
GGTTCTTTTTCAGGAGAATTCATCATACCAAACTCAGGTTTAACTGGTAATTTTAGTATAGAAGCAGAAATTGATGGCCATAAAAATTATCAATCAATAGCAGTTGAAGAATACAAACGTCCAAAGTTTGAAACAGAATTCAAACCAATAACTAAAAGTTATAAAATTAACGATGAAGTTATTGTAAATGGATTTGCAAAAGCTTTTTCTGGAGCAAATATTACGGATGCTAATGTAGTATATCGTGTACATAGAAAAGTGCAATATCCACGTTGGTGGTATTGGTATCGACCACAATTTGTAAGCGAACCACAGGAAATAATCCACGGAGATACAATTACCAACGAAAAAGGAAGTTTTGAAATTAAATTTAAAGCCATTCCAGATGAAAGTGTTTCAAAAGAAAATAGTCCAATTTTCACTTATGAAGTTACAGCAGATGTTACCGACCTTAATGGAGAAACACGAAGTGCTACTACAAATATAAAAGTAGGATACCATGCTTTATTGGCTACAGTAGAAATAGATGATTTTTTAGATAAAAGTAAAAAAGATTACGCTATAAATGTTTCAACCAAAAACCTGAATAATGAATTGATTCCTGCGGAAGGAACTATAAAAATTCACAAGTTATTAGCTCCTAAAAAACCTTTAAGAAAGCGCCCTTGGAATGCACCAGACTATCAAGTGATTCCTAAAGCAGATTTCGAAAATAAATTTCCTCATGACACCTATACCAATGAAGATAAATTTATGAATTGGGAAAAAGGAAAATTAGTTTTTAAAACAAAATTTAATACAGCTAAAGAAAAAGAAGTTCAGCTAAAAAATATTAAAAAATGGGCTTCAGGAAAATATGTTATAGAACTTAATAGTGAAGATAAATTTGGTCAAAAAGTAGACGACAAACAGTTTTTCTCTGTTTTTTCTAAAAGCGATAAGTTACCTACGGATAATCAGTTGTTTTCTATTACTACAAATAAAACAGCATATAATATTGGTGATAAAGCAGAAATTACGGTGAGTACAAACTCTAGCAATGCTACAGTTATGCTTACAGTAGAAAAGCAGCATAAAATTATTAGCAAGCATTATGTACACCTAAATAAAAACAGTGAAACAATAAAAGTTCCTGTAACCAAAGAAGATCAAGGCGGGTTTGCTATTAAATACTTTTTAGTAAACTATAACTCGTTTATTAGTGGTACAAAATTAATTAACGTCCCATATCCAAAAACAGATTTAGAAATTAGTACTAAAACATTTAGGGATAAGCTACAACCAGGAGAAAACCAAACTTGGAGTTTTACTATAAAAGGAACTAAAAAAGACAAAATTTTAGCTGAAGTATTAGCGGGAATGTATGATGCCTCTTTAGATGAGTTTAAAGCACATAGCTGGGATTTTCAACCAATACACCATCCAACATACAGTGTTTATACCAATGCAAATGCTTTTCAAAGTTTTAAAAATTCGTATTTAAATATAAGAGACTTAAGTAAGCCTTATACAAATCCATATCAACCAACAAGGTATGATCAATTTAATTGGTTTGGGTTTAGTTTTGGACACAATAGAAACCTTCGATTTAGAGGAAGGGTTGCTAAAATGAGTGCTCCTGTTACAGAAAAAGCTTTGATTTTTAATGATGCGAAAGAAGTAGCAGAAACCATAATAGAATCAACAGAATCTGATGAAGCTGAATATGATGCAATTGGTTTTACAGGTTCAATTGAAATGAATAAAAAACAGGAAAGAGAAGATCTTTCTAAAGGAATACAAATCCGTAAAAACCTACAAGAAACAGCTTTTTTCTACCCACATTTAACAACTGATGCAAAAGGAAATGTTTCTTTTAATTTTACAGTTCCTGAAGCTTTAACTAAATGGAAATTGCAGTTATTGGCACATACCAAAAACTTACACTCAGCTACAAAAACCTTAACAACGGTTACACAAAAAGAGTTGATGGTAGTTCCAAATGCACCACGTTTTTTAAGAGAAGGAGATAAAATTATCTTAAGTGCAAAAATTTCAAACTTATCAGATAAAAACCTACAAGGTTTAGCACAACTTATACTAAGCGATGCCATTACAGGTAAAGAAATTAACTTGTTGGATAATTCTACAAAAAATCAATCATTTGTTGTTGATAAAGATGGGAATACAAATGTATCTTGGAATTTATCAATTCCTGAAACCATACAAGCTGTTCAATACAAAGTAATAGCAAAAGCAGGTGATTTTTCTGACGGTGAGCAAAATGCTTTGCCAGTATTATCTAATAGAATGTTAGTTACAGAAACTTTACCAATGTGGGTACGTTCAAACCAAACAAAAACATTCACCTTAAACAAACTTAAAAACAATACGTCAACATCATTAAAAAATCATAAGTTAACGTTAGAAATTACTTCAAACCCAGCTTGGTATGCTGTGCAATCTCTACCCTATTTAATGGAATACCCTTATGAATGCTCTGAACAAACTTTTGCACGTTACTATGCAAATACCTTAGCGAGTCATATTGCTAATTCAAACCCGAGAATTCAAGAAGTGTTTAAACAATGGAAATCGAGTGAAGCACTACTTTCTAACCTCGAAAAAAACCAAGAGTTAAAGTCGTTAATTATACAAGAAACACCTTGGTTACGAGACGCACAATCTGAAACTGAACAAAAGAAAAGAATTGCATTGTTATTTGATTTCAATAAAATGAAAAACGAACAACAAGGAGCTATCAATAAACTTCTAAATATGCAAATGAATAATGGAGGTTTCCCTTGGTTTAAAGGCGGACGCCATCCAAATCGTTTTATTACCAATTATGTTGCTAGTAGTTTTGGTCATTTAAAACAACTTGGAGTTTCAGAGTTTGACAACAATACTAATAAAGTAATAAATAAGGCAATTCAATTTTTAGATCTTGAAATCACTGATCAATATCACGAATTATTAGAAAAAGCTAAACGTATTAGAGAAAAAGACGGCGAGAAAAAGTATAACGATTATTTAGCAAAAAATCATGTAAACTATTTTGCGTTACAATATTTATACATGCGTAGTTTTTACAATGATATTTCAATAGAGAATAAAACAAAAAAGGCTGTTGAATACTATACGAATCAAACTGCTAAATATTGGACCAAACAAAACTTATACGGACAAGGTTTAACCGCATTAATTCAACATAGAACAGGAACCAAAACAACTGCTAACAAAATTCTAAAATCATTAAAAGAAAATAGTATTACTTCTAATGAGCTAGGTATGTATTGGAAAGCAAACAAACCAAGTTGGTATTGGTATCAAGCTCCTATTGAAACTCAAGCCTTATTAATAGAAGCCTTTTCAGAAATTGAAAACGACACTAAAACTATTGATAATTTAAAAATCTGGTTATTAAAAAACAAACAAGTAAGCCAATGGAAAACTACCAAAGCAACTACAGAAGCTGTATATGCCTTACTATTACAAGGTAGCGATTGGATTTCAATAACCGATGCTGTAGATGTAAACTTAGGAGATATAAAAATTGACCCAAGTAAAATGCCAGCAGTAAAAGTTGAAGCCGGTACAGGTTATTTTAAAACTTCTTGGAATACTTCTGAAATTACTAAAAAAATGAGTGAAGTAACCATTTCTAAAAAAGGAAAAGGCATTGCTTGGGGTGGATTATACTGGCAATATTTTGAAGATTTAGATAAAATTACTTCAGCAAAAACGCCATTAAAATTAGAAAAGAAACTATTTAAAAAAGTAAATTCTGATACTGGCAAAAAACTTATTGAAATTACAAATGAGACTTCTTTAAAAGTTGGCGATTTAATCACTGTAAGAATCGAATTACGATCTGATAGAGACATGGAGTTTATACATATGAAAGATATGCGTGCTAGTGGCGTTGAACCTATTGATGTATTATCGCAATATAAATGGCAGGATGGTCTAGGGTATTATCAAAGCACAAAAGATGCAGCAACAAATTTCTTCTTCGATCGTTTATCTAAAGGAGTATATGTTTTTGAATATGACGTAAGAGTCAACAATGCTGGAGATTTTAGCAACGGAATTACTACCATACAAAGTATGTATGCTCCAGAATTCAGTAGTCATTCAAAAGGAATTAGGCTACTAATTAAATAAAATTATATATTTGAAGAGTTAAAATAGAAAAACATGAAAAAAATACTTTTATTTATTGCAATTATTGGTTTTGGATTTATTTCAAGTATTAATGCCCAAGAAATATCTGAAAATGCTATTGGAATCCGTTTTGGAGACAACAATGGTTTTGGTGGGGAAATATCTTATCAAAGAAAATTAAGTGATAACAACAGATTAGAAATCGATTTAGGGATTAGAAAAGGTGATGCTTTTAAAGCTACTGGATTATACCAATGGGTATGGGCTTTAGAAAATAATTTCCAATGGTTTGCTGGTGCTGGAGGTGGAATTGCTTCTGCGAATAGTAGTACTGCTATTTTTGGAGCTGGTGTAGTTGGTATTGAATATAACTTTGATATTCCTTTAGCTATCTCTTTAGATTATAGACCAGAGATTGGTTTTAGTGGTTTTTACGACGGCTTTCAATCTGATTTTGGTTTAGGTATTCGTTACCAATTCTAAAAAACAATTATTATTATAAAAATATAAACCTCCATTATTTGGAGGTTTTCTTTTTACTAGCTTTTGCTAATGGATTATAATCTAAGGCTAATTGCAACCAATAATGTAAGTCTTCATCTAAATCAAAAGCTTTTTCTGTTAATATTACATAACCTTTTACAGGTTTTCTTTTTCCACTAAAGCTCATATCTTCACAACCATCTTTTGTCAATGCTTCCTCATAAATATCAGGATGTATTCGAGCCATTAATTCGTTTTTGTTTACAATAACACACATTTTATCATTAACCATAAAACAAAGCGATCCAAACATTTTTTTCTCATAAAAGAATACGTGTTTCTCATTAAAAAACTGTGATATTCTATCTATTAAAAACTCGTTATATGCCATAGTAAATGTTTTTAAAAAGTAATTTTTACGTAATTTAAAATTAAACTAAACATTAGAAAATATTCAACAAATTAACAATCTATTAATCTTTTCATTAAAACCTCATAATAGTTTACTAACAATTTCAAAATCCAATTGCTCTTTTCGATAAATAGTTTTGCATAAACTAATTCATCATCAATTATATACAAAATGAAAAAACTACTACTAGTTAGTATTTGTCTTTTGAGTTTATGGGGGTACGCGCAAGACAAATCTAATTTAAAAGGAAGAATTTTAGACGAGAGCAACCTTCCTTTGCCAGGTGCTACTATTGTAATACCATCATTAAAAATTGGTATTTCAAGTAACTTTAATGGATATTATGAACTTTTAAACATTCCTGAAGGAAATCATATAATATCCATTTCATTTATAGGATACCAAACAATAGAAGAAACTGTTTCTATACTAAATGGGGGCTTAATTAAAAACTTTTCACTAGTTCCAAAAATTAACGAACTAGAAGAAGTAATTATTAAAGGAAGTATTGGAAAAGGCCAGGCAAAAGCCTTAAATCAACAAAAAAACAAAGCGAATATTACCAATATTATTTCTGCAGATCAGGTAGGTAAATTTCCTGATACTAATATTGGAGACGCTTTAAAACGTGTACCTGGAATATCTATGCAAAATGATCAAGGAGAAGCTAGAGATATTATTATTCGTGGTTTAGCACCTCAATTAAACTCAGTGACTTTAAATGGAGATAGAATTCCTTCAGCAGAGGGAGATAACCGAAGAGTTCAAATGGATTTAATTCCATCAGATATGATTCAAACTATTGAGGTTAACAAAGCAGTAACTCCAGATATGGAAGGAGATGCAATTGGAGGTTCTGTAAATTTAATAACACGCTCTGCTCCTAGTACTTTTAGAGCTTTCCTTACAGGGTCATATGGTCGTAATCCTGTAAGAAACTCACCTAATTATAATTTCTCAGCTTTAGTTGCCAACAGAACTTTTAGTAAAAAATTAGGCTATGTAATTAATGCCTCATACAATTCTAACGATTATGGATCAGACAACGTAGAGTTTGAATGGGAACAAGAAAATAATAAAACTTACATTGGTGAACACGATATTAGACGATACGATGTAAAAAGAAATAGGATGAGTGTTGCTGTAAATTTAGATTGGAATGCTAGTAGCAATAATACATTTTTCTTTAAATCTATGTACAACCAAAGAAACGACTTTGAAAATCGTTACCGAGTACGTTTTAGAAAAATTGAAGAACCTAACGTTGCTGGAATTTCAAAAGCAGAAGTACGTAGACAAACTAAAGGAGGAATTAATAACAGTACCAACGATAATACACGTTTAGAAAAACAAAGTGTATATAAATTGTCTTTTGGAGGTGAACATCTAATCTTTAGTAACATCAAATTAGATTGGAAAACGGGAATTTCAAAAGCGAAAGAAGAACGTCCAAACGAACGTTATATTCGTTTTGAAAACGATGATATTGAAGTTACGCAAAACTTTTCAAGAGCTAAGTTTCCTAGTTTAATTCCAACAAATAACGACTTTAACGATCCATCTAAATTTGTGTATGATGAAGTAACACAAGAAAAACGTTTTACGCAAGAACGTAAAATCAGTTCTAACTTCAACATCCTAATACCTATTAACGCTACAGGAGTTTATAAAAACTCTTTAAAATTTGGATTCAAGCACAAATACAAGGAAAAATTAAGAGACAATAATTTCTTTGAATATGATTTAGAAAGTCAAATTCCTACTATGAATGCTACAATTACTACCGATTATACTTTAAATGGTTTCTTAGCAGGGAATAATTATCAATCAGGATTATTTACTTCAAAAGAATTTTTAGGAAGTCTTATTTTGGCAAATGGTGAAGCTGTATTGGATGAATTTGTTCCTGAAAATTACGATGCTAACGAAAATATATATGCTTTTTATGGAATGTTACAACAAAAATTGGGTCAAAAATTTTCGATTATTGCTGGACTTAGAGCTGAAAAAACAACGATTGATTATAATGGTTTTGCTATTGATGTTGAAACTGCTCAAACAATAAATGATGCAACTAGAACATCGGGAAGTAAAAACTACACCAATTGGTTACCAAATTTTCATGCTAAGTACAAAGTAAATAGAAATACAATACTAAGAGCTGCTTGGACCAATACAATTGCTAGACCTAATTATTTCGATTTAGTTCCTTATAGAAATATCAATAGTGACGATATAGAAGCCGAATATGGTAATCCGGATTTAAATCCAACCGAATCTACGAACCTAGATTTAATGTTTGAACATTATTTTAGTAACGTAGGAATTATATCAGCAGGAGCCTTTTACAAAGACATTGATAAATTTATTTACAATTCAATTTCAAAAGAATCGATAACCATAAATGGAACTACAGATGTTTATGATGTAACAAGACCTTTTAACGGGGGTACAGCTGAAATCTATGGTTTTGAAATAGCTTTACAAAGAAAATTAAACTTCTTACCTAGCTTTTTAAGAAACCTAACTGTTTATGGAAACTATACTTTTACAGATTCGAAAACAAATGGAATTGCTGACAGAAACGATGGTTTACCATTAGCAGGTGCAGTAAAAAATATGTTCAATGCTTCACTAGCTTATGAAACTTCAAAACTATCGGTAAGAACATCGTTAAACTTTGCTGATGATTATATTTCTGAATATGGAAAAGACACCTTTACTGATCTATTTTATGATCAGCAATTATTTTTAGATGTAAACGCTGCCTATAACATTACCAAAAAGCTTCGTGTTTTTGCTGAAGCTAAAAACTTAACCAACCAAGAATTACGTTTCTACCAAGGAACTAAAAACCAAACTAGACAAGCCGAATTCTATAACTACAACTGGAATATTGGGTTAAAATATAACTTCTAATAATGAGAATCATTTTAAAAATAATTATTACAGCTACTTTATTTATAGCTTGTAAAACAGAAAAAAAAGCAACAATCCAGACAAGCAATAGCAATCCTATAATTGCTTTAACTGCCGATGCTGAAACAACTCCTGTTACTTCTTACGACGATGCTGCCGATGACCCTTGTATTTGGATTAATCCAAAAGATGTTTCTAAATCAACAATCATAGGAACGAATAAAAAAGAAGGTTTAGAAGTATATAATTTAGATGGAGAACGCTTATACTCATACAAAATAGGACGTGTAAATAATGTAGATATTCGAAATGGATTTGTACTAAACAACGAAACTGTTTCTGTAGTTACAGCAAGTAACAGAACTCATAATACGATTTCTATTTTAATAGTAAAACCTACTGGAGAATTAGAAGAAGTTTCAGCAAGACCTATAGCATCTAATTTAAACGAAGTTTATGGATTAGGAATGTATAAAAGCAAAGAAACTTCTAAAATATATGTTTTCTTAGTAGGAAAAGAAGGAGGTATTGAACAATGGGAATTATTTGAAAACAATACTAAGATTGACGCTAAACTAGTCAGAAGTTTTGCTTTAAAAAGTCAAGGAGAAGGAATTGTTGCCGATGATTTTTATGCAAAAGTTTATATAGGAGAAGAAGAAACTGCTCTATGGAAGTTTAATGCAGAACCTAATACTTCTATAGATGCTACTGAAGTAATTAGTACTAAAGATAAAAACATGTATCCAGATTTTGAAGGAGTTACTTTATACGATTCTGGAAACGGTAAAGGCTATATTATTCTTTCTTCACAAGGAAACAATAGTTATGCTGTAATAGATAGGGTTAGTAATAAATATCTACATAGTTTTTCGTTAAAAGACAGCATTATTGACGGTACTTACGATACAGATGGAATTGATGTTACCTCAGTTAACTTAGGTACTAAATATCCAAAAGGTATTTTCATAGCTCAAGACGGAGCGAATACTCAAAATAAAGACAGTTTACATCAGAATTTTAAAATAGTAGATTGGAGAAAAATTTCTAAAAACCTAACTTTAGATTAGTATTTTAGTAGTGTTTGTAATGGAAGCCTCTATCTTATTTAGAGGCTTTTTTTGGTGGATATCCTTTTAATATTTCTGTAATTACTTTACTATAATGCATTACACGTTCTTCTGGTGTACTACGTTGTTTCAACTCACTATTCGCTATTCCTTGCCAAATAAGCTCATCCTTTTTACTTTCAACAAAATCAATAATCAATTCTTGATTTACTTTCCTACTCCCTATAGGAATTCCTCCAGAAATACCAAAACCAACATTTCCACCACCACCGATACCAACACCAATGCTATTTCTTCTTTCAGATTTACTTTGCTTAGATAAAACATTTATATAAATATCTGGTGTTTCAGACAAACGCATACCTTTTTGTTGAAGTTTATTCGCTAACTCATTCGTAACCCTTTTTACATCTAACTCATTCAAACCTTTACCAGCATCTTCAAAAAAATTGAATGTCTTATAAGCTGTAAAGTTTGTTTGACTATCATAGTCATATACCACTTTTGTAGAAGAACAACTTATTAAAACGAATAAGAAAAGGTATTTAAAGTATCTCATAATTTTTAAATTTATTGATTAGCTATCAAAAAACGTGCCTGATAAAAATACAAAAAGCCTCGAATTAACGAGACTTTTTTGAAGATTAGTTAGTTGATTAAATTATTGAACTGCTTTTAAAGCATCGATATTTCCATATCCGTAATCTGAATGTTTATTTGGGTAAAAATCTGCTGATTCTTTCATTTTTTGTAACACTTGAGCACGAGTCCAAGTTGGGTGTTTAGACCATACTAAAGCTGCAATACCAGCAGTTGTTGCAGTTGCAACCGATGATCCACCTACATAATTAGCTTGTCCGTTATAATAACTTAGTACAGGAACTTTATTATCTGTTCCATTAGTACGTTGCATTTGAACTGTAAAATCAATCTTAGAACCTGAGTGACAAACATCACATTCATCATATTGTCCTTCTTTTACTCCAGTAACAGCCACAGTTTCTGACATACTTGCTGGAAAAATAACTCCATACCATGTGGTAAATGAAGTTGAAGTACCACCTGCTGCTAATACCATTTTTCCTTTACTGTGTGCATACTTAATCGCATCAGAAACATTTCCTATACTAAACGGAAAACCTAACGACATTGAAATTACTTTTACATCGCTTCTATTAGCCAACGCAGTTAAAGCTTCAACAATACCTCTTTTTTCGTGATAATCATCAATCACTACATTTTCAACAGCTCTATACGAAACTAAGTTTGCATTATAAGCAACTCCAACTGGTAAGTTATCATTATTTCTCGGTGCTGTAGCAACGGCAGCCATCTTTGTACCATGCCCACATTTATCATTTACTCCGTCATAATTATTAGACCAAGCCCACCAAGAATCTACGAAGGTTCCATATTTTTGAACTGATCTTCCAGAAGAAGCTCCATCGTTAAAATATTGATTCATCCATTTTTGTTCTGGAGATAATCCAGAATCTACAATGGCAACTGTTACACCTGCTCCTGTACTATAATTCCATGCTTGTGGAATATTGTGCGCATCAAAAGACCAAGGTACTCTTGCCCCTGGTGATACGGTACGATAATCATTCGTACTTAAAGTAGCAGTTCCATATCCACATCCAGATCCTCCAGAAGAAGAAGAACGTGCTTGGTTATTTTTTTCTAAGAAGTTATATCCACTAGGTTCTATATAGCGTACTCTACTGTCTTTCAACAATGTTTTTATTGTTTCTTTATTGGTAACCTTAATGTCTATAACATTAATATTTTCATCAACATATAATTCAGTAGCTCCTTTAGCTGAGTTTTTTTCTAAACTACGAACAAGTTGAATTAAATCTTCTTTAATAGTATTAGCTTCTGCACTTCTTGAAAAATTATTTTTTGAAGTACCATAACCAATGGTTAAAATATTTTCTCCATGGTTTACTGCACTCCAAATTGTATTTACTTCTTGTGAAGTCCAATTAAAATCTCCTGTTGATTGTAATGACTTATTAATTATTGAGTTAATTTCTTTTTTAGAGAGCAGTCCATTCTGAGGTACAGCAGTTTCTAAATTGTCATTTTGGGAACATGAAAACATAGCTAATACAATAGCTAAGCTTAGTATTTGTTTTTTCATAATATTGAAGGGATTAAATTAAAACGTTGCGAATATAGTAAAATTTTAATATAATTTTAACATCATCATTAATTTTAAACGACTCAAATTAACAAAACAACAACAAAAACCTATTTAAATTATTAAAAAAGCATAAAAAAAGAGCCCTAAGAAAGGCTCTTTTAAAAAATATTTTTTGAACTATTATTCTTCAATAACAACTCTAGTAGGCGTGTCTTTTCCGTTAATAATACTTTCAGTTCCTTTTGCTACAGCTTTTACTGTTTCAGTAAGAATACCTACATCTAAAGTCTCTGCTTCATCAGATACTTGATGATAATCGGTATCAATATCTATAGGCGTTGTAGAAAATGTATGAGAAGGTACACCTAAACGAGCTAAAGAGGCATTGTCTGATCTAAAAAATAAATTAAATTTCGGATATGGATCTGGAAATAATCTGTAGCCAGTACCTTCTAAGTTTTTTTGAATAATTTTTCCAAAATCAGAACGTTCAAAACCACTTAACCAAGCTGTTTTAGGCCCAGTTTTTGGCTCTTTACCAATCAATTCTAAATTTATTCCTGCAACAAATTTTGACGGATCTATGTCTTTTCCAAAATATTTAGAACCAATTAAACCCTTTTCTTCTGCTGTAAAACATACAAACAAAATACTACGCTCATTATTTCCTTTTTTAGCAAAATATTCTGCCAATGCTAGTACACCTACAACTCCAGAAGCATCATCATTTGCACCATTAAAAATACGATCACCTTCACCACTTTCTTTAACTCCTAAATGATCGTGATGTGCAGATACAATTACAAATTCGTTTTTTTTTGATTTCCCTTCTAAAACTCCTAAAATATTACTCATTTCAATACCCTCATGCGTAAAATTTTGACGGTATGTTTTTAAGTTTTCAAATTTCTTTAAACCAATTCGTTTGTATTCATTCTCTATATATTTAGTAGCCTTTTCCATCCCAGGGGTTCCTGGCTTACGTCCTTCCATATCATCAGCAGCCAACGTATATAAATGCTTTCTAACCAAAGAAGAATCAATATTTATAGGGTTATGAGCTGTTTTTTTTGAAGTTTGAGTAACAGCATCTGTTATTGCCACACTCTTGTTTTCTGTTCCTTTTTTTGTTGTTTTACAAGCTACTGTTAAGAGCATTACTGCAATTACAGTGTATATTGTTCTTTTCATCTTATTTAGTTTAAAAGGCTAAATATAGCCAATTTAATTTCTTAATTTTGTTCAAAATTTTTAATCATGGATTTAAATCTTATTCCCAATATAAAACATACCAATTCTAACAACTTTTTCCTTTTGGCTGGTCCTTGTGCTATTGAAAGCGAAGAAATGGCTTTAAGAATTGCAGAAAAAGTAGTTTCTATTACCGATAAATTAGAAATTCCTTACATTTTTAAAGGAAGTTTTAAAAAAGCGAATCGTAGTAGAATTGATAGTTTCACAGGAATTGGTGATGAAAAAGCTTTAAAAATTTTAAGAAAAGTTTCCGAAACTTTTAATGTTCCAACTGTAACTGATATTCATGAAGTTTCTGACGCTTATAAAGCCGCAGAATATGTAGATATTTTACAAATTCCTGCTTTTTTAGTTCGTCAAACCGATTTAGTAGTTGCTGCTGCAAAAACCAATAAAGTTGTCAATTTAAAAAAAGGACAATTTATGAGTCCGGAAGCAATGCAACATGCTGTTAAAAAAGTACACGATGCAGGTAACCAACAAGCTTGGATAACTGATCGTGGAACTATGTTTGGATACCAAGATATGATTGTTGATTTTAGAGGTATTCCTACCATGCGCGAATATGCACCTACAGTTTTAGATGTTACACACTCATTACAACAACCAAATCAATCTAGTGGCGTTACAGGTGGTAGACCTGATATGATTGAAACTATTGCACGAGCTGGTGTTGTAAATAATGTTGATGGTTTATTTATTGAAACTCATTTCGATCCTTCTAATGCTAAAAGTGATGGTGCTAACATGTTACATCTTGACTACTTAGAAAAACTACTTAGCAACTTAGTTACCATAAGAAAAACTATAAATAATTTATAGGCACAATTTTTGATAAATAAAGTTGTTTTAAACTTTTATATGAGACAACTTTATTTTTTCCTTTTACTTACAGTTTCTTCGTTATCTGCTCAAGATTTTTCTTCAGTAGACAATACTGTACACTCCTACCCTAAATTAATTACTGCTGAAAAACTTGCAACAAAAATTGCTTCTGATTTTACTACTGATGAAAATAAAATTAGAGCTGTTTTTATTTGGTTGGCTAAAAACGTTACATACAATTTAGAAGAATTATACAATCCTAAACAAAAAAGAATAGCTTTTCGATATAGAAACGAAGCTGAAAAACAAGCTAAAATAAAAGCTATAAAAGATAATATTGTTAGAAGTACACTAGCAACTAGAAAAGCTGTTTGCGAAGGGTATGCTCAAACATTTAGTAAAGTTTGTACGTTGTTAAATATTGAAAATGAAGTTATAAAAGGATACGTCCGTAATTCTTCTTACGACATTGGTAAAATAATGAATAATACTAACCATGCTTGGAATGCTGTAAAAATAAATAATAAGTGGCAGTATATTGATGCTACTTGGGCAGCTGGTGCTGTAATGAACGGAAAATGGCAACGTAACTTTAATAATTATTACTTTAATATACCTAAAGAAAAATATTTTTTTACTCATTATCCTGAAGACAGCCTATGGCAGCTTAGAATAAAAAGAATGGGAATAGATGAGTATTTTAATCAACCTATTTACACTTCTTCTTTTCTTAAAAAAGATTATATTCTTAGTAAACCTACATCGGGAATCTTAAAAAAAGATGCAAATTCTGCTATTAAAATTACCCTTAAAAATATTAAATCAAATCAGGAAATTCATTTTGGATTTAGAGGGCATCAATACATGAAACAACCTACTGTTTCTTTTAAAAATAATGCCGCCGAGATTACTATTGTTCCTCCATCAAATAGTAAAGAAGCCTTTTTAATTATTGATGGACAAGTTGTTTTAGAGTTTTTAATTATTTAATTTAGTTAAATGAAAAGGATTTTATTCATTTTAATTTTATTAAACTTCAAAGTTTTTAGTCAGGGTTTTAATAAAGTTGACAATCAAGTACAGAATTATAAGTTTATTCGATCTGCAGAACAATTAGCACAAAAAATAGATTTAGATTTTAATTCTGATATAGAGAAAATAAGAGCTATATATACTTGGATTACCTTAAATATTAAATATTACAATCCAAAAACAAATGCTTTTTTACTAAAAGAACCACAAACCATCGTGTATTTTGATGAAGATGATTTAAAAAGAAGATTAAAATTAATTGATGATAAAATAGTCCGAGAAACATTTCTTTCTAAAAAAGGGGTTTGTAATAATATAGCCTTAGTATTTAATAAAGTTTGTAATTTACTTGATATAGAAAATGAATTAATTAAAGGGTTTGTAAAAAGTTCTGCTGAGGAAATAAATATTGTCCCTAAGTTAAAAAACCACATATGGAATAGTGTAAAAATTAACAATCACTGGATATATATTGATGCAACTTATGGAATAAGTTATGATAGTAATTTATTAAAATCGAAATCTAATTATACTTATTTTAATATTTCAAAAGACAAATTAAGGTTAACACATTATCCAAGTAAAAGTAAATGGGTTAAACTAATGGGACAAGCTCCTTTGAATTTTTTTAGTAAACTACCTGTATTCTCTGATAATTTTTTTAATTATAATTCTGTACTCATTTCACCTAAGAACGGAATAATAAACAGTGCCAATAAAAAAGTTACTATTATCCTTAAAAATCTAAACCCAGATACGCTAATAACTTATAAATATGAAGGGAGTTTTACTTCAAAAAAACCAGTAGTGATATATAAAAATCTAAACACGTCTATTATAATTAACAAACCGAAAAAAGGTAAATTTTTAACTTTATATTTTAATAATACTTCAGTTCTTACCTACAATGTTATTTAAACATATTATAATCTGACTTTATAAGCTTCAGACAAAACTGAAATTAAAACTTCTTTATTAATTTCTTCCAATTTGTAGTAACGAATTGATTTTACTGCTTTTCTTTTTTCTAATACTAAAAACTCATTATATGCTTTGAGACTTGTTTTAGAATAAAAACCTACATCTACATATCCCTTTTTAGTAGCATTAAAATAACATAGAGGCTTATTGTTTACGTAATAAAATGGAATTTTCCACTTATACAACAGCGTTACTTCTTTAAAGTTTGTTTCAATTAGAATTTGTAAGTGTAACAAAATAGACTTTAAAGGTTCTTCTTGTTTTAATATGTATTCTTCTGCTGGTTTCATGCTTTAAAAATACATTAAAATTTTACTTGCCAAATTAAAATAAAACAACTTACTTTGCACTTCAAAGTTCTTTAATAATGAGTACACAAGACTATTTAAAAGATATTTCAGAAATTAAAAACCTAATGAATAAATCCTCAAGATTTATTTCTTTAAGCGGTTTATCAGGTATTATTGCAGGGATCTATGCATTAATAGGAGCCTCTTTTGCTTATTGGTTAGTTACTTATAGTGAAAAAGGCTATTTAATTTTAGATGGAAGAATTTTTCGCTTAGTTATAACAGATTTAATTTTAGTAGGTTTTTTAAGTATTGGTACTGCTATATATTTAACTACCAGAAAAGCTAAAAAAAATGATGAAAAAATATGGGATGCTACTACTAAGAGATTACTTCTTAACTTCTTAATTCCTTTGACTGCTGGAACCATTTATATTATTGTTATCTTAAATCAACAACGATATGGGCAAACTGCTGCTTTAATGCTTTTATTTTATGGACTATCTTTAATAAATGCTTCTAAATACACTATTGGCGATATAAAATATTTAGGGTACACAGAAGTTGTTTTGGGATTAATTTGCGCTATATATCCAGGATATGGCTTTTGGTTTTGGGTAATTGGATTTGGTATTATGCATATAGTATATGGTATGGTGATGCATTTTAAATACGATAAGAAATAGTTACTTATTTTCGTAAAAAATATATTTTTTGAAAAACATTATTCTAAATATAAATAAAGCTTTTGATCATAGAATACGACTAGGAATTATGTCGGTTCTTATGGTTAATGAATATGCTGAATTTACCACCTTAAAAGAACTTTTAGGGGCTACAGATGGAAATTTAGCAAGTCATACCAAAGCTTTAGAAAAAGTAGCATTTATTAGAGTTGAAAAACAATTTATTGGACGAAAACCCAATACCAGATACTATGCTACAGCAACAGGAAAACTCGAATTTAAAAAACATATAGAAGCTTTAGAAAAACTAATTAAGAATAAATAATTTTTTTACACATTAACTTTGAATTTCAAAGTTCTTTAACAATACAAACTATGGAAACAATAAACAGTAAAAACGGAAAATTTGGTAAATGGATTAAAACATCAATAACAGCGAGAATGCTTATGGTTGGTTTTTTAATTTTAATTTTATTAATCCCTTTATCATTTATTAAAAGTTTAATTAACGAACGAATGCACAGGCAAAAAGAAGTAGTGCAAGAAATAAATCAGAAATGGGGAAAAGAAGTTTTGTTATACGGTCCAATTTTAAAAGTTCCTTATAAAACCTATCATAAAAAATCAATTCTAAATCAAAAAACAAACGCAGTACAAACCGAAATGATTGAAGAAATTAACTATGGTTATTTCTTTCCTAAATCTTTAAATATAAACTCAACTATAAATCCTGAGGAGAAAAAAAGAGGAATTTATAAAACTGCTGTATATAAGAGTCAGATAAAAATTACAGGTAATTTTTCTAAACCAGATTTTAGCGAACTTGATATTAAAGAAGAAGATATTATATGGGACAAGGCTCGATTAATTATTGAAACTTCAAACTTAAAAGGAGTCAATAGTTTGGTTGAAATGAAGTTACATAAAAACCTATACTCTTTTACTTCTAAATATGAAGATAGAAGAAAAAATACAATGTATTTAGATTTGCATAAACTAGAAAGTAAGTTTATAAACATTGAAGATTTACCATCTAAAACCGATGTAGATTTCAACTTAGAGATTAATATAAACGGTAGTAAACAAATTCGGTTTATTCCTGTTGGAAAAGAAACCAACGTGAACATAAAATCCGATTGGAAAACTGCCAATTTTTTGGGAGAATACCTTCCTCACAATTCTAATAAGATAAGTGCTGCTGGTTTTGATGCTAAATGGAAAGTACTGGACATTAATAGACCCTTTTCTCAACAATCTTTTAATGGAATTCCAAATTTAAAAGAATATGCTTTTGGCGTAAACTTTATGATTCCTGTAGATGAATATCAAAAAAGTGAACGTTCAACAAAATATGGTTTCTTAGTTATTGTTTTAACCTTTTTAGTATTCTTTCTAATACAAACCATGAGTAAAATTTCAATACATCCATTTCAATATTTAATGATTGGTATTGCTTTAACCATGTTTTACACCCTATTAATTTCTATCTCAGAACACAGTAGCTTTTTAAAGGCCTATATTATTGCAGGAATTAGTGTTATTACGTTAATCTCTTTGTATTCAAAATCTATCTTAAAAGGAATAAAATTCCCATTCTTTATCGCTATTGCTTTATTAGCATTGTACTCATTTATATTCATTATAATTCAATTAGAAAACTATGCTTTATTAGTTGGTAGTACAGGATTGTTTGTAATATTAGCTTCTGTAATGTATGCTTCTAGAAAAATTGATTGGCAAAACGATTAATTATAGATTTTAAAAACAAGAGACAAATCTTTTAAAAAGGGTTTGTCTCTTTAAAACTTCCACTATGAAAATTCATTCAAAAAATTTAAAAATATTCTTTGCCATATTTCTAATAGAAATATTAATAACACAAACTTCAGGATTTGCAAGACACACATTCGGAGATTTCTTAGTTGTTATCATGTTATACTATTTAGTTAAATCCTTTTTTAACTTCTCGGTAAAAAGTACAGCTATTTCAATATTACTATTCTCATATACTGTTGAATTCTTGCAATATGTAAACCTTGTTAACCATCTTGGTTTAAGCAATTTTAAACTTGCAAATATCATTATAAGCAACACATTTAGTATAGGTGATCTTATTGCTTATACAATGGGAATTATTACAGTTTTAATACTAGAAAATAGAAGATATAAGTATGAAGCATCTAAATAAAACACAAAAATCAATTTTATTAATAGTACTATTTTGCGCAATATTACAATTAATTAGAGTTCAATACACCCAGTCGTTATTTTTCAGTTTCCTACTATGGAACTTGTTTTTAGCTTGTATTCCATATATAGTATCAGAAGTAATGAAAAAAAGACCTCTTACAAAAACAAAAATTATTATAGGAACAAGCTTCTGGCTATTATTTTTACCAAATGCTCCCTATATGATTACGGATTTTATCCATTTACATCACTCAAAATCAACTATGATTTGGTATGATTTGTTTATGATATTTTGTTATGCAAATACTGGCTTACTTTTATCAATTGTTTCTATGCATACAATTTATAAAATCATACAAAAAAATTGGACATTAACTATTGCTAACTATTTTATAATAGGAGTTGTTTTTCTTTGTGGCTTTGGAATATACTTAGGTCGTTTTTTACGCTTTAACTCTTGGGACATTTTCACAACGCCGTTGCAAACATTAAAACAAAGTTTAACATCTTTTACAAATCAAAACGCTTGGTTTGTTTCTATTGGTTTTGGAAGTTTATTATGGATAATGTTTTCATTATATAAAACACTTCTAATAGTAAATAAAGAAAAATAAAAAGTTCTTTTGTTTTTTTGTAATCGTTAAAAAAAAGCTCGACTGAATGGGGAATTAATTCAAGTTTACAATGAAAAAAATAAATTTATTTTTATTATCTATTACGATAATAGCAATTACCAACACAGTTAATGCACAAGGAATACTAGATGGATTTACACCTAAAAAAGGTGATTTATCCGTAACCGCTTCTTATTCAAAAAGTAAATATGATAAATTCTATTTAGGAGCTGTAAAAGCTGATGCTGTTCCAATTCATGAGGAAATAAATCAAAACATATTTTCTCTTTACGCTAAATATGGTATTACTGAACGTTTATCTGCTGTTGTTAACCTTCCTTTTATTTCAGCACAAAACACAAGTGGAGCTGGAGATCCTGTAAATGGACAGAATTCAATATCTGATTTACAAGATATTTCAATAGCCTTAAAATTAAATGCTCATAAATTTAATTTTAAAAAAGCTGATTTAAATATTATAACTGGAGTAACAGCTGTTATTCCTACTGGATATGAACCAAACGGAATTTTATCTATTGGTAGTGGTGCCTTTGGTATTGATGTAACTGCAGGATTGCATTTAAACACAAAAAGTGGTTTCTTTTCAACACTTTTAGCGGCCTATAACCTTAGAGGCGATGCTGATAATAATTTAACTCCTGGTGGTGAATTTGGAGTGCCAAATGCTTTTGTTACTACTGGTAAAATTGGATACGCAAGTGACTTTATTTATATTGAAGCTTGGGCAGATATTTTAAACTCTGAAGAAGGAGTAGATATTGGAGGCTCTGGCTTTAACGGTAATTTTCCAGAAACAGATGTAGATTATAGTAGAGTTGGACTTACAGTATATAAAAACATCCTTCCTAAATTAGGAGTAAGTTTAGGATTTGGTAAAGTAATCGATGGAAGAAACTTAGGTGATTCTACTACTTTTTCTGCTGGATTAACTTATAATGTATCTTTAAAATAAAGAAGAATTTAAAATTTTAACAAAATGTAAAAAAGAGCGTTTTTAAAAGCGCTCTTTTTTACATATATTCTTTGATAAAATGTCTTAAATAAAAAATTAAAATTGTGCTTTAATTTTTTTTAAAATATCATCTAACCCATTTAACTGCATTTCGTATACTAAGCCCATCATTTTACCCAACTTACCGGCAGGAAAACCTTTGTTCTTATACCATACCAAATAGTATTCAGGAATATCTACAAGATAGGTTCCTTTGTATTTGCCAAAAGGCATTCTCATTTTAGCAGTATCAATTAAAAATTGTTTGTCTGGCAGCATACATTTTAAACTATAAAAAAACCCGCTAGTTGCAGGTTTTTATTATTATTCTTTTCCGTCTACGTAATCCTGTAAATATAAATAACGTTCGGTTAGTTTTCCGTTATTAGTTGTCATTTTTGCTCTTTCTAAGATACCGTCTTTATCGTTGTTATAAAACGCTGGTATTACATGCTCTAAAAACATCTCTCCAAAACCTTCACTGGCATCTTTTGGTAATTCACATGGTAAATTATCTACCGCCATTACTGTAATTGCTTTCTCATCTCTAAAATCAATTTCCGATTCTGTTGCTGGATCATATCCATAAATAGGATCTGCTATAGTTGAAGGTCTAATAGTTGAAGCTACAGGACCGTCTATATCACAAGAAACATCCGCTACATACTTTATTCTAAAAGCTGCTTGTTTAGCATCTTCTCTTGTAAAGAAATAAGGAGCTCCGTCTCCATAAAAATGTCCTGCGATAAAGAAATCTGTTACATTCGCATACGGCATAAAATTACTTTCGTATCCAGTTGCATCCTTATAAAACGCGTACTTATCTCCTACTTTACCATCTTTTCTTTTGCTATACTCCATAACATCAGCCATACAATATACTGGTTCTGTAAAATCGGCTGTTAAATACAAAGCATCACTAACCTGCTTTATGTTTAAGTGATCTAATATTTCTTTAGCACCCTTTGCTACTTTCCCAGTTCCTGTAAGTAGTATTTTAATATTTGGTAAGGTAATTTTATCCAATTCTGCCTTTACTTCTTCTAAGTCTGCTAAGGTTTCAACCTTTGGTAAACTAAATAAGTTCTCGCGCATTCCTAAAGCTCTAAAACCATTGTAAGCGCCTACTAAACCAGCATAACGACCAAAACCAATAAGTCTTGCTCCATTTTCCTTTATAATGGTTTCATGATCAAACAGCTCTATATTCTTTTCTAACAATCCTTTTAATAATTTACGATTATAAGGCTGCTTTTTTATAGTATGCGAAAAGAAAAAATACTTTTTATTTGGTATTAATGCCTCTAATGGAACTTCTTTTACACCTAATAATATATCACAATCAGAAATATCTTCTGCTACTTCTATACCTAAATCACGATAGGCTTCGTCATTAAAAACTCGAATATCAGAACTTTCTACTTTAATCTCAGCTGATGGAAATTTTTCTTTTAGTTCTTTTAATTTTTCTGGTGAAAATACTACTCTTCTATCTGGTGGATTTTTACGTTCTTTAATGATTCCGAATTTCATTGTCTTTTTTTGTATAGAATTAAACAAATTAGTTGTTATTGTTTTAAATTATTACAATTTAGGCGAAAATACTTGTTTTAAAATTATTGGACAAATAGTATTTTCATATATTTGTTGCCCGCTAAATTTTGCGGTAAAAAGAATACTTAACTGTTTCTTTTTAAAATATAGATAGAGGCATATTTTTTGCTAATACTTATTTATATTCTTTGACATATTGGGGACGACTGGTTTTGACAGCAAGGTCAGTGATAATGTAAGCATACCGAGGAGTGAAATGAATACTCGTAAAACTTATTTCAACTTTTTAAACGGCGAAAATAACTACGCTTTAGCTGCTTAATCCGAATCATAGTAGGATTAGCCTAGGCGCACAAGGTGCGCAAGCTTTATGTCCACGAAAAGCCTTGGTTTACGGCGTTTCACTTTCGGGCATCGTAAAAGTAAACATAGAAAATTTAGTACTTCGATAAATTTTTGAAACTAAAGAAGATAAGCTAAAAACAGATTGTTCTTAATCAGCTTTTAGTCGAAAATTAAGAAAGAACTAAGTATGTAGAAAGCTTTTGAGCTGCTTGTTTGGACCCGAGTTCGATTCTCGGCGTCTCCACTATTAAACCCTGTAAATACTACATTTACAGGGTTTTTTATTTTAAGGTGTCAATTTAGGTGACAAATTTTTTTTAATAATTATTCTTCAAAATAATCTAAATCTATCTTTTTAATTTGAATTGTTTCTGAAATTTGTACCTCTAAATTATACTCTATTGCTAATTCTGTAAGCTCTTTACCATCTATTAATACAATTTTTTGTTGCTTACTATCTTGTGCTGTTTGTACTGCGCTTGAAGAGAATCTACTTGTAGTTAAAAAAACTCCTTTATTTACTCCTTGTAATGCTAAAGAACCTATGAAATTTCTTATTTCGGGTGAACCAACAGAATTGTTTGTAAATCGTTTTGCTTGTATATAGACATTTTCTAAACCTAAACGGTCTTGAGATATAATTCCATCTATACCATTATCTCCTACTTTACCTGTATGTTCTGAAGCATCTTCACGGAACTCTCCGTACCCCATTTTTTGTAATAATTGTATTACAAAGTTTTCGAAGTATTGAAACGAATTTTCTTTTAATTTGTCTAACAATTCTGTTGCTAACTCATTTTTTAATTCTGATACTGTTGTTGCTAATACTTCCTCAGGTGTTTGTTCTTGTATATTCGTTATTTCCTTTTGTTTAGTATTAGTATCATTAAATGTAGTACGCCATTCTTGATATTGAGGAAACTGCTCTAGCTGTTTCATTCTTAACTTGATTGGATTCGTTGCTAAAAAACTTTTCCCTTCTTCTGTTATTTGATAAACACCACGTTCGGGATATTTTATTAGTCCTGCTTTTTTTAAATAACTACGTGTCCAACCTACTCTATTTCTAAATAAGCCCATTTGCCCACTAGGTACTTTTATTTTTAAATGTTCTTGGCTTAATTTATAATGCCCACTTAAAATTTGCATTACTTCATTTAACGTTTTAGAATTACCATCTGCTAATAATTGTAACATTGGTAGCATTATGGTTTGAAAATCTGGTATTTTATCTTTTAACATTTGCATTTTATTTTTAATAACTTTAAATAATTTATTCTTATTCTATTTTTTTTCAAACAATTTCATCCTTGTTTTTAATATAAACACCTTCTCCAATAGCTACTTGCTCAGAAATTTCTTTTTCTTTTAAATTTATTTCTGCTATTAAACTTCTTTCTTCTTTCCTATAAACAGGTAATTTTTCTTCAATAGAAATACATTTAGAACGTATAGAGGATTCTAACTTTAATTTAATCTTATTATTAAAATCTGTAATTCCGTTTAAAGTTCCAAAAGATAAAAAAGATAATAACACCATAAATAATGCAGATGCACCAATCAAAGTAAGAATTTGACTAAGACTCGTTATTCCAAAAACAAAATATAGGATTAACACAAATCCTAAAAACAATAAAACCAATATTACTTTAACACTATTATATATAAGTTTAAATCTTCTATTTAGCTTATTATTAATCTCTTCGTTTTTTGAAATAATTTCTTTTAATCTTCCGTGTCTATATTTTAATTTAGATAAAGTAATTTTCTCTTCTTTCTTACCTATCTTATTTTCGTTATCTATTTCTAACTTTTTATCCTTTTCTTCTAATTTATCTAAAAGATTCACATAACCTACTGTCATAATATAAACAAGGATAATCAATACAATAATTAAAATTATCTCTAAAGTTGTTATTCCTTTTCTTCTACTCATTTTTCTGTTTTGGGGGTTAAATTTTAATTTCTACTTAGTTAATTTTCTTCCATCATCATTTTATAATGTTCTTTATGATGTGATTTTTCAAAAATGGACTTGAATACTTTTTTATAACTAGCAATTGTTTCATCTTGGTATTCTATGTATAAATCATCATTAATACTATGAGAACCATCGTTAATCCAACTTATTAAAGCCCTACAAATATCCTGTTCTTCTGGTGTTTCAAATTTATTAACTAATGTATCGTCTCTATACTTTCCTAAAATCCTAAAATAATTCTCTATTATTCTTCTCATAGTATTCTGAATAGATACTAAAGAATCTCCCTCTTTTAACTCTTTCCATAATAATTCATAAGAAGAATGTATTGGATTCTCTTGCTCAAACATTTGAATAGAAGTTACTCTATTCTTCTTTCTTAATATCCAATAATTTGTATTATTTAATTTACTAGTTCTTCCATCAATAAAAGAAACTTCTTTATGAAAAAACACATTATGAGTTAACAAAATAACTTGAAGAATATCACCTTCGCCACTCCTAACCTCTTTTAAAATTCTTTTTATTAGTGTACTTACTACATATAAAATATTGCTATCTAAACTAGAAATAGGGTCATCAATAACAAGTATTTTATCTACGGATGTTTTTCCTTTTTCTAAGGAGCCTTTGGCTATCTGCAAAAAATATAAAAAAGTAATAAATGTTTTTTCTCCCTCACTTAATGTTGATTCAGCAGGCGAACCATCTTCTCTTTGTATTTCATAATGATTCTCTTCTTTTGAAGAAGGAACAATAGTAAAGCTTTGAAAACCGTAAGTTTTTAACGTATTATTGATTTGAATTACTGTTGGCTCAGAACTAGTAACATTTATACTTAATTGATCTATATCAATTTTAAGTAACCTATGCTTTTCATTGAAATCATCATATTGTTTTTTAATACCTTCTACTGCCTTGGTTAAACCATCATTTTCTTTTACGTAATTGTCTAATTCTACTTTATTATCCTCTACAAGATGTTTCCAAATTGAATTAATCAGATTATCTCTTTGACTTCTATAGTCTAAAACAATTTTATTGTGTTTTTCAATTGATTTATTAGCTTCTATTAATAATAAATTTAAACTACTTAATTGTTGTTTAATTGATTGCAAACTTATTACTCTACTAGGCTCTGATAATTTGTTTTGAAGAAACTCTCTATTAGCAGTGAGTTCGCTTATTAGTGTTTTTAAATTTGCAGAAAACAAGCTAATATTCAGCTTTGTTTTTTTATTCTCTTTTTCTTTTTTTTCTATTTCATTTAATTGATTAACAATTGTTGCTGCTTCTCTCAGGTATTCATCATTAAAACCCTTTATTTGTTTGAGGTCATTGGTGAAGTTCTCATCAAAAAACTTATCTAATTGTTTTTTAAAGTTTACTGTAATAGTTTCTTCTTGACAAAAAGGACAAGTTCTATCAGTTTCTTTCAACAAGTTTTTACCTTTTATAACCCAATCATTTATATTTAATTTCTGTATAAGTTTTGCTATTTCAACATCTGCTTTACCAATAACTTTTTTCTCCCAGATTTTATCTTCTTCTATTTCTAAAAGCTTTTCAAACTCAATAACTGTGAAAGATTCTATATGTTTGGGAGCTTCTCCAAAAATAGTTTGTGATTTCGTTTTTAAAACATCTAAAACTAAAAATTCTTCTTCATTACTATTAAATTCTTTAATAATTCTGTTGTAAAAAGCATCTTTACTTTTCATTGAACCAACAAACGCTTCTTTAAAATAAGTTTTATGCTTTTGATAAATACCTTTCCAAACTTTCTCTTTAAACTTTAAGCTTTTTTCGCTCTTTTCTTCAATTAATTTATCCAATGAAGATTTGCGCTTTACATATTGTTCTTTTAAATTTTTGAGTTCATCTTTTTTAGTGTTGATTGTATCAATCTCTTCTTTTGAAGCTTTACCTAAAGTAAAAACACCTTTTAATTTACTTTCTCCAAAGTAATCTTCTCTAAATTTTTTATTGTAAACAAGCACATTTAATTCAGTATCATCTTTCCATTTTTTATTACAATCAGAATATTTTAAATTAGTAGAATCATAAAGAAAGTTAGAAAAGGTTGTCTTTCCAGTACCATTTGACCCATATATAAAATTGATCCTCTTTAAATCGTTAATCTCAACTGGATTAACATAACTAGCAACATTATGGAGTTTAATATTTGTTATCATAAGATTTAAATTAAGAATTTTCTACAATTTTTATTTCATCTTCTGTTAAACCATATAACTCATACACCATAGCATCTATTTCTTTATCTGTTTGGTTGATTTGGGTTTGTAAGACTTGTGCTTTTTGTTTGTTTTCTTCAAAGAGGTCTAACCACTCAAACCCATCTTTTTTGGTTAAAGTAGGTACTTCGGTTGTACTTTCTAAAATACCTTCTACAACTTGTTTGACTCTTAGTTTGTTATTTGTTTTTATGGCTTTGTTAAGCTCTTTGATAAAATCTCCAAACTCTAACTCATGCCAGTTTTGTAGTTTTTTGGATAGTTTTTCTAGCTGAAAGGTTTGGTGAAGATATTTTTGGAATTTTATTAATAAACTATCTAATTCTGGCTGAATAACTAGCATCCTTAAACCTAATGATTCTAAAGATTTCTTTTGCAAGTCATTTGATTTTGGTAAAGGAAAAGCACCCAACTTATCTAAACTAATTTTCGCAAAAACTTTACCTTTTATATCGTGAAGTAATCTATAAAGAAATGTTGCTGAATTTGAATTTAAAATTGTTAGCAGGTAATCTAAACTATAATCATCATCCATTTGATAGATACCATGAACTAAGGTATCAAAATAATAATTATTTGAATCTTTGGTTGCAATAAATCTATCACCAGTTTTACGAACCATGATTTTTTCATTCTCAAATAAATCTGATGTTCTCAAAGCAAAATCAATTCTATTCTGCTTCTTCATACCTTCTTTACTTTGTATATCTTCTAAAGTTAAACTCTCTGCTATATTTGAATCGTAATTTATATATTGACCTCCCCAATTAATTGTATACCTATTAAATTCTTTACCCCATACTATAGGTTTATGATTCTCTGTTAAACAATTGTCAGAAATCAAAATATTCTTAATATTACCAGGGTTTAAACCGTTTTTAAGTTTGTAAAAATCCTTAATTGTTTTTAACTTATTCAACCTTTTATGTAAGTTATCAGTTCCTTCTGCTACAGGTGAAATTTCGTAGTGAGGTATCTCTAAAAAAAACTTTTGGGATATATTGTTGTAAATACATTTTTGGTTTTCATAATCAAAATAAGAATTAGCTGAAATTAGCTTGAAAGGTTCTTTAACGTTTACCTCTTTCATTATCTCATATTTCAAGATTAAACTACCACCAACTTCTGCATCTGGAAAAATTTTATCAGAAATCATAAAAATTTCGTGAATCTTCGTATTAGATAATAAATAACCTCTTACGTCTTTATAATAAGTGTTAAACAGTAATGATTTTGGAATAATAAAATGTATTATTCCTTTATCGAAGATTTGAGACATTCTCTCTATAAATAGAACATATAGATTAATTTTATAATTTGTTAATGGAAAATATTTTTTATAATAATTTTCCTCTTCTTTAGATAGAAAAATACCATAAGGCGGATTCCCAATAATCACATCAAAACCACCTTTTTTAAATACTTTAGGAAATTGTGTTTCCCAATTAAAAGCTTTATCTCCTGCAACTGCTTTACTATCTATTAAAGAGTTACCGCATTTAATATTAGAGCTTAAATCGTTTAATTTACGGCGTGGTTGTGCGGTACGTAGCCATAGAGATAGTTTTGCAATTTCTACAGATTCTTCATTTAAATCAACCCCATAAATATTGTTTTCTAAAATGGTGTTTTCAATATCAGAAAACACAATACCGCCTCCTAATATTTTAGCTTTTAGCTCATCAATATAGGTGTGTTCTTTTATTAAAAAATCTAAAGCTTGGTTTAAAAAAGCTCCAGAACCACAAGCAGGGTCGCAAATAGTTAGTTGTAGCAACCAATCTCTATACGCATCTAAAACAGATACTAATTTTGTAATAGTTGCTTTTTTTCGATTTTTACGTCCTTTAAAATACTCTTCTTCTTTAAAACCTAGTTCGGTTTTCTTTTCATTACATAACTTACCAACCGTATTTTCTACAATATATTTGGTTATGTATTTTGGTGTGTAAAAAACTCCGTCTTTTTTACGTTTAGATTTTTGCTTATCAAAATCACCACCTTCAATTTCGGCATTTACACTTTCAATTTCATTTAATGAGTTTTCGAATATATGTCCTAATATATTTACATCTACCTGACTTTCGAAATCGTAGGCTGCTAATTTACTAGTATGCTTGTATAATAGTTGGTTATCTATTTCTAAACTATCTAAGATTTTATCTTCTTTAAATAGCCCACCATTATAGGCGTATATTTCGGCTCTTTTAGTTGTTCCTGCTCTACCTTGGTCTAAGTGATTAAAATATTGTTTAAAAAGATTGTACAATGGTCGGTCGTCTCCAAAATCTACATCAGCTTTCCATTTATTTAATATTTGCTGTGTGCTGTTTGGTGGTAATAAACCACGGTCTTCTGCAAAGAAAATAAACAGATAACGGTCTATTAATTTTTGTGATTTTTTAAAAAGTGTAAGTTTTACGTTTTTTTCTAAATGTTGTAATTCTTTTTGCTCTTCTTCTGTTATTTCTTGTTTTTGCGTTTCAATTGCACGCAATTGCGCTTCACCTTTTAATTTCTTTGCGTTGCGTTTTACTAAATCGCGATATAATTCTCTTTTAAATACGGAATAGTCTTTATAAAACTGTTTTGTTATTTGTTCTTCTTCTACTACCGATGCTTCTTTTATTTTAAAAGGAAGGTTATTTATTATATTTTCTTTTTGTAAACATAAGTACAGTAATGAAAAACGTTCGGGCGATAAATCAAATAAATTAAACTCTTCAAACTCGGTTGCGTCATTAATATAAAAACGCAATTTCTCGAAGTTAGAAGTTACCACATATACACATCCTTTTTGATTAGCTTTATAATCAAAAGCTTGCTTACGAATACTTTCTAAATCTTTGGTTTTTGTTCCTTTTAGTTCTATAACTCCAACAGCAATATCATTATGTAATATTGCTCCGTCTGCCTTACGCGCATTGTTTTGGTTTTTATATTCTGCTACAAGGTTATATTCAGCCTTTGGTTTTAAAGTATAACCTAATACATTTACAAAGAGTTCTGTTAAAAATATACCTTGATACTCTTCTTCTTTTGAGCTACGTATATTTTCTTGTATTGTTTGATTTAAGAAATACTTAGTGTATTTTTTATATGCTTTCTCTAAAGTTTTTTTATCAAGTAATTGTAAATATTGTTTTAATACTGAGGTTTGGAATAATGACATTAATAGCTATTTTTTTA
The DNA here is from genome assembly GCF_947494125.1 of uncultured Tenacibaculum sp. Lineage (GTDB taxonomy): Bacteria > Bacteroidota > Bacteroidia > Flavobacteriales > Flavobacteriaceae > Polaribacter. Next base: position 174,473 of record NZ_CANLTU010000007.1, read on the forward strand.
TAAACTATAAATGTAAGAAAATTTGATTCTTTTTAATACGGGTCACCTCAATTTAGCATAAGAAATTCACTTTTAATCAAAAAATAATGTAATTAATTTTAATGATAAAAAACAAAAAACTATTAAAAAACAAAGTATATAAATAATATTAACTATACCCTTAAATGAAATAGTTCTGTTTTTAACATCAAAAGCAACAGCTTTGCAACAAAAATGCAACAAAACTGCAACAAAGAACAACAGCTTGCAACAAAACTGCAACAAAGAGCAACAGCTTGCAACAAAACTGCAACAAAGAGCAACAGCTTTGCAACAAAAACGCAACAAAGAGCAACAGCTTTGCAACAAAAACGCAACAAAGAGCAACAGCTTTGCAACAAAACTGCAACAGTGTTTTTAGAGTTTATTTTCTTTATTAAAACCACATATTTCGAACCATAATTTATGTGTACTTTTATTATTTTTTTAAAGGTAATATCGCTTTTTTATCATTTGAGACAAACGTCCTCTTTCTAACTAAAGTTAATCTTTTACATTTGTTGAAATTAGATGAATTAAATGAAAGTATTTTTAGTAGATGATCATCCAATTGTTATTGAAGGATATAAAGCTATGATGAAAGTCGAAGGCTTAAATGTAGTAGGTTCTTCAACAGATGGATTTGGTCTTATGGAATGGTTAGATAATAACTATTGCGATGTACTTCTTTTAGATATTTCTATGCCGTATTACAATGGTTTAGATGTATTAAAGCATTTAAATGAAAAGTTCCCCAAAGTTAAAACAATTATGGTAACTAGTATTTGTGATGGATATACAATACAGAAAGTTATTGAACTTGGAGCTAAAGGTTATGTGCTAAAAGAAGAATCAGGCGATTGTATTGTTAAAGCTATTAAAACAGTTTATAATGGTAAACTTTATTTCTCTGAAAAATCAAGAGATGCAATTATAAATATGCAGTTAGAAAGTTCTACTGGATTGTTATTAACTGATGTATTATCAAATAAAGAAATTGAAGTTATGCAGTTTTTAGTAGAAGGGTTTTCCTCCGATGAAATCAGCACTAAACTTGGAATTACCAAAAGTGCCTACAGGAGTAGTACTGAGAGAATTCGAAGGAAATTAGAAGTAAAAGATAATGTTCAATTAGCGCTTTTAGCGTTTAAACATGTAACCAATTTGTTTTTAAAGAAATAGAAATTAAGCATATTATCAGAGCTAGTATTTTTAATCGTATTTTTAAAGCTAATTTTTTTTAAACTTTATAAATATGAAATCATTATTAAGAGTAGTAGCGTTAGTTTTTGTTTTAGGTTTTATCTCTTGCACAGACAATGATAAACTAGTACCAGAAAATGCAACAACAGAATTACAATCAATCAACAAAGGAGACTCAACTACAGACGATGGAGACGGAGTTGACAAACCGACAATGGACGAAGATTAGTCATATCGTTTTTTTTATTTGCTTTCCAATTATATTGGTAGTTTTCACCTATTCTTATAAATCTATTGATACAGTCTCTAGCTCTTATAAAGAAGCTAGTTTAGCATTCAATAAAGCTAAGAAGGAGAATACTATTGCTTTAAAACAAGTAAAGAACTATGCTAAAGGAACTTCAGTTTATAACAATTATAAAGAGGCATATGCTAAAAAGAAAGCTGCTTTTAATGTGTTAAATACTGAGATTAAAAATCAACAAGTTTTTGGTTTTGATTCCTCTCATTACTTTTGGGAACGACTGGGAAGAAATATAGTAGATATTCTATTATCATTGTTTGTTGTTTTTCTAGTGCTTAATTTTATATCAATAAAAAAGAATAAAATATTTTTTTGGGGTAGTTTATTAGTGTCATTAACTTATTTATCAACCAAGTTTTTTATTTTGTATTGGATTTTTAAGCAGTTTCAAGACTATAGTTTAGCAGCCTATATTTTTATAACTTTTGTAACGTCTTTTTGTATAGTTGTAGTTATGTTTTTATTGATGAGATACATTAAGTCTGAAGAGATTAGTCTAAAATCTAGCTTATTAGATTTAGCTAAATTCACTTTTAAAAACACCAAGCCAGAGAAACGAGAAGAGATGTTAAATCTTATACAAGAAATAGCTAAAACAAGTAAATAAATTTTTTCCCCTTAATTTTAATCCATTTGTATTTTAATGTGAATAACCTACATTGGATAATTTGTCCCAAAATTAAATTGTGGACGAGTTTATAAAAGTTATTTAAACTTAATGAAGCAAATAAAACATAGAGCTTAGTGACACTCATAAATATATTAATTAAACTTTTATAATTAAAAGTTTAATTAATCCTAAAAAGTATTTGCTCATTAAAGAAAAAAAAATAAATTTGTCACTGAAAAAGAAAAAATAATACAAGCTATGAATTCAACTACTTTACAAGACTAGAACAAAAACAATATCCTTCTTTTATTCTTAATCTTTATTTTAAAGGTTAACAGGATATTTATTGCTAAAATTTAACTTAAATATATGAAAATGAAAATTACCAAAATTATGTTGGTAGCGTTAATTCTTTTTTCGCTAACATCAAATGCTCAAGAGCAAAAAACTTATGATTGTTCCTTCTATTATAGAGAAGCTTTATTCTACTTACAAGGAGATGAATACACTAAAAAAGATCCTCAAAAAGCTATTGAATATTTAAAGCCTTGCGCAGAAAAGGGGTTTCCAAATGCTCAATTATTACTTGGTAGAATATACTCACTTGAAAGAACAGACGAAGCTGATAAAAAAGCTTTTCAATTGATTAAAAAAGCTGCTAAACAAGGAAATTCTATCGCTATGGCGGATTTAGGGGTAATGTTTAAATATGGAAGAGGCTGCAGGTTAAATTTTAATAAAGCTAGAAAATGGTTTAAAAAATCAGCTAAACAAGGGAATGATAAAGCAGCATATAGTTTAGGATATTTATACTTTAAAGGGTTGGGAAATATTACTCAAGATTATCATAAAGCAACAACATGGTTTAAAAAAAGTCAGTACCCTATGGCTAAATATTGGTTAGGTATTTGTTTTTATAAAGGTTATGGTGTAAGTAAGAATATTCAAAAAGCGAATGAATTATTAGGAACTAATTTCACAACTTCTAATGCATCAACAAATAACAATACTATTGGACATAATGATATTATAAACAAAATAACAATTAATGAAAAAAGTTTAAATACCCCAAGTACTATCGATGTTTTAGAGGATGATTTAATAGGTAAGTGGGATGGAAAATTAATTCAATTAGACTGGTCTGAGAATAATATTGAGAAAAAAAATAATATTTCCTTAGAAATAACACTTGATTCAAATTCGGGTGAATTAATTTCAGAAATCAACTTTAATAAACAAACAATAAAAAATAAAATTATAAAACTTGATAATTCTATTTATTTTGACGATACTTTTCTTACCCTTCATCATGAATCTTATAAAGATGAAATACCAACGACACTTTCTCATCAATTATTATCAGGAGATTTATTATTAAAAACATTAAATGGAACTCAGTATCTAATAATTAAAATGGATAGCTATGTTAATGACTGGAATGAGAAAGGAGCTCCAATCAGTTTAGTCTTATCTAAAAAAATTAAAAATAATAAAGAAGAGTTATCTGACGAGGCTTTAAAAGCATTATCAGAACAAAAAGAGAGCTTTATAAAATTGTTCCCTAGCCCTTTTGAAAAAGACTTAATTATTTCGTACAAACTTGATGATGCATCTAAAACTAAGGTATTAATTAATGATTTATATGGAAATGTCATATCTACTATTGAAAACTTCAAAATAAAAGAAAAAGGGGAGCATAGATATTTTTATAATGGCTCTGGATTAAAAAAAGGAATTTATGTAGTCAGTGTAATTGTTAATGATAAAAAGAATACAAGAATAATAATAAAAAAATAAGCTAAATAATGAAAAGAATAAAATTCAACATCACCTTATTACTACTTGTTATTTATTCAAGTATATCACTTTCTCAAACCCATAAAATTCAAATAATAGATGAATTCTTAATGAAAGAGAAAGTAGGAAATTCTTTACTTCCAAAATCAGGCACCTGTGGTATTAATACAGAATGCCCAGAAATAGGCAACTTTACATTTACTTCATCTAGTTCATTTGATAATGCATTAGCTAATCATAATTCGATAATTAGAGCCGCTTCTTTATCACATAGAACTTGGTTTAACAAACAGAAAGAGATAATTAAAAATCACCTTGAAAATAAATTTGGTGAACAATTTCCTACTTTTGATTTGGCTAAAAATAAAATGTTTTTTTATTCTGAAATAAATAATCTCAAAAGAGTTAGTATACCAGTAAGAGCAAAATATTCTAAATTAAAAAGTGACGGTTTTTATAGGCAAAAAACTCATATAAAAGAATTGAAATTATTAAAATTTAGAGAAACAGAAATTAAATCTGGTAATATTAACAATTCAGTATATGGTAATATTAAAGTAGGCAATATTTATTTAAAAGATTTAAAAAATTTAAATACATTAAATGAAAAATGGGGTCAGTTAGTTGATGAATTTAGCAAAAACACAGCGACTACCCATATTAATAATTATATCTATAAAGAAGTTGGCTCTCATAACCTAGATCTTATAGGTCAGGTTGTAAATCTTAAAAACAACTATTACAATCGTTTTAATGACTGGGATAAGTTAGATTTTCTTCAGTTTCTAATTAATTTTGAAAAAATTAAAAGCTTAAGTCAAAATTATGTGTCTTTAGTAGGAATAGAAGCAAGTCAATTAATTCAAAAATATTCTGGTGTTTATCAGTCTAATGAGAAAATAATAGAAGATAGCGCTATCAATAATAGAGGAGGAGGATACTCTGTTTTTGATAAACTATATCTGAATAAATTACTACATGAATCTGGTTTTTTCTCAGGTCACCCATATCCATGGATAGCAGAAGGAAATGCTAGAAAAAAATGGCAGGAATTAAAAGATAAAAGGTTAAATGAATTATTAAGTGGCTCATCAATTGGAGCAAATCCCAGTGTAGATTTTATTGTGAAAAATTTTAATATTTCCGACAAATATCAATTAATATGGTTAGATGACAATCCAAATAAAGCCATAGAAATAAAAAATACCTTGGGTAATAACGTTAATTTAAATAATATAAAATTTATTTCTCAAATATTACCTCAATTACAAGAAGGAGCTATAATAGCTAAATTTTTAGAAGATACAAATATTACTAATCATTTAGATAGGAAGTACTTTTACGATAATGATTTTATAGCTAAAGAGCTTAGAAAATTTGCAGAAAATAATAGTATTAAAGGAATTATTCCTTTGAATATAAAAAACACAATTATTGAATCACTTACTTTTTCCGTGAATATGGATGGATTTAATAAAAAAATTAATTCACCTTCATTTAATGCATTATCAAGCCCATGGTTAAAAATATTAAGAAGCTATGCACAAGCTTTAGAAAAATTAAAAAAAAGATTACCTGAACAAATAATTAAAGCACATATAAAATATCTAGATAAAGAGTTATCAAGTGCTTTAACAAAAACTGCTTTGGCAATAAATCATAAAGCAAATACAACAAAAGAAAGTAATAAAATATTTGAATTTAAAGATAATGGTAAAAATGGAGTAGGGATTTTACTATATGAGTTTGCTAACGGGTTAGGAAAAGATTTACGTGATTTTCCTTTCGATTATGACATGACAAAACAATTCTTATCTGGTAATGTACCAAACGACATTAAAGCTAATTTTCATAAAGTTTTAAGTAAAAAAGGTTTAACATATAATCAATTTATTGCAAACGGACAGAAAATTAACGGAGGATATTCTTTCAGTCCTGATCATACAGGGGTTGAAGATTCTTTTAATAAACATAAAAATGCGAACTGGGTACAATTTTTTATTGGAGGAGCTAGTGCTAAATATTCCCCTAGTCCAGATTATGGTTGGATTATTGTAGAACTTAAAAATGGAACAAGTAGGAATTCATTACTTTTGCATAAAGGAGAAAATTATATCAGAAATGGCTCAGGAAATAATTTACCTCTTTCAACTATTTGGCAAACATTTAGATTCAAATTAAAAATAAATTAAATGAAAAGAAAAACAGAGAAAACATATTTAACAAGATTATTTAGTTATTCATTTATTTTTCTATTTTTAATAAGTTGCTACATAGCTCCCTGTAATTTAGACAATGGAGTTGATGCACTTATTACAAAAAAAGAGCATACTTTTTTGGTAGGTGATTACGTAGTTGAAAAAATAATCAATAGTAAATTAAATACAGAAAATTCTATCATAAATATCAGAAAAAATGGAACTATAGAAATGAGTGATATTTCAACTAGTTTATTTGACATGACAATATTAGAAAGAAAAATAAATGTAAAAGGGAATTGGAAACTTATTCATGCTGAAGGAGAATATTTTTTATCATTATCTTTAAATTTTAACGAAAAGGATAAAATAGAAGATTATGGGACATCATGGAAGCTTTATGAAAAAAATGGAAGACCTGTTTTTCTTATTAAATTTGGTGATCCAGATGAATGTAATGGTGTTCGATTTATTAAAGAATAACCCATCTTCTTCTAGCACTCAGCAATTATTCGCTCAAAAGGAGCAGATAACTATAATAAATCAAAACTGCCCTATAATTTATTAGGGTGGTTTTTTGTTTTATAAAAAATAGTATTTTAACTAAAGTATTATACTTATTAATTTTACAACTACATACTGATTCTTTAATAAGAAAAAATTAAATTTGCTTATAGTTATTTTTCTTTTGACGATAATTAACTCACAGACAATGAATTCAATTCTGTGAGTCCTGATATCAATATACTATAAAATAAATACAACAATATTACCAGTTAGTCACCTTTTGCAAAAAAACTGGAAAAATTACCTTTCGTGTTAAAAAAGAGCTAAATGAATTTTCACCTAGCCCTTTACTCTTTATATTTATTTTGAATTTATTCTTTCTTAAAAACACCTTGATTAATAATCAACTGAATAGCAAGAGCCATAATTACTTGCCATAATGTATATGGGTTTAAAGCTTCATTAAATTCATATTTAAACATTGTTAATTTATGATACCAAACAGTAGTACAAAAAATTATTACTAACGAAATAATCGAACATAGCATTATATAAACTGTTAGTTTACTTTTTGCAAATAAAAAAAGGTATTTATAAAAAACAAACACTAATAATGGAGCGATTATAAAAGAAGAAATTACTATAGGTAAAACTTCTCTATAGTTAATGTTTAAGAATTTAAATAGTTCTATAAAAACAGGTAAGCTAGCATATGCTATAAAAAAAGCAACATAAGAAATAATTAAACTTATTACTACCCCTATATATGGGCTATATTTATATTGTTTCCAATTTGCAATTCCAATAACTAACCCAAAAGATAATGGATAATAATCAATACCTATTTTGACCATTGTAATTATAATTAGACAAATTACTGGAGGTAAAAAAATTTTTAAAAAAACTAATTTATTTTTCATAATACAAAGTTAATCACATTTTATTTGATCAATTGATTCATTTTTTTCAAGCATTTCTTTTAGTTTTGTTTTATCAAAACGTTTAGCTACTTTTTCTTTTACTGTTGCCTTTCCATTATATGCATTAACCCAATCTTTTATTTCGTTTTGTAAATTAGACCAAGTTTCTTCTCCAATATTATAATATGTATCTTCTTTACATTCATCAGTACCTGGTCCGTATAAAGTTAAATCGCCAACTCTAGCAACATCAACTGCTCTTGCATAAAGTTCCAAATTCCCATTTGAATTTGTTAAATAACCCCACTGACGATTTCCTGAAAAAGGTTGTGTTCCTGTGTTAACTGTAGCAATAGTAGAGCCTATCCAATATTGATTTGTAAAGGCTGAAATCATTATAGCTCCATCATCAGATACCAAACTACCAAAAACAACATCTCCCCAAGCTTTTATAGCAATTATAGCTGTTAGTGGATCTGTTGAATTCCATATATCGCCATCAACCTGATGATAAGGAAGGAAAGTCCAACTTATATCTGCTTTGTTATCAAGATCTAAGGGAAGATTACAACTGAATTGAAAATCGTCTTTAGATCCAGATGCTAAGTCTGTAAACTTAGCTTTATAAGCTTTGTATACTTCTGCATCTGTATCAGGAACTCCATTTAAATTAAAATCAGGATTTTTGGTAATTTCGACTCCATAATAATCTACATTAGCGGCAACTGCATTACCTGTTTTAAGAGGCTGATCATTGAACCCTTGCCCGAGTGAGTTAAGTCTGTTTTGACAAGACAAAGGTATAGTATGGTTATATAAAAATTTATAATTTTCAATATCAAGTCCATTCTTTTGAATACAATCTTCAAGTAATACAAAAGGGTTTTCTTTTATTAAATTAATTAATTCTTTATATCTAGAAAATTTAGCTGTTGGAATATCTTCAATTATGTTTAGAAACTCCATAATAAAAGCTTTCGTTTCATTATTAATTTGAGTGTTTATTCTATTTTCATTCGCTAGGTTAATTATTTCTTTAGCTTCGTTACTATATTTATATAGCCAGCTCTTTTGATTAGTATTAAGTCCTAGTTCTATTACCAAATTATCTGTAGCTAATCCTATATTACTTACATTATTAAGTAATTTTTCCATAGCTTCTCTAATTTGAGCCCTAAGCTGTGGGGCTATATTATCATCAAAAAAAGCTCCAGGCCCCATTCTACCAAAACCTCCTGCATTATTTTTAACAAAAGTTATCCTCTGATCATTAATATAATTAGGGTGAAATATTGTATAAACAGCCACGTCTTTCTTAGCGAAATTTTCGATAAAAGGTTGAGTTCCTATATCTAGGCTTCTAAACTTCTCAAATTCAGCAGGTAAAAGATAAGGAGGTGATGAGTATTTTTTAAATATTTCATAATGAAGCAGAACTTGCATTAAATCAAGTTTGTCCCAGTGATTAAAACCATCATAATAATTATTTTTCCCTTTTAAAACTTCAGAAAATAAATCTACTCCAAAATTAGAAATTCTTTCAATTATAGCTTTATTATAGTTTAAAACTTGATTGTGGCTACTAAAAACAGGCATTTGTATATTCCAATTAGTTTGAATACTAGCTAAGTCTTTAATTTCAGTAAGGGGAATTCCATTTACTTTTAAAAAACCAAATTCAGAATTATTTAGATTTCCCAAATTAATTTCAGCTTGCCGTAATCTTAATAACTTTAATTTTTTTAAAGATTGTTTTTCTTTACTTCCGCTTGCATAAACAGCTGATTGAAATTTACTTTTCACAATTGGAACATTAATATTAATGTTCCCTCTTTCAGAATATTCAAAAATAGCTTTCTTTGCCTCGCTAAAATTAGAGAATTGCTTGTTAAGTTTATTTTCAATTCCTGGTTTTATTATTTCATTTACCTGTCTATCATACCATGCATTTAAAGCTTTAAGTCTTGCTGCTTTAATAAATTTTTCATTTTGTAAGGCAGTAAAAACAAAGTTTTGATTATAATAAATAGCAATATCTGGTACTTCACAAGATTTTCCACTACATGGAGGTAAATAGCCTTTAAGACCTCCTGTTCCGTTATCTATAATTTTTGTTTTCTTTATAAACTCCCCTTCTAATTCTTCTGAAGGAAATTTCAACTTTTCAATTTGAGCTAACATACTAGATGCAAACAAAAAAAGTACAATAGTTAAAAATTTTATATATTTCATTTTAAAAGCTTATTTTTTTATTATAATTCTTGTTTTTCTTCCTTTACCTGTGTCTACTATTACTATATATTTACCTTTTGGTAAATTCACTCCATCAAAGAAGTATTGATAAGTTCCTGGCTCCTGAATACTAACTGGCTTAACAACTACTTCTTTGAAATTATTAAAATTTGTTATCATAACCTTAGTTGATTGCTTTTGATTTAATGAATAAGAAATTATTAAATCATTTTCAAATGGATTTGGATATAACTTAATAAATGAATTTTCTTGTTTTGAAAGAGCAGCCATAGCTTCGTTAGATAATTTTTCATTTGAATTTTTAAATTTCACATCTTTTTTCACAACAAAACTAATAGGAACACCTCGCTCATTCCATTCACTTACATGTGTTTCTATAGACCCAGTTAAATACTCCCCTGATTTTAAGCTTTTTAGAGACAAAGTAGAGGAAAGTATTTGATGTGTTAATTTTGAAGGGATCTCTTTTATAAAAGAAGTGTGAGGTAATTTAGTAGTGAATTCTTCAAAATATAAAGAGTTAGCTATTTGAGTAAAATTTACTTTTTGCTCTTGGTCATTTATTTTTACTTTCAAAATATTATTTTCTTTATTGTGATTAAACACAATCTCAAATGACACTTTATTCTCAATATTATTACCTGACCAGTCGAAAAACAATAAATCTCCTTTCCATGTTCCGTTTAGTTTTTTAGGAGTTATATTTTGAGAATTCAAAAAAATATTTTCTTCCTTTATAATTTCTTTTGAAGTTGAGGCAATATTTTCAGCATTTGTAGTCTGATAGTTTTTAACTTCTTCTTTAAAATTAGTCCTCAATAGTTCATTAGCTTTTGTAATATTTTTATTAACGCCATAGCCATAGTAATAACATACGCCTAGCCAATATTTAGCCATTGGGTAATCACTTTTTTGAAACCAGCTAACTGCTTTTGTGTAATTTTGTTTTATGTTTCCAAAACCTTTTAAATATAAATAACCTAAAGTGTAAGCTGCTTTATCATTTCCTAATTCAACAGCTATTTTAAACCATTTCCTAGCTTTGTTGTAGTTTAGAGCACACCCTTTTCCATACTTGTACAGTATACCTAAATCAGCAGCAGCAATTGGATTATTTTGTTTTGCAGATGCCTTAATTAATTTAAAAGCTCTATGGTGTTTATTTTCATTATTACTATTTAGTAAAATCCGTCCCATTATCAATTGAGCTAAAGGATCTTTTGCTTCAACGCATGGAATTAAATATTCAATTGCTTTTTGTTTATCTTTTTTAAAAAGTTCATTTCCTTCCAAATGAAAGACGGCTCTGTTCATGTTAAAATTGCAATCAATTTCTTTTTTTTGAGCATGTGACATTATTGCCAACAAGCAAAATATTCCTAAAACAATTTTTGTAGTTTTCATTTTCATTTTCATTTATTAATAATTAAGTTTAATTTTCAAAATAAGGTGCACGTTTTTATTCACCTTTAAATAAAAGGTGTAAATAAAAATTAGCTTATACAGGATAAGTAGTTTCATAGCTATTTTAATAAAATTTCTTCTTCGCTAGTAAATATATAAATCATTTTTTAAAAAAAATATTTTTTGTTTATTATTATTTTTAAAATAGTAAACGAGAATCACGTTATACGATGATTTCCGTTATCGACTTCGTCAAACTAACAGATTTCTCCTATTATTGTCAAGGATTTACAGATTATAAATATGTTTACAAAAAAAACATAACTAATACGCTAACTTACAACAACCAGCTTCATAAGAAATTATTTCTTTTAATAGTAAAAAAAAAATGATCTTTCAAAAATGTAATATTCCTATGGTTTAATATCAAATGATTATTATTCTATTTTGGTTAAATAGCAAGGGACAACAATTAAATTAGGGACAAAATAGTCGATTAAATAAACTCTGTTAAAACTTCTACACTAAAAAAACTATAAAGAAATTCTTCTAAAAAACATCAAAAAATGGAATTAATTTACAGTACGAGAGTAGAATAAAGTGAAGAGAAAAGATCATTAGTAATTACTTAGGGTTATTAAGAACGCTAATAAAATAATTAAACACTTGTATCACAGTTGAATACTCGAAGTAAACACCTAAACAACAACTAATTAATCACACAACAAAAGATCAACAAGCTGTCAACAATAAAGTTTACATTATATTTGTTGACAGTTTGTTGAATTACTGTTAACTATCGAAAGCCTTATACATATTAAGGTTTCTCTTTTTATTTGTCAACGGTCAACGATGTTTCAATAAAATCACTTTTCAGAAACTCATAGAATCTTCCTTTTCTAGTTTCAAAGTCTACTATTGTAGTTTGAGATGTATTTAAAGAAAGAAAATACTTTTTGTAGCTTCCATTTAAAGATTCTAATTTATAATCATCTTTTAAGCTCTTGGTAATTTTAAAACGAGTAGTTTTTATACCTTTATTTAATTTTTCAAATAAATCTGTCGCAGTATATTTTAAAACATCAACTTCAAAAGTTATAAAATCATCAATTATTATTTCTCTAATTTCCTGACTTAAGTATGTTTTATTTCCTTTAATAACTTTATCCAAAGCGGGCGTATAGATTTGCTGCTTTGTAAACCACATTCTAGTTTTTCTTTCTGAAATAATCTCTCTATTATTTAAAAAATGTAAAAATTGTGGAATTTCATTACTAAGCTTTTTAAGCATATCTACATCCTCTAACTTAAAAGAATTTACCTTAATTACCCAGTATCTAATTTCTTTCTCATCTATCTGAATAAAATTTTCTTCATTATTAGAACATAATATAAACTTTCCAAAAAAATTAGTCTCAACCTTATCTTTTCCTTTAGATTCTATTTTATATGAACCAGCAGTTGAAAGATTTTTTATCCGTTCACTATCTTCCCTCCTATCCAAAAGAACTTCATCAACAGAAATAATTAATTTAGACCCCCAATCACTATTAAATCGACTTCTAAAATCCTCATTTTTATTTATAGTCATGTTACCTTGAAATAATAACTTTAACCAATTTAAAAAAGATGTTTTACCCGTATTCCGAGAATTACTTACTAAACATAAAATTGGTAAAATTTGAGTGGGTTGTTGCCAAAGTATAGTAAGATAATCTAAGCCTAGTTCATACTGTTCTTGGAATATATGTTTTAAAAAAACCTCTGTTTTATCAAAGTTACCTTTTACTAATTCATGTTCTATTTTTTCATATTGATTATAAAAAGAGTTTATTTCTTGTCTATAATTTTGATGATCTGGAATAGTTATAAAACCATCATACTTTTTCACTAAGTTCAAAAAATCTTTTCCTTTATCTGTGATTATCTCTCCTTTTGTCCATTTAATTAAAGTTTTTGCAGTGTCCCCACTCAAAAGAGGAACACTACAAATCTTGTAATAATCTGTACCTATTCTAACGTAATCCATAATTATTTAGAGTTTAAAATTTAGGAAAACTCGATTAGGAGCTACATTATGCTTCCAATCAAAAAAAATGCTTGCACCTGTCAAAGACTTATCTTTTATATAATTACAGTCAATTTCTTTCTCTAATAATTGCCATTTAAACCTTGGATTAATTCCGATCAAATCTTTAATCTTATCAATCTCGTTTGCATAAAAATCTAAATGTTTAGTTAGAAGAGAATCAGAAATTCTATTGAACTTTAATTTATGTATTTCAGATTGCAGATTATCAGCTATAAAAATCAGATTATTTTCTCCTAATTCACTGTCTAGTTTAAAATCTCCCATCTTACCTACGGTATTTTAAAGATTTAACTTCCTTTAGTGTATTTTCTAACCCTTCTAAATTAATTACAATCCTTCTTCCTATTTTAGAAGCGTCAATTAAACCCTTCTTTATATAGTTTCGTATAGTTAACTCTGTAACGTTAAGTCTTTTTGCTGCTTCTTTTACGGTTACATTTTCTTTTTGAGGATTTAACTTGCTATTTATTAATTCTTCTAATGGATTGATTCTAATTGATACTGCTGAATCAATCATGCCAAGAAGTTCTTCAGGTGTTGTTATTATTATTCCTTTCATAATATGATTATTTTAAATTAATATTTAAAAACATATCATATTCAGTAATTACTAATATCCATGGATTGAATATTTATGTTTTATTACTGCAAAGATTAGTAGTTTAATGATAAAATTAAAGTCTTTGGAGTAAGCTCGGAGCATGCTTGGAGTAAACTAAAACACTAAATAACAACTATATAACCAGTATTAAATTTAAAACAACAGGAGTTCTTGGAGTAATAAAATTACATTTTAAACAATTCATGATTTAAATACTCCGCAAAACTATTCAATTTATAAACTTTACACTTTTCAATCACAATTTTAAAATTATTCTTTTTCTTATTCTTTGATACACTATAATAATCGTACCCTCCATGATATTTTTCATAAGTGGTATCTTTAACCTTGTTAAGTTTTTTATTTGTAAACGCTTCACAAGACATTTTTAAAATTAGAGTTACTTCATAGGCTGATAGTTTATTTTCTTGTGATCTTTCGTGTTTAAATAAATAATGAATTAAGATAAATTTTTCGTTTTCAGTAAAAGGATTATCATAATTTTCCTTATTCAATTTAATATTGTCTACCTTTATTTTAGCTTTTTCCACAGGCTCTTCCGAAGCAATACTTTTCTTATTTTTAGCTTTTAAGATTTCAGATTGTTCTTTACTTAAAACCAGCACATTTAAATCATCTTTAATATATTTTATATCAAAAAAATCATTCACTTTTTCTTGATCTAACACAGAATAAAAAAATTCTAGGTTTTCACTAATAAAACTACTGTAACTATGAAGTACTAAAAATTTTGAAAAATACTGAAGAAAATGACTAAAATCCTTATACTGTGCATATTTTTCATTATCCAAAAAATATTTATATATATCTCTGTTTATTATATTTTCTACCCTATCAAATTTATATTCCTTATTCATATAACCCAAAGACATACCTGTCAAAGATGTTTCTTTACCTTCTTTATTATCATTTTCTTTAATATCAATAATTTTCCCTTGAATTTCACTTCTATACCTAGAATATAAATCATTTGCCATTTCTGGAGATCCATAGTCTTTTTCAATTCTTTCTATAATCTCTTTTTTAAAAGCTGATAGTTCCTTATTATATAGCTTTATAAATTCTTTTCCGTAATTCATTTTAATAATTTAATCGTTTTTGGGGATTTCAAAATCAAAAGTTTCATTAACAGCATCTTTTACATCCTCGTTTGAAACTTGGTAATATTGGTTAAGTGTTTTCATATCGTTATGACCAGAGATTTCAGCAATCAACTTATCACTTTTACCCTTTCTTTTCATCATAGTTATAAATGTTCTTCTAGCCGTGTGCGAGCTTATTCGCTTATAAAAAGGAATTTCTTCTCGTATTACTTCTTTACCTCTAGTAGATGTTTTCTCTACATTGTGCGTATAACCAGCATCTTTAAAAACATCTTTTATATAATCATTATGCTTTTGATTAGCTATTAAAGGTAAACTATAATCATACTTATCTAAAATATATAACGCAATACCACTCAAAGGAATTTCCCTACTCTTTTTACCTGAGCTTTTCTCTTCTTTCAGTAATAGTGTTTTACCATTTATGTTATTTTTAGAAACAAATTTTAATTCTCCAAATCTCATCCCTGTAACACAAGAAAAAACAAATATATCTCTTACTCGCTCTAATTTTTTAGAACTCATTTCTGTTTTTAATAATATTTCCAAATCTTCTTTTCTTAATGCAATTTGATTTGTTATTACTTTAGGTTTCTTTTTGAAATTTATAAAATCTGCTTTGTAAGTATGTCCGTTTTTTAATGCCCAAAAAAGAAACGTTTTAACTAACCCTACATTTCTTGAAAATGTATTATTTATATGTCCTCTATCAACCATACAAAAATCGGTAAACTCAGTATAAAATTTTTGATTAATCGTATCAAATGTGATTTTGAATTTTTTAGTTTTCTCAAAATCTTTTAGCATGTTTTTTATATTATCATACCTTTTTATTGTTGCCTTAGACCACTCTTGATTTTTTTGTTTAAATGACATAAACTCATCATAAGCGCCATAAAATTTATTTTTACCAACAGCAACTCTCTTGAACTCTTTATCAAATTCTTGTCTAACTTTTTCTACAGTTAATTCTTGATTTGTATTCTTATAAATTTCCGTAACAAGTGTAAATAAATTAGAATATCTATCTAATTGCCTTTTTATAGTTCTATGACTATCGGCTTTAGAAGTTCTTCCAGTTAAATTATTTGGTTGTCTATTTTTAAAATCCCATTCTTTTGGATGAATAGATTCTCCTGTAGAATACACAAATCGCTTCCCTTCTTTTTTAAAATAGGCTTTTAAATAAATTAAAGTTGCTCCGTCTTTATTTTTATCTTTTAGATTAAATGCACTTGTCATTGTTAAATAGGTGTCAATTTAGGTGACAGTAAAGGTAACATTCAATAGATAAATGACCATAAAACAAATAATAAAATTTTAAAGAAATCAACGTTTACAGTAGTTACAATAACACTTAAAGCATAATACGGCAAAACAAGGTCAATACTCGGCGTCTCCACAAATAACCTCGTAAGTCATTGATTTTGCGGGGTTTTTTATTTTAGTGGTGCTCCATAGTAT
>NZ_CANLTU010000008.1 GCF_947494125.1 uncultured Tenacibaculum sp.
ATAATTATAGAATTACAAGTAGTATAATTGTACAGTTTTATCGAGACGTCATAAGTTCTTTTTCATAGCAATTTTTCTACTCAATCTTTGGGTGTTTTTTTATTTTTAATACTGTTTATTTTTTGTTGCAACAGTTTGAGAAGCCTAGTATTTATAGTAGTTTACATAGATTCCTCTTTAAAATATTTTGGAACAGTTTTGTTGCAAACTGTTGCAACATTCTACTTTATTAACACCTAATCTTTCTTTATTTTGAATATCTTGCCATTTTATTTATTCACTAAATTATTTTTTAATAATTTAATTTCTTCATTCAATTTATATTCTTTTATTGATGAATTTTTATAGCCTAAAAAACGGTTTAAAATTTCTTTATTCGTAAATATATTTATATGAATATCTTTATTTAAATCAATAATCATGTTTCTAATCTCTATCTTTTGTTCATCTGTTTCAACTACTAAATAGTTTATATCAGACAAACCAAACTCAAGCCCATTTTCCCTAATTTTATTTTGATATTCTTCTTTATTTTCTTCAAATTTTTTTGGCTCCAATGACAAAGGACTATCTTCTGAATCATTAAAAGGAACAAATCTCCACTCTTTTTCTTCAGCAAATATGTAATTATCATTTTTATAATTCACTGAAACAACTTTTCCTTTATAATTTTTAGTAAAAGCCATCTGATATTCTAAATGCTCAAAACTTCTTTTCCGTTCTTCATAAAGAGGTGTATTTAAAACTTCATTTCCTAGTATTAAATCATTGTAATGATGATATGTGGTAAATAACGACTCTGTAATAATAGAAGCTTGCTGACAATAATGAACTTGATTACAACCATTTTCTATAGCCCAATTTAGATCAATACCAATAATACAATCACCATACCTATATAAATGATTATGTATTGATGAAATTGGTATCTCAGAAAAACTTATCATTGGAAAAATATGTTCATAAAAATATTCTGTATATTCAGGTTCACCAATATAAAAATCTTCTTTACTAAAACTAACTCTAAATTTCATTTCTGAAATTATGCTTTTTAAACTTTTAAAACTTGTCTGCTATATAAGTGTATCTGATGATAATCCCATATTATTTTTTAATCTTTTTAAATAAATTTTTAAACCAGTTTGTTTTATTCTTTAAATAAAAATTCCTTCTAAAATTAGTTTCAATTTTTTTTATAGATGTTGGCAAAGTCCCATTATTAATTTCCGTTCTTAATTCATCTAAATTATCCCATCCTTCTGGTGGATTATGACTGTTTTTATAAATATGAAATCTATTCACGCCTTTATCAATATCATTACAGCTACTTATAATTTCATCAATAGTTTCAATATCTTCCATTTCAATAAACAACTTTAGTGTCATACATTTAAATTCAAAATCAATAAAATTATTCTTTATTGTTTTTGCAATATCATTTAAAATTTTATGATCATGTAACCCAAATTCAGTCTGATTCAAAAACCTTTCTAATGAATTTTTTAAAGTTTGATAACTTTTATAAAAACTCCTAATTTCCAACAATCTATTTTCTTGTAATTTAGAATAAGAAATCTCTTTTTTCTTTATACTCCAGCTTGAAATTACTTTTAATACACTTCCTAACACCCCTAAAAGTACCGTTATTTGTGCCCAATTTTTAATTACTATATCATACCATTTATCTACTTCATTCATATCTATCTTGTTCTTTTTTTAAATCAATAACCCTTTTTAATAAAATAATACCCAAACACTAACATAAGTACTTAAAAGTACAGGGAAATATAAGTCTAAAGATTTTACAAAAAACTTAATTAATGATATTCTCCAGCCACTAGGCATTTTTGGTTCTACCTTAGCCATATATGTAGGCTTTTTTGAACGAGAAGGAATCAAAGTACTTACACTATTCTTATATTTTTCAAATTCTTCATATGCTTTATCTAAATTTTCTTTACTTAACCTAATAAAGAAAGCAATTATGAAAAAGATTAGTAAATATCCAATTAAATGAGAAATATCATTTGCATCTTTAACAGGTATTTTAAATCCTAAAAATGAAATAAAACCTTCTGAATGGCTTACAACATACTTATAAAATATACCAATCAAACTTGTAACTAGAAGTGATTTTCTAACTTTAGTAACATCGGAGAAATCAAAATTCTGTGTCATAATTTATTTTAAAGTTTATAGAGTTATTTAAATAACTCTATAAACCAATTAATAACTTTATTTGTTTATCGCTAATTACTCCTTCCAAATTAGGAAAACCTTTAACAATTATATCTTCTGTAAACTTCATAACTACTTCATGAAACAATTCAATAACAATTTTTGTTTTTAATTCTTCAATCCATTGCTCTTTATTATATTCTATAAACCTCCCTTGAACTTCTTTTTGCGTAGTTTTTAATTTACATTTTACTTCAATTTTTTTTGGAAACGAAACTCCATCAAAAAAAATTGAGAATTCGTACTTATCTTGGATCTCATTAAACGTCATAAAATTGTTTTTTTTATTTATCAAAGTACAAAACTAAAAAAGTCTTAATATTATCTTTACGGTTTTCCCTTACAATAAGTAAGGTTTTACCCTATATTTAAAAAACATAAAAAAACACCTTAGAAAAGGTGTTTTATTCTTAATAAGAATATTATTAATTTCTATTCTTTTGATCATTAATCTTTTTTGAAACTATAGTTATAAGTAACCTCTAGAAAACATTCTGTTGCACTTTGTTGCTGTTTGTTGCACCTTGTTGCAAACTGTTGCACTTTTGTTGTAACATTTTTTAAGAACCCAGTATTTATAATAGTTAGCGTACTATTATCCTTAAATATATTTTGTTGCGTTTTGTTGCAAACTGTTGAGTTTTTGTTGCAAGATGGTTTAAAAACTATAGCTTTTTGTGCTTAAAAGTAGCATACACTTTCCATCGTTACGGAAAGATAATTAATTATTGCATTTTTTCTCGTTCTAAGTGTCTAAATTATCCCAATCATCTCCAATAGCCCATCTTAACGCAGACAATTTTCCATTAATCATCCCCCATTCAAAATCATCCCAATGCAGATTTTCAACTCCGTATTTTTCTTCTACTTTTTTCGCAGACTCTAAAGCTCCTTCCCAAATATTTTTTACAATTGTACTATTTACTGTTCCAATATCAAAGTCTTCACGTTCAATTAATTTTATTTTTCCTTGCTTAATCATTTGAACTCTTATTTGATGTCGATTATACCATATTTTTTGTTCAAGTTCTCTTTCAATTACCATAATTTCACTAAAACTTCTTGCCTCAAATTCCCAATCATTTTCAAATTCAATATCTTCTACCAGTTCACTATTTATTGAATTCAAAGCTTCGGGAAGATTAATAAAGTACTGTGCCTTTGAAG
The DNA here is from genome assembly GCF_947494125.1 of uncultured Tenacibaculum sp. Lineage (GTDB taxonomy): Bacteria > Bacteroidota > Bacteroidia > Flavobacteriales > Flavobacteriaceae > Polaribacter. The sequence continues at coordinate 3,406 of NZ_CANLTU010000008.1, forward strand.
AATCAAAAATTTCTTCTAAATCCTCATGTGGTAATTTATGATTTCCTTTTTTAAGACTAAAGTCATTCTTATTATGAGTAACAAATATTAATTTAAATTCTTGAGCTTGATTTCGAGCCTTATAATCTGAAAATGTTTCAATAATTATAGCATCTCCAATACTGTTTTTTGATAAATGAAAAGGAGCTTTCTTATCTATTGCCCGCTGAGTTGCCCTTAATTTAATTTCGTCAGTCAAAATTAGTTTTTCAGATTTCTCAAACAGCTCTTCAATTCTTTGGATTGAATTAAAAGCATTTTCTCCCAAAGATGGAATTTTGTGGTTTATGTCATTTAATTGAGATAAAACACTATCCTTCAAATCTTGGTCTCCGTGTTCAACTACCATTTCTTTTACTTTATTGAAATGACTTGAAAGACTTTTTCCAGCATCGACAATTATACGGTCTTTGTTTCTGTCAAATTCTTGTGTGATGATTTCTGGAATAATTAAAGCAACCTCATCTCTTTCAATAAATTCATATAAAAGATCTAAAACCTTCTCCCCTTTTGTTGTTTTGGAAATATCCAACCAAACACAAGTATCAATTAAAAGTTTCACCATGATTAAAAGTATGAATTGACAAACTTGACAAAATCAATGATTATTTTTTCATCAGCAGTAAGTGTCAATCGAATTTTCGCTTCGTCACCAACTCTAATGTGATTTAATCTAGTATGTATTGTTGCTGAATTTTCAGGTTCAAAATCTCTAATTGCTTGATTTATGATAGGTAATTTCTCTTTATCAAAAATATAATTTGAAGTCATGTTAATTTTTTGTGTGCCTTAAACATATTTTAAGGATTTATTTTTATTCTCTTCAGTATAGTATTCTCCAATACAATAATGACTACCTTCAAGTTCATCTGGTATAAAAGATGTTGTATAAATTATTTGATAGTCGTCGTCTTTAAATTTTTCAGCGGTTTTTATAATCAGTCTTTGAAAATTTTGAGCTCTACCTTTTTCTATACCTTTATCTTCCATATTATCACATAAAATGAATCTTGGGTATCTCATTTGAGATATTAAAAGACTTGAAAAAAACAAAGAAAATCTTGCGGTATTTTTTAAATAAAAATTAGAACTAGCTGAAAATCTCTTTTTCTCATCATCAACATAGATTGAATTGTCATAATAATTAATTTTCAAATTTTTGGCTTCTTTAAAACCATCTTCTCTATTTAAATCTTTTTTTAATAAATCTAAAGCAAAACTTTCTACTTTTAAATTTATTTTATTTTTTAGCTCTTCTTGTTCCTTTTCTCTAATAACAATAGAATCTTTTAATCTATTCTTTTTTATCTCATTTTCTTTTTTTTCTTTTTGAAGTAAGTCATATTTTTCAGCCATTTCCAACATAGTTAAATATTGTAAATGTAAACCTTCATTTTCACCTTTCTTAATCAATAAATCATCTATTTTTTCTTCCCTAAAAGATTTTACATCTTTTAAAGATTCATTGACTTGCTTTTGTAATAGATTTAGTTTCAAAAGCTCCGATTCCCATTTAGCTTTTTCGTTTATTAAAAAACTATTCCTCTTTTTTTTCAATTTTTTGGATTCTAATATCTGAAAAGAAAGCTCTTGTAGCATTCTTTTAGCAATAACACCACTACTCTGTTCATCAATTTTTTGCTTACATAATTTACAATGGTTTTCCTGTGGTAACTCAAGTTCAGATAGACACTCTGGACAATATTGAAAAGGAAAGTTTTTAAAATACTTTCTTGTAGCAATAGAATTTTCTATTGCATTCTTTTTTTGTTCAAGCATTTCAATAAAACTTTCAGAATCGTTAATTTCATATTTGGTTCTTGTGATTAAATCATCAAGTTCATTTATTTTATTTCTCTGACTATGAATGTTTTGATTAATTTTCTGAAAATTTAACTTACTATCTTTTCTAAAAACAACTCTTTTTTTACCCTCTTTTAATTGTAAAATTTCAATCTCAATTTCTTCTTTCTCAATTTCAACATTTGCTATTAAAGTATTAATAAAGGCCTTGTTAAGGTTTTTTAAATCATCATATACTTTTCTCATACCGTTTAAATCGCTTTCAAGTTCTATAACTTTTTTTTCAGTAATTCTTCTTTCTATCCTATCCGAATATAAATCTGAATCATATACACCTAACAACAATTCTGATACAGTTTGTCTCGTTAGTCCTGAATCAAATTGCTCATACACAAAAAGAGAACTCGTAGGAGATTCCTGATCTATATACATTAACCTTAATAATTGATGCATTGTAATATTATTATCTCCATAAACCATTGGAATACCTAAGTTGTCGAACAACATATTTGAAAAACTCTTTTTATCATCTTGAGAATTATAAGAATACTTATACCATTGCCCCTCTTTAGTAACTTTACTGGCATCATTCATATTTCCCCAGTAAATGTACATGGGTTGGTTTCCAGATTCTCTTACAAACCTTTTTATCGTTACTATTATTCCATTTAATTCAACTTCAGCCCAAACCTCATTACATTTTAATGCTTCAGTCGTCCAATTCTTAATAACTCCACCTAATGCATAAAATATAAAATAGGTGACAGTAGATTTCCCACTACTATTATCACCTCTAATAATATTTACACCTTTTCTATATTTTTCATCATAAGCTACTAATCCAGTATAAGTTAAGACTCTTAACCTTTTAAGAAATAATTTATTAAATGTCATATCTAAATTCTAGTAAATTTGTTCTATCCTTTAAACCATTCTTTCCATACAATGGCATAAAATAAAAGTAGGATGTCATTATTTTTATTATATTATCTTCTCTATCAGTATTTTCTCGCAAATCCTTTATTAATAAGCTTAAAGTTTTTTTATCAACGTTTGTAATTCTATTAGCAATTAGATAATCTTTATTAATGACACCGTAAGAAGCAAGTGTTTTTATTGCATTGAGTTGGTAAGGCTGCATCCTGACAAATAACTTATTAGGGTTCATTATTGCCTGGTATGGGTTTTCTTTTGATGGAAACAAATTTTTAATTATTCTATCTTCTGATTTAACCCCAAATCTAATCTTAGAGACCTCTTGTGGAAAGGTTAAATAAAAATCCCAAATTCTAATTCTTTCTATTTCTAAACTTTCACCAGAAAACCTATTTAATAGAGAAGCAATTCTAAAAATTGTGTGATAAATATCAAAAGCTTGATTATATATTATCATAATTCCATTTAATGTGACAACGTCCAGTTAAATAATAAACCATACCTCTTATTTCTTCTGAGTTTAAGTTTAAGATAGTATCTTCAGCTCCTTCTTTATTTAAGCGTTCATTAATCGGTTCAATTATTTTTTCTCTTACGGATTGAAGAATTTCTTTTTTACTAACTTCCTCTTCTATTAAAGGAAAAATTAAGTCTAAAAAAGTAGTTTTAATAACTGCTAATAACTCTACATATATAAATTGTGCAGATTCATAATTCCTAAATTTATACATTTTCTTTGCAAACATCTCTTTTTGTTCACTTGCGTCTGAAATGAAATTTTGAGAAAAACCGCCATCAGTAAGTTTTTGTTCTAACCCAATAATATCCTTATCAACAAGGTATCTATTTAATTCTTCACAAACATCCTCTAGTTTTGTTTCATCATTAACTTCAGCTATCAAAGCCTCAAATAATCTACTTAATCTTGTTCTGTAGTTATTATTGATAAATTCATTTTTTACATATTTATTCCCACCAACAACATCTCCATCTCTTCCAATTGAAATCTCAGATTGTGTTTTATTACTTTTTAACATTCTTCATTTTCTTGTCTCCACCAACAACATCTCCATCTCTTCCTATTTTAATGTTACTTTGTTTGTTTTTAGACTTATTTTTAATAGAGACAGTAATAAATGCTCCAGCCCCAATCAGTACTATAACTGCTAATATAATTTCTGTCAAATTGTTAGAAATATTCATATATAATTTTTATTTGTAGTATAAAATAAAAACATCTAAAATAAAGGCTTCACATACTCTGCCCTGTACCTTAATATATTAATAAATTATAAGATTGTTTTTTTTAATTTTCAATATTAAACTAAAAACACTAAATAAAATAATGTAAAACCGTACCATAAGTAAGGTTTTACCCTATTTTTAATTAGGTTAAAATCCTCTTGTATAATTTATAGTTTTTAAACCACCTTACAACAAAATCTCAACAGACTATTAATACTATACATTACAGAATATAAAACTATATATAAAGGAGAGCGAGGCTTTTTTTATACATGAGAACAAAACCCCACGCCCCAAAGAGTACTATATAACAAATTTATTTTAGTATTATACTCATGTTTATACCTACATAAACACACTGAAAATCAGCGCTTTTTTTATTTTTATTCAACAAGAGTACAATAAGTACAGATTTTTAAAAAATATTTTATTAACGAGCTAAATCTTTTACTTTAAAAGAATATTATCTAGATTAGAAATTTCATCATTCAATAAATTATCTACTATATGAACATAAATCATAGTCTCAGTTATCATAGAATGTCCTAATATTTTTTGTAAATTTTCTACCCTACCTCCTTTTATCAAAAAATTTGTTGCAAAAGTATGTCTAGCTACATGAAAAGTTAAGTGCTTTTGTACTCCAGCGTTCTTAGCTATCTCTTTTAATATTTCATTAATATCTTGATCGTAATATTTTCCTTTAAACAAGGTTTCATCATTAATAAAGATTTTTGATGTATTATTGAGTTTAATTTTATGAAATTTCTTAGTTTTTTGAATTTTAAAAGCTAAATAATCTCCAACTATATTTTCTGTTGTTAATCTTTGAATATCTGATATCCTCAAACCAGTAAAACAAGAAAAAAGAAATCGGTCTAAAACATTTTTATAATCATCTGGAACAAATTTACTTTCTCTATATTCAAAAAGTGTTTTCAACTCTTGTTCATCTAAAAAAACTCTATTTGATTTAAATCTCTTTACAACAATTTCAGAGTAATTTAAAGGTGTTTTTATTCCTTTTTTATTAGCTATATGTAAGTATTTCTTTAAATTTTTTAAAGCTGTTGAAATAGTATTGTCTTGGTTTTTTAATGTCTTTTTACAATAAGATTTAAATTCTTTTATTAAATCTTCAGTAATATCTTGAAAAAAAATCCTACTCTTAAACTTTTTTATCTTACGCAAAGTTGACTCTTGTTGCGCATGAGTACTATCTTCAATAATATTTTTTTGCTTTTTTAATTCATCTTCATAAAACTTTATAAAATCAGTTTTTGAAGTAGGATTGGTTAAATCCTCTACTAATTTATCTAAAGTTAAATATGAATCACTCAACCTATAACTAATAGCTATCTTATTAATATCTGATAGCTTTTTACCAATAATCAAATTATAATCTTTTGCTATTTGGGAATTACCTCGTACTTGCTGCTTTTTAGAATCAAACATTTTAGGTTTTATGTAAATATTTAAAGGAAGTCTTTTTCTTTTCCCCTCAATAAAAATTTGAACATATAAAGCGCAAGTTCCATCAGCCCTTATGTAATCGTTTTTAGCTACAATCTTACAAGTAAACTTCCCACTCGACTTTTTTGGGCCGTCTATTGGGACGTTTTTTACATTATGTATATTTCTCATGTTATTTTCAATATTAAACAAAAGTAACAAAACCTTTTGCTTTACAGCGTTTTAACTACAAATCAAAAAACCGATAAAAAACAACAATTATCTATAGTGACCCAGAGAGGATTCGAACCTCTAACCGTCAGAGCCGAAATCTGATATTCTATCCAGTTGAACTACTGGGCCTACAATATTTAAACTAAGTTTTTACGCACTATAGTTGATATAGCTTTACCATCGGCTTTTCCTGCTAATTGCTTAGATACAATTCCCATTACTTTACCCATATCTTTCATTCCTTCCGCTCCAACTTTTTCTATGACTACCTTTACAACTTGTTCTATTTCTTCTTCAGATAATGCTTCTGGTAAGAATTGCTCTAACACGGCTGCTTCTGCTAATTCAGGTTCAGCTAAATCTTCTCTCCCTTGCTCTGAAAAAACAGCTGCACTATCTTTTCGCTGTTTTACCTGTTTCTGTATAATTTTCAATTCTTCTGCTTCCGACATTTCTCCTGCTCCTACTTCTGTATTGGATAACATAAAAGCTGACTTTAATGCTCTTAAGGCTGTTAAGGCTACTGTATCTTTAGATTTCATAGCTTCTTTCATTTTATCCATTACTTGTTTTTGCAAACTCATAGTTATTATTTTTATTATTAAAAAATTCCCGAAAAATTCGGGAATTTAAAAATATATTTTATTATTTAATTAATCTACGTTATCGTGTAAAAATGAATTATTCGTACGTGATATGTCATTATTATCAGTATTTAACGCTGTATCTGATTTACTAATATCTGAACCTGAATCAATATCAACACCAAGTCTCTTATAAGCTGGTTGCTTTTCAATATCATCTATATTTTTACTAACCTGATCGTTAAACTTATAATTAAAGCCTTTCATTTTTTCACGTCTTTCTTGCGCTCTTTTTTGCAATTCAGAAATGGTTAAACTTAATGGAGAAACTTCTTCACTCGTTGTTTCTATATCATTAATCTTTTCTTGCACTTTGTTTGTTACTTCAAATTGCAATTCTTCTTCAATTTCTTCTTTTATAACTGGCGTAGAACTCTTCCCTATAGTTGGTTGCACATCAAAATCATCTAGCACATAACGCTTCTCTACTTGATGCGACTTTATATCTTCTGCTACTACCTCTATGTTTTTTATCTCATTTGTAGTTTCTACTAAACGAGTTGTAGGAGTAACTTCTTCATAAGAATTCAATGGCAAATCGAACAATAAGTCTTGTTGAATTGGCTGTTGCAGTTTTACAACTTCCTTTTGTTCAATTTTTTGTTCTGTTATATTTGTTATAATAAAATCATCTTCTGATATTTTTTCTAAAGCGATTTCATCATATACAACATTAATGCTTTTTATTACTTCTGTAGTAGGTACTAAATTAAACTTTGGCTTTTCTTCTTCTTCCTCTAAAACATGCACAACCTTGTTATTTGTAGGTTTTATAGTTAAAGGTTCATTTATACTTGGCGCAGTTTCTATTTTCTTTTCACCAAAATTATAAGTAGCTTTTTGCTCATCTTCTAAAGTATGAACAATTTTCTTTACTTCTGTATTTGTTATTGTACCTTGTTGATCTGCTGTAAATCCAGTTGCTACAATAGTTACTGCTATACCATCCTCTAACAATTCATCTTCACCTATACCCATTATGATGTTTGCATCATAACCTGCTTCAGTTTGAATATAATCGTTAATTTCTCCTATTTCATCTAAAGTTACTTCATTTGCTCCTGAAACAATTAACAACAATACATTCTTAGCTCCTGTAATTTTATTGTCATTTAATAATGGAGAATCTAAAGCTTTAACAATGGCATTTTTAGCACGGTTTGCCCCTGTTTCTTTAGCCGACCCCATAATTGCAGTACCACTATTTGATAGTACCGTTTTTGCATCATGTAAATCGATATTTTGTTTATAGTGATGTGTTATTACCTCTGCAATACCTTTTGCAGCTGTAGCTAAAACTTCATCAGCTTTAGAGAAACCTGCTTTAAAACCTAAATTCCCGTATACTTCACGTAATTTATTGTTATTAATTACAATTAAGGAATCTACATTATCACGTAATTCATCAATTCCTTTTTGAGCTTGTTTTGAGCGCATTCTCCCTTCAAACTGAAATGGCATTGTAACGATTCCTACCGTTAAAATATCCATATCCTTTGCTATTTTAGCAATAATAGGAGCTGCTCCAGTTCCAGTACCACCTCCCATACCAGCAGTTATAAAAACCATCTTAGTATGCGTGCTTAACATCTGCTGAATTTCTTGGATACTTTCAGCAGCTGCTTGTGCTCCAACCTCTGGATTTGCCCCAGCTCCTAACCCTGAGGTTAAATGTGCTCCTAATTGAATTTTATTAGGAATTGGACTATTTTCTAGTGCTTGTGCATCAGTATTACAAATTACGAAATCTACTCCGTGAATTTGTTTACTAAACATGTGGTTTACTGCATTACTTCCTCCCCCACCAACACCAATTACTTTAATGGCATTCGATTGTGTTTTTGGCATGTCGAATGAAATGTTATTGAATTCTGTGCTCATAATAACTTTTCTTTAATTAATTCTTATTCATTTTACACTCCTCTTTAGGGGATAAATAGGAGTAATTTTTACTATATATTTAACTATTCTATTCTGCGTTGTCTAAAAATTCTTTGAATCTTTCCGTAAATTTTTCAAAAAACGATTTAGACTTTTCTTTTGTTTTATACTCGCTCTCTTTTACTTCTTTCAAAACTTCCTTTTCTTCAATTTCCTCTGGTTCATCATTTATCTGTTCTTCTTCAACCTCATATTCTACTTCGCAAGATTCCTTTTGCAATCCTTCCATTAACAAACCTACAGCTGTTGCATATGATGGACTTGATAAAGCCTCTTCTGAATCTCCAGCTAAATGCTCATTTGGATATCCTATACGAACATCCATTCCTGTAATATATTCAACTAACTGTCGCAAATGCTTTAACTGAGATCCTCCTCCTGTTAAAACAATACCAGCAATTAGTTTTCCCTTTTGAGTTTCGTGCCCGTAATTTTTTATTTCTAAATATACATGCTCTATAATTTCTTGTACTCTTGCATGTATTATTTTAGATAAATTCTTTAACGTTATCTCTTTCGGTTCTCTTCCTCTTAATCCTGGAATCGATACAATTTCTGTTTCTTTATTCTCTCCAGGCCATGCTGAACCAAACTTAATTTTTAATAGCTCTGCTTGTTTTTCAATTATGGAACAACCTTCTTTTATGTCTTCCGTAATTACATTCCCTCCAAAAGGAATTACTGCCGTATGGCGAATAATTCCATCCTTGAAAATTGCTAAATCTGTTGTTCCTCCTCCTATATCAATTAAAGCAACTCCTGCTTCTTTTTCTTCTTGACTCAAAACTGCCGAAGCTGATGCTAAAGGTTCTAATGTTATGTCTGACAAACTCAACCCTGCACTTTTCACACAACGTCCAATATTTCTAATTGAAGAAACTTGTCCTACTACTACATGAAAATTTGCTTCTAATCGCCCCCCATACATCCCTATAGGTTCTTTTATTTCTGGCTGACTATCTACTTTAAACTCTTGTGGTAAAACATGAATTATTTCTTCACCTGGAAGCATTACTAATTTATGTACTTGACCTACTAAGTTTTCTATATCATCTTCATTTATTACTTCATCTGATTTTTCTCTTGTGATATAATCACTATGATGTAAACTTCTAATGTGTTGCCCTGCTATACCTACTACAACATTTTCTATTTGTTGTCCAGAAACACTTTGGGCTTCATCAATTGCTTGTTGAATTGAATGAATTGTTTGTGTTATGTTATTTACCACACCTCGTTTTACACCTAAACTTTTAGCTTTACCTATACCTAAAACCTCCAATTTACCATATTCGTTTTTACGACCAATCATGGCAACAATTTTGGTTGTACCAATATCTAAACCAACTGCAATTTTATTGTTTTCCATCTTGATTTTGTTTTGTGCACACAACTTGGTTGTGGTATTTTACATTTATTGTCTTATATTTTTTAATCGTTTTATCAACTAAGGCTTTATTGTAAAATGCCATCAGTTTTTTAAACTTTATATCTATATCTTTCAGCTTGCCAAAAATCACTTTATAATTACCGCTACGAACCGTAAATACATATTCATTTTGAGCATTTTTTTGAATTGCAATGATTTCTTTTGTTAAAAAATCATTCCTTTCAATTACTTTTATTAACGTTATTAGTTCTTTGATATCCTCAGACTCCCCCATTCCTGAAACTAACGGTACTCTTGCTGAAAAATTTGTTGATAATGGTATTTTAACACCAAAATTATCAACATAAAAAGATTTATCTTTATCAACAATTCGAGCTATTGGTTTTCGCTGTTTTATCACAGTTTTCAACACTCCATCTACTGTTAAAAAAACCGAAGCTTTTTCTACATATGGATTCGCCCTTACATTAGTTTCTAGAAAGTGTAAATCTACTACTCTTTTTGGTTGGTTTTTAACAAATTCTTTATTTTGTATTAACAATTTATCAACTATACTGTGCGTCAAAAAGTTATTATCTCCTGCCTCAAACTCGACCACAGTATTTTTCACCTTTTTACCACCGTTTTTGCTAGTAGTAAAACCATACAAAAAGCCAAAAAACATCAGCAAGAAGAAAAAAGATAAATATGTTATTACTTTTTTCATACTTAATTTATATATTTTTTCTCTAAAACCTCTTTCACTTCATCAACCAATAATCCAATATCTCCAGCTCCCAACATTGTTATAATTTTTGACTCAGATTTTAATATTTCGGCACTTAAATTTTCTTTAGACACTAACTTTTTAGCTTCCAAATTCATTTTACTTAATAACCAAGATGATGTTACTCCTTCCATAGGTAATTCTCGAGCTGGATATATATCTAATAACAATACTTCATCAAACTTAGAAAGTGCCTTTGCAAAATCTTCAACAAAATCGTTTGTTCTACTAAATAAATGTGGTTGAAACACCGCCAACACTTTATCTTTTGGATACATTTCTCGTATTGAATACTCCACGGCATTTATTTCTGTAGGGTGATGCGCATAATCATCTATCAAAACCACGTTATTAGTTTTAATTTTATATGAAAATCTACGTTGTACACCTCTAAATGTCTTTAACTGCTCTTTTACTTCCGATAATTCAACTCCATAAACATCTGCCATAGCCAAAGCTGCCAAAGCATTCATCATATTATGATTTCCTGGTAAATGAAATTCAATGTTTTTTATTTCTGAAGTTGGTGTTTGTACATCGAAAACATATTTCCCTGCATCAATTCTAATATTATATGCCTTATAATCCGCCGCTTCGTCTACTCCATATGTTAAGCCATTTAATGAAACTCCATATGCTACAATTAGCGTATCTGAAACCTCATTTGCAAAATCTCTAAACGACTGTTGTAATACTTCACTCTCTCCATAAATATCTAAATGGTCAGCATCCATTGAAGTTACACACGCTATATTTGGAGACAATTTTAAAAACGATCTATCAAACTCATCAGCTTCTACCACAGATACTTTATCCTCTCCTAAAATAAGGTTTGAATTATAATTCTCTGCTATTCCCCCTAAAAACGAAGTTGCCTTTTTAGGTTGCATTATATGCCCTAAAATTGAAGACGTTGTAGTTTTCCCGTGTGTACCTGCAACAGCCAAGCAAAATGTATTTCTTGTAATTTCACCTAAAACTTCTGCTCTTTTTAGTATTACAAAATCATTATTTCTAAAATAATTCAACTCTTGATGTTCTTTTGGAACTGCAGGTGTATACACCACCAATGTTTTTTCTTTTTCTAAAAAAGAAAGAGGTATGTTTTTAACTGTATCTTCAAAATGAATTTCAATTCCTATTCCTTCTAAACTTTTAGTTATTGGACTTGGAGTTTTATCATAACCTGCTACTTTTTTACCATTCATAGAAAAATAACGAGCAATCGCACTCATCCCTATTCCTCCAATTCCTATAAAATAAACGTTATGTATCGTTTTTAAATTCACTAACTAATTAATTTTTCTATTTCGTTAACTATGTCACTCGTTGCATTTGGCAATGCTAATTCGTTTAAATTCTCACTTAAACTCTGCTGCTTTCCTTTATCTTTTAATAATGTTTCTAAAACTATTGGAAATGTATCTAATTCATTTTCTTTTACTAATAATGCTCCATGCTTATCCGCTATTGATTTAGCGTTTTTTGTCTGATGATCTTCTGCTACATTTGGCGAGGGGATAAAAATAGTTGGCTTCCCTACAATACATAGCTCTGAAACTGAACTTGCCCCTGCCCTAGAAACTATAAAATCTGTTGCTGCATACGCTAAATCCATCCTATTTAAAAACTGGTGCACTTGTACATTTTCTAGTTCATTATATTTTTTATATTCTTCAAAATATAATTTCCCACACTGCCAAATCAATTGTACCTCCTGATCTTTAAAGAAGTCTAAATTTGTCTCAACCAATTGATTTATCTTCCTAGCCCCTAAACTTCCTCCTAAAATCAAAATTGTTTTCTTTGTCAAATTCAACTCAAAAAACTCTTTACCCTCTTTATTTTTTGTATGTATTGATAATAAATCTTGACGAACTGGATTTCCTGTTTTTATAATTTTATTTTCTGGAAAAAAACGCTCCAAATTCTCATATGCTACACATATTTTCCCTGCTTTCTTACTCAGCAATTTATTTGTAATTCCTGGGTAAGAATTTTGCTCTTGTATTAGCGTTGGAATTCCTTTTTTATTAGCCATTATTAGCGTTGGACCACTTGCGAATCCTCCTGTACCAATAGCTACATCTGGCTTGAATTTTCGTATAATGGTATATGACTTCCATAAACTACTTAATAATTTAAATGGAAATAATAAATTTTTAACCGTCAACTTCCTTTGGATTCCCGAAATCCACAAACCTTTAATATCATATCCTGCTTGCGGAACCTTTTCCATTTCCATTTTATCTTTTGCTCCCACAAATAAAATATTTGCTTCTGGATAACGAACTTTTATTTCATTCGCAATCGCTATGGCTGGATATATATGTCCACCTGTTCCTCCTCCGCTTATAATGATATTAATCGATTGTTTCATGTAAAATATCTAAAGGATTATCATCTAAAATTGTTTCTTCTGTTTCATTTTTCGAAGCACTTACACTCAATATCATTCCCAAAGCAAAACAAGTCATCCAAATAGAGGTACCTCCACTACTAATTAATGGAAGTGTTTGCCCCGTAACTGGTAAAATATTTACCGCTACAGCCATGTTTATCATTGCTTGAAAAACTATTGGAACACCAACCCCTATTACCATTAGTGTAGCAAAAATCGTAGTTGCTTTTTTTGCCGTTATTAAAATCCTAAACAGTAATAAAAAATAAATAAACACTACTATAATTGCCCCTACTAAACCATATTCCTCAACTATAATTGCATAAATGAAATCGGATGATGATTGCGGTAAGAAGTTTTTCTGAACACTTTTTCCTGGGCCTTTTCCTACTGCTCCTCCTGTTGCTATTGCAATTTTAGCCTTCTCTACTTGATAATCTTCTTTTCCATCTGATTTTGAAAAACTCTCTATTCTACTTTGCCAAGTACTTACACGATTTGGCATTGCTTCTGGAAAAGCTTTTGCAACTAATATGAAAAATAACAAAGCAAAAAGCCCCATACTTAATATATATCCTATAAATTTTAAAGGATAACCTCCTATAAAACTTAACAACAAGATCATTGTAAAAACGATTGCTGTTGTTGAAAAATTTGCTGGTAACACCAACACTAAAACTAGCGCTACTGGCAACCAAAGCTTCAATAAACTTTCCTTAAATACAATTTGTTTTTCTTTGTTCTTTGCCAAATATCGAGCCACATACACCATTAAAACCAGCCCTGCTAAAGTAGATGTCTGAAAACCAATCCCAACAAACGGAATTCGAATCCACCTACTTGCATTTGCTCCTCCAATAACCGTTCCTTGCGCTAGTGTTACTACCAAAAGCAACACTACCACTGGAAGCATTAATATTGAACCTCCACTAAAATATCTATACGGTATTTTGTGCACTCCATAAATTACTGCAAAACCAGTAATTAATAAAACAATATGTTTTACCAAGTGCCCTAAAGTAGAGCCATTACCAACTACATATACTAAATTGGTACTGGCACTATATATTGGCATAAATGAAAATATAGCCAACATAGCAACAATTGCCCATATAGCTCTATCTCCTTTTATATGTTGAAAGATGTTCTTCATCAATCAGTTTTAATTTGTTTATAAATTTTTTACCGCCTCTTTAAACTTATTTCCTCTATCTTCATAACTATCAAATAAATCAAAGCTAGCACATGCTGGTGACAACAGCACTGTATCTCCCTTTTTAGCTATCTTATGTGACACTTTAACAGCTTCTTCAGCTCCTGCCGTCTCCACTAACACCTCCACAACATCTTGAAATGTTTCTATAATCTTTTGATTATCCAACCCTAAGCACACTATTGCTTTGACTTTTTCTCTAACCAACGGCATTAAATCAGCATAATCATTTCCTTTATCAACACCTCCAACAATCCATACTGTTGGACTATCCATACATTCTAACGCATAAAAAACAGCATTCACATTCGTTGCTTTACTATCGTTTATATACTGAACTCCATTAATTTTTTGCACATTTTCCAAACGATGCTCTACTCCTTCAAAATCAGATAAACTTTCTGCAATAGTGTTTTTTCTAACCTTTAATAACCTAGCCGCCATAGATGCTGCCATTGCGTTTTTAGCATTATGTTTTCCTTGTAATGTTAATTCAGAAACGTTCATTAGTATCTCTTCTGTATTTAATTTCATTATTATCTTATCTTGTCTTAAAAAGGCTCCATATTCCAACTCTTTTTCTACTGAAAATGGAATTAATTTTGCCCTAACTTTATTGTTTTTTAACCAATTCCGAATCGCTTCATCGTCCGCATCGTATATTAAAAAATCTTTTTCTGTTTGATTTTTAGTAATACGAAATTTTGAACTTATATACTTTTCAAAATCATAATCATATCTATCCAGATGATCTGGTGATATGTTTGTAATAATTGCGATGTGTGAATTAAAATTCTCAACCCCATCTAATTGAAAACTACTTAATTCCAACACATATTCTTCATAATTCTGTTCTGCTATTTGCTTTGCAAAACTATCTCCAATATTACCCCCTACACCTACATTTAACCCTCCTTGCTTTAGCAAATAGTGCGTTAATATTGTTGTAGTGGTTTTACCATTTGACCCTGTTATTCCGACTATCGTTGCGCTTGTATATTCAGATGCAAACTCAATTTCCGAAACTACTTTAACTTCTTTTAAATTTAACTTCTGTATTAACGCCACTTTATCTGGAATACCTGGACTTTTCATCACTACATCTGCATTTAATATTTTGCTTTCTGTATGTTGATTTTCTTCAAAATCGATAGTATTATGTAAAAGAACTTCTTTATATTTTTCTGTTATTGACCCTTTATCTGAAACAAAAACATCAAATCCTTTTTGTTTTCCTAAAATAGCCGTTCCTACACCACTTTCTCCTCCTCCTAATACAACTAATCTTTTCATTTACCTTAATTTTAAGGTTACTATTGTAAATACCGCTAATAAGATTCCTACAATCCAAAAACGAGTAACAATCTTACTTTCATGATAATTTAACTTCTGATAATGGTGATGTAATGGAGACATTTTAAAAACTCGCCTTCCTTCTCCAAACTTCTTCTTAGTATATTTAAACCAAGAAACCTGAATCATTACCGATAAATTCTCAACTACAAAAACCCCTGCTAAAATTGGCAACAATAATTCTTTTCGAATTGCTATCGCTATGACTGCTATAATTCCTCCAATAGTTAAACTTCCAGTATCTCCCATAAAAATTTGAGCCGGATAGGTGTTATACCATAAAAAACCTATTAAAGCTCCAGCAAATGCGAATATAAACACCGTCATTTCTCCTGACTTTGGTATATACATTACATCTAGGTAATCTGCAAAAATGATATTTCCAGACACCCAAGCAAAAATCGCTAGAGTAATAACCATAATAGCTGATGTTCCTGCCGCTAATCCATCAATTCCATCTGTTAAATTAGCTCCATTTGAAATTCCTGTTACAATAAAAACAACTACGAATATGAATATAATCCACCCGTATTTCTCATAACCATCCCCTAAAAAACTAAATGCTTTTGCATAATCTAATTCGTTATCTTTTAAAAATGGAACTGTTGTTTTTGTTGACTTATGAGCCTCTCCAAAAACCTTTTTCTTTCCATCTACTTGAACTATTTGCTCTGAAGTTGGCAACTGCTCTTTTATTGTTACATCTGGATGAAAATACAACATAGAACCTACTATCAATCCAAGACCTACTTGTCCTAGTACCTTGAATTTACCCTTTAAACCTGCTTTGTCTTTTTTAAATACTTTTATATAATCATCAGTAAAACCAATTAACCCCATCCAAACTGTTGTGATTAACAAAATAATAATATATATGTTTTCTAACCTTGCTAATAACAACACCGGTATTAAGGTTGCAAAAATTATAATAAGACCTCCCATCGTTGGCGTTCCTGCTTTTTGCACCTGCCCTACCAAACCTAAATCTCTGACAGTTTCTCCTACTTGTTGCTTTCTTAAATAGTTAATTATTTTTTTTCCAAATATTGTTGATATCAATAATGACAGAATAAACGCTGTTGCTGAACGAAATGTAATAAACTGAAATACACTCGCCCCTGTAAGATTAAATTCGCTTTCTAAATATTGAAATATATAATACAGCATTTTAAATTAGTTTTTTAGTTGATTAAAACAATTCGTCACTTCTTCTAAATCATCGAAATGATGTTTTACTCCATCTATTTCTTGGTAATTTTCATGCCCTTTTCCTGCGATTAATATTATATCTTCTGCTTCTGCCAGCTTACATGCTGTTTTTATAGCTTGTCTTCTATCTAAAATTGATAATGTTTTTTTATAATTCTCTGCTGCTACCCCTTCCTCCATTTCTTCAATAATTACCTGTGCATTTTCCGTTCTCGGATTATCTGAAGTAAAAATTGCTTGATCACTTAATTGCGATGCTATAAACGCCATCTTTGGTCGTTTAGTTTTATCTCTATCTCCACCACAACCAACTACTGTAATTACTTTTTCATTTCCTGTTCGAATATCATTTACAGTTTGCAATACATTTTTTAACGCATCTGGCGTATGTGCATAATCAACAATTGCTGTTACCTTATTTTCTGAAACCGTATATTCAAAACGCCCTCTTACACTTTCTAACTCACTTACAATTCTTAAAGTTTCTAATTTCTCAAACCCTAATAAATCTGCTACCCCAAAAATTGCCGACAAATTATAAGCATTAAACTCACCTATTAACCTTGTCCAAACTTCAACACCGTTTACAGTTAATAAAGTTCCTGAAAAACGTTTTTCTAAAACTTTCGCTTTATAATCTCCTAATGTTTTTAAAGCATACGACTTCTTATTCGCTTTTGTGTTTTGCAACATTATTTGCCCATTTTTATCATCTATATTTACCAAAGCAAATGCTGATTTTGGCAACGAATCAAAAAAACGTTTTTTTACATCTCGGTATTCTGCAAAAGTCTCATGATAATCTAAATGATCATGAGATAAATTTGTAAATACACCCCCAACGAAACTCAATCCTTCTGTTCTTTTCTGATGTATTCCATGCGAACTAACTTCCATAAAACAATATTCAACCCCTTCTTCAACCATTAATGACAAATATTTATTTACCATTAATGAGTTTGGCGTTGTATGTGTTGCTTCACATTCCGTTTCATCTATCATTATTTTCACTGTCGAAAGCAATCCTACTTTATATCCAGCTTTTTTAAACAACTGATACAATAATGTTGCTATCGTCGTTTTTCCGTTTGTTCCTGTAATCCCTACTAATTGCAATTTCCTTGAAGGATTATTATAAAAATTAGCAGACATTATTGCCAAAGCAACATTTGAATCTTCAACCTTAACATATGTCACATCATCATTTAAACCCAATGGGAATTCTTCACAAATAATAGCTTTCGCTCCTGATAAAATAGTTTTCTCTATAAATTGATGTCCATCCACAACCCCACCTTTCTGCGCCACAAAAACATCGTTCTCTTCAATTTGTCTACTATCAAAATGAATACCATATACCATCACATCTGTATTACCATGTACAGCACTTACCGGTACTTTATATAATATGTCTTTTAATCTCTTCAACTACGATAGTTTTAAATAAACTGTTCCTCCTTTTAACACTTTGACTCCTTTTTTTATTGACTGCTCTGTTACTTTTCCCATTCCTGAAAACCTAACCTTCAACCCCATGTTTTCCAACAATGCCACTGCATCCATACCACTCATTCCTACCACTTTTGGCATTATTGTTTTATACTTTCTCAACTTCTGATAATACACTTCAAACTCCTTATCAAGACTTGCACTCGATATTTGATCTGATACTAGTTGATTATTTACAGGTGTTGTTGTGTATATTTTTTGGGCAATCTCCTTAAAAACCGGCGCTGCTACAACAGCTCCATAATACCCTTTCTCTTTCTTTGGACTATGAATTACCACAATACAAGAATACTTTGGGTTTTCTGCAGGAAAAAAACCTGCAAACGAGGCTACGTATTTCTTATTAGAATAATGACCATAAACTGTCTTCCCGCTTTTATCTTTATGTTTAGGAATCCATTTTTTTGCTGTTCCTGTTTTTCCTGCCATTGAAAAATTAGAAGAATACACATTCTTTGCAGTACCATTCTTCACCACATTCTCCATAACCTTTCTAACTTTATTCAACGTTACATCTGAAGCTATTTTTTCTTTTACAACTTGTGTTTCAAATCGTTCTTCAACCTTCCCTCCAACTCTTAATTCTTTAACAAAATATGGCCTAACCATTTTACCTTTATTTGCAACTGCATTATAAAATGCTAATGTTTGCAAAGGCGTTAAAGACACTCCATAACCCCAAGCCATCCATTCTAATGATATTGGACTCCAACTTTTCTCTGTAGGATTTGGAATATACGGTTTACCTTCTCCTATTATTTTAACCCCTGTTAATTGGTCTAATCCGAATGATTTAATTTTTTGAATAAACTTCTTTGGATTTTTATCATAATGCTTTTGAATTGTTTTTACAATACCCACATTTGATGAAACTTCAAAAACACGAGCTAATGAAACCTTTCCAAACCCCCCTCTCTTACTATCTTCAACCTTTCTGTTATTAATAAAAATCTTTCCTTTTTCACAATCCACCACATTAGAAGTGTCTGCTAATTTATCTTCAAGAACTGCCATTAAACTTGCCAACTTAAAAGTTGAACCTGGCTCATGACTCTCCCAAACAGCATAATTTCTTTTTTCGTAATACCTCCCTTTTGATGTTCTACCTAGATTGGAAATTGCTTTTATCTCACCAGTTTCTACCTCCATAACCACAGCACAACCATGATCCGCTTCAAAATACTCTAACTGCTTTAGTAACGCATGATGTGTTATATCCTGAACATTAACATCTATTGTTGTTATTACATCACTTCCGTCAATTGGCTCTTTTTCATTTACGTCATTTACCGGTTTCCACTGACCTTTAGCTATTTTTCGCTTCAGTCGCATACCGTTTTCTCCTTCCATATAATCAGCAAAAGCACCTTCAATACCAGCTCCTCCCCTATGATTATCATAACCTATAGTTCGTTCTGCTATCTTCCCTATTGGATGTACACGCACTGTTTTTTGTTCCGCTATAAACCCCCCTCGATACACTCCTAATTTAAAAATCGGAAAGCTTTTCATTTTCACATAGTCGTTATAACCTACATTTCGAGCTATTAACAAATAACGATTTTTCCTTTTTTTTGCTTCTCGTAATTTTTTCTGGTAATAATCTGTCGACTTACCTAACAACCCCGACAATGCTTTTGAAAGTGAACGAATATTTTTTTCAAAAACTTCCGAATCTACAGTAACCGCATCCATTCGAATAGTATATTTCGACATTGAAGTAGCCAAAAGATTACCGTCTGCCGCGTATACATTTCCACGGTTTGCAAAAATCGTATCGTTTTTTACTGTTTTTTCTTGTGAAAGCTTCTTGTATTTATCCCCTTCAACATACTGAAGATTAAAGATTCTAAAAAGAATAACAATAAAAAAAAGCGTCATTAAAATTACAACTACGTAGAGCTTATTTAATATACTTTTTTTTACTACCATCTTTTTATTCTATTCTATTTTAGTTGTTACTTTTATTTTCTGTGGAGGTGTCTTCGCTGGTGACAATCCAGTTATTTTCACCTTATCACGAATACTACTTTCTAACTTCATCCGCATCAACATTGTATTGGTATCAATATCTTCTGCTCGTAATTCTCTTTTCTTTTTATTCAGCTCAGCAATTCGAACAACTTTTGCATCAGCACTATGCGAACTTGATATCATTATTAACAATAAAACCACAACAAAAATCAATATCCGCCAATTACCAAAAGAGCTTTCGTCTGTCAAAAAACGCCCTTTTAAAACACCATAAATACCTTCCTTTACTCTAGACATTACTTTAATGTTGCTATTCGTAATTTTGCGCTTCTTGCTCTATTATTTTCTTTTACCTCCTCTTTAGTTGGCACAATCATTTTACCTATTTTCTTTAAAGGCACACTTATATTACCATAAAAATCCTTCTCTGGCTCACCACTAAAAAGCCCTGTTCTTATAAATCGCTTCACCAACCTATCTTCCAATGAATGATATGAAATCACACTCAACCTCCCATCTTCCTTCAACATTTGAGGCATTTGCTCTAAAAACTCCTTCAACACCTCCAACTCCTGATTCACCTCTATTCTAACTGCTTGAAATATTTGAGCCAATATTTTATGTTCTTTTGCCTTTGGTAAAAAATTCCTCAACACTTCCTTCAACTGAAAACTTGTCTCTATCTCCTCTTCCCCTCTTGCCTCTACAATTGTTTTTGCCAACGTCCTAGCATTTCTCAATTCACCATATAAAAACAACACATCCGCCAACCTATCTTCCTCATATTTATTTATAATCTTTTTTGCTGACAAATCAGACTTTTGATCCATCCTCATATCTAAATCAGCATCAAATCGAGTAGAAAAACCTCTATCCGCCTCATCAAACTGATGAGAAGAAACACCTAAATCCGCTAAAACCCCGTCAACCTTCTTAACTCCATAAAAACGCAAAAATCGAGATATAAAACGAAAATTCTCTCCAATCAAAACAAAACGCTCATCATCAATTTTATTTTGCTGAGCATCTGGATCCTGGTCAAAAGCAAACAAACGTCCTTTTTCCCCCAACCTACTCAATATTTCACGAGAGTGACCTCCTCCTCCAAATGTCACATCCACATACACACCATCTTCTTTTATATCAAGCGCATCTACACTTTCCCTCAACAAAACTGGACTATGATAATTCATCTATCTCTGTATTTCCCATCACCTCCTCTACTAAACCAGCAAAATCAACAACAGCTTCATCAATTACTTTTTCGTACTTCTCCTTATCCCAAATCTCAATAATATTCACCGCAGAAGAAAGCACCACCTGCTTCTCTATCCCCGCAAACTGACACAAGTCTTTCGGAACCAACACCCTACCAGAGGCGTCCATCTCCACCACTTTTACTCCAGCAGTAAACCTTCTAATAAAATCGTTATTCTTCTTTACAAATCGATTTAATTTATTAATCTTTTGCATCATTAAATCCCACTCCTGCATTGGATACAACTCCAAACAAGGCTGAAAAACAGATCTCTTCACTACAAAACCCTCTTGCAACACAGGCGACAACTGCTTTTTGAAAGCCGATGAAATCATCAACCTCCCCTTAGCATCCACCTTACATTCATATGTCCCAATTAAATTTACCACGTTAAGAAACCATAGTTTGCATCAAAAATAAAAAATAATTACCACTTTCTACCACTTTTTACCACTTTGTTAATAAGTTTTCCTATTATCATTAAAAAACTGATTGTGAGTCTGTTCTATTTTAGAAGCTGTGCTGAAATAATAAAAATGAGAATATGACAAAAAAGAACTACATTTGCGGTTGAGTCAAATTTTACATACAATGACTGAATTTTTAAAGAAAGAAGGCAAATTTACATACGCAGAAGCAGGAGAAGGAAGCCCTATCATTATACTTCATGGTTTAATGGGAGCTTTGAGTAATTTTGGTTCTACATTCAATCATCTTTCTCAAAAAGGGTATAAAATTTTCATACCTGAATTGCCTTTATATACATTGCCTTTATTAAAAACAAATGTAAAAAACTTAGCTAAGTTTTTACATGAATTTATTGAGTACAAAAACCTTAAAGACGTTACCCTTTTAGGTAATTCTTTAGGTGGTCATATTGCTCTATACTATACAAAACATTACACTTCTGATATTAAAGCTTTAGTTTTAACCGGAAGTTCTGGATTGTATGAAAATTCTATGGGAGATAGTTATCCAAAAAGAGGTGATAAAGAGTTTGTTAGAAGAAAAGCACAAGATGTTTTTTACGATAAAAACATTGCTACTGACGAGTTAGTTGATCAAGTTTATGATGTTATTAACGATAGAAATACCTTAATAAGAACATTAGCTATTGCAAAAAGTGCTATTCGTCATAATATGGCTAAGGACTTACCAAACATGAAACAACCTACGTGTTTAATTTGGGGAAAACAAGATTCTGTAACCCCTCCAGTTGTTGCCGAAGACTTCCATAAACTTTTACCTAATTCAGATTTATTTTGGATTGATAAATGTGGGCATGCTGCTATGATGGAAACTCCTGAAGAATTTAATACTATTTTAGAAACTTGGCTTTCTGAACGAAATATATAATAGCATTTATAAGCTTAACTAGTAATGAAAATAAAATCTGCTGAATTTGTAATGAGTAACAGTAATGTTACCAAAGCTCCTAAAGACAGAATACCTGAATATGCTTTCATAGGAAGATCCAATGTTGGCAAATCGTCTTTAATTAACATGTTAATGGAGCGCAAAGATTTAGCAAAAATTTCTGGGAAACCTGGAAAAACACAACTTATTAATCATTTTAAAATTAACGATGAATGGTTTTTAGTTGATTTACCTGGTTATGGATACGCTCAAGTTTCAAAAAAGAAAAGAACTATTTTTCAATATTTTATTGAGAATTATTTTAAAGAAAGAGAACAACTCGTTTGTACATTTGTTTTAGTTGACAGTCGTCATGATCCTCAAAAAATAGATTTAGAGTTTATGCAATTTTTAGGTGAAAACCGTATCCCTTTTTGTATTGTTTTTACTAAGGCAGATAAATTAGGTAGCTCTAAATTAAACAAACAAATAACCTCTTACAAAAAGAAATTATTACACTCTTGGGAAGAGCTTCCTACATCTTTTGTTACTTCTTCTTCAACTGGATTTGGACGCGAAGATTTCTTAAAATTTATTGATGGAGTTAACGAAGATATAGCTAAAGATTTTAAATAAATTTTTGACTCCACTTGAGATCATATTTTTAAAAAATGTACTCCACTAAAGACAACTTACAGGTTTTACACGAAGACAATCATATAATTATTGTGAATAAACGTGCTGGTGACATTGTTCAAGGTGATAAAACTGGCGACAAACCTTTATCTGATATAGTTAAAGAATACATTAAAACTAAATACAACAAACCTGGTGCTGTTTTTTTAGGAACTGTACATAGATTAGATAGACCAACATCTGGCGTGGTTATTTATGCTCGAACATCAAAAGCTTTAGAGCGTTTAAATAAAATGCTTAGAGAAAAAACGATACAAAAAACATATTGGGCAATTGTTAACAATCAACCTAAGAAAACGATAGACACGCTTATTAATTTTTTGAAAAAAAATCCAAAAAATAATAAATCTACCGCTTATCCTAAAGAAATTAACGGAAGCAAAAAAGCTATTTTACACTATAAAGTTTTAAAAAAATTAGATAATTATTCTTTATTAGAAATTGATTTAGAAACAGGTAGACATCACCAAATCCGAGTACAATTATCTAATATAGGGTCTATTATAAAAGGAGACTTAAAATATGGCGCTAAAAGAAGTAATAAAGATGGTAGCATTCATTTACATGCTCGCAAAATAGAATTTACACACCCCGTAAATAAAGATTTAATAAAAATTATAGCTCCTACACCATCGGATTCTATTTGGGATGCTTGTTTGTAATTTGTATATTTAGGCAAATTTCTACAATGAAAGCCCTAAAGTATCTATCAATTATAATTCTCCCTATAACTGTTTATATTTCATTTACTTCAACTGGATGGTTAACTATTTTACCTTTGATCGCTTTTTTTGGTTTTGTTCCTGTAGTTGAATTATTTTTTAAACCTGATAAAAAAAACTACAGTAAAGAACAAGAACTATTAGAAAAAGAAAATAAATTATACACTTACATTTTATACGCTACTGTTCCTTTGCAATTAATATATTTAGGATGGTTTTTTATAATTATTCAACAACCAGAATTAAACACCATAGATTATATTGGAAAAATCTCATCAATGGGATTAATGTGTGGTGTTATTGGTTTAAATGTTGGTCACGAATTAGGGCACAGAAACAATCGATTTGATGAGTTTTTAGGAGAAATTTTATTATTAACATCATTAAATACTCATTTTTTACCATACCATAATGCTGGACATCATTTAAATGTAGCCACCCCAAAAGATGCCGCTACGGCAAGAAAAAACGAACTTCTATATACTTTTTGGATTCGTTCTCAATTCCAAAGTTATTACCAAGCTTGGCAAATTGAAAACAAACGTTTAAAAAACTCCAATCGGAGTTGGTTTCATTACCAAAACAGAATGCTTATATACACTATCTGTAATATCATTCTAATCTCAGGAATTTTATTTTACTTCAATTTAAATGTGCTTCTTTCATTTTTAGCAGCTGCTATTTTTGGAATTTTATTATTAGAAACTGTAAACTATATTGAACATTACGGACTATTAAGAAAACAAAACGAAAATGGCAGATATGAACGTGTAAAACGAACTCATTCTTGGAATTCAGATCATGTAATTGGTAAAGTAATGCTATTTAATTTATCACGTCATTCCGATCATCATTATAACGGAAGCAAACATTACCAAATATTAAAATCGTTACCAGAAAGCCCTCAAATGCCTACTGGTTATCCAGGTATGATGCTGGTAGCACTATTTCCTCCATTATGGTTTAAATTAATGAATAAAAAACTACAAGAAATATAATTTTATGAATATTAAAGACCTAGTTCAGTCACAAAAAAACTTCTTTTCTAAACAGCATACTAAAGATATTTCTTTTAGAAAAAATGCTTTAAAAAAACTTCAAAAAGAAATTATTAGAAGAGAAGATGACATTATAAATGCTTTGCATAATGATTTTAAAAAATCTGAATATGAAGCTGTAATGACTGAAACCTCTATTGTATTAACTGAATTAAAAATGGCTATTAAAAATATTCATTCTTGGAGCAAACCAAAAAGAGTTTTACCTTCTTTATTGAATTTTCCTTCTTCTGCAAAAATATATAAAGAACCTTATGGAACTGTTTTAATTATTGCTCCGTGGAATTACCCTTACCAATTGGCTTTTGCTCCTTTATTAGGCGCTATAGCTGCAGGAAATACAGTAGTTTTAAAACCTTCTGAATTAACACCACATGTAAGTAAACTTACCAAAGAAATAATAGAAGCTGTTTTTGATAAAGACCATATAGCAGTAGTTGAAGGCGGAGTTGATACCGCTCAAGAATTATTAGCTCAACGCTGGGATTATATTTTCTTTACAGGAAGTGTACCCGTTGGAAAAATTGTTGCAAAGGCAGCTGCAGAACATATTACTCCTGTTACCTTAGAACTTGGAGGAAAAAGTCCTTGTATTGTAGATGAAACTGCTAATATTAAGCTAGCCGCTAAACGTTTAGTTTGGGGAAAGCTTATAAATGGAGGGCAAACCTGTATTGCTCCAGATTATTTATTAATTCATAAATCAGTTAAAGATAAATTCACAACGCATTTTAAAGAAGAGTTAATAAAAGCGTATGGTGAAAATCCTCAAATTTCTGACGACTATCCAAGAATTGTAAATACTAAAAACTTCGATCGCCTTGCTTTAATGTTAACTAATGAAAACTTCATAGTTGGAGGACAAACAGATAGAGATGATCGTTATATTGCTCCTACTATTATTAATGAACCTAGCTTAGATAGCGAAGTTATGAAAGGTGAAATTTTTGGACCTATATTTCCATTAATTTCATATGATAATGAAGAAGATATAGCCAATATATTAGCGAGATACGACAAACCTTTAGCTTTATATGTGTTTACAACAAGAGCAAGTTTTGCTAAAAAAATAATAGGGACTTATTCTTTTGGTGGTGGTACCATAAACGATACTACTGTACATTTTGCGAACCATAGATTACCTTTTGGTGGTGTTGGTGAAAGTGGTATTGGTGGTTATCATGGAAAACAAACTTTTGAGACTTTTTCTCATAACAAAGGAGTTGTTACTCGTGGAAACTGGTTGGATATCCCTACAAGATATGCTCCTTATAAAGGAAAGTTAAAGCAATTAAAATCGCTAATGAAGTTTGGATAATATGTTAGAAAAAACAGTTTCAGAAGCTATTGATTATAGACGTTCTGTAAGAGTTTATGACTCTGAAAAAAATATTGACACCAACATTGTTAAAAAATGTTTACAACAAGCCAGCTTAGCACCTACAAGTAGTAATATGCAGTTATGGGAGTTTTATCATATTACTTCAAAAAAAACAATTGAAAAAATTGCTCCCATGTGTTTTAATCAAAACGCTGCAAGAACCGCGCAACAAATGGTCGTTTTTGTTGTTCGGAAAGATTTATGGCGAAGACGAGCAAAAGCCAACTTATCTTTTATCGATAAAACTTTTGGTAAAGGCAATCCTAAATCTGAACAAAGTAGTAGAGAAAAAGTAGCTCGTAATTATTATGGTAAAATTATTCCGTTTGCTTACGCAGATTTCTTTGGTGTTTTAGGTTTTTTAAAATATCTAATGATTTTAATCACTGGATTATTCCGTCCAATATACCGTGAAGTTCGTAATAGTGATATGCGAATTGTAGCTCATAAAACTTGTGGTTTGGCTGCTCAAACATTTATGCTTTCAATGGCTGCTGAAAATTACGACACCTGTCCTATGGAAGGCTCAGATACTTGGCGAGTTAAAAAGTTATTGAACATACCACGAGGTGCAGAAATTAACATGATTGTTTCGTGTGGTATAAGAAAACCCGAAGGCGTTTATGGAGAGCGTTTTAGAATTCCTTTTAATGAAATTTATAAAGAAATTTAATATGAAAAAATTAATATTACTTGCTTTGTTAACTTTAATAACGATAACTAGTTGTAAACAAAAAACAACAACAAAAAAGAGCGCTATTATTTCTATTACCAATAACGGTATTAACGGTATTGATTTAAAGAAATGTATTACGATAGACAATCTAAAGGATGCTTTCCCATCATATACTATTACTTCAAAAACTGGACAACAAGACGGACCTGATTACCTTTATTTTGAAGTTTTAAAAGACAGCACAACTCTTAATTTTATGATGAACCAACAAGAAGTTTGCCTTGTTAATGAAATTAATGCACAGACTAATTCAGTTGACATGTATGGAGTAAAAATTGGAATGTCGTATGAGGAAGTTAAGAAGTTACGTCCAAATCTTGTTCATAAAACAGATTATCATTTTCATACAACATTATCTGAACTTAATTCAAATTTAAAATATGAAATATCGGGTACTTATGACGGACCTGATAAACAAGATTTTATTTACGATGAAGTAAAAAAATGGAAAGTAACTCAGTTTTTGATCAAGTAATATTAATCTAAAAAAATAAGGTAATTAAAAACTCATCAACAAATAAAATTGGACTTTTTTAATCATGAAATATTTAAATTATCATCTAATTTTATTGGAGGAACAATAAGATGGATATATGGCTCAACATGGAGAACTCTTTTTAATAAACCTAAATTTAAATATCAAGAGTACTTGTTTGGCCTTGAAAATTCTAAAAATCATTTCGATATATTCGGACATCAACTTAACAATACTTTAATTACATTGATATTTATTGCCATAATATTACCTTATTACTTTAGTTGAAAATAAACATCAATGTAATTACCTATTCTTTAGGAAAAAACACTAATTTGTTATCACTCTTTTCAATCTCTGTTTGATTTAATTTCATTTTCACAAACTCTCCATCTACATATTTTTGAGCTTGGTCCTTATAATGCTTACTAAATACATTTCCAGATTGCCCTGTTGGTAAAATTGCAATGCTATTTTCTACATCAGAAAAATCTACAATTCTACGAGTAGATGGCCCTGCTTTAATTTTATATACACCAGTGCTGTCTATATTATAAATTTGATTGTTTATTACTTGATCTCCTCCTACTGTTTTAAAAGGACCTACATTAAAGAATTCACGTAATAATCCACCTGCTTTTCCAATTGGATGTTCATATTCTACCGAAGCTACTCTATCCCATTTCCAATATTCAACATTTTCTCCTAACTGATTTTGTAAAAAAGCAAATGTGTTTTTAAACGATTTTGTTATAATATCTTTTTTTGATTCTACCTTATTTTTTGTTGAAATATCATCCCACCAAACAGAGTTTTCTCTTTTAGCTTGTACTGGCACTACTTTTTCTACAAATGGTGTATTTTCAAATTGTCTATACGCTTTTCCCATTTCATCTTTAAATGTGTTTTTCTGAAACTCATATAACAATCTATTATAAATTACAGGACCAACTTCATCTTTCCCGTAATACCCATTCCACTTTTTTAAAATTTCAATAGCTTTTTTTTCACTTGCTGAA
The DNA here is from genome assembly GCF_947494125.1 of uncultured Tenacibaculum sp. Taxonomy (GTDB): domain Bacteria; phylum Bacteroidota; class Bacteroidia; order Flavobacteriales; family Flavobacteriaceae; genus Polaribacter. Next base: position 32,216 of record NZ_CANLTU010000008.1, read on the forward strand.
AATTCAGAAACATCAAGTACCGCTATAAGATCTTTCGATATTTCAGGAGCTGTTGGAGACGTTACATCATAAATCATTTTTGCAACATCTTCTTTTGTCCAATCATTTTTAGGTTCTAATAAATCAACTATTCTTCTTGCTCTGTCTTCAGGCAAGTAATACCCTGGATATAAAACTCCTGCTATAGAATCTGGTTGATTATTTGCTGAATACACATAATTCCAACTTGGATTTATTGCTTGTGGATTTTGTTCAAAACTTAACCATTCTTGTATTTCATCATTACCAGAAGCTCCATCTAAAATTAGTTTTGTATTTAAACTATCTCTATATTTATACAACTTCCCTGATGCAAACCAAGCTATATTATCTTTTGCATCTCCATACATAATATTTAAACCTGGAGCATGTAATTTACTTGCGCCTTTTTTAAATTCTGATAACGATTTTGCATGTGACATTTCATAAGAAACATCCAACAATTTATTTTCTAACTTTGTATAAATCCATTGCATTGCTATTGGTCGTTTATCATCTATAAAATCAATCAAACCATTCATTATGGGACCGTGTTTACTTACCTTTATTTGGTAAGTAGTATCTACACCATCTTTTACTTTAATTGTTTTATCTAACAACTTATATTTTTGATTACCTTCTGCTGTTTTATATTCTAATGAATTGTTTGGATTGTTCTCTTCGTAATAAAAATCTACATCATCGTTTTCAAACATTGTTAAACCATAAGCATAATCTCGGTTATGTCCTAACAACGGAAATGGCGTTAATGCTAAATTAAAACCATAAATTTCATACGCTGGTGTTTTAATATGTGATTGATACCAAACTGATGGTTGTGAAAATCCTATATGTGGATCGTTAGCAAAAATTACTTTTCCATTTTTTGTTTTTTCTGGACCTAATACCCAAGAATTACTTCCTATAAATGGCGATATTGGTAATTTTTCTAATAAAGAATTCATTGCTCGCGCAAAACCTCCTTTTAACTCAGCGTTTTTTTCATTCTTTATTAATGTTAAATTTTCAAAAACAGTTCCATTTAACTCTTCAAAATAAGCATCACCTAATTTCTCTTTTACTTCGGTTAACATAGGATCTGTTTTATGTGCTATGGCAAAACTAAATGCCATATATCCAAAAACATTATACACATCTTTAATCGTATATTTTTCTTTTTTAAGTCCAACTAAATGAAATTCTAAAGGAGTTGTACCTTCTTCTATAAACTGATTTATTCCATTTAAATAGGCTTCTGTCATTTTATAAGCCTCCGTATTTTTATTTAGCTTTTCTATTGTAACTGAAGCTGCTTCTTCAATGCCAAGCCCAGAGAAAAACTTATCTGTTCGAACCAATTCTTTTCCAAAAACTTCAGCTAATCTCCCTGCCGAAATTCTTCGAATTAATTCCATCTGCCATAACCTGTCTTGCGCATGCACATAACCTAAAGCAGTATAAGCATCTTTTTGGTTTTCTGCATTAATATGTGGCACCCCAACCTCATCATAATACACAGTAACTTTATCTGAAATATTTGCTAATTCTAATTCTCCACTGTATGTTGGATACAAAGTTTTAGTAAACAACCACACACCTATAAACAATAAAACAAATAGAATAATAGCAATTTTAAGAACTCTTTTTAACAACTTCATTTATGACTGATTTTCTTCAAAGATAACAGAAATTTAATTCGTATTTTTGATGTTCAAAAAATTCATTTTTCAGATGAAAAAAATACAAATGGTTGACTTACAAAGTCAATATCAAAACATAAAAGATGTTGTAGATACATCTATTCAGGAAGTTTTAAATTCATCGGCATATATTAACGGACCTTACGTTAAAGAATTTCAAGCTGATTTAGAAAAATATTTAGGTATTAAACATGTAATTCCTTGTGCTAATGGTACTGATGCTTTGCAAATTGCTATGATGGGACTAGGATTAGAACAAGGTGATGAAGTTATTACTGCCGATTTTACCTTTGCTGCTACTGTAGAAGTTATTGGTTTATTAAAATTAACTCCTGTTTTAGTTGATGTTGAACCTGATACTTTTAACATGGATATTGAGGCTTTAAAAAAAGCTATCACTCCTAAAACTAAAGCAATTGTACCTGTACATTTATTTGGTCAATGTGCTAACATGGAAGCTATTTTAGCTATTGCTAAAGAGCATAACTTATTTGTTATTGAAGATAATGCACAGGCTATTGGTGCCGATTATACTTTTTCAAACGGAACTAAGAAAAAAGCAGGTACGATGGGGAATGTAGGAACCACTTCTTTTTTTCCTTCTAAAAACTTAGGTTGCTACGGTGACGGTGGTGCTATTTTCACAAACGACGATGAATTAGCGCATACATTAAGAGGAATGGTAAATCATGGAATGTACAAACGTTATTACCACGATGTGGTAGGCGTAAATTCTCGATTAGATTCTGTACAAGCTGCTGTTTTAAAAGCAAAGTTGCCTTTATTAGATACTTACTGTGACGCTCGTAGAAAAGCTGCAATGCATTATACTGAAGCTTTCTCTACTAATTCTAATATTATTACTCCAGCAATTAGTGTTTTTTCTACGCATGTTTTTCATCAATATACTTTAAGAATTACGAATGGAAAACGAGATGAATTACATCAACATTTATTAGATAATAATATTCCTAATGCAATTTATTATCCAGTTCCGTTGCATGCTCAAAAAGCATATCAAGACGAGCGCTATAATGAGAGTGACTTTACAATAACAAATCAACTAATAGACGAGGTAATTTCATTACCAATGCACACAGAATTAGATGAAGAGCAACTATCATTTATTGCTAAAACTATAAATGATTTTATAGGCTAATATATTCAAGCTATGAATCAGAAAATAAAAACACTTAAAATAATTCATTTAGCTCTAGTAGCTGGAGTAACATTAGCTTATTTTTTAATTGGAGATTTTAAAAATATTTTGAATCTTGAAATAGATGATTCTTCATTAATTTATTCATTTATTCCAGCATTAGCTTACGTTTTAAGTAATTCTGTTTTTAGAAATATGCTTAATAAAATAAAAGAAAATACTTCTGATGATGAGAAATTTGCTGTTTTTCAAAATGCTTCTATTATTAAATGGGCTATTTTAGAAGCAGCATGTTTTTTAATTTTATTTTTAAAACCTGATTTTCTTTTGTTTGGTGTTATTCTTTTATTTTATTTACTCCTTCTTGCTCCTAAAGAAGATAAAATATTTAATCTTTTAAAGATTAGTGTTTCCAATTTTGACAAATAGTTTATTATGAAAAAAATATTAGTAACTGGTGGGTTAGGTTTTATAGGTTCTCATACAGTAGTTGAATTACAAAATGAAGGTTTTGAGGTTGTAATTATTGATGATTTTTCAAATTCTAAAATTGAAGTCCTAGATAATATTACTTCTATTACAGGAATAAAACCTGATTTTCATCAAATAGACTTACGTATAAAATCTGACGTTAAACACTTCTTTAATCATAACGCTATAGATGGAATTGTTCATTTTGCTGCTTTTAAAGCTGTTGGCGAAAGTGTTAATAAACCATTAGATTATTATGAAAATAATATTGGAAGCTTAATATACTTACTGCAAGAAATGCGTGATAGAAATATCGATAATTTTATTTTTAGTTCTTCATGTATGGCTTATGGTACACCAGAAAAATTACCAATCACGGAAAGTACACCTTCAAACAAAGCCGCTTCAACTTATGCTAATACTAAACAAATTGGAGAAGAGATTTTAGAAGAGAGTTGTAATGCATATAGTATGAATGCAATTACTCTTCGCTATTTTAATCCTATAGGAGCCCATAAAAGTGCTAAAATTGGTGAACTTCCAAATGGAGTTCCTCAAAATCTAATACCTTTTATAACACAAACTGTTGCTGGTATTCGCGAGCAACTTTCTGTTTTTGGGAACGACTACTCTACTGAAGATGGAACTGCTATTAGAGATTATATTCACGTAGTAGATTTGGCAAAAGCTCACATTATTGCTTTGCAACGCTTATTAAATAAAAAGAATAAGAAAAATTTTGAACTTTTTAATATCGGAACAGGTACTGGAAGCTCGGTTATGCAAATAATTAATGCTTTTGAAAAGGCTACTAATAAAAAGTTGAACTATAAAATTGTTGATAGAAGACCCGGTGACATAAAAGCTATTTATGCAGACACTACCTTTGCTAATGAGGAATTAAATTGGAAAACTGAAAAAACTCTAGAAGAAGCTTTAATTTCTGCTTGGAAGTGGCAAGAAAATCAATAAAAACTTAATACAGAAAATGAAACAACAACTTAAAAAGTATATGAATAGGTATGTTTCATTTTCTGATAAAGAAATAGATCTTTTTTTTAATTATTTAGATGTCAATACATACACTAAAAAAGAAGTTTTATTAGAAATAAATCAAGTTTGTAAACATCATTATTTTATCATTGAGGGGCTTTTAAGAGCTCATTACGTTAATGAAAAAGGAAATGATAAAACAATACAATTTGCTATTGAAAATTGGTGGATTACCAATTTAGAAAGTTATGTAAGAGAAGCTCCTTCTACTTTTACAATTGACGCTATAGAAAAATCAACCATTCTCTCTATAAATAAAGAAAATTTAGAAAAAGCCTTTGTTCTAATTCCAAAATTAGAACGTCTTTTTAGAATGATTGCCGAAAACACATTGATTGCTATACAACGTAAAAACGAATACTACCTAAACCTAAGTAGTAAAGAGCGTTTTATTACTTTACTAGAAAGCATTCCCGATTTCCTACAAAGAGTTCCTATGTACATGATTGCTTCATACTTAGATATGACCCCAGAATATTTAAGCGAAATAAGAAAAAGTATTTCTTAAGATATCTTAAGTAGATTCGATTTTTTGAAACTTAATTTTGTTAAACACTTAAAAATAAAATTATGGAACGAATCTCTTATAACGAAGTACCTAAAGGAATGTTTGATGTATTAATGACTGTTGAAAACTACATAAATAATTCTTCTCTCGACATACATTTATTAGAACTAATAAGATTTAGAGCTGCTATTTTAAACGGTTGCTCTTATTGTGTAGATATGCATTCCAAAGAGCTGAAACATGCTGGCGAAACCGACGTTAGACTGCATGCAATTAGTATTTGGAATAGTACTCCTTATTTTTCTGAAAAGGAACGACTCGTATTAGCTTTTACAGATGCAATTACAAGAACAAGTTACAATCCAATTCCTGAGCAAATTTTTCAGGATTTAACATTACATTTTTCAAAAGATGAAATAAGTTATTTAACCTTAGCTATTGCTCAGATAAATAGTTGGACACGCTTAATGAAATCATTTGAATTTACTCCTGGTAACTATAAAGTAACAGAAAATGAAAAATAAGTATCTAAAACTCTTTTTGAGGCTTTCAATTGCTTTTGGTTTTCTATCTGCCGTTGCAGATAGGTTTGGTTTTTATGCTAAAGAAATCTCTACTTGGGGAAACTGGAAAGCTTTTGTAGAATATACACATTTGATGAACTCATGGCTTCCAAAAAGTATAATGCCAAGTGTAGCAGCTATAGCTACACTGTTAGAAATAATTTTTGCTATTTGTTTATTAGTAGGTTTTAAAACTCAGCTAACTGCTAAGCTAAGTGGAGTTTTACTTCTCATTTTTGGTTTAAGTATGACTTTCTCCTTCGGAATAAAACCTCCATTGGATTATTCAGTATTTGCAATAGCTGCGGCTGCTTTTGCTTTAAGTAACTTAAACGAACCTTATTTAGAAATAGACTCTCTTATTCTTAAGAAAAATTGATGCATAAAAAAGCCGCTTAACAAGCGGCTTTCTATATTATTTTTAAGCTTCAAAACTAGCTCCACTAGCTGAAACACTTCTATCTATTTTTCTCATTAACCCTTGTAATACTTTACCTGGTCCAACTTCAACAAATTCAGTTCCTCCATCTGCAATCATTGCTTGAATACACTGTGTCCATTTTACTGGTGCAGTTAATTGCGCTATTAAGTTTTCTTTAATCTCTTCTGGATTTGTAACAGCTTTTGCTGGTACATTTTGATATACTGGACAAGTTGGCTCACTAAAAGTAGTTTCTTTTATTGCTGCTGCTAACTCCTCACGTGCTGGCTCCATCATTGGTGAATGAAATGCTCCTCCTACAGGTAAAATTAAGGCTCTTCTTGCTCCTTTTTCTGTTAAAACCTCACAAGCTTTTTCAATAGCTTCAACTTCTCCAGAAATAACTAACTGACCTGGACAGTTATAATTTGCAGCAACTACAACTCCGTCTATTTCTGTACATGTGTCTTCAACTATCTTATCTTCTAAACCTAAAACTGCTGCCATTGTTGATGGTTGTATTTCACAAGCCTTTTGCATTGCCATAGCTCGCTTAGAAACTAACCTTAATCCATCTTCAAAAGACAATACTCCATTCGCAACTAAAGCCGATAATTCTCCTAATGAATGACCAGCTACCATTTCTGGTTTAAAATCATCACCTAACACTTTGGCTAAAATTACTGAATGTAAGAATATAGCTGGCTGCGTTACTTTCGTTTGTTTTAATTCTTCAGGTGTACCTTCAAACATCACATCAGTAATACTAAAACCTAGTATTTCATTTGCTTTCTCAAAAAGTTCTTGAGCTAAAGGTGATTTTTCATATAAATCTAATCCCATTCCTGTAAACTGTGCTCCTTGACCTGGAAAAATATATGCTTTCATCTTTTATTTTCTGTTTTTATTTATTGCTAGATGAAATAGCTACATCAATTTCACCTATTAATTTGTTGTTTGTTTTATGCTGCAAACATACACATTTTTAAAATCATTATTAATTAGTAACTTCGTTCTATGACTGCACAACAGAAAAACCAAGCGCAACTAATATATCTTGTTTTAGCTGCTTTATTTATTGCTTCTTTAGTAACTTCTAATCTTATTTTTCAAAAGTTTTTTTATTGGGAACCTTTTAATTTATACCGTTTTGAAATATCTGTTGGAATATTACCTTATCCTATTACTTTTTTAATTACTGATATTTTATCAGAAATTTATGGAAAGAAAAAAGCCAATCAAGTAGTTGTTGCAGGAATCTTTGCTTCCTTTTTTTCAATGTTAATTATTTTACTTGCAGATTATGCTCCGGCAATTAGTAATTCACCAGTTAATAATTCTCTCTTTTCAAAAGTTTTTGGCTTATCTGGTTTAGCAGTATTAGCTTCTATGCTTGCATATTTATTTGCTCAATTTATTGATATCCGAATATTTCATTACTGGAAAAACTTAACCAAGGGGAAACATTTATGGCTACGTAATAATTTCTCTACTTTTTTCTCTCAATTTATAGACACTTTTACTGTTTTACTTTTGCTATGTGCTTTTAAAGTACTTCCTTGGGAGATTTTTGGAAGCTTACTATTAAGTGGTTTTTTATTTAAAATAATTGTAGCTGCTTTAGACACTCCTATTTTATATGCTGTGGTATATTGGTTTAGAAAAAAATTCAATTTAAAAGTTGGTGAAGAGATTAGCAATATCTAATTTCGGTTCATGAAGAATTCTAATTCTCTTTGGCAAATTGCTATTCAAAAATTTAAACAAAGCAAAACAGGAATGTTTAGCTTTTGGTTTATTATTCTTTGCGGGTTTATTGCTGTTTTTTGTTATGTTTTAGCACCTGACAATAGCAATTCTGCAAATCAAATGCATTTAGAAATTCATTCGAAATCTCCTGGTTTTTCTATTCAAATGTTAAGCATTCCTTCTCAAGATAATAATGAACAATCTTGGTTTTCTATTTTTATGCATGGAAAACAAAATTCGAATACTGAAACCCCTATTAAATCATATACTATAAATAATAATCTTCTAGAAGTTATTAAATATTCTGATGGCTTAGTTAAAACTTTTCCACTCTCTTTGTTTAATAATAAACCCAAAGAATATATTCAACAAAAAACATTTTGGTTTGGAACCGACAAATATGGTCGTGATTTATTAAGTAGATTATTAATAGGTGCTCGAATTTCATTTTTTATTGGTTTTATTGCTGTTTTTATTTCTCTTTTAATTGGAATTCCAATCGGCGCTATTGCAGGTTATTTTGGTGGTAGAATTGATGATTTTATTATGTGGGTAATCAATATTACTTGGTCTATACCTACTCTTTTATTAGTAATTGCAATTACACTTGCGCTTGGAAAAGGTTTTTGGCAAGTTTTTATTGCTGTAGGGTTAACCATGTGGGTTGAAGTTGCTCGTGTAGTTCGAGGTCAAGTGATTACTACTAAACAACAACAATATGTTGAAGCTGCGAAAGCTTTAGGTTTTTCTGATTTTAGAATTATATTTAAACATATTCTACCTAATATTTTAGCTCCCATTATTGTAATATCTGCTGCCAACTTTGCTGCTGCTATTTTAATTGAAAGTGGTTTGAGTTTTTTAGGTATTGGTGCACAACCTCCAACTCCTTCTTGGGGTGCTATGATTAAAAATCATTATAATTATATTATTCTTGGCAAGCCTTTCTTAGCTGTAATTCCTGGATTAGCAATTATGAGTTTAGTTATGGCTTTTATGCTAATTGGTAATACGCTTCGTGATGCTTTAGATGTTAAATCTTAACAGTAATTAAACATTTTTTAATTCATATATACTCTAAATAAAGAGATAATCATTTTAGCAAATTTTATAGCAAAAAACATTATTTTTATTAATTCTAAATAAAAATAAAATGTATTTTTGCGTTCAAAATAAACAAAATGAAATTTTATAAAATAGTTTTTTTAGCACTTATAACTACATTTAGTGCTTTTTCACAAAATACATTAACAGGAATAATTAAAAATAAGCATGGTGAAGGAATAGTAGGCGGCTCTATTTTTACACAAAAAAAAGATAAATGGGCTACAACAGATATTAATGGAAAATACGAGCTTAATAATTTAAAAAAAGATACTTATTTCATTATTTTTCAATCATTAGGCTACAAGACTCAGGTTAAAAAGATAATTATTGACACTAGTGTTACTACCTTGAATGTTATATTAGAAGATGATTTAAACCAACTAGATGAAGTTGTTATTTCAGCAGGAAGAACATCTGAAAAAATTTCTGAAATACCAACATCTATAACCATAGTAGGAACAAAAGAATTAGAAAAACTAGGTACTACAACTACTAATATTAATGATATTTTAGAATTTTCTGTTCCTGGTTTAGCTTCAAGCACAGGAACCTACTCAAACTGGGGGCAAACACTTAGAGGAAGACAATTATTAGTAATGGTAGATGGAATACCACAATCTACTCCTTTAAGAAATGCTAAAGTTGGTTTAAAATCTATAAATCCAAACGATATTGCTAAAGTAGAAGTCATAAAAGGAGCAACAGCGATATATGGTAACGGAGGAGATGGTGGTATTGTTAATTATATTACCAAACAGCCTAATAAGTATAAAAAAATAAGTGGTAAAACCAACCTATGGCAAACTGCTAATTTAGCAGAAACTAAGGACGCTTTAGGCTGGGGTGTTTATCAATCAATATCAGGTAATCTTAATGATTTTTCTTACTACGCCTCTGGAAGTTTTGAACAAACAGGAAATAAATATGATGCAAATGGAGATGTTTTGCTACCTACCTACGGTTTAGATAACACCAAAATATATAGTGGTTTATTAAAGTTAGGATATCAACTTAACGACAATCAAAAACTTAGCTTATTGGTAAATCACTATCAAACTCGACAAAAATCTCCTTTTGTTCCTACATTAGGTTCTATTTCTGTATTAAATGAACAAGGAGATTATATAATCACTCCTGGAACTGGTATACTTCCAACTGCAAGTAATCCTTTATTAGGAAGTCCAACGGGAGTAACAACTACTAATAGCCAATTAAAATACCAACTAACAGATCTTTTTAATGGAACTACAAGTTTAGATACTGACTTATTTTATCAAAAAAGTAAAAATATATTTTTCTATTCTCCACGATTCGTTGGTGGTGGGCAATCCGTAGTTAATTCAGAAAAAATAGGGGTTCGTCCTAATTTCCATACTATTTTAAATACAAGTTCTACTTTAAACATGTCTTTTACTTATGGTATTGATATTTTAAAAGATAAAACAAATCAAGGCCTATTAGATGGAAGGTTGTGGGTTCCTAATTTAGATTTATTTAGTTATGCTCCTTATTTACAAGCCAAATTAAAATTTAATAGAAATTGGGTTTTTAAAACAGGTTTACGATACGACGCAATGAAACTTAATATTGAAGATTTTACAACCCTACCATACTCATCTAAAGCTGATGGTAACTTCACAGCTCCAGTGGATGTTACTGGTGGTAAATTAGATTTTAAAAGTACTTCAATAAACTTAGGTCTTAGGTATATTAAAAATGATGAATTTATACCATATGTAAGTTACTCTCAAGGATTTTCTTTACCCGATTTAGGAAGAACCCTAAGAACTGCTATAGCTAACAATGTAAATGATTTAGATATTCAAGCTATAAAAACGAATAATTACGAATTCGGATTTCTGTCAAAGTTTAAGCATGTTCGTTTCGAAGCTGTAGGTTTTTATAGCACTTCAAATTTTGGATTAGGTCTTATTTTTAACAATACTACCAATAGATTTGAACAATCAAAAAATCCTCAAAAGATATTTGGAGCTGAAGTTTCAACAGATTTTACTTTTTTAGAAGATAAATTACAACTTGGAGGATCTTACTCTTTTGTTGAAGGTTTAAAGCACACTCCTGAAAAACCTAGTGATTTAAGCTATATAGGTGGTGATGTAATTTCTCCTCCTAAGACTACTGCTTATATTAATGTTCAACCAATTAAAAACTTAACTTCATCATTACGTTTAATTTATACAGGGAATCGTAATCGATTTAATACAAAAGAAAACGCAGGTGTATATTCATATAATTACAGAGAAGTTCCTGTAAAAGGGTATACAATGCTTAATTTTTCAAGTACATATGCTATAAAACCAAATGTAAAGTTATCAATTGCGTTAAATAACTTATTAAATAAATTCTATTTACCAGCAAGAGCTCAATGGGCTGCTCCACTTAGAAACCAAACAACTGCTGGAGAAGGAATAAACGCAAAACTAGGTGTCGTTTATGAATTTTAGAAATTGATTAATAAATAATTTTGTCATAGCAAAGAACGAATGAAAAACCATTCGTTTTTTGTTTGTTTTAAAAAGTACATAGTTAAATTAATGAAACGCTACAAAATAATTAAAATACTTCATTTATGGCTTGGCTTAACAGTTGGTGCCATAGTATCTTTTTCAGGTTTAACAGGAGCTTTATATGTTTGGCAACCTGAAATTTCAGCTTATTTAATTAAGCAAGAATTAAACGTTACTCCACCTATCAAAACGAATTATAAAAATAATATTCGTACAGCTATTAAATTAAAAAATATACATGGTGATTCTATAAAAAAAATGCAGCTCCCTTATAGAAAAAATAATCTATTCGCATTAACCTTTCTAAATGGAACTACCTCTTATTATCATCCTGCAAATGGCAACTATTTAAGCTCAAATTTAAAAACTATTTCTTTTTTTAAAACACTTTTACAGCTTCATAGAAATTTAGGCATGAAGCCTTATGGCAGCTATATCATGGGGATTTCCTCTCTTTTGTTTTGTTTTTTTATCCTAATTTCAGGTTTTTTATTATGGAGAAGAAGCTATAAAAAGAGATGGAGAAAAGGATTTACAATAACTTGGTTTACTTCTAAAAAAAAGTTTAATTATAATTTACATAAAATAGCAGGTATTTATTTCATAATCCCCTTAATAATTATATCTTTTTCTGGTGCTTACTTTACTTTTTATAAAGAATATAGAAAAATATTTTCTGTACTGCCAGATTACAAAACAGAAAATGTACATCTTATAGAATCAATAGAAATAAATGACTTTTTTTCTCTAAAAAAACAAACAGATAAATTATACCCAACCTACAAACTTTGGTCAATATATTTTCCTTCAAATTTGAATGAAAATTATCGATTTAGATTTATTAATTCTATTAAAATTAAAAATGGACTTAGAAAAACGGCAGATATTTTTACTAATAAAAACTTAACTGTAAAAAAAATAAGTTCTTTTGATACCAGCTCATTATCGTTAAAAATTTTAAGCCAAATGTATCCAATGCACATTGGAGAATCTTTTGGTATTTTTCATAGATTGTTAGTTTTTGTTAGTGGATTAATCCCTATCCTTCTTTATATAACAGGAATACGGTTTTATTTATTAAAAAAACCTTTAAAAAATCGTTTCTAGATTAATATCCATACTCCAATTTAGATATTATAAATTAAGATGTATTTTCGCTAAAAAAAATTACAAATGAGTTTTAGTGTACAATTTAAAACACGATGGGCAGATTTTGATGCCAATATACATATGCGTCATACTGCATACAACGATTATGCTGCTGAAGTAAGGTTACGTTTTTTTAAAGAACATAATATTACCATACAAGATTTTTCTAAAGAGAAAACTGGTCCAATTTTATTTGAAGAAAACACCAAGTTTTTACGTGAAATTCATATGGGAACAGACATTTCTGTTAACTTGAAGGTTATTGGTTTATCCGGTAAAGGAGAACGTTGGAAAATTCAACACGAAGTTTTTAATGAAGAAGGAAAACTTTCTGCGATTATTACCGTTTATGGTGCTTGGTTAGATTTAGTGAAAAGAAAATTAACGGAACCTCCTGTTAAGTTTCAAACTATTTTTAATGAAGTTGAAAAGACTGATGATTTTAAAGAAATTTTATTAAAAAGTTAAATGAGTACTTCAAGAAAAATAAAACTTATTGTTTCTATTATTGTTTTAATCATTGCTTATTGGTTAAAACAAAAAGAAACTGTTACTTATACCCCAGATAAAGATGTGGTAATATCAAGTACTAAAAGTTTTAATTTCTTACCTACCTCAACAACTAGTGTTATTATAAAACATAATGGTTATCAATTATCATACAACGAACAACATGAACAGGCTGAATGGGTTGCTTATTCTTTAGATAAAAAAGATATTGTTTATAATAACTTTAAACGTCCATTTTTTATCAATGACCCTAAAGTAAGAACTAAGTCAGCTAACTGGAGAAGTTATAAAAATTCTGGGTATGATAAAGGTCACCTTTGTCCTGCTGCAGATAAACGTTATTCTAAAAAAGCACATGACGAAACTTTTTACACCTCTAATGTAAGTCCTCAAAAGCACGATTTTAATGCTGGAATTTGGAATAAACTAGAACAAAAAACTCGTTATTGGGCTAAAAAGTATGATCATTTATATGTGGTTACTGGTGGTATTTTAAAATCAAATTTAAAAACCATAGGTAAAGACAAAGTGAGTGTTCCTAATGAGTTTTATAAAATAATCTTAGACTACACTCTACCAGAAATTAAAGCCATTGCTTTTTTATTACCTCACAAAGAAAGTAAATTACCTTTATATAATTTTGTTGTTTCTATTGATGAAATTGAGCGAAAAACTAATATTGATTTTTTTCCTGAATTACCTGACGATATAGAAACAAAATTAGAAGCAAATAGTAATTATAAGGCTTGGAGCTTTAGATAATCCAAGCCTTATTTTTTATTTAAAATAGCTATCTGGTAAATTTCGAGTAAAATCTGCTAAGTTTTTCATGGCTATATAATGATTTTTCTTTTCTGGAGTTACATTCACATAATTAAAATTCTGATGTCTCCAAAAGGCGGTTGCTACTGCCCCATAAACTGTAAAGGCCTTTAATGCTTTTTTCTCCTGATCTAACAATTTTATTTTACTTTCATACCCTTGTAATAAATTCTTCATTTTTTTTGAATTCAGCTCCTCTCCTTCTGCACAGGTACCAATAATCATCATACCAATATCAAACACTCTATAATAATAACTAGCTTCTTCAAAATCCATAATAGTAGCTTTTTTACTATCCTTACTTACAATAATATTATTAAAAAAGATATCACTATGAATCAGTGCTTTTGGTAAATCAGTATTTATATAACTTTCTATATACTCTTGAATTTCTTTTAACCATTTATAAAAGGTAGATTCTGGCGCATACACTTTAACTTCATCAAATCGTTCAATCCCATAACTTACCGTTTCTGATAGATATTCAGGAGCTTCTACTTGATGCAATGCTGCTAACTCTTCACCTAAATAAATTAAAATATCTTCTGATAAATCTTCAACAATATCTCCCTCTAAGTAAGCTTTAAGTATAATTGGTTTATCATTCCATACTTGCACAAAACTGTTACTTACAGTTTTAATTATTTTAGATGTTGAAAAATTATTTTTATTTAAATGCACTAATAAATTGGCTAACTCTGTTGCTTGCTCCAATGATTTTTGTTCGCAAATTGTTAGCACATAACTATTAACTGCTGTTTTTACTAAATAATTGGTATTCTCTGACCCTCCACTTAACACATTATATGATTCAACTTCTTTAATTCCATAATGAGTTAAAATGGCATGTAAATCTTTATCTTTTAAAACTGTATACTGTGCCATATTACACTTCTTTTGTTAAACTCCAATTTGTTTCCATTGCATGCATCAATGCTTCTTCTAAATGCTCGTAATCGCATAAATGCACCTTTTCACAACGTCTTTTAGCAATTTCTATACTTTTATGAGTTGCCTGACTAGGTGGTTCTTTTGTTATTAAGGCTTTCTTTATAGTTTCCGGGAACTTGGCTGGATGTGCTGTAGCTAAACAAATTAATTTCTCGTTTCCTAACTTCTGCTTTAACACATCTGTTGCTTGTAAAGAAACTGCTCCATGAGGGTCTAATAAATAGTTCTCACTTGTATAAATTTCATTTATTAAAGTAAGTGTTTCTATATCGCTCGCGCTGTTTGATAAAAATCCTTTTCTATAGGTTTCAAAAGTTGCTTCATCAAACTTTACGTTACCTGTTTCTTTAAAAGAATCCATCCAGTTTTTTATTTTCTTGGTATCCTTATCAACACTAAAATATAAATACCTCCAAAAATTAAACGGAATTAAAATATCTATTGCTGATGAAGCTGTTTCAATAATTGGTTGTTTTGTAAATTCTCCTTTTGAAAAAATACGATTTAAACAAGCATTTTTATTATTGGCAGCTACTAAATACTTTATCGGCAATCCCATTTTTCTTGCCAAACTTCCTGCGCATAAATTACCAAATCCTCCAGAAGGCACCGATATATTTACTTCTTCTCCTATTTCATCTACAACTTGTAAATACCCATAAAAATAATGTACAGTTTGCATCATTACACGTCCCCAATTAATAGAATTTACACTCGATAACTTCAACTTTTCTTTAAATGATTTGTTTGCATATAATTTACTAATAACTGCATCTAAATCATCTCCTCCATCTGGGCAATTTGCAACACCTACTGGATGAATATTTGCATGTTGCAACGTAGTCATTTGACGTTCTTGCTCTTCCGTAATTAATCCTTTTGGGTATAATACCCAAGCATCTATATTTGACTTCCCTGCTGCAAAATATGCTGTTGCTGGACCTGTATCTCCTGTCGTTGCAACTATAACTGAAAGATGTTCTTTTTTTCGTTCTAAGAAAAAATTAACCAAGTTTACTAAAAACGCTAAACCAACATCTTTAAATGAAATGGTTGGCCCATAAAACAATTCCATAATAAAAGTATCCTTTCTTGTTTTTAATGGATACAAAGGAATTATCTCTTCCTTTTCAAAAGGTGTATAGGCTGTTTTAAGAATACTCTTTAATTCTTCTTCTGAAACAATGGATCTATCTATGAATAATGATAATATTTCGAAAGCTAAATCTACATAACCTAAACCTCTCCACTGTTTTAAATGATTGTGTGTAATTTCTGGTAATTCTTCTGGCACATACAAACCTCCATCTACGGCAAAACCATCTAATATTGCTGTTTCAAAATCTACTGGTTCTCCTCCTCCTTTGTTACTAACAAATTTCAACATCTTTTTAATTCTTTATATAATTTGTATAAACTGCCTTAGTTATCATAATATCTTGTACTGCAACTCCTGTTAAATCTACCATAGTTATCTGCTCATCATTTAAACGTTGTAATTCTGCATCTTGAATTGCTGTTCCTAACTCTACAACTATATTTTCTGCTATAGCTCCGTCTTTAACTGCTCTATATATTTCCCCTCTACTTTTACTTTGTGGAATGCTATCTGCTATTACAATAGAAGCTTTTTTTAATATTTCGCTTTCTAATTCTTGTTTATATTCTGTATCGGAACCTACCGCTGTAATATGAGTTCCTTTTTGAATATCATTCGCTTTTAATAATGCTACTTCCGAAGGGGTTGTTGTTACAATTAGGTTACTATTTTGAGCTACTTCTGATGGACTTTCAGCTACATTTATATTAAAATCTGTTCCTAACTCTTCAACAAATTTTGCTACATTTTCTTTGTTTCGACCCCATACCCAAACGTTTGTACAAGGTGTATGCTTTTGAAGATACTCTAATTGTAATTTTGCTTGTATTCCTGTTCCTATAATACCTATGGCTTTTATTTGTTTTGGGGCAAAATATTTTGCTGCTAAGGCTCCTGCTGCTGCTGTTCGTATATCCGTTAAATATCCTTCATCCAGTAGCACACCTTTTGGAACTCCTGTTTTCTGATCGAATAATAACATTAATCCTTGACTTGATGGAATACCTAACTTAGAATTCTCATAAAAACCCGAAGCTATTTTTATCACATAATAATCGTCATTTTTTATATATCCATATTTGATGTGTGCATCTCCTTTAGGTTTTTCGAACAATAATTCTCCTACTGGAGGCACTACTGTATTTCCGTTACTATATTGTATAAACCCTTCTTCCATAGCAGATATCACATCGATATTTTCCACTATTTTTTTTATCTCTTTAAGATTAATAACAGTTGCCATATGTTTCGTTTATTTCTTTTAGTAATTCTTTATTTATTTTTTTTCCTGTTAAAACCAATACTACATTTTTATACTCTTTTTTCACATTTCCTTCTAACAATGCAGCCACTGGTAAAGCTGCTGTTGGTTCAACTATTATGTTATGATACTTAAATAAAAATGCAACAGCTTTTTTTATAGCCTTTTCATTTACTAGTGTAACTTCTTCCAATTGTTTTTTACATATCGTAAATGTAATTGCATTTACTTCAATTCCTCCTGCAGCTGCATCTGCAATAGTATGTAGTTTACTTGGAGATACTATCTCTCCTTCTTTTATTGAATCGTACATTTCTGACGCATTCTCAGGCTGACATCCAATTACTTTTACTTTTCTATTTTTTGAAAAATAAGAGGCTATTCCCGATATTAATCCCCCTCCTCCAATTGGTGCTATTACTGCATCTACTTTGGGCAACTCTTGTTCTATCTCTAAAGCTATTGTTCCTTGTCCTTTTATAATTTCAACATCATTATATGGATGAATTAAAACTCCTTCAATATCTTTAGCATACTGCGTTGCTTTTTTTTCTGTTTCTACACTTGTGTCTCCATAAAGCACTTTATCAAACTTATATTTAGACAAGCTTTTAAGCTTCTCTTCTGCTATATTTTTAGGTAAAAAAAGTTTTGCTTTAAAATTAAATTTCTCTGAGGCTAAACCAAAAGCTGCTGCATGATTTCCTGTTGATGCTGCTACAAAAGTTTTATCAAACTCTTTTGAATTTAAACTCTTTATCTTATTTAAAACTCCTCGTATTTTAAACGAACTTGTGAGTTGTAAATACTCTTTTTTTAAGTATACATTTACTCCTGAAATTTTACTTAATTTTTCTGAATACTCTAGAGGTGTTTTATAAATATCTTCTTTAATATTTTTATATGCTTTCTCTATATTTTCTTTAGAAATCACTTTTCTTGGTATTATGTATATTTTTAATTTGGAAAATTCGTATCAACATCTTCAATAAATTTTTCAATTAATTGAACTACTTTTTTATAAAATACTGGATTCGTATTTTTAAAATCGTCGGTAGGTTTATGATAATCAGGGTGATCTTCTTCACTAAAAGTTATATTAGGAATTCCTTTCTCATGAAACGGTCCATTATCTGAAGAATACATCCAGTAATCTTTTGTTTTATCCTTTGGATCATCGTGACCATAAGAAACTTTTAACGAACTCGTTTTTGCTATCTTTTCTACCACAGGTTTAAATTGTGGATATGGATATGTTCCTACTACATAAATTTCATTGTTAGGATTACGACTTATCATATCAAAATTGATATCTAACTTTATATCAGTAAGAGATACTGGTGGATTTTCTACAAAATACTTTGAACCATGTAAACCTAGTTCTTCTGCATCAAAAGCTGCAAAAATAATTGAGTGTTCAGGTTTATTTTTAGTAAAATACTTTGCCAAGACTAGCATAGCTGCGGTCCCTGAAGCATTATCATCTGCTCCATTAAAAACAATTCCATCTACAATTCCCATATGGTCGTAATGTGCCCCTACTACTATGTATTTATCAGGATAGGTCTCTCCTTTTATGTAACCTACAATATTAGTTCCTTGTCGTATTTTCTTTGTCTTTTCATCTACAAAATCAAATGATATTTTATAATTTCCTTTAAACTTATCTAAACCTATAGTTTTAAAATAATTGGTAATTAATTCTTGTGCTTTTTCATTTTTCCCTGTACCTCTTCCTGCAAACTCTTCAGAAGACAATGCTTTTTGCAAACTCAATAATTCTGAATCTTCCTTCTTAGTCGTTAACACCTCATATTTTTTAATCTCTGTAGGTGTCATCCAATGAATACTCTCTGCTGGTGCGACTTTTAATGTATACCAATAAAAATCTGTTGGAATGTTCATTTCTTTATAGTAGTCTATATACTTTTTATGAGAAGGATCTTCTTTGGGATATTTATCTCCTCCCTTTTCTCCATCTGACCATGAATGAACTCCTAATTTTGCACTTGAATGTGCTGCTCTTTTAGCCCCAGCTAAAAACATATCTGTTCCTCCAGATGCTACCATTCCATTTTCTGGCAAATAGGTATTTATATTTCGTTTTCTTATTTCTTGTGATGCTACCAAATTTACCTCATCGTCTATAGACCCTCCTACTTCTACCATTGCAATGGTAGTTACTTGCGGATTTCTATCTAATACATTTTTAATATCTTCTAATGTATTTGCATAAATAATACCTTTCATATACAAGGTGTCTTTTGTTTTTTGATTTTCCTTAAAATAGAACTCTGCTACACTTTCATCTGATAATTTCAGCATTAATTTTTGTCCTAAAGCAGAACTAAATATTAGTTGTGGAAAAAAGTAAATAAGTGCTATTACTAGTACTAAAACCGTTAATAAGGCTATAAAAAGCTTTTTTAATTTTTTCATCTTTTACTGCTTTAAAATATTATACTCTTTTATTTCTTCTGATGTCATCCAGTGAATATCATTTGCAGATGCTGAATTAATTGTGAAATAATAAAAATCTTCTGCTTGCTGTTGTGTAAAACCTACAGAAACATAATATTTTATATATGGTAAATGATGTTTATGCCCCTTAGGAAAATCCGTAGCTGTAGCATTGTCTCCTGCCCAAGAATGTACACCTATTTTTGTATTTTGTTCTTTAGTTCTCTTATGACCTGCTAGAAACAGATCTGTTCCTCCTGAAGCAATTAATCCATCTTTTAATAAACAGATATTAAAATTATTTTCGTGTATATACTGAGATAGTTTTAGGTTTATATCATCATTAATTGATCCCTCACAGTTTACAATGTCTATTTGTTTTACTTGTGGATTGTTTGCTACTAAATCTTTAAACTCATCTAAAGCCGATGAATTTATAACTCCATTTAAGACAAAAGTCTTTTTATCTCCAGATACAGAAAATATTTTCTTTTCTTCTAACTCTCGTATCTCTTCATTCATTAAAGAGCCGCAACTTGTTATAAAAAAACTCATAATTAATACTACCAATCCTAATTTTATTTTTTTCATTTGATATGTTTTTAAAATTGGCGCAAAAAAATCTCCGTACACCAATTAGTTAATACTAATTAAGGTATACGGAGATTGTCCGTAAGAAATAAAACTTATTATCCCAATGTCTTCCTTAAGATAGAAAATAAGCTTGTAATAAGACTATTACCATTACTTCTTCGACTACAAACTTAAAAAAAATATTATAACATTTCAAAAAAAAATGAATATTAACAATAAATTAGTTGGTAAAAGTTTATCATTTAATCCTAAAAAATAAAACATATAACGCTTTTACTGTACTAGTAACTCTAGCACTAATAGTTCTTTTTCATAATCTTTTATAAAGACATCTATTTGGTTTTTTTCTATACCTGGAGTACAAATAATGTGCGCTATATTTTCTTCTGATGCTAATTGATATTTTTCACATAAACTTTTTGATGGTTTATCTAACACTACAGTTAAAGCATCATTATTTCTCCAAGCATTCACTCCTATTTCTTTTAATCTCATTTCAGTATACGCAGCTAATTCTTGCGACTCTCTTGTTCGTTTTATTAGCCCTTCTTTACCGTGTTTCTTTATAAACGACCATAAAAACAACGGTGTTAGTCCATTTCTTGAACCTGTAATCGTAGTATCTAAAGTTCCCACATAGGATACTGAGTTTACGATACGGTTTCTATGTTTCCTTTTTGCTAAAACAATTCCACATGGTATAGGTCCACCTATAAACTTATGTCCAGATATAGAAATACTATCTATTCCCTCGGCAAAATCAAATTTTGGTTTTGGCTCTACAAAAGGTGCAATACAACCTAAAAATGCGGCATCGCAGTGAATGTAATAATCTTTAATAGCATACTTTTTAATAAGATTTTTTATTTTATCTAAATCATCCACAGCCTCGGTCATTGTTGTACCTATATTTAAAAAGAAAATAGCTGGCTTATCACGATTCAGAATTAGAAGACTTTCTAAATCTCCATAATCCATTTCTCCATTAGGTTGACTTCTTACTACGATACTTTTTAAATTTAGTAAGTGTAAATTCTTTTTTACGCTATAGTGTGTAGATTCGCTATAGTAAACTATAGGATTATTAAAACTCTCTCTTGCTAAATATAAGCCGTAAAGATTTCCTTCAGTTCCTCCATTTGTTACATAACCCCAGGTTTCTTTTGTATTAGTCGACAATATTTCTGCAAAAAACGAAATAACTTCTTTTTCTACATCTTTGGTATCTATTGCTAAAGTAGATGGAGACTCTGGGTCGCCTACATTGTTAATACATAAATTTAAAAAAGGAGCAAATTCTTTATAATCAAAATCCTTTGCTAATGGGTATCCTAAAAACCTTGATGAACTTTCACTAATTCTGTTATAAATCTCTTCTATTCTTTCCATTTTTATATCTGTATAAAATTCTACCTCAAAATTACAACAAAGAATAAATTTCCAATAACAATCTAAAAAATAACAAAATTATACTATATTTAAACATTAAAAAGAAATTTATTCTTTTCAGCAAACACTTAATAGATGAAAACAGGAAAAAATACCATACATACACTCGATGATATCGATTTAAAGTTAATTGACGAATTACAAACCGACAGCAAACAGTCTATAAAACAACTAGCTGCTAAAATAAATTTATCTATTACGCCTACTCATGAGCGTATTAAACGAATGGAATTAAATGGTATTATTGATAAATATGTAGCAATCGTTAAACCTGAAACTTTAGGTAAAAGTTTAATTGTGTATTGTCAAGTTACTTTACTTAAACATCAAGAAGCTTTTTTTAAAGAGTTTGAAAATTATGTTGCTGATATTGATGAAATTGTTGAAGTATCTTACATTGCTGGTGCTTATGATTTCTTATTGAAAATTGTTTTAAACGATATGAGTCACTATCAAGATTTTGTTATGAAGAAAATTTCTCAATTGGATATTATTTCTAACATTCAAAGTTCATTTATAATAAAACAGACTAAAAACTCTACAAAAATTAGTGTTTATTAATAATAACAAAAAAAGCCAAGGTTAATGACTCCTTGACTTGTATTAATTCAAATGATTACATCAATGAGAACAATGTTATTGATATATCTACGTGCAAATTTAAGCATGATGCTATGTTCAATATATAGATTTGATCTGAATCACTTTTCTTTTGAATTAAAAGAACTAGTTATAATTATATAAAAAGAAAAAAGCCGAAACCACTATGGATTTCGACTTTTAAAATTAGGGGGATTAATTTTTCTTAATTAATAAAAGGATTGTTTTGAATTTCCGATTGAGGAATTTCAAAATCTAATCTATTATCATTATAAGGAATAGGTACGTTAACCAAATATAAATGGTTAGCTCCTCTTGTTACTGTAGCTTTATTTCTTTTTAATGCTAAATAACTTTTCCCTTCTCCTAAAAATTCTATACGCGTTTGTAAATGAATTTCATCTTGTAAAGCTTTTCCTGCTAATGCGTCAACGTATGCATAGTCAGCTGCATCATCAAACCTTATCGCTAAAATATCTTTAAGACGAGCTATTGCTTCAGCATCTACACCTTCTTTTGCAGACATTTCAGCTGATAGTAAATACATTTCTTCAATTCTCATATAAACATAATCTGTTTCAATATTTCTTTGACCACCTGCAACTTTTCCAGGTGCATAGAACTTATTATATGGAATTAAATGATTACTAGAAGTTGGACTGTTTAAAAACTGTGTTTTTCTTACATCATTTGCTTTAATTGAATTAAAAAGCCCTTGATCCATTGCTTTTTTATCTCCAGCAAATTGGTAACTATACGTGTAATAATCCATTTGACCCCACCAAGAAACCAAACCTAAACTGTTTTCTATAGTTAAATCAACTCCCCACATCCAACTTGGGTTAGTCTTTATATTATTAAATCCTCCTGTTAATGCTGCTTTTGTTGTTAAAGGAAACTCTCCACTCGTAATTACTGCTTCTGCTAATTCTTTTGCTTTTATATTACTAGCACTTTCTCCCATAGAAGCATATACGTATGCCAATAATCCTCTTGCTACATTTTGATTAATAGCATAATCATCATTTCTAGAATAACCATTTAAAAGAGTTATTGACTCTTCTAAATCTTTAATCATTAGCTTATATACCTCATCAGTAGTACTTTGTGGTTTAGCTGATGAACTTGGTTCTGTATATATTGGTAATACTTTAGATGTTGGTGTATATTCTGGAATATAAAACTGAGTTAAATAAAAGTATGCATAGGCTCTTAAAGCTTTTGCTTGCCCCATTGCACTTCTATTAGCGTCTGTTATAACAGCATCATTACCTCCTAATGATTTTATTACCAAATTACTAGCATTGATAATTCTATAATAATACCTCCATGCTATATAATTTGGAGCAGTAAAAGTAAAATCTGTTGTAGAAATAAGTTGTGCGAAATTACTATATCTATTATAACTATTTTTAGTTAAAGCTAAATCTCCAGATAATAAATCACTATAAATATCATATCCTTTTTGTCCAAAATCAGCATGATCAGTTGTTCCTCCTGTTTCTGTTTTAAACATCATTTCATAAACACCTCTTAATGTTCCATCTGATATCTCTGTATAAGTCTTAGCTGTACCCTCTACATCTGTAACCGATACATATCTAGTAGGAGTTTCCTCTAAAAAACTTTCACTACATCCTACTGATACAAAGGCTAAAGAAGCCAACAACAGCATTGATTTTATATATATTTTTTTCATTATATTTTCGTATTAAAATTATTAGAATTTAATTCTTGCTCCAAAACTAATTGTTGATAATGGCGAATAACGGTACACATTAGAACGTCCTGTTTCTGATGTTGTAGGATTAAAACCATCTCTTGCACTTAACAAGAATAAGTTATCTCCAGACATCCATAAGTTTAAGCTACTAATTCCAGAATTCTCAATAAATTTACTAGGTACTGTATATCCTATTCTTACATTATTCAATGCTAAATAATCCGAAGATGTAATAAAACGAGAAGATGAAGAATTTACTTGTGTGTTTCTATCACTAATTAACTTAGGTACATCAGTAACATCTCCAGGCTTTTTCCAACTATTTCTAACATCTGCATGCCAGTTATTAGCACCTATCTGATCATTATCTAATAATCCAGCATATACACTATCATATGAATAGCCACCTAAACTATATCCAAACTGAGAACTAATACTAAAATTATAAATCTTAGCATTTAATTTAAATGCCCCTCTAATTTTAGGAATTGCAGATTTCCCTATATATTTTTGAGTTGCATCGCTATAAGTACTTGTTGTTGTTTTACTAATAGTATTATTAGGATTTGCAGCTTTATATTCTGTTAAACTTTGAATACCTTCTCCTGCATCAACTGTATTATTATTATTTGCATCGTGGTAATATAAATTCCAAAGAGGGTTTCCATTATCTTTATCTACTCCTGCCCATTCTCTCATATAAAAGTCATATAAACTATGTCCTTTAGAACGTCCATACAGTCCTGCAATATCTATTAATTTAGGATTTCCTGTAGCAGGTTCAATTGGCATTGCTGTTAATTCATTATTTAACACCTCTCCATTTACAGAAAAATCTAATTTATAGTTTTCTTTATTAATTAAATGTCCTGTTAAATCGAATTCTAAACCAGAATTTCTTAATGCTCCATCATTTACATCTAAAATAGCATTACCTGTAGAAGGCGCAATTCTTCTTTCAAAAATTAAATCATCTGTATTTTTAATATAGTAATCTACAGATCCTTCTATTCTATTATTTAAAATAGCAAATTCTAATCCTGCTTGAAACATTTTAGACGTTTCCCAAGTTAAATTAGGATTTTGAGCCGCTCTTGGAGTTAATGAAATTTCACCTCCTAAGTTACCTATATCATAAGTATTCTGACCTGAATAAATATCAACTCCTGCTTGATCTCCTAAGATACCATAACTTGCTTTTAATTTTAAGAAATCTACAAAACTAACACCATACATAAAAGATTCTTTAGACATTATCCAAGAAGCTCCAACAGAACCAAATGTTCCCCATTTGTTTGTAGCAAACCTAGAAGATCCATCACGTCTTAAAGATCCTGTTAGGAAATATTTACTTTGATAATTATAGTTAACCTGCCCAAAATAACTCTCTAAAGCTGTTTTAGTTGTATATCCTGTAGGAGGAGAAGAAACCGCAATGTAATTATTCGCATCTGTTAAACCATTCAATAAATTCACTACTTTATTTTTACTTATAGTAGATGTTTCATACTCTCTTTGATTTGTTTCATGTGCTAATAAAGCTGATAAATTATGATCTCCAAAATTTTTGTTATATCTAAAGATTTTCAAAAAGTTTTGAGTAAGCGCGCTAGAAAATCTTTTAAACAAACTTCCGTCTTGACTATCTGCTGAACCATAAAAAGGATTTCTTACTGTATTTGCTTCTCTACTATAATATTGTGCTCCATATTGAGTTTCGAACACTAATCCTTCTAATAAATTTACTTTAAAAGAAAAATTACCATTTAATGAATGACGATCGTTTCCAATATGATCATAATTAGCTCCTGCAATTGCATTTGTTAATCCACCAAAACCTCTATCATTACCATAATCATATTGATTACCACCATACTTTGTATCTGGTATTAAGTTACCATTAGCATCTCTTAAAAACAAAGGATAGATAGAAGGAATATTATCTACATACCAAAAGATACTTCCAGAATCTTCTGCCTGCCCATTTGCTATTGTTTTACCTAATGTATATCCAACATTAGCATTTGCAGTTAACCAATCTTTTGGTTTATGTGTAATATTTAATCTAGATGCATAACGCTTATATCCAGAATTGATTAGATATCCTTTATCATCTAAATAACCAAAAGAACTAAAGTAATTAGTTTTTTCATTTCCTCCACTCATTTTTAAATTAGCTTCTGTTCTAATTGCTGGTTGAAAACCGTAGTCAGCCCAATTTTCTGGAGTATACTTTCTTTTTACATTTGATCTAACCTTTCCTGTAACTGGATCAATTATTTGAGATACATCATTTGTGTCATAGAAATTATATCTAGGGTCAATTCCTCTTGATGAAAATAAGTACGTATTTGCATAAGCTACAGCATCATTAGCTGGATTAAAATCTAACGTTCTATTCCCCATAGCATGCCAAGCTAACTCGATATACTCATCTGGGTTTTTAATTACATCGTACCTAGGTAATAACTGAAAGTTAACCCCTGTTTTAAGGTCAATCTCCATAGTACTAGTTCCAGATTTACCTGTTTTTGTAGTTAAAACAATAACTCCATTTGCACCTCTAGAACCATATATTGCTGTTGCTGTTGCATCTTTTAATACTGTAGTAGAAGCAATATCAGAAGGGTTAATAGAATTTATAGATCCTGAAAAAGGAACTCCATCAACTACATATAATGGATCTCTATTTCCATTTACAGATCCAAAACCTCTAATACGAATAGTAGCCACCGTACCTGGTTGACCTGAAGTATTAATTACATTTACCCCTGCTATCTCACCTGCTAAAGCTTGTGAAACATTAGATACGCTCTTTTTTTCTAATTCCTCAGCTTTTACAACTTTTACAGAACCAGTAAATGATTGTTTTGTTGATTTTCCATAACCCACAACAACTACCTCATCTAAAACACTAGAATCTTCTTGTAATGTTACGTCCAATACTAAAGACTCTCCTACAATTTTTTCTGCAGTTACATATCCTAAAAACATAAACTGTAAAACATCACCTGTATTTGCCTTAATGGTATATTTACCATCAAAATCAGTTTCAGTTCCTTTAATTGTTCCTTTAATTAAAATACTTACTCCTGGTAATTCCCCATTACTGTCACTAACTGTTCCTGCTATTGTTTTCTGTTGAGCTGTCGCACTGACGATAGCACAAAAAAACATCAGAAATGTTAAGACGCTTTTGAAACTTTGCTTCATAAATTATTAAATTTTTATTAATTAACGTTCACGAATGTAAGGGCGTTAATCTTTCGTTAACATTTATTTGAAGTAAAGCGCCTCTTTTTTGATGTAAGAAAACCCTTTTTAGATATGAGCAAAAAGCATAATTTATCTTAAAAAAATGTTAACAGTGTTAAAGTTTAAAAACATACCCAAAGCACCACCATTACTATGCTTTTATTCACTAGTTTTGTTTAAAAATCGGCTTAAAATTCAATGTTACCCCTTAAAATACACTTGAATAAATTAAAAAGATTAGTCTATTTCTGTAGAATTAAAAATTGAAAAAAAATCCTTTGTTTTTTTCTAAGTTTTTTACTGTGTATTAACTAATGTATTTAGGGTTAATTATAATTGATTTGTTATAGTTATTAACTAAAATGTATATGAAAATTTCAGCTTTAATTGTTGATGATGAGAACCACTCAAAGGTTAAAATCAAAAAACTAATAAACCAGCATGGCTTATTAAATGTTATTGGAGATTGCTCTAATGGTAAGAGTGCTATTGAAAAAATTAATAGCCTAAATCCTGATGTTATTTTTCTTGATGTTAAGGTAAAAGATATGACAGGATTTGATATTATTGAAAAAATAACACTTCCTAAAAAACCTATACTCATTTTTATTACAACTCATAATGAGTTTGCTTTAAAAGCTTTTGATTATTTTGTTTTCGACTATTTATTGAAACCTTTTAAAGAAGACCGTTTTTTTACTTCTTTAAATAAAATAGTAGAATTTAAACAGAGAGAAGAGCTCTTCAATTTTCAACATAATTTAGAAAACATTCTTGATATAGTTAAAGAGAAAAAAATTGTAGAAATACCAATAAATAACAAAAAAATTAGTGTCAAATCAGGGAATAAAACTTCTTTTTTAGATATTGATTCTATTAAATATATATCTGCTTCTGGATATTATATTGAAATTTTTACTATTGATAATAAAAAGTATTTGCTGCGTGAATCTTTATCAAACATTATCAATCGTTTAAATTCGAATTTGTTTATTCGAATTCATAGATCTACTATAATTAATTCTAATTATATAAATGAAGTTATTACATCTAACTACGGTGAAACTGATGTAAAAATAAACGACAATAAAACATTTAGAATTAGTAAAGGTTACAAAAAAGAGTTTCAAGAAATTATGGGCGTTAAATAAAGCGCTGCCCTTTATTATATTTTTCTCAATTAAGTCCCCCAACTAGTGAGTAAGATAACACATTCCTTCTCCTTCTTAAGCATCAAATTCTAAACTTTTTTAAAATAAAAAGCCCTGTTCTATTACTAAAACAGGTACTTTTCTTTAATCCCCTAAAAAATCAATCATGTTCATGATTGTTACTACAAAGAAACTTCTTAAAACTTATTTTTTAATCAATTAAGGATAGAAAAAACTTATTTCTAAATAATCAAAAATTACTCACTGAAATAACTCCCTCTTTTATAGAAAGTTTAATTAATTTAATAGAATTTTTCGCCTCATTTTTTTTTCAAAAACTAACCTACTTCATAAGTTTAGTAAAACTGTAACTTTTGTTAAGTTTACAATACAATACCTATATTCTCTTACAAATCGATTATCAAGTTTATCTTCAAAAGAAGAAAGACTATGCATTAAAGCTATTAATATTACAAACATGACGGTGGATATACAGGCGTAAAAACAATTTCTATTATAGTACCAGCTAAGAAAAGTGCCTTCCTAATTTTTGCAAATCATGCCTATGCTTTTAATGAATTGTATAGAACTATTGAAAAAGAAATGTGGCTTAAGTAATAACTACCTTCCAAAAAACAAAAAACCTTAATTCATTATAAATTAAGGTTTTATAAACTATTTATTTTTTTGCTTTTCATAGCTTAAAGTAATCAACTTATCACCTTGTACTTTAATTGTTATAGTCATCTTTTTTGTATTAAAACTCTTTACATTAAATACATTCTTATTCTTAGGATCAACAGTTTCAACGATAATTTTTGTGCCTTTTTCAGAAAGTTCCCAACTTCCTTTATTTTTTTTTGCCCCTACTACGCTCTCAAAAACGTTCTCTTTTGAATATATCTGAAAAGTTTCAGATTCTCCAAAAACTTCTTCAGCTGTACCTGTCTGACCATCAATTTCTACCAATTTTAATTGCCATGTACCAATTAAATCTGTGACATTGTTTATTTTTTCTGTTTGACTAAAACCTGTCAAACTTGTTACTAACATTATTGCTAAAATTAAAATATTTTTCATCTTTTATTTTTTTTAATTATTATTAACTAGCCCCTAAACTTTTCTTTCTTTCTAAATACCATATTTACTTTATAGGCTCCTTCTCCTCCATCTAATACATTTAAAAGATCTTCTCCTTCACTATCTCTACTACTAGGCATAACCGCATTAGCATTATATGCATTCACATATTCAAACCCTAGTTTAGACATGGCATTAAGTAAATCTGTCTGGTTTCTTACTCTTAATTTATCTCCATCTTGTAATAAATCTTCTAACTGTCTTAATTGCGATTTATAGGCTGATCTTTTGCTGTCTATAATTATACCAATACCACCTAACAACTTTGTGTTTTGTGAGGTGATTATAACATATTCAGGGAAATCATTTATATTAACACTTGATGATTTTATAACTGATAGTTCTTGAGAGAATCCTTTTACGCTTAGTAACAATACAAGTATTATTACTATTGATTTTAATCTTTTCATTTATCTATTTTTAATTAATACAGCAAAGCTCAGAAAAAAGAAATATTTATTAATTAAAAACAAGCCTGTTCATGTCTGGATTTAAGAATTTAAGACACAAACATAATTAACTATTTTATTTTTAGACAATTACAAATCACTCAAAAACCCTTTAATATATACTGAAGGTGTAATTTTTGCGTGTTTTTTAAACGCCACATAGAAAGAGCTTCTACTTTTAAAACCAGATTCAAGTGAAATTCCTTCAATACTCATCTTGTCATAATTTTCTTGAAGTAGTCTTTTGGAATACTCTATTCTATACGCATTAATGAAGTTATTGAAGTTTTGATTTAAACAGGCATTTATAATTTTAGATAATTTACTAGGGTGCATATCTAGTTCTTCTGCTACATCAATAATAGTAAGATCATTCTTTTTATACAGTTCATTTGTTTTAACTATATTTTTTAGACGATCTATAATCGTATTAGCTTCTACATTGTTAAAAACCTCTTCCTTTTTTAATGTAACAGTCCCACTTTTATTTTCAATTATACGCTCGTTTTGATAAAGTGATGGCACACTGTCTTGTAACAGACCTTTTATAGCTGCCCAGTATATAAAAATCAGTCCAATAATAGCTCCAACGATGTCTATATACGATTCGTTGATTGCTATTACTGTTGGAAATACAATAAAAAGAGTAATAAAAAAAAACAACGTATAGTGTTTCACCCACTTTAACCTTCGGTATTCTATAGAAGAGTATTGGTTTTGCAACTCTTTTAAATGCCTATTGGAATGTTTAAACGTTTTAACAACTATTACTATTGCAAACAATATACCTCCTAAAACATAAAGTATATGCCCAATAGAATCTTTAATATACAATTGAGATTTCTCATCAAGAAAAAGTAAAATAATACTTAGTATAATTTCAATGATTCCAGGAATTAATAACCAATAAGATATTTTTTTCTTTGGAAGTATCGATACACGTTGCACATAAATATATAGTAGTGGCATCTTTAACCAAATGAAGAGTGTTGTTATATTATCTAGAAAGATATTTTTTGAAAAGTAGGGAATTTCTATAAGTATATCAGGTAAAACTTGTATCCCAGTAACTAAGATAAACAACCCCAGAAAAAGCGCATTGTTCTTTTTTTTAACATCAATGATTATAATTAATAAACCAAACGTAATACCCAAAAACAATTCAAGGATATTTAATACAGTAACGATGTCAAAATTTATGTCCATTCTAATAATCAAAATTACATTTTATTTCTATGTTTTCTGTATTTCTACATCATAATTAGTAGTAGTAAACTCTAATTGAGTTAAAATTAATTCATGTCCCTCAGTTAGAGCTTATGTATGTAATCATACCTTTCAAGCAACTAACAAAATTGTAGTCTTAGAGAGGGTTCATGTTCGGAGCTTGGGAAATGTAAGAATAAGTATGCTCCTATAAAAACAGAAAACCTTAATTCGTAGCGAATTAAGGTTACTATTATAAACCCTGTATGGACGGAGAGAATCAAACTCCCATATCTTTCGGTATTAGACCCTAAGTCTAAACGTTTCTACCTATTCCTCCATATCGAGATTAAGGCATTCTTCTAATTATGAGCGTTACACAAGTCATAGAAGAGAGAAAACATTTCTTGTTTATATTGGTAAAACATCTTACGACCATACAAAACAATTTAAAGAATTACATGAAAAGAGTTTTGTTTTGGAACAAGATTTATTATACATTAGACAAAAATTAGCTATATTTTTGATGTTATGAGAAAAATAAATTCTTTATTTAATAAAATTATCCTAGACAAAACAATTTTTAAGTGCATCTTTCTCAGAAAATTTGTGATGCAATAAATACTCTTCTAAAACTTTTTAGTTATTAAAAAAATTGTTAGCCTTCAAACTCCTAACACATACCTAAACACGAAATTAACTCAACAATAATCAATTATTTTAAAAAAAAGGAGAAAACCGAAAATCCTATATAAAAGAGTAGGCATTTTATTTAAAACAGTAAATTTTTATGAAAAACAAATTTGAAAAATTAGGCACAATTCTAAATAAACAAGCCCAACATGCTATTACGGCTGGGCAAGATTACAATGACCTTCCTGATGGGTCAAAAACAGATCCAGAAATATGTACAAGAACTGTATGGGGTTTAACTCATGTAGGTATGTTTCCTGTACCTATTAGGAAAATAGAAGGTTATGAATGTTAAACTGAGTGGAGAAAACCGAAAACCATATATAAAAGCGAATACTTTTATATGAAATTAATAAATATAAATACCCCGTTTATGGGGCATTTATATATACAAACCTGAGATTCGTGTTTTGTTTTTATCAGTAGCATGTAAATTTATCTAGATTAGTAGTTAACAACTAAAAAAACACTTAACCTCTCCTATTAATACCTCTCTAAAAACAAAAAAACTATTGAGAAATTATTTTTTACTTTTGAATTCGACAAAAAAAGAGCTTCTAATTCATGAGTACCAAACAGCCAACCAAGAATACAATAAAAACAGTATGGCATACATTTATTAGTAATTCAGCATGGCCTTGGTTTCAGAAAGTAATTGTGTTAATGATTTTCTCTTTAGTGATAAATCATTTAGCAACGCGCGAAAGTTTTCCTGGTAGCGAATCGTATAGATTCCCCACAGAAGGTTTTTGGGCATCTATAGTTTTATGTATTCTTATTGAAATTATAGCAAATCTTAATTTTAAATATTACCAGAAAAAGCATTTCTCTAAAAAGGTAGAAATGAACACTATTGTATGGTTTATGGCTTCTACCCTGGGGTATATTACAATTATGTATATCCCTGTAAATTTTATTTTAGCGATAATTGCTGGTGGACAGGTAGAGTTTTATTACTTACTAATTGGTTTGCTAATTACCTTATTATTGAGTTTTATTCTTATCGCTTTATTGTATGCAAAAGGCATCCATAAGTTATACAAGGCAACTATAAAAGATGCTAAAATTACTATTGAAAGCGGTGCGAGAATGACAAAGCTTGCCTATGAAAATATTGCGTGCTTTTACAGCAAAAACAAAATTGTGTATACAGTTCAAAATGATGGTACAACAATTACCACCGATTTTACATTGAATGAACTCGAGGAAAAAATAAACGATCAATTATTTTTTAGAGCCAATCGGCAAATTATCATTCACAAAGATGCAGTAGACCAAATTGAAAAGATTGAAAATGGCAAGTTGCGTATTCAGTTAAAAGCATTCATTATTAACGATACAATTGCTGAGATCAACATTAGTCGTTACAAGCGAAAAGCATTTATCAATTGGTTTCAATAAAAGAGCTTAAAAACTACCGACTATTCAGTTATAAATTTACGACCATTCAGTAAAAACATACGTATTTAAAGGCCTTTTCAGAAAATTTGTTCATTATTTCGTTTAGAATTTAAAATAAAAAATAATGAACAAGATTACTTTAAAACAAACATTAATTCCAATAATTACCATTGCAATCATCTGCTTTTTATGGTTTGGACCCATTCGTATAAGTTATATAGAAAACATTATTATTTCTATTATAATCATTATAGCGAATTATATAGAATACAAAGGAAAACCATTTTTGGCACTTGGATTTCAACGTGAAAAATTCACCTTCAAAAACATTTTCGTACTCGCTCCATTAGTTGCACTAGGACTCTTTGTTATATATGTTTTTGTATTGGTTCCTGGAATTACAAAACTCACAGGAGCACCGATAGATTATTCTAATTTTGATCAATTAAAAGGAAATCTTCCAGCCTGTTTAGTTGGGCTATTAATTGTTTGGGCATCTGCGGGGTTTGGAGAAGAAATTATCTTTCGCGGTTATTTTATGAAACAATTTGTAAAATTCTTTGGAGAAAGCAAAGTTAGCATTGTACTTAATATTGTATTACTTGCTTGTTTTTTTGGATTCATGCATCGTTACCAAGGAATTACAGGGCAATTGGTTACAGGAATTGTCGGAGCACTCTTAGCCCTAATATTCTACTTACGTAAATACGATTTGTGGTTTGTTATTGCGGTACACGGTTTTTTTGACACCATTGCTTTAATTTGTATTTACTTTGGCTTAGCCTAACCACAAGGAATACGACTTACTCTTTGAATTCACCTACTAAAACAAGCTTTTATATACTCTGTTTTATTATAAAGGTAAAACTATAGTTCTGTTTCATGGGTTTTAAGATTTAAACAAAATTGCGCTGCTAAATCCGGCTCAAAAAATAATTGAATTAATTACTGTTACTGTGTTTTGTGCCTTAAACAACAAAGAACTCTGGTAAAAAAAGGCTAAAATGCTGTTGAAACTGTCAGCGAGCTTCGCTGGTTAAATAAATTTAAAACAGAACCATCAGCGAACTTCGCTGACACAATAAATAGCTAACGAAACCATCAGCGAGCTTCGCTGATGAAATAAATAGTTAACAAAACCGTCAGCGAAGCTCGCTGATGGTTTCAACAATAAACAGAAGCTTCAGCGAAGTTCGCTGAAGCTTTCGTTTTTATGCAATAGGCTTAACGAGCTTTTAGGAAGCTATTGTACCAGTAAAGCCCCATCGACAAACTCCGTTATATGGAAAACACCTAAGAAAACCACCTTTGTAGCCTCAAAACATAGATAGAACTAGCTAATTATAGAAAAACCTTACTTTAATCACGGGTTTTCTTAAAATTATATTTTTAAAAATAGTACTTTCGAAAATTGTATATCGATATACAAATACAATGATTACAAACCTATATAAGGTGTATAATAATACCTTTTATATATATAAACGAGTTAGCTACAATAAGTAAAAAACGAAATAAATGACAATTCAAATAGACTCAAATTTAGAATTAAGGCTATTAAAGTTATCGGATTCTACTGATATTTTTAATACAATTAATAGTCAGAGAGAATATTTAGGAAAATGGCTACCATTTGTTGCATTTACCCACGAACTCAAAGACACTGAAAATTTTGTCAATTCAGTTGTGAATTTACCTGAAGAAAAATTTGAATACACTTTCACTATTAGAAAACAAAATCAATTTGTTGGTTTGATAGGGTTAAAAGATTCTGACAAAACAAACAGAATAACTGAAATTGGATATTGGCTCTCAGAAAAATATCAAAAACAAGGAATTATAACAAAATCAGTTGAGAAGCTTTGTGATTTTGCCTTTAATGAACAAGGGTTTAATAGAATAGAAATAAAATGTGCAGTAAAGAATAAATCAAGCTCAAATATCCCTAAAAAACTTGGATTTAAGTTTGAGGGAATTGAACGTGATGGAGAACTATTATCCGAAAACATATACACTGATTTAGAAGTTTATAGTAAATTGAAAAGTGATTAATGTCTGAATTGAATAAAAATACAGTAGCCAACAAAGAACTGTGGTAAAAAACAAGTAAAACTCACTTAATTTCTCGTCAATATACTTCTATAAGTTTCCCCGCTCCCGCTAGTCTCTTACTAGTAGTTAATAGCATTGCCTTTTAACTAAATTTCAAAAAAAAAACGTTTCTATTCTTATTAAAATATTATGGAAAAACCTTACTTTAATCACGGGTTTTCTTAAAATTATATTTTTTTAAAATAGTACTTTTGAGAATTACATAATCATATACAAATACAACCATTACAAACCTGCATAAGGTGTACAACAGTACTTTTTATACATATATAAGCAAGTTGTAAGTAATTTGAATGGAAAAATAAACAAGACCAATTTGTGAAAATAAATTTAGAACAATTAGAATTAAAAAAGCTTAGCAGGGATGGCCTAAGAACTTTGGTCAAATGGGCAAAAAAAGAAGGATGGAATCCTGGCAAAAACGACTTTGATGTATTTTGGAAAACCGACCAAGATGGATATTATGGATTTTATCTCAAAAATGAATTAATTGCCGGAGGAGCTATCGTTTCTTATAATCAAGTTTTCGGATTTATGGGATTATTCATTGTAAACCCAGAATTTAGAGGATTAGGTATTGGAAAAAAGCTGTGGTATTTAAGAAGAGAGCTCTTACTAAAAAGACTAAAAAACGGAGCAACTATTGGTATGGACGGTGTGGTTGAAATGCAAGACTTTTATGAAAAAGGAGGCTTTAAAATTGCATATAGAGAAGAAAGATATAAAGGTATTGGGAAAGAAGTAACAGTAAGCAGCGCTATTGCTAAAATAGAAATAGAAGATTTTGAAAAATTAGCTGATTACGACTTGCTTTGTTTTGGATATGAGCGAAAGATTTTTTTAAAAAACTGGATAGCAATTCCAAATAGCAAATGCTTCAAATACACAGAAGGTAAAAACCTTAGAGGTTATGCGGTTATTCGTAAAGTTGATTCTGGATTTAAAATAGGACCTTTATTTGCAGATCGTTATGAAGTTGCCGAAGAGTTATACAAAGCTTGTCTAAACTCAGCAGTAGGAGAAAATGTGTATCTAGATATTCCAGTCATAAATAAAGACGCCGTTAATCTAATGAAAAAATATAATACTGAATATGCTTTTGAATGCGCTAGGATGTACTATGGAGACTTTCCTAAAATAGCTGTCGATAAAGTATTTGGAATCACAACATTTGAGTTAGGGTAAAACGGGGTACAACAAATGGCTATAAATAATTGCTTGCTCCCGTTAGTCTCTAACAAGTGGTCAATAGCATTGCTTTTTAATTAACTTACAATTCACAACATCAATTCTACAATTGACTACATCTCTTTTTTTTTAGAATTATTTCATGTTTAATATTGATTTTTAAATTCAAATAACTAAAATGAAATTATTCACAGCATATCTATTATTAAGCATCTGCTCCATATCATTCGGACAAAAGGCAAAAGACAGTAATTTACCAATAATAGAAGAACAAGATTATTGGGATAAAGCGTACAATAGCACAACAAAAGAAAGATTTATTCCTGTGGAACTTTTTACAGGAGCAAAATGGAATGGAAAACATGAATTAAGCCTAAAGGAGGTTTCAACCACTGCCACTTCCTGTCACCCTATAACAGGAAAAAGATGTACTAACTATAATATTACGGGACCTTTCAAAACAGAAAAGAACGACACAAAAATTAAATGGGCAGGCAATAAAATCCCCTATTATCGAAGAACATATAGTACCAAACGAGGTGGGGATGTAGAATCTCTTTTTACCATTAATAATTCAAAAGATGGACTGGTGAGAATTTATGACAAGCGAAAACTGTGGGGTGCCAGAACCTATGATGGATTAGGAAGTAAATTTCCACTTGGTTACTGGAAGCAAGGTGAAGTTCGTACCTATCCCTCACGCAGACCAACAAGAATAGAAATCATAGAACTTGACGGGCCTAATCATTGCCTTACTTTCCGATGGGTAGTTGGACTAGGTAAAAAAAGAAATCAAGATAATATTTATACTTTTTGTCCAAATCGTGGCTTTACAAGTTTTCGCCACAACAACGAACATACTGATTATCCTCGCTACCACTAGTATCTAACTAGTGGTCAACAGCATTACTTTTATACTAAATTGTAAAAAACAAAAAACCTTAACTCGTTACGAATTAAGGTTTTTCTTATAAACTTTGTACGGGCAGGGAGACTCGAACTCCCACACCTCTCGGCACTAGATCCTAAGTCTAGCGTGTCTACCAATTCCACCACGCCCGCATACTTTGAATTTGTGGGTGCAAATATAAACAATACTTGCAAACTACAAAGAACATGCATAATATTTTTATTATTTTTGATGCTCATTAATTTACAACACATGCAAAACGTTAAAGAATATATTGCTCAACATAAAGATAGATTTATAAATGAGCTAATCGATTTATTAAAAATACCATCAGTAAGTGCAGATCCTGCTTATAACCAAGATGTATTAAACACAGCAGATGCTGTAAAAAGTAGCTTAGAAAAAGCTGGATGTGATAACGTAGAAATATGTGAAACTCCTGGTTACCCAATTGTATATGGAGAAAAAATTATTGATCCGAACTTACCAACTGTTTTAGTGTACGGACATTACGATGTGCAACCTGCTGATCCTATTGAATTATGGGACTCTCCTGCATTTGAGCCTGTAATTAAAAAAACAGACATTCACCCAGAAGGAGCCATTTTTGCTCGTGGTGCTTGTGATGATAAAGGGCAAATGTATATGCATGTAAAAGCTATGGAATATATGACCTCTACAGGAAACTTACCTTGTAATGTTAAGTTTATGATTGAAGGTGAAGAAGAAGTTGGTTCTGAGAGTTTAAGCTGGTTTGTACCTAGAAATAGAGAAAAGTTAGCAAACGACGTTATTTTAATTTCTGATACCGGAATGATTGCCAACGATATTCCATCTATAACCACAGGTTTACGTGGGTTAAGTTATGTAGAAGTTGAAGTTACTGGACCTAACAGAGATTTACACTCTGGTTTATATGGTGGTGCTGTTGCAAATCCAATAAACATTTTAACAAAAATGATTGCTTCTTTACACGATGAAAACAATCATATTACCATTCCAGGTTTTTACGACAACGTAGAAGAATTATCTCGTGAAGAGCGCGATGAAATGGCAAAAGCTCCATTTTCTTTAGAAAATTATGAAAAAGCATTAGACATTAACTCTGTTTATGGTGAAGAAGGATATACAACCAACGAACGTAATTCTATTCGTCCTACCTTAGATGTAAACGGAATTTGGGGAGGTTATACAGGTGAAGGTGCAAAGACTGTAATTGCTTCTAAAGCAAATGCAAAAATTTCTATGCGCTTGGTTCCTGGACAACAATGGGAAGATATTACTGAATTGTTTAAAAACCACTTCGAGAGTATTGCTCCAAAAGGTGTTACTGTAAAGGTAACTCCGCATCATGGAGGGCAAGGCTATGTAACGCCAATAGATAATATTGGCTACAAAGCAGCAAGTAAAGCATACCAAGATACTTTTGGTAAAACACCAATTCCACAACGTAGTGGAGGGAGTATTCCTATTGTAGCTTTATTTGAAAAAGAATTAGAAAGCAAAATTATATTAATGGGATTCGGATTAGATTCTGATGCGATTCACTCACCAAACGAACACTTTGGTATTTGGAATTACTTAAAAGGGATTGAAACAATTCCTCATTTTTATAAATATTTCACTGAATTATCAAAATAATTTAGTCACTACAACACCAATAAAATAGCCTTGATTCAACTTCAAGGCTATTTTTTTCATCAATTTTAAACCTCTACACTTGTAGAGTATATTTTTTATCTCTACATTTGTAGAGTAATATTTAAACAGCGCCCATGCAATTGTCAAAAACAGAAGAACAAGTAATGCAATATTTGTGGAAACTTAAAAAAGGATTCATGAAAGATATTTTAGCTGAATTTACTGAACCTAAACCAGCTACCACTACTGTTGCTACACTGTTAAAACGCATGAAAGACAAAGGTTTTGTTGATTATACATTGCATGGAAAATCAAGAGAATATTATCCAATTGTAAAAAAATCGGATTACTTTTCTAAACATGTAAATGGTTTAATAAAAAACTTCTTTAACAATTCGGCAAGTCAGTTTGCTTCGTTTTTTACAGCCGAAACAGATTTATCGGTTACAGAATTAGAAGAGTTAAAAAGCATTATTGATAGTCAAATTAAAAAACAACAATAATGATTACGTATTTCATTAAATCTGGTATTTGCCTAACATTATTACTCCTGTTTTACCATTTGGTGTTAGAGCGAGAAAAAATGCATCATTTTAATAGATTCTACTTATTAGGTAGCATTCTGTTTTCTTTTATAGCTCCTTTATTTATTATTTATATAGAAACCCCAATAGAGCGAGTAGCACAAACACAGGTAAATAATAACACAATAGCTCTAGATACATTTCAAGCGGTTGACACACCTATAAACTACATAAATTATTTCTTAATTTTTTCAGCAATAATATCCTGTCTTTTATTAATTCGTTTTCTGAAAAACTTATTTTCTATTATACTAAAAGTTAGAAAAAGTCAGAAGATTAAACATCAGAAAGCAATTCTTGTTTTAGTGAACGATAATATTACACCGCATACGTTTTGGAATTATATTTTTATTAATACAGAAGAATATAATTCTCAAAAAATTGAAGAAGAATTATTTACGCACGAATTAACTCATGCTACCCAAAGGCACACGTTTGATGTATTACTAATAGAGTTTTTAAAAATTATATTTTGGTTTAATCCAATTTTCTACATCTTAAAAAAATCTATTCAACTAAATCACGAATTTTTAGCCGACACCAAGGTTATAAAAAATCATAAAAATATTTCTGAGTACCAATATTTATTATTGAATAAAACTGCTTGGAACAACGAATATTACTTGGCCAGTAATTTGAATTATTTATTAACTAAAAAAAGATTACTCATGATGACAAAACAAAGTTCGCGCAGTAAAATCTTGTTTAAAAAACTGGCAGTAATTCCAGTACTAGCAGGATTTGTATTTCTATTTGCAGAAAGAGTTGAAGCAGAAACAACAAAAGAAAAAACTCCTGTTATTTCTAAAACAACATTATTAAATAAGGATTCAAAAGTAAAAGAGTATCGCTCTTTAAACAAAACTTACGAAAACTTACGCAACAACAAGTTTCACTATATTAAAAGTTCTAATAAAAGAAAAAAGCAATTAAACGAGCTTTATTCTCAACTTGGAACGCTGTATTTTAAATTATCAAAAACAGATAAGAAAAAAGTTAGGAGACCTATAAATCCAATACATCCTTACGTAAAACTTACAAAAAACAATTCAACTTATTATAAGTTATGGAGTGAATTAACTGTAGAAGATAAAAAATTACTTCCACCTCCACCTCCTAAAAAATGGAAAAATGTAACCTATTTTACCAACGATACTTTACCTCTTCCACCTAAACCAATGTCTATTGAGGTTAAAAACAGTAAAGTTGCCAATGTACCACCTCCTCCACCATCACCAGTAGTTAAAAAAGGAGAGGTTTCAAACATTCCACCACCTCCTCATCCAAAAGTTAAAAAGAGCAATAGAGTTAATTTACCACCTCCTCCACCATCTCCGGTAGTTAAAAAGGGAGAGATTTCAAACATTCCTCCACCTCCTCATCCAGAAGTTAAAAAGAGTGCTAACGTTAACATACCGCCTCCACCGCCTCCAATGAGTGCTAAGGAACTTATATTTAAATATCCGAATGCTACTTACTTTTTCAATAATAAAAAGGTAAGTCATAAAGAAGTGATAAAACTAGCAAAGGACAAAAAAGGGATAAGTGTTTTAACTCAAGATATTAACAATAAAAAAGTAATTAGATTTTCTTCAAAAGAATTTTTAGCTATTCAAAAAACAACTACAATTGACAAAGTTGATGGTTTAACTAACGAGCAAATTTTAAAGTTACCTAAGAGTACTAAAAACACCATTTATTATTTAAATAATAAACTTATTTCTTTAAAAGCTCTTAATAAAATTGATAAAAAGAATATTGCCGAAATATATGTTAAGAAAAACAAAGATGGCACAAGTGCTATTTATGTAACTAGCAAGTAACAAGAAATAACCTTAAAATTATTGTTAAAAGCCTCTTAATTGAGGCTTTTTTTGTAACATTTTTATAATAAACTCGTTCTTACTTATATAATCGATTATATGTTAAAACAATTT
The DNA here is from genome assembly GCF_947494125.1 of uncultured Tenacibaculum sp. GTDB lineage: Bacteria > Bacteroidota > Bacteroidia > Flavobacteriales > Flavobacteriaceae > Polaribacter. Next base: position 73,778 of record NZ_CANLTU010000008.1, read on the forward strand.
TTCCTTATTTGTTCTGGCGTTGATTTGCAATTAATTAAAGATTGCTCTAACGGAGAACAAAATAAATACGCTGGTATTGGCGCTACCGTATTTTTTACTGCTCTTATGGCTACTATTGCTTGTAGCTATGCTTTATTTACTGTTTTTGACAACTTATACACTTCTATCTTTTTTGGTTTTCTCTGGGGATTGTTAATCTTTAACTTAGACCGTTTTATAGTTTCTACCATAAAGAAAAGAGATTCTAAACGCCAAGAAGTTTTACAAGTAATTCCACGATTATTATTAGCGCTTATTATTGCTGTAGTAATATCTAAACCACTAGAATTAAAAATATTTGAGAAAGAAATAAATCAAGTTTTGCTAACAGAAAAGAATCAAATGACATTAGATAACAAAACTCAAATAGCACAACAGTTTACACCTGAAATTACAAAAACGAAAGCCGAAATAGAAACCTTAAAAAATGAGGTTGTTACTAAACAGAAAGAAACCGATGCTTTATACGAAACCTATATTGCAGAGGCTGAAGGAAGAAAAGGAACTAAGCTTTTAGGAAAAGGACCTGTATATAAAGAGAAACGAGAAAAACACGATGCTGCATTGGCTGAATTAAATCAGTTAAAAAAAGTAAACTCAGATAAAATTACACAAAAAGAAAGCACGATTGCTAGTTTACTAGAGAAACAAAAATTAACTGAAACACAAACTCAACCTATTATCTCTAGTTTTGATGGATTAATGGCTCGGATAAACGCCTTAAACAAATTACCATGGTTACCATCATTTTTTATTTTCTTATTGTTTTTAGCAATTGAAACCGCTCCTATCTTCTCAAAGCTTATTAGTTCTAAAGGAGAATATGATTTCAAATTAGAAAACCAAGAATCTCTCGTAAGAACTTGGATACAACAACAGGTGCACCAACGAGAAGCTGTTTTACAAACTGACATAGATCTCAACAATAAGGTTTACTCAGATTTAAAAACCGAAGAAGAGCTTTATAATTATAAACAAAAAATGGCTCGTAATTTATTAAAACTACAAGCGGATTCTTTTTATAAAAACCAGCAAGAAATTTTATAACCTACTTACCTATTAGCAATTTAAAGTTTTTTTTTACCTTTGTTTTAAACTAATTGAAAAGAAACAATTGCATGAAAAAAACAAATTACGTTATCGTAATGATAACGCTGTTGCTATGTACCAAACTCTTCTCTCAAGAGTCTATAAAACTATCTTCTCTTCTAATACCTAAGGAATTAAAAGAAAATGCAAACGCAGTAATAAGATTCAATCAAGTTACTGTAGATGTTTTAGGCGTTGATGAAATGGTTGTTAAAGAAAAAAGAATAGTTACTGTACTTAATAAACTTGGTAAAACGCATGTTGATGCTTATAAGAATTATGATGACGACACAAAAATCACCAAGTTAACTGCAATCATATATGATGTGCTAGGTAACAAAATTAAAAAATATTCTAAAGGAGATTTTCAAGATGTTAGTGCCATAGATGGAGGGAGTTTATATTCTGATTCTAGATTAAAATACTTAGAATACACTCCAACTTCCTATCCATATACAGTAGTTTTTGAATCGGAATATAAAAACTCTTCAACAGGTTTCATCCCTAGTTGGTTTCCTGTTGAAAATTACAATTTAGCTATTGAAAAAAGTATTTATCAATTAAATAATCCTAAGAATATTCCTTTTCGAAAAAGAGAAAAGAACTTTGAAGGGTATCCTATTGAAAAAAAAACAGACTTAAATACGCTTATATATTCTCTTAGCAATCAAAAAGCTATTAGATACGAACGAAACACAATTAACATTGATGGTTTTTTACCAAACTTATCTCTAACATTGGAAAACTTTAGTGTAATTGGAATAAAGGGTAAAGCGACTAACTGGGTAGATCTAGGAAAATGGGAATACAATACTTTCTATAATGAAAAGCAAAAAATACCTGAACAAACAAAACTAAAAATAAAGAACTTAACTAAGAACATTTCAAACCCTATTGAAAAAGCCAAAAAGATTTATGAATATGTTCAAAATAAAACCAGATATATAAATGTTAGTGTAGGCATAGGTGGATTGAAACCTGTAGATTCTGACATTGTTGACAATGTTGGATATGGCGACTGTAAAGGTTTAACAAATTATACTCGTGCTTTATTAAAACTAGTAAATATTGAGTCTTATTTTGCTGAAGTTTTTGCAGGAAATAAAAAGAAAAACATGGATTATAATTTTCCTAAAATTCAAGGTAATCATGTAATCTTAAATATTCCTAATGAAGGAAATGACATATGGCTAGAATGTACTAGTCAAACCAAGCCTTTTGGTTTTTTAGGCGACTTTACTGACGATAGAGATGTTTTAGTTATTACACCTAAAGGGGGGATTGTTAAAAGAACGCCTGCTTATATTAATAAGGATAATCTTCAAACAATTAATGCTACTATTGATTTATTGGTAAACGGAAGTCTAAAAGCTTCTTTAACTAGAAAATCTTACGGTACTCAATATGATGATAAATACGAAATTGAAGATTTTGCCCAAGAAAAGCTAAACAAATATTATAAATCAAACGTATGGGATTATAATAACAATTTAGAAATTGAGGACATAAAACACACAAACGACAAAAATAAGATTGAATTTGCAGAAAAAGTAACTGTAAAAATTGAAAAATTTGCAACCTTAAGAGATAGCAGTTATTTATTTAAACTTAATGTGTTTAATAGAATTACTGGAATTCCAAAAAAATACAGAAAAAGACAAAGGCCTTTAAATATTAAAAGAGGTTTTACCGATAAAGATGAATTTACTTTTAAAATTCCAGAAGGTTATTCAATAGTAAATTTACCAGAAGACAAACACATTGACAATAAATTTGGAACCTATACTATCAATCTTAAAAAAATAGATGAAACTTCTTTTAAATATATAAGAGAATTTTCTCTTAAAAAAGGAGTTCATCCAAAAGAAGATTATAAAGCTTACAGGAAATTTAGAAAAAAAGTTGTTAAACTTGATAATTTAAGAACTGAATTAATTAAAAAATAAAATCACTATGAAAAGTATACTGTCCATTATTGCTATATTCTTATCAGTAATAATAAATGCACAAGAAATAAAATTTGGAAAAGTTTCAAAAGAAGAACTTGAAGAAAAATTTTACCCTCTAGATTCTACAGCAGATGCAGCATATTTATATAAAGGCAGAAAAACTTTTTATGAGTTTAGTCAAAATTCTGGTTTCAGAGTTATTAATGAAATGCATCTAAAAATTAAAATATATAATAAAGAAGGTTTTAATAAATCTACTTTTAATTTAGTTTATTTATCTCCCGATAAAGGTGAAGATGAGAAAATTAGTAATATTAAAGGATATACTTACAATATTGACTCTAATGGAAAAATAGTTAAGAAAAAACTGTCTAAAAAAGATATTTTTTCTGAGACTCTATCTAAATACAGAAGCTCTAAAAAAATTACAATGCCTAATGTTAATGAAGGAACTGTTATAGAACTAAAATACATTTTAACATCTCCTTATGAACGATATATTGATGAACTAAACTTCCAAACAGACATACCTATTAAACTTTATTATGCTAAAATTGAAACTCCAGAATGGTATATGTTTAAAAAATCAAGTAAAGGATACTTCTCAATTCCTCCTGTGAAATCATCTAGAGAAGGTCAACTATCATTTAAAAATAGAGTAAGATCTACTTCTAGAAGTGGATCTGGATTTACAAGTGTTAAATCAAAAGTTCAAACTTCTCAAGTAAATTTAAAATATAATATAGATACTTATACTGCAAAAAACATCAGTGCTCTTAAAAATAATGAGCGATATGTTTCAAATATTAAAAATTATTATGGAGGTATTAAATATGAATTGTCAATGACCAACTTTCCTAACTCTCCTATAAAAACATATAGTAACACATGGGAAAAAGTTTGTAATACAATATACAATTCTTCAAGTTTTGGTAATGAGCTAAACAAAACCTCTTATTATAAAAATGATCTAGCAAATGTTTTAGCAAATAAAAACACTAACACTCAGAAAGTCAATGCTATTTTTAATTTTGTTAAATCAAAAGTAAAATGGAATAATTACAACGGCAAATACACAGATAATGGTGTAAAAAAAGCTTATAAAGAAGGAACTGGAAATGTTGCCGAAATAAATTTAATGTTAACTTCTATGTTACGTTTTGCTGGTTTAAAAGCAAATCCAGTTTTAGTTAGTACTAGAAATAATGGTATCTCTTTATTCCCTACTAAAGACGGATTTAATTATCTAATTTCCAAAGTAACTTTTGAAAACGGTGACTACGTTTTATTAGATGCTACCGAAAAATATGCTACGCCAAATATACTCCCATATAGAGCATTAAACTGGTACGGTAGAGAAATTAATGAAAATGGAGGAACAAAAACTGTAAACTTAACGCCTGAAAGACATACAACAGAAGATAATAAATTATATGTAAAAATTAATGCTCTTGGTGAAATAAATGGTATGTTACGAAAATCTTTAACTGGACATATAGCTATGTTTTACCGTCAAAAAAACAACCTTAAAAAAGAAGAAGATTTTATAACCTCTTTAGAAGAAAAATATGATGTGGAAATTGACGATTTTAAAGTCTTTAATAAAGAGTCTTTAAACAAACCTATTTCACAAACTATAAAGTTTACTGGAGACAGTCAAATAGAAGAAATAAACAATAAATTATACTTCTCTCCATTGTTTTTCTTAACTTCTAGAGAAAACCCTTTTAAAACAAAAGAAAGAAGTTTCCCTGTAGATTACGGAATGCCTTGGCAGGATAAATTCTTTGTATCAATTACAATACCTGAAAATTATACTGTAGAATCTTATCCAAAAGAATTAGCTATTGGATTACCCGACAATCTAGGAGTATTTAAATATCAAATTACAGTTCAAGGTAACCAAATAAAATTAGCTTCTTTACTAAAAATGAACTCTAATATAATTACTCCTCAGTACTATGATTCTTTAAGACTTTTTTATAAGCAACTTATTGAAAAGAAAACCGAAAAGATTGTATTAGCTAAAAAATAATGAAAGAAATATTCTTGATTTCAATTTGTTTACTAACGTTAAATAGTTTTTCTCAAAAAAGTAAATCAACCAAAATAGGAAATATAAATATTCTTGAATTAACCATGAAAGAATATGACAAAGACACAACCGCTAACGCGGTTGTTCTTTATGAACACGCTAATTATTACTTAGATAAGAACAAAAATTACAATAAAACTACTGACTACTATTTTAGAATAAAAATTTTAAAAAAAGAAGGGCAAAATAAAACCACCATTAAAATTCCTTTTTATGGAGAAGAAAAAATACATTCAATAAAAGGAGTTACCTATAATATATCTCCACAAAATAAAATTTTAGAAACTCATTTAGAAGCTAACCAGATTTATACAGTCGATTTATCAAGTAAATGGAAAAAAACAACTTTTACACTCCCAAATATTAAAGTAGGTAGTGTTATTGAATATAAATACTCAGTAACCTCTCCTTATTCAGGAATTGATGATTGGTATTTTCAATCTGACATACCAAAAGTTAAAAGTGATTTTACTGCTGCTATTTTAGGAAACTGGAAATATAATATTAGAATTATTGGTTTCTTAAAACTTAACAGGAATAATGCCTCTATAAAAAAGAACTGTATTAACTCTCCTAGCATAAGCAATGGTGAATGTTTAATTTTAAATTATGGAATAGACAATATTCCTGCATTTAAAGAAGAAAGTTATATGCTTAGTAAAGAAAATTTCACTTCTAAATTAGCTTTTGAGCTTGAATCCTATACAAACTTATCTGGAAGCGTAAAAAAGTTTACTAAAACATGGAAAGATGCCGATAAAAATTTAAAATATAATTTTCTTGATAATCAAATTTCTAAAAAACGTTTTTTTAAAAATGAGTTAAACCCTAGTTTATTCTTAATAAAAAATAATTTAGAAAAAGCAAATGAAATTTATTCATCTATTCAAAACCATTTTATTTGGAATGGAAAATATTGGCCTTCAAAAAAAGTTAGAATAAAAAAAGCTTATAAAAATAGAACTGGAAATATTTTCGATATTAACTTATCTTTATACAATGCACTTCAAGCCGCAAATATAAAAAGCTACCTAGTACTTACATCAACAAGAGATAAAGCTATACCTACAAAATTACACCCTGTAATAAACGATTTTAACTATTTATTGGTTAAAGTTATTATTAATAATAAAACTTATTTTTTAGATGCTACAAACAAAAAACTTCCTTTTGGTTTAGTTCAATATATAGCTTTAAATGGAGATGGAAGAGTAATGGATTTTAAAAAAGGAAGTTATTGGGAAACTATTAAGTTAAGTAAGAAAACTTACCGAACTACAAAAGCTCTTTTATCTTTTAATCAAAAAAATGAATTAAGTGGTACTTTAACAGTTTCTAGCAATGGTTATTTTGCAAAAAATAATAGAGAAGAAATTAGCGAAACTAATAAGGACGATTATATTGAAAACTTCGAATCTAAACATTCAAATATAGAAGTTGATAATTTAACGTTTAAAAGCAAAGAACAAAACAATAAAGCACTACATCAAATTTATACTATTACTTTTGACGATTTTAATTTAGGAAATAAGATTAAAATCAATCCTTTTTTAATAGATAGGTATGTAAAAAACCCATTTAAACTTAACAATCGAGATTATCCAATAGATTATGGACACCCAAGGAGTTACACATACATATTATCGTTAAAGCTACCTAATGGATATAATTTAAAACACTTACCTAAAAACAAGGCTTTAGCTTTACCTAATAAAGGAGGTCAGTATATTTTAAGTTTTAAAAACCTAAACAATACAATTAACATATATTCTAAATTAAATATCAATAAAAAAATATATACTAATGAAGAATATCATCATTTAAAAGAATTTTATAATCAAATAATTAAGACTCAAGATGTTTTTATAGAAATTGAAAAAGCGAACAATTAATTGTTCGCTTTTTTTATGTTAAAGCTATTATATTAGAACTCTTAACTTCTCCAATAGTAAAAGTACTATGAGTACTACCTATGTGCTTCAAGGCAGTTAGTTTATTAACCATAAACTCACGATATTCATCCATATCTTTTACATAAATTTTTAGAATATAGTCATAATCGCCACTTACATGAAAGCATTCTGCGACTTCTTCTAATTTATTAATCTCTCTTTCAAAAGCAGCAATATATTCTTTTGCATGTTTTTCTAATTTAATATGGCAAAAAACTAAAAAAGACTTCCCTACTTTGTTTTTATTAATTAAAGCTACATACTGAGTAATTACCTCTGCCCTCTCTAACTTTTTAATCCGCTCATAAACAGCAGTTACCGACAAACCTAATACTAAAGAAAGCTGTTTTGTAGTTTGCTTGCTATCTTTTTGAAGTAATTCTAAAAGTTTTTTATCAATTTGATCTAATTTCATCTGAAAAATTTACATTTTTTAAACATTTTCTGTTTAAAAAACCATTATAAAAACTAATTTCAGCTCAAAATAAAGAATAAAAAACTACAAATAATAATTTTAATTGATTATTAATCAAAAAAACAAGTCATTTATAGTCCTATAAACAACTAAATATACTTATTATGGATTTTAAACCTGCAAACAACATTCAAGATCTACAATATTTTGGAGAATTCGGAGGCGTTAACCCTTCTATTTCTGATTCTTCTACCTATACTTTTTTAAAAGCCAAAACCATGTTTGATACTTTTGAAGGGAATACTGATGGTTGTTATTTATACTCCCGTCACACTTCTCCTTCAAACTTATATTTAGGCGAAGCTTTAGCAGCTATGGAAGGGACAGAAACTGCTAACGTAGCGGGTTCTGGTATGGGAGCAATAACTGCAACTATTTTACAAATTTGTGGAGCTGGAGATCACATTGTATCAAGTAGAACTATTTATGGTGGTACTTATGCATTCTTAAAAAACTTTACACCTAGAATGAATATTGAAACTTCTTTTGTTGATATCACCAAACTAGATGTTATAGAAGCTGCTATAAACGAGCAAACAAAAATGATTTATTGCGAATCTGTAAGTAATCCTTTATTAGAAGTTGCAGATATTAACGCTTTAGCAGCTTTAGCTAAAAAGTACAATCTAAAACTTGTTGTTGATAATACTTTTTCTCCTCTCTCAATTTCACCAATACAATTTGGTGCAGATGTGGTAATTCATAGCCTAACAAAATTCATCAACGGATCTTCAGATACCATGGGTGGCGTTGTATGTGCTAGTACAGATTTTATAAACTCTCAGAAAAGTGTAATTAATGGAGCAAGCATGTTATTAGGTTCCTCTATGGATTCTTTACGTTCATCTTCAATACTAAAGAATATGAGAACATTACATATTCGTATAAAAAAGCATAGTGAAAACGCTACTTATTTAGCTAATAAGTTTGAAGCAGATGGGTTAAAAACTGTATATCCTGGGTTAAAATCTCATCCATCACACGAAGTTTTTAAATCAATGATGAATGAAGAATATGGTTTTGGGGGAATGTTAACTATTGATGTTGGTTCGCTAGATAAAGCAAACGCTTTAATGGAATTAATGCAAGAAAAAAACTTAGGTTATTTAGCTGTAAGCTTAGGGTTTTATAAAACTTTATTCTCAGCCCCAGGAACTTCAACCTCATCAGAAATACCAGAAGATGAACAAGCTCAAATGGGATTAACTGATGGATTAATTCGTTTTTCTATTGGTTTGGATAACGACATAGAAAGAACATATCAAATGATGAAACAATGTATGCTAGAAGTTGGGGTTTTAAAACAAGAAGTTCTAGTTTAATATCACTAAGCTTTTAAATAAGAAAACCCCTCATAATTGAGGGGTTTTTCTATTTACCGTAAATTCTCTCTTTAAATTTTTTAAAATCTTCCTTTGAAGGTGGTTTCCCATTAAATGGAACCATATCCCAACGATTTCCATCTTTTTTCAATTCAAAACTAAATACAGATGTGTTTACATCATCAGGATTCAACAAAGGATAACGTAAATCTAAGTATTGTACATTCTTTGAGGAGTCAATTGGAACAAGGTTGTAATAATTATTACTAAACCATCGCAACGTTTTAATATCAGCATTATCGATATCAAGTAAATTATGTTTTTTAGGAATTGTTAAAATTGTATCTACTTTATTTTTGGAATCAAATAAAGAGTAAAATCCTACTTTATAACTCTCATCAGTTTCAGCAATTCCATACCATAAAACATTATTAAAAATAGTAGGTTGTGTAGAATACCTACTATAAGAAATATCTGCTTTATCAAATGATTTTTTAAAAACTGAATCAATATGAATTTTATTACCAATAGTAAATAACATGTAGGCAGAACTGATGTAAATCCCTGCTTTTACCCAAACTGTTCTTCTCGTTCTTTTTCTATTATAAAACATAGCAACAAGTAGGCATAATAAGAAAGGAAGTGTATATAAAGGATCTACTACAGAAATATTATTAAATGCTACTCTATAATCAGAAAAAGGTAAAAATAATTGCGTTCCATAAGGTGTAAAACTATCTAAAATAGGATGCGTGAAAATGGATAAGAAATATAGCAAAATCCAATTTTTAAGCGTTGTAGTTCCAAGACGTTTACCTGTATTGTATAATTTAAAAGTTATCCAACCAAAAAGAAAAGAACCTAGAACTGCAAATAAAATAGAATGCATAAATCCCCGATGAAAAGCCATCGCATCAATTTCATTTCCATATAACCAGCCTCCGATAAACACATCTAAATCGGGTATTGTACCGCCTATTGCACCAAATAATAATGCCTTATTTCCTATTTTTTTTCCTAGTGCTATTTCTCCGCAAGCAGCACCTAAAACAATTTGAGTTAATGAATCCATAGTTGGCAAAAGTACTAAACTGATTCTATTTGTATAATTCTTTACAAAATCGTAACATTACAAACCGAAAAAAACCATACAATGCAAGAAAATAAAAACTTATCTGAAATTAATATTGAAGATCAGAAAATTATTGACAATAAAGAGCTAAATATTTGGGAAGCTTTAATTCCTGTAATTATTTTAATGAGCTTATTAGCCTATAATATTTTTTATGCAGACGGTGCTTGGTTAGGAGATTACTCAAATCAATATATTTTATTAATAGGAGGTTTTATTGCTGCTGTAGTTGGTTTTTTAAATAAGGTTACTTGGCAAAGAATGATTGCTGAAATCTGGGAAAACTGGAAAAGTGTTTTTGTTCCTATTATGATTTTATTTTTGGTTGGTGCATTAGCTGGTACTTGGTTAGTTAGCGGAATTATACCTGCAATGGTATATTATGGTTTACAAGTACTAAGTCCAGAAATATTTTTACCGGCATCTGTAATAATTGCTGCAATTATATCTATTGCAACAGGAAGTTCTTGGACTACCTCTGCTACGGTTGGTATTGCATTGGTAGGAATTGGTAGCGCCTTAGGAATTCCAACAGGAATGATTGCTGGTGCAGTAATTTCTGGGGCTTATTTTGGAGATAAAATGTCACCACTTTCAGATACTACAAATTTAGCTCCTGCAATGGCTGGAACAGATTTATTTACGCACATAAAATATATGGCATACACTACAGTGCCAACTATTATAATTACCTTAATTGTATTTTCTATTTTAAGTACAACTATTGACACTACTGGAAATGCAGACGTAAGTAATTTATTAGCTAGTATAAAAAATACGTTTCATATTTCTCCTTGGTTATTTTTGGTTCCAGGAATTGTAATTGTAATGATTTTATTGAAAACAAAACCGTTAGTTGCTTTAGGAACTGGAGTTGTATTAGCTGCCATCTTCGGATTTATTTTTCAAGGTGACGTATTAGATGCTCTAGCAGAATCGAGATTCCAGTCGGTTGTAAACGCCGTTTTAACGGATACTCAAGTGCAAACTGATAATGAAAAACTAACTGAATTATTTAGTGCAGGTGGAATGAACGGAATGTTATGGACTATCTTTTTAATTATTTGTGCTATGGTTTTTGGAGGTATTATGGATGCAATTGGTGCTTTAGCTAAAATTACGAAAGCCTTACTTTCTATAGCTAGCTCTGTTTTTGGGCTATTTGCCAGTACCGTTGTTAGTTGTTTAGGTTTAAACATAGTAGCTTCTGATCAATATTTAGCATTGGTAATCCCAGGTAAAATGTTTAAAAAAGCGTACGAAGATAAAGGCTTAGCTCCAGAGAATTTAAGTAGAACTTTAGAAGACTCTGGTACTGTAACCTCTGTATTAATACCATGGAATACGTGTGGAGCTTATCAATCTGGTGTATTAGGCGTTGGAGTTGGTGAGTATGCTATATATGCTGTTTTTAATTATTTAAGTCCATTTATGACCTTATTATTCGCTGCATTTAGAATTAAAATTAGAGAAATTTCAAAAAAATAATATAAAGCCTCACTATTACAGTGAGGTTTTCTTTTTTATGATAAAAAAAGCCGAAATAGAAGATTCAGAATTATTAACTAACATCGCATTAATTTCAAAAGAATATTGGGGGTACTCCAAGGAACTTATTAAAAGCTGGGAAGATGATTTAACAGTTACCTCTAAGATGATTGAAGAAATGATGGTTTATAAATTTATAAAGAACAATAAAATCGCTGGTTTTTATATATTAAACCAACCTCATAATAATACCATAGAGTTGGAATTTTTATTTGTGCTCCCAAATGTTATTGGTCAAAAAATTGGAAAACAGTTGTTAGCACACGCTATTGAAAAATCTAAAATTTTAAATATTGAGGTTATGTCATTACTAGCAGATCCTAATGCACAGCCTTTTTATGAAAGTCAAGGTTTTATTTCAATAGGAAAAAAAGAAAGTTCTATTCCGAATCGTTTTTTACCAGTAATGATGAAAAATTTAAAATAGCAGACACTACTAAAAGTAGCCAAGGACTGCCATGTAATAAAACATCAAACCAATCTTGAAACTGCATTGCTTGTTCTCCGGAAAAAGCATTTCCTCCTGCAATCCATTTTAGCTTTCCTATAATATGAGGTGGCTTAAAAGGAGCTAATCCTAAAGTTAAACTAGCTATTAAAAATAGTTTCCAATTTTGTTTTAACTGTTTTTTCATTTTATATAAACCAGTTCCAAACAATTCCAAAACGAATCACAAAATCTCTATATGGATAATTAGGTGCTGACAAATAATTTTTCTTTAAGAAAAAAGAACTCACATTATCTGCCTTAAAATAGATACGTGTTCTACGGACCCTCCCATTAAAGAATAAGTCTACTGTTGGGTAACCAATCTCTGTATTGTTTTGCAAGGTAAATTCAGCTAACAATGGATTATATGCATTTGCTTTATATTTTGAAAAATAGTTTAAAGTTGCTCCAATCTGTACAAATAAAGGATCACCCTTAAACCAACTATCTGAATAATACAACGTATTTCTTGTTACAATTTCAGGTACTCTAAAAACATCGCTACCACTTGCTACCTTTTGATACATTATAGTATTATCTAAACCAAATTTACCCACGGTAAACTCTTTGGATATCTTGGCTTTTAAATAATTTACATTACCTGAAAACTGCTTAGGTAAATTATTTTCATCAAAATAAGTGTAATTATCAATATTAGTAATATCTACAGAAGCATTTCCCCATTTAGATTCTATTACACCACCTAAAGTTTGTGTACCTACTGATGAAAAGTTATTTTCCCAATTATAAGTATTATAACTACTCTGATGCAATAAGAAATTAAAGTTAGGAAGCTTATTACTAATACCTAATTTAGCTTTTACCGTAAACACACTATCTTTTTTATATAAAGCTTCAGCTTTTAAATTATTTCCAGAAAGTCTTCCACTACCTGGCGTTAAGCTTGCAGATGCATTTACATAAAAATCTTTTACTTTTCCATTCCAATCAGCTCCAAACGAGACTGCGTCTCCTGTTAACTTATTTTTAGTTATTCCTACTAAATTATTCTGCAAGTTTTCATATCCGTATTTATAAGTAGTATAATCAGCTTTAACTCTAAACTTACCCAATACATATTTAGAATTAAAATCTAAAAACACTTGATTATTATAAAGTAAAAAATCTGTTTTATTATTTACACTTCCAAAAGCTCCTGTGTCACCAAAATAAGGGGTTGCTGTTGTTTGATTATAACGGTAAAACTTTGAATCTCTTGTAAAAGAATGCCCTATTTTTAAATTAGAGAAATCTTTTTCATGCAAACTATCTTTAGATGATAATAACTTAAAAGTGTGTTCAAAATACAATCGTTTCCCTTCAAAAGTATTTTCTGCATTATTTAAATTAACATCTAATCGTCCTCTGTTACTACTAAAATTTGGGTCATTATTTAAAAAATAATCTAAAGACTCATCTGTTAGCCCTCCATTTTCTTCATTAAAAAAATCTTGATTTACAATTTGTCCTCTTATAGCATATTGCTCCTTAGGACTTTCATACCTAAAACTTAATCTAAAATTCCCTGAACTAGATAAAGACCTTCTATACGCACCTAATGAACGTAGTCCTTTATATGCTACCCCCACATTAAAGCGTTTAGAAAAATTAGTCGTAAATAAAAAATCTAATACTTGTCCTTGTTCCAATCCTGTTCTATACATAACTTCTGTAGTAGGCGTTGGAACGTGATAATAATCTATATCTTCAATTTTAAAATAATTAAATTGCTTTGCTCTAAAACCAATATCTGGGAATTTAGAAATATTATCAAAATTATAGGCTAAATTATTAAATGTTTGCCCTTGATTATGAAACCCCAATAGTTCAAAATTATCTTTTCTTAAAAAATTAAATTTATAATGTTTTTTTAAGGTTAATGTAGTATCAACTATAGTTGTATCATTTTTAAACGATATAATTTTATAATCGGTATACTTTGTTTTCCCACTAAGTATCACTTCAATTTCATTATCCGGTAACGAATCGGTTCCTCTTCTAGGGACTTTTCCAAAACTTCCATCAACATTTCTTATTTGAGAAAAAAGCATATGGACACTTAACAAACAAAAAAGCACTAAAAAAATTTTCTTCATAACAACAAAAGTAAAATAATTAAACGACAAAAATTGTGAATAATTTCTTTGAAAACTGTTAATTTGTAGCATGTTGAAATTAAACTATAGTGGAGTTACCTTAGAAGCAGGAACTGACGAAGCCGGCAGAGGTTGTTTATCTGGTCCTGTTGTGGCAGCTGCAGTTATTTTACCTGATAATTTTCAACATGATTTTTTAAATGATTCGAAACAACTTTCAGAAAAAAAGCGCCAACTACTTCGTCCTTATATTGAAGAGCATGCTTTAGCATACGCTGTTTCTTTTGTTGAACATGAAGAAGTTGACGAGATAAATGTTTTACAAGCTTCAATAACTGGTATGCATCGATCTATAGAGCAACTTTCTCCTCAGCCAGAATTTATTATTATAGATGGAAATAAGTTTAAACCTTATAAAGAAACACCTCATCAAACTATAGTAAAAGGAGATGCTAAGTTTATGAGTATTGCAGCTGCATCAGTTTTAGCAAAAACTTATAGAGATGAGTATATGGAGAAAATTCATAAAGAATTCCCGCAATACAACTGGAAAAAAAATAAAGGATACCCTACAAAAGAGCATCGAAATGCTATTCGTGAATTTGGTATAACACCATATCATCGCAAGACTTTTAAATTACTTCCTGAACAGTTTAAATTAAAACTTTAGTTTTTATATTTTTGTCTTCCAATTTTTTAGAAGATGATTAAAAGAACTCGTGCAGAAATTAACAAATGTATTATTCATAAAGTTGCTAATAAATACAATAGCGGACAAAATGCTTTATCGGAAAGCTTAGTTCGTTTCGATGAAGAAAGTTATGAATTATTAATGCCTTTTTTATTAAAAAACTTCAGTACTGTAACTCAAAGTTATCGTTTTAGTCATCATGCAGATGTACGTTTAAATGAACTTAACAAATATACTTCAGATATTTTTGAAGACGATAGCAAAGAGGTTTTTATAGAACATTCTAAAAATATTGTAAACCATTTATACGAGCAATCAAACTCTGCTAATATAAAAACTGGTGATGTTATTGTTGCTTATTTTGAAGGTATTGAATATAAAGACGTTTTAACAGAAGCTGTAGGTATTTTTAAAATTGAAAGTAAAGTTGATTTTTTTCAAACTTATTTAGATGATGAAAGTTTTGATGTAGTGGTTCAAAAAGGAATTTCAACAAAAAAACTTGATAAAGGTTGTTTAATCTTAAATTCTTCCGATACGGAAGGGACTGTTGTTTTATCTATAGACAATAACAACTACGATGCACAATATTGGATTAAAAATTTCTTAAGTGTAAAATATGCCGATGACCGTAATTTACACACGCAGAATTATTTAGAAATGTGTAAAGAATTTTCTGAAGAAATTATAAAACCTGAACTTGGAAAACAAGAACAAAGTAATTTTTTAGCCAATACGGTTGATTACTTTAAAGAACACGAAAGTGTAGATTACCATGGTTTTAAAGATGAAGTTTTTGAAGAAGACAAGCATAAAGGAATGTTTGAAGACTATAAAAAACATTTTGAAAAATTAAACGACGTTTTAATTCGTAATAATTTTGATGTTTCAGACGCTGTATTAAAGAAGGAAAAAAGCAAGTTTAAAACAGAAATAAAACTAGATACCAACATTCAAATTAAAATTGATGTTGATGCTCCTGATGCTTCTTCTGACTATTTGGAGCAGGGGTATGATGAAGAAAAGAAAATGAAATTTTATAAAGTATTTTATAATACTGAGAAATAAACTACTTTTTAAGTGAAATTAAAAAAGGTCAAAACTTAAATGTTTTGACCTTTTTAAGTATATAAAACTAACAAAATTCTACTTAGTAGTATTTTGTTTTTTATTTTCTAATAACTTCTCTACTAAAGCCTCTAATTTTTCTATACTTTTAGACTGTTTTTTAAGCTGCTTTTCTTGTTCAATAGTATATAAGGTTAACTCTTCTATCTTTTGTAATAATTTAGTATCCATTTCACCCAAAAAGAAGCCTTCTTTTTTTACTTCTGCTGCACTTGGTATATCTTTTAAATGCCCTTTTTCTTTTATATGACTTTCAACCTGTGTAAGTGTTGGTAATTTATATTCTTTTTCAAAAACAAAATCTGGCCATGCACTATTTACCTCTACTTTAACTTCCTTTGCCCCTATTCTTCCATTTACTGCTAATTTATAGCCAAAAGTATCCGATGTTCCTATACCTACTTTTTTACTAGTATAAAGTCCATTTGTATTTTCACTCCAAGTATCATTTGTAGCATTTAACAACCCTTCATAAGGCCTAACAGCTTCTGGATGTAAGTAAAATAATTCCGACACTCCTAATCTTCCATCTTGACCAGTAGCTTCATAAAAAGTAAAACGTAATTTAGTATACGAACCTGCTGGCACTTTTGCTATAAACTTAGTACCTCCAGTATAATCTTGTGTAGAATAATCTGCAATTGTTTTCCAAGCATTTTCTTTATAAACATTAAATCCTTCTATTTTAAATCGCTTTGCTTGCCAATATCTAGTTGACCAACCTACCCAAGCTCCTCTTTGGCTATGCCAATTTACCAAGCCTTCTATTAAAATAACTGTGGGCGTACTTACTGTAGGAGCTGTTGAAGTGTAAGATGGAATAAATTTCCCATCAAACAAGTAATCTAAACTTAATAATGCACTACCTGTTTGCGTTACTTGAAACCTAGACCTAGTATTTGCATTAAAAAGCATATTGTGTTCCATACCTACTGGGTTCTCATTATGCGTAAAAGTCTGTGAAAATGTTACTTCTGAAAGCAACAAAACAACAATTATAAAAACTATCCTTTTCATCTTATTCCTTTTCCTCTAGCTTAGTTATTCTTTTTTCTAATTTTTCTATAACAGATAGTAACTTTTTATTAATGTTTTCTGTTTTATTTATTTTCTTTTCTTGTTCAATAGTATACAAAGTTAATTCTTCTATCTTTTGTAATAATTTAGCATCCATTTCTCCCAAAAAGAAACCATCTTTTTTTACTTCTGCTGCACTTGGAATATCTTTTAAATGACCTTTTTCTTTAATATGATTTTCAACCTGTGTAAGTGTTGGCAACTTATATTCTTTTTCAAATACAAAATCTGACCAGTTAGGATAAGCTTCTACTTTTATCTCTCTTGCTCCTATTGAACCTTCAACAGCTAATCTATGATTTCCAGTAGTTGTTGTTCCTATTCCTACATTACCTTTCTCATTAATTCGCATACTCTCTTTTAACGGAGAAGAATTCGTTTCTTTAGTCCAAAACGTAAGAAACCCAGTATAAGTACCTCCTGCTCTAGGCATACCTATTCTTGAAACTTCAGTTGTTCCTTGTTTAGCTACTACTCTTCCTACATCTACATAACCAGCATCATTTCTAGAACTTCTTAATGATATAACACCTGGAGTAGTAATCGAGTTGTATACTTCTAATTTTTCAGAAGGACTTGTTATACCAACACCAATATTATTATTATTCCCTAGAATAACCATTCCTACTCCTTTTCTAGTTTCCCATCTATGCCCGTAATAACCATAATTTAAATAACGTGTTTCAGGCACACTATTATCATATTGACTATAAGCATGAACATAATAATCTTTATCAAAAGATAATATATTTCCCCTATTAATAGTTAACCCTCCATTTACATACAATTTTCTTGATTTATCGGGGCTTAATCCTCCTGCAGGGCTAACATCACCTCCAACACTCATTACACCTTGATCATCTAATATAATTGATGGCGTTTCTAAATCTCCTAATGTACCAATCACTCCTATTTCACCAAATGATCTGTCACTATTTCTTCTTCCTCCTTTTAAATATAACCCTCTATCATTTGCATGGTTAATTCTAACAATGGCTGCTGTATTATTACTATCATTTCCTCCTTCAAATCTAGCTACTTCTACATCTCCTGAAACATCCGTTTTCTTTACATGTAAAACTGTTGCTACTCCCGTGCTTTCATTTTTATTTTTTGGTGTATTTGTACCTATTCCTACATTACCCTCAGGTGTTTTTTCAACTACAGTTTGCGCGTACCCAGTCATAGCAATGCTAAACATTGCTAGTGTAAAAACTATCTTTTTCATTTTAATTTATTTTAATTTCTGTTTAATTAACTCTATTTCTTTCGCTAACTTTTTAATCTCTTTATTTTCAGATTTTAACTCTTTAATTTCTTTTGTCTGATTAACAATTAAATTTAATTGTCTTTTAAGTTGCTTCTCTTGCTGGATAGTATACAAAGTCAATTCCTCTATCTTTTGCAATAATTTAGCATCCATTTCCCCTAAAAAGAAACCTTCTTTTTTAACTTCTGCTGCACTTGGTATATCTTTTAAATGTCCTTTTTCTTTTATATGATTTTCAACCTGTGTAAGTGTTGGTAATTTATATTCTTTTTCAAAAACAAAATCTGACCAATTTGCATAAGTTGCTACTTTTACTTCCGTAGTTGCTATTTTACCATTTACTCCTAATTTAAAACCTTTTGTATCTGTTGTTCCAATACCTACATTACCTTTCTCATTAATTCGCATACTCTCTTTTAACGGAGAAGAATTCGATTCTTTAGTCCAAAACGTAAGAAATCCTGTATTTGTACCTCCTGCTCTAGGCATACCTATTCTTGAAACTTCAGTTGTTCCTTGTTTAGCTACTACTCTTCCTACATCTACATAACTAGCATCATTTCTAGAACTTCTTAATGATATAACACCTGGTGTAGTAACCGAGTTATATACTTCTAATTTTTCAGAAGGAGTTGTTGTTCCTATTCCTACCTTACCCTTTGAATCAATACGCATTCTCTCATTAGAGTTTAACTGATCTCCTAGTACAAATCTAAAAGATCCATCACTTCTAACATACCCTAAAGAAAATTCAGATGTTTGCCCTGAAAAATTTATTAAAGCTTCTTTATCATCAGCTGTTTCAATAGTTATTTTAGATGATTTTGTTAGATCTTTTATATGAAGTATTGAATTTGTCTCTGGTTTTGCTGTACCTATTCCTATATTCCCTCCATAAGGGTTTAATGCAATATCCCAATTCGCTGTATTACTTGAATTTGTAACCTGAATCCCCATTCCGTTACCATTATTCACCTGTGCAAACTGCATATTTGTTGAATTGGTAGCATGTGGTTTTAAAGTTAATATTGAATTTTCACTCATATTAGCTTTTGAATCTCCTTGTCCAGTAATATTATTAGCTACATGTAATTTAGCTTTTGGATTTTGAACACCAACACCTACATTTCCTGCAAAATAATTTTTAGCAGCTGCTGTACCTGCATACAAATCGTACCTGTTAATTACATTGGATTGATTGTAACCATTGGTTGATATAAAAACTCCATAGGCATTCTCAATGGTTGTTCCTGTTACATTATCTAAAATCTCGGCGTTAACAGCTACGGCTCTTTTAATTGTTGCTCCAGGGGTTGCTACATGAATTCCTGCCCTAGCCCAAACTCCAACGTTATCTTTTAAGATACCTGCAAAATTATTTGACACAGCAAAAGAACTTGCGTTTACTCCAATTCTATAACCTGAATCAGTTATTCCTGAAGGAATAGAGAAACTCCCTATACGTGAATAAACACCTGTATCATAACTAGTTCCATTTGCACTTATTTGTGTATTTCTAATTACTGTCATTCCTACTTTAGAAACTTCTCCTGAGTTAGTTTCATGTACTACTTCAAGTTTAGCACTTGGAGTAGTTGTTCCAATCCCAACTTTACCATCTGCACCCTGTACAACAGGTGTTTGCGCATACCCAATCATAGCAATGCTAAACATTGCTAGTGTAAAAACTATCTTTTTCATTTTAATTTATTTTAATTTATTAGACTATTCTTTTTCAGCCATTTTCTTCACATAATCTGTAATAATTACAATTTGAGTTGGCCCAACTTTTCCTTCTATATATTTAGCATTTTCATGATCTAACGAAATTCTACGCACTGCCGTACCTTGTTTAGCTACCATACTAGATCCTTTTACCTTTAAGTCTTTAATCAATACAACAGAATCTCCAGCTTGTAAAATTGCCCCGTTAGCATCTCTATGTATTATTTTTTCGCTTTCATCTAAATGATCACCACTTTCTTTCGCAAAGCGTAAATCATCATCTTCTAAATATAGCATATCCAACAAGTCTTGTGGCCAACCTTCTTTACGAAGTCTAGAAAGCATTCTCCAAGCAACTATTTTCACAGCTCTAAATTCACTCCACATAGAGTCATTTAAACAACGCCAATGATTTGCCTCTGTTTTTTCAACATCTCCTATTTGCTCAACACAAGTACTACATGCCAGCAAACTTCCATCTACACCACCTGTAGACATAGGAGGAACTTCATAAATTGATAAATTATCTTTTGCAGTACAAAGCTCACATTGGTTGCCACTTCTCTCTTCTAACTCTTGTAATAAACTCATTTTTTTATACTCTAAATTAAGGTCAGTAAAAATACATTTTTATTTTATCTTTATGGGATGCATTTAGAAAGTGAAAGACTAATTATTAGAGAAGCAAAAATAAATGATGCTCCATTTTATTTTAACCTTTTCAACAATCCTGATTGGATACAATTTATTGGCGATAAAAATTTAAAATCCATAAAAGAAACTGAGAGTTACCTAAAAGACACGCTATTAAAAAACCTACAAACAAACGGATTAGGTTTTTTTACGGTGATTCTTAAAGACACCAATCAACCTATAGGAACGTCAACTGCATTGCAACGAGAAAAATTAGATTTTATAGATATTGGTTACGCATTTCTACCTGAAGCCAGAAACAAAGGTTATGCAGCTGAAGCAACAAAACTTATTATAAAATATGTTAGAACAACATTTAAACAAGAAAAAGTATATGCTTTTACCATGCCTAAAAACAAGGCTTCTCAAAAACTATTAGAAAAACTAGGTTTCAAGTATATTGGTGTAGAAAAAATATTTGAAAACAGTGAAGACTTCGTGTTTGAATATGTTTTTTAAAAATATACTTTTTTTAACAGTTCCTTTTTTTTTTTTATATTAAAAACACTGATATTTGCCGCTGGTTTTTTCCCCTTAAGAAGATAATTTTTTAAAACCTTACTTATATGAAAATCAACTTATCAAAAGAAAGAGCTATCCGATCTAGCAAAAAGAAATTAAAGAAATTTTTACTTTTACCATTATTCCACAGCGGTTCTGTTTTTTGGCTAGAAAAAGTAGTTATAAAGAAAAATTTCAATGGGATATCTTATCAAATTACAGATGTTCAAAGATTAAAGAATATTTAATCTTATAATTCAAAAAGTCCCCTTTTTTTTATTTTTTTTTAGAAAAACTTATTCTAAATACAAATCAATCAGTCCTTCAGGAGTAGTAACTTCAACAAGTTTATTTTCTTTATCTACATTCTTAATAAACTCATCAATCATTGGAATGAAAATTTCATCTCCATTATTACCATCAATTTCAAATAAAGGTTGAGCAGAAGTGTCATTAATGCTAACAATTGTTCCTACTTCTCCAAAAGAAGTATCAACTATTTTAAAACCAATAACTTCATGGTAATAAAATTTATTCCCTGAAAGTTTAGGTAACAAATTTAGTGGTAAGTATATTCCAGATCGCATAATAGCGTCTGCATCTTGTTCAGAATCTACGTCTTCAAATTTAACGCGAAACATAGTACTTTTACTTAATGAAGATTTTTCAATAAAAAAAGGAACCAGATTATTGCCTAAATCGACAAAAACTGATTCCAAATTTTCGTAAAGATCGGGTTCATCAGTATCTAACTTAATAACTACCTCACCCTTAAAACTATGTTTTTTAACGATTTTGCCAAGATAAAAGCAATCCTCTTTTTGCATCATCGCAGTACAGTTTTTTATTCTTCGCTATCAGCTCCATTATCAGCAGCAACTTCCTCTGTATCTGCAGGTGCAGGAGTGTTTGCAGCAATACGTGCTTCATTTACAGCTTTTTCAGCTTCTAAAGCTTTTGCTTTTGCATCAGCTTCCGCTTTTGCTAAACCATCAACTTTTCCAGTAACTTTTCCAGTTTTTTCCTCTAACCACGCTGCAAATTTAGCATCTGCTTGTTCTTGAGTTAAAGCTCCTTTTGTTACTCCACCAGCTAAGTGGTTCTTCAACATAACTCCTTTGTAAGATAAAATAGCTCTTGCAGTATCTGTTGGTTGAGCACCTTTTTGTAACCAAGCTACAGCTCCATCAACATTTAAATCGATAGTTGCAGGGTTAGTATTAGGGTTGTACGTTCCAATTTTCTCTAAGAAACGTCCGTCTCTTTTTGATCTTGAATCCGCAGCTACTACCCAATAAAAAGGTTTTCCTTTTTTACCGTGTCTTTGTAATCTAATTTTTACAGGCATAATTTTAATTTTTAAGGTACGCGACCTTGATTATTAATAAATCTTACCATCTCGTGATAAGTGGGCGCAAAAATATAATTTTTTTTTCATTAAAAAGAAAAAACCTTACATTATTACAATAAAAAAGAGCCTGAAAAACAAGCTCTTAAGAAAAATAAGTTTCGGAGGTATACTATAACACTCTAACGTTAACTGCGTTTAATCCTTTTTTTCCTTCTTTAAGTTCAAACTCTACGGTATCACCTTCTCTAACCTCATCGATTAAACCTGATACGTGTACAAAATGTTCTGTGTTTGATCCTGTTTCTGTAATAAATCCAAATCCTTTAGATTCATTGAAGAACTTTACTGTTCCTTCTTTCATTGTAAAAAAATATTATAATTAGATAAAGAACAAAGATACTTTTATTAATTGATTATCAATTGCTTTTCATCTCAATTATTTAAAACTTAACATCTACATAACAATGAGTTACAATTAAAACACAGTAAATCAAGCATCCTAATTAATTACTGCTAATTAATAACTTCTATATACACACAACATAAATTCTTTGTATTTTTACACTTTGTTTTTACTCAACACTTCAACAATTAAACATTCTCGATGTATTTAATTTTCGATACTGAAACTACTGGATTACCTAAAAGCTGGAACGCTCCAATTACCGATACCGATAATTGGCCAAGAGCCATTCAAATTGCATGGCAATTGCATGATGAGTTAGGGAATTTAATTGAACATAATGATTTCCTTATTCAGCCAGATGGTTTTAATATTCCTTATGATGCTGAACGTATTCATGGTATTTCTACTGATTTAGCTATTGAACAAGGTATTACCTTAGATGAAGGATTAGAATTGTTTAACGAAGCATTAAGTAAAACAAAGTTTGTTGTAGGTCAAAATGTTGGTTTTGATATTAACATCATGGGATGTGAATTCCATCGTTTAGGAGTAGAAAACAATTTAACAGCACTCCCTATTTTAGATACGTGTACAGAGCATACTGCACAACTGTGTCAAATTCCAGGTGGACGTGGAGGTAAGTTTAAACTACCAACACTTACCGAATTACACCAGCATTTATTTGGATCTGGATTTGGTGAAGCCCATAATGCAACGGCCGATGTAGAAGCAACAACACGATGCTTTTTAGAATTGATACGTTTACGTCAGTATACAGAAGAAAAATTAGATGTTCCTTCTGATTATTTTAAACGTTATACAGAAGTAAATCCGATGCCTATTCAAGTTATCGGGTTAAAACACTTAAACCTAAAAAAGGAAAGTGAAAAAATACGCAAGAAGAAAACTTCTACATCAGAAGATGCGAATACAATTTCTACTTCTGAAGGTTTAGCAGCATTAAAAGATGTACAGTTTGCGCATTTACATAACCACACACAATATTCAGTTTTACAATCAACCATACAAATTGGTAATATTGTAAAAGCAGCTGCAAAAGATAACATGTCTGCAATTGCCATGACCGATACCGCTAATATGATGGCGGCGTTTCATTTTGTAGAAGCAGTATTAAGACACAATAAAGCTGTAGAGGCAGCCAACAAAGAGGCGCTGGAAAAAGGTGAAGAAGCTACAGGCAAACCATTAAAGCCAATTATAGGTTGTGAGTTTAATGTATGTACAGATCACACAAATAAAAGTCAAAAAGACAACGGAAATCAAGTTGTATTATTAGCAAAAAATAAAAAAGGATATCACAATTTAGCAAAGATGTCTTCTATCGCCTTTGTAGAAGGTTTTTATTATGTTCCTAGAATTGATAGAGAAGTAATTAAAAAATACAAAGAAGATATTATTGTTTTAACAGGGAACTTATATGGAGAAGTACCTAGTAAAA
Source organism: uncultured Tenacibaculum sp. (assembly GCF_947494125.1). Taxonomy (GTDB): domain Bacteria; phylum Bacteroidota; class Bacteroidia; order Flavobacteriales; family Flavobacteriaceae; genus Polaribacter. Next base: position 98,266 of record NZ_CANLTU010000008.1, read on the forward strand.
TACTAAACGTTGGTGAAGCACAAGCCGAAGAAGCATTACTTTGGTGGAAAGAACAATTTGGCGACGATTTATATATCGAATTAATGCGCCATAATCAAGAAGATGAAAGAGTTGTTAATAAAACACTTTTAGAGTTTTCAAAAAAACACGCTATAAAAATTGTTGCATCCAACAACACTTTTTATCTAAATAAAGAAGATGCCAATGCACATGATATTTTATTATGTGTTAAAGATGGTGAAAAACAGGCCACACCAAAAGGAAGAGGAAGAGGATATCGTTATGGACTACCTAATGACGAATACTACTTTAAGACTTCCGATGAAATGAAAACATTGTTTGCAGATCTTCCTGAAGCAATTATTAATGTTCAAGAAATTGTAGACAAAGTAGAAGTTTTCACCCTAGCTCGTGATGTATTATTACCTGCTTTTGATATTCCTGATGAATTTAAAGATGATAAAGACAATGAAGATGGAGGGAAAAGAGGGGAAAACAATTTTTTACGCCACTTAACATACGAAGGAGCTAAAAAACGATACGGTGAAATTACCGAAAGCATTCGAGAACGTTTAGACTTTGAGCTTGAAGTAATTGAAAAAACTGGGTACCCTGGATACTTCTTAATTGTAGAAGATTTTATTCGAGAAGCTAGAAACATGGATGTTTCTGTAGGTCCTGGTCGTGGTTCAGCAGCAGGGTCTGTAGTAGCTTTCTGTTTATGGATTACCAATATTGACCCAATTAAGTACGATTTACTTTTTGAGCGTTTCTTAAATCCTGAACGTGTATCGATGCCCGATATTGATATTGATTTTGATGATGAAGGAAGAGGGCGTGTAATGGATTATGTAATTGATAAATATGGAGCCAATCAGGTAGCGCAAATTATTACCTACGGTACCATGGCGGCCAAATCTTCTATTAGAGATACTGCTCGTGTTTTAGATTTACCACTATTTGAAGCTGATAGAATTGCCAAGTTAATTCCTGGTATGAAGCTGAAAAAAATATTTTCTTTAGATGAAAAAACGCTAAAAGAAAAGCTTCGTGCAGAAGAAATTGAACTGGTAAACGAATTAAAAAGACTGTCTAACGGATCGGATTTAATGGCAGAGACCATTAATAAAGCTAGAATTTTAGAAGGTTCTGTTCGTAATACAGGGATTCATGCCTGTGGAGTTATTATTACGCCAGACGATATTACAAAGTTCGTACCTGTTGCCTTGGCTAAAGATTCCGACATGTACGTTACCCAGTTTGACAACTCGGTGGTAGAAGATGCTGGATTATTAAAAATGGATTTCTTGGGGTTAAAAACATTAACCCTTATTAAAGATACTGTTAAGATTGTTAAGGCGCGACATAATGTTGATTTAGATCCTGAAAATTTCCCTATTGATGATGAAGAAACCTATGCGTTATTCCAACGAGGAGAAACCGTAGGGATATTCCAATACGAATCTCCAGGGATGCAAAAACACATGCGCTCATTAAAGCCAACTGTTTTTGCCGATTTAATTGCCATGAATGCCTTGTACCGTCCAGGTCCAATGGAATACATACCTTCATTTATTCGCAGAAAACACGGAGATGAAGCCATTGAGTACGATTTACCTGCCATGGAAGGCTATTTGAAAGAAACCTATGGTATTACAGTATATCAGGAGCAAGTAATGTTACTTTCTCAGTTATTAGCCGATTTTACTAAAGGTGAAGCCGATGTACTGCGTAAGGCAATGGGTAAAAAGCAAATTGCCGTACTAGCTAAAATGAAGCCTAAGTTTGTAGATCAAGCCAAAGCGAATGGACATGACGAGAAAAAACTAGAGAAAATTTGGACCGACTGGGAGGCCTTTGCATCCTATGCCTTTAATAAGTCGCACTCTACTTGTTATGCATGGATTGCCTACCAAACTGCCTATTTAAAAGCCCACTACCCTGCCGAATATATGGCTGCCGTTCTTTCTAATAATATGAACGATATTAAATCGGTTTCATTTTTTATGGAAGAATGTAAACGTATGGGACTGGAAGTTTTAGGACCCGATGTTAATGAATCGTTCTCAAAATTCTCTGTAAATAAAGAAGGCGCTGTACGTTTTGGTATGGCTGCTATTAAAGGTGTTGGTGCCTCAGCCGTAAAAGCAATTATTAACGAACGTAAAGAAAACGGACATTTCACCTCTGTTTTTGACATGGCTAAACGTGTTGATTTACGTGTTGCCAATAAAAAAGCCTTTGAAGGCTTAATCTTAGCGGGTGGTTTTGATTCTTTCACCAATACCCACAGAGCACAGTATTTTGTTGAAGATGAAAAAGGACAAAAGTTTATAGAAAAAGCCTTGCGTTTTGGAAATAAATTCCAAGAAAACGAAAACTCTTCTCAAATATCTATGTTTGGAGAGGCTTCTGATGTTGAATTACCAGAACCTATTATCCCTATTTGCGATACTTGGGGTACTATGGAGTTATTAGCACAAGAAAAAGAAGTGGTGGGAATGTATATTTCTGCACACCCTTTAGACGATTTTAAAAACGAAATGAAGTTTTGCAATGCGTCACTTGGTCACTTTAGAGACTTACCTAAATATGAAGGTTTAGGCTTGTCGTTTGCAGGAATTGTTACCGATGTACAACATCGAGTATCTAAAGCAGGAAAAGGATGGGCTACTTTTATTATTGAAGATTATAACGAGAATTTTGAATTCAGAATTTTTGGTGAAGAATATTTAAAGTTCAAACACTTTTTAGTGCCCAACTCATTCTTATATGTAAAAGCGATGGTAAAACCTGGCTGGACCAACAAAGAAGGGGTAAAAGGAGATCCTCGAATTGGGTTTAATGAGTTTTTACTACTCCATGACATTATGGATAAAATGTGTAAAAAGGTGACTATAAAAATGCCTTTACACGAAGTAAAAGATAATAGGATTAAAGATTTACAGCATTTATTTGCCACGAATAGAGGCTCACAAAGTTTGCACTTTACGATTTGGGATGCCGACGAAAAAATTGAATTGAACCTGCCGAGTAGAAATACGAAGGTTAAAATTTCTAATGAGTTTCTAAAAACATTAGATGAACAGCATATTAACTATAAGTTGAATTAAATGCTCCAAGAGTATCAAAATAGTATAGCCTTATTAACCAATGTGGTTAATAAGGAGCTATACACCCAATTGGTACAGCAGCTAAATAAAGATGTTGGTTTAGTTAGTTTAGATACTGTATTCAATACAGCTAGTACGCCTATTGAGCTTAAGGATAAACTTCAAGAAACGGTTAAAGACCTACTCCTCAATAATACCGACAGCTATTACAACCTACTCTACCGTATAGATGTCTCGGAAACCTCTTTAAAAAGTATTAACAGCTCAACTATTGATACCTATGCTGAAGCAATTACTTTTTTAATCTTAAAAAGAATTTGGCAAAAGGTATACTACAAGAACAAGTTTTCTAAGTTTTAATTTACAGTTTAGTTAAAAGCAATGCTATTGGCTACTAGTCAGAGACTAACGGAAGCGGGGCTTTTATTTCCAAAACTCCCACCATCTTTTATCTACATTTGAAGAGTTACTATATAATCGATTAGAAAACGCATCATTAAGATAGCTCTCATCATATATTTCTCCCTCCTCGCCTTCAACTATTGCGTTTAATTCATTAGCTATTAAAATCATTTTCTCTATAATCCTATTATCAGGATTCTTAACAGTAATTTCTCCACATTCTTCATAGAAAGTAAATGGAACTTCTCCTTCATCAGATTTCCATAACCCAGCATTAGGTGTAGAAACAGTAAAAGCATCATTCTCATTAATTTTAGCAGAAAATTCTTCAATCGGTTCAAACTGTGAGTCTGATTTAATGTATTCAGACCACTCTTCTTTAGTTATTTTCTGACTTTCTTCTTTACGTTTTATACAAAGTTCATAACCCATAGTTTCATATCAATTTAATATCTATTAGATATTCGTTATTATATTCTCTTGCTTCTTCATTAAGCACTTACACAAACAGCTAACACATTTATACTTTAAAAGTTATAGTTGTAAATATAACAATTTAAAAAAGCAATACTATTAACCACTAGTCAGAGACTAGCGGGAGCGGAGGCACGCTTTTTATTTCTATTTCTGGTAACATTTTATTCAATTCCGAATATTTCTGTTGCTTCTTCAAATTATTCGTAACCTCAATCAATTGTTCCACAAGCATAATATTAACCTTTAATTCTCTTTTTTCTTTTTCAATGCTTCTATAATTAGAAGTACATCTATTCTCATGTTCCAATATAACTTTCGCTTTATTGACTAATAAAATCTCTTCTTTTAAAACCTCAAAGAGTTCTTTTGTTTCATTTGAATCACTCTTAAAGTAATTAATTTGTTTTAATATATCTTTTGGTAATGCGTATTTCCAATTAAATAAAGTTCTAGGGCTACTATTGTACCTATATTCTATTCTTGCTTTTAAATTATGAATAATAATTTTTTGAATAATAATTGTGTCTATCGACACCTTTTTATCTTCTGAAAAAGATTCTTTAATGTTACTAATTTGTTTAGCTGAATTATAAGTCTTTCGTTGTTTTAGAACACTTAAAGCTTGATTACTAAAATTAATACTATATTCTTTTTTAGATTTAGAAATAATATCTTCAATGTATTCAAAATAATTTATATATCGAGTAAAATACTTCTCATTAAGTATGTTCTGGTTAACTGTAGTTGTTTTGTAAAGACAAAAAATAGTTATTACTGAAACACCCAAAGAAATTAAAATCCAATTATTTGTTTTGTATAGAAGCCTGACCGAAAACCAATTTTGACTAAAAATAACGATCGGAATAAGGATGAATAGAAGTTTATATTCTTGATATAAATTTATAGGGTAATCATAACCATTAACTTCTGCGACACTGAAATATATAAAAAGACAGCCAAGCTGGGATGTTAGAAATATTACTAACCAAAAAAACAATTGAGCATTCGTTCTAGCTTGCTGTTTGTAAAGTTTATGCTTTTTTCTTTTATTTATTGGATTCCCCATCCAAATCCAGATAGTAATCGAAAGCCCTAAAACTGTAGATAAAGAAACAAAAAAGTAATTAAAAAAGATTAATTCCTTTTTTTCAAAAATTAATAGATCTTGAGATAAACTTGTTAAAAGTCTAATTAACTCTCTGGTTCTATTAAAAATTAATGCAATTGTAATAGCAGTAATAAATCCTGATATAATTCCAAACCAAAACCTTTGTTTACCTATACTTTTAATTGAAATTTTATCTTTTTTGAATTTTATTTTCCCCATTCAGTATTTGAATTCAACTTTTTTATACAAATACATAACATCATTATACTAGCTCAAAAGAAACTTAATGAATGTACTTTATACTCTTTTAATTTTTAGTGGTAAATATAACTATTTTAAGAAGCAATACTAGTAACCACTAGTCATAGACTAGCGGGAGCGGAGGCAATAACTTTTATTTCCGTAATAGAAATTGTTCTTTTTCATTTAATAATAATGTTAATTCAGTAAAATTGTCTTTTTTATTGAATTCAAGACCGTACTCAGAATTAGAGAAATATGTATTAATATTTTCATTCCCTTGAAATTTTAATTTCAATAATCTACCCGAACTATTCCATTTGTAATGTTCTGTTTTTCCTGAAGGTAAAATCAATTCTGCAACATTAGAATCTTTAAATAAAATTTTTGGGCAGGCATTACAAGAGACGGTTATATCATTTCTGTAAAATATATAAATTCCCCACTCACCAATAAGTTTAAAATCTTTCTTTTTAATTTCAGTTTTACAAGAAATTAATACAGTTAACATCAGTAAAGTTAGAATTTTTCTCATAGCTATCATTATTATTTGTAATCTGTTATTATAATAGATATAACACATCATTATCCTGCCAAAAAAGCTTCATTAACGTATTTATATACTTTTATATTTTAAAAGTTATTAGTAGTAAATATAGCAATTTAAAAAAGCAATGCTATTGGCCACTAGTCAGAGACTAGCGGGAGCGGGGGATAAGCACTTTCGTTTCGGTTTATTACTTCGCAAGTAATAATATTTTGCTTTTATCTTTTTTACTATAACCGCCAAATTTTATATTTAACAGACTTTGTTAATACGCACAGACCTTTCGGCAAGCACAAACTCTCTATGTTTTTTTATACCTTGTTAGCAGCTGGCTTTATTGGTTTTAAATCTTCAATATCATTTATAATCCCTTTTTCTTCATATGGACTAGTCAAACTTAACATTGTAATTTTTCTATCTTTTCTCCATTTAATTAAAAATATGAATGAAATTAAAATAAGCACTTTTAATTCTTTATCGTCATTCGTAATATATTCTTCTTTTAATGTAACGTTTTCAGGAAGGTTAACATCTATAATATTAGAATACAATTTATAATTCTTGTCTAGTTGTTTTAGGCTAAATTTTTCTTTTTCTTTTTTGGGTAGGTCTTTATATTCGAACATTGGTAAATGCTCTTTATCTAAGATGAAAAAAGCATCATTCAAATGATGATTACTAGAAGGTATTACAAATATGATATCTTTATACTTTGAGTTAGATATAATTTCTTTCGTGTAATAGCTTGGTCGAATAGCTATAATTAGCTTGTTTTTTATATTCTTTGCAATTCTATCAATTCCTTCTAGTAACTGTTTTCTTTCTATGAGGTATCTATCTGTTTTTGCTAGCAAAAAAGTATTAGGCAAAAAATATTTTATTTTATTCGTTGCTATATGTTGAGAATAAACTTTGTCAAAATTTATATTTGGAATATCATTATCTGTAAATGATGATTTTGAAGAAACAATTAATTCTCCATTGATAGACGAAACAATACTCTCATCTATGTTTTCAAATTTTATATGATTTTCAATTGAATTATATTCGTTAAAACTGCTAGTAATTATTCTTTTTGTAGAGTCATTAAATGTTTCAATTTTATCTAAAGATAAATTAGCAGTTAATTTGGTTACATCAATTCTCTCTTTAATTTCATCACCTAATTCATCAAAAGTTCTTAGTATTTCTTCTGAATCAAAATTGTAACCTAAAGTATTTAAAAGTTCTGTGTCTGAAATAACTTTTTCAATACAGTTTTTAAAGTATGGTAATCTATCATTGTAAGAATATAAATCTTGTAAGTCGTTAGTTAAGTTGTGAAAAATCTTGAAGTTTTGATAGACATAAATCGTTTGTTGAGTAAACTGCCTAATAAAAAGTAGTGAAATGTATAAACAGATATTGTGACTAACATTTCTACTAATTCCTAAATTATCAATTTCTGGAAAATAATATTTATACTCAATAGGTTCATCTCTTGTTTTGAACTCATTACTAAAGTGATTAAACCAATAAAAAATATCATCCATAGTTTGAGGCAACAAAGGATAGCTTGGTGGCTGAGATTGAGAAAACGACAATATATATTTAATAGTATCATTTTCGTTTTGATATATTAATAAGCCTCCTAGAGCAAAATTTAATTCTAAAAAACGATTTCTTTCTTTTTTTACTTTATCTATTTCTACTTGATTAGTTATTCCTTGGTCACTGTATTCTGGTTGAACACCTGAAAGGCTATAATTGAAATATTGTGATACTGAAGGCCAATAGTTAGTAACTAAGTTTTTTTGATTACTTGATGTAACTAAATTCCGCCAAATCCAAGAATATGTGGATTTGGATATTTTATTGAATTTAAAATTTTCACCAATTAACCAAGTACCTGATGAAGCTCTATGTTCAAGGGCTTTCAGTTTTTTATTTTTATTATCAATAGAAGCAGTAATTATCTCATTAGTTACATTATAAAGGTCTATGTGATATAAAGTACCATCTTCTTCTGTATTGTTTTCTCTATAACTATAAAATAGACTAGAATAAAAATCTAATAACTTAGGTTGTAAATGAGGATCTTGTTTTTCAATAGCATAAATAGTAAATTCATTTATTGACTTTAGTAAATATGTTTTTGATTGGTTCTCTTCCTTTTGATTACCATATTTTTCAATCAAATAATTCAGTAGTTCTGATGCTTTACCTTGATACAACATTATTAGGTTTAACCAATAAAAGAAAGATATAGTTAGAATTAAAGTCAAAGAAAATAATAAAATATCCGCAGAGTTTTCTACAAAAAAATTCTCTTTAAATATGTCAATTGGCTGAAACGAAAATATTTGAAATATGAAACTAAGTAAAGTAAGTATTAAAACAAATTGAAAAAAAGATATTTTTCTAATCACTTTGTTATTCGGGAATTCTGAATCAAAGACATTTGGTAAATATTCAGAGTTGTATTTTTGCCCTATGTTAGATATTTTGTCAATTAAAATAGGATAAGCAATACCTAAAATTGCAATATCAATCGCAACACATATTTCTATAATATATTTCATAAGGTTTAAAAATCAATAATGATGTTAGTATTTTCAATTTGGATTTAATAATCTGGATTATGACTTCATTTAAAAAACATTGTCCATAAAAGTAACAAGGCTGAGAATAAAAAATTTACGAAAACCCGTAAACAAAGTAAGATTTTCCCCTAATCATCCAATTTTTAACACTACAAATAGGCTTTTCCTTAGCTATTTCCCTTAAAACAAAGCTCGCCAACACCTCTATTCCAACACAATCCATTCTCCGAAGCTCGTTTGATCTATTTTTAAAAAACTAAAGGGCCAGCGAAGTTCGCGGAGGCTTCTGTTTTCTGTTGAAAGCTTCAGCGAAGCTCGGGGAAGCTTTTGTTGGCTGTTGAAAGCATCAGCGAAGCTCGCTGATGCTTTTGTTTTATATTTATTTCATCAGCGAGCTTCGCTGACGATTTTGTTTTAAGTTTATTTAACCAGCGGAGTTCGCTGATGCTTTCAACAGTATTTTAGCTCATTTTCTCTAATTATTCTTTTGTTTATCAATTATTTATCTTTAAATTGCTACAATCTTACATACATAATCTTTAGTACTCTCTATATAAAGTTTGTATTATGACTGCACCGTATGTAAATCGTTTTCGTAACGGAGAATATCTACAATACATGAAAGATGTTCTTAAATTAGTAAACCAACAAGATGTAGCGCTTTTAGAATTAACCGATCAGCGGGACGCTTTAACTGGGTTGACAACTCAAATTGACGAAGTTTTTCAGCAAAGTTTAGGAAGTGCTATAACCCAAGAGATTATTGCGCTAGATGAGCGTAGAGACCGAGCCTTTGTTGGTATTAAAACAGTATTGAATGGTTTTACCTATCATAACAATGCTAGCAAACAAGACCATGCTAAAAACGCAATTCTTAGTATTGATGTTTATGGCAAGGATATTACCCGTAAGAGCTACCAAGAAGAAACGGCTATTATTAGTAGCTGTATCAACGATTTTGAAACCAAACCCGAATTAATTGCTGCGATTAACGACTTAAATCTTACGGATTGGTTAGCCGAGTTAAAAAGCGCCAATGAAACTTTTGGCACAAAGTATATTGAACGTGTGGGAGAAACTGCTGCCAACCCGTTAACGAGTATTTCTGAGCTAAGGACTGATACTACGTTTGCTTATAAAACCTTAATGAGTCATATTAAGGCCCATGATGTATTAGGCAACAATGCTACCTATGCTAGTCTTATGGAGGAGATTGAAGTACTAACCAAGCAATATAATTTAGTGGTAGACAATAGAGTTTCTACGCCTAATGATGCTCCAGCGGACACAAAGGAGAACACTCAAAACGGAGGAACCTACTAAAAATATAACTTCCCAACTATAGTTATTCGTCATTTCGAACGAAACACGAGTATCGTAATCTATTGTTTTTAATGCAAACAACTAATTATAATCAGATTCTAATCCTCGTTTTATTTCTTCGGAATGGCGTTTTTTTCGTCATTGAGAACGAGGCATGAGTGAAGTAAATTAGTTTTTTGTTTTTATAGTTTAATTAAAAAACGATGCTATATACAACTATTAAAAGGCTAACAGAAACCAGAGAAATAACTACTAATTTTTAAGGTTTAAATTGTTTTATTTTATATAAATCAAATTCAATAGTTGGTAAACCAATTGTTTTTCGTCTTGAATTATATTTAAAATAATGCTTAATAGGAATACGATTTATATTATATGTTCCGTAAAATTGGTTCTCATCATTATACAAATGATATTGATCAACCATTGCTCCGTATATAACTGGAGAACATTTCCCTGCTATTACAAACTCTTTAATTTTAGGTAAGAAATAGTTAATTCTAATTGAATCGTTGGTATGCAACAATACAGCAACAATATTTATACTTTTTTTATCTATACTATAATTCCCTATAACCCTTTCATTTGGGTAGATGTTTTTATTAAATAATACCTTTAATAAATTTTGGTTTTCTAAATCTTGAAGAATAATTTTATTAGCAGATTCACTATCTATATTTTCTTTTCTATACTTTTGATCTAGAAAAACCATTTCTTTTATTTCTTTTCTTAAGTTTAAATCTATTGAATTAATATATTTAGCTCTATATTTTTGATATTCTTTATCAGAGATTTTTATTTCATTAAAAGCTTTATTTAAAATACTATCGTACTTAAAATAATCTTTATCTAATCCATAATCAGTTATAGAATTGATTAATTTATTTTTATATTTTAATTTTAGTAGGTAAGAAAGTTTTGTAAACGTAAAATATTCTTGGTAAGAAGAATTAAGAGGTTTGTATAAATTAAAAATAGAGTCTAAAATACCATAACTTTTTTTAAAGTTAGAGGTAGTCATTAAACTATCAGCTTTATACACCGCTGTGTAATATGGCGTATAATCTAATTTTACAGTTTTACACCCCAGCAGTAAACAACAACTTATAAATAATATTAGTATTCCTTTTTTCATGCAAGGTAAATCTAAGTATTTCTACCCTTATTTCTTAAAAAGATTTTAAATCTTATTTGTCTATTCATTAAACAACAATACAATTAACCACTAGTCAAAGACTAACAGAAATGAAAGAAATATTAAAAAGAAATTTTGAATCTAAATGAATTTATATAAGATACGAATAATAGTGATCCTTATTTCGTATTCAAAAAAGCTAAAACAAGCTCAACTACATTTTCTAATTCGGTAGACAACGCTGTGTTATTCCATGGATGCTTTACATTAAACACATGATCTGCTCCTTTAATAATTGCTAGTTCATTTTTTGAATTCCACTCATAAAGCTCTTTTGCTTCGTTTATTGAAATTGAAGTATCATTATCTCCGTGAATAATTAAATGTGGAATTTCTAATTTCTCTTCGGCAGATTTAATATTAAGACGTGCTTCGTTTTGTTTAAAGTCTGTATAAAACTGATAATAATGCGGCATTTGCTGTTTGGTTCTTCCATTAACCACATATTTTACACCAGTCTCTTTCCACTCCTTTAAATTACCAATAGTAGCTGTGCGTTTTCCAAAATCGCTTATACTCGCCAAAGTAATTAGTTTTTGTATTCGATTGTCTTCAGAAGCTTTTATAATGGAAATACCGCCTCCTCTACTATGACCTATTAAATTAATGCTGTTGGTATCAATATTTTTATACCCCGCAAAATACTCTTTAACCCAAGTTAATACATCATGCAAATCATCTAACTCTTTGGTATAATTATTATTTCCGAAAGCTTCTAAATCTGGAAAATCAATAGGGTTTTCAACAGTACCTCCGTTATGAGAAAAATTGAATTTCACGAAACAAAATCCAGATTTTGCTACCGATTCAGCCATTAAATCCCAAGCGCCCCAATCTTTAAAACCTTTATAACCATGACAAAAAACAACTACTGGTTGATGCAATGTTTCTTTTGAAAAAAACGTGTCAATCAAAATTGGTTTCTTAGCACCCCTTTCTAAAACTATATTTTTTATAATTTCCATGTTAGTTGTCTTTAGCAAACTAATTCGTCAACTCTCTAAACAAGCTCTCCAGGTTTTTATTCTCGGTGTTTAAGCCTAAAATTTTCAAGCCGTTTTCTTGGGCAAAATCAAAAATAACAGGACGCATATCTTCTTTCGATTCAAAAGATAGTATCCAGTTGTTTTCTGTTGTATTTTCAAAAGACGTTAAATTAGGCAATCGTTTAATAAACTGTTCTTCTAGTTTATAATCAAAAGTAACTCTAATCACTTGTTCCTTATTGGTTCTAAGTTCAGAAATCGGCTTATCTATTACCAATTCTCCTTTGTTTATAATCACCACTCGGTCACATACCGCCTCTACCTCTTGCATAATGTGCGTAGATAACAATACGGTTTTGTCTTTTCCTAGTTCTTTTATTAACTCACGGATTTCTACCAATTGATTTGGATCTAATCCTGTAGTGGGTTCATCTAAAATTAACACTTCTGGGTCGTGTAAAATTGCCGCTGCTAAGCCTACTCTTTGACGATACCCTTTAGACAATTGCCCTATTTTTTTATGCGCTTCTACTGTTAAACCAACTTGTGCTATTACCTCAGCTACTTTGGCTTTAGCTACTTTATGAATTGAGGCTTGAAACTGTAAGTATTCTCGCACATACATATCTAAATACAATGGATTGTGCTCTGGTAAATACCCTATTTTTCTTTGTGCTTCAATAGGATTTTCTATTACATCTATTCCACTTACCAGTACAGCACCTTCTGATGGTTGGATAAAACCTGTTAGGATTTTCATGGTTGTTGATTTCCCTGCTCCATTTGGGCCTAAAAAACCAACAATTTCTCCTTTATTAGCTTCTAAACTAATTCCGTTAACAGCTTTTTGCGTACCGTATACTTTTGATATTGATGTAAGTTGTATTGACATAAATTATTTTCTTACGTAAGAAACGAAACTATAATCGTATTTATTTTTAGCGTCTGCCATAAAGTTTTCTCTCGATGCTTCTTTCCAAACATTCATATCTATTTCTGGAAAGAAAACATCTGCTTCAAATTCATGATGCACCACCGTTATATCTAACCTATCCACCAATCCTTTTTCAATGGCTTGCTTATATATTTGTGCACCTCCAATAATAAATATATCAGTATCTTCTTTAGCTATCTCTAATGCTTCTTCTATTGAATTTGCTATGAAACAACCGTCTTTAAAATAATCATTATTTCTCGTTATTATAACTGAGGTACGATTTGGCAAGGGTTTCCCGATACTTTCAAAAGTATTGCGCCCCATTAAAATATGATGTCCTGAAGTAACTTTTTTAAAACGCTTTAAATCAGCTGGAAGGTGCCATATTAAGTCATTATCTTTTCCTAAAGCATTGTTGTTTGCTATTGCAGCAATTATTGTAATCATAAAATTTATTTAATGAACAATTATACACTCTTTGCCCATTCTTTAATATAACTTGTTAAGTCTCTTTTTCTTGTAACAGCTTCCTCTGCGTCTTCTGTTTGTATATTGTCTATTAAAATTTTAATAGCAACTAAAACTTCTTCATCGTTAATTTCAGCTATTTTTTCATAAAGGGAATCTTTTAAAACGTCAACATTTGTAGTCATTTTCTGTACTTTTTAGTTCCTATTACAAATTTACTAAAGAAAGCCTATAAAATAATGTTAAATTACACTGCTACAACACCTTTTATGTGTGGATGCGGATTGTAATCCGTCAATTCAAAATCTTCAAAAGTAAAATCTTCTATATTTTTTATGGCTGGATTCATTTTCATTGTTGGCAATGGTCTTGCTTCTCTAGAGAGTTGCAACTCCAATTGCTCCATATGATTGTTGTAAATATGTGCATCGCCAAATGTATGTATAAAGTCTCCCGCTTCATATCCACAAACTTGTGCTATCATCATGGTAAACAACGCATACGATGCGATGTTAAACGGAACTCCTAAGAATATATCGGCACTTCGTTGGTATAATTGACACGATAATTTTCCGTCTGCAACATAAAATTGAAAAAATGCATGGCATGGAGGCAATGCCGCTTTACCATTCGCTACATTTTCAGAAAAAGATTTTGTGGTATCTGGTAATACCGACGGATTCCATGCAGAAACCAACATTCTTCTACTATTTGGATTCTTTTTAAGTGTTTCTATTACTTCCTTTAACTGATCTACTTCATCACTATTCCAATTACGCCATTGGTGTCCATAAACTGGTCCTAAATCGCCATTCTCATCAGCCCAATCGTTCCAAATACGCACGCCATTTTCTTGCAAGTACTTTACATTCGTATCACCTTTAATAAACCAAAGCAGCTCATAAATAATAGATTTTAAATGTAATTTCTTAGTGGTTACCATTGGAAACCCCTCACTTAAATCAAATCTCATTTGGTATCCAAAAACACTTTTTGTTCCTGTTCCTGTTCTATCACCTTTTTCGTTTCCGCTTTCTAAAACGTGTTTTACTAAGTCTAAGTACTGTTGCATCTTCCCTCTTTAATTAGGGTATAAAAATAAAAAAGCATCGATAAAAAATATCGATGCTTTAAAAATTGTTTTCAGTAAGTTATTAACTATAGGCATTTATTATTATGCCCACATACAATTACCATTACCTAAACAGTATCCATAATCGCAAAATTCATATCCATTTGGTAATCGAGAACAACACATATTGTTCCCTTTACAATAGGCTCTTCCGCCTCCATTAATTTGAACTTGTTCTTTTTTTGACAATGGTTTAAATCCGTTTAGATTTTTTAAATTCTTCATAATTTTATGATTTAAGATTTCGGGTGGTATAAATATATTGAAAAAAGTGTTAAAAAATAATCATATTCGTAAAATAAAATATTTTATTTCAACAACTAACTTGCACACCCTGTGTATACTACATTCTTAAATCATTGCAAGAAAAAAGAGCTTCAGTATTTAATACTGAAGCTCTTTTAAGTTTTTTATATAAATAGTCTTATCCGATAATCATACCTGCAATTGTTGCAGACATTAAAGACGCTATAGTTCCTCCAATTAATGCTTTCATTCCAAACTCCGATAATGTTTTACGTTGTCCTGGCGCTAAAGAACCTATACCTCCAATTTGGATTCCTATAGATGCAAAGTTTGCAAATCCACATAACATATAGGTTGCCATAATAATTGACTTATTATAAGTTAAATGCGTTGCACTTGCTACATTTTTAAGTTCTGCTAATTGAATATATCCAACAAACTCACTCGCTGCTAATTTAATTCCTAATAGTTGTCCCATTAAAGCCATATCTTCTCTCGCCACACCTATTAACCACATTAATGGTGCGAACACATAACCTAAGATAAATTCTAATGATAAACTTTTATATGCTGTATTTGCGGCTATAAGATCATTTAAACTTGTTAGTCTTCCCACTAAATCTAAACCTCCATTCAACATTGCTATAAATGCAATAAACACTAACAACATTGCTGCTACGTTCATTGCTAAGTTTAAACCTTCTGTAGTTCCATTTGCAATAGCATCTAAAATATTTGATCCTATTTTTTCTGATGAAACTTGTACATCTGTATTTACCGCTTCTGTTTGTGGGTATAATATTTTTGAAATAATAATTGCTCCTGGTGCTGCCATTACAGATGCTGCCAATAAATGTTTTGCATATACTAATCGTAATGCCTCATCATCGCCACCTAAGAAACCGATATAGGCTGCCAAAACGGCTCCTGCAACGGTTGCCATACCACCAATCATTACCAATAACATTTCCGACTTATTCATTTTTTCTAAATAAGCCTTTATTAGTAAAGGTGCTTCTGTTTGCCCTAAGAAAATATTTCCTGCAACTGATAAACTTTCTGCTCCAGATATTTTTAAAACCTTAGATAGTAACATCGCCATCAACTTAACTATAACTTGAATAACTCCTAAATAAAACAATAAAGAAGTTAAAGCTGAAAAGAAAATAATGGTTGGTAATACTTGAAATGCGAAAATAAACCCAAATGAATCCATATCTGCAACCAGCCCACTAAATAGAAATTCACTACCTGCTCTTGTAAAATTTAAAATTTCAATAAACAAACGCCCAATCAATTCAAAAGCACCTTGAACAAAAGATACTTTTAAAACACCAACTGCAATTATTAATTGAAAAGCCAAACCTAATCCTACGATTTTCCAATCTATTCCTTTTCTGTTTGAACTAAATAAGAATGCCACAACTAATAATACCAACATTCCTAAAACTCCTCTAAACAAACTCTGCATAGAAAATCCTTGACTTGGAATAATTGCATCAGTCTTGGCAGCAACTTCTGCTACTTCCGCTACAACTGCTACCGCTTCAGGGTTTGATGTAAATTTGTATAATACGTTTTTTTCAGATAATGTTAACGCCTCATCTGTTAACTCAACTACATTATAATAACGAACCGTATCATTCGGTTGCTTATAATTAAATATTAATAAGTTGTTTTGGTGAATATAATTCCCTGCTGCTGCTAAACTATCTTTTGCAACTAAAGAATATTTAAAGTTTCCTTCTGTTAAATTTAAAACATCTGAAGGGTTTATGGTTACTACCGAATTTCCATCAGTAGTCGTAATCGACGAAAAATTCCACTTTTTCTCTATGCTCTGCCCAAAAGTTAATATTGATGCACAAAGCATTATGAAAGTAAATAATTTCTTCATTGTATATATTTTAATTTAAGAACGTTTGCTGATTTCATCGCGAATTTTCGCGGCCATTTCATAATCTTCGTTAGCTACAGCTTCGTTAAGTTGTTCGTGTAATTCTTGTAATGATAAGTGCGCGTAGCTACCTTTCTCTACTTCTTCTTCCTCTTCTAAAGAAAACTCAATTTCATCAGAGTCTAAGTCTTCTTCAATTATTAATTCTTCATCCATTTTTAAATAAATTCCAGCTTTATCTAAAATGTTTTCATACGTATAAATAGGTGCTTGAAAACGAACTGCCAATGCTATTGCATCTGATGTTCGTGTATCAATTACTTCTTCTACTCCATCTCTTTCACAAATTAAACTAGAATAAAACACGCCATCAACCAGTTTATGAATAATAACCTGATTAACCATAATAGCAAATCTATCTGCAAATGTTTTAAATAAATCGTGTGTAAGTGGTCTTGGGGGACGGATTTCTTTTTCTAAAGCTATTGCTATAGATTGTGCTTCAAATGCTCCAATAATAATTGGTAACGTTCTTGTTCCTTCCATTTCGCTCAGCACCAATGCATAAGCTCCACTTTGGGTTTGACTGTATGAAATCCCCTTAATAGTCAGTTTAATTAAACTCATTTATCAATCATCGTAAAAACAAAAAGCTGTCTAATTTTAGGCTCTTTGCTTAAAATTTTAGACAGCCTTCTTAAGTGGGCACAATTTACTAAAAATTATGAGTTGACCTCTAATTTCTATAAAAAGAAAATTTGCCCATTAATTTATGCTTGTTTAAAAGCTTTTAATTTCTCTACTAACTGTGGTACTACCTCAAAAGCATCACCTACAATACCATAATCTGCAGCCTTAAAGAAAGGTGCATCCGGATCTGTATTAATAACTACTTTTACTTTTGATGCGTTAATACCTGCTAAATGCTGAATTGCACCAGAAATACCAATGGCAATATATAAGTTTGAAGCTACTGGCTTACCAGTTTGTCCTACGTGCTCACTATGAGGACGCCATCCTAAATCTGATACTGGTTTAGAACATGCAGTTGCTGCTCCTAAAACCTCAGCTAATTCTTCAACCATTCCCCAGTTTTCAGGTCCTTTTAACCCTCTTCCTGCAGATACTACAACATCAGCATCAGCTATTGTAACTGTACCTGTTGCTTTGTTAATGCTTTCAGACTTTACTCCTAACTCTGGTAAAGATGCATCAAAAGACTCTGTTGATCCACTTGCTGGATTCTCATGAGCCCCGTATGAGTTCTTTGCAACTCCTACTACCTTTTTATCACTCGTTATTTCAGTATTGTTAAATCCTTTATTTGAAAATGCTTTTCTTTTAACAACAAATGGACTTGTACTACTTGGTAACGCTACTACATTAGACGCTAATCCAGCCTCTAAACCAACTGCTACCAATGGAGCTACCGTTAAACCATCAATACTTGAATCTAAAATTACCGTATTCGCTCCTTTAGATTCTGCTACTTGCTTTATAATTGATGCATATGCTTTTGCATTAAAAGATGTTAAATCGTTTTTCACTTCAACAACTTTCTCTGCTCCATACGTATATAATTCAGAAGCATCTCCACCATTAATAGTTACAACGACCATGTCGCCACCTAATTGCTCCGCTACTTTTTTTCCGTATGAAACTGCCTCAAAAGCAGTTTTTTTAAATTTTCCTTCCGATGAATCGGCAAAAACTAATACAGACATATTTTATATTTTTTAGACGTCATTTGAGAAAAGTAACGAAGTAATCTTTTTAAACCGATTGCTTCACTTTGTTCTCAATGACTAAATTTTTAATTTAAATTGCTTTTGCTTCGTTGTGTAATAAGTCAATTAACTCATCAACATTATCAACTAACTTCACTGCTCCTTTTGCTGCTGGCTTCTCAAAAGTTTGAGTTGCTGTGCTTGCAGCTGCACCTACTGGTTCAACTACCGCTAAAGGTTTTTTACGCGCCATCATAATTCCACGCATATTAGGAATACGTAAATCTTTTTCCTCTACAATTCCTTTTTGTCCTGCTACAACCATTGGTAAAGTTGAAGAAACTTTTTCCTCTCCCCCATCAATTTCTCTATCTAAAGTTACATTAGCTCCATCTACTTCTACACCAACACAACCACTAACAAAATTAAAATCTACTAAAGATGCTAACATTCCTGGAACCATTTGCCCATTATAATCAGCAGATTCTTTTCCTGCTAAAACTAGATCATATCCTCCATTTTTAACAACTTCAGCTAATTCTTTAGCTACCATAAAACCATCAGTTGGTTCAGCATTTACACGAATTGCGTCATCTGCACCAATTGCTAATGCTTTACGTAAAGTTGGTTCTGTTGAAGCTCCTCCAACATTTACAACCGTTACACTAGCTCCTTGTTTTTCCTTAAACCACATAGCACGAGTTAAACTAAACTCATCATATGGGTTTATTACAAATTGAACTCCATTAGTATCAAACTTTGTATCGTTATCAGTAAAGTTAATTTTTGAAGTAGTATCAGGTACGTGGCTGATACAGACTAATATTTTCATATATCGTTGTTTTTAAGAAACTTAATTTTGAGCGACGAAGTTACGCCTTTTTTTTAATTTACTATGCATGCATAGTAAATTTTTTCCTTTGATTTAATCATCTATAAATCACTACAAATGTAGACAATGATTTGTTTAAGTTAAAAAAGTATTTTTTAGCGCTATTTTTATTATTTTTGCACTCTTGATAAACAACTACTTATAAAACGTATGAAAACAGTACAATTTAGAGAAGCTATTTGCGAAGCTATGAGTGAGGAAATGCGAAGAGATGAAAGCATTTACTTAATGGGTGAGGAAGTAGCAGAATATAATGGAGCTTATAAGGCTTCGAAAGGAATGTTAGATGAATTTGGTGAAAAGAGAGTAATCGATACTCCTATTGCTGAATTAGGTTTCGGAGGAATTGCAGTTGGTTCTGCAATGAATGGAAATCGTCCTATCGTAGAATACATGACTTTTAATTTCTCTTTAGTTGGTATTGATCAGATTATTAATAATGCAGCAAAGATCCGCCAAATGAGTGGAGGTCAATTTAATTGTCCTATCGTATTTAGAGGTCCTACAGCTTCTGCTGGTCAATTAGCAGCAACACACTCTCAAGCTTTTGAAAGTTGGTTCGCAAATTGCCCTGGATTAAAAGTAATTGTACCTTCTAACCCTTACGATGCTAAAGGTTTATTAAAAGCTGCTATTCGTGATGATGATCCAGTAATTTTTATGGAGTCAGAACAAATGTATGGTGATAAGATGGAAATTCCAGAAGGAGAATATATCATTCCTATTGGAGTTGCTGATATAAAAAGAGAAGGAACTGATGTAACTGTAGTTTCTTTTGGTAAAATTATAAAAGAAGCATACAAAGCTGCTGAAGAATTAGCTAAAGAAGGAATTTCAATTGAAATTATTGATTTACGTACAGTTCGTCCAATGGATCATAATGCAATTTTAGAATCTGTAAAGAAAACTAATAGATTAGTAATCTTAGAAGAAGCTTGGCCTTTTGGAAGTGTTTCTTCAGAAATTACTTTTAGAGTACAAGATGAAGCATTTGATTATTTAGATGCTCCTATTAAAAGAATAACAACAGCAGACACACCTGCACCATATTCTCCAGTTTTATTAGAAGAATGGTTACCAAATGCTAATGATGTTGTAAAAGCTGTTAAGGACGTAATGTACCTTAACAAATAAAAAAGAAAAAGAAGAAATTGAAAAGAAATTAAAATCCTTTTGACACTGGTCGAAAGGATTTTATAGTAATAAAAAAAATGAAACTTAGACTTACAGTACTATTAGTATTAATAACCAACGTGTTATACTCACAATTGACGTTAAAAGGTAAAGTTGTTGATGAATTTAACAATCCAATGCCTTTCGTTAATGTCTTTTTAAAGAATACTACTTACGGAACAACTACCGATGACAATGGTAAATTCTTTTTAAAAACAAAAAAGTATAGAGGTACTTTAGAAATCTCTTTTATTGGTTTTCAAACACAAACATTAAAAGTTAGCCAGAAAACTAAGTATTTGAATGTTGTTCTAAAAGAAGGGACTAATGAATTAGAAGAGGTTATTGTAGTATCTAAACCTAAAAAACGTTTAAAGAAAAAAGAGAATCCTGCTTATAGAATTTTAAAAGAAATCTGGAAAAGAAAAAGAAAAAATGGACTTGACTTAGTTGATTATTATCAATACAAGAAACAAACTTCTATTGAAATTGGGCTAAATAACTTAGACACACTTTTCTTAAAAAAAATTTTCAAAAAAGAATATAAGCAAGCTATTAATCAAGTAAAATATGATAGTGATGGTATTAACTATTACATTCCGATCTTTCTAAATGAACAGGTTACTAATGTTTATGGAAATAACGTTACTAATAATGTTAGAAAGGATATAGAAGCTGAAAAATCTGAAGGTTTAGGTGCTCAAGGTTTTGTTTTCGACAGGATGTCTAACACCTTTCAAAATGTTGATGTTTTTAAAAACAATATAACATTATTAAGAAAATCATTTGTAAGTCCTTTATCTACAGATGGATTTGCTACTTATGACTACGTTTTATATGATAGCATTGTTAAGAATGACAAGAAATTATATAACATCTACTTCTTCCCTCTTAGAAATGGTGATTTAGCTTTCCAAGGAAACTTTTGGGTTGCTGACAAAACATTCTCTATAAAGAAATTAAAAATGAGAGTTCATAAGAGTATCAACTTGAACTTTGTTAGAGGCTTATCTTTTGAAAAAGAATTTGAAGTTAGAAACGACAGTATATATATCCCTACAAAAAATGCTTACGAAGGTGACTTTACGCTTGTAGACAAAAATGAAAGTAACAAAGGGTTAACTATTAAGAAAACCATTTTATTTGATAAGTATATTTTAGACAAACCCCTACCCAAAGATTTTTACACTACTGAAATTACAAAAATAAGACCTGATCAATACGAAAAAGAAGATTCTTATTGGGACGCTAAACAAAACGAAGAGAGTAAATCTACTTATAAACTTATTGAAGAAGTTAAAGAAAAAAAGCAGATTAAAAACATAACTGGTTTAATAAATACAGTTGCTAGTGGATATATAAATACTAGTATGGGGCTTCAATTTGGACCTTTATGGACTGCCTTTGCTAGTAATCAAGTAGAAGGATTTAGAACTAAAGTTGGTTTTAGGTCGTTTAAAACAAAAGATGATCGTTTTCGTTTAAGTGGTCATGTTGCTTACGGGTTTAAAGATAAGAGGGTAAAATATGGTGCAGAAGGTCGTTACCTTTTATCTTACAAACCAAGAATTGCTGTTGGATTAGCCTATCAGAACGATATAGAACAATTAGGAAGTACCTTGTTAAACACCACACAGCTTTTAGGAGGTAGTTTTGGAACAACTGCATTATTCTCAAGAGGTGACAACTTCTTTTTATCTGACATCAAAAAAATAGCTACTAATTTTGATTATCAAATTAAACTAAACCTACATTTTGGTGTAAATTTATCGCATGCTAGAATACGTTCTGCTTCACAGAAAGATTTCTCAATGGATTATGTTGGTGAAAATGGGAATATTCAATCGCAAGTAACTGATGTCGCTTCAGACATCTATGTATCATACACTCCTGGTCGATTTGTTTATGGATTGGGTGTAGAAAGACGTTTTGGTCGTAATATATTCCCAACCCTAGTGTTAAACTACCGAAGAGGCTATAAAGGTGTATTTAACGGAACTCATAATTATGACAGAATCCAATTCAAATACAATCAACCAATTCTATTAAGTAAATTTGGAATTTTTGATGCTACAGTAGAAGCTGGAAAAACATTTGGAACAGTGCCAATAAGTTTATTAAATGCTGTACCAGCCAATCAATCATTTTCTTTGGTAAGGAATACATTTGCTTTATTAAATTATTACGATTTTGTTACTGATACTTATTTAGCAACTCATTTTGAGCATCACTTTAATGGATTTATACTAAACAGAATTCCACTTTTAAAGAAGCTTAAACTTCGTAGTTTATTTACTTTTAGAGCTGCTTATGGAACAATTTCGAAAGATAATATCGATATTAATCGTTCAAATGTTAACTACAATGCTCCTAATAAAGTTTATTACGAGTATGGTGTAGGACTAGAAAATATAGGGTATGGAAACCTTCGTTTTTTACGTATTGACGCTATTTGGAGAAGTAATTATACACCACCTGCAGGTTCAGTTGTTACCCCTACTCCGAAGTTCGCAATTCGTATAGGAATTAGACCTGGCTTATAATCATAATATTAACTATAAAATAACACCAAAATCCCCTTTAAAGACGGCAATAAATTAGTACTTTTGCTGTCCGATTTTAGAAACGAAGAAAAGCAAGATATATGACTGCAAAAGAAAGAAAGACAGTAGATGTTTTAATTGAAATACCAAAAGGGAGTAGAAATAAATACGAATACGATTTTGATTTAGGAAAAATACGTTTTGATAGAATGTTATTTTCTTCTATGATGTATCCTGGAGATTATGGATTTATTCCACAAACTTTAGCTTTAGACGGAGATCCTTTAGATGTATTAGTTTTAGGTGCTGAACCTACTTTTCCAATGTGTGTTATGGAAGTAAAGCCTATAGGT
Organism: uncultured Tenacibaculum sp.; assembly: GCF_947494125.1. GTDB lineage: Bacteria > Bacteroidota > Bacteroidia > Flavobacteriales > Flavobacteriaceae > Polaribacter. The sequence continues at coordinate 121,607 of NZ_CANLTU010000008.1, forward strand.
GTTTTCCATATGGCTGATGAAAAAGGACCAGATGAAAAAATTATTTGTGTACCGGTTTCTGATCCTATTTGGAATAATAAAAATGATCTTTCAGACTTAAATCCACATAGATTAAAAGAAATTACTCACTTTTTCCAAGTATATAAAGATTTAGAAAAAAAGAAAGTAGATATTGGTGCTTGGGGAGATGCTAATGAAGCTTATGAAATATTAGATAAGTGTATCGAACGCTATGAAAATAGTGAGCATAAAGCCAATGGAGATTTCACTATTTAGTAAGAAATTTTAATAAATTTATAAAAAACCTCTCAGAACTATCTGAGAGGTTTTTTGTTTAGTGATTGATTTCGTTATATTTACGAACACTTATAACTAATCAAATTACTTAAACATGAAACAAAACATAATGTATTTGCCAATAGTTCTGGCAATTTTAGGACTTATTTTTATGTATATAAAAATGGTCTGGGTAAAAAAACAAGATGCAGGAAATGACAAAATGCAATCCATTTCAAAAAGCATTAAAGAAGGAGCTCTTGCTTTTTTAGCTGCCGAATACCGGCTATTATTAATTTTTGTAGCTATTGCTTCAGTAGCTCTTTTTATTATATCAAAATTAGTAGACACTACAAGCTGGATGATTGTTCCAGCATTTATTATAGGAGCCATTTTTTCTGCCTTAGCAGGAAACATTGGTATGCGAATTGCAACCGACGCAAACGCTAGAACAGCAGAAGCTGCTAAAACAAGTTTACCACAAGCTTTAAAAGTATCTTTTGGAGGTGGAACCGTAATGGGGCTTGGTGTTGCAGGTTTAGCCGTTTTAGGATTAAGTTTATTTTTTATCTTTTTCACCAATCAGTTTATGGGAGGTGATGGTTCTTTCTATGAAAACATGACCGTAGTTTTAGAAGCATTGGCTGGTTTTTCTTTAGGAGCTGAATCAATCGCATTATTTGCACGTGTTGGAGGTGGTATTTACACCAAAGCTGCGGATGTTGGAGCTGATTTGGTTGGTAAAGTAGAAGCAGGTATCCCTGAAGACGATCCTCGTAACCCAGCTACTATTGCAGATAACGTTGGTGATAATGTTGGTGACGTTGCTGGAATGGGAGCTGACTTATTTGGTTCGTATGTTGCAACTGTTTTAGCTGCCATGGTTTTAGGTAACTATGTAATTAGAGATATGTCAACCACAACTCAATTCGCTGATGGATTTAATAACATGGGACCAATCTTATTACCACTGGTAATTGCAGGAGTTGGAATCGTTGCTTCTATTATAGGAACATTTTTAGTTGGTATAAAAGATAATTCAGCAAAAGAAGCTGAAGTTCAAAAAGCATTAGACACAGGAAACTGGGTATCAATATTATTAACATTAGCTGCAAGTTACTTTTTAATCGACTGGATGCTACCAGAAACGATGCAAATGAGCTTCTTTGGAGAAGGAATTAAAGATGTTACTTCAATAAACGTATTCTGGTCAGCATGTATCGGTTTAGCTGTAGGAGCATTAATTTCAATGGTTACCGCTTATTATACAAGTTTAGGTAAGAAACCAGTAATGAATATCGTTCAAAATAGTGCAACTGGTGCAGGAACAAATCTTATTGCAGGTTTAGCAGTAGGAATGAAATCTACTTTTTTATCTGTTATTTTATTTGCTGCTGCCATTTATGGTTCTTATTATTTCGCAGGATTCTACGGAGTTGCTTTAGCAGCCTCAGCAATGATGGCTACAACAGCTATGCAGTTAGCTATTGATGCTTTTGGACCAATTGCTGATAATGCTGGTGGAGTTGCTGAAATGAGTGATTTAGAAGATCATGTTCGTGAACGTACAGATATTTTAGACTCTGTAGGAAATACAACAGCTGCTGTTGGTAAAGGTTTTGCTATTGCTTCTGCTGCATTAACAGCCTTAGCTTTATTTGCTGCATATGTAACTTTTACGGGCATTGACGGAATTAATATTTTTAAAGCCGATGTTTTAGCGATGCTATTTGTTGGAGGAATGATTCCTGTAGTTTTTTCTGCCTTAGCAATGGAATCTGTAGGAAAAGCAGCCATGGAAATGGTACAAGAGGTACGTCGTCAGTTTAGAGAAATTCCAGGAATCATGGAAGGTACTGGAACGCCTGAATATGCAAAATGTGTTGATATTTCAACCAAAGCTGCCTTAAGAGAAATGATTTTACCTGGTTTAATCACCATTATTACGCCTATTTTAATCGGGTTAATTTTTGGCGCTGAACCTTTAGGTGGTTATATGGCTGGTGTTTGTGTATCTGGTGTTATGTGGGCTATTTTCCAAAACAATGCTGGAGGTGCTTGGGACAATGCTAAAAAATCTTTTGAAGCGGGTGTAGAAATTAACGGAGAAATGACTTACAAAGGTTCTGATGCACACAAAGCTGCTGTAACTGGAGATACGGTTGGTGATCCTTTTAAAGATACTTCTGGACCTTCTATGAACATATTAATTAAATTAACTTGTTTGGTTGGTTTAGTAATAGCTCCTCTTTTAGGTGGGCATACTTCTCATACTAGTGATAATCACGCTGAAATAAAGAAAGAAATCAAAGTAGAAATGAAATCTACCGATGGTGAAACTGCTGTAGCTGTAGTTACTACTTCTAAAACTGAAAATGGTGAAACAATTTCTGAAACTGAAACTATTGAAGGTACTGTAGAAGAAGTAAAACAAAAGGTTGAAAAAACTACTGATAAAAACGCTTCTGTAGAAGTTAAAAAAGTTATCAGAAAAGTAGAAAAAGAAACTGAAAAGAAAGAATAGCTTTTTCTATATTATAAAAACTAAAAAACCTCACAGTTACTGTGAGGTTTTTTTTATTCCATATATAAATTCAACGAACTAATACATCATTTACAGTTCTTCAGTTTTTTTACTATTTCTTTAGTCAAGTCTTCACCAAAAAGACATCCAGAACAAGTTCTTGTAAATGGCACTTGTCTTTCTATTTCTTTAACTCTTTTCTCAATCTCTATAATTTGCTTAGAATTAAAACTTGAACGATTACAATAAAAATATTCTATAGCCATAATCCTAGTAGCCGGATTTATACTATACAATAAGATTTGACAATTTGAAGGTTTTATAACCTTATTAAAAAGCTCTCTATTTGACAACAATCTACCTGCAAAACCGCAATGACCTCCATAGGTAACCCCAATAAACGGGCTCATTATTTTTCTAATTTCTTTAGGCGCATTCGTTTTGGGGTTTAATGATTGAAATGTCTTTTTAATACCGACCTTTATTGGCTTAACTTCAAAATTATTATTTACATCAAACAGCTTTGATAATTTTTCCTTATATAATTCCCTTGTTTTTTTCAGTTCATCAGGAATATCTGCTACTAATTCATAAGCTACAATCTCATTTTTAAGATAAAGGATCTTATAATGAAAAGATATATATCCTTTACCATTACCATTAGTGTTTAAAAAATAATCATACCCTAATTTTTCTAACTCATCATCATCCACTTCTAGAACTTCAAATAGTTTTTTGGTTGAAGTGTTATATGCTTTAGTTACCTGAGAAATAAATAAAGTATCTTTCATTATCCATTCTTTTACCACTTTAGATTTTTGAGAAAAAGAGTAATTAAAAGTTAATATAAGAATCAGTACTAGTATTGTTTTTATTTTTTTCATAACATATTTTTATATTCGTATAGTTTTCTACCCATAGCCTATTCCAGGTTTTTGGGGTTCTTGAGTTTGTTTCTCTTTTATCCAAACACAAACCTCAATCGATCCCCTGTCGTTTTTTGAGCAAGTATATTAATCCCTTTTTCAAAAATTTGTAACACTCGCGGATAACCTCCTGTAACTTGACAATCCCTTATTAATACAATTAACTTTCCTGAAGGCGTTAATTGTACTGTACCTGGTAATACCCCAGAAGTCAGCATAGAATCAAAACTATTAGGCATAGCTTCGTTGAGTCGATAGCCCATACGGTTGTTATCAGAAGAAATCGTAAATACTGTTTCTTGTAACAATGTGATTTGTTCTGAAGAAAGCAAATCAAATTCTGGACCTTTAAAACACTTGATACTTTCCGAAGTAAAATGTTGCTGATTTATTTTAACAGCAGCGAAGCTTCTTTGCAACTGGCCCTCTTTGGCTGCAATTGGTAAAATCGTTCCTTTTCTTAAGATAAAATCAGGCGTGATTCCCTTATAAAAACTTCGGCTGTTTAAAAATTGTTCAGACTGTATGCCTCCCGAAACTCCAATATAGGTTCGTACTCCATAATTTCTTTTTCCAAAAGACAACACTGTACCTTTCACAACTCTTTGTACTGAGTTTAACTTGATAAGTACATCTTCCAATTTAGGAGAAAAATCAGCTCCAGTAATACAAATAAAAGTATCTGTTAAAAATTCTAGTTTACAACCTCCAAAAGTAACTTCTATAAGCGCTGCATCTTCACTATTATGTAATAAGTTATTGGCTAATTGTGCCGAATAAGCATCCATAGCTCCAGAAACTGGCACTCCAATTTTCCGATACCCTTTTCTACCAGTATCTTGTATAGAACTATATATTCCTGATGCTACTACCTTAATCATCTAACAGTGTTTTTAGTAATTGATATTTTTCCTTCTGTGCTGTTATCTTTTCGTATTCTGAAAGTGTTATTGGCACAAATTGAATTTTATCGCCCGACTTAGCAAAACATGGAATTTCTTTTGTAACATCGAACAATGATATTGGTGTTCTTCCTATAATATTCCACCCACCTGCACTCTGCTGTGGGTAAATTCCTGTTTGACTCCCTCCTATAGCTACTGAACCTTTTGCTACTTCTAATCTTGGTGTCGCTTTTCTAGGAAAATGCAAACATTTTTCTAAACCTCCTAAATATAGAAAGCCTGGTAAGAAACCTATAAAATACACGCTATACACAGTAGTACTATGTTTTTGTATGAGTTCTTCTGGTGTTAACTGCAAGCTTTTTGTTAACTCCTCTAAATCTACTCCAAACCGTGTACCATAACACACTGGAATTTTCCATAAGTAATTTTGTATTTCTATAGAAGCATTACCATTTTTATAAAGTTCTTGAAGTGATTCTATTTCTTCTTTCTCTGGCTCGTTTTTATAAATAAGCATCAACGAATTATACCCTATAATACTATCTTCTATTAGCTGTAATTTTTCTAAACTTATAAATTGTTCAAAACGCGTGATATCTTGTATAATTTCTTCCGACATCACAGCTTCCCACGCTATTAAAATAGCTCGTTCTCCAAAAAACGTATATGTTGGTTTTTTAAGCAATCGTTATATTATTTTCTGTAAGTTTTGTAAAAACATAGATTACCAATTCCACTGCATTTTTTGTATCTCCATGTACACAAATAGTATCGGCTATGATTTCTTTTGTACCTGCAATGGTTGCTACTTCTTTGTCTACAATCATTCTTTTAATATGAGAAAACACAGCTTCTCTATTAATTATCAAAGCATTTTCTTTTCTTCTCGACACCAAAGTTAAATTCTCATTATAATTTCTATCAGCAAACGCTTCGTATTTTATTTGTAAATTATTTTTTAAAGCTTCAGCTGCTATTACTGAATTATACGGAACATATAAAAATAGTTCTGGACATGTGTTTTGAATTGCTTTTATAACCAAACGAGCCATTTCTTTATCCTTTGCAATCAAATTATACAAAGCTCCATGTGGTTTTATGTGATGAAGTTTCACTTCTTGCAAAGCTGCTCTCTCTTTCAATAAATTAATTTGATTCTCAATACTATACTGAAGTTCTTTTTGGGAAACATCCATCACCACTCTTCCAAAATTTTCTTTATCTGGAAAAGACGGATGCGCTCCAATTTTTACGTTATGTTCTTTTGCCAAGCCAATTACTTGATCAATAATTTTTACACTTCCTGCATGTGCTCCGCAAGCAATATTACAGGAAGATATGTAAGCCATAAGTAGTTCCTCATTTCCTACACCTTCCCCAACATCACAATTAATATCTATTGATAATTTAGAAGACATTGAATACTTTTAAAATACTTTTTAATCCTAAGAATATACTAACTGCCAAAATTAAAAATCCAATTATGTTTTGAAATTTTGTATTGCTATATTTTCCTAGCAACGATTTTTTATTCATAATCCATAATAGGATTCCTGCTATAATTGGCAATAACATTCCATTGGCTATTTGGGCAAATTTGATAATTTCAATAGGCTTAATTCCTATAGAAGAAAACACTACACCTATTACCAAAATAAATATCCAAACTGCTCTAAACTTTTTAGATTTTAAACCTTCTTCCCATCCCAAACATCCTTTAGCTACATAAGCTGCTGCTAAAGGCGCTGTGATTGCTGATGTGATTCCTGCTGCAAACAAACCTAGCGCTAAAAAATATTTAGCAAACTCTCCATATAAAGGCTCTAAACTTGTAGCTAAATCTGCTGCATTACTAATATCTTTTGTTGGTATGGCCGCTGCTGAAATAATAATTGCCATAGATACTAAACCTCCTAAAATGATGGAAATAACAGTATCTTTTCTAGCAAAAGATAAATCGTTTGATGTTTTCCATTTTTCTTTTACTAAGGATGCGTGTAAAAACAAATTATAAGGCACTACTGTTGTTCCTATTAAACCTACAACTGTCCACAAACTTTTATCTGGAAACCTCGGAATAAACATTCCTTTTAAGATTTCTATAATATTAGGTTTGGTTACAATTGCGGTAATTAAGAAAGATACACTCATTAATAAAACTAAACTTACTAGTGCTTTTTCTAAAAATTTGTAACTCCCTATATATAAAAGTGCAAAAGCAATACCTCCAATAATGAGACTCATTAGATTAATAGAAAAATTCCCCAAACTAATAACAGCTTTTCCAAAAACGGTTTCCAAGCCTAAAATTCCACCACTAATATTCCCTGCTTCGTAAGATGCATTACCAATTACAATCGCAGCTAAAATTAGCACGGTAATAAATTGTTTAAAAAAAGGGTGTTTTATTTCTTCTCTTATAACTTCCGACAATCCTTTTTGAGAAATAATCCCCAATCTAGCTGCCATTTCTTGCAAAACAATGGTCGCTATAATTGACAATAACATTGCCCATAATAAATTCATTCCAAAATTAACTCCTGCAAGTGTACATAAGGTTACCGTTCCTGGACCAATAAAAGCAGCTGCTATTAGAGTTCCTGGACCAATATTTTGAAACAACTTTTTAATCATTGTCTATAGAATTTAATGCATAAATAGCAAAACTTCCTAACCAATGCCCACCTTCATAACTATCTCCTACTATATTGGGTAATGAATAGTTAATATGCTGATTGGCTATGTTTTTTAAATGTTTGTACTCTGGCATTCTTTTAATTATTTTATTCAATGCCCAAGCTCTAGAAAAGTTTACTCCATCTAAATGTACTAATTTCCCATCTTTTCTATCTGATACTTCTCCAACTGGAAATGTAAAGTTTTTATCTTTTAATTGAGGAAGAAAATCTGCAAACCATAATCTAAATTCTGCTGGAGACATAATACGTTTCATAATTGCTGCTTCTTGTAAACAAGGCGATAAAAAATCGTAACCACTAGGCTCCCATGACAACGGACAATGTGCATCTTTTAAATAAAAAGACCGTGCTCGTTTTTTTATTAAATCTTGTAATTTAGAATTCCCAACAGCAGTTGCGTAATCCCAAGCAAAAGTTAATCCAAATGCTGTATTGGTGTGTTCCCCTACTCTAATTGGATATTTTAACTTCGGTAAAAAATCAAAATATTTTTCAACAATTAAATCGGTTAGTGGCTGTAAATTCTCTTCTAATTGCCTAGCTACAGGAGTGTCCCAAGTATGCAATTCTTCTGCTAATTTTAACAACCAAGCCCAACCATAGGTACGCTCCCAACTCTTATTATGCTTTCCATGAAAATAAGCTACCTCTTTTTCTATATTTTCTTTAGAGATATTATTCAATAATTTCTGCGCTATTTCTGCTGAATTATCAAGATTCGGAAATTGTTTTAACAAGGAAACCAAACTCCAATGTCCGTGCACAGATGAATGCCAATCAAAACACCCATAAAAAGCTGGATGTAGTTCTTTAGGCGATTGTAAGTCTGATGCTTCTCCTATAACTTGATTCAATTTATTTGGATATTCTACTTCAATACAACTTATTGGTAACGAAACTAATCTTTTAGCTTGTTCTAAATTTAATGTAGGTACTGGTTCTTTTTTTATTTCTCCTACTTTCTTTTTCTTTTCTGTCGTATTACACGCTATTATGGAAACTAGTAAAAAAAAGAATATTGATTTTTTCATTCTATTTAATTAATTTGATTTTTATAAAAATAGGAAAAGAAAACAAAAGTATTCTTGTATTCTTTATTTTTGTACGATGTCTAAAAGAACACAACGTAATTTTAAAATAGATAATCCAAAAGTATTTAAACAAAAAATATTTTCATGGATCAAACAATTTGAGACTGTTATTTGGTTGGATTCAAATAATTACGAACAAAAATATTCTTCATTCGATTGTGTTATTGCTGTTGATGAATTTACTTCTATAAAAACAGATTATCACAATGCTTTTGATAAACTAAAAGAATATCAGTCATACACAAAAGATTATCTTTTCGGCTATATATCTTATGATGTAAAAAATGATGTAGAAAAATTAAAGTCTACCAATTCTGACAATCTTTTTTTTCCTGATTTATATTTTTTTCAGCCTCAAAAATTAATTTTTATCAAAGGTAATACTGTTGAATTTCATTATTTGCAAATGATTGATGATGAATTAGAAGAAGATTTTGAAGAAATTATAGAAATAAATCCAAACATTAACCATAGTAATTCATCTGAAGAAAGTGACATTAAAATTAAACTTCGAATTCACAAAGATGAATACCATCAAAAAGTAACGAAAGTTTTGGAACATATTCATAGAGGTGATATTTATGAAGCAAATTTCTGTCAAGAATTCTATGCTGAGAATACAATAATAGATCCTTATGAGGTTTATATTCATTTAAACAAAATATCTGAACCTCCTTTTGCTACTTTCTTTAAGCATGAAAACTTACACTTGTTATCTGCTACTCCAGAAAGATATATAAAAAAAGAAGGGAATAAAATTATTTCTCAACCTATAAAAGGAACTGCTAAACGATTAATAAATAAAATTGAAGATGAAAAAATAGCTTTCGATTTAGCTCGTGATGAAAAAGAACGTTCTGAGAACATTATGATTGTTGATTTAGTTCGTAACGATTTATCTAAAGCAGCTATAAAAGGTAGTGTTACAGTTGAAGAATTATGCAAGGTTTATTCTTTTAAACAAGTACATCAAATGATTTCTACCATAACTTCAGAAGTAGCTCCAACAAAACATCCTGTAGATATTATAAAAGATACTTTTCCAATGGGTAGTATGACGGGAGCTCCTAAAATTTCAGCAATGAAAATTATTGAAGAATTAGAAGAAACAAAACGCGGTTTATATTCTGGAACTGTAGGTTATTTTACTCCTAATGACGATTTCGACTTTAATGTAGTTATTAGAAGTATTTTATACAATACTGACGAAAAATACGTTTCTTATTCTGTAGGTGGAGCCATTACAGCTAAATCTACTCCTGAAAAAGAATATGAAGAATGCCTTTTAAAAGCTAAGGCTATGAAATATGTTCTTTTAAACAACTAATTAAACTTAACTATATTTATCCCTATGAAAAACATATTTAAAGTCCTAGTCTTAATAACATTCTTAATTGGTGGAATTGCTTGTAAAACCAATAAATATTCATTTGTTAATGAATATCCTGTAAAACAACTACCACTTATTGACAGTACTAATTTTGACAATCATGTAGAAGGGAAACTTTTAAGCAAAGAGGAACAGAAATTACTAAAACTTCCTTCAGTTTTTATAGATCAATTAAATGATGAAAAAGCTAAAATTGGAATTTCATACCTTCCTAAAATATCTGACAACTTTCAATCTGTTGTATTCTATTTTTACCCAAACAATACTGAAGTAATTTCAATGCTGGTAAACTACGATAAAAACTTTACTATTATTAATAGTCAAGTTTTAGCTTATGATGAGATTGCTGAAGGCATGTTAAAAACTACTTCAAAACTAGATAAAAATAGAATAGAGTTAACAGAATATATTTCTGAAAACCCTTCTACACTATATTTTAAAATCTCAAATAACGGAGATATTATCAGAGAATAATATGACAACTAATATGTTTAAAAAAACTATGTGAAATATGTTTTCTTAAACAAACACACCAAATAATTTCTACTGTAATTTCAGAAATTGCATCAATATATCTTACTAAATTCAAAGTAGTTTTATTTATATTTACTAAATGATGATTATAGAACAAGACGAAAAATTTACACAAGTACTTTCGCAAATAGAAGGAAAAATAAATGAACAAAGCTTTTTTAATAAGTTTTTAGAATTATATCCAGAAGCATGGAAACAACATAAAATTACATTCTCTAAATTTAAAAGAAGTAAGCAATTTGGTAAAACTATTCCTTTACCCAAACCTGAGGTTTCTTTAAGGAAAGAAATAAGAGTTTGGTTAAAAAAACAATAAATTATGACGCATCAAGAATTCGATTTTAATTATCATAAAACTAATTTTTACGGTCAATATTGGCAACCAAAAACCGTAAAAGCAGTTGTAATTATTGTTCATGGAATGGGAGAACATTCTGGACGTTACCAACATGTGGCTAAAAAACTAGTCGATAATAATTTTGGTGTTATTGCTTTTGATCACTTTGGACATGGTAAAACCTCTGGTAAGCGTGGACATAACCCTGGTTTTGATGCAGTTTTAGAAAGTATATCAAAGTTAATAGAGAAAGCAAAAAACGTTTTTGGAAACAAACCTATCATTTTATATGGACATTCTATGGGAGGTAACGCTGTTATAAATTATACGCTTCGTAATAAGAATAATTTAACTGGTACTATTGCAACGAGTCCTATGTTAAAATTAGCATTTGCTCCTCCAGCATGGAAACTTTCTCTAGGTAAAATTATGCAAAAAGTCGCTCCCTCTATCACATTGCCTAGTGAATTAGACACTTCTCATATATCACGTATTCAAGAAGAAGTTGATAAATATGTAAGCGATAAATTAGTACACGATAAAATAAGTCCAAACTTCTCATTATCATTCTTCGACGCAGCCGATTGGGCTATTGAAAATGCTTCAAAACTTGAAACTCCAATGTTTTTATTGCACGGAACTGAAGACAAAATTATTGATTATAAAGGGACGGAATCTTTTGCGAACAATGCTAATAATGCTAATAATGCTAATAATGTCACTTTAAAACTATATGAAGGTGGCTACCATGAATTGCATAATGATTTGTGTGCAGAAGAAATGCTGAATGATATTATAGATTGGTTAAATACTCAATTATAAATAAATGCTGCAAAAGCTTCAAAAACATATTAATGATAATCTTCCTTTTTTAAAAGAGAAGAAACTTTTAGTTGCTATTTCTGGAGGAGTAGACAGTATTGTTTTAACTCATTTATTACATCAATTAAATTTTAATATTTCATTAGCGCATTGTAATTTTCAGCTACGAAAACAAGAAAGTAATTTAGATGAATCTTTTGTTAAAAACTTAGGCAAAGAATTATCTATTGAAACATATACAGTTCAATTTAAAACAGCACTATATGCTAAAGAACATAAACTATCAACTCAATTAGCAGCAAGAAATCTACGTTATGACTGGTTTAATCAATTAGCAAAAAAGCATAATTTCGATTATATTTTAACTGGACATCATTTAGATGATAACTTAGAGACTTTTATTATCAATTTAACTAGAGGCACTGGTTTAGAAGGTTTAACAGGAATCCCTGTTAAAAATAGTAATGTTATACGCCCTTTATTAGCTTTTTCTAGAGAAGAAATTAAGAATTATGCGCTAAATAGTAGTATCAAATGGCGAGAAGACGCAAGTAATTCGGAGACAAAATACGTAAGAAATAAAATACGTCACCAAATTATTCCAGTTTTAAAAGAGCTTAATCCAAAGCTATTAAATTCGTTCTTAAAAACTAGTGAATTCTTAAAACAATCTCAACAAATTGTAAACGATAGAATAAATGAAATTTCTTCCGAAACACTTACCAACAAAGGAGATGTGATAAAAATAGAAATTAAAAAAATCTTATCTTTATCTAACCCAAAAGCGTATTTATATCAAATACTAAAAGCGTATAAATTTACTGAATGGGATGATGTTTACAATTTAATTTATGCTCAATCCGGTAAGAAAGTATCAACAAATTTCTATACTTTATTGAAAGACAGAGATTTTTTATTACTTTTACGCACTGATAAAAACAGCTCATCTGAAAATGAGCAAGTTATCATATATAAAGAAAATACCAGAATAGTAAGCCCTATTAACTTATTATTCGAAAACGTTCAAAAAATAACAATATCTGATATAAATACTATTTATGTCGATAAAATTTTACTAAATTACCCCCTCACCTTAAGAAAGTGGGAAAAGGGTGATTTTTTTTACCCTACAGGAATGTTAGGTAAGAAAAAAGTAAGTAAATATTTTAAAGACGAAAAAATATCAGTTTTTGATAAGAATAACATTTGGTTGCTTTGTTCAGGTGATAATGAAATTATTTGGATTATCGGAAAACGACAAGACAGACGTTTTTTATCTTCTAACAATACAACACAATTATTAAGAATAACTATATAAAAACAACCCCTTATAAACTAACTCGAATGAAAAAATTCTTTACTCTATTTTTATTGTTCATAGGTTTTACGGTTTACTCTCAATCAGATGACAATCCTATTGTTGTAACTCCTACCGTTGAAAAAATTTCGGACACCGAATACGACTTAATTTTCGAAGTGGAAATTGCTGAAGATTGGCATTTATACTCGCAATACAATCCAGAAGACGCTTCTTTACCAATGACTATTTCTCCTGCAGAAGGTCAAACTGGCTATACACTTAATGGTAAAGCTAAAGAAAGTGATACTGAAACAGAATTTAGTGAAATTTGGGGGAAAGATGAAATATTTTTTGTTGAAGAAGGTAAATTAATTCAACGAATTACTGTTTCTGACCTTAGTTTAACTCAAGTAACACTTAACTTAGATGCTCAGATATGTAAAGAATATTGTTTACCTTTTGATGAAGATTTTACTTTCTCATTAACTGGTGAAGAAGTAGCACAGACAGTAGCTGAAGTAGATGATAAAAGTCAATCATTATCACAATCTTTAAATTTAAATTTAAAAAATACTGTTTTATTAAAAAGTACAACAGAAAAATCAAATGAAGAAGAAGGAGGAGATACTTTATTAAACATTTTCTTATTAGGATTTGTTGGTGGATTATTAGCCTTTTTAACTCCTTGTGTTTTCCCTATGGTACCGTTAACAGTATCATTTTTCACAAAACGTTCTGAGAAAAAAGGAAAAGGTATCGGTAGTGCTTTATTATATGGTTTCTTTATCGTATTAATTTATGGTCTTTTAAGTTTACCTTTCCATTATTTAGATACTTTAGATCCAGAAATTTTGAATACAATTTCTACGAATATATGGTTAAATGTTTTCTTCTTTGCTGTACTTATTTTCTTTGCAGGATCATTCTTTGGATTTTATGAATTAACATTACCTAGCTCTTGGAGTAATAAAGCTGATAGTGCTTCAAACATTGGAGGTATTATAGGTACTTTCTTTATGGCTCTTACGTTAGCAATTGTATCTTTTTCTTGTACTGGACCTATATTAGGATCTTTATTAGCAGGATCATTAGGAGCTAATGGTGGAGCTATGCAATTATCTGCAGGTATGATTGGTTTCGGTACTGCTTTAGCATTACCTTTTGCTTTATTTGCAATGTTCCCAGGATGGTTAAATTCTTTACCAAAATCTGGTGGATGGTTAAATACAGTTAAAGTTGTTTTAGGTTTCTTAGAATTAGCTTTTGCTTTTAAATTCTTATCTAATGCAGATTTAGTTGGTCACTGGGGAATATTAAAAAGAGAAATATTTATTGGAATTTGGGCTTTAATTGGTTTCTTAATGGCCTTATATTTATTTGGTTTGATTGGAAAAAAATATGGTAAAATTTCTTTCTTTAGAGTTTTATTAGGTTTAGGTGCTTTAGCTTTTGCTGTATATTTAGCTCCAGGAGTTATGGAGAAACCAGCATGGAATCAAAGTAAAATATTAAGTGGTTTTGCTCCACCTCAATTTCATAGTATTTATCAACAAGATAATCAATGTCCTCTTAACTTAAATTGTTTTAAAGATTTTGAAGAAGGTATTGCTTATGCAAAATCTGTAAACAAACCTGTTTTATTAGACTTTACAGGTTGGGCTTGTGTTAACTGTCGTAAGATGGAAGAAAACATTTGGAGTCAACCAGATATCTACTCATTGATTAATGATGACTATGTATTAATTTCATTATATGTAGATGATCATGAAAGAAAATTACCAGAAGATCAACAATTTGATTTTATTAAACCAAATGGTAAAGTAAAAAGAATTAGAACTTATGGTGATAAATGGGCTACTTTACAAGCAGCTAACTTTAAAACTGCTTCACAACCTTTTTATGTATTAATGAGTCCTAGTTTAGAAGTACTTAACTCTCCGCAACAATACACAGATCACACAACATATTACGATTGGTTAAAAACTGGTTTAGACCGTTTTAACAGTAACTAATTAAATAAATATTTAAAAAGCCTCTTAATATAATTATTAAGAGGCTTTTTTTATTTTAAGCAAATTTTTACTTAACCATTATTTACATAATGGCTCACATAAATCTTCGTTATCTGGTAATATAATATCAATAATACCACAACCAGGACCATATCCATCACATGGTTGATTTATTACACGTCCAATAGTATCACATTTGCATATAGGATAGTGCTCTGTATTACTTCCTTTAATAGATTTCTGCTCAGATTTACTTAATGTCTTTCCAATGTTTAAAATTGATTTTTTCATAACATCTTATAAAGTAGCATAAATTCTAACCATAAATCCAGGAGCTCCCCATTCTGTTGTACAAGATTCACATCTTGTTTGTGCTGGATCTGCTCCATAAGAAATAGCAGAAGCCATGGCACTATTACAACGACTTTGAGATGTATAACAAATACTACCTATAAAATTTACACCAAAACCTCCACTAATTGATTTTTGTTCTGCTTTATTTAAAGTTTTCCCTAAATTTAAAATTGATTTTTTCATATCTATATTCTTATTTAATTAAGGCAACATTGCCCGTTATTGATATTACCTCTACAATGACTACCAAAACCAAATAAAACGGCACAAACATCTCCATTTAAAATTCCAGATGAAACCCAATTATTTGAATAACATATTCCTGATTTACAAATTGTTCCTATAGCCTTACCTCCTTTGATATTTTTTTGTTCAGTTTTGGCTAAAACTTTTCCTAAATTTAAAATTGATTTTTTCATTATTAAAAGTTATTAAATTAAGGAGCTAAAGGAGCTGTCATACATGCATAACCACAACCAGGAAAATAGCCCCATGGACTTACACAATTTACATCAGCAACAGGTTGTTCATAACAACCTCTACTATTTGGTCCATCATTATTATTCTCTTCTCCAGGGCCTTCGCCACCGATTATAGTTTTTTGTTCTGCTTTATTTAAAGCTTTTCCTAAATTTAAAATTGATTTTTTCATTTTAATTTATTTATAAATTAGTTAAATATTTTATTTTTAAAAACACTCGAAATAATATTGCTAATTATTTCCCAGAGAGTCTTATTATATAAATAATGCATTAGTAACTCTATAGTTTTAATTTAATGTATACACACAGATACCATCTAAATGACTTTGGCTAGAAGTATCACAAACTAAAGCACCAGAACACCATCCTGTTTTACATGGACATCCAAAAGGTACATTACCTTCTATTGCATCACATTCTCCTGGAGTGGTTAAACGAATACCTCCACTAACTTCTTTTTGTTCAGCTTTATTTAAAGCTTTACCTAAGTTTAAAATTGATTAAATCCTTGATCATTTAAAGACACTCAAGGGGTATGTCTATTCTTCGCGAAAGAATGTTTTATTTTATAATATTTCTAAGTTGATAGAAGAAGCGTTCAATCAAACGTAAATCTTCGGTTACTATATTGGCGGTACCTTTCATTTCTTGTCTGAAAGCTATTTTTTTATCATAGGTAGTTTTTAAATCCTGTGGTAATGCTACATCTATTAAATAGTTTCCTTCTTCATCTGGTATTAATGAAATTGATTTTACTGTACCGTTTAATTCACC
>NZ_CANLTU010000009.1 GCF_947494125.1 uncultured Tenacibaculum sp.
TGGTGCCTCCAGGAATCGAACCAGGGACACAAGGATTTTCAGTCCTTTGCTCTACCAACTGAGCTAAGGCACCAGTTGCTACTTTCGTTAAGCGGATGCAAATATACAATCGTTTTTTAATTATACAAAGTAATTGTTTTAAAAAAATGTAACGTAAATTTGAAATCTAAGAATTAGAGATATGAATTTGATTATTGATGTAGGTAATACTAGAGTTAAAGTTGCTGTTTTTGAAATGAATAGCGTGAAAGAAATCTTTGTTGTTGAGAAAGAACGAATTGTTTTAGAATTGAGAAAAATTATTTCTAAATTTAATATTTCAAGGTCAATTATATCATCTGTAGCCAATATTTCGGAATCTACCCAGCAAGATTTAGTCAAATTATTAAATCCAATATTTTTAAATAATGAGACTAAAGTTCCATTTAGTAATCTTTATCAAACTCCAAAAACGCTAGGAGTTGATAGAATTGCCTTAGCATCTGCCGCAACTAAAAAATATTCTAAAAGAAATGTTTTAGTAATTGATGCGGGTACTTGTATTACTTTTGATTTTATTAATAAAAAAAAGGAATACTTGGGAGGAGCAATTTCTCCAGGAATAAATATGAGATACAAGGCATTGCATAATTTCACTTCTAAATTACCGTTATTAAAACAAAATGAAGTTTTTAATTTCGTAGGTACAGATACAAATAGCTCAATACATTCAGGTGTTGTAAATGGAATTTGTAATGAAATAGAAGGGGTAATTAATCAATATAAAGATGAGTATCAAGATTTAACAGTTGTTTTAACAGGAGGAGATACATATTTCTTGGCTAAACAATTAAAAAGTGGCATATTTGCCCATCCAAATTTTGTTTTGGAAGGGTTACATACTATTTTGACATACAATATAGCGAATGATTAAGAGATTTTTATTAGGGGTACTTGTATTTAGTACAATAACAATAGCAGCACAAAGAAATAGTGCGTCACCGTATTCTTACTTTGGAATAGGTGAAACTTTTGAAGCAATAACTGTAGAGCAAGCATCTATGGGAGGAATTGGAGTTGCTTTAAAAGATACACATCATTTAAATTTTACAAATCCTGCGTCAAATGCAGATTTAAGAGCTGCAACTTATGCAATTGGAGGTAGCTTAAGTTTTTTAACAATTAAAGAGGGTACTCAGTCGCAGACTGGGAACTCAACGAATTTACGTTATATATCTTTAGGTTTTCCAATAGGAAAAAAAGCTGGTTTATCAGTAGGTTTGCAACCTTTTTCATCAGTAGGGTATTCTTTACTAGATAATCAAAATACAGATAATATCACTTTGTTTAGAGGTGAAGGTGGGGCTAATAAAATATATGCTAGTTTTGGAATTTACCCTTTTAAAGATTTTTCAGTAGGAGTAGAGGCTGGATTTATATTTGGTAATCTTACAAATAGTGTGTTGAATCAGAGGTCTAGTGTAGCTTTTGCAACAAAGCAAGAAGAAACTATAAACATAAGAGGAGGACAATTTAAATTGGGAGCTCAGTATAAAAGAGAATTGAAAAATAAATTGAAGTTATACTCAGGTGCTTCTATTACTATAGATAGTGATTTATCTGCTAAAGGAAATGAGAAAATGTATTCATTAACATTTTCTGGAACAGGACAAGAAATTCCAAGAAATGAGTTGTTTAATAGATCTGTTGACGGTGACGTTAGCATTCCTCTGAAAAGTGTTTTTGGATTTGGTTTAGGGAAAGAAAATAAATGGTACGTAGGAGTTAATCAACAATTCCAAAGTGCTTTAAGTTCTAGTAGTTCTCTTATAGCAAATGGAGGAGCATATAAATATGATAAATCAAGTAAGTTTTCATTAGGAGGATATTATATTCCAAAAATAAATTCAATATCTAGTTATTGGGATAGAGTAGTATATAGAGCAGGTTTGCGAATAGAAGATACAGGACTGCAAGTAAAAACTAATAATGATTTTACTTCAATAAAAGACTTTGGCATAAATGTTGGTTTAGGATTGCCAATGCCAAGACAATTATCTAATTTAAACATTGGATTTGAATACGGGCAAAAAGGAACAACTAATAATAGCTTAATAAAAGAAAATTATTTTAATATAAGATTAAGCTTATCTTTGAATGATATTAATTGGTTCCAAAAAAGACAAATAGATTAACAAAAACTGATAGATGATGAAAAAAATTACGTATTTACTAACAGGATTATTTTTGTTTGTAGCCGTAAATGGTGTTAAAGCACAGGCAAGTCAAGAGTGTAATATTAAGTACAATCTTTTTAAAGGAGATGCTACAACAAAAAAATATACTCAAGCTAAACCCAGTTTAGAGTATTTATTAACGAATTGCCCTAAGTTATCAGTTAACATATATAAATATGGAGCAAAAGTAGCAGATAATTTAAAAGATCCAGCTTTAGCAAAAAGAGTATACGAAACTAGGTTAGCAAATTTTCCTGTTAAAGGAGCTGCTAAAGCCCATAGTGATTATGCAACATATTTAATTAAAAATAAATTAGCTTCTGATGCTGAAGTTTATGTGATTTTAAAGAAGGCTTATGATATTTCTCCTAAAGATATGGGAGTTAAAAATATTTTTAGATATTTTAAATCTGTTACAGAAGAAAATAAAGACACAAACCCTCAAAAGGTATTTGATACTTATGATGATGTAATGGAGTCTGTACAAGAAAAATTAGATGGTTACAGTAAAAAAATACCTTCATTACAAGAAAAAGATTCTATTGGTACTATAGGTGCTAAAGAAAAAAGATTGTTAAGAGCCTATACGATGAATTCAAATGCTTTAGGTATGGTTGAGGGAGGTTTAGATGCTATGATTTCTAAAATAGCAACATGTGAAAGATTAATACCTATTTATACTAGAGATTATGAAGCTAATAAAACAGATGGTGTTTGGTTAAAAAGAGCTGTGTCAAGGATGTATAATAAAGGATGTCAAACTGATCCTTTATTTGAAAAATTAGCAAATGCTTATGCAGAAACTACTCAGTCATCAGATGCATATAATTTCTTAGCAGGAGTTTTAGCTAAAAATGGAGATAAAAAAGGAGCTGCTCAAATGAAAAAGAAAGCATTTGATTTAGAAACTGACCCATTCAAGAAAGCAAAGTATAAGTTAAGAGAAGCACAAAGTGCCGGTGGAAGTAGAGCCAGAGCTTTAGCTTACGAGGCATTAAAGTATAATCCAAATATGGGTAAAGCTTATTTATTTATAGCAAGTTTATATCAAAAAAGTGCTAACTCTTGTGGAAGCGATGAGTTCGAAAAAAGAATGGTATATGTAGCAGCTTTAAATAAAGCATTAAAAGCTAAGAGAGTTGATCCAGGATGTGGAGCTGGTAGATATATTTCTAGTTACAGTAAAAATGTACCATCAAAAAAATTAATTTTCCAAAAAGGAGTTGCATCAGGAGGATCTCATAGAATTGGATGTTGGATTGGAGAAACTGTTCGTATTCCTTAATACGATTTAAATGAAATCATATTTAATAAATATATATAATAGCATTGCTGCCATTTGTTTGGTGGCAATGTTTTTTTCTTGTACGAATACAAAAAAAGAAGTGCGAGATTTTTTAGCAGATAAAAATTTACCAATGGGTACCGCTAAAAATATTTATCATGTTCATAAAGATTCAGGAAGGATAACTTCAAAAACGAAAGCACCAATTTTTTATGATTTTTCGAATAGGAAAAGCCATCCATATAATGAGTTTCCTAAAGGAATTAAAATAGTATCAATAAGTAAAACAGGGAAAGATTCTACAACAATTACCGGGAATTATGCTTTAACATATAATAAAACTAAGATTTCTGAAATTAAAGGTAATGTAGTAATCATAAATCATACAGAGAATTCTAAATTAGAAACAAATCAGTTGTTTTGGGATCAAAAAGAACACTATTTTTTTACAGAAGATGGTTTTAGATTAACAACTCCGAAAAGTACTATTAATGGCTTTGGTTTTGAATCTAAAGAAGATTTGACTAAGTGGATAGCTAAAGATATTACGGGAGACGTAGAAGCAAATCAAAAAGAAATATAATGAATACACTTTGGAAATATTTACAATATGGATACCTTGTAGTTGGTGTTATTTTTTTAGTAGAAGGAATTTTAAAATGGAATTCAGATAAAGAAGAGGCATTTATTATGTTTGGATTTGCTATCTTTATTATATTAATTTTCTTCTTTAAAAGACATTTTAGAAGAAAAGTAGAAAACAGAAATCAACAGCGTTAATGCAATTTGAAGTCGTTATCATTTTAACTTCTATATTATTTTCAGCCTTTTTTTCAGGCATGGAAATAGCTTTTGTGTCTGCTAACAAGTTGCATATTGAGTTAGAAAAAAAGAGAGAGGGATTTCTACCTCAAATCTTAGCAAAACTGACAAGAAAGTCTTCGAAATTTATTACTACTATGTTGGTTGGTAATAATGTAGCATTGGTAATTTATAGTTATTTTATGGGGCAGTTGTTAATGAGTTGGTTTCAGTCCATGTTACCATCAAACATATCATTAATAAACTACTTGTTAGATGATTTAAGTTTGTTAACGCAAACAATAATATCAACTGTTGTAATACTAGTTACTGCAGAATTTTTACCGAAAGCAATATTTAGAATTTATGCCAACGAAATGCTTAAGGTCTTTGTAATACCAGCATATATTTTCTATTTGTTTTTTTATGGAATAACATGGATTATAACAAAAATTTCAGACTTCTTTTTACGTGTGTTTTTTAAAACAAAAGAGGATGCTATTCAAACAGAATTTAGCAAAGAAGAATTAGGTAATTATATTTCAGAGCAGTTAGATGGAGGAAACGAAGAAGGAGAAGTAGATTCTGAAATTCAAATTTTCCAAAATGCTTTAGAGTTCCATAAAGTAAAGGCAAGAGAAATTATGGTGCCTCGAACAGAAATCATGGCAGTTGATATTCATGAATCTGTAAGTAATTTAAAGAAGGTGTTTATATCAACAGGTTTGTCTAAAATATTAGTTTACAAAAATTCTTTAGATGATATTTTAGGATATGTAAATGCTTTTGAATTATTTAAAAAACCTCGTATTATAAAATCAATATTATTACCAGTTGAGTTTGTTCCAGAATCAATGATAATTAATGATGTTTTAAATAGTTTAATGAAGAAACGAAAGAGCATTGCTGTTGTAGTAGATGAATATGGTGGAACTTCAGGAATAATAACAGTTGAAGATATTGTAGAAGAGTTGTTTGGAGAAATAGAAGATGAACATGACAATCAAGAGCTGTTAGAAGAAAAAATAAATGAAGATGAATTTAATTTATCAGCAAGACTAGAAGTTGATTATTTAAATGAAGAGTATGGTTTAAATATTTCTAAAGAAGAAGCATATGAAACTTTAGGAGGATTTATTATTAATTATACAGAAACGATACCGAAACAAGATGAAGTTTTAGAGGTAGGCAAGTTTCAAATTAAAATCTTAAAAGCAAGTGCAACTAAAATAGATAGTATCTATTTAAAAGTTCTCCATAAAGAAGAGTAAATAGAATTTTACACTTTACAAAGCAAACTACCTCAAAAACAGCATAAAAAAACATTGCATTATTTAAAGCGAAATTGTATTTTCGCACACTGTTAATAAAATTAAATAACGTATGGCAATTTTATCGAAAATTAGAGAACGTTCAATGTTCTTAATTCTTGTAATTGGTTTAGCACTTTTCGCATTTGTATTAGACCCATCTACAATATCAGATTTTTTCAATGCAAGCAAAGTAAATGAAGTAGGAGAAGTTAATGGAGAAGCAATTTCTCGTCAAGAATTTGCCGAAGCGTTAGACGCCTATAAAGCACAAACAGGTAATAGAGTTTCTGAAATGCAAGCAGCAAAAACTGTTTGGAATAACCTTATTAGACAAAAAATTTACCAAATTCAATTAGAAGAAGCTGGTATTACTGTAGGTGATGAAGACATTATGAATGCACTTTATGAAGCTCCATCATTACAAAATGATCCTAGGTTTCAAACTTCTGGTATATTCGATAAAAATAAGTTAAAAGAATTTTTAGCAACTATTAAAGAAGAAAATGGTCAACAATGGAAAGCTTGGCAAAATTACATGACTTCTTTAAAAAACAATATAGAGAAAACTACGTATGATAACTTAGTAGCTGCTGGTTTAGGAGCCTCTTTAAAAGAAGGAGAAGCGCAGTATTTAAATGAAAATACTAAAGTAAGTGCTAAATTCGCTTATGTACCTTATACTTCAATTGCAGATAGTTTAGTAGTACTTAAAAATAGTGATGTTAAAAATTACATTAATAATCACCAACAAGATTTTCAAGTAGAGGAATCTAGAGATATCAATTTTGTTAAGTTTGATATTAAACCAACAGAAAGTGATGAGGCAGCTATTAAAGCAGAGGTAGCAAAATTAATAGAAGATTCTGAAAATAGAGGAGTAGTTATTAAAGGTTTAAAAAATGCAACTGATTATAACGAATTCTTCAATGAAAATGATTCTGATTTAACTTTAGATGATGCTTATAAATTTAAAGTTCAAGTCCCACAAGTAATTGCTGAAGAGATTTTTAATGGAAAAGAAGGAGAAGTCTTTGGTCCATATAAAGACGCAGATCACTTTAAGTTATCTAAAATTACAAAAGTAGTTCAATTACCAGATTCAGTAAGAGCAAGCCATATATTAATTCCATTTGTAGGAGCACAACCTAGTGGAGCAGCACCAACAAAAACAGAAGAAGAAGCAAAAAAGACTGCGGATAGCTTATTAACAATAGTTAAAGCAAATGTGTCTAAATTTGCAGATTTAGCAAAAGAAATTTCTTCAGATAAAGGTTCTGCTGAAAAAGGAGGTGATTTAGATTGGTTTGCATATAACAGAATGGTTCCTGCATTTAGAGATTATTCTTTTGAGAATAAAAAAGGAGATATTGGAGTAGTAAAGTCTCCATTCGGATTCCATATTATTCAAATAGTAGACCAGAAGAATTTTCAACCAGTTGTTAAATTAGCAACATATGGTCGTAAAATAGTAGCTTCAGAAGCAACAGAAAATGATGTTTTCCAAAATGCTGAAACTTTTGCATTAGAATTAGCTAATGGTAAGAATTTTGATGAAGTAGTAAAAGAAAAGAACTTAACTTCTTTGCCTGCAGTAGGATTAAAATCATTAGATGAAACTGTTCCAGGAGTTGGTAATGAGAGAGAAATTATTTCTTGGTCTTTTGATAATGATGTAGAAGAAGGTAGTTATAAGCGTTTTGATATTGAAGGAGGTTATGTTGTAGCTGTTTTAACAGGACAAACTAAAAAGGGTTTAATGCCAGTAGAAAAAGCTGTATCAAGAGTGCGTCCTATTTTGATGAATGAAAGAAAAGCTGAAATGATTGAAGCTAAAATTAGTGGAAATACTTTAGCTGAAATAGCAAAATCAGGAAACGTAACTGTAAGAAATGCAGCAGATGTTAATTTAAAATCACCAACATTATCAGGAGTAGGTTATGAACCTAAGATAGTTGGGGCGATGTTAAATGCAAAAGAAAAAACAGTAATTAAAAATGTAGTTGGAGACAAAGGAGTTTTTGCTTTTGAAGTTGAGTCTAAAGAAAAGCCAACAGCTTTACCTAATTACGATTCTTATAGAAAACGTTTAGCAAACGAAAGAAAAAACAAAACATTCCAAATGTATGAGGCAGTTAAGAAAGCTTCTAACATTGAAGATAATATGAGTTCTTTTTACGGAATTCAATAAGGAGAAATAAGTCATACAGAAAAAAGCCAAACTCATTGAGTTTGGCTTTTTTATTGGTTTAAAATTTATAATGAATCTAGTTTATTGTTTTCAATATTTTAAGGTTTTAGATTTTTCAATAAACTAAGAGTGTATAAATTTTTAAAAGTAGTTTTAAATAAAAAAGCAACCTCAAATGAGGTTGCTTTTTAATATATTTAATACTTTTTTAATTAAGCATTTAAAGGCTTTCCATCCCAAGCGGCTTTAGCAGCTTCTTTTACAGCTTCCGAGTAAGTTGGATGTCCATGACAAATACGAGCTAAGTCTTCAGCAGAAGCTCTGTATTCCATTGCAACGGCAGCTTCCATAATTAAGTCAGCAACACGAGCACCTACCATATGAACACCTAAAACTTCATCAGTGTTTTTGTCAGCTAAAACTTTTACAAAACCATCAAGATCACCACTAGCACGAGAACGCCCTAAAGCACGCATAGAGAATTTTCCAGCTTTATACTCAACACCAGCATCTTTCAATTCTTGTTCAGTTTTTCCAACAGCAGCAACTTCTGGCCATGTATAAACAATTCCTGGAATTAAGTTGTAATCAATATGAGGTTTTTGTCCTGCTAAAAACTCAGCAACAACTACACCTTCTTCTTCAGCTTTATGTGCTAACATTGCTCCACGAACAACATCACCAATAGCATAAATGTTAGATACATTAGTTTGTAAATGGTCGTTAACTTCTACCATGCCTCTATCGGTAACATTTACTCCAGCTTTATCTAAACCTAAACCTTCAGTGTATGGTTTACGTCCAACTGATACTAAACAATAATCACCAGTAAAAGTAACTTCTTCACCTTTTTTATTTGTTGCTTTAACAACAACTTCATTTCCGTTTCTTTCAACAGAAGTTACACCATGATTAGCGTTAAATTTCATCCCTTGTTTCTTTAAAACTTTAGTAAGTTCTTTAGAAACATCTTTATCCATTGTAGGGGTAATTGTAGGAGCATATTCTATTACTGTTACATCAGCACCTAAACGCTTGTAAACAGAACCTAACTCTAATCCAATAACTCCACCACCAATTACTAATAAGTGTTTTGGTACTTCTTTTAATTTTAAAGCTTCGGTAGAAGTAATTACACGTTCTTTATCAATAGATATAAATGGTAATGTTGATGGTTTAGAACCCGTAGCAATAATAATGTTTGTACCTTCAATAACTTCTGAAGTACCATCATTTTTACTAACTTTTACGTGAGTAGCATCTTCAAAAGAACCTAAACCTTCGTAAACATCAATATTATTTTTATCCATTAAATATTTGATTCCTCCAGTAGTAGTTTCTACAACATTAGCTTTACGAGCAACCATTTTACCAAAGTCAAACGTTGGGTTTTCAACAGAAATTCCATGTTCTTCAAAATGTTTTATAGCGTCGTAATAATGGTGAGAAGAATCTAATAATGCTTTTGAAGGAATGCATCCAACATTTAAACATGTACCACCTAAAGTTGAGTATTTTTCGATAATAGCAACTTTAGAACCTAATTGAGAAGCTCTGATGGCAGCGATATATCCACCTGGTCCAGAACCAATAACGATTAAATCGTATTTCATCTGTTTTATATTTTGTATTTCAGAATTATAACTACAAAATTACACAATCTAACTGACTTGCAATAAAGGTTTATAGAATTGTTTTGTTCTATTTGTTTTACCTTTGAAAATCGTATGAAAACACTTTTAATAATTGGATATGTTTGGGTAGAAAAAACTACAGGAGCTGGTAATAGGATGTTACAGTTAATAGAAGTTTTTCAAAAACAAGATTATAAAATAACTTTTGCTAGTCCTGCTCAAAAGACAGAGAATTCTATAAATTTAATTAGTTTAGGAATTGAAGAAGTTTCTATTGAGTTAAATTCATCCACTTTTGATGAATTTATAATAGATTTAAAACCTGATATTGTGCTGTTCGATCGTTTTATGATGGAGGAGCAATTTGGTTGGCGTGTAGCTGAAAATTGCTCAAAAGCTTTACGTATTTTAGATACAGAAGATTTACATTTTTTACGTAAAACACGTCATCAACAATTAAAAGACAACGAAGAGTTTTCTACAAGTGCTTTATTAAAATCAAACGATGCTAAACGAGAAATAGCAGCTATTTTACGATGTGATTTAAGTTTAATCATTTCTAGTTATGAAATGAAATTACTTAAAGAGGTTTTTAAAATTGACGAAAGTTTATTGTGTCACTTACCTTTTTTACTAGATAAGATTGATAAAAAAGATATAGAAAAATGGAAGTCTTTTGAAGATAGAAACCATTTTATTTTTATAGGAAACTTCTTTCATGCTCCAAATGTAGATACAGTTTTACAATTGAAAAATAGTATATGGAAATTGATTAGAAAACAATTACCTAAAGCTGAGATGCATATTTATGGAGCTTATGCAACACAGCAAATTCAACAATTACATAAACCTAAGGAAGGATTCCTCGTAAAAGGATTTGCAAAAGATGCAATAGAGGTAGTTAGAAGTGCTAAAGTAGTTTTAGCGCCTATTCGTTTTGGAGCCGGAATAAAAGGGAAACTAACAGAGGCTATGGTAACAGGAACTCCATCTGTAACTACAAATATTGGAGCAGAAGGAATGCATGATGGTTTTGAATGGAATGGTTTTGTTGAAAGCGATTTCGATAAGTTTTCAAACAAAGCTGTTCTACTTTATTCTGAAGAGAATATATGGAAAGAATCTCAAGAAAAAGGAATGGAGATAATAAATCATATTTATGATAAAGAAAAAATAGGATTTCGATTTATAAATCGAATAAAAAAAATCCAAGAAGATATGACTACACATCGTATTCAAAATTTTCTAGGAAGTTTATTACAACATCAAACTTTACAAGCTACAAAATACATGAGTAAATGGATTGAAGAAAAAAATAAGTAGTGAGCTTTTTTTATGGCTGGTAATCTAAAGGGAGCATATTAGCAAAAGATTCAAATCCCCAGTATCCTTCATTAAATATAGCATTAGGGTTTAATAGGATCCCAGATTTATCAATAATATCTTTTCCATTTAGTAAAACAATATTTGAGGTTTGTACATTTAATGCCTTTCTTCGTTTGCCAAACATGCCTTTTAAATAATTTTCTTCTTCAGGTTCTTTAGTATAAATTACAGAAAGATAATTTTCGAAGTTTAAATAATGAGTTTTTTTATCAATTAATGTCATGTCCTGGTAGGGTACATTTTTCTTATATAAATAATCTCTATATTTTGGTTTTCTACTTTTTCTTATAGTTATTAAAGCACTGTCTAATGAAGTTGTAGGTGTATCTATTTTTTTTGAAAAATCAACTTTAGTATGTAAGCGAATTAATTCTCTTGCTAATTTTATTTTTTCTTCGGTAGGTCTTTCAGGGTTTAAAACTCGTTTGAATTGATTAACAATAAAACCGTCATGTTTCAGGTTTTGTGAGATTAAGCTTCTTAAAAAATGCATTTGAGAACCATTATAAGCTTCTAGTCTGTTTTGTTTCCATTTTCTTCTTATTGATTTAGATAAGTTCTCATATCGAGCATACCCACTAAAGAATAATTGTTTGCCTTTTAATTCAAAATTAACTAGATCGTAGGTTATTAAATAGCCTAAGTCTTTATGTTTAATTTGTAAAGGTTCTTTTGTAAATGCAGTTAAACTATTTGTTTTACTATTGAATTCAAAATGAAGTGATTTAGGGTTGAGAATTTTACATTTCTCAGCAAGTTTTGTTCTGCCTAAAAAAGCTTGTTTAAAACGAGTTAAATTGTATTTCCATTCATTGTCGTATTTTGTTTTTTGAATAACTACTTCATCTAAAAGAGTAGCATCTTCTAGAAGAGTTACAGTCATTTTCTTTTTAGAAGTATTAATAGGAATTTGTTTGGTTTTATATCCTAAAAAAGAAATTACGAGTGTGTAATTTCCATTAGGAATATTTAACTGAAATTCACCTTTGCTATTTGTAATAGAGCCAACAGTTGTGTTATTAAAATACACAGAAGCTCCTTCTAAACTTTCGTTCTTGTTGGAAATGACTTTTCCTTTAATATTAATTTGAGAAAAACTACAAATAGAAAAAAATGTAAATAGAAACAAAATAATAAATCCCTTTTTCATAAAATAAATTTTTATAAAAATAGGGACTTATTTTTTTGTTTAAAAAGAAGTGTAGTTAATTATTGTTAAAGTAAACCTGCGCGTTTTAATAAAGCGTCAGGTTTTGGCTCTTTTCCTCTAAAACGGATGTATAAATCCATAGGCTTTTCTGTACCACCTTTAGACAAAACATTATTTTTAAACTTAGTTGCTACATCTTTATTAAAGATTCCTTCTTCTAAAAAATATTCAAAAGCATCGGCATCTAAAACTTCTGCCCATTTGTAAGAATAATACCCCGCAGAATATCCACCTTGAAAAATATGAGAAAAAGCAGTACTCATACAGTTTTCTGCAACATCTGGATATAATTGTGTTTCAGAAAAAGCTTTCGTTTCAAAATCTTTTACAGAAGTAATTGTTTGTGGCGGCTCTCCTCCATGCCAATTCATATCTAATAAACCAAAACTTAATTGACGTAAGGTTTGCATACCTTCATGAAAACTAGCTGACTCTTTAATTTTTTGAACATACTCCATTGGAATTGTTTCTCCAGTTTCATAATGTTTTGCAAATAACTCTAATGCTTCTTTTTCATAACACCAATTTTCTAAAACTTGACTTGGTAATTCTACAAAATCCCAAGAGACAGATGTTCCTGATAAGCTATTATAAGTAGTATTTGCTAACATTCCATGCAGTGCATGACCAAATTCATGAAATAACGTGGTAACTTCATTAAAAGTTAATAATGAAGGTTTAGTTTCTGTTGGTTTGGTAAAATTACAAACTATTGAAACTTGTGGACGTTCGTTTATTCCGTCTTTTACTTGCTGAGGTTTATAAGAAGTCATCCAAGCACCATTACGTTTTCCAGCTCGGGGATGAAAATCAGCATAAAAATGTGAAACAAATTTTCCGTTCTTATCTGTTACTGAATAAGTTTTAACATCTTCATGGTAGGTGTCTATTGAATTTATTTCCTCAAATTGTAAATCAAATAATTTACCTGCAATTTCAAAAGCTCCATCAATTACATTTTCTAATTTGAAATAAGGTTTTAGTAATTCTTGATCCAAAGAAAATAATTCTTTCTTTAGTTTTTCAGAATAATATGCTGAATCCCATTTTTGAAGTTGATCAATTCCGTCTAATTTTTTAGCGTAATTTTCTAAATTCGTAAACTCACGTTGCGCTGCTGGCTTCGCTTTTACTAACAAATCATTAGAAAAAGATAAAACTTTCTCTGGTGTTTCAGCCATTCTTTCTTCTAACACAAAATGTGCATGCGTTTTATAACCTAATAAATTAGCTCGCTTATGACGAAGATTTACAATATCTAAAACTATTTGTTCATTATTAAAATCATTCTTTTGAAAACCTTTTTTACCCATTGCAATTGCTAGCTCTTTTCGCAATTCTCTATTATCTGTATAGGTCATAAAAGGAATATAACTAGGATAATCTAATGTAATAATCCAACCGTCTTTATCTTTAGATTTAGCTAACTCTTTTGCTGCCTCTTTTGCACTTTCTGGTAATCCTTTTAAACCTTCTTCATTTGTTAAATGCATTTCAAAAGCATTAGTTTCTGCTAATACATTTTCTCCAAATTGTAATGATAACTTAGATAATTCGGCATCAATTTTACGTAAATCTTCTTTGTCTTTATTATTTAAATTAGCTCCGTTTCTGGCAAAACCTTTATATTGTTTGTCTAACAACATAGCTTGCTCAGATGTTAAATCTAAATTTTCTTTTTGGTCATAAATAGTTTTTACTCTTTTAAATAAAGCTTCATTTAAAATCATATCATTTTTAAACTCACTTAACCAAGGAGAAATATCTTTCGCTATCTTCTGAATTTCTTCATTTGTTTCAGCTGAATTTAAATTAAAAAAGATAGACGTTACTCTACTTAGTTTTTCTCCAGTAAAATCTAAAGCTACAGTAGTGTTTTCAAAAGTAGCTTCGTTAGAATTATCAATAATAGTATTGATTTCATCTTTAGCAATTTCTATAGTTTTTTTTATAGCAGGTTTATAGTGACCTTCTTCAATTTTTGAAAAAGGAGCTGTATTAAAATCTTGTAATAATGGATTTTTAGTCATGAAAATTCATTTTAAAAATTGAGGAAACCTCACAAATCAAATATCTGTGAGGTTTCTATATATGTATTGTACTAAAGTACTTATTTTTTTACTCTTTCAGAAGCTTTTTCAACTTTAAGTTTTAAGCCTTCTTTGTAAGCAATAATTTTATCTAAAACACATTTGTCTGAAGCTCCAATAATTTGAGCAGCTAAAATTCCTGCATTTTTTGCGCCATCTAAAGCAACAGTTGCTACAGGTACACCTCCTGGCATTTGTAATATAGATAACACAGAATCCCAACCGTCTATTGAGTTTCTACTTTTTACTGGTACTCCAATTATTGGTAATGGACTCATACTAGCTACCATTCCTGGTAAGTGAGCAGCACCTCCAGCACCAGCAATTATTACTTTTATACCACGTAAATGTGCGTTCTTAGAATAGTCAACTAATTTTTCAGGAGTTCTGTGAGCAGAAACAATATCTACTTCTATTTGAATATCAAAACTTTCTAAAATATCAATTGCTTCTTGCATGATTGGAAGATCTGAATCGCTTCCCATTATAATTCCTACCATAATTATTTGCTAATTACTTTTATAGTTTCTTTTACTTGTTGAGCGATTTCTCGCGCTTTGTTTATATCTTCATTTACAATCGTTACATGTCCCATTTTACGGAAAGGTTTCGTGATTTTTTTTCCATAAATATGTGGGGTAACGCCGTCTATTTTTAAAATATCTTCAATGTTTTTATATACAACATCTCCGGTATAACCTTCAGCACCGACTAAGTTTACCATAATACCAGCAACTTTACTTTCTGTATTACCTAATGGTAAGTTTAATATACTTCGCAAATGTTGCTCAAATTGATTTGTATAACTAGCTTCAATTGAATAATGCCCTGAATTATGAGTTCTTGGAGCTACTTCATTTACTAAAATTTCATCATCGTTTGTTTGAAACATTTCAACGGCTAATAAGCCAACAAATTCAAAAGTCTTAGCTATTTTTAAAGCAACTTCTTGTGCTTTTTTTGCGACTGTTTCATCTATTCTTGCAGGGCAAATTACGTATTCTACTTGGTTAGCTTCTGGATGAAACTCCATTTCTACTACTGGATATGTTTTTGTTTCTCCATCAGAATTTCTGGCTACGATTACTGCCAATTCATTTTTAAAAGGAATTAGTTTCTCTGCAATACATTCTCCTTCTGGCAAGGATTGTAAATCTTCATAATTACGAACTACTTTCACACCGTTTCCATCGTAACCAAATTGAGCAGCTTTCCATACAAACGGAAATTCAATAATGTTGTTTTCATAAGAATGCTTTAATTCTTCTAAAAAAGCATAATGTGAAAAGTCAGCCGTAGGAAT
Source organism: uncultured Tenacibaculum sp. (assembly GCF_947494125.1). Lineage (GTDB taxonomy): Bacteria > Bacteroidota > Bacteroidia > Flavobacteriales > Flavobacteriaceae > Polaribacter. Next base: position 15,427 of record NZ_CANLTU010000009.1, read on the forward strand.
GTGATGATCTGTGTAAAATGTTTTTTGACGTGCCTTATTTTGAATTATTCTTAAATTAGATGGTTTAGGGTAAATAGTTAAACCTTCTGACTCTAGTTTATCAAGTGCATCGATATTTACATTTTCAATTTCAATTGTTAAAGCGTCTACTCTTTTACCAAAATTGTAAACGGTATCAAAATCTAATAAATCTCCTTGATGAAATTCATTGCAAATACGAGCAGATGGAGCATCATTATTTGAATCTAAAATAACTGTGTAAATATCAAATTTTTGAGTTTCGGAAAGGAGCATCCTTCCTAATTGACCGCCACCTAGAACGCCCAATTTAAAATTTGAAGAAAAATAATTTTTCAAGATAAATATTTTATTGTGTTGTTGTTAACGCAAAAATAAGAATCTAAATAATAGTACAAATAGAATTAACGAGATATTCTTAATTGTGAACTACTAATTGAGGTAACAAAATACATTAATGCATTACAACCCACATTGTCTATTGGAGCTCCATTGGCTAAATAATTGTATTTTTTATCGTCACAAGGACATTTAATATGTATCCCATCAAATGTCATTAATGAATTACAAGAAGCTTCTGGACATTGTCTGTCAAAAGCTCTATAACCATTATTTCCTGTTCTAAAAATATAAATGTTTCGACCTTGAATAGTGTTTTGAGAACTTCCACTTGGAACTAACAATCCTTGAAATTCAGGTAGAGTTAAATCGATAATAGTATTCATGGTTACTCCATTAAAACAATTGTTTACAGGGGTGTTATCGCTACAGCCTAAAGAAATTGTAAGGATAAATAGATAAAATATTTTTTTCATTGTTTTTAAATAGAGTTGTATATGTAACGCCACGAATTTACAAATATTTTGTACATTTGTAGTATAATCTCATACCTATCGGCGTGAGATTTTTAAATTTAGAAGTTATGAGTGAAGTATCATATTATACCGAAGAAGGATTAAAGAAATTAAAAGAAGAGTTATCACATTTAGAGCATACTGAAAGACCAAGAGTTTCTCAAGAAATTGGTGAGGCTATAGATAAAGGAGATTTAAGTGAGAATGCTGAATACCACGCTGCAAAAGAAGAACAATCTTTATTGGAAACGAAGATTGCTAAACTTAAAAATATAGTTGCAAGTGCGCGTATTATTGATGAGAGTCAGTTAGATACTTCTAAAGTGTTAATTCATTCTGTTGTTAAAATAAAAAACACGACTAACGGCATGGAGTTTACCTATACCTTAGTTGCAGATTCTGAAACAGATATTAGAAACGGGAAATTATCAGTAAATTCTCCAATAGGAAAAGGTTTGTTAGGAAATAAGGTTGGAGATGTAGCAGAAATTAAAGTACCTAACGGAATTATGAAGTTTGAAATTATGGAGATTTCTCGTTAATTTTTTTAAAATATTTTGATAAAAGCGTTGCAATAGCAGCGCTTTTTTTATTTTTACAAACACACAAAACAAAAAGTTATGGCTAGTATTTTTACGAAGATAATATCAGGAGAAATTCCATCATATAAAATAGCTGAAGATGAAAATTACTTTGCTTTTTTAGATATCAATCCAAATGCTAAAGGGCATACATTGGTAATTCCAAAAAGAGAAGAGAATAAATTATTTGATTTATCTAAAGAAGAATACGATGGATTGATGTCTTTTTCTTACCGAGTGGCTAAAGCTATTGAAAAGACAATTCCGTGCAAACGTGTTGGAATGAGCGTAATTGGTTTAGAAGTGCCTCACGTACATGTGCACTTAATTCCTTTAAACGCTATGAGTGATATTCAATTTATAGAAAAAGTTAAGTTATCTAGTGAAGAATTTGTAGCGTTAGCAGAAGGTATTTCTACAAACTTTCAATAGTTAAGGATAAAAAAAGAATAATTATAACTTTATAGCTGATGAGGTTAAAGCATATTATTATAATGTTTTTTTTGATTATTCATTGTTCTTGTAATTCAGAAAAAAATGAGTCTGATAGTTATGAAATAATGTCAGTAATATTAAACCATGAATTAGGGAGTATACCTGATGAAGAAAATGGCCTTTTTTGGATTAATCCAGATAAAGAATATAATACTGTTTTAATATATAATTATACTAATTTAGGTGAGTTTGATAATATGATTCTAACTGAATTTTATCCTCAGATAAATAGTTCTCTATTAAAAGATCTTAATAAGAAAATAAAAATAGATATCAATAAAATTAAGGGTTATTATAGATATCAGTTAATAGACCTATGTAATGATAAAAATAAAAAAGAAGTAATAGGAACTGTGACTTTTTCTTCAATTAGTTATAGTGAAAATTATAAAAAAGCTATTTTTTTTGTGAAATATCTTTGTGGTGGACATTGTGGGTTTGGAAAATTATTTTATTTGAAAAAAGAGCAAAAATGGTTAATAGAAAAGGAAGAAGAAGTATATGTTTCGTAAAAGTTAAACCTTATCTAACTGAATTTCAAAAGTAGTTCCTTTTCCTATTTCTGATTTTTGAACGGCTATTTTTCCATTATGATAATCTTCAATAATTCGTTTAGAAAGGGATAAGCCTAATCCCCAACCGCGCTTTTTTGTTGTAAATCCAGGTTTGAATATTTGTTTAAATTGAGATTTTGGAATTCCTTTACCTGAATCTGATACGATAATTTTTAGAAGTTTGTTAGTTTCTTTTATTTTTAGAGAAATACTACCTTTTCCTTGCATGGCATCAATGGCATTTTTAATTAAATTCTCAATTACCCAACCATACAATTCAACATTTAATTGTGTTGAAAGTTCTTCCTTGTCAGAAGAAAAAGAGAAGTTAATTTGTTTTGAACTTCTCGATTGTAGGTAATTGAATGCTGTTTGAGTTATAGAAACTATATTGTGTGTTTTTAATTTTGGTAAAGAACCAATCTTCGAAAACCTGTTAGCTATAGTACTTAACCTGTCTACATCTTTCTCAATTTCAACAATATATTCTTCATTAACATTTTCAGTACGTAAAATAGCAATCCAACCTAATAAGGAGGATAAAGGTGTACCTATTTGATGTGCTGTTTCTTTAGCCATACCAGTCCAAAGTTTATTTTGCTCGGCTACTTTATTTGATTTGTAGACCATGTACACAATCGCTAAGAAGAGACATAATATTAAAAGTAATGCTAAAGGGTAATATTTAAGTTTGTATAGTAGATCTGAGTTTCTGTAATAGAAGTATTGTGTAACTCCAAAAGATTCAATCTCAATAGGCTCATTTTGAGCTTTCATAATATTTAATTGCTTCTGAAGGTATGCTGGTTTTTTGGCTTTAATAGTGTCTAGATTTCTATATAAATGAATACTACCATCTTTATTTACAAGTATCGTGGGCGTATCTTCTATCGTTTCATAAACTTTGTTAATTAAATTGGTGTTTTCGTTTAGGTCAGGATTCGAAACTAATTCCTTAAAAGCTGCAGCAAAAATTTCTATTTTACCTCTTTCTTCTTCTTTAAATTTTTGAAAAAATATGTAAGTATTCCATAAAATAAAGGAAACAATTAATAAGGATATAAAAATAGTAATCCGCTTTATCCAGTAAGTATTCTTAAAAAAAGTCATTAGTCAAATATAAACTATTCTGTATAATAACTTAATTTGTAAAACCGTAGTATATTTACAGTAAAAATAAAACCACATGTTATCATTAGATCCTAAAGATTTACCTACAGGAAAACTACATAGTTATTTACTCGGAGCTATTGCTCCAAGGCCAATTGCTTTTGCAAGTACTATAGATAAAGAAGGAAGTCCAAATTTATCGCCTTTTAGTTTTTTTAATGTTTTTGGAGCAAATCCGCCAATGATGATTTTTTCTCCAGCAAGAAGTGTTAGAGGAAATAAAACAAAACATACATTAGATAACGCAGAAGAAACAAGAGAGGTTGTAATTAATGTTGTAAATTATGATATAGTACAGCAAATGTCTTTAAGTAGTACAATGTACCCAAAAGGAGTTAATGAATTTGAAAAAGCTGGTTTTACTATGCTAGCTTCAGATAAAGTTAAACCTTTTCGTGTCGCTGAATCTCCAGTACAATTTGAATGCAAAGTAACTGATATTATTTATACTGGAACTGAAGGTGGTGCTGGAAATTTAATTGTTTGTGAAGTGGTTAAACTTCATGTTAATGAAAATGTATTGGCTGAAGATGGAAGTATAGATCAACATAAAATAGATTTAGTTGCTAGAGCTGGAGGAAGTTACTATTCTCGAGCTAGAGAAGGTTTTTTTGAAATACCAAAACCAATTTCGACTTTAGGAATTGGAGTAGATCAAATTCCTAATGAAATAAGAAATAGTACTGTATTAACAGGGAATAATTTAGGTATGTTAGGTAATGTAGAGCAGTTGCCTAACGAAGAAACTGTTAATAACTTTGGTAAAGAACATCCAGAATATATTTCGCTTTCAATTGAAAAAAGACATACATTTGCACAAGATTATTTACAAAAAAATGATGTAGAAAGTGCGTGGAAGGTACTTTTAATTAAATAGATAAGAATATGGAAGTTATAGGGAAGATTAAATTAATTAACGAAACACAAACATTTGGAGCTAGCGGATTCAGAAAACGTGAATTAGTTGTAACTACAGATGAGCAGTATCCACAAATGATTATGATTGAATTTGTACAGGATAAATGTGATGTTTTAAACAGCTATGCAGTTGGTCAAGATGTAAAAGTATCTATTAATTTAAGAGGTAGAGAATGGATTAACCCAGAAGGGGTAGCTAAATATTTTAACTCTGTTCAAGGATGGAGAATTGAAAACTTAGCGCAAGCTGCACCACAAGGTACGCCTCCAGCAGGACAATTCGAACCAGCTCCAGATTTATCAGCTAACGAACCAGACGATTTACCTTTTTAATAAAAAGTTAAATTAAGTGTTATATACAAAACCTATGAATTTTATTCATAGGTTTTTTTTGTAAAATAATTATGTTTCTAATAAAACAATAGATCTTGTTTTTCTAATAATTTTTTTATTATTTTCTAGAATTCGTAGCCCTCTAGAAATAGCTTCTCTTGAAAAATTTAAATCTTCAGATATTTCCAATAACGGAATTTTAATTTCTGAGTTTTTATAGAGTTTAGATTTTGTTTTTATATAGCTAAGTAGGAGTTCTTCCAAAGATTGATTTCTTATTTCCTGAGTTTTATTTATAATATTCATATAATGATATTGGAATGATGCAATCATAAAATCTCTAAGTTCAATATACGTACTTGTCCATTCTAAAAATAAATCATTAGGAATATTTAAAATAGTAGCATCTTTTATAATAGTACTGCATATTACATCTGAAGATATATTAGGTGTATTGGTGTAATTCATAATTATAGGGTTACTACAATCTAGATGATATAAAAGTATTTTTTTATGATTATGTTTTATAGACATTTTAACAATTCCTGATATTAAAATACAAACTCCTTGATCAAAACGATTACAGTCTTGTAATAAATACCCCTTTTTGTAATGTAATATTGTTCCATAGTTTTTTAGTAGGTCAATTACCTCTTTAGACAGTGGTAAATTTTTTAGCATAAATTTATTTTGTTGATTGTCTAACCTAGGTAATACCTAGGTTAATAGTTAGTTAGCATTTATTTAATATGATTAAGGGGTAGTAGATTTTTAGAGGTTTGCAATTTGCAAACCTCTGTCAAAAAGTTAATTATTTAAGATACTGGTTTATACGACTAGTTGTATAGACCTAGGTTTTCCAATTATTTTATGTTGGTTTTCCAAACGTTTTATTGCTCTTGAAATGGAGGATTGAGGAGTCTTTAAATCTGAAGAAATTTCAGATCTAGATATACGAATGTCTTTTTGTTCATAAATATTAGACTTGTTTTTTAAATAATAAAACAATCTATTTTCCAAAGAATCAGTTAAGAGGTTTTGAAGCCTGTACACCATTGTACTAATATTATGCTCGCTAGAGTTAATAATAGCTTTTTTAAAGGACAAGCAACAGCTTTGCCATTCGGAAATTTTATCATTTGGAACCCATAGTAGAGTACTATTTTCTATAGCAGTTATAGAGATAGGAGAAGCTTGGTTCTCTGTCATATTCATTAGTGCTATGAGTGGGTTTTTTTTAGGAGAAATATGGTATAATAGTAATGAGCTATTATCTTGGTCTAAATGCGCTTTTAAAACGCCTTTAATTATAATAGCACTATGATTAATAGGGACATCTTTTAATAAAATTGGATCGCCTATGGTATATTTCTTTTTTATAGCATTAGATCGAATTAATCTAGCTGTTGATTCTTTACAATTAATGAGGGACTCTAAAATCATTATAAATTATTTTACAATTAATTATTACTTAAATCTGTAAGCAGTTATTTAGTAGTAAATTATATTGTGTTCTTACAATATATTTTAAACAGTATGAAAAAAGAAAACCCTATGTTTTCTTTATACGAAATACTTATGAGGTATAAGTATTACTTATAGCCTAGGGATATTCAAGGGTAAGCAATAGTTAGATTGTTTTTTTTGAAAAAAGAAAGTAATTTTTTATTCATTGATAGTATTTTTTAGGGGACTAATATTCTAATAAAGACGAATTTAATACAAAATGTTAAATTAATGTTAATTTTTTTGTTAAAAACGCTTACTTCGAGTTTTTTAAGAAGAAATTGCTAATTCTTTTTGTTGAAAAAACCTAGTGAATATCTTAAAAGCAAGTATTTAATGTGATGTAAATCAAATATTGATGCATGTTAAATGGTGATTCCTGTTAAATCAAATGGTTTTTCTTACCTCAATTTTGTGAGCTTATAATTGACTGCTTAGCAGTTAAAATAAATAACCATAAAATTAAGTATAAATGAGAAAAACAATTTTTTTAATTACCACTTTATTATTAGCAAGCTATAATATAAAAGCGCAAGGAAGTACCCATGTAATTTACTTTGATAAAGATGGAAGTCACCAAGGTTCTGAAGGATTATACCTCAATGGAGGTGTTGGAGGAGGAGGTACAATAACTACTTTTAGATCCTATACAACAGGAAATATTTCAGAAGTAAACTTTAGAGCAAACAGAGAGTTACGAGTTAAAGGACGTTTTTATTCTGATGGCGACGCATCATTTGCAAGGGCAGTTAGTTTTAATCGTGGATTAAATGCTTCTAGTAACAGTATTTTTTCGAGAATAGGTATAGGTACTACTAATCCTGCGGTTGGGCTTCATTTAAGAGATCAAAATATCCGAGTAGATAATGGTGAAGTTCAAAGTCATGGGCCTCTAGTATTTCATCCAGATGTAGATAATACAGGAGATGATAAAATTTCATTTAGAGATAGTCAAAATAGCGAAATGGCATCGTTACAAGACGGTACACTTACAATCAATAGAGGTGTTTTTAATAATAGTATTTCTGCTTCAGAAGGTAGATTTGGGAGTATTTCTTATACACAAAGTACAGGTAGACTTAGTTTAGGGCATGGTACTAATGAAAAAATAACTTTTATAAACGGAGATAGTAACGAAATGGCATCACTACAAGATGGAGTTTTAACATTAGATAGCGTTGTGCTAAACGTGGGGTCATTTCCAGATTATGTTTTTTCAAAAGATTATAAGTTAATGCCTCTAAAAGAAGTAGCAACATATATAAAAAAGAATAAACACTTACCGAATATGCCTTCTGAAGCTGAAGTTATAGCAAAAGGAATGAATGTAAAACAAATCAATACAGTTTTAGTAGAAAAAGTAGAAGAACTTACGCTTCATACAATTTCACAAGAAGAGAAAATAAATAAACTTCTAAATGAATTGATAGCTGTAAAAGAAAAATCAGAAAGTACAGAAAAGAGAATAGAAATTCTTTTAGAGAAGTTATCAAATATAGAAAAGCAATATAATTTATTAAAAAAATAGCAATAAAAAAGATGATAAAAAAAATTACATTAACAGGTTTATTATTATTTGGAATTAGTATTGTACAGGCGCAACATGTAATCGGAACTGTACGAGGAATTGATATAAAGGCAGATACCGATGCAGATCCTACATATTATGAAGGGATACGATTCTATGCAGCAAACAAGAAACTAGCTGCATTCTATCCAGGGTATAACAGGTTTTATGTACCTACCCATTTTTCTGATAGGGTAAATTTCAATGAGTCAGCTACTTTTTATAAAAAAACTAATATTTATTCTGATTTTGAAGTATCAGGAAACAGTAAGTTTTCAAAAATAGGCTTAGGAATAACTCCTACAGAAGGAATCCATGTAAAAAATAAAAATATTAGAGTAGATGGTGGAGAATACCAGAGTTGGGGAGCAATAATACTACGCCCAGACGTGGATAATAATGGAGATGACATAATCTCTTTTAGAAATAGTACTAATGGAGAAATGGCAAAAATTCATGATGGTGTTTTAACAACTAATACTGGCGTTTTTAGTACGAATCTTACCTCTAATAGCGTGCAATTTCAACAAGGAACATTTGGTAGTATTTCTTATACTCAAAGTTCAGGTAGACTTAGTTTAGGACACGGTACAAATGAAAAGATAACTTTCGTAAATGGAGACAACAACGAAATGGCATCACTACAAAATGGAGTTTTAACATTAGATAGTGTTGTGTTAAATATTGGGTCGTTTCCTGATTATGTTTTTTCAAAAGATTATAAGTTAATGCCTCTAAAAGAAGTAGCAGCTTATATAAAGGAGAATAAGCATTTACCAAATATGCCTTCTGAAGCTGAAGTTATAGCAAAAGGAATGAACGTAAAACAAATCAATACAGTTTTAGTAGAAAAAGTAGAAGAACTAACACTTCATACAATTGCTCAAGAAGAAAAAATAGAAAAGCTATTAAAAGAGTTAGAAACAATTAAGAAAGTAATAAAATCAATTAAAAATAAATAAGAGATATGAAAAACAAATTTATTTTGTTTTTGTGTCTATATGCTTTAGGCACAGGAATAATTGCAGCTCAAAATATAGAGTTATTTCGATTTACAAACGTAAACGTAGTTGAAGGTAATGAAATGGTGTTATTTCATAATATCGCTGACAATTCTATCAGTTTAGTCGAGAAATCTAATTCTAATCTAAATGAAAAAGATGGGTATTTACAATCTTTTATACTAAAGAGATTAGAAAGAGGAAGAATATTAATTGCATCAGCAAAACAAAAAAAATACTTTTTAAAATTCAATAATACTTCAAGTGATGTTGTTTTTTCAACGATAGAAAACCCTAGTGAATTAGAGAATTATACTTGGCAAATTCAGTTTGCAGGAACAGGCAAGGTTTTAATTTCACCATTAAACAATCTTAGTAAAGGATTAGTGCAAAAGAGCGGTAGTACAATAAAGTTAGAGCTGTTTAAAAATGGCAATAATCAAGTATTAACTGCAGGAGAAAAAGTAGGGAATCAGTATAGGTTTACAATAGAAAAAATAGCAAACGTACTTTAAAATAATAAACATGAGAAAAAATAAAATTATAGGCTATTTATTAGTAGTTCTATTACATTCATTTTCTTTTATACATGCCCAACAATCACATGATTTAGCGGTTTTGCAAATACAAAGTAAAGGAAGGTATAATAGGGTTTTTAATCCTCAAACAAAATTAAGTCGTTTATTAAGCAACGGTATAAATAATAAGGCAACAATTGAGTTTTGGGGAATGCATAATACCGCAACATCAGGTAATTCTGAGGCCGTAAAATGGCAGTTTTCTAATCTAGAAGCAGGAAACAAAGAATTTACTTTAAGTATTGAAGAAGATAAAATTTCTTTAAAAATAGGAGATAATGATGCACAAATAGGAAACTTTTTATTAAATGAAAGACTATTTAAAAATTCATGGCATCATTACTCAATCACTATAGATAAAGAGTTTAATGAATTGCGAGTATATATAGATGGAGTTGAATATTTTTTTAACACTCAACTTACTTTTGATGTACAAGAATTATACTTTCTAAGTGATAAAAAAACCGATTTGTTTTTAGCAGAATATAGAGGTTGGTCGAATGTAAAAACTAAGAAACAAATAAAAGAACAGCAGTATCGTACTTTTTATAAAGAAACAGAAAATTCATTATTGGAATTAAAAAATAATGGTTTAGAAATAGTATATACTAATACAAATTATAAAAACGAAGATTTTTTTGGAGGAAACGTACTAACATCTGTTTCTTGGGAAAACTTATTATATGAATATTTTCCAAATGATAATTTAGTTAAAGAAGCTGAATTTTCATCAAGTTTGAAGACTAATGTTATAGGAAGAATAGGCTCAGATATAGAACATCCAGTACTAAATTTGAATAAAATTATAATAAGGGCAAGTGATGGAGATGGTATAGATCATACCTTATTATCAGGAACAAATGGAGTTTTAATAGAATGGCAGCATGTAAGAAATGTTGAGGGGTACGATATAAAAAGAAGAAATTTAAGAGCAGGAACTACAAGTACAGTAATACACTCGTTAAAAGATACAGAAACAAGAAATCCTTCAGAATCTTTATTTTTTGTAGATAAAGGAATATTGCCAAACGAATTATATGAGTATACAGTTGAGGCTAAAAAAAATGGAGCAACAACATTATCAGGTAAAGATGTAGGCTTTGTGTTACCAAATGGAAAAGTAAACGGGATTATCGAAACTTCATCAAATGTAGCTACCAAATATGCAAAGGTAGAAGCAATTGCAGATGGAAATACAAATCCAGGAGGAGCATTAAAATTTATACAAGGAAAAAAGCCATTACTTATAAAAAATATTAATGCTTTTAGAAAAGCTAAAGGAGGAGCTACTTTAGAATTTTGGTATAAAACTCCAGCAGTGTCAGCAGGAGAAAATAAAATACTTAAAATAGGAAACAGCGAGTTAGTTCTTACAGAAGATAAAATAATAGTTAAGTTAAATGGAGCTAGTTATTTAGAAGGAACAAGAACATCTGATACAAATTGGCATCATTATGCATTTGTATTTAGTGCTACGGGAGGAATTTTATATGAAGATGGAAACCCGATAAATAATGCAAGCACAACTAGTTTACTTAACTTAAGTTTAAGTAATGTTAATACATTCTATTTAAGTGAAATTACAAACGTAACGTATTATATTGATGAGGTTCGATTATGGAACGCACCAAGAACTCCAATAGAAATAAGTAAATATGCAAATCATATTATTGGAGGAGATGTAGAGAATTTATTTGCTTACTATCGTTTTGATTTTAATGACAGTCATAAAATATTTAATTTTTCGCCAACAAGAAGAGGAGAGTATATTGCAGAAACAGAAGGAGAGTTAGAGCATTTGGCAGCAGAAGAGCAACCAAAAATAACTTATGCAACCTATACAAATGAAACAGGAAATTATGAATTCAATAGTTTAAACACAGGAATACAAGGTGTAACTAATAACGATAATAAATTTGAATATACCATAAGGCCTTCAAAACCAAGATTTAGCTTTTTGCCTAAGAATAGATTAGTAGGTATACCAAGAAGATTAAATGGAGCAGAGGTAACTAATGTGAATTTTAATGATGTATCTAGTTTACCAGTAACGGGAGTTATATCTTATAAAGTAGAAGAAGAATTATATCCAGTAATTAGAGGAACAGCAATAGAAGTAGATGGTTCAGTTATTCAAAGTGCTGAGGATGCTAAGGTAACTACAGATAATACCGGAACTTATGCTATTAAAACGGCTCCAGGGAAACATATAATCACTCCTAGTGCTAGATTGTCATTAATGAATGAAGAGCGTTTAAATGAAGGAAGTTTAGGTTTTGACGGAAAAACAGGGTATGCAAATTCTTCAAAATCTATAAGTAATGATGGAGAAAGTTTTGTTTGGACAGGATTTATAAGACCATTTTTAAGAACTAATACAGAAGAGGAAATTCCAGCGATTCAGACTGTTTTACAATGGGGAACTTTAAGTTTAAAGTTAATTAATAATGCTACATTAAAAGTATATACAGGAACTGAGGAAAAATTATCAGAAACATTACCAACAAATAGTCCAGGACAATTTTCTTTCTTTAGTATAAACTACGATAAAGTAAAAGGAACGATGTCACTTTATGTAAATAGTAAGAGGAAGAATACTTCATTAAGTTCGTTAACTGTAGCTGGAAATTTAGTAGTAGGAGCTGAAGAAAAAGCAGGAGAGCATATTAATTTTTCAAAATCGCATATTGATTTATTAGAATACAGAACTACAGCGCTTGAAGAAGAAGATATTGCTAAAGTAAGAGAAGGAAAATATCTTACATTAGAAAAATCACAATTAGAATTATCTTATAGTTTTGATCAGAAGTATGGAACTAAAGCAATTAATTTAATTACTAGCGATTTAGAAAATAATTACCTACAATTTGAAGGAGGTTGTAAATTTGATAATACTACACATAAACAGTATGTAAGAGATGTAGAATATACATACAAAGCCGTTAATACGAGTTTAAACCCTAAAGGGAATAGTTATGAAGTAGTACTAGAAGAACCTTTACAAAATGTAAATTTTGAAAATACAACTAGACGTAGTTTTATAGGAAACATTGTAGTTCCTTGTAATAATAGTGTTGGAGCTTGGACAGGGAAAATTGTACGTACAGATATTGAATTCCCAAAGTTTGAGAAAATAATAAGTCCAGCTAATTTTAATAATGATGCTACAGTTTTTACAGTGAATGATTTATTACCAGGTCAATATAGAGTAGAAATTACGAATACAGATACAAATAGAGCATTAAACAGTCCTATTATAGATCTACGTAGAAATAACGTGATATATGATTTTGAATTTAGAAACCCTATAGAATTAGAAATAGAGCTATTCAAGTTTGATATGGCAGGTGTTAGAGATGTAGCTAATATGAGAGATTATGTTGGGGAACAAATCAATAGTACATGTAACGGAAGCTATACATTTAATTCTCATGATGGTTTTAAAATGGATATTAGTGTTTTTGAAAGATATGGAGCAAACAAATGTGCAGTATCAGGAGCAGAGATATCACTTGGAGGTGATGCAATTTTAGCAGATAGTAATTTAGCAGGAAATAGTTTAAGTAAAGGACTGTTAGAGTTTTTTACACAAGTGTCTTCACCAAACTTTTTAGGAGATCATACAAGGAGTTTTTTAATATCAGCAAGTCATAATGGAAGAACAGCTTCAATAACTAAAAAAGCAATTATTCTTGGAGCTCGTCAAGGAAATTCAGATTTTACATTAATAGAACCACAGGTAGGTTTTGTATTGCATGATCCTCCAGGAGATAATAGTTCAGCAACTTTAGCAAAAGGAGCTACGTATTCGTATTCGTTTTCAGCAGAAAATGGAATAGGTTTAGAAATAGACAATTCAATAGGAGCGAAATTAAAAGTTAAAAAACAAATTTTAACAGGTGTAGTTGCAGCTCCATTGGGAGTAGGAACCGTAGCAGGGTTTGTAAATCCAGTATTACAAACAAGCAGTGATACGAAAGGTTTAATAGGTGGAAAATTCGATTATGTAAGACATAGTGGTAATTCAGAAACGGTAACTCTAGAAAAATCAATATCAACGCCTTCAGATCCAACTTATGTAGGAGAAGATGCCGATGTATTTATAGGTACCTCTAAAGTAATTACTTTCGGAACAGGACAAGTATTAAAACTAAACGGATGTTCTCCTGTAGTTGAGAGCTCAAGTAAAGTAGCAAAACCATCTACCGTTACACCTTTTGCGTATACAAAGCAAAGCTTAAATGATATTGTAATACCTAACTTATATCAATTAGCTATAGCTAAGTACGATCAAAATAATAATATCGTAACGGCTCCAGAAGACAGAGATCATTTAGATTTAAAAGGAACTTTAGAAAAGTTATTAGCAAGTACACCTAAAGATAGAGAGGATAAAGACATTCTAAATTACTTACATCAAATATCTAGATGGAATGCGATTATAAAAAAGAATCATGATAAGCGAACTAAAGCATATTTTGATAGAGCTCCTAATTTTAGCTCAACAACTAAGAAGCTTACAAATGATAATGATGTAGGGCAAAGTGGTGCAGGATTAAATGCTTCGGCATTAGATCAACGTATTACATTTGATGCATTAACCGAAATTAGTTATACATTATCAAGAGGAAAAACAGAAAGCACAGGGAATTCGTTCAGTGGAGGACCATATGTAGGAGTTAGTTTTTCAACAGATTTTACGGTTTTTGGAGTAGGACTTACGTTAGAAAATCAAACAAAAGTTCATAATTTTAATAGTAGAACAGATACAGATGAAAACGGAAATAATAGAGTCGATAGTTTTACTTTAAATGATGATGATGCAGGAGATCATTTTGATGTTTTAATTAAAAGAGATCCAGAATACGATACTCCAATGTTTTTAACAAATGCAGGAAGAAGTTCTTGTCCATTTGAATCAGGAACAGTACCTAGAGAAGGAGTAGAGTTAATTGTTGATAAAGTAGTAGGTTATGGTACTGGTGATGAATCTATACTTTATAATTTAACACTACGTAACACACAAATAGCAAAAGATGCAACTAGAAAAACGTATATAGTAGGTATGGCAGGAGCTTCTAATCCTTTAGGAGCAGTAGTAAATCTAAATGAGTCACCTATTTTTGAGCCAACTACATCTTCAAAATTTGTATTTGATTTAGATTCAAGCTCACCAACAGGAGTAAGAAATGAAATTAAAGCACAGTTACGAATCTCTAGAGGAACCGATGCTCCATCAGAAATTTCATACGAGAATATAAAAATTCAAATGTATTCAGAATGTGAACAAGCAGGAGATCGTTATCGTTCATATGGAGTAGATGAGTATAATGAAGTAGGAGTAAAACCGTATGCAGAAATATTAGTAACTGCTCATTTTACAGGAGCTTGTATAGAGGAAATTACTTCCGATGCACCACAAAATGAATGGGTTGTAAATGGATCTGATAAGAAGAAGTTAGATTTTACATTTAGAATACCAGAATTAAAAGGACTGGCTGATGAAACTGATTTCTCTGTAGATTTAGAGTATACTATTAAAGGAAATAATACACCTAAAATATTAAAGAAGTTAAATTTACAAACCTTAAAAGAGCACTTAAATTCAAAAACAGATCAAGTTGAATACAGTGCAGATGTATCAGGCTTGGTAGACGGGGAATATAGTTTTAGAATAGTACCAGTATGTAGCGATGGAGGTTCAGGGAATCCAAATAATAGGAAGAACCCAACTCCATTTGTAGAAGGAAAAATAGCAAGAGAAGCACCTCAATTAGTACTAACAACTCCAGATAATGGTGGAATTTTTACTACAGGAACTATTTCAGCTAAATTTTCAGCACCAATAAACCCAGCTACAGTAAATTTAAACTCATTGGCAATGAGAGGAATTTTAGGAGGTGTGCCAAAACCATTAACCTCAGTTAAACTAGATAATGTTTCAGATATTATTACGATTCCACATAACAATAAATTTAGTTTAGAAGACAAGTTAACTATTGAAACGTGGATTAATCCATCAAAATACCCTTCAGGAATTAATGTTCCAATTATTCAAAAAGGAGGAAATTATCATATCTCATTAATGCCAGATGGAAAGATAATAACGAATGATGGAGTAAAATCAACAAGAGGAGTCCAACCATTTACTTGGACACATATAGCAGTAGTATATGATAAAACTAATGGAAATGCTATCGTTTATTTTAATGGAGGAGAAGTAGGCTCAGGAAATATATCTACAATAAGTAATGAAGTAAATACGGAAGATGTAATAATTTCACCAGAAGTATCTTCAGATTCTTTTGTGGGATCATTAGATGAAATGAGAATATGGCAATCAGCTAGAACACCATTACAAATTGCTAGTAATTTTAAAAATCAATTACTAGGAAATGAAGATGATTTAGAAGCCTATTTTGTATTTAATAATAACATTTTAGCAAAACAAGGAGTTGATGGGAATCCAGATGAAGCAATTCAAGATTTTACAGGAAACGCCCAAAGAACTACGGCTACAGGAATTGACTTTGTAATAAATGAAGCAGCAGCACCATTAGATAAAACAAAAATGGTAGATGATATTCAGTTTACAACAACGATGTCTGAAAACAATACGATTATTAATTTTAATATGAAGATTTCGGATTTAGAATTTGTAGAAGGAGCGCGATTAACAGTTTTTGTAAAAGATAAAAAGCTACAAGACCCTCTAGGGAATAAAATTGACAAAACATCTTGGAGTTTTATTATAAATAGAAGTAAACTAAAATGGAGTCATAATAATATATCAATAAGTCAAAATCAAGGAGAAGCAACGCTAATAGATTATGTAGATTTAATAAATGAAGAAGGTGGTGTAGATGTTGCCTATACTTTTGAAAATTTACCAGTTTGGTTTGGTGTAAATAATGGAGCAAACCCAGATAAAGATGCTTTAAATATAATAAGAGCAACAGAAACGAATAGAGATTTACAATTTGAAGTAAAAAACTATTTAAATCCAGGAGTTCATACAGCTACTATTTATATAAAAACTAGTAATAAAGATACAGGTTTAAAATTAGGAGTAGAGAGTTTTAGAGTTGAGGTAACAGTAAAATGTCCAGAACCAACTGTGGAAGCAGGGTTTGAAAATAATTATCCATTTTCAATGAATATGAAAGGTAATTTAGTTATTAACTCAGAAAACTCTGTAGATATAAACGATGTAGTAAAAGCATATGTAGGCAATCAAATAAGAGGATATGCAAAAGTTGGAACTTCAGGTTTGGTTGATTTAACAGTCTTTGGAAATATTGGAGAAACATCAATGCTAAACTTTAAAGTATGGGATGCTTCAAAATGTACCGAGTATGAAGGGATTATTGAAAATTATAGTTTTAATTCAAATCAAACTATAGGTTCTAATTCAGTGCCTGTTAAATTTACGGTAGGTAAAAAAGTTACTAGAAGAATACCAGTTGTACAAGGGTACCAAGAATTAAGTTTCAATTTAAAGGATAATCAAGCATCTAATAAGTTGTCTTTAACTGCAATTAAAGGATTACCAGTTAATTCTCAAATTATTGATTTGTTAAATAATAATGTAGCAGTATTGGGAAGTAATGATGTTTTTACTGGAAGTTTAACTGAGTTAGATGTAACAAAAGCTTATTTAATAAATGTAGCGGCTACTCATGAAAGCGTGAAATATATTGAAATAAGTGGTATACCTGTTGGTTTAGATAACAATCTATCAGTAAATGGAGGTAATACAAGAAATGCAATTCCTTTTTATCCAAATGATTTACAACGTACAGGGTATGCATTAAGATCATTTACATCAACAAATGTGAGTGAAGGAGATAGAATAGAAAGAAGAGGTTTATTTGCTGAATATTCAACTTCTGATGGATGGCGTGGTAGTTTAACACATTTAACACCAGGGTTAGGTTATATTTTTAAATCACAAAATGCAGGAGCAATAAATTATTCAGGTATTATTAAAAATGTAGCAGCAAGATCATTTGCTAAAGGGGCTCAACTTGTAAATAAACAATCAAATTTATTCAGTAAATTAGAGGATGTACCGTCGTATAAAGATTTAGATCTATCTATAGATATTAATAGATACGCTAATTTTATGTATGTAAATGGTATTATTAATAGTGAAAACTTAGATTCAAGTAAAGTACAAACAATTTTAGCTTTTATAGATAATGAATTACGAGGTGTTTCAAAAGTAGAATTCATTAATAATCAGTATCATTATTATATAGGAATAGGTAGCAATAGTTCTAAAAAAGTTAAGTTTAAACTGTATGATGGAACAAATATTGTCGATTTAAACAATGTTGAAGACTTCATAATTGATAAAACATTAGGTGACATGAAGACTCCATATGAATTTGAATTAAAATCTAAAGAAGCTGCGTTAGACGATAACTATAGTTTGGTATTATCTCAAAATACACCAAATCCAGTAGGAGAGTATACTCAAATTAGTTTTAGTATTTCTAATGATGCCTATGTAGATCTTAGTTTGTATAATTTATTAGGGCAAAAACTGCACACTTTTGTAGCATCAAAAGTAAAAGGTACTATTAAACACAGTATAAATTGGAATGGAGCTATAAGAGGAAGTAAACTTCAAACAGGAGTTTATATTTATGAATTAAGAGTAAATGGAAAAAGAAAGAAACGTAAATTAATAATTAAATAAATAATCTAAATATGAATGAAAAGAGGTGGTGAAAACTGCCTCTTTTTTAATGCTTTTATTTGAATATATCAATAGCATATGTAAATAATTTAGTGTTTTGCGGAAATCTGCATTTTTTTTTGCGGAAATCCCATTTTATTATTTATTAGTTCAGCATATATTTGTACTGTCTTCGTCCAGTTTTTAACTGGTAGAGGAATTTAAGGGGAAAAATAAAACCTTCTGATTTATCAGAAGGTTTTTTATTGTCTTATTTTTTCTTAGGCTTAGGAGGCATCGGGCCTCTTAAATGAATAATCAACCCATTTAAAAAATTTCTAAGAATTTGATCTCCACATTCCATGTATTTAGGATGCTCTTCATTTCTGAAAAAAGCACCTAATTCACCTTTAGAAACTTTAAAATCAACTAAAGCACAGATTTCAATAATATCAGTGTCGCGTAATTTATGAGCTACTCTTAATTTTTTAAAAATATCATTGTTCGATAATCCACCCATTGTAGTAATATAAAGATTTGTATTAGTTAACCATTTTAAAAATTGCCCATGCGTAAATGGCAAAACGCAAAAAACGAAATAATCCGAAAAGAACAACGTTTTTAAAAGGATATTTAATCATACCAGCTGTTAAACAACTAATAGCAAAAGGCAAAGGTAATAAAGCTCCAACCAAAATTAAAAAACCACCCCATTTACTTGTGTTTTTAAGGTTTTTAGCCATTTTAACTTCCAAGTAGTTTCTTACTGAATCTATTTTTAAGGAAGCTCTACCAATAAAATAAGCAGTTAAACCTCCAAAATATGATAAAGTAGCTAAAATAGCTAAGTTTAAAACTGGGGCTGCAGTTTTTTTAGACCAAGCAATAAAAATTTCAGGAGGAATTAATCCTAATATTGTTTCAGAAACAAAGAAAGTGATTAGAACACCAACTCTCGAAAAAGTTTCAGTCATGGCTTGTAAGCCATCATTAATATTATAAACGTATTTATTGAATAAAAATATACCTACGACTGCACCAACTATAGGCCAGAAAGCTTTTTTTAAACTTTCCCAAATAAACATATAAAAACCAGTACGTTGGTAGTAGTTATGTAAACGTTTTACGTGCGGTTTATTCTTTTTTTTCTTTCTTTTTTTCTCCACTTTCTTTTACTTGGTTTTCTAAAGTCTTTTAGAAGGGGCAAAAATACAAGGTAATTACAGATAAATCAAAGAAATATTGTTAATTATAAATTAGCAATTGCAGCTTCAGCGCAACGCTCACCATCCATTGCAGCAGAAATAATACCACCAGCGTAACCTCCACCTTCACCGCAAGGGAATAAACCTTCAATTTGTGGATGTTCTAAATTCTCTTTTCTAGGAATATTAACAGGTGATGAGGTACGAGATTCTACCCCAATAATATTAGCTTCAGAAGTGTAATATCCGTGCATTTTTTTTCCAAAAGCATCAAAACCTTTACGCAATCTAGCTCCAATTAATCTTGGGAGTAATGAATGAAGTGGAGAAGATTTTAAACCAGGTTGATACGAAGTTTCATTTAAACTTGATGATAATCTACCTTCAACGAAATCAGTTAAACGTTGCGCAGGAGCAACTTGACTTCTTCCTCCAGCATTAAAAGCTATTTTTTCTAAATCTTTTTGAAACTCTAAACCTTTTAAAGGTCCAAAATGTTCATATTTTTTAAAATCTTTATCAATATTTAATTCAACAACAATTCCTGAATTCGCAAACTTGTTATTTCTACGAGAAGGAGACATTCCATTTACAACAACTTCACCATTAGCAGTTGCGGCAGGAACAATAAATCCACCAGGACACATACAAAACGAATATACACCTCTATTATTTACTTGTTGAACTAAGCTATAAGCTGCGGCAGGTAATAACTCATCTCTTTGACCAGAACAACTATATTGAATTTGATCAATAATTTCTTGAGGATGTTCTACACGAACTCCCATTGCAAATGATTTTGCTTTTAATAAGATATCTTTTTTATGAAGTAATTCGTAAATATCTCTAGCAGAATGTCCAGTGGCTAAAATTACCGAATTCACAGTCATTTCAGTACCATTTTGTAACTGTATGGCTTGTAACTTATTATTTTTAATCACAAAATCGGTAACACGAGTATCAAAATGAACTTCACCTCCATATTTTATAATATTCTCGCGAATATTTTGAATGATTTTAGGAAGTTTATTGGTTCCAATATGTGGATGTGCATCGATTAAAATTTGCTCTGTAGCACCATGGTATACTAAGTTTTCAAAGATTCTTCGAACATCTCCACGTTTTAAACTTCTAGTGTATAATTTTCCATCAGAATAAGTACCAGCACCACCTTCACCAAAACAATAATTAGAGTCTTCATTTACAAAGTGTTCTTGGTTAATAGCACGTAAATCTCTACGACGATCTTGTACATTTTTACCGCGTTCTAAAACAATAGGTTTGTAACCTAATTCAATACAGCGGAGCGCGGCATACATTCCTGCAGGTCCAAAACCAATTATATGAATTTCTTTAGCTTTCGAAACATCTTTGTAGTCAAAAATATAATCAGGAGTGTCAGGTAAAGGTTCGTTAATATATACGGCTATTTTATAGTTGAAAACAACATCTTTTTTACGAGCATCTATAGATTTTCTAAGAACTTTTATTGCTGTAATATTTGCAATATTAATTTCTAATTTTGTAGAAGCCTTCTTTTTTAGAATATCTTCTTTCTTTTCTTCTATTAAATTAACTCGTAGTTGAAGTTCTTTTACCATGCTGCAAAGCTAGGTAAATTTTGAATTACTCGCTAAGTGAGATATGAAATACTCCAAAGTTTTGATTAAGAAGTAAGGAGTTAATAATAAATACTCAGAAAATTTATGCTAAAGGAGTTTACTTGATTTGTTTATTTTAGCGAAACAAACTTAGTTTTATGAAGATTACTCAGGTTATAGAAAATGTATTTAAAAAATACTTGCCATCTCCTTTTACCATTGCCATTCTATTAACTTTACTGACATTAATTTTAGCACTTGTTTTTACAAAACCAATAAATGTTTCTGTAGGAACTTATTCATTAGAAGTTTTAAAGTTTTGGGAAGGAGGTATTTGGACAAATGGCCTGTTGGTTTTTGCTTACCAGATGATGTTAATATTGGTATTAGGTCATGTATTGGTGTTAAGTAAACCTATAAGTAATTTAATATTAAAGGTTACTAAATACTGTACAAATACAGCAAATAGTGCTGCTATTGTAAGTAGCACAACAATGTTCGTTGCTTTTTTTAATTGGGGTTTGGGGTTAATTTTTGGTGCTTTATTAGCACGTAAAGTTGCAGAACATGCACAGAAAAATAATATTAAACTGAATTACCCTATTATTGGAGCAGCAGGTTATGTTGGTTTAATGGTATGGCATGGAGGGATTTCAGGATCAGCACCTATAAAGATTAATGAGAGTGGGCATATTAAAAGTATTATGAATACAATTTCTTCAGAAGAAATATTAGCTCAAATACCTAACGTAATTGATTATTCTCAAACTGTATTTAGTTGGTGGAATTTGCTTATTTTTTTAGTTGTTTTGATAGCGGTATCAAGCACATTTTATTTTTTAGGAAAGAGAGCTTTACCTATAAAAATAAATTTACCAGAATATAAAATGGATGTAAATGAAAAAGCGAGTACTCAAGCAGAAAAACTAGATGCCTCTAAAGTTTTAGCATATGTTTTTGGAATATTAATTTTAGTAGCGTTTTCATACAGATATTTTGATGAGATTAAAATATTGAAAATAACACCCAATCTAATTAACTTTTTTATGTTAGGATTAGGAATTATTTTACATGGAAGTTTAAAAAAATTTAGCAATGCTGTAGGAGAATCTATAAGTGATGTTTCTGGAATATTAATTCAATTTCCATTATATTTTGGAATTATGGGAATTATGAAAAGTACAGGAATGGTAACATTAATATCTAGCTTTTTTGTCTCAATATCTACAGCAACTACTTTACCTATTTTTACATTTTTTAGTGCTGGATTGGTAAATATTTTTGTTCCAAGTGGAGGAGGGCAATGGGTAGTGCAAGGCCCAATAGTTGTAGAGAGTGCTTTGCAGTTAGGAGTTCCTTTACCTAAAGCTATTATGGCTTTGGCATATGGAGATCAAATAACAAATATGCTACAACCATTTTGGGCATTACCTCTATTAGGTATCACAAAGTTAAAAGCGAAAGAAATTTTACCATATACATTAATTGCAATGGTAGTAGGAAGCATTGTTTATTTAATTGGTTTATTAATATTTTAGTATGATTTGGCTTTCCGAGAAAATAGAATTTCCACCTTATGAACTGGCTACAGAAGATGGTCTTTTGGCTATAGGAGGAGACTTGTCAGTAGATCGTTTAGTATATGCTTATAAAAAAGGAATATTTCCATGGTTTAATGAAGGGGAACCTATTATTTGGTACTCACCATGGCAACGAATGGTTTTATTTCCTAGTGAATTAAAAATTTCAAAATCCATGAAACAGGTTTTGAAGAAAAAGAATTATACAATAACTGAAAATAAAGCATTTAAAGATGTAATTTTTAATTGCCGTCATATTGATAGAAATGACCAATATGGTACTTGGATAACTAACGAAATGGAAGATGCTTATATTAGTTTACATAGTAAAGGCTATGCAAAATCTATAGAAGTTTGGATTGATGATGAATTAGTAGCAGGTTTGTATGGAGTGGATTTAGAAAATGGTGTTTTTTGTGGAGAGAGTATGTTTAGTAAAACAAGTAATATGAGTAAAGTAGCATTTATTCATCTAGCTCAAAATTGTGGTTATAAATTGATCGATTGTCAAGTATATAATGAGCACCTAGCAAGTTTAGGTGCTCATGAAATTGATAGAAAAGATTTTTTACCGTATTTATTATTTAAATAATTGGGGAAAGAAGTAACCTAAAATAACCCCAATTATAAGAAAGGTAATTGTTAATATTAAAACTAAGAGTATTAAAACACCTATAAATCGCAACAATTTTAATATAGATTTTCCAAAACTATGTTTATATAATTTATTGAAAACATAGAGGTAGTAAATGATAATAATAAAGAAACTAGAAAGGAAAATGTTAGGATGAATAATCATGCCTAAAAAAAACGCAATGATTGATATGTACATTGAAGTACCTTGTATATATGCATTGCTTACAATATGTTCACCAAAATTATGAGGCTTTGTATAAGTTAGTTTACTCAGTAAAGCATAAAAAGGGAGTAATAAAAATGTCATTATATTAAAATAACGTAAAAATAAAACAACCCAATTCTCCATAAAAGCTAATTGTTTTTTTGCAATTTGTTGTTTCGCCTTTAATTTATTTAATTCTATTTCAGATATATTTTTAATTGTAGTTAAATCTTTTTCAGCTAATTCTTTCAGCTCTGTTACTTGTGTTTGATTAACAGTACTTTGCATTTTAAGATAATCATCAGAAAAATAATTAAAAATAATTAATGAGAGGGCAGCTCCAACCGCTAAATAAGCAAAAGGATTTATATAACGTCTTCTTACTCCTTGAAGATATTCATTCATTACATCTTGAGGAGCTGTAAACATTTTCCTTAAAGTTGTTAGGTATAAGCTATCAATACCAAATACAGCGAAAAGCTCTATCATTAAAAATTTAAAAGTAATACGATTTTTTATGACTTTAGCTCCACAATTATCACAAAAATGAGCGTCATTTTCTAAGATCTCATTACAATTTTTACAATTCATAGTTATTCTTTTAAAACAGTTAAATTAATAGAAGAATCTGTGAATACCGTATGTGTTTGCGTTTTAAAATCTTTTTCGTCAGCTTTATAAATATTATCTACATACGTTTGAGGGTTTAAATCAATTAAAGGGAACCAAGTACTTTGTATTTGTACTTGAAGTTTGTGTCCTTTTTTAAACGTATGGAAGACATCTTGTAATTTAATATTTACAGAAGTTTTTTTATTAGGAATAAAAGGTTCAGGATTTTCAAAACTATTTCTAAAACGACCACGCATAATTTCACTACGAACCATCATGTGATAATTACTTAGTTTTAAATGTGTTTGCATTTCTTTATTATCGTTTTTTAAATCGTGAGGATGTACATCAATAACTTTAACAATCCAATCGGCAGCAGAACCAGTTGTAGCAACATTTAATTTAGCTAAAACGTCACCAGCTAATGTAAAGTCTTCAGTTAATTTATCAGTTTCAAAAACTAAAACATCAGGTCTTCTAGCTGCAAAACGTTGATCGTCTGTCATATATTTACGAGGTGTAAATACAGTTTTTATATCTTCTGAATAGGGTACAGGATGTTTTATATCACTAATAAAATTAATTTTATCAATTCCTTTTTGAGAAGAACTTAATTCTTGATTTTCTGATAAGTAAAAAGTTTCTTTTTGAGTGTTTTTTGGAGGCCAAACATCATATGATTTCCACTCTTTTTTTCCCGTATCAAAAACATAAGCTTCAGGTAAACCACTATTCTTAGAACCATTTCCTTTTAAGAAGTGGTTAAAAAATTTAGTTTCTACGTTTTTTTGAAATTTTAAAGAAATAGAATCACCAAAATAATAATTACCTACCTTATTAGGTACTTTATTTCTAGACCATCCTCCGTGATCCCAAGGACCAAATACTAGAGTGTTATAATTATTAGGTTGATGTTTCTCAATATTTTTATACGTTTCTAATGGTCCATATAAATCTTCAGCATCAAACCAACCACCAACAATCATTGTAGCCACAGTTGAAGGTACTTTGTTTAGGTGTTGAATAATACCTTTACTTTTCCATATAGAATCGTAGTTAGGATGTTCTACAATTTCTTTCCAGAAAAAATCATCAATATTATTTTCATTATCAGGAGTTTTAGTATCTAACTTATCGTATTGAAAATAGGTATTTAAGTTTTTTAAAGGACCTTTATCTAAGAAAAACTGATATTGATCTTGGGTTTTCATATCAGGAATAGAATACCAAGAAGAATCAGTAGGTTGATCTTTATACGTTCCAAAAACAGGAATAGCTTTAAAGTAGCTTAATAAAAAAGCTCCATTGTGATGAAAATCATCAAAAAAGAAATCACCAATACAAGCTTGAGGTGAGGCTGCTTTTAAAGCAGGGTGAGCATCAATAGTTGATACAGTTGCATAATGACCAGGATATGAAATTCCCCAAGTACCTACCTTTCCATTATTGTTGGCTACATTTTTAACTAACCAATCAATAGTATCATAAGTATCAGTAGTTTCATCGGCTTGTAATCCTGTTTTATTTGGTATATATGCACGCATATTATCATAAACACCCTCGCTCATCCATCGCCCACGAACATCTTGGTATATAATAATATTACCTTCTTTCATTAGGTTTAAATTAGGACCTATTTTATTTCTAAACTTATTGTCACCATAAGGTTGACAACTATAAGGAGTACGTTGTAATAATATAGGATACGTTTTACTTGTATCTCTAGGAGAGTATATAGTTGTATGCAAGTTTACTCCGTCTCGCATGGCAATACGTACTTCTTTTTTAGTATAATTATCTTTTACAAAAGAGTCTTTCTCTGTGATTGTAGGTTTATTCAGAGTTGTTTTTTTTGTACAACTTATCGTAGTTAATAGTATAACTAAAAATAGCTTTAAGTAGAGTTTCATAACGTTATTTAGTTGTTTGGGAGGTAAATATAAAAAACTGATGCGGTTTAGCTATGAATATTTAATATTTTAGCTTCAAAATATATTTTATGAGAGTTTTAGTTTTAAGTATTACTATTTTAATGTTGATTGGATGTACTAACACAGTAGCAAAAAAAACAGTAAAAGAAGAAGTAAGTAAAAAAGAGTTTCCAGAGATAAAACCAGATCGATATAACGTAGCTTTTTTAATAATGGATGGAACTTTTAATACTGAATTGACAGCTCCGTTTGATATTTTTCAACACACTATTTTTAGAAAAGGAATTAAACCGATGAATGTTTTTACTGTAGCTGATACAGATAAATCAATTACAACATTTGAAGGAATGAGAATATTACCAGATTTTAATTATTTGAAAGATAGTTTACCTAGAATAGATATTTTAGTAGTGCCTAGTGCTGAACATCATTTAGATACCGATTTAGAAAATACGGATTTAATTAATTTTGTAAAAAAAGTTGACAAAGAAGCACAGTATGTAACTTCTCATTGCGATGGAGCTTTTGTATTGGCAAAAGCGGGAGTATTAAATGGAAAAGTATCAACAACATTTCCATCAGATATAGATAAAATGCGTACAATGTTTCCTGATTTAGATATTAAAAAAGAGGTGTTGTTTGTCCATGACGGTAAATATATTACTTCAGCAGGAGGAGCTAAATCTTTTGAAGCGGCCTTGTATTTATGCGAATATTTATATGGAAAAGAGATTGCTAAATCTTTAGCAGGAGGCTTGGTTATTGATTGGGATGTAGATAAAGTTCCTCATATAATTTTGAATGATTAACTAAAAAAGGCAACCATTTGGTTGCCTTTTTTGTTTTCCTTAGTAAAAAAAGAATGTTAGTTTTTTAACCAAGCATTTCTTAAAATTACTTTTGCGTCATTTGCAGGCAATTCTTCAAGTACTAAACTAGAACTTTCATAGGTTGGTTGTATAAAGTTACCTTCAAGTTTTATTATTTTTCCACCTCTAGTAACTTCCATAGTTATTTTATCACCAGCTTTCCATTGCATTGTTTTTCCTATTGCTGGACGAATGTTTGCTAAAGATACTTTTTCTCCATTTACAGATTCTAAGATGTCTCCAGCTTTAATTCCTAAAGCTATTAATGCAGAGTTAGTTCTTGGTGTAAAAAATATCTTTTTATCACTATTAACAGAAATAAAAGGTTGTCCTTTAGCATCTATAAAATAAGCTGAATTGGTTGTTTTTGTTTCTTTTTTAACTCCAACTTTATTGAAGTATACTGAATAGTCAATAGGAGTAGTTCCCTCTACATGATTTGCAAAAAACGCACCAACTTTAGGGTTTGTCATCTTTACAATTTCAGCAATGATTTGATCATCTTTAAATGGTTTATGTTGCCCATATTTGTTAGATAAATCTCTCATTAAGTCACGTAAACCATATTTACCGTTAGTCTCTTCACGTAAAATAATATCTAAACACATTCCAATTAATGCACCTTTCATGTACACGTTAGAATAATTAGAAGCATATTTTTTATCTAAAATGTTTTTACTCATTTCAGTAAAAGACATATCATCTTTAAAACGTTTAGAAGTTGCAATTTTACCTTGCATTTTAGAAATAAATGCTTGTGGTGTAATTAAGCCTTGGTTTACTTGGAATAAGTTTGCAAAATATTCAGTAATTCCTTCATACATCCATAAGTGCTTAGACATATTTGGTTCATTAAAATTGAAATTATGAATTTCTTCCGAATGAACAGATAAAGGTGATACAATATGGAAGAATTCATGAGAAATAGTTCCATTAATCATACCGTCTGCTAATTGTTTTTTAGTATACGTTTCAGGGTAAACAACTGTAGTTGAAGAAAGGTGTTCTAAAGCTCCAAAGCTACTCCAATTATAAACTTTAGGATCAAATAAGTATAATAAAATATTGTACTCTTTAGTAGTCTTAAACCCTTTTAAAAAGTTACTCTGTGCTTGAACCATTTTCTTTAAGTCAGCTTCCATATCTTTTGCAGCATGCACATTGTTTGGAGAATATACAGCTAAAGTAACATCAATTCCATCAACATTAAAACTGATAGAATTTAATGGAGCATACATAATTGGGTTGTCAGATATTTCATCATATCTAGATGCTACAAATACATCTTTAGTATTATCTTCTTTAGTCACATTTTTATTTATTAAAGAAGAAGTTTCATATAAGTCAGAAGGATGTAAAACAGTAATTTTATAAGGCGTTTCTTTTTTACCTTTAAAGTACCCTACAAAACCAGGAAGGTTTAAGAAAAAGTTTTTGTCTTTTTCAATATTTGTTCCCGCCATAACATAGATTCCGTGTTTTACCTCAGAATCGAAAGTGTCATCTACCCAGTAAGATAATTTATCCATTTTAGTAGCATTTGCTACTTGCCATGAATTCTCATCTATTTTTTTTACAGTTAATTCATTTCCATCATAATCAAAAGCCTTGAAGTTTGATACAAATTGACCATAATTACTCATCGCATAAGTTCCAGGAACTATAGCAGGAATTTGATATACAATTGTTGATTCTTTTATCTTTTGAGGATTTACTTCTATTTGAACTTTATCGTCTACTACATTAGTAATATCAATAGTAGTTTCTATTAAAGGTTTGCTTTCGGCAAGTTTCTTAGTTGATGAACAGCTGGCTAGTAGTGCTAATGAAGCTATTCCTAATATTATTTTTCTCATGATTATGTTTTGTTATAGTTGATAAGTATCTATAAAAGACGTTATGTTACAAGGTTTGTTACATATTTAACATCTTTTTAAGATAGGTAATATCAATTAAAACGTCGTACCTTTGCAGTGGCATGAGAATTAGACGAGTTTCAGATTGGTTACCTACTACAAATAAGGAGGTTAAGTTAAGAGGATGGGAAGAATTAGATGTAATTCTTTTTAGTGGAGATGCATATGTAGATCATCCATCATTTGGTCCTGCAGTAATTGGGCGTATATTAGAGAGTTATGGATTGCGAGTAGCAATTGTACCACAACCTAGCGTACACGATAATTTACAGGATTTTGAAAAATTAGGTACCCCACGATTATTTTTTGCGGTTACCGGTGGATGTATGGATCCAATGGTGAGTAATTATACGGCAAGCAAACGACGTAGAGATAAAGATGCATATACTCCAAATGGAGATAAAGGTTTTAGACCTGATTATGCAACTTCAGTATATTCTAAAATTTTAAAGAATAAATTTCCAGATGTACCAGTTTTAATAGGAGGTATTGAAGCTTCATTACGCCGTGTTACACACTACGATTATTGGTCTGATAAATTATTGCCATCTATTTTAGAAACTTCTAAAGCAGATATGTTGGTGTATGGAATGGGAGAGCAGCCTTTGCGAGAAATTGTAGAGTTGTTGCAAAAAGGAGTTCCATTTTCGAGTTTAAAAACGATTAAACAAACAGCTGTTTTTGTTGAAAAAGGCGAAAGCATTCCGAAAAATAAAAACTGGGACGATATAGAGATTAATTCTCATGAAGCTTGTTTAAAAGATAAAAAGACATTTGCTTCTAATTTTAAAGTGATTGAACAAGAATCAAATAAATTAAAAGCGCGACGTATTTTTCAGAAAGTAGGAGATAAGAACTTGATGATTAATCCGCCATACCCTACAATGACTGAAAAGGAAATAGATGGATCTTTCGATTTACCTTTTACACGTTTGCCACATCCAAAATATAACAAGCGAGGGCCAATTCCGGCTTTTGAAATGATAAAGTTCTCTATTAATATTCACCGTGGATGTTTTGGAGGATGTAGTTTTTGTACCATTTCTGCACACCAAGGTAAATTTATAGCAAGTCGTAGCCAAGAATCTGTTTTAAGAGAAGTCGATAAGGTTGCTGAAATGGATGATTTTAAAGGATATTTATCTGATATTGGTGGGCCATCTGCTAATATGTATAAGATGAAAGGTAAAATACAATCTATCTGTGATAAATGTGTTGCACCATCTTGTATTTCACCAGTAATATGTAGTAATTTAGATACATCACATAAACCTTTAACAGAATTATACCAGGCAGTTGATAAGCATCCGAAAATAAAGAAATCGTTTATTGGAAGTGGAATTCGACATGATATGTTGGTGCCAGAGTTCAATAAAAATGCAGATCCGAAAGAATTAGATGCCTATACTGAAGAGGTAATGACGAATCATATTTCTGGACGATTAAAAGTAGCACCAGAGCATACTTCTGATCCTGTTTTAAAATTGATGCGTAAACCATCGTTTAAATATTTTCACATGTTTAAAGATAGATTTGACCGTATTAATATAAAGAAAAAATTAAAGCTTCAACTTATACCTTACTTTATCTCTAATCACCCAGCTTGTGAAAAAGAAGATATGGCAAATTTAGCAGCCGAAACAAAAGATATGGGATTCCAGTTAGAGCAAGTACAAGGGTTTACACCAACACCAATGACGGTGGCTACGGTAATTTATTATAGTGGGTATCATCCATATACGTTAAAACCGACGAAAACTCCTAAAACAGCAAAAGAAAAAGAAGAGCAACACAGATTTTTCTTTTGGTATAAAAAAGAAAATAAAGACTGGATTAAAAAGACATTAAATAAAGTTGGAAGACAGGATTTATTAAAAGTTTTATTGCCTGAAAATAATTCTTGGAAAAAGAATAAAAATGCAAAAGAAGCTAAAAATACTTTTGATGATACTGTAACTCCTTTTAACCCAAAATCTCGAGGCTCAAGAAATAAATCTAACTCTAAAAAAGGAAATGGATTTAAGAAAAAGAGAAGGTAGATGAATTAAAAAGGTTGGGGAATTTCCCAACCTTTTTAATTCATTAAATAACTGCTAATTCTTTAGAAAAATTATGGACTCTAATTCTAATGTTACTTAAATTTTCATCAACTAACAAATTTCCGTTTTTAAAAACTTCTCGTAATTCACCTTGTTGTTCTTCTTCCCAAGTTACTTGATCGTATAACTTATATTCTCCGTCTTCTAAAGTTATTTTTAATAAGCCTTTGGCAGATTTTTTTGTGCCATCATCAGTAATTGGGTCTTTAAAAATCTCTCTTCCTTTTCCTGCAACTTCTCCATAAGTAGCTTTCATAGCAAATCCAAAAGTATCTCGAGTATTGTATTGATAGGTAAAAGAGCCAATTCCTAGTACAACGTTGGTAGAAGCAAAGCCTTTTTGTTTTAATCGTTCGCAAATTTGGGTAGCTCTTTCAATAGTTATACTGTCTCCGTATATAGCCCCAATATGAGCATCTAACTCTTTATATCCTTTTTCGTTAGTATTACCTCCAAAAGTTTCCCAAAGTAGTTGAATAACTCCTTTTTGCTCTTCTTTAGTTTTTCCATTTGGATTTCCACAAATAATGTCTACAGGATCACCGCTATCAGGTCTTATTACTACTTTTCCATCACGTGCTAATACTTCATTTTTTAAGTTTGGTAAGTATTCTGTAAGAACCTTCCATAAGTCCCAGGTATCAGAAACAATAGAAACAATCCCATTTGGATATACTTCGGTAATTAATCGTTTAAAAGTTTCTTGTTCTCCATTATTTGTCCCCATACACATTACAGAATGTTCTGTAGCTGCTACAGATCCGCCAATTATTTCTTCATCTGTATTAGCATTGTAATAGGTTTCTAAAAAATCGATAGCTGGAATAGTATCGGTACCTGTAAAACTAAGTAAATGACCAGCAGCACTTAATTCTGCAGCTTCTAATCCAGCCATACCTCTCATAGAAAAATCATGACCTTGCCAGTCTACAAATTCAGGTACTGAAGAAGTTTCATCTGCATATTGATCTAAAATTTTTCTGTATTGTTTTGCAATTGTAGCAGAATTACATGGTAACCAGACTGTTGTAGATATAAGTGTTTCAAAATAATTGGTTAACCAAAAGAATTCTGGTAGGGTATTATACATTGTAAACATTGGTACTCGTATAGGTACTTCTGTACCTTCAGGTAATGCTTTTATAACCATTGGAATGTATCCTAAATCGTGCAAAGCCTCAATATGTTTGATACCTACTTGATTTTCTCCTAAGTAATTATTGATTCGTCTGCTATATTGTTTACAAACTTCTTTTCTAGACTTGTTAAAAAAGTTTGTTTGGAAGTCTTGAAGAATGTATTTTTTAATAAAGTATTGCAATCCGAAGAAGACTACTTTTTCTATACCGTCTATTCTACTTTTTCTAGGTGTCCAGTTTGAATATACTAAAGTGGTTTGATTCGGGTATTGTCTTCTGTGGTCTACTTTATAACCGTCTGTATATAATAATGGATTCATAGTAAATAATTTAATTTGCGTCAAAAATACGCAAATTAAATTAATCTCACAAATCCACTTAATTATTCTTGTTGTTCATAGCTAATAAGAATAGTATCTTCTCCTTTAATAAGAATATTATTATTCGTTAAAATTTCTATGCTATAGTACCATGTAATTTCAAAATCGTTATTGTTAATTGAAATTGGTAGTGATTTTTCAGGAAACTCCGATTGATAGGTTAGTACAGTTTTCGGAGTGATTTTATTTTTAACTCCATTAAAGAAAGCTCTAGTAGTTGTAGATCTACTACTACCATTGTCATAAGTAACTTTTTCTTTCCCTATTAATTGACAGTTAATTTCTTTTATAATATTTGATCTTTTTTTTAGTTTTAGATTTACTTCATATGAGTTTTTATCTAAAACATTCAACTTATAATTGATTAAACCAACAGCTTGTGAAGGTCTAATTTTATAGTAATACACAATGCAAAAAAGTAAAGTATACAGGCCTAGGAAGGTATAAATTACTTCAATTGTTTCTATTGTATTGTAAAAAAATATGCAAAGCACTACTGAAGCAATTAACCCAATTAATAAAATATTATGCGCTTTTTTTAAACCAACTCTAATGCTGCCTTTATTTTTTTCAAATAGATAATTAGTATTACCTTTTATTATGGTAACAGGTGTTTCATTATAAAAATCGGGGCTAAAAAGGCCCTTTAGATAACCACCAATTTTGAAATTAGATAATTTTTCATCTCTTAAGAGTTTTTCACTTTCTTTTTTAATATCTACTTTAGTCTTTATTAGAATGGTTTGCGTTATATTATACCCATTGAAAGAAACATTGTAAGCAGGATTAAAAGTAAACTTAGAGGAGATAGTTTGTCCTCTGGCAATTCTTTTAAATTCATGGATAGTATTAGCTTCTAAAATGATTTCATCAGTTTCTCCTTTACCTTGATGCTTTAGAGCTAATTTAATTTGTATATTTTCTAATTCTAAATGTATAGGGCTGTTGTTTCTTACAAAAACTTCTCCTGTAATATTTTCATTTGCATGAAACTGTTCTTTGTCAAATGCTATTTTTATAGCTACAAAGCTTTTATAACTCATATAATTTTTTGTTTGGATTCAAGAAAAAGTTATACAAACACAATTGAACAGCACGTATATTATTGCCATAATCTTTTATCAAACTTTCGAGATATTCACGTTTAATTTTTGGCAATTTATTTTGAGGATCCAAAGAGGCTAATTCAATTCTGTATTGTACAATTTTTTTTAAAAATTCGATATCAATATCGAGTTTATTAAAATTTACTTTTTCATATAATTTACTTTTCGAAAAATAAGGAATTTTATGAGAGTAATGTGAACTAATAATTACTTTATTTTGATTCTTAAGTAATTGTAGTTTGTTTTGAATGGAAAGAAGTTGAAAGGAATCTATAATTAAAATACCTGGTACCACGTTTACGTATTGGTGCTTCTTCTTTTTTAATTTGACAAAAGTAGCATTGGGTAAGTGGTTAGAGTAAAGAGATTGTAAAAGAGTTGATTTACCTCTTCCTTTTTTACCATAAAACTCAACAAAACAAGAATCACTAGATTTTATTTTTTTGGTTAATCTTTCTAGATTAATTCTTTCGAAAGTAACTTGTAATAATTCTTGATCATTAAGATAAGAAAAAGGATTGTATTTTAAATTTAGTCTAGAGTAATGGTCAATTTCAAGCATAAATAACTAAAATATTTAAAAAGTTAATTGCTCTCTAACTTCCATTAAGGCATAACCTAATAGATTATCTCCTTGCCAATTATTAGGGTTTGTGATATTAGGGTTATCTGATGCCATCCCAATTCCCCATATAGGATCTACAGGACTAGCTTCAACAATAATTCGATCTTTTGTATTCAGTAAATATTCTTTTAAAGATTGGTTTTGAGAGAATTTAGCGTGGTTTGCCTGTAAAACAATATCAAACTTATGTTCATTCCATTGCTCAGGAGAAAAGTTTTTTACTTTTCGTCCTAGTTTTTTCACATTATGTGGATGTTTTACGCTAAGGATTTCTTGTAGAATCTCATCATCGTTAAATAAGCGAGCCTTTCCAGCCATCATATAATGTTCTGCAGTAGGATAGCTAATGCCTTCAATTTCAAATGAAGCTTCCCACCATTGACTAAAACAGCTCTTTCCAATACTCTCATCTTTGTTAGGTTGGTGTCCCCAAAAGTACAGGAACTTTAATGTCTCATTATTGTTAAAGCGTTCTATTATTTTTTCGTTTGTGTATTTCATAGTATAATTTTTATTTAGTCATTCCAATGAGGTACGAAGAAGGATTTTTTTATTATAAAGATTGCTTAGGTTGTTTACACTTCCTTGCAATGACATTTAATTTCTTCCTTTTTCATTAGGATATAAATCTTTTACAGGTTCGCTTTGCCAAAACTCTTTTGTGTCAATATCCATAATTGTTAATGGACCTGTAAATGCAGCTCCAGTATCTAAATTCCAGATGTTTATAGCATTTAAAGGTGTTGTACTACTATAATGAGTTGTAGGAGTATGACCAATATATATTTCTCGATAATGTTTTAACCTATTTGGATACAGTTCAGAATCTTTTTCAATTCTTTTATCCATAGTTAATGCCATTTCCCAAAGAGTTCTATCAAAATAATAATTCATTTTGAAGGTTTCTTTTTCTACCCCATGCATAGAAGTAAAACCAGCATGAATAAATAATTGATTTTTAGTATCTATATAATAAGGCTTCATTTGTTTAAAAAATGCCAAATGTTGTTGCTTTTTTTCTTCTGAAAAATTTAAGTAACTTTCTTTAGTTTCATTACCTCCGTGCATTTCCCAAACAACTTCACCTTCTCCTGTTCTTAACCAGTTTTGACACCATAAATCATGATTTCCTTTTATAAAAATACATTTATGTGTTTTTGATAATTCTATAAGAAATTCAATTACTTGTGCAGATTCACTCCAGCCATCAACATAATCTCCTAAAAAGATTAAAGTGTCTTTAGGAGTAATTTTAGCTTTTTCTAGTACTTGAGGTAAAGCTTTTAATCCACCATGAATATCTCCTATTACAAATGTTCTCATTTTAAATTCTTTTATACATTATATCAGTACGTAAAACATATTTTGTTCCTGACATTATTTCTTTTCCTTCATGTTTTAAACGATGTTTAAATACTAATGCAGTTCCTTGTTGTGGAGTAATAGTAAACATTTTTCTAAATTCAGTTTCACCACCTTCAAAATCATCATTTAAGTAAATAAGAAAAGAATATAAACTTTCTTCATTCAAATTTCTACGAAAGCTACCATCTATATGCATTTTAAATCTTTGTCCGGCTGAATACTTATAAACACGAAACATTTCGTTAAGTTCTAACGCTTTATAAAATCCAACTTTTTCAGGAATAAACTGTTTTAAATTATTCCAAAGTTTTTCAGCTAGTTTTTTATTGAAAAAAATATGACGATCATTATTTCTGATATTTTTATTCATTACTTGTTGACCATCAATAGAAATTTTTGCTTCTTCAAACTTTATGTTTTTATACAATTCTAAATATTCATTGCATTCGTCTGATGTAAAGAAATTTTCTATTGTAAAAACTTCAGGATGTAGCTCAATTTTTTTCATAGTTATTTGTTTTTAAAACTGAATAAAATGCGATGGTATATTGTCTGTTAGCCAAACCCCATTTTCTGAAAGATAAAACTTATATCCTTCTTTGTACATTTCATCAGTTCTAATAGTTAAAATTACTGGTTTTCCTCTTCTGCTTGCTACTTTTATAGCTGTTTCTTTATCTAGACTTAAATGAACATGCTGCCTATTCATTTTTTGTAAGCCAGTTTCTTTGATGGGTGCGATAAACTTTGCTACTGTTCCATGATATAAAAATGGAGGAGGAGTTTGTGTTTCAGTTAAAATCTCTACATCTTGTATAGAATGTCCTTGACTGGCTCTTATTTTTGTTTTGTCTTCATTAAAAGCAAAACGTTGTTTGTCGTTTGTTTTAACTATAAGTTCCAAATCTTCTTTTGAAAATAAGGTTCCTGCTTTTTTTGATTTATTGATAAGCTCCTCTACAATTGCCCAGCCATTTTTATCTAATGTTAAGTCAATTTTTTCTGGTTTATGTCTTAACAATAAACTTAAAAATTTACTGATCTTTTTTATTTCTTTTTCATTCATAGTTTTTAAATCTTTTAAACAAAATCGTACACAGTGGTAGAGATTTGATTTTTAGATAATTCTTTGATTATTAAAGGTTCTATTTTATCCCATGTTCCACCTGCTAAACCACAACCTATTCTTGGCATATGTATAGATGCTTCAAGCTCTTTTGTTTTGTTATGAACTTTTTTTAAACCCTCTTGTATTGCTTCATAACGAATCGGAGGATTACCATTTTCATCTTTTCTAACTTTATGCTGTCCAATAAGATTTGCAATCCAAAGATCTTTTTCTACTTGTACAAATTGAACAGCTCCTAAAGTAAAATTATCTTGAGAAGTATACCATTTTCGATATTCTTGCTCTGGAGCTTTCCATCTTTTAGAAATAGCCATAACAAATCCTTTTCCCCAACCACCTATGTCATTACATATATGTACAATGATTTTGTTTCCTTCTGCTTTAGGTTTTGTTGCATCTCCTTTAGTATACTGTATGTTATTCATAGCTAAGTAGTTTTTTATATATGTTATAATTTTCCTCATCAAAACAAATAAAAATAACTTCTTCTAAAATAGGGTTATCTTTAATTGTCTTTACAGCTATCTCAGCAGCTAAAAGCTTTGGGAAACGGTAAATTCC
Organism: uncultured Tenacibaculum sp.; assembly: GCF_947494125.1. Lineage (GTDB taxonomy): Bacteria > Bacteroidota > Bacteroidia > Flavobacteriales > Flavobacteriaceae > Polaribacter. The sequence continues at coordinate 52,644 of NZ_CANLTU010000009.1, forward strand.
TGTACTAATGCATGGAAAAGAAATAGATGATAAACCATTTTCTTTAGCGAGTAGCATACTGTTTTCATAACACTTGGATAATAATTCTTTTTCTGTTTTTTTTCCGCCGTTATATACCGGACCAACTGTATGAATTACATACCTAGCGGGTAATTTACCAGCCCCAGTGATAACAGCTTCACCAGTTTTACATTTCCCTTGTTTATTTCTTATTTTTTGACATTCTTCTAAAATTGCATGTCCACTGGCTCTATGTATTGCTCCATCAACGCCACTACCTCCTAATAAACTAGAATTTGCTGCATTTACGATAGCATCAACTTTTATTTTTGTAATATCTCCTTTGATAAGTTTGATTATCATCACTTAGTAATTTCTTTATAAAAAACACTATTAAAAGCATTTATAAATTTTTCGTTTTTAGAATAAATAGCAAAAACAACATGTTTAAAATGGTTTTTAAATTTACCACTTAGATGTTTATGAAATAGAATAGCGATAGTTTTAGGGTCGTTTTGAAAAACTCCGCATCCCCAAGCACCTAGTATTAATGTTTCATAGTTTTCTTTAGCACATATAGATAACATTTTTTCAATTCTCAAATCCATGATGTCAGAAATAGAGCTTAACAAATGTTGTTCTTTTAATTTTATGACACCCTTATTTACAGCAGCAGAAGTGATAAAACCACAAGTAGTATAGTTTTGGATTAGGTTACCATTTCGATCTCTAAAAACAGGTATATTAGGACTATGAATCATGTCATCGGTATAAATACATGATTTCATATTTCTATGGGTATTGTAAAATTCATAAGCTTTTATTTGGCAGGCATATAAAGCTGAAGAAATGGCTAAACTTTCTTCTTGAGCTAAAGCACCGTTTAAAAAACCACCTCCTGGATTTTTAGCGGAAGCAAAATTTAAGCACATTATTTTGTTTTTGCTTTTCTTTGATAATCTTAATATACTACTAATTGAATCTTCTTGAACAATAGTGAATTCGGTTTTAGTATCGGTTTTAAAATTGATTGTTTCTTTTAAGTTATCTAATTCTTGTGATGTAAAATATCTAGTATCATTTACAGCTTTTTCAATTTCCTTACTTATTGTTACTTTATTATTGCTCGTGTCTAAATAAAAACCTTGCTCGATTATTTTTAGAGTTTCTTGCGCTTTTATTTTTCTTGTTGATTTTTTCATTGCAATCTTAATCTTTTGTTAATTTTGTTGTTTTTACTTAAATAAGGTTTTTCAACAGGAACAATTAACTTGTCTAAATTATTATTTAAAACATGCTGGTATTGTTCTTTTACAAAATTTGAAATGTCTTCAATTTCTATAATATCCTTAGTAGCATATTGAATAATTTCTTCATTTCTAATACCTAGTTGTATAGCTCTTCGGTCTAACTTGTTACCATAAGGATCGTGATCTGGATCCCATTGCAATCTTATTGAAGAATTTTTCACCTCTTCTTGCCATTTGTCCCAGTTTTCGTATACGTTTTCTTGAAAACTAGAATAGACAGCATTATTGAGATAACGTTCAAAAGCTTCTCGTTTTAAGTGTATTGCTAATACTACTTCTTGGCCTTCTTTTGTTCCCCAACCATTACGATACATCATCCATAAAAAGTTGGGTTTTATCCAGGTCATTCTCGTATATTTAAAAGGGCCTCCGAAGTATTGGTTCTTCATAGCAAAATTCCCAATAGCTGGACGGTACGATTGATACACAATCACTTTTTCATCATCATATTGAGCCATTATATGATGTCCTTCATGAGGCCACTTTTTTAGTTGATCTTTATATAGCTCTTTTTTTAATTTCATAGTTATTTATTAATTAATCGATTCAATAGAACTTGCTCACAATTTTTATGATTGATGGTTTTAAAACTATCTGTAGTAAAAATTTTGGAAAATACTTTTTCAAGTTTATCAAAACCATTATTGAATATTCCATGGCTAACTGCTAAGTATAAATTACCAGCATTCTTTGCTTTTAATTCTTGTGCTAGTCCTAAAAATGTACCTCCACCATCACAAATATCATCCACAATTAAACAATCTTTTCCTTGTAAATCGTCTGCATATACTTTAAATCCTGTAAGTTCTCCAGTTCTTACATTCCTGCTTTTTGAACCTTCTATAACTTCGTATTTCTGTAAATGTGCTGCTACTTTATAAATCTTCTTTAAAGCACCTCCATCTGGCGAAATCAACAATAAATCATCAGATAGTTGTTGAGTTATTTGTCTAATAAATGTATGATTGTCTATTACTTTGCAGTTATTTAATAATGCAGGTGTAACCTCTGAATGCGGATCGAATATTGTTACCGATTCATAGTTTTGTGCATTGATAATATCAGCATATACTTTTACTGATAAAGGTTCGCCAGTTTGCATTAATCTATCCTGTCTTGCTGCTGGAAAATAGGGAAGGAGTACTTTAATTTTTTTTATATCCATATTTTTAAGCGCATTGGTAGCTAACAATAGTATACCTAAATCATTAAATGACTGGATACGATGTGTTATAGTTACTTCCGAAACACCTTTTAAATCTGTTATGATTTTAATATGTGGTTCTCCTCCCGAGAAAGTAAAATAATTGTACTCTATGGTGTTAGTAATTCCGTATGGAGAAAAATGTTTGTCTAAATTTAAAATCATATTGCGTAATTTTGACGCAAATATAAAAAACATTTATAGTTGTAAAAAGTTTTTTGTGTTTTTTTTACGCAAACTTTATTTCGAAATGGAAACCGCTTTTTTGTAGTTCTTTATATTTTTGAGCATTGAACTTAAAAAGTTTGGCTGGTCTACCACTTGAGGGCTGGTGAATCTTATCAGTTTCTGTTAAAATACCGAAGCTTAATATTTTTTTTCTAAAGTTCCTTCTGTCTATTTTTCTATTCAAAATAGTTTGGTATAAGTGTTCTAAATCAGAAAAAGGAAATTCTTTTTTTAGCAACTCAAAACCTATTGGTTGGTAATTGATTTTACTTTTTAATCTTTTTAAAGCTATGCTTAAAATTTTATCATGATCAAAAGCTAATTCAGGTAACTCATTAATAGAAAACCATTGTACTTCATCAGCATCAGTATCGGCACTAATTTTAAAATTATTAGGACTTACCAGAGCAAAGTAGGTTACTGATACAACTCTGTTTCTTGGATCTCTTCCGGGGATTCCAAAGGTGTATAACTGCTCTAAATAATCAATAGTTACTCCAGTTTCTTCTTGTAATTCTCTTTGAACTGCATCTTCTAAAGATTCATTTTCTAAAACTAAACCTCCAGGAAGTGCCCAACTGCCTTTAAAAGGCTCAACACCTCTTTTTATTAATAATACGGAAAGTTCTTTTTGTTCGTAACCAAAAACAACAGCATCTACGGCAACTTTTATATTTTGTGGAATCTTCATTTAGTGTTGATTTTACACAAAATTACAAAAACTTTGTGTAAATAATGGTAGATATTAAGAGGTATGAGAATCTTTTTAACTTGACTCTTCACGGCTTTTTAGCCATTTTTTATATGTTGGATAATTCTTTCCAAGGCATTTTTCAATGTCTCCCTTTGACTGTGAAATAAAAAAACATTAAAAACTTATTGTAAATACACCACATTTATTATACGAATTATAATTTGATTATTATTAATCAGCATTGTCTTCAAGCCTTAACTCTTTCCACTTATAATTACCTTTATTCATAATGGCTTGATATTCCTTATGAATTTCGTTTATCATATTTTGATTATTTTTATCATCATCACTTAGAAGCCTCAATTTTAATAAAAGTGCTTTTAAGTTATTTTTAGAATCACCATAATAAACCCAAAGTTGTTTGTGGTTATAAAAGCCATCCCAAGCTGCTAAAACTGTACTTAAGGCACTAAAAAATAAGGTAACTACTTTTAAAGTAGAACTCCATTCTTTGGGTATATCCCCACCAATTGCTACGAGAAATGTTACTAGTGCTGATGAAATTGAAATACCAATATAAATTCTAAACGATTTTTTTTTATTTTGAATACTTGAGTTTGTGGTTTTCTCTATCATTTTTGAAATTTCTTCTTGTAAAATTTCAAATTTAGTTAAGGGGCTTTTGGTCATAGTTAGTTGATTCTTTTTTCAAACTTATTTAAAAAAAGAAAAACAACAAAATAAAAAGTAATTAATGACAAATCTTACAATCATCCTTATCTTGAATTTCTCCTACTAATTTCCCTTCTTCATTTAATACAAAACCACAACAGTCCATAAAACCTTTAGCTATTAGTTTACGTGCTCGTTGTATTTGCGATTTAGTTGTAGGTAAACTTTGTTTTAATGTATCAGCTACCTCTTGTTGTTTTAAGCCTTTAATGTCCGATAAAAATAAAGGATCTCTATATTTTTTTGGTAAGCTTTGTAAAATACCACGCAAACAATCTTTTTCTGTATGTGCGTTTTCTTCTATGGTAGTTTCTGTTTCAAAACTAGCCAATTCAAATGTTTGGTTGGTGTTCTTAAAATAATCCATTATTGAATTTCGAGCAATAGTAAAAATCCAAGGTTTTAGTTTTGTTATATCTTTTAAAGTATGCAGTTTAGTGTGCACTTTAATAAAAGTGTCTTGCAAAAGATCGTCTGTAACAGTAATGTCTTTTACTTTACTTAAAATAAAAAACTTAACGTCATCTGCATATTTTGTCCAAACCTGATTTGTAGTCATACTATAAATTTACAAAAAATGTCATTACGAAGCTTAAAAGCATTTTTTGATTTATCAAAATTACTTCGTGCTTCGTAATGACAGTTAACATATATTTTTAACAATTGCAATTGTTACAAGAGCAGTTCTCACATGTGCAATTTGCACAATTTCCTGTTTTACATCCATCGCAATTACAAGTACATTGATTTTTATATTCCATAATCATTAATTTTAAGTTCATATAGTAGACTTTTTAATGTTTAAAAAGATGCATTTATTTCGAAAAATATTTTTGTAATTCTTTTCTTATGGGAATAGGTTTAATGGGAGAAATGTTTGCTCCACCTGTATTTCCTTTTGGTACCCAGATATTTGTAAAAAATAAGGAAGCAAGAATTCGAGTAATTTGCCCAAGTATTTCTTTTATGTTTTTAGTTTTTATTCCATAGATTAACATATATATATGAGATAAAGTATGTCTATATAAATGCTTTTGCCCTAGTATATGAGCATTTTCTAAATGATAAAAAGACACTCTAAAACTATTGTTTTTAAGTGCCTTTTTATAAAGTGTTATTTGATTGTAAAACTCTTGCTTGCGTTGAAGTTTAGTCATGATTTTTAACAATCAGACTTATTTTTAAACAAAAAGATTCGTTTTTAATTTACTTTTTCTCCATTTACATAAGTAGCTAGTACCTTTGTATTTGGTATTTTATCTCCATCAACAGTCATAATATCATTTTCTAGAATGATAAAATCTGCAACTTTTCCTACTTCAATACTACCTTTTTCATTTTCCTCGAAATTAGCATAAGCATTCCAAATAGTCATTCCTTTTAACGCATTCTCTCGAGATAAAGCATTGTTCATTTGATAACCGTTTTCTGGATATCCTTTTAAATCTTTTCTAATAGTTGCTGCATAATAAGTGTATAATGGGCTTACATGCTCTATCGGAAAGTCAGTTCCTAAAGCAATTTTACCGTATTCTTTTAGTAAATCGTTATAAGCATAAGCTCCTTTTATTCTTTCAGCTCCTACACGATCTTCAGCCCAATACATGTCACTTGTAGCATGTGTTGGTTGTATAGATGGTAGAACGTTTTTAAAGAAATGAAAATCTTTTAAATCGACTATTTGTGCATGTTCTATACGCCAACGACGGTCTTTTTTGTTTTTTAAAACATTATCGTAAGTTTTTAGCATTACATAATTAGCAGAATCACCAATTGCATGTGTGTTCATTTGATATTCAGATGCTGCAATACGTTTTGCTAAATCTTGTAAATTACTATAAGAATTAACTAAAGCTCCAAAATGTCCTTTTTTATCAGAATATTCATCTTTTAAAGTTGCCCCTCTTGAACCTAAAGCCCCGTCTGAATATACTTTTACTGAGCGTACATTTAAACGTTCTGTTTTTACAATTCCTTTATTAAGGTAATAATCAAGGTTTTTTTTGTTATTAGAAATCATTGCGTAAATACGCATTTTTAAATCTCCAGTTTGTTGTAAGCTATCTATTAATTCAATTGTTTGCTTATCTAAACCAGCATCGTCTACGGTTGTTAAGCCTAAATCGAAACAAATTTTTTGAGCATCTTTTAAAGCTTGAATTTGCTCTTTTTTTGATGGTTGCGGAACTTTAATAAAGCTCATGGCATTGTCTATTAAAACTCCGGTAAGTTTCCCATCCTTTTTTAGAAATTCTCCACCTTCAATTTTAGATTCTAAAGTAATCCCTGCTAAATCAATTGCTGTTTGATTTACTAACATTGCGTGTCCGTCTATTCTACGAACTGCTACTGGGATATTAGGAAATAGGTGATCTAATTTTTCTTTAGTAGGAAACTCCTTTTCTTCCCAGTCGTTTTGATCCCATCCACGTCCAGTTATAAATAATGTGTTTTTTTCTTTTTGAAATTCAACTAATTTTTGAAGTACTTCATTGTAACTTTTTGTACCTACTAAATTTACTTTTTGTTGTTGTAAACCCAATCCGTAAAAATGACAATGTGCATCTATAAAACCAGGATATATAGGGTTGTTTTTTGCATCGATAGTTTTTAAAGTAGCATACTTTTTTTGAATTTCATTATTATCTCCTACTGCAATAAATTTACCGTCTTTTATGGCGAAACTTTCAGCTTTGTCAAAGTTAGAGTTTACGGTATATGCATTTGCATTAATAACTATTAAATCTGCTTTTTCTTGTTTTTTGCAAGAGAATAAGAAACTTAAAGCGAGTAGGGGGAGTAGTTTTTTTTTCATTGGTTTATTTAAATTAAATAGATAAAAAACCAAATGTATTTAAACTAAATTAAAAAAAGGAAAACTAGCACTAGTTTTCCTTTTTTTAATTTAAAGCCTTATTTGTTAACTGCTTTTAAAGCAGCATCAAAAGCTGGATCTATATAAGTTGTTGTTAATTGATCAACTTGTTCCTGAGTAGGAATAACTTTTACATTTGGTGCAACTCCTATAGATTCAACAATTTTTCCATTACTGTCTTTAAACGCCATTAAAGGCATATAAAAGGATAAATAACCATTATCTGATGTATTACCTCCGTTAAAATCGTCTTGACCTCCTAAACCTGCAGTACCTCCACCGCTATTGTCTCCAACTATGGTTACATGATCTCCTTGTGATTTAATCATCATAGTACTAATTTCAGACATACTAAAAGAATCTTCATCAAGTATAATGGCTATAGGGACATTTTGTTTAAGTGCAAATTTATGAGGTTTTGTTTCTACAGATACCCATGGACTGTAATTAAATCTTCCGTTTCCTTCTTTTGTTCTTTGATACCCCCAATTTTTTTGTTGGGTTATAAATCTTTCTGTAAAAATTCGTGCATCAATTACATACCCACCTCCATTACCACGTAAGTCTAAAATTATTTTTTTAGCCTTGCCATTTGTAATAGGATTGTATAACTTATTATAAATATCGAGAGGATAATTTGTTGATATATTATTTAATAGTACATCAAAATCATCAGAGAAAGTCCAAATGAAAAATTTAATAGAACTAGTAAACCCAGATAATTTTTTATAGTTTTCTATACGTTTGTTATAGATTTCATAAAGTATATTAACAGCTTCTTTTTGAGCATATGTAGTACTAGGATTATTGTAATATAAAGATAGCGTAGAGAATAGACTTGCGTGTTTAGTATTAAAATTACTTTTAGTAAGTTTTGTGAAATTTTCTAGAGGAGTTAAACTTGTTTGAAAGTTGTTTATTAGTTCTGTATTTTTAAAACTATTAAGAGATTCTATATAATTTTTATATTCATTAGAATTAATAATTGTACTTATTAACGTTTTAAAAGTAGTTAAGTTATCTTTTATTAAATTTTCAAAATCTTTACCTGCCTTATTGTCTAACTTTTTTAAATCTTCAAAATATGATTGATTAATTCCAGAAATATTACTTATGTCTTCTAATAAAGGAAAAGAGTTGTCAGTAAGGCTATTAGGGTATACTGTAAATTGAGTTAGTTGAATATATAAGGTTTCTGGATCATTTTTTAAGAAGCCAGCTAAAAAAGGGCCGCTTTTAAATATGGTAGTGGGGTCTAGTTTTTCATTGCTCATAACCAAACTTACATTACCTTTACTAACTTTTGGATTTCTTTGGTTTCTTCCAAAATTAATAAAACCATCCTCTTCTGTGTATTTGTATTTCATGTTACTAGAAAAGGATGCACTAATAGTAGCATTACGGTTTGGTAATGTAATACTAGGTAAAGGTATTGACACATTTAACCCAAAATGTTGGTCTAAAATTTTTCCAGTAATAATTTCAGCAAAATATTTAAATGCTAAATTAGCTTCTTTTTCGGCTTGATTTGCATCAACATTAGCTTTATTAAAAGTTGTTAAGTTTTTAAATTTTGGGCTGTATTTTTTATAAACATCGTCCCAATTTTCTTTTTCTTCGTTAAAGTAATTGTAATCGTTATTCATAGTATCCCAGAAAGTGTCGAAAAGATCAGAATAACTGGTTACACCAGTTCTGTTTAACTCTGCTATTTCTAAAGAATCTTCTCTACACGATTGAAGCATGTATAATGATATAATTGTTATAAATATTAGTAATATGTATTTGATTTTTTTCATAATATTTAATTTTAAAAGTTGTAAGATATTCCCATACCATAATTAGAAGTGGTGTAATAATAGTTAGATGCTTTTCTTAATTGTTGTTTTTGATTATCAGATAAACCATACATAAAAGAGTATTCAATAAAAACACCTAAGTTTTTATAGATTTTGTAATCAACCCTGGTTTCAGCTTGTAAACCATAATCTACTCTGTTAAATTGATTCTCATTCTTGTCAAAATCATAAGAATCTATTACTGTTTTTTGAGGAAATCCGTCAAAATCAAATTCTGCAAAAACGTAAACTGTACTTTCTCTTTCTAATGAATTCCACCAACCTACATAAGTTCCTGCAAAAATTTCAAAGTTAAATTTTGTGTTTTTTAAAGCTTTATGTAATGGTTGTATTCCTACCATTACTGGAATGTTAAAATACCTTGATTTATGAAGAGTATAAATACCTTCGCGAGTACCTGTTCTTTGGTACTTATAGTTTTTGTTAAGGTATGTTATTCCTGTTTGGATGCTAATATGTTTGTAAATTTTAAAATTGAATCCAGCTTTAAAATAATTTCCACTCTCATCTACATATTCAGTATTTACTCTATTAGTGGCACTGTAAGTAATGTCATTGTTATTTAGTCCTCCAGAAAGGCTAATTCTAAATTTATTTTGAGCACTACTAGAAAAACTGGTTATTAAGATTATAAAAAGAATTCCTAATACTTTAGGAATTATAGAGAGGCTTCTCTCATGCATTTCTTGTTTTTTCATTAGTTTTAATGTTAAGATTAATAAACACGTACAATGACAATGTACGTGGGACTGATAGTAGCTTTTTAATAAATATGAATCACGATGTATGTGTTAAATCTAGTCATAATGAATGTTTTTATATGTAGTAAATTAATTAACGGTAGCTTTTATTCAATTAACGGTTATGAATATTGAATAAACGGAGAATTAAATTTATTTTAAGTTCTATTACTTAAATATACTTGTCTTCCAAGAAGCTAAGAATAGATTATTCTTATGTGATTTAAATATTGACTTGTAAACAAAAAAAATAAAAGAGAAGTTTTTCTATTAATGAGATTTAATAATGATAAATATTATTAAAATGCTGGCTGTGTAATAAAGGAGGTGCAGGAGAAGAATGTAATTAATATTATAATAGAATGTGAATTTTATAATGAATTGAAAAAATAAAAACTACACTCAAAACAAAAGTTTTAAATGTAGTTTTTTGATGATTTTCAAGAAAAATGAAATTCTAATATTTAGAATGTAGTTAAGTTGTTAAGGTTTTAATGTTTCGTTATTGTATAAATATTTATCCATTAAATATACAATGCTAGTCATTGAAGCACTTCCTAACTCTAACTCACGTTTATTTACTTTGTCAAAGGTGTCAGAAGCTGCATGATGATAATCGAAATAACGTTGAGAATCCGGACGATAACCTACTAAAGTTACATGATCGTCTTTTAACGGACCTATGTCTGCTCCGCTACCCCCTTGTGTAATATCGTGTAAACCATAAGGAGCTAATAATTTTTTCCAGCTCTGTAGTAGTTTTCTGTTTTTATCATTTGCATCAATAGAGAAACCTCTAGGTGTATGACCTCCAGCATCAGACTCTAATGCACCAATATGAATTTCATTATTTTGTTTTGCTAAACGAGCATATTCTGTAGCTCCTCTTAAACCATTTTCTTCATTCATAAAGAATACAATTCGTATGGTGTTTTTAGGTTTAATATTGTTCTTTTTTAATAAATAGGCTACTTCTAAAGATTGTACAACACCGGTTCCATCATCGTGAGCGCCTTCACCTAAATCCCAAGAATCTAAATGCCCGCCAATAACCATAATTTTATCAGGATTTTCACTTCCTTTAATTTCTCCAACTACATTATGTGATGGTGCATCTGGTAGTGTTTTACAACTTTGTTTGAAATAAAATTTTAGGCTTGGGTTTTCTTTTAAATGTTTGCTTAAATTCTCTGCTGCTCTAGAACTAATTGCTGCTGCAGGAATGTATTCTGATTTAGGAATTTCTCCGTAGCCCATAGATCCTGTATGAGGATAGTCGTCAATTCCATTAGTCATTGAACGAACAATTACTCCTTTGGCTCCAAACTTACCAACAATAGATGCTCCTCCGTAACGTTGACCTACACAGCCTCCATAAGCTCTAAATGTTTGGATTAAAGTATTATCAAAAGCTCCGTTAAAGAAAACTATTTTACCATTTGCTTTATCTCCTAAACTTTTTGCTTCTTCTGTGCTTTTTACTTCAATTATTTCTGCTGTAATTCCGTTATTAGGAGTTGCAATTGAACCTCCTAAAGCACAAATAGGTACATTTATTTCTTGTCCATTAAAAGTATAATTTGCAATTTCTTTTTCGCCACGTACCCAATGAGGAACCATGATAGGTTGTAACCAAACTGAGTCTAAGCCAACTTTTTTCATTAGTTGTTCGCTCCAAATAACCGATTTTTCTGCTCCTTCAGAACCCGATAACCTGCTACCAATATTTTGTGTTAAATCACGTAGCCATTCATATGATTTTCCTTCAGTTAAAGCTGTATTGAAAATGTGTTTAATTTGAGTTGAATCTATTTTTTCTTCAGTAGATAAATCTTGAGTTATTGCAACATTTTCCTTTTTTTCTGTTTTACAAGAAATTACAAATAGTCCAGAAATTAATAGTAGCGATAGTTTTTTCATTTATGACACCTTTTTAAGTGCCATAAATGTAAGTTTTATATTTTAAAATATTAAAAAATAGAATCAAACTTCCAAGTTAAACCTCCCATTGCTTGAAATCCTTGAACGTTAAAGTTATTAAATCTTTGATAGCTGTTATTTAATACGTTATTAAGATTTAAAAAAACCGAAAAAGAGTCGCTAAAATGATACCCACCGTTAAAGTTTACATCAAAATAGCTTTTTAAATTAATTGTATTTGGAGGTAGAATAGATGGAAGTACTTCGTATTCTTTTCCTTTTCGTTCTCCTACAAAGAAAAAATTAGCACCAGCAAACCATTTTTCTGTTTTATAAGTTCCAAAGATTTCCCCTTTCATTTTTGGAGTATTCCAAGCTTCTTGTTGGTTTGTTAGTGTAAATGAATTGAATTGTCCATTTAACCCTACAGTTAAATTTTTTATACCGTCAAAAGCAACTTCTCCAAAGAAATTTAGTAATTTAATGTCATCATATACAGTTGTAAAAGAATTCCCATATTCGTAACCGGAAAAAGTAAAAGCATTACTCCCTGCAGTGTTACTACCATTTGATTTCGATTGATTTAATGTGAAAAATGGGTTGTTTTCTATGTCTGAATAGCTAGCTTTAAAATTGTAACTAAATTGAGAATCTAACTTTCCTTTAATACCACCATAAACGGCATATTTTTTATTAGTTTGTAATAAATTTTGCGTTGGAGATATGTAAGGGTTTTGTTCTGAAATAGATTGATATGAATTTGTTTCTAAATCACCAGAAGCACCAACAAATACATTTGCAAAATCGTTTACAATAGGATAAGAAATTTCTACATCAGGATATATTAAAAAATTATTATTGCTGTTTTCTAAATCTAAAGAAAAATATGCTTTAGCTCCAATTTTAATTGCTAAATCTTGTACATTAAATTTATAAGATGGATGTGCGCCAAAAACAAAAAAACTATGTTTTAATTGGTTTTGAGAGTCATAAGACTTTTCAAATTTAGTTCCTAAATAACTTAAAGTGGTATTTATTGATAAATCATTTAATTGACGATTGAAACCATCTAATGGAAATTTAAATAATGCATTTGCATCTATGAAAAATTCATTACTACTCAAAGCATCTGAAAAGTAGGTAACTGAACCACTTCCTTCAACTAAATAAGAGTCGTCAAATTTAATGGTACCAAAAACTTTAAAATTATTATAAGCTTGTTCTTCTTCTATAGCACTTATTGTTGCTTCGGTAAAATTAATGTTACTAGGTAAACCATACCAATTGTATTTATCACGAGCAGCTTTTATACCAGCTTTCCAGTTGTAATAACGCTCTTGTTGTGAATAAAACAAGTTAAGACTTGCATTGTAATAGGTGCTGCTTAGCTGTGTGTTTTCAACAGGGTCTGCCGAAAGTAAAAACTTAAAATGGACTCCATATTCACTATCATAACTTTCATTTCGTCTTATATAAGTTTCAAGATATGGTGTAATTTTATTTCCTAAACCTAAAGAAAAATAGTTTGGATATAGCCTTTCTCGTTTACCCAAATTTATTTTTTTCATGGTTCCACTTTTAGGTATAAAAGTAGAAGCAACAGGAACAGAAAATATTTGATATTTAAGTTCTTTCTTTTGAGTTTCTTTAGTGTGTTGTATTATTGGTTTTTGCTTTATTTTAAAAGCATCCGTAATTTTTGGAACGTAAGAAGTAACTACATTAACTACTTCTGTTTTAATTATAGTGTCTTTAGCTTTTTCGGTTGTTTTTTTCTCCTGCGCATTTGCAATTGATATTACAAATAAAATAAGTAAACCTAGGTGCTTTTTCATCGATCTAATCATTGAACTTTCTTTTGTTGTTAACAAATTTTAGTTTTGGGTAGTTACTGATTCGTTTGTTTTTGCTTCTTTATTTTTAATATTACTAAGCTCATTTTTAGCCTCTTCTGTTACATCTTTGTATTGCGTGAAGTTTTTAATAATATTTTCTAGAATATAAGTTGCTTGATAAGCATCTTTTAAAGCGTAGTAATTTTTGGCCATAACAATATAACTTTTTACCCCCCAATATTTATAAGATGAGTAATTTGCTATTAAATCTTGTACAGCTTTATTAGAAGTTTCGTAATCTTTATTTTCATTTAAAAAGAAAGCATTATAATATAAACTTTCAGCTTTTAAAGCTCCGGTTGCTTTTTTACTAACTTCATTAAAAAATTCTTCAGCAGTTAAAAAATCATTCGTTTTAAAAGCAGAGCGAGCTATTATTACTTTGGCGTCTTCAATAATGTTAGCATCAATTTTACCATTACTTAAAACTTTCTCTGCATATGTAATTGCATTTGAATAATCTTCTTTTTTGTAGTAGCCTTTCATTAAATTACTTTGTGCAAAAATAATGTTTTGAGGGTAGTTAGCTTCTTTTTCTAGTTGCTCTAAAACTAACATTCCTGAATTCCAGTTTTCTTCTTCTAAATAAATGTTAGCAAGCTTTGTTAGCGATTCCTCTGTGAATTCACTTTTATTTTGACTAATCACATAAGTGTAATGTGGAACAGCATTTTTAAACTGATTTATATTGTTATATGATTGCGCTACATAAAAATGAGCTTTTAGAGCATGAGCACCAGAAGGAAATGCTTGCAGGTATTTATTAAACCCTTCTACAGCCTTTGTGTTATTATTGTCTAAAAATTTATTTTCTGCAGATTGGTATGTTGCATTGTCAAGTTCCGCATTTGTAACATTTACAAATTTTACACCTTTAACCCAAGCAGCATATTCGTCAACTTTACCTATATCTATGTATACATTTTTAACATTAGTAACAGCTTGTTTTGCTTCTTTTGAGTTTGGATGTTTTGCAACAATTTCTTTATACTTTTCTAAAGCTTTTTTATTGTTATTATTATTGTAAAATAATAATCCTTGGCGTAAAAGTACATTAGGTATATAATTACTATTTGTGTGTTTTGATAATAATTGATTGAAGGTTTTTTGAGCTTCTGTTGAATTATTTGTAGTTGTGTATGTTGTTGCTAATTGGAATAATGCGTCATCTTGCAATTGAGAATCAGTATAATTATTTATTAATGTTTTTAAGCTTTGAATTTTTGTTTCGTTCTCACCCATAAACCCATTACTCATTGCTGTTTGATATTGAGCATAATCTGAACCGACACCACCTTCTTGAATTACCTTATTGTATGATTCAATGGCATCAGCGTATTTTTTCGAAGCATAATAAGAATCTCCTAAACGGTTAGAAGCATCATCATTTAAATCATTGTCATTTAATTTTGCACTTAGAAATTGTTGAAAATGATTAGCTGCATTTTCGTAGTCTTTAAGTTTAAAATAAGTATAGGCGATGTTGTAATCTAATTTTTTTGTTTCTTCAATTTCTTTATTTGTGACTAATAAAAAGCTAGCTAGAGCTTCTTTATAGTTACCTAGTAAATAATCTGTTTCAGCCAGCCAAAAAGTTCCTTTGTTACTAACAATAGTGTTATCTGCTAAAGTTGCATTTGAAAAATATGGCTTAGCTTCTTTTAATTTACTTTCATTGAATAATTGAATACCTCTGTATAGTGATACTTCATTCGCTAGATTTTTATTTTCAGGAGATTTAGACTCGTTTAAATAATCCAAAGCTCCTTGGTAATCTTGCTGGTGTAAATAAGAAGTAATTAATAACTCATTTATTTCAGCAGTATTTGGAGATTTAGGGTATTTAGCTATAAAACCTTTTAATACGTCAGGAACGTTCTCGTATGGATTTCCTTGTTCGTAGCTTAATTTAGCATAGTTAAATAAAGCACTTTCAGTTATTTTTAAATCAAAATCCATTTCGCTAGCATTTCTAAATGCATTTAAAGCTTCTGGTTTTTTCTCAAGTTCTAAATAACATTCACCTAAATGATAGTAAGCATTTTGGGCAACCTTATTGTTACCTCCTATAATTTTATTAAAATTACCAATAGCTTTTTCATAATCTTTTTGCTTGTAATAAGCATAGCCTAAGTAATAATAATCGGTATTAGTCCATTTCCCTTTTTTTCCTTTATAAGCTTTTAAAAATGGTATAGCTAGATCGTATTTTTTTAAATTGAAATAACTCTCACCCATTATTTTTGAAATTTGAGAGATTTCTTTTTGTTCTTTCGTGTTTTTTAGAAGTTTTTCACCAATTTGTACTGACTTATCAAAACGACCAGCTTTAAAACTAATATCTAAAATATAGTAATTTGCTTTTGCCTGATAAGTAGCATCATTTGCTAACTGGCTTAAATTATCTTCAGCTTCACCAAAGTTTTCTTGTTTATAGGCTACATATCCATAGTAGTAGCGAGCATCGTTACCATAAATTGGGTTTCCAAGTAAGGTTTTAAAACGAGATTTTGCATCTTTTAAATAATTTGAAGCTAAAAGAGCATATCCCATTTTATAATTTAATTCATTTCTTTCAGGTTGCGTTAAAAGCTTTTCATTTACTTTTTGATACCATTTTAATGCATGAGCAGCTTTTCTATTTGCAAAATAGTAATTACCAACATTTAAAAAAGCTTTCTCTTTTTTGTTGTTATAGGGATAGTTTTTTACAAACTCAAGTACTTTTTCATCTGCATTATCTTGTACTAATTTTATAGCACACATAGCATCATAATAATCAGCATCAGCCTTACGATTCTTGTGTTGCTCAGAATTTAGAGAGACTTTTGTGAACAGTTCTTGTGCAGCAGCATAAGCTTTGTTATTGTATAGTTTTATTGCTTTGTGAAAATTGGAAGCAATGTCGGAATTAATAGCTGATTTTTGAGCTATTACAGATGTTGAAAAGGCTAATAGAAGTAATAAGTAGCAACTTTTTTTATAACAAATAAATCTCATATTCTTTAGTTATCTAAGTAGTATAACGTTAGTTTTTTATTTTTGTTGGAAGACTTTTTATCAAAAGTAATAAATGTTATAGAATTACATAATAAAATTTTAGATTTGTAGAAATAAATCGATACATGGAAAGACCAGTTTTACATCTTGAGAACGCCGATATTTATCAACAGGATAGTTTAGTTTTATCAAAAGTTAACTTTACATTGAATAAAGGTGATTTTTATTATTTAATTGGTAAAACTGGAAGTGGTAAAAGTAGTTTGTTAAAAACCTTATATGGAGATCTAAGATTGCAGCGTGGTTTAGGTGATATTGTTGGTTTTGATTTAAAGAAAGTTAAAGAAAAAGACATTCCTTTTTTAAGAAGAAAATTGGGGATTGTTTTTCAAGATTTTAAATTGTTAAACGATAGGAATGTTTTTGATAATTTAGAGTTTGTTTTAAAAGCTACTGGATGGAAGAACAAAACTGATATGAAGGATAAGATTTATGAAGTTTTGGATAAAGTAGGAATGAAAGAAAAGTACTACAAAAAAACATTCGAGCTTTCTGGAGGAGAACAACAAAGAGTAGCGATAGCTAGAGCATTGTTAAATAATCCAGAACTAATTTTAGCTGATGAGCCAACAGGGAATTTAGATCCAAAAACTTCTTTAGAAGTAATGGAATTGTTAAATGAGATTCACAAAAGCGGAAAAACAATTTTAATGGCTACACATGATTATCAGTTAATTGTAAAGTTTAAACAAAAAACGGTAAAATGCGAAGGAGGAGAATTATTTGAAGTAGTGCAGCAAACTGTTTAAAAAATAAACCCACTTCATCAACTCGGTGAAGTGGGAAAATTGCTATGAAAAACTATGAAAAAGAAACACTGCTATTGCTTCTTCTTTTATAAAGACGTATTTTATTTAAAGTTCTTACAGTTCAATTTACTTTTTTAACACTTTTTTATAAAATAATAACCCCAGAGTATTTTTATACTCTGGGGTTATTATTTATTTTAATTATTTGTTCTTAGAACTCTAAAGAAGAGTTGTTGTTTTTAACTGCTTCTGCCGATGCTGTTAAATGAGCTTTTTCCTCCTCGCTTAAATTGATATTAACGATTTTTTCAATTCCGTTTTTACCTAATATAACAGGAACACCGATACATAAATCAGATAAACCATATTCTCCATCTAATAAAGCAGAACAAGGGAATATTTTCTTTGTATCACAAGCGATTGCTTGAACCATACCAGAAACAGCAGCACCAGGCGCATACCAAGCTGAAGTTCCTAATAAACCAGTTAAAGTAGCTCCACCAACTTTAGTATCTTGTTTAACTTGTTCTAAACGTTCTTCTGGTAAAAATTCAGAAACAGGAACAGAATTACGAGTAGCTAAACGAGTTAAAGGAACCATTCCTTTATCAGAATGCCCTCCGATAACCATTCCATCAACATCAGAAATTGGAGCTTCTAAAGCTTCAGCTAAACGGTATTTAAAACGAGCAGAATCCAAAGCTCCACCCATACCTATAATTCTATTTTTAGGTAAACCAGTTGTTTTATGAACTAAATATGTCATTGTATCCATAGGATTAGATACCACGATGATAATTGTATTTGGAGAATGCTCAATTAAGTTAGCAGAAACCGTTTTTACAATACCAGCATTGATACCTAATAACTCGTCACGAGACATACCAGGCTTACGAGCAATACCAGAAGTAATAACACAAACATCAGATCCAGCAGTCTTGCTATAATCTCCAGTAGTACCTGTTATTTTAGTGTCAAAACCGTTTAAAGAAGCAGTTTGCATTAAATCCATAGCTTTACCTTCAGCAAAACCTTCTTTAATGTCAACTAATACAACTTCAGATGCGAAATTTTTAATAGCAATGTACTCTGCACAACTTGCACCTACGGCACCTGCTCCTACAACTGTTACTTTCATTTTATTTATATTTTAATTGTGATGATTAATTTAAGTTGCACAAAAATAGTGATTTGGCTATGGATATAAAAGCAAAACTCCATTGAAATTTCAATGGAGTTTGTCTAATAAAACATTATAAGAGTGGTACTAAAATTTATATGCAGATATTAAATGATTATTTTCATTAACAAATACATTATTATCTACTTTATCAATAACATAATTAGGTGTTTTATCTAATAAATCTATTTGAGTTTCAGTAGCACCAGTTTTTTTATTAATCTTTATAATTTTATGAATATTAGGTAGGTTCTCTCTTTTAACTTTAGTTACTATAAATTGACTGTCTTTTATGTTTTTTGAATTAAAAAACCTTTGAGAAGCAATGCTAAAAACCGCTTTCATATTTTTTTCATCTGGCCCTGTATATACACCTATGAATTCAAAACTTTTAGATGTTCCATCTGTTTGGTCTTGAGAAGTTCTATAGGCTCCATTAGATAAACTACTTAACATTTCTATATTTTCCATAGATCCTTTGATGTCGAAATCTACACCAGCAACTGCTAGTCCAATTTGAGCTACGCCAACTAAACCTTTAATAGATGAAGCTGGTTTATAATAAGAAGAGTACTTTATTTCTCCATTAGGTTTTAATAAAGACATGTGTTGAGCTGTACTTAATAAGTAACCTTCGTCTTTAATATATTCAGCAACTAAAGGTGTTTTTCTTTTTACATTTTCTAATTTAATATCTTCTGCAAATAAATTAATTTCTCCAGATTTTAAATCAAATTTATACCCTTTTTTATTTTCAAAAAGAACGACTTTATTTTCATTTTCATCAAAAGTAACAGCAGGGATAGATTTAAATTTTACATCTCTTCTCCACACATCTTTTCCTTTTTTATAATCAAGGATGTTAGATCTTTCTGTTGAAATGTACAAGACACCTTTATCGGTTGGAGTTGCATAATAAGCATATCCGTTTATATTAGTGTCCCATATTTTTTTTCCTTCATTAGAAACTAAAGCAATAGAACTTTTCTTTTCATCTTTACCAATGGCAATCATTCCTTTTTCATGAGGAATAACTTCATTTAAATAGTCTATTTTAAAGCTTTTTTTCCACTTAAATAAGTTTGTAGTAGGATCTATAATGTTGAACCCTTCAGTTTCAACTAATATTAAGTTTCCAGATTTGTCCGGCATTACATCGATTAATGTTCCTCTTAATTTTAATTTGCCTGGAGTAATGTCTTCACCATTATCAGGGTTTAAAATTTTTAATTTATTAGATTTTTTTATGCCAACATATAAGCTATTGTTGTTGTCAGAATAAACTAATGCTTTTATTTTCTTTTTGGTGTTATATTGCCAAATAATTTCTCCATTGGTAAAGTTAAGGGCATAAATTTCATCTTTTACACCTACAATTAAGTTGTTGTTTTTTGTGAAAATTGGACCGTGATTAATAAATGAATTCCCTATTAATTTTTTAAATAATCCACTTACTTGACCTAAATCAGTAATCCAGTTAACTTTACTTTTAGTTAAATCAAAATTCATTAATTTTTGATCCTTGTTATCTAGAAGTTCAAAAAGGATAGTTTTTTTATCGCGTAAAATTGTATAATCCTTAATTCTGTATCCTTTATCTTTTGTGTCAAAAAGAATATTACCATTACTTGAATTTATAATTATTCCTCTAGTTTTTCCTACTACAGGGCTATATTCTACATAGAAAAAAGGTAAACCATCTATGTTTAAATAAGTGTTTTTATCTATGGCCTTTAGTTCTTTGTTGTGCCAAATAATTTTACCATTGGTATTATTCATGGCTAATAAACCTTTAGCACCAGAAGCTATAATATTTCCTTCATTGGATTGTTTAATCCATCCTACTTGGTACAAATCACTTTTCAAATCTTTTTCCCATTTTTTTTCTTGGGAAAAACTAGTATAGATAATTAAGTGTACTAGAAAAATAAGCAATCTTGTTTTCATAATTTTTTTAATATTGAAAGGTTGTTTTTAATAATTGAGGTTCGAAAATATAAAATAAAAAGAACCTTACTGGAAAGTAAGGTTCTTTTTATTAAGATTTTTTTAACAAATAAAATATTATCTAAAACTAAATGCTATACCTGCATTTACGGTATTGTAGTCTTGAATAGAGTAGCTTCCGAAAATTTTGAAAAAACCTAAACTAATTCTCGCTCCTATGGTAGTATTAAAACTACTTGATTTAAATTTTAAGCTTGGAGCTGTTAATGCTATTTGTTCTGTTCCTCCAGGAGAATTGAAAGTACCACTGAAAGTACCATTCATTGTTAAATTGGCATTACCAGAGTTGTATCCTAAACCACCAAAAACATTAATTATAGGGAAGTTTAAAGAGGCTATAGCTTGAAAAGAAAAAGCTGATAATCCGAATTCACCTGCTCCATTTTGAATAGTTAATGCTCCAGAAGTTTGATCTGCAAACTCATATCTTACATCTAAGTTAGTGTATGCAGCAAGTAAAGATACATGTAATGGAAGTTTGTCTAGAGGACCAAACCAGCTAGTTATTTCTTTTTTTAATCCAACACCATACATACTTATTTTTCCTCCGTCATCTCCAAATTTTGTTTCTGGAAAAAAACGAGCCATTACTTCAAATTTATATGGTAAGCCTAGTCCAACTTGTAGAGCTGGAGCAGGAATAGCTTTTATTGGGAAGTCGCCAGTGATACCACCAGGTAATTCAAAATCGGCTGTTACTACTTGCGGAGTTCCTCCTATATCTATGGTTCTTGTAACAGTAAATGTTGTTGGAGTATCAGGTCCAGCAAAGGTTGAGGCAGTTGTAGAACTCGATGTAATTGAAGACCCTGTGCCTAAAGCCTGTTGAATATTGAAAGTTTCTTTTTCTGAACCGATAAAACTTGCGTTTAAGCCTATAGTAATGTCAAAACCAAATTTTTTATGAACTTTAGCTGTATGGTACCAGCCAGTATTCATACTGTTTATTAAGCCTTCCATGCCAGGGTTAAAATATGCTTGAATAAGATTTTTTGCGTCTTTTGTACTACCTAAGATAGCTTGTTCAAAACCATCTTGGGCTTTTACACTAAAAACTAAGCTAAAAATTGTTAAAAAAGTTAAAGTAATTTTTTTCATTTTACAAAGCTGTTAATTAAGTAACAAATGTATGATATTGTAATTAAAATAAAAAACTCAACCATTTGGTTGAGTTTTTTATGAATTATTATGCATCTATATTAGCATACTTAGCGTTTTTTTCAATGAATTCTCTACGAGGAGGAACTTCGTCTCCCATTAGCATAGAAAATACTCTATCAGCTTCTGCGGCATTGTCAACAATTACTTGGCGTAAAGTTCTAAATTCTGGATTCATGGTTGTGTCCCATAATTGTTCAGCATTCATCTCTCCAAGACCTTTATAACGCTGAATGTTAACACCTCCACCCATTTTTTGAGCAATTAAATCACGTTGGTTATCATCCCAAGCATATTCACGTTTTTGTCCTTTTTTAACTAAATATAAAGGAGGCGTTGCAATATAAATATAACCTTGTTCAACCATGTCACGCATGTAGCGGAAAAAGAAAGTTAAAATTAACGTAGCAATATGAGACCCATCTACATCGGCATCACACATAATAACTACTTTATGATAGCGCAGTTTAGATAAATTTAAAGCACGAGGATCTTCTTCAGTTCCGATAGAAACTCCTAGGGCTGTAAACATGTTTTTGATTTCTTCGTTTTCAAAAACTTTATGTTGCATTGCTTTTTCAACATTTAAGATTTTACCCCTTAAAGGAAGAATGGCTTGGAAATTACGATCACGCCCTTGTTTAGCTGTACCACCTGCCGAATCTCCCTCGACTAAGAAAATTTCACATTGAGCAGGATCAGTTTCTGAACAATCAGATAATTTACCAGGTAAACCTCCAATACTCATTACCGTTTTACGCTGTACCATTTCACGAGCCTTTCTAGCTGCGTGACGTGCTTGGGCTGCTAAAATTACCTTTTGAACAATAGTTTTAGCATCGTTAGGATTTTCTTCTAAATAATCGGTAAGCATTTCTGCAACAGCTTGAGAAACTGCAGCACTTACTTCTCTATTACCTAATTTTGTTTTTGTTTGTCCTTCAAATTGAGGTTCAGCAACTTTTACAGAGATAATAGCTGTTAATCCTTCACGGAAATCATCACCGGCAATGTCAAACTTTACATTTTTTAATAAACCAGATTCATCGGCATATTTTTTTAAAGTATGTGTTAATCCACGACGGAAACCAGATAAATGTGTTCCTCCTTCATGTGTATTGATATTGTTTACATATGAATGTAAATTTTCTGAATATGAAGTATTATAAACCATTGCTACTTCAACAGGGATACCATTCTTTTCTCCTTCCATAGCAATAACACCAGCGGTTAATTGCTCACGAGTAGAGTCTAAATATTTAACAAACTCAGATAACCCTTCAGTTGAATGAAATGTTTCAGAAATAAAATTTCCTTCATCATCGGTGTTTCTTTTGTCAGTTAAAGTAATGGTAATACCTTTGTTTAAGTACGCTAGCTCACGCATACGAGTAGCTAAGGTATCGTAATTATATTCGGTAGTTTGTTCAAAAATTGATTTATCTGGTAAAAAGGTTACGATAGTACCTGTAAAGTCAGTTTCTCCAATAGTTTTTACTGGATATAGGGTTTTTCCTTTTTCATATTCTTGTTGCCAAACTTTCCCTTCTTTATGTACAGTAGCTGTTAAGTGATCAGAAAGTGCATTAACACAAGATACTCCAACACCGTGTAATCCACCAGATACTTTGTATGAGTCTTTGTCAAATTTTCCACCTGCTCCAATTTTTGTCATTACAACTTGTAATGCAGAAACACCTTCTTTTTTGTGAATTCCTACAGGAATTCCACGACCATTATCTTTGGTGGTAATAGAATTATCTTCATTAATAATAACATCAATCTGATCACAATAACCACCCATTGCTTCATCAATAGAGTTATCTACAACCTCATATACTAAGTGATGTAAACCACGAATACCAACATCTCCAATATACATTGATGGACGCATTCTTACGTGCTCCATTCCTTCTAATGCCTGAATACTAGAGGCATCATAATTATGTTTTTTTTCTTCGCTCATTTTCTTGAGTTAAAAATTAATTATTTTTCTTGATGTTATTTTTAAATAACATAAAAATAACCGCATAATGCGATTATTGTACTTACAAATTTACGGTTTTATAGCTATATAATAAAGTTCTTAAGCTGTTTAGTTATATAATTGAATGAAAATATTTTTTAGTCAAAAATCTCTTAAACCTCTTAAAAACGTATTTAAAACTGAAATAGGTTTTTTTATCAGTTTTTGTTTTCTGTAAAAATGAAATAAGTCTTTAGATTGGATATTTTGAATAAGCTTTTGATAAGATTTACGTCAAAAAAGTTAAGGTTTTAAGAAGAGAAGTAAATTTTAAAGGTTTATTTATGGAAATGATTTAATCTTAGTGTTTTTGCGGTTTAGGTTAATTAATTGTAATATTTTAACATATTTTAACATTTTAAAATGTATTTTTTGTATGTTTGATGCTTAATATTAATAAATTAAAATTTTAAGTAATGAGAATCCCCCGATTTTTAGTAAAAGCCTTAGTGGCTTCGGTGTTATTAGTGAGCTGTACTAATTCAAATGAATTAGAGACCCCTAATCAACAAGTAGAGTTAAATGAAGTGAATAAGAAAGAAGTAGCTTTCAAATTCATAGATTTAATGAAGAATCAAGAATTTAAAGATAAGGCAATTGAGATGTTGAAAGCTCAACAACCAAGTGTTGTATTGTCTAAAATTTTAGAGGAAACAAAGAGTATTGTTGGTAATGAGAAATCATTTAAAGAATTAACGATTCAATCAGCTACTTTAGAGTCTAGATCAGATGCAGATATTGCTCCTGAAAAGATTGAGATTTTGGAAGTTTGGATGCATAATCCAAAGAAGGTTTCTGATTTTTCTAATGTGTTATTTTCTTTTGCTCCTGAAGGTGAAGAGAAAAATTGGTCTGTTGTAGAAGCGTATACAATAGATAAGAAATTGGTGCTTTTAGATGCTGAAAAAACTCCTAAACAAACTGTTATTGTAATTGAAACAAATGGTTTTGAAACTTTAAAAAAGGAAGTTGCTTATATGAATAAGTATCTTCAGGAAGAAGGAGTACAAAATGAGAGATTTGCTAAAACAAAAATGGATTTTAGTCCTGTTTCACCTAGGAATACAGGTTTAGAAACCACTAAATTAGATAAGATACGATTAAATAATGATGAAGAGCCATGGATAAGTGGAGCTGCAGAAGTATATGCTATTACTTCTGGAATTAAAGATGCAGGAAATAAACCTGAAATCAAGATTATTCCTATGTATTACTTAGATTATGACGGAACTGATTATTATCCAAATCAAATACTTTTATTTTGGGATGATTATAAATACCAAGCAGCAAATATTCAGTTATTTGAGAAGGATGATAATGTAAATTATAAGAGCTTAGTTTCTACTATTGTTAGTGGAGTTTTTCAAATAATTGGAACTGTATCTACGCAGCCATGGGTAAATGTTTTAGGGCAGGTAGCTGGAGCAATTATTCAAGCTATGCCTGATAGTTGGTATACGAATAATGATGATTATGTGGATTCTTTTTATACAATTGAAAAAAATAAGAGTTACAATAATCATTATGGAGCAAGAGGTAATGCAAGAGTTAATATGTCTCCTTTCTTTGTTGCAGCTAATTAAAAATATTAGAGATTAGAAAAGTAAGCACTCTGATAATATCAGGGTGCTTTTTTTAGAATAATAATAATTAATTTTTAAGTCTATAGCGTACACCAAAGTTTATAGCAGAAGCATCAGGAGTTAATTTAGAGTTAAAAATAAAGCCAATAGATTCATGTGTTTTTGCTCCTCCAAAAAGTGATGTTTCTCCAGAAATTAATAAGTCAGTTCTCTTATTTAATTTATACATAAAACCTAACCCTAAATTAAGGTTTACGTAAATATTATTATTGTGGTTAGGTGTTAGGTTTTCTGTAATTAGAAATTGATTCTTTAATGTAAAATTTAATGCAGGCCCAATACTAAAAAAGTATTTCATTTTTTTTATGAAAAAATGATTCTCAAATTTATAATTAAAAGGAATGCTTATGATTTGTCCTTTATATAAGAACTTTTTCCCTGTAAAATTAAAGAAACTAGCAAATCCAGCAGAACTTTTTACTTTTAAATATTCGATTCCAGTATGTAGGTATTTAACTCTTAAAGATAAGCTACTTTTTTTTGAAAGATAATATTCAAATCCGACTCCGAAATGAATTTGAGCTTGATTATTTAAATTTTGATATCCAGTTTCTATTAGTAAAAAGATATCTTTTTTTTGTTGAGAAAAAGAAGTTGAAACGTTGAAAAGTAAATAGATTATAATGATTTTTAAAATTTTCATAATCTAGCTTTTAAAATTCCAGTTAATAAATGGTAAAGAGCGCTTTTCATTTTTATTCCATAAACCAATTTGTAATCCTTTTGAGTTTTTAGTTTTGTTTGAAATTCCTATTTGAATCCCACTTAAGTTTTTTGAATCATTAAAACTTCCTAATTGAATTCCGTTTACATATGTAGAGTTATTTCCAATAAAACCAACCATTATCCCATTTGTTATGTATGTGTTATTTCCCATTAAGCTGACGGCGACGCCGTTTTGTTGTTCAATAATATTGCCTACAATTGCCGCTGAAATTCCATTTTCTTTTATAAGGTATTGCCCTATAAAAGCACTTGATAAACCGTTTATACGCGTGCTAGCCATAGAACCAGATGAAATATTAATTCCATAAACAATTTCAGTAGGTTTTTTTGATAACTTATTTTGAAACTCTTGGTTAGTTTTTGAAATTGGACTTCTTGGTGCTAATGGAAGTAATAAGCCTAAGCCTGGAGCTTCGACTCTAATTCCAAAAGTTTTTGTTAATGCACTATCCTTAAATATTTCTTTGGGTAAAATACCTACCGATACGCCTAGGATATCTGTGTTTTTTGAATGTGTTGTCCATAATAAAGGTCTAAATTTTCTTTTTACTTCTTGTGAAAAAGATTTAAACACAAATAAAATGCTCGTAATTAAAACTATTTTTTTCATAATTTTTAGTATTAAAATCAATTCAAAAGTAGAGTGGTAATCACATATTAAGTTGTTTTAATCACAAGTAAAATGATTTATTTTTGTGATTATCACAAAAAATAATTAAATTTAAAAAATGTTTCAAAAGGTTTTTTTAGAGAAGGTAGAGAAAATGTTACCTGAAAATAATTCGTTAAACGAAGCTGTAGCAATGGCGTTGGAAATAAGTTATGATGCGGCACATAGACGTACAAGCTTAAAAAGTAAATTTTCATTAGAAGAGAGTATTAAGTTAGCTCGCTATTTTAATTTATCATTAGATGAATTGTTTGGACTTACCGAAAAACAATTTGTTTCAGTAGAGAAAACAAAAGAGATTACTAATGAAGTTGAGCTGCAACAATACTTTGAGAATGCATATAAGTCACTGTTACCTCTTTTGAATAAAAAGGGTTGTCAGATTTATTATTCAGCAAAAGATATTCCTATTTTCTATACATTAAGTAATAATAGATTGAGTCAATTTAAATTTTACGTTTGGTTAAAGTTATTAGATAAGCAATTTAGAGATAAGAGTTTTGATGAATATTATCCTAAATTATCAACAATAAAATCGGCAAAGAAATTAGGAGAGTTATATCAGGATTTGACAACAATTGAAATTTGGGACATAACGACTATTAATAGTACTTTAAAACAAATCCATTTTTATTACAAAGCTGGGCAATTAAAAGTTGAAACAGCTATGCAATTATGCATGGAGCTTAAAGAGTTATTAAATGAAATTTCATTAAAAGTAGTGGCTAAAAAACAGCGGTTTAAGTTGTATTATAATGAGCTATTAATTATGAATAATAATATTTTTATTTCTACTCCAGAAAGGGAATCATTATATGTTCCTTTTTTAATGCTGTCATATTATCAAACTAGTGATAAAAGAGTATGTAGTCAAGCAAAGAAGTTTTTTAATAAACAATTAAAAAATTCTAAGTTATTAAATACTTCTGGGGAAAAAGAGCAGAATACATTTTATAATAAAATGATGGGTAAGGTAAATGCATTGGAACAATTAATAAGGGCTGAGAATATTTTAGAATTTGAATAAAAAAATCCCGCAGAAGCGAGATTTTTAAGTGATTTTAAATTTTAAAAATAGAATTTACTTTAGTAAGAATCATCATGTACAGTTGCAATCGCTCTTCCAGAAGGTTCGTTCATGTTTTTAAAAGCTTCATCCCATTCTAAAGCGGTAGCTGTACTACAAGCAACACTAGCTTCTTGAGGTACACTTAAGGCTGCGGTATCGCTTGGGAAATGTTCTTCAAAAATTGAGCGGTAATAAAATTCTTCTTTGTTTGTTGGTGTTTGAATTGGGAATCTGAATTTAGCATTAGCCAATTGTTCGTCACTAACTTCTTTTTCAACAACTTCTTTTAAAGTATCAATCCAACTATAACCAACACCGTCGCTAAATTGCTCTTTTTGTCTCCAAGCTACACTTTCTGGTAACATATCTTCAAAAGCTTTACGAATTACCCATTTTTCCATACGTTCTCCGTTAATCATTTTGTCTTGTGGGTTAATACGCATGGCTACATCCATAAATTCTTTATCTAAAAACGGAACACGTCCTTCAATTCCCCAGGCCATTAAACTTTTGTTAGCACGTAAACAATCGTACATGTGTAGTTTGTCTAATTTACGTACGGTTTCCTCATGGAATTCTTGAGCATCTGGAGCTTTGTGAAAATATAAATATCCACCAAATATTTCATCGGCACCTTCACCAGATAAAACCATTTTAATTCCCATAGATTTAATTACACGAGCCATTAAATACATTGGTGTAGAAGAGCGAATAGTAGTAATATCGTAAGTTTCAATATTGTAAATTACATCTTTAATGGCATCTAATCCTTCTTGAATGGTGAATTTAATCTCATGATGAATGGTGCCAATATGGTCTGCAACTTTTTGTGCAGCAGCTAAATCAGGAGAACCTTCTAAACCAACAGAGAAAGAATGTAATTGTGGATACCAAGCTTCAGATTTATCATCAGATTCAATTCTTTTTTGAGAATATTTTTTTGCGATAGCTGAGGTAACGGAAGAATCTAATCCGCCAGAGAGTAAAACACCATAAGGAACATCACTCATTAATTGCCTATGTACAGCAGCTTCAAGAGCTTCTTTAACTTCTGTAATGCTTGTTTCGTTTTCTTTTACTGCTTCATATTCAGACCAATCTCTTTTGTACCATTGTACAAATTTTCCATCTTTACTAGACATATAATGACCTGGAGGAAATAATTCTATTTTAGCACAAACGCCTTCTAATGCTTTTAATTCAGAAGCAACATAGAAAGTTCCATTTTGATCCCAACCGATATATAAAGGAATAATTCCCATATGATCTCTAGCGATAAAATATTCATCTTTTTCGGCATCATATAAAGCAAAACCAAATATTCCATTCATATCGTCGATAAAGTCAACTCCTTTTTCTTTGTATAGTGCTAAAATTACTTCACAATCAGATGCAGTTTGAAATTCATAAGAACCATCAAGTTGTTTACGTAATTCTCTGTGATTGTATATTTCGCCATTAGCAGCTAAGATTAATTTTTTATCAGCACTAAATAATGGTTGTTGTCCAGAGGCTGGATCAACAATAGCTAAACGTTCATGAGCCATAATAACTTTATCATCACTGTAAATTCCACTCCAATCTGGACCGCGATGTCTAATTTTTTTAGCCATTTCTAATACTTGAGGTCTTAAACTTTCAGAAGGTTGTTTTAAATCAAACGCACATACAATTCCACACATAACTTTATATTTTTATTTAATCTTCTCAAATAAAATTGAGAAGTATATTTTATTTTTTGTTTATAATTCTGATACAAATAACCGAATGATGTTTTTATTTGAAAACTATATTGAGTATTTGTGTTTTAAATTATAACTATAATTTAATTATTTGTGTTGATGTGTAATTGTTTTGTGTTTTTTAAGCTTTCAAAACTTACTTTTTTGATTTTTTAGAAATAAATTGAAAATAAATTTGGATTTTTAAAAATCTATTATACATTTGTCACATAATGATGAAACAATTATTAAATAACTGGTGGTGGAGAACTCGTAACTTACGTTAGTGAGACCATACCGTTATATCCATAATACAACGAAAAGGCTTATCTCATGATAAGCCTTTTTTTTATATAATAAAATTAAGAATGAATAAAATACAGTTTACAACAATATCTAAACAACAATTAGCTGATACAATTACGCCAGTAAGCTTATACTTAAAAACAAGAGATAAGTATGCGAATAGTTTATTGTTAGAGAGTTCAGATTATCATAGTAAAGAAAATAGTTACTCATTTTTATGTATTGAGCCTCTAATAACAATTAAGGCTGAAGGAAATGATATTTCATTTTCGTACAAAAAAAAGGAATTAGATAGAAAAGAAATTGATCGAGATTTTTATAAATATTTTGATAGTTATAGTGATTTAATAGATGTTAACTGCACAGAAGAGATAAAGTCATTTAATGGTTTATATGGGTATACAACTTTTGATGCTGTTCAATATTTTGAAACAATAAAATTAAATTCAAAAAAGGCGCCATCAGAAATACCAATGTTGCAGTATAGTTTCTTTCGATTTATTATTGCAATTAATCATTTTAAGAATGAAATGATTTTAATTGAAAATATTCCGGAAGGAGAAGAATCTCGTTTGTCGGAGATAGAAAATTTAGCAAATTCACAATCATTTGCTAAGTATCAATTTAATTTTGAAGGAAAAGAAACATCTAATATTACAGATGAAGAATTTAAAAACAGTGTAACTAATGCAAAGGAACATTGTAAAAGAGGAGATGTATTTCAGTTGGTTTTATCACGTCAATTTCAACAAAAATTTAAAGGAGATGAGTTTAATGTATATAGGGCTTTACGATCTATAAATCCATCACCATATTTGTTTTATTTTGATTACGGAAGTTTTAAGTTAATGGGGTCGTCACCAGAGGCACAAATAAAAATAAATGCAGAAGAAGCTATTATAAATCCAATTGCAGGAACTTTTAGAAGAACAGGGGATGATGCAAAAGATACCGAGCTAGCAAAAGAATTAGCAAGCGACCCAAAAGAAAATGCAGAGCATGTAATGTTGGTAGATTTAGCTAGAAACGATTTAAGTAAACACGCAACGAATGTTACTGTTGAAACTTATAAAGAAGTACAATATTTTAGTCATGTAATTCATTTAGTGTCTACAGTTACTGGAAAAATTACAGGAAATCCAATTGAAATAGTGGGAGATACTTTTCCCGCCGGGACATTAAGTGGAGCACCGAAATATAAAGCTATGGAGTTAATTGATAAGTATGAAAATCAAACAAGAGGGTTTTATGGGGGATGTGTAGGTTTTATTGGGTTAAATGGAAATGTAAATCAGGCCATTGCAATCCGTTCATTTGTAAGTAAAAATAACACATTGTTTTATCAGGCAGGAGCGGGAATTGTAATCAATTCAAAAGAAGAAAACGAGTTACAAGAAGTAAATAATAAATTAGCAGCATTAAAGAAAGCTTTAGTGTTAGCAGAAGAGATATAAGATGAAAATAT
Organism: uncultured Tenacibaculum sp.; assembly: GCF_947494125.1. GTDB lineage: Bacteria > Bacteroidota > Bacteroidia > Flavobacteriales > Flavobacteriaceae > Polaribacter. Next base: position 83,881 of record NZ_CANLTU010000009.1, read on the forward strand.
TAATATTAGATAATTACGATTCATTTACCTATAATTTAGTGCATTATGTAGAAGATATTACAGGGAAATTACCTGATGTATATCGTAATGATGAAATTTCAATTGACGAAATAAAAAGATACGATGCAATTATTTTATCTCCTGGGCCAGGAATACCAGAAGAAGCAGGGATTTTAAAAGAAACGATTAAAACCTATGCAGGAAAAATTCCAATCTTTGGAGTGTGTTTAGGTTTGCAAGCAATAACAGAAGTTTTTGGAGGTGAATTAGAAAATTTAAACGATGTATTTCATGGTGTGGCAACAGAAATGAAAGTAACACAAAACAATACAATTACGTTTAAAGATATTCCAGAAACATTTGAAGCAGCTCGTTATCATTCTTGGATTGCATCTCATACTAATTTTCCAGATGAATTAGAAATAACAGCAATTGATGAAGATAAAAGTATTATGGCATTACGTCATAGAATACATCATTTAGAAGCAGTTCAATTTCATCCAGAAAGTATTTTAACACCAGATGGAAAAAAGATGATTCAAAACTTTATAGATAGTATCTAATGAAAAAAATATTAAACACGCTTTTCGAACAAAAGCGATTGACTAAAGACCAATCGAAAGAGGTTTTAATAAATATTGCTCAAGAAAAATACAATGTTTCACAAATTGCTGCATTTATTACGGTGTTTTTAATGCGACCAGTTTCTGTTGATGAATTGTCAGGTTTTAGGGAGGCCTTATTAGAATTGGCAGTAAAAGTTGATTTATCAGATTTTGATACGATTGATTTATGTGGAACGGGAGGAGATGGTAAAAATACTTTTAATATTTCAACATTAACATCGTTTATAGTTGCGGGTACAGGAAATAAAGTAGCCAAGCATGGTAATTACGGAGTGTCGTCGGCTTCAGGATCATCAAATATGTTGGAGTTCTTAGGGTATGAGTTTACCAATGATGAAACAATTTTAAAGCGTCAGTTAGAAGAAGCAAATATTTGCTTTTTACACGCTCCATTATTTCATCCGGCAATGAAGGTAGTTGCTCCAATACGTAGAGAATTGGGTGTAAAAACATTTTTTAATATGTTAGGACCATTAGTGAATCCAAGTTCTCCCCAAAATCAATTAGTAGGTGTATTTAATTTAGAGGTAGCTAGAGTTTACAATTATATGTTACAACAATCTAATGTAAATTACGGAGTGGTACATGCATTAGATGGATATGATGAAATTTCATTAACAGGAGATTTTAAATTATTTACAAAAGAAGCAGAACAACAAATTTCGCCATCAGATTTAGGGCAAAAGCAAATATTACAATCGGATATTTTTGGAGGAGATACTGTAGCAGAAGCGGCTAAAATATTTGTAGATATTATTAATGGGAAAGGAACAGAACAACAAAATAATGTAGTGTTAACAAATACGGCATTTGCATTAAAAATATTTGATAAAAATAAGAGTTTTGAAGTAGCTTTTGAAGAAGCAAAAGATTCATTATTAGGGTTGAAAGCAAAAAAATCATTAGAAAAACTAGTAAGTTAAAATGACAATTTTAGATAAGATAATAGCGTTTAAAAAAACAGAAATAGCAAAAATTAAAGCTGAAGTTCCTGTTAAAAAATTAGTAGAAAGCCCAAATTTTAAGAATTCACCATTTTCATTAAAGAAATCATTATTACAGGTTGGCTCAACAGGTATAATTGCAGAGTTTAAACGTCAATCACCATCAAAAGGTATTATTAACGATAAAGCTACAATTATTGATGTTACTGAGGGCTATCTGGATGCAAATGTGGCTGCACAATCTATTTTAACAGATACTTCGTTTTTCGGAGGATCGATGGCAGATTTATTAGAGGCTAGAACCGTAAATCAAGTGAAGCCAATTTTAAGAAAAGATTTTATTGTAGATGGTTTTCAAATAGTAGAAGCAAAAGCTATAGGAGCAGATGTAATATTGTTAATAGCAGCTTGTTTAACAAAAGAAGAGTTGAAAAATTACGGTCAATTAGCAACAGATTTAGGACTAGAGGTTTTATATGAGGTACATACCCAAGAAGATTTAGATAAAATAAATGATTTGGATAATAAGATAATCGGCATTAATAATCGTAATCTTAAGACGTTTGAAGTGGATTTAGAACACTCGATAAAACTTGCAAGTCAAATTCCAGACACGGCAATTAAGGTTTCAGAAAGTGGAATATCAGACCCAAGAGTTATTACAGGTTTAAAAGAATACGGATTTCAAGGTTTCTTAATTGGAGAAAACTTTATGAAAACAGAAAACCCAGGAGAAGCTTGTAAAGAATTCATAAGTCAAATTAGATAGAGATGAAGCTAAAAGTATGTGGAATGAAGTATGTGGAAAATATCCAACAAGTAGCAGCTTTAAAACCTGATTATTTAGGATTTATTTTCTATGATAAATCAAAAAGGAATTTTGAAGGTATAATTCCACAATTACCTAAAGAAATTAAGAAAACAGGAGTTTTTGTAAATGAGTATTTAGAAATAGTAGTTTCTCTTATTGAAGAATATCAATTAGAAGCGGTTCAGTTGCATGGAGATGAATCTGTAGATTATATTAAAAGTTTAAAAAGTCATTTACCAAAAATTGAAATCATTAAAGTTTTTGGAATTAAAGGTGATTTTGATTTTGAAGTTTTAAAACCATACGAAGAAGTAGTTGATTTCTTTCTGTTTGATACGAAAGGTAAAGAACGAGGAGGAAACGGATTTACATTTGATTGGAGTGTATTAAAAAATTACAATTCGACAAAACCATTTTTTTTAAGTGGAGGTATTGGGTTAGAAGAAATAAAAGAAGTACAAAACATTATAAAAACAGATTTACCTATTTATGCGTTAGATGTAAATAGTAAGTTTGAAATAGAAGCTGGTTTAAAATCAGTAAAAAAAATAAAGAAATTTAAAAATGAAATTTCAACCAACTAAAGAAGGATATTATGGACAGTTTGGAGGAGCGTTTATTCCAGAATTGTTATATCCAAATGTAAAAGAATTAGAAGATAATTATTTAGAAATTCTAAGTTCAGAAGCTTTTCAAAAAGAGTATAAAGATTTGTTACAGCATTATGTTGGTAGACCAAGTCCTTTATATTTAGCAAAGCGTTTGTCAGAAAAATATGGAGCTACTATTTATTTAAAACGAGAAGATTTAAATCATACAGGAGCACATAAAGTAAACAATACTATTGGGCAGATTTTAGTAGCAAAGCATTTAGGAAAAACTAAAATTATTGCAGAAACAGGAGCAGGGCAACATGGTGTTGCTACCGCAACGGTTTGTGCTTTAATGGATTTAGAGTGCGTTGTTTTTATGGGAGAAACTGATATTAAGCGTCAAGCACCAAATGTAGCTCGTATGAAAATGTTAGGAGCTAAAGTAGTTCCCGCAACGAGTGGAAGCAAAACGTTAAAAGATGCAACAAACGAAGCTATCAGATATTGGATTCAAAATCCAGAAACGTATTATTTAATAGGTTCTGTTGTTGGTCCACATCCGTACCCAGATATGGTGGCGCGTTTGCAAGCGGTTATTTCAGAAGAAATGAAAGTACAATTAAAAGAGCAAACAGGAAAAGAAAATCCAGATACAGTTATAGCTTGTGTAGGAGGAGGGTCGAATGCAGCAGGAGCTTTTTATCATTATTTAGAAGATGAAGAAGTTGAGTTAATAGCAGTAGAAGCAGCAGGTTTAGGAGTTAATTCGGGAGAAAGTGCAGCAACCTCACAATTAGGAGAAGTAGGCGTAATTCATGGAAGTAAAACAATTTTAATGCAAGATGAATATGGGCAAATAGTAGAGCCATATTCTATTTCAGCAGGGTTAGATTATCCAGGAGTAGGACCTTTGCATGCATATTTACACGAAACAAAACGTGCAAAATTCATGAATGCTACAGATAAAGAAGCATTGGATGCAGCTTATGAGTTAACAAAAATAGAAGGAATTATTCCAGCACTAGAAAGTGCACATGCATTAGCCGTTTTACCAAAAATGGATTTGAGAAAAGAGCAGACTATTATAATTAATTTATCAGGAAGAGGAGATAAAGATTTAGAAACTTATATTAAGCATTTAGAAGAATAGTAATGAATTCAGTAAAAAATATATTTCAAAAGAAAAGTCAAAATTTATTATCTATTTTCTTTACAGCAGGTTTTCCAAAATTAAATGATACCACTAAAATAATAACAGAATTAAGTTCTAGTGGTGTAGATTTTATTGAGGTTGGCTTACCATATTCAGATCCTTTAGCCGATGGACCAACGATTCAGCATAGTAGTGCAGTCGCTTTAAAAAACGGAATGAATTTAGATGTAATATTCGAACAGTTAGACGCTATAAAAGAAACAAATAAAACGCCATTGGTATTAATGGGATATTTGAATCAGATTATAAAATACGGCGAGCATGAATTTTGTCAAAAAGTAAAAGATTGCGGAATTGATACGGTTATCATTCCAGATTTACCAATGATTGAATATGAGAATCATTATAATGAGTTATTTAAAAGCTATGGAATTGTTAATGTGTTTTTAATAACACCTCATACATCAGAAGAGCGAATTCGCAAGATAGATTCCTTAACTGAGGCGTTTATATACGTGGTAGCATCAGCATCAATAACAGGAGCAAAAGGAGAAATTTCTCAACAACAAATTGATTATTTCAATCGAATAAATGCAATGAGTTTACAAAGTAATTTAGTTGTTGGTTTTGGGATTTCAGATAATAAAACATTTACGACAGCTTGTGCTCATATGAACGGAGCAATTATAGGATCGGCTTTTATAAAAGAGGTTGGTGAAAATGGAGTTAATAACATTTCAAATTTTATTTCGGGTATTAAAATTTAACTGTTAAGAAAAACTTAAAATTCATAAAGACATTATTGAATGTTATAAATTAGTAGCTTATAACACAAACAATAATGTCTAAGAAACCTTTTTCCATACTTGCAGCATTTTTATGCTCGAGCTTTTTAATAGCTCAAAATACGTTTATTCGTAAGCCTCAAATTAGTCCAGATGCATCTCAAATGGCATTTTCATATCAAGGAGATATTTGGACTTATAATTTTGGTAGTAAACAGCAAAAAAGATTAACTATTCATAAAGCTTATGAAAGTAATCCTGTTTGGAATACCAATGGAACAGAAATAGCATTTTCATCGAATAGAAAAGGAAATGATAATGTTTTTATAATGTCAATAAATGGGGGAGTACCTAAACAATTAACATACTACCCAACAGCAAATATTCCAACAAATTGGACTGAAAAAGGAGATGTATTCTTTAATACAAGAAGAGTATATCGTGGTCCAGAATGGGATGGGCAAATGTACAAGGTGAATCAAAAAGGAGGAACACCAAGTCGTTTACTAACAGCATATGGAGAAGGAGCTCAATTATCTCCAAACGGAAAGTTTATAGTATTTGTAAAAGGAGCTTGTAGAATTGCACGTGAAGATTATTCAGGTTCTGCACAAAGAGATATTTGGATTTATAATACCCAAACTAAGCAATACACTCAAATAACTACGAGTAATAAAAATGATCATTCACCAACTTGGGATGCTGCTGGAAATTTATATTATATAGGAGCTGAAAGTGGTCGATATAATATTTACAAACAGTCAATCACTGCAAACGGAACAGTTAGTGGTTCTGCTTCACAATTAACTGCACATAAAAAAAATGGAGTTCGTACGTTTTCTGTAAGTAACAATGGAACAATTGTATATTTAAGTGGAATAGATACTTATAAAATTGAAAATGGTAAGGCTCAAAAAATCAAACTAAATATTTATTCAGATACTCGTTTTGAAAAAGAAGAAACTAAGACGGTATCTAATAAAATAAGTGACTATGCTATTTCTCCTGATGGTAAGAAAGTTGCGATGGAGATTAATGGAGAAATTTTTGTAAAAGAAAACAACAAAGAAAAGAAGCGTTCTAATAATGTGAGTAAGCATGCTTTTAGAGATCGTAGTCCACAATGGTTAGATGACAAGACTGTAGTTTTTATGTCAGATAGAGATGGGCATTATGAGTTATATAGTGTAGTTTCTACAGATACTTTAGTTGGTTTACAAAGAAGTTTAAAAACCAAAGTAACCAAATTAACATCAAGTAAAGAAGATATAGATAATCCAATAGTATCTCCAGATAGGAAGAAAATCGCTTATCAGGTAGGAAGAGGTACTTTGATGATTGCTAACATTAAAGATGGTAAAATAGTAAAACCACAAATATATTCAGATTCTTGGGCAGCAGCTGAAGATTTTTCTTGGAGCCCAGACAGTAAGTTTATTGCCTATTCTCAAGAAGATTTAAACTTCGATAGTGAGATATTTATTCAGTCGATAGCTGATAAAAGTAAAAAGATGAATGTTTCTATGCATCCGCGTAGTGACAGAAGTCCAGTTTGGAGTTCAGATGGAAAGAAATTAGCTTTTATTTCAAATAGAAATGGAATTAATTACGATGTATGGATGGTATGGCTACAAAAAGAAGATTGGGAAAAATCAAAAGCAGACCATAAGGAAGGAGCATATTACGCAGAAAAGAAAGAGGATAAAAAATCTGATAAAAAAGGAAAGAAAGGTAAAAAGAAGAAGAAGGTTGAGGTTAAAATAGATTCAGAAAGAATTTTTGATCGTTTAGTTCAAGTTACTTCTTTACAAGACAATGAGTACAGCCCTATGTTTAGCGCAGATAGTGAGTTTATCTATTTTTCAGCAACAAACCCAGCAACCAAAAAGAGAGGTTTGTATAAAATTAAGTGGGATGGAACAAAATCTAAAGCCATAAAAGGTGTCTCAAGAGCAGGAGGTTTTAATCTGAATAATAAAAAAGTCTATTTTGTATCAGGAGGAAAGTTAAAGCAGATGAATACAAAGTCTGATAAGGTAACTGGATTACCGCATTCAGCAATGTATACTGTAAATAAAGAAAAAGAGTATACACAGGTTTTTGATGAAGGAATTCGTGCATTAACAGCAGGTTTCTATGATCCTGAATTTCACGGGTATGATTGGAAGGGTTTAGTAAAAAAATATAAACCTTGGGTATTATCAGCATCAACACAACAAGATTATTCATATATGTATAATTTATTGTTGGGACAATTAAATGCTAGTCATATGGGGTATAGAGGAAGTGCTCCAAGAAATACAAGTGAGAAAATAGGATTATTAGGTTTAGAAGTTGAGAATACTAAAGATGGAGCTCGTGTAAAATATGTATTAGAAAATACAGTAGCAAGTAAGTCGAAAAGTAAACTAAAAGTAGGAGATGTTATTACTCAAGTAAATGGACAGGAAGTTAATAAAAACACGAATTTCTACAGTTTATTAAAGAATACACAAAATAACGAAGTGCTATTAAGTTTAAAAGATGGTAATGAAGTAGTAATTCGTCCACAAAGCTCAATTAGAAGAGCGCAATATGAAGCTTGGATTGACTCTAGAAAAAAGTTAGTAGATGAGTATTCAAACGGACAATTAGGATATATACATATTCAAGGTATGAACACACCAAGTTTTGAACGTTTTGAAAGAGAATTAAAAGCAAGCGGTTATGGTAAAAAAGGAATTGTAATTGATGTTCGTTATAATGGAGGTGGATGGACTACTGATAGATTAATGGCAGTTTTAAATGTAGATCAACATGCATATACAGTGCCAAGAGGAGCAGCAAAAAGTTTAAAGAATAATAAAAAGTTTACGAAAAATTACCCTTTTAATGAGCGTGCAATTTTATCAGTAAACACAAAACCAGTAGTTGCTTTATGTAATGAAAACAGTTATTCAAATGCTGAAATATTTTCACATGCATTTAAAAATTTAGGTTTAGGGAAATTAGTAGGACAGCCGACTTTTGGAGCAGTAATTTCAACAGGAGGTAAAAGATTACAAAATGGATTTATTCGTATGCCATTTAGAGCTTGGTTTGTAAAGAAATCAGGAAGAAATATGGAGAATGAGGCACCAGCTGTACCAGACTATTTAGTTAAAAACGCACCAGGATGGAAAGAAAGAAACGAGGATGCACAGTTAAAGAAAGCAGTTGAGGTATTACTAAAAGACTTGAAATAAATTAGAAGAATTTAAAGTAGAAAAAATGAAGCGTAGAATTTTAATTCTACGCTTTTTTTATGGTTATTTTTGCATTTATGATGGAGATAACAGAAAAAGATTTATTAGAAAAGTTAAAGTCAAGTTTTGGATATGATAGTTTTCGATTAGAGCAACAAAAAATTATCGAAAATATTTTAAATAAAAAAGATACGTTGGTAATTATGCCAACAGGAGGTGGTAAATCTATTTGTTTTCAATTACCAGCATTATTCTTTAAAGGGATAACATTAGTTATTTCACCTTTAATAGCATTAATGAAAGATCAGGTAGATAGCTTAAAAGCCAATGGGATATCTGCTACTTATTATAATAGTAGTCAATCTGCAGAACAGCAACAACAGGTTTTTGATGCAATCGTAAATAAAGAAGTAAAGTTAGTATACGTTGCTCCTGAAAGTTTGTCGTTACTTCAAAATATATTAAATCAAACCTATATTAGTTGCGTAGCTATAGATGAGGCACATTGTATTTCTGCTTGGGGTCATGATTTTAGACCTTCCTATAAACAACTTTCATTTTTAAAAAAATCATTGCCAGATGTACCAATTGTAGCTTTAACAGCAACAGCAGATAAAGCAACACAAGAAGATATTTTAGAGCAATTAGCAATTCCAAATGCAACTAAATATGTAAGTTCATTTAATAGAGAAAATATAAGTTTAGAGGTTCGACCAGCAAATGATAGGGTGCAACAAATTATTAAGTTTATAAATAAAAAGCCAAATGAATCGGGGATTGTATACTGTTTAAGTAGAAAGGCAACAGAGCAATTGGCTAGTAAACTAAAGCAAAATAATATAAATGCAAAAGCGTATCACGCAGGATTAAATTTTGAAGAAAGAGCAAAAACACAAGAAGATTTTATAAAAGATGATGTAGCTATTATCTGTGCAACAGTTGCCTTTGGAATGGGGATCGATAAGTCGAATGTGCGTTGGGTGATACACTATAACATGCCCAAAAATATAGAAGGATATTATCAAGAAATTGGACGTTCAGGACGTGATGGTTTACCAGCAAAAGCATTGCTTTTTCATAGTTATGCAGATGTAATTCAATTGCGACAATTTATAGCAAATACAGGAAATAAAGAAGTACAAGAAGCAAAACTTGATAGAATGAAACAGTTTGCAGAAGCAACCGTATGTAGGCGAAAGATTTTGTTGAGTTACTTTGGTGAACTGATAGAAGAAAATTGTGGAAATTGCGACGTATGTAAAAACCCTCCAACCTTTTTTGATGGTACAGTAATAGCACAAAAAGCATTGTCAGCCATATACCGTTTGCAGCAAAAAGAAGCAATGGGTACAGTTATAGATGTACTTAGGGGAGCTAAAAATGCGGCAGTTTTAGATAAAAATTATCAAGTATTAAAAACATATGGAATAGGTAACGATATTTCTTGGAAAGATTGGCAACATTATATAATTCAGCTAATAAACCAAGGGTATTGTCAAATAGCATTTCATTTAAACAATACCTTACAGTTAACAGATTTTTCAAATAAAATACTTTTCGATGGAGAAAAAATAGCGTTAACAATACCAATAGAAATTAAAAAGGAAGAAAAGCTAGTAAAAGCAACAGGTAAGAAAGTAACGAATAAAGCAGTTAAAGATACTTTATTCGAACGCTTAAGAAAATTGCGCTATAGGATTGCACAAGAAGAAGATATTGCGGCTTATTTAGTTTTTAGTGATGCTACTTTGAGAGAATTAGAAAACGAACGACCACAAACTGATAATGAATTTTTAGCAATAAGCGGAGTAGGACAACGAAAGCTTGAGGTATACGGTGGTGAGTTTATGGAAGAAATAAGAACTTTTATAAAAGAAAAAAAGAGAGGAAAAAAAGACACAACGTTAGAAACCTACAATTTATATAAAGAAGGTTTTACAATAGATGAAATTGCAGAGAAACGAAATTTAAAAGCACAAACAATATTTTCACATTTATCAAAATTATACTTAGAAGGAAAGGATGTGAGTTTAGATGAGTTTATTGATGCTAGTACTGTGAAATTAATTGCAAATGCGAAAAAAGTATTAAAAAACGAGCCAACTTTAAAACCCTATTTTGAATTTTTAGGAGAAAAAGTTCCTTATGAACAAATACGAATAGGACTTACCATTTTGCAAAAGAAAAGATAACTTATAAGTTATGAAAGAGTCTCATTTACCAATTGATTTAACAAATAGTAGCGCTTTAAAATTAAAAGAGCTTATAGTTAGTTTAGAGAATGAGATAAATAAAATAGAAAAAAAGTTACTCCCTTTTGAACAGTTACTACGAAGTGCAATAGCAGATTTATTAGTAGAAGAAAGAGAGTTCGTAATTTTATACAAGCAACAGAAGAAAGCAAAAAAAGCAAAAAGATTAGAGCAAAAACGTAGAGGGAAAAACTATAAAGAAACTACGGGATTAAAAGTAATACAAAAGCAAAAAATCAGCTTAGATAAAGAGAATTTAAAAGAGAAAAAAAGGCTGTACAAAGAAGCTATGTTGTATGTGCATCCAGATAAGTTTTCAATGAAAGAAGCAGAAGAATCTTTGGCAACAGAGATTACCACAAAGCTTATAGAAATATATAAAACAGGAACTTTTGAAGAATTACAAAACTATCATTCATATATTTTTAGTGGTAATTTAACTGTTAAAATAGGAAAAAATACTGTAAAAACAGGCGCTAATAATGATGAAAACGAATATTTAAAGAGTGAAGTTATTCGTTTAGAAGAACAATTAAACAAATTGCAAAACAGTTATGCAAACAAAGTTCTAAACGAATATAAAAAACCTTTACTGTTTGTAGAAGAATTAAAAAAATATTACAAAGACAGAATTTTTAAATTTAAAAAACGAACACGAACAAAATAAAACGGCATCATAAATTATTAATTTAAGATGCCGTTTAGTAGTTTATAATTCAGTTTTTAAATCATCCATTTCTTTAATAAGATCATCTAATTTAGAAATATGAGTTGCATACAGAATTTTAGTAGAAATAGTATACACTAAAATACCAATTGCAGAAACACATATCGCAACTATAAAACCAACACTTATTATTTGTAATAGAGAAGTATCGCTAGAAATAAATTTAGAAAGAAAACTTTTTTCTTTAATATTAAATGCTAGGATAAATATTGATAAAATAGCGGCAGGAATAGCAAAAACAAAAAGTCTCTTAGTCGATTTCATAATTAAACTAATAATATGTCTATACTGTTTAAGATAAGTTAAATTATCAGATTTAACATCAATAGTTTTAAATTTACTGAGTAGTTTACTATTAAAAAAATATAAACACAAAATTAAAAAAGCAGCATATAAGCCTATAGTTACTTCAGATAGTAATGCCATCCCAATAACAACTATAATAGCCATAGGAATGAGCCCTTTGTTATCTATTTCGTAAGTGCGTTTAATTTTATTAATTATTGATTTTGATTTTTGATTATATAAGTTGTTGATTTTAGGAGCAATTAATGATTGTTCATTAATAAAAGCTTCGGTCCAAATTTTTTCAATCGATTTTTCCATCTAATAATATTTTTAATTGTTTTTTAATTCTGTTAATACGTACAGCAATATTGTTAGCGCTAGTTCCTATAATTACTGCAATTTCCTTATTAGGATTTTCTTCTAAATAAAGTAAAATGATAGCTCTATCCAGTTCTGACAATTTCTTTATAGCGTCATATAACAAGTTTAAGTTCTCATTTTCAAAAGCAGAGTTTTTGTCAGATTCTTCGTGAAGAATTTCAACAGAATTACCTCTTCGTTTATTTTTCTTAGAAAGTGTTAAACAAATATTTAAGGTAATTCGATATATCCAAGTAGACCATTTCGATTTATTTTGAAAAGCATCTCTACTTTTCCAAATCTGTAAACAAGCTTCTTGATAAAAATCTTCAAAGTCTTCTTGAGAGTCAGTGTATGCTCTGCATATCTTTATAATAATACCCGCATGAGGTAAAATTGAAGTTATATAAAAGTCGTTACTCAAAATTGTTTTTCTTGGTTAGTAATTCGGGAATTAAAAATATTACAAGAATAGTAAAAAAATAAATATATTTTATTTTCAGAAATTATTGAAAGTTTAAAATAATAGTATATATTTGCAGTATGAAATTAGAAGACGCAAAATTAAAATACATTCATACTTGGGGTAGTTTGGCAACAAACTGGGGTATTAATAAAACCATGGCGCAAGTGCATGCATTATTATTAGTGTCTACAAAACCACTATCTGCAGATGATATAATGGAAACATTGAAGATATCACGTGGAAATGTGAATATGAATGTAAGAGCGTTAATAGATTGGGGAATTGTAAATAAAGAGTTTGTCGTAGGAGAACGTAAAGAGTTTTTTGTTGCAGGAAAAGATATATGGGAGTTATTTAAACAAGTAACAAAAGAGCGTAAGAAAAGAGAAATAGAGCCAGTACTTAAAGTTCTAGAAGATTTAAAGAATGATGTTGAAGATAATTCTGAAGAAGCAGAAGACTTTAAAAAGATGATGGGAGATTTATCCTCAGTAACCACAACTGTTAATGGTATTTTAGATAAAGCAATTAAAGCCGATGAACATTGGTTATTATCTAACTTTACTAAAATGATAAAAAAGTAAAAAAAATTTGCAAATAAACTTTCAATAATTTCTGAAAATATGAAATATATAAAAATATTAATAAATTTAAATAGAGCAATTATGGTAATAACCTTATTATTATATACAACTTTCATCTTAGGGTTATATGCTCAAATAATATTAGGAGCTTTTCAAATTCTAACAGGAATAGTTTTATTATTTTTTATTAAAAACTTCTCGAAAGAAAATAAAAATAGGTTATCAATTTATTGGTGTTTAACTATAGGCTATGGATTAACCTGGTTAACAAACTTATTGGATTTCCTTGATAGCCTTTGGGTAGTCTTATTAATAATTTTGCCTTTAAGTATTGCTAGTTATTTTACGTTCATTTTGGAATCTATAAAGAAAGAAATATGAATCAAGTTGCTTATATAATCTATGCATTAGTATCAATTTTAATAGTAATTAAGGTAGGAAATCTATGCTACAGTAACGGGAAAATTTACATATTAAGTTATTTCCCAGAGGATGTAAACTTTGGTAATGGGATAAACAAATTACTAAGAACAGCTTATTATTTATTAAATATTGGATTAGTTGTATGGAGCTTAAATACCATGAAAGAAATTACCACATTCATTCATATAATTAAAGAGATTGTAAAAAGATTAAGTTACGTTTTTTTAATAATAGGATGTCTTCATTATATCAATATTTATATAGTTTATTTAATTCACAAACATTTAAAGGAAAAGTAATATGGAATTACCGTTAAAAGAAAGTTGGAGTAAAATAAAAAAGCATTTTAAAAAAAGTATGAGAAAAAACATGCATGTTTCTATAGCATCAGTTAATGCAAATAATGAACCCACAGTAACGCCAATAGGCTCTTTATTTTTAAACGAAAATCAAACAGGTTTCTATTTTGAAAAATTTGCTACAAAGCTTAACAAAAATGAAAAAACGAACAAAAATATATGTGTTTTAGCTGTAAATACAGGTAAAATATTTTGGTTAAAATCGTTGTTTCGAGGAGAATTTTCGGAATATCCAGGAGTAAAATTATATGGTGAATTAGGAGAGAAAAGAGAAGCAAATAGCAATGAAATACGTGCTATGCAACGAAGAGTAAGTGCTACAAAATTATTAAAAGGACATACTTCCTTATGGAAAGACATGAGTTTGGTTAGAGAAATTAAATTTACAAAGGCAGAGAAAATAAATCTTGCAAGAATGACAAGAAAATTATAAACCACTAAAAATAATAATATGAACACTTCATTAGAATTAATAGCTTATATCATTTATTTAACAATTAGTATTGGACTAACAACATTTGTATCACAGCATCTTTTAAGAATAGTAAAATATTTATGTTAGATATATTTCATCAGAGAGTAGAAATAGCAATGGCTACCAACAAGCTTTTTAAAATAGGGTTTTATTTGTTAAATATAGGTTTTGCTCTACGAATTATAGAGATATATAGCTTAACAGGTTACAAAGATTTAGTTGAAACATTAAGTGCTAAAATTGGAGGTTTTTCAATTTATTTAGGAATTGTAATGATATTTTTTATCCTGTTTTTCTTAAAAGGAAGAAAAGCAAGTAAAGAAGAGAATTTAAAAATTGAAAAAGAAGTAAAATTATAGGGGAAGTTGCTAGTCACTATCTTGAAAAAGAAGAAAACCTCATGAGTTAATACTTATGAGGTTTACGAAATGTTAAAGTAAACTATAATTAAGAGTAAAAAAGTTAATCATAATAAATTCTAAAGTAGAAAAGCATATCCGGAAAAGCTATTAAACTTAAGGTTTAAATTTTCTACGATTACCTTTAAAGAATTTAAAATATAATGTATGGCAGTAATAGTATTATACACAAAAATAAATGCAATCAAAGAAATAGTATTTGATCTTTCGCGTAGCATAGATTTACATAAAGTATCAGCTAAGAAAACGAATGAAAAAGCTATTGCAGGGAAAAAAGAAGGACTTATTGAGTTAAATGAAACCGTTACTTGGAGAGCAAAACATTTAGGAGTATATCAGAATTTCACTTCAAAAGTAATAGGGTGTAAAGCGTCAGATTATTTTGCAGACGAAATGGTGTCTGGAGTTTTTAAAAGTTTTAAACATGAACATTATTTTTATAATAATGGTAATAATATTACTATGCTAATTGATGTTTTAAAATTTACCTCTCCTTTTGGATTATTGGGTAAGTTGATAGATTTTCTATTCCTTAAGAAATACATGACAAATTTTCTTAGAACAAGAAATAAAACAATACAAGACTTTGCAGAAACAAAAAAATGGAAAAAAGTATTAAATTAAGATAATATGAGTTTTTTAAAAGCAGAATGGAGAAAGTTATTAATGATAAATTACGAAATAGATCCAGAAATATTAAAACCGTATGTACCTAAAGGAACAGAATTAGATTTTTATAATAACAAATGTTATGTAAGTTTAATTGGGTTTATGTTTGTTAATACAAAATTGTTAGGAGTTAAAATACCGTTTCATATAAATTTTGAAGAAGTAAACCTCCGTTTTTATGTAAAAAGGAAAGAAAACGAAATTGATAAAAGAGGAGTGGTGTTTATAAAAGAAATAGTACCAAAACTAGCAATAACATTTGTAGCAAATACTATTTATAATGAGAATTATGAAACGTTACCGATGAAACATGTATGGGAAGAAAAAGAAGATAAATTTAATATTTCATATCAATGGAAAACTAATAAGCTATGGAATAAAATTGAAGTAAATGTTAAAAACGAAAAGAAAGAAATTGAAGACAATTCAGAAATAGAATTTATTTCAGAGCATTATTGGGGTTATTCGAAAGACAAAAATAAAACAACAGAATACGAAGTAAAACATCCTAAATGGAAATATTATCCTTTAATTAATTATAACGTAGGTGTAGATTTTTTAGCAAGCTATGGAAAGGATTTTGAGTTTTTAAACAAACAAAATCCAACATCAGTTTTTTTATTAGAAGGTTCAGGAATATCTGTAGAAAATAAAACGATATTATAAATATTCTTAAAATACAGAGGTCCTTTTAGTACCTCTGTATTATATTAAAAATTTCAATTATACAATTTAATAAATCAAAACAGTATCTGTTTTAATTACAGTTTCATCAGGTAATACTTCAATATAAAAGCCTTTTGTTCTTACCAAATAAATAATATCTTTTTCAAGTAGATTTCCAGAAGCTTCAATTCGAAGTACATTGTCAATATCTTCTATGTCTATAGACCAATTAATAATACTTTGATGATTATTAAATATAAGTTCTAAAGATTTAACCTTCTTTTCAGATTCAATATTTGTTCGAAATATTAATAGTTCCATATTTTTTATTCTAAATCGGTTTTTTGAGGATTATCTTGATTTGGGTTTGTTTTTTTGTCAACATACTGAGTATAGTATTTATCGCCTTCTTCTTTCCAAAATTTATCATAATGTTTCCATTTAGAAAAATCGGTTTTATTGTCTTTATCACATTTTTTATTAGACTTTTTACTACCACTACCGCCACAACCTCCAATTAATATTCTTAGAAGAATGAATAACCCAACAGCTTGCCAATAAGTAAGTGTAGTAAGACCGAAAATTTCAGGCATCAACCAGTTCCATAACCACATTATTACAAAGCCAAATAAAATAGCTAAACCAGTAATAAATAGTGCTCCAAAAATGATGATACCTATTATTTCAATGGGTGATTTTTTTCTAAATTTATGTGTAAAAAAATTTGTCATGATTTAATGATTTTATGTTTTTGTAATTCTAATTCTATTTTTTTATACAATATCCCAATTGCTCTATGTCTTCTGGACATTAAGGTTCCTATAGGAATTCCAGTTTTAGATGAAATTTCTTTATAAGTATACCCTTCAAAATCTACAGCGATAATAATATCTTTATAAGCTGCCTTTAAATCTTCAATACAATATTTTAAGATTGATATCATTTGATCTGAATTGTAATGGTTTTCAGAATGATTAAGGACATCAACTATCTCTAATAAATTTTCATCAGTTTCCAATCTATTAGCTTTTTTAGGAGCTCTCATTGTATCAATAATTTTGTTTTTTATTGATCTATAAACGAAACTAGCTACATTATTTATAGGCCCATATCTATCAGCACCAGCAAATAATTTTAAAGCAACATCTTGAATTATATCTTCAGCATTACGATTAACAGTATCACTTATTCTAGTATTTATATACCTTTTAAGTGATAGATATTCTCTACCAAAAAAATCTTTAAGCTTTTTTGTGTTTTCTGATTCCAAATTATTTAAAAACCTTTATATGAAGAGTCTTTGTTTTAAAAGACGATGTTTTTTTAATTTATTGCATTTTTAAAAAAATAAATTGAAAGTAAGTTAATACTTACATCTATGATATTATTTAAAAGTAATTCTATTTATAAAATAGGAATACTAAAAAACCTCATAAGTGTTAACACTTATGAGGTTTTTTAGTACGCTTAATTAAGAGTTCTAATAAGTTTTAACTTCTATTACACCATTAGCACCTCTAGAACCATATTTAGATGTTTCTGGACCTTTTAATACTGTAATAGATTTTATAGAAGTAGGAACTATATCACCAAAAATAATCTGATCAACAGCAGTATTATTAACAACAAATAAAGGAGTAGTACTCCCATTAATACTGTTATAACCTCTAATGTTAATACTGTTATTTGGGTCAATTGTTACACCAGGTACTTGCCCTCGCATATAATCATATATTGTTTTAAATTGAGCAGCACTCAAGTTTTTAGAATTAGAATCATTAATAGTATAATGGTCTTTTCCTCCTTTTATGGTAATTACGATATTTTTTTTGCCGTTATAAGTAATTTTTTTTATTCCAATTTTAGGTGAGAAAGCACTAATTTCTTTCGGTATTTTTGTTAGTTTAGTTTTAAAAAAACCTTTTGAATTTGTCCACCTTTTTTGTCTTACATTATCAAAAAGAATAATTGCTTTGGGTATTGGTTTATTATTATTGTCTTTAACTTGAATAATTAAGTTTTTGCTCTTTGTTGATTGAGCATTTATATTAAAGTTAAAAAAAAGGAATCCAAATAAAACTAAGAATATATATTTTTTCATTTTTTATGAGGTTTTAAGGTTTTACTAAAATAACAAAATTAAATTAAATATTAAGTTGAATTTATTTCATTATAATCTTAGGTGTTTGGTAATCAAAAAAATAAGCCTCATGAAAACATGAGGCTTGTTATATTTAAAGAAACAGTTTTACATATTTCTCCTATATTGCCCACCAACCTTAAATAAAGCTTGCGTAATTTGACCTAAAGAACAATATTTAGTTGCTTCCATTAATTTATCGAATAAGTTTTCATTCTGAACAGCAGCTTCTTGTAAAATAGCTAGTTGTTCTTGAACTTTTCCATCATTGGCTTTGTTCAATAATTCTTTTGTTTGAATTTGGAATTGCTTTTCTTCTTCCGTTGCACGAATAACTTCAGCAGGTTGTACTGTAGGTGAGCCTTTAGAACTTAAGAAAGTATTTACACCAATAATTGGAAATTCGCCAGTATGTTTTAAAGTCTCATAATATAAACTTTCTTCTTGTATTTTAGAACGTTGATACATGGTTTCCATAGCTCCTAAAACGCCTCCACGTTCGGTAATTCTATCAAACTCTAATAATACTGCTTCTTCAACTAAATCAGTTAATTCTTCAATAATAAAAGCACCTTGAATTGGATTTTCATTTTTGGCTAAACCTAATTCTTTATTGATAATCAACTGAATTGCCATTGCTCTACGAACAGATTCTTCTGTAGGTGTTGTAATCGCTTCATCATACGCATTTGTATGTAATGAATTACAATTGTCATTGATTGCATATAAAGCTTGAAGCGTAGTACGAATATCGTTAAAATCAATTTCTTGTGCGTGCAAAGAACGACCAGAAGTTTGAATATGATATTTTAACATTTGAGCTCTTGGGTTAGCTCCGTATTTATGTTTCAAGGCTTTTGCCCAAATTTTACGAGCAACACGACCAATTACTGAATATTCAGGGTCAATTCCGTTAGAGAAAAAGAACGATAAGTTTGGTCCAAATTTATTAATGTCCATCCCACGAGATAAATAGTATTCAACATAGGTAAATCCGTTTGATAATGTCAACGCTAATTGTGTAATTGGGTTTGCACCAGCTTCTGCAATATGGTATCCAGAAATTGAAACAGAATAAAAATTACGAACTTGTTTTTCAATGAAGTATTCTTGAACATCTCCCATTAAACGTAAGGCAAATTCAGTAGAGAATATACACGTATTTTGTGCTTGATCTTCTTTTAAAATATCAGCTTGTACAGTTCCTCTAACTTGTGCTAAAGTTGTTTTTTTAATTTCAGCATATACTTCCGAAGGTAAAACCATATCACCAGTTAAACCTAAAAGTAGTAGACCTAAACCGTCATTTCCTTCTGGTAATTTTCCTTGATAAACAGGTCTATCTAATCCTTTAGAATCATAAATTTCTTTGAACTTAGCTTCAACTTGTTTTTCTAATTTATTTTCTTTGATGTATTTCTCACAATTCTGATCGATTGCAGCATTCATAAAGAAACCTAACAACATTGGTGCTGGTCCATTTATAGTCATCGATACAGAAGTCATAGCGTGACTTAAATCGAAACCTGAATATAATTTTTTAGCATCGTCTAAACAACAAATAGAAACACCTGCATTACCAATCTTACCATAAATGTCAGGTCTAAGTCCTGGGTCATTTCCATATAAAGTAACCGAATCAAAAGCTGTTGATAATCGTTTAGCTGGCATGCCTAAACTTACATAGTGGAAACGTCTGTTAGTACGTTCTGGACCACCCTCACCAGCAAACATTCTAGTTGGATCTTCTCCAGTTCTTTTAAAAGGATATAATCCTGATGCGTATGGGAATTCTCCAGGAACGTTTTCTTGTAAACTCCAACGTAATAAATCTCCCCAAGCTTGATATTTAGGTAAAGATACTTTAGGTATTTGGGTATGTGATAACGATTCTGTATGTGTGGCTATTTTAATTTCTTTGTCACGTACTTTAAACGTGTAAATAGGATTTTTATATTTTTCAACCTTTTCTTGCCAGTTTAAAATAACTTCCCAGTTATGTGGATCAAGATTAAGTTTTACTTTATCAAATTGAGCAATTAATAATTTTAAAAAGTCTGTATCGTCCTTAGCAGACTCTTGAGATAAAATTTCATCTTCATTTAACCCTGTTTTAATAATTGTTGCAGGTGAATTTATAATAGACTCTATGGTTTTATGAATACCATACAATTTCTGAGCAACAATAACTTGATCGTCAACTTTTTTATCATAAGCTCTATTACTTTCTGATATTTCAGATAAATAACGAACTCTACTTGGAGGAATTACAAATATCTTTTCAGACATTTCCTTAGTAATTTCCATACTAGATTTTAAATCTGCATTCGTTTTTTCAACTAACTTATCCATAATACGTTTATATAACGTATTCATTCCTGGGTCGTTAAATTGTGACGCAATCGTTCCAAAAACTGGCATGTCATCCATATGAACATCCCAAAGGTTATTGTTACGCATATATTGTTTTTTAACATCACGTATAGCATCTAAAGCACCACGTTTGTCAAATTTATTAATGGCAACCAAATCAGCAAAATCAAGCATGTCGATTTTTTCTAATTGTGTTGCAGCTCCAAATTCTGGAGTCATTACATATAGTGAAGTATCAGAATGCTCAATGATTTCGGTATCAGACTGTCCAATACCAGAAGTTTCTAAAATAATTAAATCAAACTCGGCAGCTTTTAAAACTTGTACAGCTTCATTTACATATTTAGATAAAGCTAAATTAGATTGACGTGTTGCCAAAGAACGCATATATACACGTTCGTTATTAATCGCATTCATACGAATACGGTCACCTAATAAAGCACCCCCAGTTTTACGTTTTGAAGGATCAACAGAAATTAAACCGATAGTTTTCTCAGGGAAATCAATTAAAAAACGACGAACTAATTCATCTACTAATGAAGATTTACCAGCACCACCAGTACCTGTAATTCCTAAAACAGGAGTTTTTGAACTTTTATTTTTTTCATGTATAGCGTTTAAAGTTTCTTTTGCTACTTCAGGAAAGTTTTCTGCTGAAGAAATAATACGTGCTATGCTTCCAATTTCTTTTTCAGCTAAATTATTTATTTCTCCATTTAATTCATCACCAATGGCAAAATCTGATGTTTTTACCAAATCGTTAATCATTCCTTGTAAACCTAATTCACGTCCATCATCTGGAGAATAAATACGGGTAATTCCATAATCCATTAATTCTTTAATTTCTTCAGGTAGAATTACACCACCACCACCACCAAAAATTTTGATATGGCTCGCACCTTTTTCTTTCAGTAAATCGTACATGTATTTAAAGTACTCTGTATGACCTCCTTGATAAGATGTCATAGCAATAGCATTTGCATCTTCTTGAATTGCACAGTTTACTACTTCTTCAACACTTCTATCATGACCTAAGTGAATTACCTCTACACCGGTAGATTGTATAATTCTACGCATAATATTTATGGCAGCATCATGCCCATCAAATAAAGATGCAGCTGTTACAATTCTAACTTTATGTATTGGTTTATAAGGTGCTATTTGTTCCATTCGTAAATTAACTTAAATTTTCGGTACGCAATTTACGGAAATATTAAAAAATAAAAGGATTTACTAAGAATAATAAAAGCTCTAGATGTTAGGGTATAAGAGGAAGTAATTGTTAAAGTTTATATAAAACAAAAAAGAGATATACTTTTTTAAAATATTACTCATTGTAAAAAGATATTTTCTACTGTTTGTAACAAAAGTAGAGTTATGGCATCTTACAGTAATATAACAACATACTATTAAATGGAAGTTTTAAGTCAATTATCATTGTTTAGCTATCTATTAGCTTCTTTTTCAGCTATTATGATAGGTTTTTTGTTTTTAACATTGAAATTAAAAAAACAAAAAGGAAATATTTTTTTAATTCTTTTTTTATGGGCATTGGGTTTTAATATATTAAGTGACTTTCTTAGTGATGAAGAGGTGGCAAGTATTTTTAATCAAATTTCAATAGAAATTAATAGCTATTTATTTATTATACCTTCATTATTTCTTTATATCGTTTTTATAACTAAAGAAAAGAGGGGGTTCTGGTGGTTATTTTTGTATTTACCTGGAATGTTATTAAATGTAATTCCTTTTAGAGATACTGAATTAGAAGAATTATTATATGAACTAGTATATCTTTTAACTAACATTCCATTATTAATTACTGCCTTTTATTTACTTAAAAAATATAGAGTGAAATTAGAGAGTTATTATTCTTATGTAGAAAACAAAACACTTTCTTGGATAAAAGTGATTATGCTTACTATTGTTGGATTACACATTTTTATGTTTTTAAGTGGATTATTATTAATAAATATAGAAAATGAATTTACGGAAGTTTTAATTGATTTTATTGTAAGCTTAGTAACTTTTTTCATTGTGTATTGGATAGGGTATAATGGATTTCAACAGGTAGCCTATATAAACGAAGTTTCTAATAAAATAGCTAAGATTGAAATTAAGGAAGAGAGTGTTGAAAATTGTGTAAAAATTAATGAAAAAATTGACGATTTAAAATTTAAAGAACTTTATTTTAAAATAGAAGAAGAGAAGTATTATAAGAACCCTAATTTAACTATAAAATTGTTGTCTGAATTATTAACTATCAAAGAAAGAGAGTTATCTAATTTAATAAACTTATGTGCTAAAAAGAATTTTCATCATTTTATCAACCAATTAAGAGTACTTGAGTTTAAGAAATTGATTGAGTCTGATAAAGCAATGCAATATTCAATATTAGGACTTGCTAAAGATGCAGGTTTTTCTTCAAAATCAACCTTTTATAAAGTGTTTAAAGAAGTAGAAGGAATAACTCCAAGTGAATATAAAAGCAGGCTAAAGAGTCCGAATACGTGTTCTAGGACTTGTTAAAAAGAATTTTTTTAATCGTGTAGCGTTTCTTTGCTGACTGGTAATTGTAAAATCTTATTGAAGGGATAAAATTACTTTTCTAAAAGTACATGTTTAATTTTTAAAACAATTCAGAATGAAAAAAATAATCATAACAATAGTTATACTTTGGTTAGGAAATGCACCAGCTCAATGTCAAGAAATTTCAAAACAAATTTTTGGTAAATGGGAATTAAAAGAGGTTGAAGCAATGGGGCAAAAAGGAACACCTTTAGACGTTTTTGGAGTTGCAGAAGCATACCAAGAATACAAAAAACCAAATAAATTTGTTGGATTCCTAGGGGAAAAAGTAAATGGGGGATTTACTGTAGATAACAAATCAAAAACGATTACTGTAAAAGTAGGTAATGAAAGTACAGTCTTTAAAATTAAGAGTTTTACTGCTCAAAAAATGGTGTTAAATATAGCTTCAGAGGAGGGAACTTTGACACTTCACTATCAAAAAAAATAACAACGATTTAATTATTATCAAATCTAATATTTAACTCTATAGCTAGAGTGATATTATTATTTGTCTTGTGTTATGTTTATAAGTAAGCATAATGCAGGATAGGATAACTATAGCTTTCAACCAGCCAAACTAACGTTATAGTCATTTAAAAAAAACTACTATGTCAGTATTTTATGAAAACCCTTTGGTTTTACAATTAACAGTTTATGCTTTTATTATTTTTTTCTTTTGGGGATTAGAATTAAGACTATTTTCTCAAGAATTAAAACATAAAGCGCTTCATTCATTATTAAATGCAAAGTTTATAATATTTGTATTACCAGTACAAATAGGACTCTCTACCATTGTATTTATGGTCGCTAATTGGACAGTAAATGAAAAATGGGGATTACTTTACCAATTGCCTTTGGAAGAATATTCTATACTACATTTTATTGTAGCTTTTATATGCATTGATTTTTTTGATTATTGGTATCATGTCATGATGCATAGAGTGCCTATTTTCTGGAGATTTCACCAAGTACACCATAGTGATATGGATGTAGATATATCAACAACGGTAAGAGAACATCCTGGAGAAACAACAGTTAGAGTAAGTTTTTTAATAGCAATTGTTTTTGTTTTAGGTGTACCTGTAGAGTTTTTATTAATAAAGCAATTTATTCAAAGCTTTATTAATTTAACCTCTCATTCAAAAGCAAAATTACCGGATAGATTAAATAATATCATATCACTTCTTTTTGTAACTCCAAATACACATCATATACATCATCATTATGTATTGCCACAAACTGATAGTAACTATGGAGATATATTTTCTATATGGGATCGTTTATTTTCTACTTTCAGTAAAATGAAACAATCAGAAATTGTTCATGGAATAGACACTAATATGGATGTGGAGGAGAATAAAGATTTTAAAAATTTAATTACACGACCATTTGATGAAAATAGAGAGCATTCAACTAATCCTATTTATAAAAAAGTAAAGTTAAAAGCAGTAAAATAGTTTTAGGATGAAGATGAAGTTAGTAGTAGCGTTTATTTTTTTATACGCTGCATTAAGTGCGCAGACAAAAGTAAATGGGAAAATTGTAGATGAAAATAATGAGCCTTTACCTTACGTAAATGTTTTTTTTAAAGGCACTAGTATTGGTACTGTAAGCGATGAAAAAGGAGAGTTTTATATACAAAGCTCCAAAAAACAATCAATAATATCTATCGTCTTTTTAGGGTTTCAAACGCAAGAAATTGAGTTAAAAAACAGGATAACCAATGCTTTAAAGGTGACATTAAAAGAAGATAATACCACATTAGAAGAGGTGGTTATAGTTAAAAGACCTAAAAAAAGACTCAAGAAGAAAGAAAATCCAGCTTATCAAATACTAAAAGAAATTTGGAAAAAGAAGAAAAAAAATGGTCTTTCATTGGTAAATGCATATCAGTATGATCAGTATAACTCTAGGGAATTAGGGTTTGGGAATATGGATAGTGCATTTGTACGTAAAGTATTACGTAATAAATTTAAAGACTTAAAAGATTACGTGCAAAATAATTATCATAATGATAGCTATTACATACCAGTTGAGTTTATTGAAAAAAGCGAGAAAGTTTATGGAAATAATTTATTACATATAGAAAGGCGAGATGTAGAAGGAGAACGAAAAATAGGAATACATCAATTAGGAAAATATGTAGATAGAGCGACTACTATTTTTAAAGAAATAGATATATACAATGATGATGTTTTTATTTTAGATAAAACATTTGTAAGTCCAATTTCAACGTCAGGTTTTGGGAGTTATGACTATGTATTATCAGATAGCACTATAGTAAATAATAGAAAAGAATATACAATTCATTTTTTTCCTCGTCAAAAAGGAGACTTGGTATTTAAAGGTCACATGAAAGTTGCCGATAAAAGTTTTGCTCTAACGTCTATTGAAATGGAAATTTTAAAAGATGTAAATCTAAATTTTGTAAGAGATTTATCAATAGAAAAAACTTTTTTATTAAAAAACGATAGTATTTATTTACCAAAAACAAATAAGTATAAGGGAGAGTTTACTTTTTTAACAAAAAATAATAAGGAAAAGGGTATTTATTTGGTGAAAAAAGAAAAGTTTTCAAAGTATGTTTTTGATAGAGAAAAATCGGCAGCTTTTTATGATGTAAAAATAGTACAGAATTCAGCAAATCAATTTAAAAAGGCAGATTCGTATTGGGACACTAAGCAAGATGAAACAACAAAAAATACATTTAAGCTTGTAAATAAAGTAAAGTCTAGCAGTAAAGTAAAAAAGATAACAGGCACAATATATACACTTTCAGATGGATATTTTACACCAATAACAGGAATACAGTTAGGGAATTTATTTACAACAACTGCAAAAAATGATATTGAAGGAATAAGGTTACGATTAGGTTTTAGAACTTTTAAAACCAATAATGACCGAATGAAATTGTTAGGGTACGGAGCGTATGGTTTTAAAGATAAAAAGTTTAAATATGGTATAGAAGGAAGATATTTAATGTCATCAAAACCAAGAATAACTTTAGGAGCAGCTTATTTAAATGATGTTGAACAAATGGGTTTTACAAGGTTTAATGAAAGAGATTTAATACCACAACCAGATAAGGGACCGAAAGCAGTTTTTGTAAGAGGTGATAATTATTTCTTAGCAAAAGTTAAAAAGAAAATGTTTCGATTTGATGTAGAAGTAGCAGAAAACTTTAACATGGGAATTAAGTTAGCTCATGAAAAAATTACTTCAGCAGATTCTAAACGTTTTTCTATGGCGTTTTTTGATAAAAGAAAGAATAAAACAATAAATGTAACTAAAGATGTCTATTCAGATTTTTATTTAAGTTACCAGCCAGGTAGAGTTACAGAAGGTTTTGGAGTTGATAGACAATTAGGAACAAAACTACATCCTAAATTATTGGTGAATTATAAAAAAGCGTACAAAGGAGTTTTTGGAGGGAATGTAGATTATGAGAAGCTTTCAATACTATATAATCATCCTTTGCAAGTTGGTAAATTTGGAGTGTTTGATCCAACAATAATTATAGCAAAAACATTTGGTAAAACACCACTGTCAGTATTAACTGCAGTTCCATCAAACCAAACATACTTTCTAACACCAAATACTTTTGCATTGTTAGATTATTATGATTTTGTTGCTGATAGCTCAGTAGAAGGGCATTTTGAACAACATTTTAATGGGTTATTATTTAACCGTATTCCATTAATTAAAAAGTTAGGTTTAAGAAGTTTACTAACTTTTAGAGCGGTTTATGGAAGTATTTCAAATAGAAATAAAAAAATAAATAGATCAACAATAAAATATGTAGCGCCAAATAAGAAACCATATTTTGAATACGGATTTGGAATAGAAAATATAGGTTATGGAAACTTGAGACCTTTAAGAGTTGACTTTATCTGGCGAGGTGATTTTAAGAATGTAAATGGACCTGTGAGTCCGGGTTTCGGAATACGAGTTGGTTTTAAAACATCATTTTAATATATGAAAAGTAAATTTCAAATTATAATAATAATTGTACTGTTTTTAATGAATGTAACTTTATTATATGGGCAAGAATACACCTATGATGTAAAAGTTTTTGGAAACAAAATAGGAACAGTAATAGCTAATAGAATTCAAAAAGGTTCACAAACTATCTATAAAACAAGTTCATTATCATCAATTCGTTTTTTTGGAAAGAAAGAAATAGCAACATTTATGGAAACTGTTTATGATGATAATGTTTTAAAAAGTAGTTTCTATGAAGTTAAAAAGAATGGAAAAGTAAGAGAGAAATCGGTTTTAGAATATAAAAAGGGCAAGTACTTTGTAATAACAGATGGTAAAGAAACGGATCATGATAAACCAATTGTGATGAGTACAATAATGTTAACGTATCATAAACCTAAAAATAACCAGAGAGTATTTGAAGAAGTAGGAGGTTTTTATAAAACAATGACAAAAATAAATGCAAATCAATTTGATTTAATAAACTCTAAGAGCAGGCATAAAGACACGTATATTTATAATAAAGAAGGTGTTTTAGAAAAGTGTATTGTTAGAAAAACACTTTTTAATTTTGAAATGGTATTAAAATCGATAAAAAAGAAAAAAGAGGTTGGTAAATTATAAGTAATTAATAAAACTCCAGAATTTTCTTTTTTCTAAATAATATAAGTTGTTTTCATTTAAATAAGCTTCTCGTTCAAAACTTAAATTTTTGTAAGCTAAGTGTTTGTTTTTGTATATAATTAATTTAATGAGCCATTCAATAATGTAGAATAAAAAAAAGAAAACAATTAAAAGCTCTTGCTGTTGTTTTAAATGGATTTTTTCATGATTTATAAGTTCATAATTATATCTCAAATCTTTCCTTTTTATAAATATAAAGGGATATAAAGTTAAGCCAATAAAACCTTTTGGAATGATATGTTTAGATATAAAAATCATAAAAAAATATGATGTAAAAGTAGCCATTTTATATTTTATAATATGAAAAAGCTATGTTTTAAGAAGTAATTTTTTCTAAAAGAGAAGCAACAATAGGGTTTCTATTGTTTTTATCCCATACTACGGATAAGGTAGTTCGTTGAGGTATTTTATGTAACTCAATAAATTTTACATCCATGTTATAACCTTTTTGAAGTGACTTAGGAACAATAGATAAACCAAAATTATTTTCAACTAATTTATATATCGAAGCAGCATGTATAGTATTATGAGAAACAATAGGAGAGAAGCCACTCTCGTCGAAAATTTGCATTACTTTTTCATAGTAAGAAGGACTGTATGAAGGATCAAATAAAATAAAAGATTCGTTTTTTAATTGATGAAGTCCTTTGAAATTATCAACATTTACTGGATGTTCTTTAGGTAAAACCAGACAAAAAGATTCTTTTAAAATAGGTTTAATAGCAAGACCTCTAGGTACACGATCTAAACGAACAAAACCTATATCAATATCATGAGATAAAAGACTATCAATTTGTTTTTGATTGTCCATTTCTTTTAAGCCAAATTGAACATTAGGATATTTTTTTTTAAACTGAATTAATAAATTAGGAATAATATCTTGCATAGCAGATCCAACATAGCCAAACTCTAGTTTACCATCTTTTCCATCTTGGAGAAGTTTAGCATAATCTAAAATATTATCTAAGTTTTTAAGATTCCTAGTAAGCTCATTTTTAAGATATAAGCCAGCTGGAGTTAACTGAACTTTTCGATTGTGACGAATAAATAATTGAATACCAATATCATCTTCCATTTGTTTAATTTGTCTACTCAACCCAGGTTGCGAAATAAAAAGCCGTTCAGCAGCTTTTCTAAAATGTAAATCTTCAGCAACAGCCAAAAAATAACGAAAATGTCTTAACTCTATTTGATAACTCATGGTTATTATTTATTGATAAAGATGATATTGTTAGTTATCAAAAATAAAAATAACTTTGTAGAAAATGAAATAAAAGACATGTTTAAATACGGAATAGATAACTTAACGGTAGATAAAGTAATTGCAATTGCTGAGGGAACTTTAAAAGCAGAAATAACATCTGAAGCTAAAGATAAGATAAATGTGTGTAGAGGGAAAGTAGATAAAATGGCAAATTCTGATGCCGCTATCTATGGTATAAATACAGGTTTTGGACCTTTGTGTGATGTGCAAATTACACCAGAAGAGACTAGTAAGTTACAAGAAAATTTGTTAATTACACATGCCGTTGGAGTAGGAAACCCGATAGAGAAAAAGCTATCTAAAATAATGATGATATGTAAAGTGCAAGCATTATGTCAAGGGTTTTCAGGAGTACGTATAGAAATGATAGAACGTATTGTGTATTTTATTGAGAATAATTTATTGCCAGTAGTTCCAGAACAAGGATCAGTTGGAGCATCAGGAGATTTGGCACCATTATCACATCTTTTTTTACCATTGTTAGGAGAAGGGGAGTTTTGGGTAGGAGATACTATAGTACCTTCTAAAGAAGTATTAACAAAAAATAATTTAGAGCCTTTAGTATTAGAAGCAAAAGAAGGTTTAGGATTAATAAATGGAACTCAGTTTATTTTAGCACACGCTATCTTAGGCTTAAAAAAAATGGAATATTTATTGGATTTAGCAGATGTAGCTGGAGCTATGACCTTAGAAGGGTATTCAGGAAATGTATCACCATTTAAAGAGGAATTACACAAAATCCGTCCGTTTAAAGGAAATTTAAAGGTAGCAGAGCGTATGCGAATGTTATTAAAAGATTCTCAAAATGCACAAGATACTAGTTTTCCTAGAGTACAAGACCCATATTCTATTCGTTGTATGCCACAAGTACATGGAGCTTCAAGAAATGCATTTTACCATTTAAACGAATTGGCAGAAATAGAAATGAATTCGGTAACGGATAATCCAATTGTGTTAAGTGAAACAGAAGCAATATCAGGAGGAAACTTTCATGGGCAACCTTTAGCAATGGCATTAGATTACGCTTCAATAGCAGCATCAGAGCTAGGAAACATTGCAGATAGACGTTGTTATTTATTATTAGAAGGGAAGTACGGTTTACCAAGATTGCTTACAGAAGCAGGAGGATTAAACTCAGGGTTTATGATTCCTCAGTACACTACAGCAGCACTAGTAACAGAAAATAAATCGTTATGTTTTCCTCCATCGGCAGATAGCGTTCCAACATCATTAGGACAAGAAGATCATGTATCTATGGGAAGTATTTCAGGACGTAAATTCAATCAAATTCTAGGAAATATAGATAAAATATTCGCAATAGAGTTTATGTATGCGGCACAAGCTATGGATTTTAGAAGACCAAATACATTTTCACCTATCATAGAAGGTAATTTTAAGTTAATTAGAAATAAAGTAGCTAAATTAGAAGATGATAGAGTGTTGAAAGATGATATCAATGCATTGGTAAATATGGTTAAGAATCAAGAATTTAAAGTAGCTTAAAAATAGAAATTATGATGACATTTAAAAAGCAAATAAAACAAGGTATTCCTAGTGAGTTGCCAGAAATGCCAGTTTACGATTCGTCGATAAATAGAGCTCCAAAACGTAAAGAAATTTTAACTGCTGAAGAGAAAAAATTAGCATTAAAAAATGCATTGCGTTATTTTGATAAAAAACATCATGAAGTATTATTACCAGAGTTTGCAGAAGAGTTAGAGAAATATGGACGTATTTATATGTACCGTTTTCGTCCAACTTATAAAATGTATGCTAGAGATATTAAAGAATATCCAGGGAAATCTGAGCAAGCAAAAGCAATCATGTTAATGATTCAGAATAATTTAGATTATGCAGTAGCACAACATCCACACGAGTTAATTACTTATGGAGGAAATGGAGCAGTGTTTTCTAACTGGGCACAGTATTTATTAACAATGCAGTATTTATCTGAAATGACAGATAAGCAAACGTTAACAATGTATTCAGGACACCCAATGGGATTATTTCCATCACATAAAGATGCTCCAAGAGTAGTAGTAACAAACGGAATGATGATACCGAATTATTCGCAACCAGATGATTGGGAGAAATTTAATGCATTAGGAGTTACACAATACGGGCAAATGACTGCGGGAAGTTATATGTATATAGGCCCGCAAGGAATTGTACATGGAACAACAATTACAGTTTTAAATGGTTTTCGTAAAATAAAAAAAGAACCAAAAGGAAATTTGTTTGTTACAGCTGGTTTAGGAGGAATGAGTGGAGCGCAACCAAAAGCAGGAAGTATAGCAGGTTGTATTACAGTCTGTGCTGAGGTGAATCCAAAAATTACACAAATACGATTAGATCAAGGTTGGATAGATGAAAAAATCACAGATTTAGATGCTTTAGTAGCACGAGTTCGTGAAGCAAAAGAGAAAGAAGAAGTAGTATCATTAGCTTACTTAGGTAATATTGTAGAAGTATGGGAAAAGTTTGCAGAAGAGAATGTTCATATTGATTTAGGATCTGATCAAACATCTTTGCATAACCCATGGGCTGGAGGGTATTATCCCGTAGGTATTTCGTTTGAAGAAGCAAATGAAATGATGGCAAATGAGCCAGAGTTGTTTAAAGAAAAAGTGCAAGAGACTTTACGTCGCCATGCAAAAGCAATTAATAAGCATACAGCAAAAGGAACTTATTTCTTCGATTATGGAAATGCATTTTTGTTAGAAGCAAGTAGAGCAGGAGCAGATGTAATGGCAGAGAATCCTACAATTGGAAGAGAGTTCAAGTATCCAAGTTATGTACAAGATATCATGGGACCAATGTGTTTCGATTATGGTTTCGGACCATTCCGTTGGGTATGTACTTCAGGAGATCCAAAAGATTTAGCAAAAACTGATGCAATTGCTTGTAAAGTTTTAGAAAAAATAAAAAAGAATTCGCCAGAAGAAATTCAGCAACAAATGGCTGATAATATTCAGTGGATTAAAGGCGCGCAAGAAAATAAATTAGTAGTTGGATCTCAAGCACGTATTTTATATGCAGATGCTGAAGGGCGTATGAAAATAGCAGAAGCGTTTAATAAAGCCATTAAAAAAGGTAAAATAGGAAATGTAGTATTAGGGCGCGATCATCATGATGTGTCTGGTACAGATTCACCATATAGAGAAACTTCAAATATTTATGATGGCTCACGTTATACTGCAGACATGGCAATTCATAATGTAATTGGAGATAGTTTTAGAGGAGCTACTTGGGTTTCAATCCACAACGGAGGTGGAGTCGGTTGGGGAGAAGTTATTAACGGAGGATTTGGCATGCTTCTTGATGGTTCTAAAGATGCATCAAGACGCTTAAAATCAATGCTTTTCTGGGATGTGAATAATGGAATTTCACGACGTAGTTGGGCAAGAAATGAAGGAGCTGTATTTGCTATTAAAAGAGCAATGCAAGCTGAAAAGAAATTAAAAGTTACAGTTCCTAATTTGGTCGATGATGCATTATTAGATAATGTATAAACCCTAAGGAAAATGAAAATTCAGAAATTACTTTTTTTACCAATCGTTGCTTTAATTATTTCATCATGTAGCTCAGTAAAAGTAACTACAGATTATGATACTAAAGCAGATTTTAATAAATACAAAACATTTGCGTTTTATAAAAAAGGAATTGATAAAGCACCAATTTCAGATTTAGATAAGAAGCGTATTATGCGTGCAGTTGAAGCTGAGTTAATAGCTAAAGGAATGACCAAGTCATCATCACCAGACCTATTGGTAAGTTTATTTACAAAATCTCGCGAACGTATTAATGTAAATGATAACTTTTATGGAGGATTCTATTATCCTTGGTATTATGGAGCGAACCGAGTAAGAGTCTCGCAATATACAGAAGGAACTTTGTTTATTGATTTATTAGATGCTAATAAGAAAGAATTAGTATGGCAAGGTGTTGGAACTGGTGCATTAAGAACAAGAAATGTTGAGCAAAAAGAAGAAAGAGTTAAAGAGTTTGTTGGTGAGATAATGGCAAAATATCCTCCAGGAAGCAAAAATAAGTAAGAATAGATTTCTAAAAAATAACTAAAAGCATCAAATAAAATTTATTTGATGCTTTTTTTATTAAAAAAAAATAAAAAAGTGTAACAAAAGATTGATTGAATCTACTGATATATAAATTATTAAAATCTACAAAACCAAAAAGTATGAAGTTAGTTATAGAGAATTTGACAAAAACCTATAAAAATGGTGTAAAAGCTATTGACGGTTTAAATTTAGAAATAGGAACAGGGATGTTTGGTTTATTAGGTCCAAATGGAGCAGGGAAATCTTCATTAATGCGTACTATTTCTACTTTACAAAGTCCAGATTCTGGAACTATTACTTTTGGAGATATTAATGTTTTAGAAAATAAAATGGAATTACGAAAAGTGTTGGGGTATTTACCACAATCATTTGGAGTATATCCAAAAATGTCAGCAGAAGATTTGTTAGACTATTTTGCAACCTTAAAAGGAATAGCGTCTAAAACAGATCGTCAAAAATTAGTGAAAGAAGTATTAGAAATAACTAATTTATACGAAGTTAGAAAAAAATACGTAGCAGGATATTCAGGAGGAATGAAGCAACGTTTTGGAATAGCACAATTGTTATTAAACAATCCAAAGTTAATTATAGTAGATGAACCAACAGCAGGATTAGACCCAGCAGAGCGTCATCGATTTTTAAATGTGTTAAGAGAAGTAGGAACGAATTGTACCGTTATTTTTTCAACACATATTGTAGAGGATGTTAAAGAGTTATGTAAAGAGATGGCAATTTTAAACGGTGGCCGTATTTTAAAGCATACAACACCAATGGAAGCTACTGAAGAAATTGAAGGAAAAATCTGGACTAAAATTATAGACAGAGATGAATTAGAACAAACAGAAGCTACATATAATGTACTCTCTTCAAATTACAATCAAGATAATACATTAAATGTACGTGTGTTTTCAGAAGTTAAGCCTACGGAAGATTTTAAGCAAGGAAAACCACAACTTGATGATGTATATTTTATAGCATTAAAAGATGATCAGCCAGTAACGGCGTAACTATTTAACGAAATCATTTTTTAACTCAAAAAATAAAATATATGTTTTTTACCATATTTAAACACGAATTAACATACTGGTTTAAGAAACCAGTTACTTATATTTTTACAGCCATTTTGTTTTTAGTGGCTATTTTCTTATCATCAAGTTCTGCAGGTATTTTTGATTCATTTAGCACAACAACAGGGTCTTCTATAATTGTAAACTCACCAACGGAAATTAATGGTAAGTTTAATGCTATGGCAATAATTTTATTCTTTTTATTTCCTTCTATTATTGGGGCTTCGGTATATAGAGATTATAAAAGCGAAATGCACTCTATTTTATATTCCTATCCATTTTCTAAAAGAAGTTATTTGTCAGCAAAATTTTTAAGCT
This sequence comes from uncultured Tenacibaculum sp., assembly GCF_947494125.1. Lineage (GTDB taxonomy): Bacteria > Bacteroidota > Bacteroidia > Flavobacteriales > Flavobacteriaceae > Polaribacter. Next base: position 118,182 of record NZ_CANLTU010000009.1, read on the forward strand.
CTTTCATGGTTGTCTTATTCATTATGTTAGTTGCAGGAATTGGTTTGTTTTTAGGTTTTCGATTACCTGGGACTAATTCAGAAATAGTAGGCGCTTTTAATTTTTCAGCATATTTACATTCTTATTTAATATATATTATTCCAAATGTATTATTATTTGGAGCTATTGTTTTTGGTGTTGTAACATTTACGAGAAATATTGCTGCAGGTTTTATTACTGTGGTCTTATTAATGTTTATACAGGCTGTTGCAGAAAGCTTTTTGTCGAATCCAGATAACCGTTTTTGGACAGCTTTACTTGATCCTTACGGGGGACAAGCAGCAAATTATTACACACGTTATTGGACAGTTGCCGAACAAAACGAATTAATACTACCTTTTAAAGGAGTTGTAATTTATAACAGATTATTATGGTTTACTATAGGTTCTGTTATTTTAGCAGGAATTTATAGATTGTTTTCATTTAGTCAAAATGCATTTTCATTTAGTTTTAAAAAGAATAAAGGGGAGCGTATTATTAAGCATAACTTTGGAGGGATTACAAGTATTGAATTACCAAAAGTAGATTATGATTATTCATTTTTTAATGATGTAAAGACTACTTGGAAATTATCAAATATTGATTTTAAATATATTTTCAAGAGTTGGCCATTCATTGCAATTATGCTTGTTGGTTTAATATCATTATTAGTTTTTGCTTTAACGGCAGGAGAATTGTTTGGAACAAAAACTTATCCTACTACATGGCAAATGTTATTGTTGCCAGGAACAGTTTTTACTTTTTTTATAAATTTATTGACCTTTTTATATGCAGGGATGTTAATACGAAGAGGAGAAATTGCAAAAACGAATCATTTAATAGACGTAACTCCTGTAAAAGATTGGACACTTTTAGTGTCTAAATTTATTGCAATTTTAAAAATGCAAATTGTATTACTAGCAGTAATTGTAGTGGCAGGAGTATTGTTTCAAATGTATAAAGGATATTATAATTTTGAACTTGGGCATTATTTTTATGAAGTGTATGTGTTAATGTTCATTCATTTTGCTATTTGGGCATTCTTAGCAATGTTAGTTCAAACGTTAATTAAAAATCAATACCTAGGGTTATTTGTATTGTTGGTTATGTTAATTGGATTACCATTATTATCACTTGCGGGAATCGAACAATCGGTATTTAAATATAATCAAGGTTCTAACTATCAATATTCAGATATGAATGGATATGGATCTTCATTTAATATTTACTTTACATATAAGATTTATTGGTTTTTGGGAGGGGCAATTCTGTTGGTCTTAGCAAGGTTATTTTGGATGCGTGGTATAACGTTTTCTTTTGTTGAAAGATTACAAATAGCAAAAAAACGCTTAGATGTTAAAATAATTGTAGCCTTATCTATATTAGCTATTTTGTTTTTTGGAATTGGAGGGAGAATTTATTACGAAAATAATGTGTTAAATACGCGTACATCTTCAAAAGAAAGAGAACAATTACAAGTTACTTGGGAAAAAGAGTATAAAAAATACGAAGGAAAAGCACAGCCTAGAATTGTGGCTGTTAATGTTGATATGAATATTTTTCCAAAGACAAGAGATTTTAAATCTTCAGGAACTTATAAAATGATTAACAAAACAAATGAGGCTATAGATAGTGTTTTCTTAAACCATAATAATTACCCAAGTACATTTGAGTTTAGTAAGCCAAATACATTAGTATTAGAAGATACAATTCAGAATTTTGATATTTATAAGTTTGCTACATCAATACAACCAGGAGATAGTTTAGAACTTAAATTTACGGTACATAATAAACCAAATACATTTTTACGTAGTCATTCACCAGTACTAGGGAATGGGACATTTATAAATAGTGGGATTTATCCATCATTAGGGTATTCATCGAACGGAGAACTAACAGATGATGAAACACGAAAAAAGTTTGGTTTACCAAAGAATGAATTAAGACCACATCCATCAGATAGTACAGCATTAGGAGATACTTATATTTCTAAAGATGCAGATTGGATAGATTTTGAAGCAACAGTTTCAACTTCAGAGGATCAAATAGCTATAGCACCTGGATATTTACAAAAAGAATGGGAAAAGGATGGGCGACGTTATTTTCATTATAAAATGGATAGTAAAATTTTAAATTTCTATGCATTTAATTCAGCAAAATATGAGATTAAAAAAGATAAATGGAATGATGTAAATCTTGAAATTTACTATCAGAAAGGACATGAGTATAATTTAGATAGAATGTTTAAAGGAATAAAAGCGTCGTTAGATTATAATTCTAAGAATTTTAGTCCTTATCAACATAAGCAAGTTAGAATTGTTGAATTTCCAAGAACGGGAGGAAGTTTTGCGCAATCATTCCCAAATACGATTCCATTTTCAGAAGGAGTAGGTTTTATAGCAGATGTTGATGATACAGATGAAGGTGGAGTAGACTATCCGTTTGCAATTACAGTTCATGAATTAGCACACCAATGGTGGGCACATCAAGTAATAGGAGCAGATGTTTTGGGAGCAACAATGTTGTCGGAAAGTTTATCAGAATACGTATCATTAAAAGTATTAGAACATGAATATGGAAAATCTAAAATGCGTAAGTTTTTAAAGAAAAGCTTAGATGGATATTTACAGTCACGTACTTTTGAGCGTAAACGAGAAAAAGCATTAATGTATAACGATGGACAAGGATATATTCGTTATCAAAAAGGATCTTTAGTATTTTATGCATTGAGTGATTATATTGGTGAGGAGAAACTAAATAATGCCTTAAAAGAATATGTAGAAAAAGTTAAGTTTCAAGAGGCTCCTTATACAACATCAATTGAAATGGTAGATTATATAAAGAAAGCTACTCCAGATAGCTTGCAATATGTAATTAAAGATATGTTTGAAACCATTACGTTGTATAAAAATAGAATAACAAAAGTATCATCTAAAGAATTAGATAATGGAAAATATCAGGTAGATATAGAGTTTGAAGTTTCTAAATATCGTAATGATGAAAAAGGAAAACGTTATTATGGAGAACAAGTAGGAGATACTTTAACTTATAAGACAGAGAAAATGAAAAAGCCTGTATTATCGGTTAAATTAGCTGATTATGTAGACATCGGTATTTTTGGAGAAGAAGAAGTAGATGGAAAAAAGAAAGAAATTGAGTTGTACTTAAAAAAGCATAAAATAACTCAGATAGATAATAAAGTATCAATTATTATAGATAAAAAACCTGTTGAGGTTGGTGTAGATCCATACAACAAGCTAATAGATACTAAATCTGATGATAACAGGAGAAAACTATAATATTTCTCTTAGTAAAAATGAAAAGCCTTGTTTTAATTAGCAAGGCTTTTTTGTGTAATTAAGAGTACTTTATATTAAGGAAAACTTATTCCAATAAATAGGTTAATTGTTCTCTAAACCATTTGTCTTCATAATCTTCATATTCTTTTTTGAATGACGTATAGTCTTTTTTATACTCTTTCTTTTCTAAGATTTTGATCATGATAAAATATCCGTCATTCATATAGTTGGAGTCATTTTTTTTTGAAGAAATATTTACATATAATTTTGCTTTTTCAAGATTCTTACTCATGAGGAAAAAGAAAATTATTTGACTGAAAATTTCTTGATCTTTAGAAAAATCTAACATTGATATAAATATTTTTTCAGCTTCTTCTATTCGATTCAAATCAAACAATAACCAACCATAAGAATTTCTAGCGTCTTGATTAGAATTGTCAAGAGAAAGACTTTCAAGGTATAATTTTTCTGCTTTATTTAGATTATGTTCATATTGGTGATAAAAATTAGCATATGAAAATAAGTTGTCACTTGTCTTTTTTATATTTATAGACTGCTCAATGTTGAGTTTTGCTTTTTCATAACTTTCGGAATTTAAGTAGGCAACCCCTAAAAGATTAAAACAATCCGCATCTTTATAAGTACTAGGTATTTTATTTAAAAGATCTATAATCTCTGTATGATTAATTGAAGGGTCTAAGCCAAAACTTTTTTCAACTAAAGCTGCATAAAAGTTAGGGTCGATCTTTATCGCGTCTTCTATATATCCCCATGCTTCATACGGTGTTTTTTCTTTTAATTCTAAATATAACTTTAAACGAACCCATTTATTTTGACTTAAAGTATCTATATCGATAGATTCTTTAAGTAATTCAATGCCTGAATTATGTTCTCCTTCTTTAGATTTAATTAAACCTTCACTCATTTTTAATAAGCTTTTTAACATTGGACTATTAACCTCTTGGAGTTTAATTTTACTAAAAATATTTTTAGCTTGGTCTATTTTTTCATCACAAAGATATTTGCAAACCAGCATGATTTCTATGTAAACACTTTTAGTTTTGTTAATTTCTTCTTCAAAGAATGAATAAGTTAGTTCATAATTATCAGTAATTATGAGTTCGTATTTCTTTATTAAATTGTTCATTAATGATTGTTAATGTTGTGATCAAAATAAATGTATTCAATAGTACTATATATATGAGTATTTAGCAAGCTTTTTGTTATGTCAAGTTTGGTAAAAATAAAACAATTACTTTTGCATTTATGTATAATAAAAGAGTAGTCCTAACTGAAGAAGATTATTATTTAAATGAGCAGGGGTATAGAGTATTTACAGAGAAATATCATTTAAAGAGAGGATATTGTTGTAAGAACGGGTGTAAGCATTGTCCTTATGGTTATGATAAAAAAACAGATAGTTTTAAATAAAGTGACAATTAATAAATAATTGTTTCTAAAAAATATAAATCAAACAGAAATGAAGAAAATTATAGCAGTAGCATTTGTTGTTCTATTAACAGGATGTGCAGAATTACAAAAAGTAGTAAATCAATTACCACAAGGAGGAGTTTTATCGCAAGATCAAATAGGAAATGGTTTACGTCAAGCATTAGATAATGGAATAAAAAATCAAGTAAATAAACTAACAGCTAAAGATGGTTTTTATAGAAATCAGTTGGTGAAAATTGTTTTACCAGAAGAATTAAGAGCTGTAGATAAAGGATTACGTAAAATAGGATTAAGTAATTTAGCAGATGAAGGATTAAAAGCGATAAATAGAACGGCTGAAGATGCAGTAAAAACAGCAACACCAATATTTGTAAATGCAGTTAAAGAAATAACCTTTAATGATGCAAAAAACATTTTATTAGGAGAGCAAAATGCGGCAACGACCTATTTAGAAGGAAAAACAAATAAGGCATTGTATAGTCAATTCAATCCAGTAATAAAAAATTCTTTTGGAAAAGTTGGAGCAGATAAAATTTGGACGAATTTAATTTCTAAATATAATAGTATTCCGTTTGTGAAAAAAGTGAACCCAGATTTAACAGATTATGTTACAACACAAGCCTTAAATGGTGTTTTCACTATGATAGCAGTAGAAGAAAAAGGAATTCGTGAAAAGGTAGGTTTACGTAATACAGCATTGTTACGTCAAGTATTTGCTTTACAGGATAAAAGGTAAGCTATAATAATTGTATATCAGTTATAGTTTAATAAAAGAGTTTTCAATTAGTCGCACTAATAGAAAGCTCTTTTTATTGATTTATGTGTAGAAATTTAAATGCACGATAGGAAAAACACTTAAAACGTAAAGAGGAATGGTTATATGTTGCTGTAAGTCAAATATTTGTGTATATTTATAGTCCGAGTTAATCAAATATAAACATGTCAAGAGTTAGTCAATTACATAGGTACAAGGAGCATCTTGAAAGAAGGTACCGTAAATTGGTTGAAAGAGCTAATGATTATAAGTATGAAGATGAATGTAAAAGTGATCGTTCTGCTTTTAAGGCAATGAAAGTTTTAGAGAAACTGAATAGAATTAAATATTTAGATAAGGACCTCTCAAGTTCTGTTGTGTAAATCTATAAAATAATCAAAGGCTTTTAATAATCTAGTGCCATACCAAGAAAACATCTCACCATCAACAAAAAATATTTTTGAAAGGTTTGTGTGTGCTCTTAATTCACTGCTATGTTTATCTTTAAAAGGGTAAGGTTCAGAGGAGAGTAATATTAAATCTGGATTACCATTAGATACAATGTTAGCTATATTAACTTCAGGATAGCGATCTATAGAATTATAAACATTTTTAAATTTATTTAGTTCTAGAAGATGATTAATAAAAGTATTCTTTCCTGCAACCATCCATGGATCTCTCCAAATAAAATAGGCTACTTTTAGTTCTTTTTTATTTTTAATAAATTGCTTAAAGTTATCAATCTTATTATCAAGTTCAGTAGTAATTTCTAATGCTTGTTTTTTAAGTGAAAAAATAGTTCCGTATTGAGTTATTAGTTCTTTTGCGTCATCAAGAGTAAAAATATCAGAAACATGAGTAGGAGCAATTTGTTCGCAAATTTCAACAATCTCTTTAGTATTTTCTTCTTTGTTGCAAAGAATAATATCAGGATTTAAACTTTTTATTTTATCAACTTTAATAGTTTTAGTGCCACCAACAATAGTTTTTTCTTTCCTTAAATGAATAGGGTGCACACAAAATTTAGTAAGCCCAACTATAGATTCTTCTAATCCCAAGTCAAAAAGTAATTCTGTTTGACTTGGAACTAAAGAAATAATACGTTTAGGGGTTTTATTTAATTCAAAAACTCTATTCATTTGGTCTTTGAACATCATAGGCAAACTAGTTTAAGATTTCTTTCATCTGAAGTTGTAATTCTTTAGCTTTTTTAGCGGCAGCTTCAGCAAAATTATTTTCATTGGAAGCGTAAATAATACCACGAGAAGAATTAATTAATAACCCAATAGTATCGTTCATACCATATTTACAAACGTCTTGTAAATTTCCGCCTTGTACACCAACACCAGGAACTAATAAAAACGAATTAGGAACTATAGTTCTTATGTCTGCTAAAAATTCAGCTTTAGTAGCTCCTACCACATACATTAAGTTTTCTGCGTTTTTCCACGATTTCGAAGTTTCTAAAACTAGTTTGTATAATTCTTTACCATTAACAGTTTTCGTTTGAAAATCGAAAGCACCTTGATTAGAGGTTAAGGCAAGTATTATAGTGTGTTTGTTTTCAAAAGCTAAAAAAGGCTCCACCGAATCTTTACCCATATAAGGAGCTACAGTAACACTATCAAAAGCAAGGTCGTTAAAAAAAGCTTTGGCGTACATAGTAGAGGTATTTCCAATATCTCCACGTTTAGCATCGGCAATCGTAAAAATCTCAGGATGCTTCTCGTTAATGTATTGTATGGTTTTTTCTAGAGCTTTCCAGCCCTTTAACCCATAAGCTTCATAAAAAGCAGTATTCGGTTTGTAAGCTACACATAAATGATGTGTAGCATCAATAATAGCTTTGTTAAAGGCAAAAATAGGATCTTCTTCTTTTAATAAATAGGGTGGTATCTTATCTAAATCTACATCTAAGCCAATGCATAAAAACGAGTTTTTTCGTTTAATTTCAGATACAAGTTGTTGTGTTGTCATGTGTTGTTGTAAAAGTTGTACAAAAGTACACAATTTTGCCACTTTCTGTTATCTTTGTTTCAGATGTTTAAATATATAATTAACAAAATACTTTACGGGTTTTTAACGCTCTTTGGAGTGGTAACTGTTATCTTTTTATTGTTCAATATTTTACCAGGGGATCCAGCTCGTATGATGCTTGATCAAAGGGAAGATACAGAGCAGTTAAATAATATTAGAAAAAAATATGGTTTTGATAAACCTGTATTTACGCAGTATTTATATTATTTAAACGATGTATCTCCGCTTTCAGTTCACAGTAAAAATAAAGAAGATTATACATTTTTAACAAAAGGGAAGTATAACGAACAAAAATTGTTTTCAGTAGGAGAAAAAACGATAGCTATAAAATATCCATATTTAAGAGAGTCATTTCAGAAAAATGAAAAAGCAGTGTCGGAAATTATAGCTGAAACATTGCCGAATACAGCAGTTTTAGCAGTCTCGGCAATAGTAATAGCTTTATTATTAGGGATATTACTAGGTGTGGTTTCAGCATTATATAAAGATTCCATATTCGATAGAGTTATAGCTGTAGTAAGTACATTTGGAATGAGTGTGCCGTCATTCTTTTCAGCTATTTTATTTGCTTGGTTTTTTGGCTTTGTATTACACAAATACACCAATTTAGAAATGACAGGAAGTTTGTATGAAGTAGACGATTTTGGAGAAGGAAGGTATTTACAGTTAAAAAACTTACTATTACCAGCAATAGTTTTAGGAATACGTCCGTTAGCAGTAGTAATACAGTTAATGAGAAATTCATTGTTAGAAACATTAAGTCAAGATTATATACGAACGGCAAAAGCAAAAGGATTAACAATGGCTCAGGTGGTTAAAAAGCATGCATTAAAAAATTCTTTAAATCCTGTGATAACAGCAATTTCGGGATGGTTTGCATCAATGTTAGCAGGAGCGGTATTTGTAGAGTATATTTTTAATTGGAATGGATTAGGGAAAGAAATTGTAAATTCATTAAATACACTTGATTTGCCAGTAATAATGGGAGCTGTGTTAGTAGTAGCCACATTGTTTATTATTATAAATATTTTGGTTGATGTTGTTTATAGCTGGCTAGATCCAAGAATTAGATTAAGTTAAATATGAGATTTTTTTTATTTATTATAGGTTTTTCAATACTAAGTAGCTGTGCAGTTTTTCAGCCAAAAGAGTTTAATGGAGTTTCATTAAATGAAAAGTTAGTAACAGAAAGTAGAGATACAATAACGTTAAAAGAAATTATAAAAAAGAACAAAGCAGAAAAGCAGTTTGTACAAATTTTTGCTACTTATTGCCCAGTAAGCCAGGATAGTTTTGAAGATGTTATTGCTTTTCAAAAAGAAAACCCTTCAATTAATTATGTTTTTTTGTCAGTAGATCATTCCTATTACGACTGGAAAAGAGGACTTGAAAGTATTAAGGTAAAAGGACAACATTATTATATACCTAAAAAAGGAAAAGGAGATTTAGGAAAGTTTTTAAAACTAAAAACAATACCTAGGTTTCTAATTCTTGATAAAGAAGGAAAAATTATACTTTATAAAACATCAAGTCTGTCAGATAAATTTAAAAATAAAATTAAATAAGACATGATTAAGAAAGGGATGTTAGCATTATTCATAGGATTATATAGTTGTACAATGGAAAGTCCAACAACATTTTCTGAAGAAGCATTAAATGATGTTTTTATAGCTATGAATAATGAAGAAGTAAGTTTCAAGGAAATTTTAGCTAACAATAAAGGTAAAAAAATATTGATAGATGTTTGGGCATCTTGGTGTACAGATTGTTTAAAAGGTTTACCAAAAGTAAAAAAGCTACAAAAGCAAAGCCCTGATGTTGTGTACTTGTTTTTATCATTAGATAGAAATTTAGAATCTTGGAAAGAAGGTGTAGAAAGATTGAAGTTAAAAGGGCAGCACTACTTTATGCAGTCGGGATGGAAAGGGCGTTTTGGAGACTTCTTAGGTTTAAATTGGATTCCACGTTATGTACTAATAAATGAAGCAGGAAAAATAGAGGTTTTTAATGCAACAAAAGCAACAGACAATTTAATCTTAGAGGGCTTAAAAAAATAATGTATTTTAGCTGTTTAATAGCTAAGTAGCTTGTAGTATTGTTTTTTATAAAAACTAGTTTTCTGCAGCACAAAATAATCTTCAGCTTAACAAGAAATCTTCGATGGTATTATTTTTAAAGTAGTAAAAAGGATAGCATTTGTTAAAGAGATTCTTGATAAAATAATATTTTTAATATAAATTAAGACAAAAGTGAGACAAAAGATAGTTGCAGGTAACTGGAAGATGAATAAAAACCTTGAAGAAGCTAAACAATTAATCAAGGGAATAAAGAAAGGTATAAAGAATACAGAAAGCGATGCTAGGGTGGTAATAGCACCTAGTTTTGTGAATTTAAATTCAGCAATAAAAAGATCGAAAAAATCTAAAATAGAAGTTGCTGCACAAAACATGCACCAAGCAAAAGAAGGAGCATTTACAGGAGAGGTTTCTGCAAGTATGTTAACTAATTTAGGTGTTAATATTGTAATCTTAGGACACTCAGAGCGTAGAGAGTATTTCAATGAAGCGAACGATTTATTGGCTAAGAAGGTAGATGCAGCATTAAAGAACAATTTGGAAGTTGTTTTTTGTTTTGGAGAGCAATTGGAAGATAGAAAATCAGAAAATCATTTTAAGGTAGTAGAAACACAATTAAAAGAAGGGTTATTCCATCTTAAAAAAGAGAGCTTTTCTAAAATAATCTTGGCATACGAACCAGTTTGGGCAATAGGTACAGGAGAAACGGCATCGCCAGAACAAGCACAAGAAATGCATGCATTTATTAGGGGAATTATGGAGAAACAATATGGAACAGAGGTAGCAAATGCTATTTCAATTTTATATGGAGGAAGTGTGAAACCAGCAAATGCAAAAGAGATATTTTCAAAGCCGGATGTAGATGGAGGATTAATAGGAGGAGCAGCTCTAAAGACTGAAGATTTTGTAGCTATTATTAATGCAATTTAATGGATAATATTTATATAGAGTATACTTTTAAAGTAACACCTAAAGAACCAGCAACAGAAATTCTAATTGCAGAATTAGGGATGGTTGGTTTTGAAAGTTTTGTAGAAAACGATAATGGAGTAACAGCTTATGTTCAAAAGGAGGAGTGGAAAGAAGATATTTTATCGGAAGTTTATATTTTAAAATCGGAAGAATTTAAAATAACGTACAATCACACAGAAATAGAGCAAACGAATTGGAATGCTGAATGGGAGAAAAATTTTAATCCAATTCGAGTTGAAGATTTGGTAAGCATACGAGCGCCGTTTCATGAAAACCCAAATTTAAAATACGATATTGTAATAGAGCCAAAAATGAGCTTTGGTACAGGGCATCATGAAACTACTCATATGATGGTGCAGCATTTGATAGATTTAGATGTTGAGAATAAAAAAACGCTAGATATGGGTTGTGGTACAGGAATTTTAGCAATTTTTGCTGAAATGAAAGGAGCAAAACCTATTGATGCAATAGATATAGATGCATGGTGTTATGAAAATTCGGTAGAAAATGCAGAAAGAAATGGATGTAAACATATTTCTGTATATGAAGGTGAAGCATCGCTCTTAGCAGGGAAAAAATACGATATAATTATAGCAAATATAAATCGTAATATCTTGCTAAATGACATGGAAACCTATACAAATTGTTTAAGTGAAAAAGGAATTTTGTTATTAAGTGGATTCTATAGTGAAGATATACCAATTGTTGATGCTGAGGTGTCTAAGTACGCTTTAACATTAAATAAAACCATTGAAAGAAATAATTGGGTAGCTTTGCAATATCAAAAATAAAGCAAATGAGTACGATAGAAAAGATACAGGAAGAGCTAGATGTTTTAATACAAGAAACAAAAAAGCATGAAATTATTTTGCATAATGATGATGTAAATACTTTTGATCATGTTATTGATAGTTTGGTTGATGTATGCGACCATACCCTAGAGCAGGCAGAGCAATGTGCAACTTTAGTGCATTACAAAGGTAAATGTGCAGTTAAAACAGGAGAATACAAGGATTTAGAATCAAGATGTTCTAAATTATTACAATTAGGTTTATCTGCTGAGATTATTTAGTATGGAGAATATTTTTAGATATTATGAGTTCTCAGAATTTATAACAGACAATTCGGGAACTTTTTCAGGAAATGATATATGTTTTTCAGAATTAAATGAATATCATTTTCTAATTTTTGAAAAAAATAATAAAACTTATGATTTGTATGTTTCAAAATACAAATCAAAAAAAGAGATAGGCGTGAAACCTCCAGAAATACTGGAAAGTTTAATAAAAAACTACGATAAATCTATTCCAGAGCATCGGGTAGTTCTTAGAAAATATTTGTATTAAAAAACTCAAAAAAACTTTTTTTGAGTTTTTTTTTGTTTAAATGTGACTACTCCAAAAAAAACGTGTCATACTAATGTAAACGAGATAATAATTCTTTAAAGAGGTTACCCTTAAAATGAACAAGCCCTTAAAAAACTTCTCCGAGTAAACAATTTGTTGAAAGGAGAAGATTCCTCAAAAAGAGATGAAAATATAAATAATAGTAGTAGTTAGTTTTTATACTAAGTTTGGTTAGACGAAAAGGCCTTGAATGAAAATTCAAGGTCTTTTTTATTTATGTAAACTATTAGAAAAGAAAAAATCTTAGAAAATACATTTCTATATCTCGGAGATAATCATACTATAATTGCCGATTATTTTGTAATACACACCGTTGATCTTCAAAATCTTACCGTTTGTTACTAAAAACAACCGTTTGTTACTTGCTTAGGAAAAGACACAAGGAACTTGACTAAATTTAGTTCAGTATTAAGCAAAAAACAGCCAGTTTTTCTTGCTTATAATAAAATAAATCAACTTGTTTTATTTAAGAAAAAGAGGGAGTAATACTAAAAATAAAGAAAATTAATCTTTTAAAAATAAGTTTATGAAGCAACAATACACTTACATTATAGGAATCTTCCTAATGCTTCTTGTTCAGGGATCCTATAGTCAATCACCTGGAGGGGTATCTTCAGGCTATTCTAATGGAATAGCCTACGAACTTTATTCAGGATATGATGCAACACCAGAAGATGGTATTACGGGAACACTACGTCAAACAGGTTATGTTGATGATTTTACACATGTAGATGATTTATTTACAAATGAAATTAATACTAACTTTTCTTTAGTATTAAATACAGATGTAAATATTCTTACTGCTGGAGATTATACCTTCCGTTTTAATGGTTTAGATGATGAAGCGGCTCTTTTTATAGATGGCGTATTACTTTTTTCAGGAAACTGCTGTGGAACTGTTGACTCACCGATTATTAATCTTACTGCAGGATTTCATGCCTTGGAAGTAAGGTATAGTGAAAATAGTGGTGGTGAACAATTATATGTACAATGGGACCTACCTGGTGGTGGAGCTACATTTGTAGATATTCCAGATAATCAATTGTTTACTTCAGTAGTACTTGGATCGTGGCATAAAGCTGATGCAGGTATTACTGATGCCAATGGAGTGACTGCTACTACTTGGATTGATCAATCTATAAATGGTAACGATTTATCACAAAATTATGGTAATCCAACGTATTATAGTACGACAGCAGCAGAATTGATGAATTTTAACCCAACTGTAGATTTTACAGATGACGGAATGTCAAATGGTGATAATGTGAATGGTTTTGCGTTTGGAAAACAATCCAGAACAATGTTTGTTGTAACTACAAACACATTTTCAGGGAATGAGATTATAACTGGTTACGGAAATGGTGCAGCTAGTGACCAAAGTTTTGATTTACGTTCGAATGGAAACAATGGATGGATAGTAACTAGAAATCAAGGATATGGTGGTAGTACAGGAGATTACGTTAACCCAGGGTCATATATTCTTTCGGGTCAATATCTTAATCCTCAGTATGTTCTAGGGAATAATATTTTAACAAACATGAATGGTGCCTCAGATATTGCAGTTACCGATGTTGATTGGAGAACTAGATTACATCCAAATAATGATTTTTACATTGGTGCTACTCCAGGATTTCCTGCGAATGAGGGATTTAATGGTGATATTGCAGAAGTTATTCACTATCCTTGGGAATTAAATACTTCCGAAATAAATAGGGTAGAATCGTATTTGGCGATTAAATATGGTATTACGTTAAGAGGAGGAGCTGATTATTTAGCATCTGATGGGTCAACTATCTGGGATGCAACTGCGAATTCAGGATATGATGCTGATATTTTTGGTATAGCTAAAGATGATGCCTCTGGATTAGATCAACGTGTATCAATGTCTGTTAATAGCGATGCAATTATTACCATTGCTTTAGACAATGATTTTATTTCAGCCAATCAAGGTAGAGCAACAGCTCATACAAACGATCTACAGTTTTTGGTTTTAGGAAATAATGATGGTGGTGTTATTGCAAATCAAGGAACAGAATTGCCAACAGGTTCCTATAATGCTAGAATTGCAAGAGAATGGAAGGTTGATAAATCTGCCAATTTCGGACAATCAATTAATATGAGTTTTACAGGTTATGGCACAACAGCAATAACTACATACTATTTAATGAAAGATGATGATGGTGATTTTGGCAATGGAGGTTCAACAGAAGTTGGTGCTTTGGATGTTAATGGAGAAATAACAGGAGTAACTCTTGCAGATGGTGAGTATTTAACAATTGTTGCCGCAGTAAAAGCTCCAGGAGGAGTTGTTGCAGGAATGGAACTATGGTTAGATGCCAACCAAGAAGTACTTGGTAACATGGTAAATGGTGTAGGTTGGACAGATATTTCACCAGGAGGTAATAACTTCAGAACTGTGAATAGTACTCCTGAAGTACAAGCAACGGTGTTGAATTTTAATAATTCAGTAGATTTTGATGGAGATGATTGGTTAAGGGATGATGATGGAGATTTTGTCAATGATAATACTGCAGGAGATGTATTTGCAGTTGTAAAAGATAACAGAATTGGTACTAATAATAACAGTACGCCATTTCAACTATCCAATACAACTAACACAAATTATGCATTTGGTGATAATGCCGTTTATAATGCTTATGGTTCAAATGATATGTTTGGTTGGAATCCTTTAACTGGAACTATCACTAACGCAAAAGTTGGAATTAGTGCTGTAAATAACATTGGTATAGAAACACGAGAATGGAATATCTTCAATGTTCATGCGGCAGCAAATGATTGGAGCGTTGGGTTTAATGGTATGGTTCAAGCAAGTACTACCACTAACACAATTGATTTTAGTACAACTTCTGAATTTATAGGTGTAAGATCTGGTCATACTGGTTGGAGAGGATCGATGAGTGAAATCGTTAATTATAACCGTGTACTTTCTGCTACAGAAAAGTTACGTGTTAATTCATATGTTGCGCTTAAATACGGTATTACACTAAACCAAAATGTGGCTACAAATTATTTAGCTTCTGATGGGGTTACATTGATGTGGGATGCAACTACAAATGCAGGATATGATAACGATATCTTTGGTATCGGTAGAGATGACTTGTCTACATTAGATCAACGTGTATCTACTTCTATTAATAGTGATGCAATTATTACTGTTTCATTAGATAATGATTTCACATTATCTAATATTGATGCGGGAAGAACAACGGCACATACAAATGAATATCAATTCTTAACTTTAGGGAATGATGATGGAGCTACAGCTCCTTCACAAACAACAGAGTTGCCTGCAAGTGGTTTGTATAACAAACGTGTAACTCGTGAATGGAAGGTAGATGCTACCAACTTCTCAGAAACAGTAAATATGAAATTTACTGGATTTGAATCTACAAGTACTGCTAAATATTACCTAATGAAAGATGGTACTGATAGTGATTTTTCAACTGGTGCAACAGAGGTAGGTTTACTTGATAAAAACGGTGAAATTACAGGTGTAACACTAAATGATGGGGACTACCTTACTATTTTTGTTAAAAAGAAATACCCAGGAGGAGTATCTCAAGATTTGGAATTATGGTTAGTTGCAGATGATGGAACAAATACAACTACACAAGGAGGAAATGTATCAGATTGGAAAGATCAATCAGATGTTCCTTTTAATGCAGGAAATGGTTCAAGTGCTAATCAACCGTTCTACCAAGCAGCTAATGGTACTAATGGGTTTAACTTCCATGGTTCTATTCAGTTTAGTCCTGGAGGATCTGATAGGTATCTCACTGTGGCTGATAACAACATCTTTGAAACATCTAATAGATCAATATATGCGGTATCGAAATCTGCATACAGTGGAGCTGGTGACTATAGGATTATCCTTTCAAGAAAGCAAGAATCGTTTTGGGACAATGGGTGGATTTTAACAGCTCATCAAGGTGAAATGGCTTATGAGCATCATGATTGGGCTGGAAATAGAGATCCTGAAGCTATATATAGACCTTATACGGCTAATGTTCCAGTAATTGTTGCAGCTCAAAGTGTAGGTAGTACGCAAAGGATGGCGGTTAACGGAGCTGCTTCTGTTTCGAACAGTACTCCAGGTCAAACGGTTGACGCTATTAATCATCCTTTACATATTGGAATAGCTAGTGGTGGTTTCGGAAATACAAATCACATTTCAGAAATTGTTTTCTTTGATACTGATAATTTTACTGAAAGAAAGAAAATTGAATCTTATTTAGCAATTAAATATGGAGTTACGTTGGACCAAACAGTTCCACAAGATTATATTGCTAGTGATGGTACTACGATCATGTGGGATGCGTCTGATAATGTTGGGTATAGCAAAGATATTTTTGGCATTGGTAGAGATGATGCAAGTTTTGAGCAATATGTGTCTAAATCGATTAATAGTGATGCAGTTATAACAATTGCTTTAGATAACGATTTTACATCACCAAATCTTGGTAGAGCAACAGCTCATACAAACGACTTACAATTTTTAGTTTTAGGAAATAATGATGGTGGCCTTACAACACAAACTACAGAAATTAATACAGCCAAGTATACATCTCGTGTTATAAGAGAGTGGAAAGTAAATGCTACAAATTTTTCACAAACCGTAAACATGAAATTTGATGGATTTGATGCGACATACTTTCTAATAGAAGATGCTGATGGAGATTTTTCTTCAGGGACAACTATATTAGGGCAGTTAAATGCAAGTGGAGAAATAGCAGATGTTACTTTAACACATGGTAGCTATATAACACTAGCAGTTGTGGTAACAACAGATACAGATTTTGATGGTGTATATGATGTTATAGATATAGATGATGATAATGATGGGATCTTAGATTCAATAGAACTAGGAGGCATAGATCCTTTAGTAGATGGGGATTTAGATGGAATCGCACTTTATTTAGATGATGATGATACCAATGCAGGGATAGGAGATGTTAATGGAGTAGTAGAAGCAGCTTATGATTTAGATGGAGATAATATTGCTAATCATTTAGATTCCGATTCGGATAATGACTTATGTAGTGATGTTAAAGAATCAGGAGGTATAGATGTTAATGATGATGATATTTTAGATGGAGACGGGATAAATACTGCAGGCCAAGTAACTACAGGAATGGTAATATTACCTACTAGTTATAATGGAGTAATAGGTAATGAGTTGGAAGCTACAATCATACAAATAGCTACAGAGCCTACAAATCCAACAGAAATTTGTTTAGGAGATAATGCTATTTTTACAGTTGCAGGAGAGTCATTAAGTACAACAGTTTTTACAGGAGCTGTAGGAGCAAGAGTGCCAGATTATAGTAGTAGTACAGCTTCAACAACAGGTTTAGTTTACCAATGGGAAGAACAAGTAGGAGGTTCAGGACCATGGAATGCAATAACAGATGGAGGAATCTATAGCGGGGCAACATCAGCTTCTTTAACCTTAACAAATCCTTTACAATCAATATCAACAAATAAATATAGAGTACTATTAACAAGTACTAAAAATAGTTGTACAACAATTACATCAAGTGAAGCTGTACTAACTATAGAACCAGATAATACAGTAGCAGTGGCATCGAGTACGCCAACGCTATGTATAAATACGGTACTTACCAATATTACACATGCAACTACGGGAGCAACGGGTATAGGTATAGCTACGGGCTTACCAGCGGGAGTAACAGCAGCATGGGCCTCTAATACGC
>NZ_CANLTU010000010.1 GCF_947494125.1 uncultured Tenacibaculum sp.
ATTGTAATCGTTCCTGTATTACACGTTTCGTCTACTAACGTAGTTGTTAATCCTAATTGTGGATTTAATGTATGATTTGTTTGTGTTGATACACAACCCGATCCATCGCGTACATCTACTGTATATGCTTTTGGCGTTAATCCTGTAAATGTATAGGTAGTTGCCGTAGCTGGAGTTGGGGTTTGCCATGGTCCGCCATCTAAACTAAATTGATAATCGCCGTTTCCTTGCGTTACATTTACAACTATCTCGCCATTACTTCCATCGTAACATTGTGTTACTGTGGCCGTGTGTAATACTGTTGCTGGTGGATCAACAGTTACACTAACTGGTACACAACTATTTCTCGCTATTGTAATTTGTACATTGTCAATTAAATTACCTACACTTAAACTTCCCGTTGCTGTAGATACTGCATCAAAAGCAATAACTGTAGTTGACTGTCCTACTGGAACTGTATAAGTTCCTGAATAGACTCCCCAAGCTGATGTACCATCAGACATTGTTTCTACTATTGGTGCAGTTGCTAAATCTCCTCCAATCTTAACAGAAGCTACATCTACTCCACTTCTACCTCTATGTGCTACAGACCAATTGATTACATCTCCTGGTTCTGTACAGTATTCTTGATATAATGACCCTGGATTTCTAGCATTTAATTCAGCTAAAGCTACTCCATCATGCGGAGTTACACCTAAGAAATTATTATACCATATTTCTATTCTATTTGAAGGGTCTGTTGTATCCCAACCTGGGACATCATCTTCATTTCTTTGACGAAAACCAGTTGTAGCTAACGCTGGTGATTCAAAACTTCCATTTTCAAATAAGTTTGCCGTACATCCACATTCGTTACAATTTCTAGAGTCACGAACCATTACAATGTAATTCCCTACTGCAACATTTGTAAATACTGGAGATGATTGCCAATTTGCTCCTCCATCAACACTAAATGTATATGGAGGTATACCTCCTGTAGACACAGCTGTAATTGTACCTCCTGTTGCTGCACCAGCACAAACAGCTTGCTGTGTTACTGAAGCTGATAAAGTTAATTCTGTAGGTTCTCCTATTATAACTTGCCCTAAATCAATATCACAATTTAAAGCTCCAGAAGTTTCTCTTACAAATACACTATATGTTCCTGCTGCTAATCCAACAATTCTATATGGATTATCTGCTGTTGACGACCAAGTTGTTCCTCCATCAATTGAATATTCATAACTTCCTCCAGTAAAATTATTGGCAGAAATAGTTATTGTCCCATTATCAGAACCATGACATTCACTATCTGTATTTCCAACAACGCTACCTGTAAACTCTTGCCCTGCAGCAATATTTACAATAATATCTTCTGTACATGCACTTCCGTATGCAACTGTAAACGTATGTGATCCTACGGCTACATTATTAAATACATTACTTGACTGTGCTGTTCCTCCATCTAAGCTATATGTATAAGTTCCTACACTTGGAGTTATCGTTACATTTGCTGTACCGTCGCAATTATAAACAACTGAACTTCCTAAAGTAGGTGCTGCTGGTAATGGAGCTATTACTACATCTCCTAAATCTCTTATACACCCTCTCGCATCCTCTACTCTTGTATTGTATGTTCCTGCTGGTAAATTTGAAACAGTGGTTCCTGCTGCTGCACTATAATTAGTAGCGCCCGTTAATCGATAATAAAATGTATAAGCTGGTGTACCTCCTGTTGGTGCTGTAAATGTTAAACTTCCTAATACGGTATTTCCTGCCGCATTACATACAAGATCTGTAGCAGCAACTGTACCTCCTGCTAAAGCAGTTGGTTCGTTAATTGCAATATTTGTTATTTCGTAATTACATTGATAACCTGTTTTAGACGCTCTAATTGTAATCGTATAATTAGTATTTGCTGATAAATTATTGAACACTCCTGTTGTATTCCAATTTGTACCTCCATTGATACTATACTCTATCGGAGCAAAGCCTAAATCACTTCCTACTACATTTACTTCTATTCTACCATCTGTTAAACCGTTACATGAAATATCAGTTGTGGTGTGTGTAAATTGTAATGGTGGTTCAACATTAATTGTTACTGGACTTGATATTGTAGAACAATTATTACTATCTATTACTAAAAAAGTATAGGTTCCTTCTTGCCCATTAATAACATTAAATGTAGTATTTGTAAAATAATCACCTGATGGTATCGCTGCAATACTAGCATGCAAATTTACTCCATCTTTAGACCATACAGCAAAAGTATAATTATCTCCAGTATTAATTGTACCTCCAGTGGCATTTAATGTTATAATTCCATTAGAAGCCCCATTAAGACATGAAATATCTTTTGTAGCTACTGCAGCTAAATTAAGCTCTGCTGGCTCTACTATATTTATCATTTCTGTAGCAGCACAATCCGCAGTAGTAACATTTACAGTATAGGTACCACCATCTGTTACATTAAAAGTATGATCGTTTGTAGCTACAGGTCCAAAAGTAGCAACTGTTGCACCTCCTTGTGTTAACGTATATGTATAATCTCCTGGAACGTTATTTACTTGAATTCTAATTTGTGCTTGTTCATTAGCACATTGCATATTCGTTGTAATTACGTCTATATCTATAGTTTCTTCTTGTATGTTTATTGAAGGAAAAGTATAAGTACACGCCGCTGCAGAAGATCCTGCTAAACGAATAGATAAATCATAATCTCCTGGTTGTGTTACTGTAAATGTATTACCAGCTTGGAATGGAGCATTGAAACCTCCTGGTCCTGTTAAGCTATATTCGTATCCAACTGGAATATTGTTTATGGTAATATCTGCAGAAGCCCCACAAAGAATATCTTCTTTTACTATAGTAGGATTCAACGTTGCTTTATAAACATTAAAGTAATAGGTAGTTGGACATAATCCGTCATACAATACTTCTAATTTATACTCTCCTGCATCACTAAAAGTCCTTGTTAAATCAGTTCCTAAATCATTCCATGTACATGCTGAACTTACGTTTGCACATCCTACTACTGTTTGATCTGGGCATGAGCTTTCATCTAATTGAAACCATCGTACTGTAGTTGCTGAACTTGCAACAAAAGGTAAATTTATTTCTCGTGTACTTCCATCTCCACATAAATAAATTTCAGCCAAAGGAAAACTATTACTTGGACATGAAGTTAAAATTTGATCTGCAAAACCTGCTAAAGGATTCGGTTGCGAATTAAAATCAGTTACAATAACTGTTTCTGTACTATCAATACAACCTACTGGCGCTGTTTTAGTTACTGTATAGGTACCTGCTTGGGTAACTGTTAATGTTTGGTTAGTTCCTATTACCGTTCCAGGATTATTTGCATTTACCCATGAATAAGATGCAAAACCATTTCCTGCTACTAAATCTAAATTCCCACCACATAAAACTTGTGTTCTTTCAAATGTACATCCAGAAGTATCAACCAAGAAATTTGAAGTACCTACAATACCAAAATTACATGCGTCAATACCTGCAAAACTTGGTTCATTTATTACTCTCGGCGTTCCTCCTTCATCACTATCATAATTTGCAAAAGCCTGATTTTGAATACGATTAGAACAAACATCTCTTAAATCGTTACAATCTGAAACTACTTGTACCTTTATTTTTATTTCATACGCAGGATCACCTTCTTCAACCATACTATCTGGTATGTTAAAACGTAATTCTCCTCTAAAACCGTTTGCTAAAGCCGGTGGTGTATACGTATAATTCGCTGCAGTTAAACCTGCAGGTAATATTAAATCTGCTTCTATTAAATCTACATTTTTAGGAAGTAAATCAACCAACTCAGTATTTAAAGCATTGTCAGTTCCTACATTCTGGAATCGTACTGTATAAAATAATTCATTTCCTAAGCCTACCGGTGCTCCTGCCAAATCATTACCAGCAGCATCTTCAATCGTTTTAATTAACTGTATTTTAGGCTCAATAATTTCAACCGATAAAGCATTTAAAAAAGCCCAATACACGTCTCCACTTGTGGTAAATCGTAAACTTGCACTCGTTTGATCGTTTGCTATAATACTGTTACTACTATTGTCTAACTGATATAAATCAACATCAAACCCTAAAGTATTCTCACTGTTTGGAGTTCTATCTGTTAAGTATGCATCGTTTTCACTAATAGATCCATTAAAAAAGTTATAATTTCTTCTCCAAACCCAACCAATAGTAGGATCCCACACCCAACCAAATTGCGCTGGGTTTATATTTGGTGTTTCCTGATCTATATAATCTCCATTAGTATCTTGAATTTGAAAGCTATCACCTCCTATCCCTTTATCTCCTTCTAATACTCCAACCAAAAGTTTTGCTCTTACAGGACCTACAGGTATAGTTTGAAAACCTGAATACGATATTGTTTCACTACTATTAATACTAGGGTCTATTGATGTAAAACCATCGAAAATAGAAATGTTTTTACTCGACAAGTTTTCGTTTTCATAAATTACCACCATAGTCCATCCTCCAGCTCCACCAACTCCATTAAGATTATCTACTCCTACAGTTGCTTTAATATCTGCTGCAAAATAATCTCCATTGGCATTAGTTCCTAAACCTGCTAACAATGTAGTTACATCATTATAGTATAGGTAAGGTCTCAATGTAGGTTGATCATTTTGGTCATATATAACAGTACCTGTTATATTTCTATAATTTATATCCCCTGGAATTTTAAATTTAATTTGATCTTTATTAGGATCTCTAGTTGAAGAATCTTGATTTAACCAAGTTTCATATGGATATACTGCTCCCCAATACAATCCTGCATATACAACTCTTGAACAAGCTGGTAATGTAAGTCCAGCTCTTGAAGATGACTCTGTTGAAGCATCTCCATCAATATCAATGTATTGCATATCGAAGCTTCCATTGGTAGAATTTCCATTATAAGGTACATCTGGCGTATCAGTTCCAGACGACCTACTTATAATATTATTCCCTATAAAAGTAATATCTCCTCTTATGTTAACACCACCACTACCTAAACGATTAGTGAAAGGCCTATCTGGTCTTTTATTAGTTTTTTTAACTATTTCTCTTACAGGCTTAGGATATGCCTGAGACTGTAAATCTATTACTTGAAGTAATAATATTAATATTAATAGTAATCTTTTCATCATCGTATGGGGGAATTTAATTATTGGGGATAATTATTATACCTAAACTTAAAACTATTTTACATTTATTATGGATTTCCTATCATAAAAAGCGCCATCTAAATTGCTATTATACAATCGTATTGCTTCTTTTCGATCTTGGGTCTTAGCTATATATATATGCATATAACCTGTTGCTGGATTTATAAAATATCCTGCGTCTATATTATCGTTTCTTAATTCATCAACATTTCTATCTGCTAACGATTTTTTAGAGTTTACCCACACAACAATATAATAGCCTGGTGCTACTCCTTGCATTTTTGCCATGGTACGTACTCTTGCTGGCGGTTGCTTTTTAGGTTCTTTATAACTATCTCCTTCTTTTCCAATAGTTAATTTTCGAACATAAACTCCATCTTTACCGCTCTTTTTTACTTTTATAGAAGACTCATCGTTCTTATCATTGTTTTTTTCATATAGCCTAGTTTTATCACTAAACTCTTCAAAAAACTTTTCATCTGCATCTTCTTCTTTAGCAAATCTATCAAGGTATACATAATACCATTTTGTTTTAGGTTCAAAAATGTATTTTGCCTCGTAACCTAATCGACTCCATTTTTCAATTAATGGATCAACACGATCTTTATTTCTATATCTGTCTGCAACTATATAGTACATAGTACCTCCACCTCCTGTGTAGGTTACTGTACTTTGACGCCATGGTTTGTTTGATCTCCTTTTTAAAGAAGTATCTTTTTCATCCGTGCTATTTTCAACAGGTGTATTTACAGTTACTTTTACTGGTTCTGGTTGATTCTTTAACAAACGAAGTATTTGATCTACCTTTTTATTTAAAATATCTATAGAATCTTGTGCTTGTTGAATTTCGTCTGATAAATCATTATGCTCAGGATTATCATAGTCTAACTTCTTCTTAGTACCTCTATTAGGCAAGGTAACTTTTACATTACCACCTCTTCTTGTTGGACGATCTCTTGTAAAATATTTTTTACCAAAATTGTAGATTATTCCAATCTCATTTGTTGATGCAAAATCACTTTTCTCATAGGTAAATCCTATGGCTAAGTTTTCAGAAATATTTACTCCTACTCCTGCTGAAATCCCGTATGTCTTATCGTAACCTGCTTTAATCCAACCCGCTTTTGGCAAATCTAAAATAGCATTACCTCCTGCACTAAATGTTTCTTCTCCTGGTTTTCTTGCAATTGCTAAAACTCTTAAATCGGCTCCTTCAAAAATTCCTGATGCATAGGTAAATTCATGGGAATACATTGCATGAGCAGAAAACGTTTTTTCACCAAAAGAAGTAGCCATTTCGCTACTTTTTAAATTAAAATCTACTAAATTTTCAAAAAACACCCCTACATCAAACTTTCCAAACGATAAGGTTACCGCTGGTTGAAAATTTACGATGGGTATATCTTGAAAATTTGCTACTTGTGGATCTGGTACTGCTGAATTTACTTTTAGTCCGTCTGCACTTCTACGACTGTATAAAAAGTTAAATCCAAAAGTTAAATCCATATTATCATTTAACTGTAAACGGTGAGCATAATTTGCTAAGGCTCCAAAATCTTTAAAAACACCTACTTCTTGTTGGTAAATAGCCAATCCAGCTCCAACATTTTCGCGCATTTTTCCTGAATACGTTCCTACATACAACCTAGGATTGTCTTCAAACGCTACATTACTATTACGAACAATAGCTGTTATTGATGTTTTATTTTCTCTAAGTGCTGAAAAAGTGGGTACTGTTAAAAAACGATTAAACTTCATAAAGTTTCTTGAAGTAAAACTATTGTATTGTTGTGCACTATTAGATACCTGCGCTTCCAACGAAAACGTAGTTACCAATATTAACATGTATACTATAAACTTTTTAGTCCCCATAAATTTTTAATCTAATACCGAAATTGTTCCTGCTTTAAATAAAACATCGTCTTTAATTATTTTATAATAAAAAACCCGCTGATTCCCTAAACTTTCAGTTGGCCAATCATTCTGATAATCGGTTGTGTTTAAAATTTCTTTACCATTTGAGTTATACAACTGTATTCTAACAGTTGGTTGAAATGAATATTTATTTGATATTTCCCATGTATCGTTAATTCCATCTTGATTTGGCGTAACAATATTTGGCACAATAATTTGATCGTCTTGTTCTACAACTTCTATAGTTTTGGTAACCGTACAGCTACCTACACTTACTACCACTGTATAAAAGCCTAAAGCATTTACATCTAATGTTTCGTTTGTTGACAATACTGTTCCTGTACTATCTTGTCCTAAATGCCATACATAACTTTCTCCTCCCGATGCCGTTACTGTTACCGTTTGTCCTTGGTTTAACACTACTTTTACAGAGGGTGTAACTTCTACTACTGACTCATCAAACAATACTACATTTATAGGATCTACTGATCTCTCACAACCAAAGCCTGTCATTTTAAGTACGTATTCACCTATTGCATCTACGTCAAAATCTACTACATCAGTTGCAACTGCTGTAGTACTTCCATCCTTAAACCATTCGTATGTAAAACCAGGTAATAAACCTCCTTCTATAGAATAGGTTATTTTACTTCCTGGATCGGTACATAATGAATTTGAGTTTGGAGCAGAAGTTATTGTTGGTAAGGGTGCAGCCAACTTAACATTAATCTTATTAACTGACTTTGTCTTAATAACACCAGATCCACAAGTGCTAACTTCTAAATCGTATTCTCCATTACTTAAATAAGAATTTATTGTATACTCATTTGTATTTCCTGCTGAGGGAATAGCTACATTATCTTTATACCATTGATATTGCACCAATGGAGGAGCACTTGCACTAAGTTGTTCTGCTGTTAGATCATACTCATTCGAATTTTCATTCACTAGAGCTTTTACACCTACAATAACTAATTTAGCATCGGTAGATTCACATTCTTTATAATTAGTGTCTTCTATCCTTATCTCTGCTTTAAATTCTTTTAATGAATAAATAGAATAAATTTCCGATTTTACTGTTGCCGGGCATGATGAAGATGTAGTTGGGTCTGTTACCACTGCATAATATTCTCCTGATGAACCAATAGCAGTCGTAAATTGATTTGCCCCTGGAATCACTATATCATCTTTATACCATTGTATTGTTGCTCCAGAAGGAGCTCCTGTAATCTCAAGTTTCCTAGTTTCACATTCTAACCAAACACTTTCTCCTGGATCTACTGTGGTAATAGAAAAACTAGCTGTTGTTTTTTGTTTTAGTTCTACTTCAGTTGAAGTTGTAACACAAGCATCTGTACCTGTACCCGTAATAATTTTCAATACGTATTTACCAAATTGTCCTGCATTTGGTGTTATATATTGATTTGAATTTGAAGATTGTTTTAACACACCATCTAAATACCATTCATAAGTATATGCAGGATTATTTATTTTTGATTTAAATGTATGTGTTTCATTACTACATATTTCTATTTCTGCTACCCCTTCAATCTGCGCATCTGCAGTACTAATACCTGAAACTAAAACCCTAATTGATTCAACAGCCGTACAAGCGCCATAATCAACAACTACATAATAAAGACCAGGATCAGTTATTGTAAACTTAGGATCTTGTGTTGTAGCAATTAATGTATCTACGGCTCCGTTTTCTTTATACCATAAATATTCACCAATAACAGTAGTACTTAAAAAGACCTCTCTACTTTCTCCAGGACATAAGGTAAACTTTTGATTTCCACTTGCATCAGCTATTGTTAACTCATTAGAAGCAAACATATCATGGTAGGCTTGAAAAGAACTTGAAACTGAACTCATCTCTGGTGAAGTACTACGAACACGTATTCTATAATTTTTCCCAAAAGTACCTGATGGTAAATTAAAACCTACATTATTTATCATAAATACGTTATTTGGAACTGGTGTATTTACTTCTGTAAGTTTCACTGCAGGAGTACCAAAATTACCATCTGCATCAGACAATTCTACAATAAATTTATTATCATCATTAAAAAAGCTTCCGGAATAAGTTATGTCGATTAGAAAATTCCTAGGACCTGTAGGGTCATCATCACATGCACTTGCACCAAATTGTAAGGTAGGTGGATTTAAGGTCTGCGCAACCGTAGTGCTGTATATACAAAAGAGAAATACACCTAAAAGTATTTTTATGCTTCTAGTTATTTTGTTCATTTAAAGGGATCCTAAGGGACGATAAAAATACACTTTTTTTTAAATAAAGGTATTAACTCGCTATAATATTATTAGGAAATATATAAAAACTAAATCAAACACACAATTCAAAAAACAAAAAACAACCATAAAACTCTAAAAAACAAGGTATTCACCCTTTGTTAATTTTTATAAAACTGACACTAAAAAAAACAATCCTTTAGATTTTTTTTCTTTCAAAAAAATACTAATATTTGTAAAAACAATTGCGAAATGTCGTGAAGCTATAAGCGACAAAATTTAATTTTAAACTTTAATCCCCCAAACCTTGCGTCTAAATAGCATAGACGTAAAAATCCTATTTATTATGAAAAAAAAACAACTCCTTATTGCAAGCATGTTTTTATGCTTTTTTGCAAACTCATTTGCACAAATTAATTTTCCTGACCCTAACTTTAAAAACGCTTTATTAACTCACTCCCCTGCTATTGATACTAATGGAAATAGTCAAATTGAAATAAGTGAAGCCTTAGCAGTTGTAAGATTGGAATTAGACAATAAAAATATATCTAACTTAGAAGGTATAGAATATTTCACAAACTTGGAAATATTAAAGTGTAGCGATAATAATATTAAAGAAATTAACACAGAAACCTTAACTAAACTACGATTTATAGTTGCTGAAAGAAACCAAATAAAAAGCATCGATGTTAGAAACTGTATTATTTGGGGATTAAGACTCGACGGAAACCCTCTTGAATATGCTTATTTAACTGGTAATAGCACTTTTCAAATAGAAAGTGTTTATGGTGTTTATTTTAATCTTAGTAAGATTAAATATGTTTGCATTAGCCAGGCTCAATATAATGTACAAGCTAATAATGTAGACCACAGAGGTTTTTGGGACCAGATAGGTAGCGCCTTACATATTGGCGAATGTACTATTCAAACACCACCAACCGGATGCCCAATAATTAATTTCCCAGACCCTAATTTTAAACAAGCCATTTTAAAAGACAAAAGTATAGATACTGATGGTGATGGTGAAATTTGTATTGACGAAGCTGAAAAAGTAATTCGCCTTCACCTTCTTACAAACAGCAATATTACAGATATTACAGGAATTGAATACTTTATAAATTTAGAAGGAATAAGTCTAGGTTATAATAATTTACCTACAGTAGATTTAAGTAAAAACATTAAGCTACATACTTTATATATTGAGAACTGTAATTTAACACATATTGATCTTAAAAAAAATATAAATCTTAAATACATCAGAATAGGAGCAAATCCTATAAAAAATATTGATTTGAGTTTAAATAAAAAATTACTTGTTTTTTCTGCTTATAACAATCAATTAACAAATTTAAACACCTCTAATTTAACCAACTTAAGAACCATAGTAGTAGGTTGGGGTACAATTTCTGAATTAAACACTGATAATTGTACTTCTTTAGAACATGTAGATGCCTGGGAAAATCTAATTACAAAATTAGATTTCACAACTAATATTAACTTAAACTCTATACGAATTTATAATAACTTATTCTCTGAAATAGATGTTAGAAATTGCAAGCTTAAACAGCTGAGTGTAGAAAATAACCCTAATCTTGAAAAAGTATACGCAACTGGAAACCATAGTTTTTACACTAGTTATGCTGAATTTATTAAAACTAGCGGAGTAGATGTAAGTAACTGTCCTAAATTAAAATTTATATGTGTTAACAATGTTTCGTTTTTTAACAACATAAAAACATATATTACCAATATGTACCCTAGTTGTGTGGTTAGCACAGATTGTAGCAATACAACACCTGTTATTAACTTTAACACTTATTTTAACTTATCGCCAAACCCTACAACGGGTGCCATGTGGTTAAAACGAAAAAGTTTAAAAACTTCTGCTTCATTTGGTCATATTTATAATGCACAAACAGGTGCTTTGGTAAAAAGTGTAACCTTGTTTAAAGATGGTCGTATAGATCCGTTTGATGAAACTGACAGAAACCTTAACCCTATTGAAATTCCTATACCAATTGGTGATCAGACTTCTGTTTTTATTGATGTTAGAGACTTACAAAATGGAACTTACATTTTTAAAGTTTACTCTAGTTTAGGTCAATTTTCAACTACTTTTATAAGATCTTCACTTGGTGAGTTTTAAAAACATTAATTAAACCATCACTAAAAAGCCTAGTAATTTAAAATTACTAGGCTTTTTTTTTAGAATTCTGTCGTATATTTGTGATCCATTTTTAAGCATTTATGACACAAAAAATCACCATTGCCATC
Organism: uncultured Tenacibaculum sp.; assembly: GCF_947494125.1. GTDB lineage: Bacteria > Bacteroidota > Bacteroidia > Flavobacteriales > Flavobacteriaceae > Polaribacter. The sequence continues at coordinate 11,607 of NZ_CANLTU010000010.1, forward strand.
GACGGTTTTTCTTCAACCGGAAAAAGCACCATAGCTAAACAGCTAGCCAAAGAGCTAGGCTATATTTATGTAGATACAGGCGCTATGTATAGAGCCGTTACGTTATATGCTATGCAACAAAATTACATTTCAGATTCACATTTTAATCCAAACGATTTAATTGCAGATTTACATAATGTTTCTCTTTCTTTTATTTTTAATAAAAGTTTAGGCTTTGCCGAAATGATTTTAAACAATATCAATGTAGAAAAAGCTATTAGAACTATTGAAGTTTCTAGACTGGTTAGTAAAATTGCTACAATTTCTGAGGTTCGTAAAAAATTAGTGAGCGAGCAACAAGAAATGGGAAAAAATAAAGGTATTGTAATGGATGGTCGTGATATTGGTACCGTTGTTTTTCCTGATGCTGAATTAAAATTATTTATGACTGCTTCTGCCGATAAACGTGCGACAAGACGTTATAAAGAATTATTAGATCGTGGCGATAAGGTAAATTATGAAGAAATTTTACACAATGTTCAAGAACGTGATAGAATAGATTCTACACGTGAAGATTCTCCTCTAGTTATTGCTAAAGATGCTATTGAATTTGACAATTCTGACATGGGCCTAAAAGAACAATTTGAACGTATTATAAGTTTAGTGAACAGAAATTTTAAATAATACATTCTATATAAAACATAAAAAACCAGCAATATTTGCTGGTTTTTTTATACTTAAAATATAATTTATTTTAATATTCTTCTAATTTTGAATTCTCAGAATAGGTACGCCATTTTGTTAAACACGCTTCTATATCTGCAGGTACTTCCGTATTAAACTGCATAAATTCTCCTGTTTTTGGATGTGTAAATCCTAATGTTTTGGCATGTAGTGCTTGTCTAGGCAATGCTTTAAAACAATTATCTACAAACTGTTTGTATTTTGTAAAGGTTGTTCCTTTTAAAACAGCATTACCTCCATAACGTTCATCATTAAAAAGTGTGTGCCCTATATGTTTAAAGTGCGCTCTAATTTGGTGAGTTCTACCCGTTTCTAATTTACACTGCACTAAGGTTACATAGGTTAAACGTTCTAAAACTTTAAAATGCGTTACCGCATGTTTACCATGCTCTCCATCAGGAAAAACATCCATTTGTAAACGATTTTTAAAACTACGACCAATATTTCCTTCTATAGTACCTTTGTCTTCTTCAATATTCCCCCAAACTAATGCATAATACAAACGCTCTGTAGTTCTATCGAAAAATTGTTTTGATAAATGTGCCATTGCAAACTCTGTCTTAGCAACTACTAACAATCCACTTGTATCTTTATCAATACGGTGCACCAAACCTGGTCGTTCATTTGAGTTTGTAGGTAAATTTTCAACATGATACATTAATCCATTTACTAAAGTACCTGTATAATTCCCATGACCTGGATGTACTACCATTCCTGCGGGTTTGTTTACCACAATTACCTCATCGTCCTCATAAACAATATCAATAGGAATATCTTCTGCTATTAATTCATTTTCTGTTGGTGGGTAGGCTAAAACTACACGAACTACATCTTTTGGTTTTACTTTATGATTTGATTTTACCACCACATCATTTACCAAAACATTTCCTGCTTTCGCTGCTTGTTGAATTTTATTTCGAGTAGCATTTTCAATAAAGTTCATTAAAAACTTATCTACTCTTAAAGGCTCCTGTCCTTCTGTTGCTACAAATTTATAATGCTCGTATAAATCGTCGTTTTCTATTTCTGGAGTTGTATCTTCCTGCATGAATCAATTATAAAATTAGTTACCACTACCATCTCCTAAAATAAGATCTATGGTTGTTTTCTTTGGTAATTTTGCTCCTGGAGTAATTTTGCTTCCTTTAAATTTTAATCCTCTCACTACATTTTTACCTATATCTCTTACCCAAGTTACATCTTTACCTACATTAAAACCTATAGAACGTAAATGTGTTGTAGCTTGTCTTTTTGTTCTTCCATTTAAATCAGGGATTTCTACATCTCTGTATTTTGATGGATTTAATGTTAAATATATTTTACGCTTTTCTTTTACAAAATCTCCTGTTTCTGGGTTTTGCTCTATCACCGATTTTTTTGGATAATTCGGATTAAAACTAGCACTATCTATTACTATAAACTCAAGATTAAGCTCGTCTAATTTTTTTTCTACTGCTGCCAATGACATTTTATGCAAATTTGGCACTTGTATTTTTTGAGTATGGTTAGTTGTTACACCTAACCACCACTGTAAAACAAAAACAAATATTAATACTGATGTTACAGCAATTCCTATTTGGATAAAAAAAGTTTTACTCTTTATAAATTGAAATAAATTTTTAAGATTTTCTGAAAAATTACTCATATTGATTTTTTGTATGATGGCGCAAATTTACACCAAAAATAGTACTATTTTTAATTCATTAACTCATAAACGAGTTTTTTTGGTAAGTTTGTATTATTATGGTGTAATTTATTTTACAAATAAGCAATTAAAAAAGTAATTCAAATACAGTAAAGTGAAAAAAAACGTAGCTATTATTATGGGAGGTTATTCCTCTGAAGTAGAAATATCTTTAAAAAGTGGAAGTGTAGTTTACAAGCACCTTAACAGAGAAAAATACAATCCTTATAAAGTACATATTTTAAAAAACAAATGGGTTTTAGTTGATGAAAACGACAATGAATATCCAATAAACAAACATGACTTTTCATCTGAAATAAATAATAAAAAAATCTCTTTCGACTGTGTTTTTAACGCCATTCACGGCACACCTGGTGAAAACGGAACTATTTTAGCTTATTTTGATTTAATAGGTTTAAAGCATACTTCTGCGCCTTTTTATCAAATGGCATTAACCTTTAACAAACGTGATACTTTAAGCGTAATAAAAAAATACGGAATACCTACAGCTACTTCTATTTACTTAAACCAAGGAGATGAGATTAACTTATCTAAAATTATTGAAAAAGTAGGCTTACCTTGTTTTGTAAAGCCAAATAATGCAGGTTCTAGTTTTGGAATTTCTAAAGTACACAATAAAGAAGAATTAATACCTGCTTTAAACAAAGCTTATAAAGAAGACTCTGAAATATTAATTGAAAGTTTTTTAGATGGTACAGAAGTTTCAGTTGGTGTAATAGAATATAAGAATGAAGTTACAGTTTTACCAATTACTGAAATTGTTTCTGAAAATGATTTTTTTGACTATGAAGCTAAATATGAAGGGAAATCACAAGAAATCACCCCAGCTCGTTTAACCAAAGAACAAGAGAAAAAAGTTACTGATGTAGCCAAACGTGTATATCAAATATTAAACATGCGTGGTTTTTCACGTTCTGAATACATTTTTGTAAATGACGAACCTCACTTTTTAGAAATAAACACCGTACCTGGTATTACAGAAGCTAGTATTTTACCACAACAAGCAAACCAAGCTGGTATTTCTTTAACCGAATTATGTGGTAACGCAATAGAAATGGCATTAAATAACTAAAATTATGAAAAAAGCAATTTTCCCAGGATCCTTTGATCCTATTACCTTAGGACATGTAGATATTATTGAACGAGGTGTTACTTTGTTTGACGAATTAGTGATTGCTATTGGTGTTAACTCCGACAAAAAATACATGTTCTCTTTAGAAGAACGTAAACGTTTTATTGAAGAAACTTTTAAACACCAGCCTAAAATAAAAGTAGTTACCTATAGTGGTTTAACAGTTAACTTTTCTAAAGAACTAAACGCAGAATTTATTCTGAGAGGCTTGAGAAATCCTGCCGATTTTGAGTTTGAAAAAGCCATTGCACATACTAATCGTAAGCTTTCAGAAATTGAAACAGTATTTTTACTAACCTCTTCTGGAAAAAGTTATATATCTTCTTCTATCGTTAGAGATGTTATTAAAAATGATGGAGATTATACAGGTTTAGTTCCTAATGCTGTAAGAATTTAAAGATGAAAAAATTAAGTTTTATATTCTTATTTATTTTTCTTGCATGCAAACAAAATTCTAAAATAACAGAACAAGATTTCACTACTCTATTTGAAAAGTCAAACGGAACCGAAACCCCTGAATATAAAGAAGTAATTTCTTTCTATAAAGATTTAGCAAGCGCTTACAATGAAGTTTCATTATTCGAGATTGGAAAAACAGATTCGGGAAAGCCATTGCATTTGGCTGTATTTAATGCTGATGGAAAAACTAGCTTAGATGACATTAAAAATTCTACAAAAAATAGAGTTTTAATTAATAATGGTATCCACCCTGGAGAATCTGATGGTATTGATGCCTCAATGCTACTTTTACGGGATATCGTTAAAAATGATTCTTTAAAAAAAGCTTATAAAAACTCACTAATATGTTTAATTCCAGTTTATAATATTGGAGGTGCTTTAAATAGAAACTCTCATACAAGAGCAAACCAAAACGGCCCTAAAGAATATGGGTTCAGAGGCAACGCTCGTAACTATGATTTAAATCGCGATTTTATAAAACAAGATACTAAGAATGCAGCGGCATTTGCTAAAATTTTCCATACTGTAGATCCAGATATTTTCATTGACAATCATGTTAGTAATGGTGCAGATTATCAATACGCTATTACCCATTTATTTACACAACACAATAAACTTGGTGGTAAACTTGGTGATTTTCTAGAAAGTAAAATGCGCCCTTTTATAGAAAAATCTTTAACCAAAAAAGATATTCCAATTACACCTTATGTTAATGTTTGGGGAAGCACTCCAGAAAAAGGATGGTCGCAATTTTTTGATTCTCCTAGATATTCTACAGGTTACACTACTTTATTTAATACCTTAGGTTTAATGGTGGAAACTCATATGCTTAAACCTTATAAAACAAGAGTTAACCAAACTTATGAATTATTATTTTCTACATTAGATTTTTCTGAAAAGAACTCTTCTAAAATTAAAAATTTACGTAATAAAAATTTTGAAGACATTATACTTAAAAAGAAATATCCAATTACTTATAAAGTTAATACTAATAACCCAAGCACATTAAAGTTTAAAGGATATGAAGGAGAGTATATTAATAGTGAAGTAACTAACGGTAAACGTTTATTTTATGACAGAACAAAACCTTATATAAAAGACATTACTTATTATAATAATTTTGTTATTACAAAAGAAGTAACAATACCTGAAGCATATATTTTACAACAGGGATGGTATAAAATAACTGAAAGACTTTTAAATAATAAAATTGAATTTACTCGTTTAAAAAAAGATACAACATTAATAGTAGAAACTCAACATATAACAAATTTAGAATCTAGAAAATCTCCATACGAAGGACATTATTTACACTATAATACTCAAATAAAGAAAACTCTTAAACCTGTAGTGTTAAAAAAAGGGGATCTATATATCCCTACAAAACAAAAAGGAATTCGATATATTATTGAAACCTTAGAAGCTGAAGCCACTGATTCTTTTTTTAATTGGAATTTTTTCGATACTATTTTACAGCAAAAAGAAGGGTTTTCTGCTTACGTTTTTGAAGACATTGCTGCACAATTCTTAAAAAACAACCCCGTTCTTAAAAAGAAATTTGAAGAAAAAATAAATTCAGATAAAGAGTTTTCAAAAAACACTTACGCACAACTATTATATATATATAAATCTACACCTCACTACGAAAAACAACACATGATGCTACCTATTTTTAAAAAATATTAAATTAATGTTAATTTTTTTATACAATTCTTAATCGCAATTTCCTATTTTTGGAAAATTAGAAGAAGCTAATGAATGACCTACCCTTAAAATCAGTTTGTGAGCAAAAGAATTTTGAAAAAATTTTCAATCAGCATTCACAATCTTTACGAAACTACATTTATTACAAATGTGGGAATACTCAACAGGCAGAAGATATAGTCCAAGAAGCTTACATAAAGCTTTGGGATAACTGTGCTAAAGTTGTATTTGAAAAAGCTAAATCTTTTTTATATACAGTTGCTAACAATAAATTTTTAAATGAAGTAGCTCATAAAAAAGTAGTTCTTGAGCATCAAAAAAGGAACATTGTTCCTGATAGAACAAACGAAACTCCTGAATTTATTATAGAGGAAGAGGAGTTTTACACTAAATTAAAAAAAGTAATTGCCAATTTACCAGAAAAACAACGAGAAGTTTTTCTTTTAAGTAGAATTGACAAAAAAAAATATACAGAAATAGCTGAAATCGTTGGTGTTTCTGTTAAAGCAGTTGAAAAACGAATGAGCAAAGCTTTACTTACATTGAAAGAACAAATAGGTAAAGTTTAAAAAACTATATTTACAGTAGGGTAAATAATATTTTAAATGTTCTTAATACAAATAGGCAAGAATACCAGAAAATGAAACAAGAATATACAAATGAAACTTTTTTAGCTCGATGGGTGGCAAATGAATTGACCCAAGAAGAGTTAGCTAAATTTCAAAGCTCTGAAGATTATCATCATTTTAAAGCAATAAATGATGCTTCTCAGCAATTAAAAGCACCTGATTTTAATAAATCTGCTGTTTTTAATAAAATAATGGGGGAAACATTAGAAAAAAAGAAATCTAACAAAGTTGTAAAATTAATTCCTACGTGGTTATATGGAGCTGTTGCATCTATAGCTTTGATTGTGAGTTTTTTTTATTTTAATAATGATAAAACAACTAGTTTTTCTACAAGTTATGGAGAACAAATAACCATAACATTACCTGATAATTCTAAAGTTTATCTTTCTCCAAGTTCAAAACTAGAATACCTAGAAGGAGAATGGGATACTAATAGAAATTTATTATTAAGTGGAAAGGCTTACTTTGAAGTTGAAAAAGGAAAGTCATTTACTGTAAACACAACACAAGGTAATGTTACAGTTTTAGGAACAAAATTTACAGTTAACTCTTCAAATAACTTTTTTGAAATTCAATGTTTTGAAGGAAAAGTTAAAGTTACTCCAAGTAATAATAGTGAAATTATTTTAACAAAAGGAAAGGCTCATAGAATATACAATAATGAAAGTGAGAGTTGGAATTTTAATCAAGATTCTCCTTCTTGGATAAATGGTGAGAGTAGTTTTAAAAACACTCCCATAAGTCAAGTTATTACAGCTCTTGAAAAACAATATAAAATTAAATTTGACGCAACTAATATTGACGTTAATAAACGATTTACAGGTACATTTACACATGACAATATTAACATTGCTTTAAAAACAGTTTTTGCTCCAATGAAAATTTCTTTTACTTTAGCAAAAAATAGTTCAGTTATATTGACATATAATTAATGAAGCAAAAATTAAGTATACTTTTTATGTGCTTAACAATGTCTATTTTTTCTCAAGAAAAAATAGACATTGTTTTTTTAAACACACCTTTATTAGACGTTTTACAACAAACAGAGTCTAATTTTAAGGTGAAATTTTCTTTTGACTCAGATATCACTAAAGATTTATTCTTTACTTTCAATAAAAAGAAATGCCTTTTAAATGAAATACTTAATGAAATTGAAACCCAAGTTTCTCTAAAGTTTAATCGTATAAATGAACGTTATTTTTTTATTTCCATCAATAAACCTATAAATCTTCGTAATTATAATTTATTAAAAGAAGTTCAAATTAGTAATTACGTTACTTCTGGTATAAATAAGAATAAAGATGGAACAATATCTATCTTACCAGAACAATTAGGTGTATTACCTGGTTTAACAGAGCCTGACGTCTTAGAAAGTTTAAAAATAATACCTGGTGTACAGAGTCCTAATGAAACAGCTTCTGGCATTTATATTAGAGGTGGAACTCCAGATCAAAATTTAATTTTTTGGGATGGTATAAAAATGTATTATTCTGGACATTTCTTTGGTATGCTTTCAGCTTTTAACCCTTATACCGCCAAAAAAATAACCTTATCCAAAAGCGGTACTCAAGCTAGATATGGTAATAAAGTATCTGGGGTAATAGATATTAAAACTCATGAAGATATTCCTGAAAAAACTACTGGGGGTTTTGGTTTTAATATGACACATTTTGATGCATACATTAGAATTCCTTTTTCTAAAAAAGTAGCTTTTACCACTTCTTTTAGACGTTCTTTTACAGATATTCTTAATACTTTTACTTTTAATAAACTTTCTAATCGTGTATTTCAAACATTTGACGCTAATCAAGAAAGAAGAATAATTAATAAAAGTATTCTTTTTAAAAGAGATAATCGCTTTTATTTTGCTGATTATACTGCTAAACTGACAATTGTACCTTCTGAAAAAGAATCTTTGTCCTTTAATTTTTTATTTACAAAAAATAAATTAATTAATAATTTTAATATTCCTGTTTATAAAGATAATTATGAAGACAAATTAAACATTACAAACAGAGGTCTTAGTATTTTATGGAATAAAGAGCTTAGTAGTAAACTTACTCAAAATCTAAAAGCTTATTATTCTAATTTTAAACTAGATTACAATGGTAATTACAATTATATAGACAATTATTTAATTCAACATTCAATAAAAAATAATTCTGTAAGAGATTTAGGGCTTTCTTATAATTTAAATTACAAAATTAACACTAAAACAAATTTTCTTTTTGGTTATGATTTTCTTTCTAATGAAACTCAATATAAACTAAATTATAAAGTTGATGTTAATAACAACAACGTAATAAATTCTATACAAGAAGATTCGGGAACTAATAATACACATTCTTTTTTTACTGAGTATTTATTTGATAACAATAACTGGAGAATAAACTCTGGCTTGAGATTAAATTATTTCGATAAAATTAATAAGACTGTCCTAGAACCTAGGTTATATGTAGAGAAAAAAATAAATGAAAATTTCAGTTTTAAAACTTCATTAGAACAGAAACACCAAACACTTGGTCAGATTATAGAATTTCAAACTTCAAGTTTAGGCTTTGATTTAGAAAATCAAGTTTGGGCACAAGTGAATGACAATAACATACCTCTTCAAAAAAGTTTTCAATTTTCAACTGGTGCCGTTTTTAATAAAGATAAATGGAAAATTGACATAGAACCGTACCTAAAGTATGTAAGTGGTATGACCTCCCAAACTAGAGGTTATAATGACCAGACTACTGATTTTTCTAGAGGTAAAGGTGAAGTTTTTGGGATTGACCTTCTTATTAATAAAAGAATTGGTAATTATAGAACGTGGGTTAATTATTCTTACTCAAAAAACAATTTTAAGTTTATTGATTTAGAAAATAGATTTTTCCCTGCAAATCATGACATTACCAATTATTTTTCTTGGTCACACGCATTTAAATTTAATAATTTTGAAGTTTCACTTGGATGGAAACATAGAACAGGTAACCCTTATACTGCTGTTAAAGAATTTAGAATTCATCCTGATACAGGATCCCCAACAATAATACTAGATACAGATAATATTAACGCTAAACGTTTACCTAAATACCATCGTTTAGATGGTTCTATTACCTATTCTTTTAATTTTTCTAAAAGGTGGAAAGGCAAACTTGGATTTTCTATCTTAAATATGTACAACCAAAAAAATATTTTAAGAAGAACATTTACATCTGTACCTACAATAGACAACAATAACAATACAATCGTTTATCAACTAGGTCAAATTGATAAGGTTTCATTAGGTACTACGCCTAATTTAGTGTTCAGAATACGTTTCTAATAAAAAACCTCACTAATAAGTGAGGTTAATATTTTTAATAATTTCTATATTTTTTTGTTTCTTCAAAAACATACTCTAGAATTTTCTTTTCTTTTTCATCAAATTCTATATTTCTTCTTTTCATTACCACCTCAGCTACTTCAAATACTTTATTTGTTTTATATTCTGTAAATCCAGACGCTCCACCCCAACTATATGACGGCACAAAGTTTCTCGGAAAACCACTTCCAAATATATTAGCAGATACTCCTATAACTGTTCCTGTATTAAACATAGTATTAATACCACACTTAGAATGATCTCCCATCATTAAACCACAAAACTGCAGTCCAGTTTTAGCAAACCTTCCTGTTTCATAGTTCCATAATTTTACCTCAGCATAATTATTTTTAAGGTTAGAATTATTAGTATCTGCTCCTAGGTTACACCACTCACCTAGTACTGAGTTCCCTAAAAAGCCATCATGCCCTTTGTTAGAATACCCCATTAAAACAGAATTATTCACCTCTCCTCCTACTTTACAATGTGGTCCAAGAGTCGTTGCTCCATAAATTTTTGCTCCTAATTTTAATACTGATTTTTCACACATAGCTAAAGCTCCTCTTACAACTACTCCTTCCATTATTTCTGCATCTTTCCCTATGTATATTGGTCCTGTAGAAGCATTTAAAATTGCATATGTTAATTTCGCTCCTTTTTCTACAAAAATATCTGCTCTATTAATACAACTAACGGTTTCTGGTATTGGTTCCGATTGTCTTCCTTCTGTAATCAAATCAAAATCAGCTCGGATTGCTATATCATTTAAAGAAAAGATATCCCAAGTGTTTTTTATTTGTATGATATCATCTTCAAACTCAATTTGTTCATAGCTAGAAAAATCTACCTCTTCTTGTGTATTTACTGTATAAAAAGCAATAACATCATCTCCTTTAAAAATAGCTTGATTCTCTGATAAACCTTTAACCATTTCAATTAATGGCTTACTAGGCAGAAAAGAAGCATTTAACAGCACATTTTCTTCCATTTCTACCATTGGATATTTTTCTTCTAAATATTCTTCTGTAACGGTTGTTGTGGTTAACCCTAAAAATTTTTCCCACTTTTCTCTAATTGTTAAAATACCTACTCTGATATCTGCAACAGGCTTAGTATACGTAAATGGTAACAATGCTGTACGCACATCACCATCAAATAAAATATAATTCATTTGTATTTCTTTTTTGAAGATACACAAACTTACTACTTTCCTTTGATTTTCTAAGTCTAAATTTTAATATTACTTTTGCTCTAACAAAACCAAATTGGTTTTTAATTTTTAAACAATGAAAAAGATTTTAGCCTTAATTATTGGTGTTATTATATTAATTGCAGGACTTTACTATGCTTTTATTTACTATGTTCCTTATAGTGAAGGTGTTCGTTCTGGCGAATTAATAAAAATAAGTCACAAAGGTGTATTTGTAAAAACTTGGGAAGGAGAAATTAGCCAAGGAATTTCTGGAGCTCAAATATTCGCCTTTTCTGTAGAAGATAAAGAAACTAATGTAATTAGTAACTTACAGAAATTTCAAGGTCGTTATGTAAAAGTAACATACAAAGAACGTTTTGGAACTTTCTTTTGGTTAGGTGATACTAAATATTTTATAACCAAAGTAGAAGAAGAAGTTTCTCCACATTTTAGAGGTATAAAACCAAAAGATGAACAATAAAACTCATAAACGAGTAGAAGATACTCGTATTACTATTTCTGAATTAATGTTGCCTTCACATGCTAATTTTAGCGGTAAAATTCATGGTGGTTATATTTTATCTTTATTGGATCAAATAGCTTTTGCTTGTGCTGCAAAACATTCTGGACAGTATTGTGTTACTGCTTCAGTAGATACTGTAGATTTTTTAAACCCTATTGAAGTTGGCGAATTAGTTACTATGCAAGCATCTATAAACTATGTAGGAAAAACCTCTATGGTAGTTGGTGTTCGTGTTGAAGCTGAAAATATTCGTACTGGTATAAAAAAACATTGTAATTCGTCATATTTTACTATGGTAGCAAAAGATGAAGATGGTAATAGTGTTTCTGTTCCTGGTTTAATTGTTAATAGCGATATTGAAGTAAGTCGTTTTTTAAAAGCTGTGAAACGAATAGAAATGAAAAAAAAGCGTCAAGATGAATTTGACAGTGAAGATTTTGTTCCTCACAATTATATTAAAGAATTAGAAGGTTATAATGTAAAAATTAAATTATAAAAAAACCGAAGCTTGGCTTCGGTTTTTTTATTCAAGTTTAAAAGTTTTTATTATCTAACAACATTCCTGCTAACTGTAATAATTGTAATTCGGCATTTTTAGCTGTGTATTTTGCACTACTCACACTTAATTCTGCATTAATTAAATTAATTTGTGCTTGACGAAAATCTATCGAAGTAATTTGCCCTAACTTATATCGTTCATTAGTACGCTCAAAGTTACGTTTATTCGTTGTTACATTTTTTTCTTGTGCTTGTAACGAAAACAATGCATTTTGATATGTTTCCCAAGCATTATTTACATCTCTTTCTAATTGTTCTTCCTGTTGTAATTTTTGAATTTCTTGAGTTTCTAAAGCTATTTTAGCATTGGCTACATTCGTTTTTGTCCTTCCTCCATCAAATATATTCCAAGACAAGTTTACTCCAGCATTTAGCCCTGTTTGAGTATTAGATATTGGACTGAATGCATTCGTTGCATCGTTATTACTTTTACTCCAAGCATACGAGCTTGTTAAACCTACATTTGGCATCCAACCTGCTTTATTAATTTTTACATCTAATTGTCTTAATTCAATATTCTTTTTCGCTTGTAAAATATTAGCATTGTTTGATTTTGCCTTTTGTAAAACATCTATTAAATTTAAATCAATTGCATAAGTAACCTCAGTGTTAACATTTACTTGAGTGTTTACTCCTCTTCCAAGTACTACATTTAAATCTCTTTTTGCATTTGCTAATTGTCTATTTATATCTATATACCGTATACTATCATTATTTACATCAACTTCTGCATTTAACACTTCTAACTTAGTATTCTGTCCATAATCAAAATTATAATTAGCTCTCTTCAAACGTTTTTTAGAAATTTCTAAAGTTTCTTTTTGTGTTACTTTATTTTCTGTTAGTCTCCCTACTTCATAATACGCTAAAAATAATGTTGTCAGCGTATTTTCCATCACTTGACGTGCTTGTAGTTCTGTTAAATTATACGCTTCTTTTAATCGCTTAAAAGTATTCTGTCTATTAAACCCATTAAAAATGGTATAATTTAATCCTATAGAAGCATTATATGATTTAGATTCTGCTCCTGTAACTGAATTTATAGTTCCGTCTTGAAACTCACTATCTGTATTATTATTACTGTAGTTTGCGCCAGCATTTCCAGTTACAGTTGGCAAGTATCCGGTATTATAGATACTCTTATTGTTTTTAGCCGTTTCTAAATTATTCTTTGTAACTCTTATATCGTAGTTATTTTTTAGAGTAATTTCAACAGCTTTTTCTTTCGTTAATACTTCTTGTGCATAAAAAGAAATACTTACAAATAGAAATCCTATAATTAATTGTGATTTTCTCATTTTCTTTTCTTTTACTCTTTTAATTCTTCATTTTCTGCTTCTAACTCTTTTATAGCTCTCTCTACTTCTTCTCTTGCAGGCTTTTTTCCTTCCCATAACCACTTTGTATATACTTTCGAGTAGTTTGATATAGATAATAACACTGGCAGCGTTAAAAGCGTTAAAAATGTAGCTATCATAATTCCATATGCAATTGATATTGCCATTGGTATTAAAAACTGAGCTTGTCTACTCGTTTCAAAAATTAAAGGTGCCAATCCAGCTACTGTAGTAATTGTTGTTAAAAATATTGCTCTAAATCTTGATTTCCCTGCAGCAAACAATGCTTCCTCATATTCCATTCCTTCTTTTAGATAACTATTGAATTTACTTATGAGTACCAATCCATCATTTACCATTATTCCTATCAAGGCAATAATTCCTAAAAGTGATAGAATATTTACGGCAAACCCATGAAACCAATGCCCCCAAGCAACACCTATTAAACTAAATGGTACCATAATTAACAACATAAATGGCTGTCCATATGATCTAAATGTAAATACAATAACTATGTAAATTAATAATAGAATTACCGGTCCTACTACTGCTGCTGAACTTGAAACTTTTGAAGCCTCTCTATTTTGCCCTTCATACAACGCTGTTACTGATGGATTTTTTGCTGTAATTTCTGGCATAATTCTCGTTTGAACATCTGCTAGAATATCCGTAGCACTTCCTTGTGCATTTTTCAAATCTGCATCTACTTTTATTTCTCTTTGTCCATCTAAGTGACTTATCGATATTTCTCCTCGTTCTATTTCATAACTAGCTATTTCTGAAAAAGGGATCCTACTTCCTGTAGGTGTTACAATTCGCATATCATCTAAATTTTTAATTGATGATCGTTCATTTTTATTATACCTAACCCATACTTTTATTTCATCTTGCCCTCTTTGAAAACGCTGTGCTTGTCTTCCAAAAAATCCACTTCTTATTTGGGACATTACTTCATTTAAATTCAGTCCTAATAAATAAGCATTCTCTTTTAATTGTATTTTTATTTCTTTTATTCCTTGTGGATCATTATCAGTAATGTCTTTTAAATCTTGGTTTTTATTTAATTCTGCTTTTAATTCTGTTTTTGCCGCTTTTAATTCTGTTATATTATTACTCAATAACGAAACTGACACTGGACTTCCTCCAAAATTACCGCCTGAGCCAAAAGTTAAGGCTTCTACTCCATAGATTGCCCCTACCTTTTGTCGTATTGCATTCGTAATTTCTCTCGAACCAAATGTTCTAGTTTCTCCTGGTAATAAATTAATTCGTAAAGATGCTTTTGCCGTCCCTGGTCCAATTTGCTTTAAAATGTTTTCTACCACAGGCTCTCCCTCTACTCCATATTTTGCTGTAAACTCCTTTTCTACTGTCCAAGCTTTTGTTTCAATTACAGAAATAATACTATCAGTAATTTGCTCATTCGTTCCTTGTGGCATTGTTAAATTAATAGAAACCCTATCACTAGCTATTGATGGGAAGAAAGTTCCTTTTATGATTCCTCCTTGAAAAGCTCCAATTGTTAACATTAATAATGCTATAGGAATAACTAAACCAAAAAACTTGTTTTCTAATACAAATCTTAATGCTGGAGCATATAATTTATCGCGCATAAAATCCATAAAATCTTCTGCATATTTATTAAATGCATATAATTTCTGATCTCTATGTAATGCTTTTGAATGTGCTACGTGTGCAGGTAAGATAATTAAAGCCTCTACTAAAGAAAGTATTAATGTTAACGCCACAACTGTTGCGACCTCTCCAAAAAACTCTCCTATATTTCCATCTAAAAAGAAAAACATTGAAAATGCCAATACCGTAGTCGTAATTGCCGATATAATTGGCGGAACTACTTCCATTGTACCATCTATTGCTGCTCTAATAGGATTCTTTCCTTTTTCGTAATGATGATAAATATTTTCTGAAATTACAATTCCATCATCAACTAGAATACCTATTACGATAATCATTCCAAACAACGATAATACGTTAATTGTAATATTAAAATACCCTGCTAACATGAACATTCCAAAAAATGCTACCGGTAAACCTGCTGCTACCCAAAACGCTAACCTTGGACGTAAGAATAATGATAAAAATAACATAACTAATAACATTCCTTGCCATGCATTTTTAAACAATAATTCGGTACGTTGATTTAAAGTAATAGATGAATCTCTTGTTATTTCTATTTTAACATTATCGTGTTCTGTATTAAACTTCTCTATGTATTCGTTTATTTTCTCTGCTGATGTAAGTAAATCTTCACTATTAGTATTACTCACTTGCATTCGTACTGCTAAATTCCCATTATAGAAATTTCTATTTGGTGTTTCATTCCAAATATCTTTTACTGTTGCAACATCTTTTAGTCTAATTATTCTTCCCGAAGCATCCGCTTTTACAACTAAATTGTCTAACTCATCTCCATAATACGAACGATTATTTGCTCGTATTAAATATTCTTCTGCTTCTGTTTTTACTGAACCTCCTGTTGTTAAAATATTTGCCGTAGATACTGCATTTGCTACTTGATTGAATGTTAAATCATACGCTAATAAATCATTCTCTCTAACTGCTATCTCTATTTCTTCTGCTGGATATCCTGAAACTGAAATTTGTGAAACCCCATCTATTCTTCTAATATCATTTTCAATATCTCTTGCTATATTTTTTAACGACTTAAGAGGTATTTTATCTCCTGTTACAACAAAACTTATGGTTTCTGCAATATTTTCGATTTTTGCTACTACCGCTGGTTCCATTCCTGTTGGAAAGTTAGGAACTTTGTCTACTGCATTTTTAACATCTGCCAAGACTACGTTAATATCATAACCTTTTAGCTTTTCAACAGTAATACTAGCCGCATTTTCTGATGATGTTGATGTCACTCTATCAACTCCAACTAGTCCTTTTAAATTGTCTTCTATTTTTAAAACAACCCCTTCTTCCATTTCTTGTGGAGATGCTCCTGGATATGCTACATTTATACTAATAAACTTAGCTTCTGTTAAAGGAAAAAAAGAAGATTTTAACGAAGAGAATCCAAAATATCCTAATATTACAAAAGCTATAATAATTATATTTACCGCTACTGGATATTTTATAAAATATGCTATTACTTTTTTCATATCTTATTTTTTTGTCGTGTTTTGAGCTTCAGAAAATATTTTAACTGGCATGCCTGCATAAGCTCCTGCTACAGGTTTATTCACTAATTGCATTCCATTTCTTAAACCTTTTACCACCACTGTACTTTCATTAAAATGAACTGGATCTATTTCTATCAAATCCAAAGCATTATTATTTACTATGTAAAGTGATTTATTTTCAACTAATAATTTTCTATTTACTTCTATAGCTTCTTTTTCTGCTTTTACTGGTACATTAGCTTCTAAGTACATGCCTTCTCTCAAATCTTTCCCTCTTACTTCAATAAACACCTGAACTGTTTGTGATGTTTGATCTATCTTTCCATTAATTCTAGATACTTTTCCTGACCATGCTTTAGTTTTCTCTAAATTATGAAGTTCAACAGTTTTCCCTACTTCTAAAATATCTACAAGCCCTCCATTTACTGATAATGCCAACTCAAATACTGAAGTATCTATAAATTCTCCCATTTTTTGACCAGATCTTACCAAAGTTCCATTTGTTACTAAAGCTTCTGTTAAAATGCCATTAAATGGCGTTTTAATATTATATTTTCCTAACCTAGTTTCTAGGTTTTTTATAGTATAATACGTTGTATATATGTTTCTTCCTGTTATAAAATATTTCTCTTTATCTGATTTTGGACTAGGAAGCGGTTGCACTGTTTTATTAATATCAAAATTTTTCAAATAAGCACTCCAGCTGTCAAAAGAGTCTGGATAATCCAAACGCAAATCTGGCATAATTGAAGCTATTAAGTTTTGTAATGAGCTTCTTTGTGATTGGATAGATGCATAGAATTCTTGATTATTAATTCTTAAAAGTGTTTGCCCTTTTTTATACGATACTCCTACTCTAAAATCTTTCCCTGTAGCTAGTAAAACCCCTTGTACTTCCGAATAAATATCTACTTTATTTTTAGCTACTAAGTTTCCATTTGCCGAAATACTAATTGCTACCTCTTCATTTTTAACTTCTTTTACAAAAACAGTTTTCTCTACTCTCGTTACTTTTTGTTTCGGTATTTTTTTACTGTTTTTTAAATAATTAGATACTAAAAATGAAATTCCAAGTACCACTACCCCTGCTGCTACAATAATTATTTTCCTCATGTTATATATTTTAGTTGCTGATACAACTTTTAGCTGATTTTTGTATTAAATTTTCTTGTACTTTTTTTATTACATTAATTGTTGTTGCAATCTCTTTCTCTGAAATATTTTCTTGTAAAGACTTCGCAAAACTTTCCATTACTGGCAACGTTTCTTTAAATAACTGGGCTCCTTTTTTAGTTAGATGAATGTGATTTATTCTTCTATCTGACTTTGATGGAATTCTAGCTACTAAGCTTTTCTTCTCCATTGTATTTATTAATCTAGTTAAAGAAGTCTTGTCTCTACCTGTTAAAAAAGCAAGTTCTTGTTGTGGCACTCCATTCTTTTCGTTCAACTTTTTTAAAAGCACCCATTGTATTTTAGTTAAATTAATATTCATTTCATAAAAAACATCTTGAATATGATTGTCTATCATTTTCATTGTTTTTCCTAACCAAGGGGCTAATGTATTTTCTAAAGCCATATTCAATCTTCTTAATTAGATACAAAATTAAATTAAAAGATTAATTTAGTTGCATATACAACAAGTTAAGATTCTGTTAAAAATAAAGCATAAAAAACCCGAAGATTTATTGTCTCTTCGGGCTACTTATCATTTTTTAATTAATCGTATAAATATCATTTACTATTTCACTCAATCTAAAATATCCAAAGACCTCTTCATTACTATCATTTATATTAATACAATTTCCTTTTAAACGAGCCGGTGTGGTTTGAAATGGCCCTCCCTCTCCTAGCTGCTCTATTAATAAATCTATGTAATTATAGTATCTTCTTGAAATACCTTGGAGACTTAAAGTAACTGTTCCTCCTTTCAACAACTCCTCATCTTCATACTCTATAAAGTTTTGATTTCCATCGGTAAATTCATCTTTTAAAGTTTCTAAATCTGGAATTGCTAAATTTGATGCTTGAAATACTCCAATATAAAAATTTGCAATACCCTTTGGATCGTCAAAATATATTTTTAGTTTAATTTCATCATCTCCCCCAATCGACGGTATTGCCTCTTGTTCTATGTCTGTAATTTCTACAACAGAAGTTAAACTCTCCGTAGCCCTATAGGTCTTTCCATTATAAACCACCTCTAATTCATATTCGTTATTTATTATTGGATTGAATGTACTTATCGTATAATCTCCATTATTTTGATTTATAAATACAAAAACTTCTCCTGTATTTAAATTCGTTACTTGAACTTGAGCATTTAGAACTGGTTCATTAGGTTTATTTGAAAAATATTCGGTTGATGTACTTAATTTAACTGTCTGATCTGCCCCCGAACTTCCTTTTTCCCATAAAATAGATGCCTCTATCACCAAACGATTACCACCGTTTGGAACACTCACATTTACTACCTCCGAACAAGCATAAAACAAATTAATGATAAGAATGATTACGACTGATTTGATAATTAACTTTTTCATTTTCTTAAAATTTAAAATTATAACTTACTGAAGGGATAATACCAAAAATGGTAGTCTGTGTAGCTTCATTTGCTCCTGTTGTTGCGTTTTGCCCGAAACTAATTGAAGCTGCATTATTACGATTATAAATATTATAAATACTAAAGACCCACTCTCCTTTCCATTTTCTGTTCTTATTTTTTTTAGGTATTAATGTAGCTGAAACATCTAAACGGTGATAAGCTGGTAACCTACTTGCATTTCTTTCTCCATAGGTAGGTATAGACAAACCTTGGTAATTAAACTGTCCATTAGGGTACGTTACTGGTCTTCCAGTTTGGAAAATAAAATTTGAACCAAAACTCCATTTATCATTTAACTCATAATTTCCTGTAAATGAAAAATCATGCGTTCTATCGTAAGCTGTATTATACCAATTTCCGTTATTTATTCCTAAACCTCCTGAAGCATTTCCAGGAGTACGCTGTTGTGCTTTTGATAAAGTATAAGACACCCAACCTGTAAAACTTCCTTTATTTTTTCTTAACAACATTTCCAATCCATAAGATCGCATTTCACCTGTCAAAATCTCACGTTCTATATTATTTTGCGCTATTAAATCCGCTCCATCTATATAATCTACTCTATTGTTTACAGTTTTATAATAAACCTCCGTTTCCAATGAGTACATGTTATTTTTAAAATTCCTGAAATAGCCTAATGCATATTGATTTGCAATTTGTGGCTTTATAAACTTACCACTCGGAGCCCATACATCTAAAGGTGTAGCTGATGTTGTATTTGAAATTAAATGCAAATACTGAGCTGTACGATTATAGCTTGCTTTGAACGAAGATTTATTATTTAACTGATATGCTAAAGCAAAACGAGGCTCAAAGTTTCCAAAAGACGCTACTGTTTTTCCGCTTGAGAAATTTGTTTCTCCTACAGCATCCGCTCGTTCATAAATGCCTAACTCTGAGTTATACACTACAGGTAAGTTATTTTGATATTCATTTAAAGTTTGTCTTCCTAAACGATAAAAAGTACTGTAACGCACCCCATACATTGACGTTAACTTATCTGTAATTTTATGTTCTAAACTTGCATATGCTCCACCTTCAAAAGCAAGCTTATCATCTAATTTTCTAGGATTTATTCCTGAACTTTCATTTAATGGGTTTAACTCCCCTGGATTGAATTGATAATAAATTCCACTTGCACCAAAATTAAATTTCATCTTATCGTTTACATAATAACCAACATCATATTTCAAATTATAGTTATTAATATTCGATTTCCAATCTAAACCTTGCATATCAAGTGCTAAAGCATAATTGTACCTACTATAAATTACAGATAAGTTTGAAAATAGTTTATTATTAAAAATATGATTCCATCGTAAATTACCAGAGATATTCCCATAAGAATTAGAAAATCTTTTAGCTAAACTAAAATCATCTTGTCCTAAATAACCTGATAAAAACAATCTATTTTTATTATCAATCTTATAGTTTGTTTTAAAATTTAGGTCATAAAAACTAGCACTATTACTATTGTTTGCTAATTTCAAAAATAAATGAGCATAGGATGCTCTCCCTGATAACAAAAACGAACCTTTATCTTTAAAGGTAGGCCCTTCGGCTGTAAGCCTACTTGATATTGCTCCAATACCTCCCGTAAGTGCAAATCGCTTGCTATTTCCTTCTTTTTGACGAATATCTAACACTGAGGAAACGCGTCCTCCAAATTGGGCAGGAATTCCTCCTTTATATAATTTTATATCTTTGATAGCATCACTATTAAACACCGAGAAAAACCCAAATAAATGCGAAGAATTGTAAATTATTGCTTCATCTAACAATACTAAATTTTGATCTTCTGCACCTCCTCGCACATTAAAACCTGAAGCTCCTTCTCCTGAATTTGTT
Source organism: uncultured Tenacibaculum sp. (assembly GCF_947494125.1). Taxonomy (GTDB): domain Bacteria; phylum Bacteroidota; class Bacteroidia; order Flavobacteriales; family Flavobacteriaceae; genus Polaribacter. Next base: position 32,526 of record NZ_CANLTU010000010.1, read on the forward strand.
ACTCCTGGCAAAAGCTGTATTGATTTGATTATATCTACCTCTCCCATAACTGCAGGAATTTTCTTAATTGTTTTTGTAGATAATTTAGTTACACTCATTTGTGGTGTTCGTAAGTTTGTTTTCTTTAATCCTTCAGAATTAATAACTACTTCATCCAACTGTGATGTATCTTCTTGTAGTTCAAAACTGAGTTTTAAACTAGTATTAAGTGCTACTTCTTTTTCAACAGTTGTGTATCCTAAATAAGAAATCAACAATGTATATTTTCCTTTGGGCACTGTTAACGAATAAAACCCATATTCGTTTGTTGACACCCCAAAATTGGTTCCTTTTATAAGGATTGTTGCCCCGGTTAATGTTTCTCCATTTGTCTTGGATTTCAATGTTCCGCTAATGGTAATTTTTTCTTGAGAATACCCTAGAAAAGATGTGAAAATTAGTAGATAAAAAATGAATTTCTTCATACGTGTTTAAATTTTTTATTGGTTTAAAATCATCAAACATAACGAGAAGAACTAGTATGTATTTGCTTATTTTATTGGGCTTGGAGCGAAATACTTATTTTAGGAGTGAAAAGTATCAGATTAACTTTTCTTTAAGAACAAAGAAGGTAATTAGTCTTTTTTAATACAATGAAATTTTTGTTTTCACATCTTTTAAATAGGTTTTTGAAACGGGCACTTTTATCATTTCTGAATCACCTAATATTAAATTAGGCTTTTGATTTAAGTATTTTAAACTTTCAATATTCATCAAATTCACTGCATACGAACGGTGACATTTAATTAAAGATGGAAACTCTTTTAATTCATTTAAAATTTTTGAGAATCGTGTTCTTATACTTTGTTCTATAAGCCTACCATTCTTTATATATTTTATTAAAATATATTGATTTTGTGACTCTATAGCATAAATTGTATTGATGGCTATTGTTAATTTACAAACATTATTCTCATCTAATACCTTAATTAAATCATCATTTCCTGAAGCTATCTTATAGTGCTTTTTTACTACTTTTAAATCTTTTTCTAATGTTATTTTGTCATTTAATAACTGCTTTAAATAAGTATACACTAAAATGCCCATTACTGGATATAATAGCACTACACACAAGCCTACATACGTTAAAAAAGAATATAAAAACATCTCTTCTAGAATGTTATCAATTGTAATAACGTCTTCTTCAAATACAAAATAATCAATAATAGTAGTAACTAATACTATTAATAATACATCAATAAAAAACCATTTTAAAAAATATTTTATGGTATAATTTTCTGCAGAAAATAACTTTCGTAAAATAAACTGACTAAATGCCAAAACTAAAAATATAACACTCGAAAAAAATAATAAAAGCAATAAAAGCTCTACAATGTTATAACTAGTATTTTTCATTTCTGCATAAACCCCAAAAGGTTGATACATTACTATAAAAAGCATCAAAAATATTGTACTGCTCGTTGCATAGAACCATTTTTCTTTCTGAGAATTAAAAAACTGAAATGGTATATCTAAAAACTGTCTTATTTTCATTAGTTGACTTTATAAGTTTAATCACATTTAAAACAGTTTCAATTTGAAAATAGTATAAAACTCTTATATTTTTATACAAAACATAATATAACTCCACAAAAGTAGCTACCATTAAAAAGAGGCGATTTTCATAATGAAAATCGCCTCTTTAGTATTTATTCTTTTTATTCTTTATTTACTCAAATACATCTTACGTCTTGAATATAAATCATAAAACTGATCGTCTTTTAAATCGTCAATAAATAAAATACTTTCTCCAGTTGATTTCATTTCTGGACCTAATTTTTTATTTACGTTAGGGAATTTGTTAAATGAGAATACTGGTTGTTTAATTGCATATCCTTTTAACTGTGGATTAAAATCAAAATCAGTTACTTTATTCTCTCCTAACATTACTTTTGTTGCATAATTTACATAGGGTTCTCCATAAGCTTTTGCAATAAAAGGAACTGTTCTAGAAGCTCTAGGATTTGCTTCAATAATATACACCACATCATCTTTAATTGCAAACTGAACATTAATTAAGCCTACCGTTTTTAACTCTCTTGCAATTGTATACGTATGATCTTTAATTTGCTGCATAATCAAATTACCTAAATTAAAGGCTGGTAAAGTAGCGTTAGAATCTCCAGAATGCACTCCGCAAGGCTCAATGTGTTCCATAATACCAATGATATAAACATTACCATCTGCATCACAAATTGCATCTGCTTCTGCCTCTATTGCACCATCTAAATAATGATCTAATAATAATTTATTTCCAGGCATACCTTTTAATAAATCAACAACATGTTCTATTAATTCTTCTTTATTAATTACAATCTTCATCCCTTGCCCTCCTAATACATATGAAGGTCTTACTAAAATTGGAAAATCTAATTCTTCTGCTAAAGCTAATGCTTCATCTGCTGTTTCTGCAATCCCAAATTCTGGATAAGGAATCTTATTTCTTTTTAATAAATCTGAAAAACTTCCTCTATCTTCTGCTAAATCTAAAGCCTCAAAAGAAGTTCCTAGTATTTTAATTCCATATTTAGTTAGTTTCTCTGCTAGTTTTAATGCAGTTTGACCACCTAACTGAACAATTACTCCTTCTGGATTTTCATGCTTAATTATATCATAAATATGTTCCCAGAAAACTGGTTCGAAATATAATTTATCTGCTGTATCAAAATCTGTTGAAACAGTTTCTGGATTACAGTTAATCATAATTGTTTCATAACCACATTCTGCTGCTGCCAAAACTCCGTGCACACAACAATAATCAAACTCAATTCCTTGTCCAATTCTATTTGGACCAGAACCTAAAACAATAACTTTCTTCTTATCAGAAACTACACTTTCATTTGCTGGCAACTTATTTCCGTCTACAGTTTCTACTTCATTTTCAAAAGTTGAATAATAATATGGTGTTTGTGCTTTAAACTCTGCCGCACAAGTATCTACTAATTTATAAACACGCTTAACTTTTAACTCTTCACGTTTTTTATAAACTTGACTTTCTAAACACTCTAACATATGAGCTATCTGACGATCTCCATATCCTTTTTGCTTAGCTTCTAATAATAAATCTCTATCTAAAGTATCGATTGTATATTTAGAAATTTCTTTTTCTAAATGATACAATTCTTCATATTGCTTTAAATACCACATATCTATTTTAGTGATATCATAAATTTTACTCAATGGAATCCCCATTGCTATAGCATCGTAAATAGCAAAAACTCTATCCCAACTTGCATTGGTTAATTTTTCTATAATTTGGTTATAATCTTTATAGCCTTTACCATCTGCTCCTAAACCGTTACGTTTAATTTCTAATGATTGTGTTGCTTTATGCAATGCTTCTTGGAACGAACGTCCAATTCCCATTACCTCACCAACTGCTTTCATTTGCAATCCTAAAGTTCTATCTGATCCTTCGAATTTATCAAAATTCCAACGTGGAATTTTTACGATTACATAATCTAATGTTGGTTCAAATAATGCTGACGTAGATTTTGTAATTCCGTTTTCTAATTCATCTAAAGAATAACCAATCGCTAATTTTGTAGCTACTTTTGCAATAGGATATCCTGTTGCTTTTGATGCTAACGCTGATGAACGTGAAACACGTGGATTAATTTCAATTGCAATAATATCTTCTTTTTCATCTGGCGATACTGCGAATTGCACATTACATCCCCCTTCAAAATCTCCAATAGAACGCATCATTTTTATTGCCAAATCACGCATTTTCTGAAATGTTTTGTCAGAAAGCGTCATTGCTGGTGCTACGGTAATCGAATCTCCTGTATGTATCCCCATAGGATCCATATTTTCAATAGAACAAATAATTACTACGTTGTCGTTTTTATCACGTAATAATTCTAATTCATACTCTTTCCACCCCATCATTGCTTTATCAATCATCACCTCATGAATTGGTGATGCTTCTAAACCTCTTCTCAATAGTTTATCAAAATCTTCTGGATCATATACTATAGAAGCTCCAGCTCCACCTAATGTATAAGAAGAACGAATTACTAATGGAAAACCAAACTCTTGTGCTATTTCTTTTCCTTTTAAAAATGATGTCGCTGTAGCTTGTGGCGCCATTGGAACATCTATTTTCAACATCAATTCTCTAAACTGTTCTCTATCTTCAGTAATATTAATTGCATCTATGTCTACACCAATTAATTTTACTCCAAAATCTTTCCAAATTCCTTTATCGTCAGCTTCTATACATAAATTTAACGCTGTTTGACCTCCCATTGTAGGTAAAACCGCATCAATTTGTGGATGCTCCTTTAAAATTTGAATAATTGATTTTGTAGTTAGGGGCAACAAGTATATATGATCTGCCATTGATGGGTCAGTCATAATTGTTGCAGGGTTAGAATTGATTAAAATTGTTTCAATTCCGTCTTCTCTTAAAGATCGTAAGGATTGTGATCCAGAATAGTCGAATTCACACGCCTGACCAATAACGATTGGGCCAGAACCGATGATTAAAATAGATTTAAGGTCTTGTCTTTTAGGCATTTTGTTGATTTGTTGTGTTGTGTTGGTAAAAATAAAAATTGTTTGGGTATAAAAAAAGGTGTTACTAAAAAATAGTAACACCTTAATTAATTAACAATTGTTAATCATTATTTCTTTGGTCTTGGAGCTGAAGATACAGATAAACTCTTTCTTCCTTTAGCCCTTCTTCTAGCTAATACTTTACGTCCATTAGCAGATGCCATTCTTTCTCGGAAACCGTGTTTGTTTCTTCTTTTTCTCTTCGATGGTTGGTACGTTCTTTTTGGCATTATTTATATTTTTAAAAATCTTCTTTAAATTATATGTTGCTTTTTGAAATTCCGTCTGCTAAAAGCGTGGGCAAATATACAACAGTTTTTTTGTCTGACAAATCCTATTTTTATTTTTTTGAAAAAAAATTTCCATTCGCAAAAATAAGTAATTTTTATACATGTTTTTTACCTTTTTTATTTGTTCGAATTGCTAGACTTCTTACTTTTGCCCAAACCTAATAATACCATGAACAACACTAAATACGTTTTTGTAACTGGAGGCGTAACTTCATCACTAGGAAAAGGAATTATTGCTGCTTCTTTAGCTAAATTATTACAACAAAGAGGTTATTCCGTAACTATACAAAAGCTAGACCCATATATAAACATTGACCCAGGAACATTAAATCCGTATGAACACGGAGAATGTTATGTTACGGATGATGGCGCAGAAACTGACTTAGATTTGGGTCATTATGAGCGTTTTTTAAACATTCCTACATCACAAGCTAATAATGTTACTACAGGTAAAATTTATCAATCTGTAATAAATAAAGAACGAAAAGGAGAGTTTTTAGGAAAAACCGTACAAGTTATTCCTCATATAACTGATGAAATAAAGCATAGAATTCAAATTTTAGGAAATACAGGAGACTATGACATCGTTATTACTGAAATTGGAGGAACTGTTGGTGATATTGAATCATTACCTTATATAGAAGCTGTACGTCAATTACAATGGGAATTAGGAGAAGACAATGCTATTGTTATTCACTTAACTTTAGTTCCTTATTTAGCTGCTGCTGGTGAACTAAAAACAAAACCAACGCAACACTCTGTAAAAATGTTAATGCAAAGTGGAGTAAGCCCTAATATACTAGTATGTCGTTCTGAGCATGAAATTAATGACAATATTAAGCGTAAATTAGCTTTATTCTGTAATGTTAAAAAGCAAGATGTAATAGAATCTTTAGATGCTGAAACTATTTACGATGTTCCTAATTTAATGTTTAAACAAGGTTTAGATTATGTAGTTTTAGATAAATTAAATTTATCTACTCGTAAACAACCTAAGTTAAAAGCTTGGAATCAGTTTTTAGAGCGTCATAAAAACCCAACGGCTACTATAGAAATTGGTTTAGTTGGTAAATATGTTGAATTACACGATTCGTATAAATCAATTACCGAAGCATTTATTCATGCTGGAGCTTCAAACAAAGCTAAAGTTAAAGTTCGTTGGATTCACTCTGAAGAATTAACTCCCGAGAATGCTGCAAGTAAACTGGAAGGTTTAAATGGTGTTTTAGTTGCCCCTGGATTTGGTGATAGAGGTATTGAAGGTAAAATTGCAGCGGTACAGCATGTACGCGAAAACAATATTCCTTTTTTAGGTATTTGTTTAGGTATGCAAATGGCTGTTATTGAATACTCTCGAAATATTTTAGGTTTAAAAGAAGCCAATTCTACTGAAATGAACGAAAAGTCTGCTCATCCAGTTATTAATTTAATGGAAGAACAAAAAGACGTTACCGAAAAAGGTGGTACTATGCGTTTAGGTGCTTGGGATTGTGAAATTACTAAAGACTCTAAAGTCTTTGATGCTTATAAGTCTAAATTAATTAGCGAGCGTCATCGCCATAGATACGAATACAATAATGACTATAAAGAGCAATTAGAATCTGCCGGAATGAAGGCAACTGGTGTAAACCCTAAAACTGGATTGGTAGAGATTATAGAAATTCCTACACATCCTTGGTTTGTTGGTGTACAATACCACCCAGAATATAAAAGTACGGTGTTAAATCCACATCCTTTATTTGTAAGTTTTATAAAAGCTGCTTTACAACAATCGAAAAAATAAATTTAAAAACCTGCAATTAAAAAATTGCAGGTTTTTTTCTAACAAATTGGAACACTGTTTGAACTATCACCCTTATCAAAATTAATCATAGTAAAACATCATAAAATCTATAGGGTTTTACTACATTTGTCGGGTTTTTCAATTATCAGAAAAACAAAAAATGACAAGTTGACATTATAACACATAATCAATGGAACAAAAAAAATTTGATTTTAATTCCTTTATAGGAATGATTTTATTAGGAGGTATTTTAATGTGGTGGATGAGCAATCGTACGCCTGAAGTTACTCCTGAAACAACTACTCAAACAGAACAAACTTCTGAAGCTTCGACTGTTCAAAATAATTTAACTGAAACGCCAATCTTAAATGATTCGTTACAGCAAATTGCTTTAAAAAATAAACTAGGTGCTTTTGCTTATGGTGCTTCTACTAGCAAAGAAGGGAACACTACTATAGAAAATAAACTTGTTAAATTAACTATTGATAATAAAGGTGGTCAAATTACTGAAGCTTTAATTAAAGATTTCAAAACATACGATTCGCTTCCTTTATATTTAATTAAGGATAAGAATGCTTCTTTTAATATTAATTTTGGTACTACAGACAATCGTATTTTAAATACTCAAGATTTATTGTTTTCTCCTACATTAACTAAAAATGGAGATACTCAAGTACTTTCTTTAAAATTAAAAGTATCTGAAGATAAATTTTTAGAATATCGTTATGAAATGAAAGAAGGTGATTACCGTATTGGTTTCGCTGTTCGTTCGCAAGGATTAAGTAACGTTATTAATAGTTCTCAGGCTATTAATTTAGATTGGAATTTAAAAGGTTTTAGACATGAAAAAAGTTTAAAAACCGAAAACATGTATTCATACTATTATTACAAAACTGATGATGAAGTTGAATACTTACAAATGAACGATGATGAAGCTGTAAGTGATGTAGATTGGGTTGCTTATAAACAACATTTCTTCTCTTCTATCTTATCTTCTAAGACTCCTTTTAATAATGCTAATTTAAAATCGGTTGATTTTGCTGGGGAAGAAAAAGATAGTGTATTTACAAAAACATACGGAATAAAAGCTCCTTTAGCTTTAACTAATGGAGAATTAAATTATGATATGCAATGGTTTTATGGACCTACAGATTATAACTTATTAAGTACATATGAAGGAACTAACTTAGATGAAATTACTGATCTTGGTTGGGGAATTTTTGGTTTCTTAAACCGTACAATTTTCTATCCTGTTTTTAACTTGTTAAAAGGATTTATTGGTAACTTCGGGTTAATTATCATTTTAATGACAATTGTGGTTCGTATTATTATGTCTCCTGTACTTTATAAATCGTATTTATCTAGTGCTAAGATGAAAGTGATTCGTCCTGAATTAACTGCCTTAAACGAAAAATATCCAGGAAAAGAAAATGCAATGAAACGCCAGCAAGAAACAATGGCAATTCAGCGAAAAGCAGGAGTTAGTATGATGTCTGGTTGTATACCCGCATTACTACAAATGCCTGTATTCTTTGCGCTATTTAGGTTTTTCCCTACCAATATAGATTTTAGACAAAAAAGCTTCTTATGGGCTAATGATTTATCTTCTTATGATACAGTATTTCAATTACCTTTTAAGATTCCTTTTTATGGAGATCACGTAAGTTTATTTCCAATATTAGCTTCTGTTGCTATTTTCTTTTATATGAGAATGAACCAAAGTCAACAAGCAAATATGCAAGCTCCTACACAAGAAGGAATGCCTGATATGGGTAAAATGATGAAGTATATGATTTACTTCTCTCCTATTATGATGTTATTCTTCTTTAATAACTATGCGAGTGGATTAAGTTTATACTATTTTATCTCTAACTTATTAACGATTGCAATTATGTTGGTTATTAAAAACTATGTAATTGATGAAGATAAGATTCATGCAAAAATTGAAGAGAATAAAAAACGTCCTGAAAAGAAAAAAAGTAAGTTCCGTGAACGTTTAGACACAGCTATGAAACAAGCTCAAGAGCAACAAGCAGCGCAACAACGTACTAAAGGTAAAAAATAAACAAACTTATTAAGTTTTATAATAACCCCGTTTAAATTGAATTTAAACGGGGTTATTTTTTTATAATGTCATTGCGAGGTACGAAGCAATCTCATTTCTAATTCTTCTTAAGAAAAAAATATAAGCTTTTAAAAACAAAAACTACCCCTATATAAATTAGGTCGTTTTATTCTTATATATATCATAGTTTGTCTCTTTTTCTTTTACACTCCATAATCATACGGAGTAAAGCTAAAATCTATTTAATATCATCAGCGAGCTTCGCTGATCCAATAAAAACTTTACAAAACCATCAGCGAACTTCGCTGATCAAATAAAAACTTTGCAAAACCATCAGCGAACTTCGCTGATCAAATAAAAACTTTGCAAAACCATCAGCGAGCTTCGCTGACGCAATAAAAACTTTACAAAACCTTCAGCGAACTTCGCTGAAAGAAAAAACTACCTTAATTAACTAAAATTAAGGTAGCTATTATATTTATTATTGGTAATTGTTAAACTGCATATTACTAACTGTAAAAGCTTCCTTCTATATAATCTTATCAAAATCAGTTTTTTTCATACTAAGACTAACATAAGTAAATACTCCATTAAAGTCAAAGAAATGTATAACTTTTACCTTTAATTTCTCACCAATTTCAGGGTAGTCATTTAGTTTAATATTTTTCTCTCCTATATAAGGGACTAAAACTATTCCATAAAAATCTTTATTTATATCAACATACACTCCATAAGGCTCAACTTTAAAAACTTCACCATAAAGAACATCACCAACTTGAATTTCAAATTTTAATTTTTCCCAATTTTCTATTGTTCTCTTATTCATCATTCTAAAATCTAGTTTATTTTATTAAACTCACTAAAATTCAACATATAAAACCCCTCGACCCCGCTAGTTTCTAACTAGTGGCTACTACAAATTAATACAATAGTACTCAAAAAATTAATGTTTTTATTTCTAAAATAGTATAATCATCCTGAAAATTTGTTGCGAAGTTTTTAAAATAATAAAACTGTCAGAATAATCGGAAATTCTAGTGAAAATAGAACCAATTAATCGACTATTGCAGTAAATACCCCTAAAATTTCTAACTCTTTTACAAAATACTCTAATTCGTAATCTTCAATATTAAAAAAAACATCTTCTCCATCAATAATTTTATTTAGTATTTTTTTTGAACTTATTAAACCATTCTCTGTATTTTCCGAGATGTACTTAATAAAATCTAATCTATTAAATGATGGAATATATGATTCTATTTTTAACTTTGTCATTTTACGTTATTTAAAACTAAAGTAAAAGTTTTGAACTTTTCCAAGATTAGCTCTTGTTATTCTCTTACCTGTAATTATTTTTATTTTTTAACATTATTAATTTTCTTCGTGAATGTATCAAATCCACTATAACGAGTAGTCTTACCGCTCCCGCTAGTTTGGCAAATAGTGCTACCACGAATTAATACAATAGTACACAAAGAACTCATATTGTACAATCTTTTATTTAACATTCCTTTAACTAAACTCGATTAAACCTTTAAAGAACTTCGCAGTCTAATAGGTCTTAATTAAATAATAACCATGAAATATATTACCCATCTATTACTACTCTTTTCTATAAGTTTATTTGCTCAGGCCCCCAAAAGCAGAGCACCAAAAGTTTCTTTATCAGGTACTATTATAGAAACTCAAACAAAACAAGCTTTAGAATATGCTACTGTGGTACTTACACATTTAAAAAGTAAACGAGTAACTGGAGGTATTACAAATACAAAAGGGAACTTTGATATTCAAGTTCCTAAAGGGGAATATGCTGTAAAGATTGAATTTATTGGTTTTAAGACCAAATCACTTCCTAATCAAAAACTATCTCAGAATACCAATTTAGGAACTATAACTTTATCTGAAGATACTGAAACCTTAAATGAGGTAGAAGTTATAGCTGAAAAATCTACTGTAGAAATACGTTTGGATAAAAAGATTTACAATGTTGGAAAAGATATGACCGTTAAAGGAGGAAATGCTTCTGATGTTTTAGACAACGTTCCTTCTGTAAATGTAGATGCAGAAGGAGCTGTAAGTTTACGTGGTAGTGAAAATGTTCGAATTTTGATTGACGGAAAACCATCGGCATTAGTTGGTTTAACAGGAACCGATGCTTTAAGAAATCTTCCTGCAGATGCAATTGAAAAAGTAGAAGTAATTACCTCTCCATCTGCTCGATATGATGCTGAAGGAACCGCTGGAATTTTAAATATTATTCTTAGAAAAGGAAAAATAACAGGATTTAATGGCTCTGTTAACCTTACTGTGGGAAATCCTGATTTATTTAGAGTTTCACCAAGTATAAACTATCGTACAAAAAAAATAAATTTATTTACGAATCTAGGATATTCATACCGTAAGGGACCTGGAAATTCATTCTCAAAGTTTTCATATATAAATAAAACAACCTCACAAATTGATAGTACACAAATTGAAGACAGAGTTTTTGATAGAGAAAACAAAAACCTTAATGCCTCTATAGGTTTAGAATACTACACATCGAAAAATAGCTCTATTACTGGTTCATTCTTTTACCGTAAATCAAAAGGAGATGATATTGCAACTAACTTAACTAATAGGTATGAATTCGAATCTCCATCATCACCTTTATTTAATGAAAATAGAGTTGAAACAGAAAAGGAAGATGGTTCAGACAAACAATACTCTTTAAATTACACTAACAATTTTGATGGCAAAGGGAAAAAACTTGTGCTAGATTTCCAATATAGTGATAGTGAAGAATTAGAGAACTCACCTATAGTAGTAAATAATATACTAACCGAACAAAATTCTCAATTAACTAAATCTAAAGATTATTTATTTCAAGTTGATTATATAGTACCAATTGGAGAAAATAGTCAAATTGAATTAGGGCACAAATCTACCTTACAAGATTTATTTTCAGACTTTAAAGTACGTGACAGAAACGGAAATCCTTTTACTTATGACCCTTCTAATGCTATCGATTTTAAACAAAACATTTATGCTTTTTATGGTCAATATGGAAATAAAATTGATAAGTTTTCTTACCTATTAGGTTTACGAACAGAAATTACAGATATAGATTTAAAAGTATTAACTGATAATACACTCTCTGACAAAAACTATACTGAATGGTTTCCAACCGTAAATTTAGGTTATGAACTTAATGATAGTGATAATTTAACTTTGGGTTATAGTAGACGCTTACGTAGACCTCGTCATTGGTTTATAAATCCTTTTGAATCTCGTAGCTCAGCAACAAATATTTTTAAAGGAAATCCAGATATTAATCCAACTTTTACTAACTCTTTTGATTTAGGTTATACTACAAAAATTAAAAAACTTACAATAAACTCGTCTATTTACTATCAACTCTCAACCGATATTATGCAAGGAGTTTCTTATAGTGAAAAAAGAATTCAAGACAACACAGAGCTTACTGTATTTATAAGAACCCCTGTAAATTTAAATACTGAGAATCGTTACGGGTTTGAATTTACTAGTAATTACTCTCCTGTAAAATGGGCTCGTTTATCAGCAACCTTTAACTACTTTAAATTTAAAACAGATGCTTTTACTTATAATTATACAAATAGTAATGGTGTAAGTGGCTCGGTTCCTTTAAAAGAAGTTAATGAAAGTAGCTGGTTTGCTCGTTTTAACTCTCGCATTACATTACCAGGAAAAATTCAATGGCAAACTCGCTTAATGTATAGAGCTCCAAGAACAAATGCACAATCAGAAAGAGGTAATATGTTTGTTACCAACTTAGCTTTTAGTAAAGACATTTTTAAAGATAAAGCTTCTTTAGTTTTAAATGTAAGTGATTTATTTAATGCCCGTAAAAGAGAAAGTACAACATACTTATATGATGCCGATGGTGATTTACAGTCTATAAACAACGGTACTTTCCAATGGAGAGAACGTCAAATATCTTTAAGCTTCACATATCGATTTAATCAAAAGAAAAAGCGCCAACGACCTCAAAGAAACTTCGATGGTGGTGGAGATTTTCAAGGATAATAATATTAAAAAAGAGGAAACTAAGTAGTGTTTCCTCTTTTTTAATATTATTTTACCATTTCTTATATAAAACATAAACGTTCTTACAAGTATAATTAAAAAACTAAAGATTTATTTATGAAAAAAATTATTCTTTCTAGCTTACTTATTTTCTTATTTACAAGTAACATTCAGGCTCAAAAAATAAAAGATCAATCAAAAATAATTGATAAGCAATTAGAAAAAGTTCAAAAAAAATTAAAAATAGACAATATTCAACTTCTAATGATTAAAGAAGTTGTGCTAAAATATAGTCAAGAAAAAATAGCTTTACTAAATCGGAAAATACCAGACGGAGAGAAAAGAATTCAATTCAAAGAAATTAACTTAAAACAAGAAAAAGAATTAAGTCAATTTTTAAATGAAAAACAATTGATCGAATTCAAAAAAATTATGGAAAAACAGCAAAAAAAGATTCGAAACCGCAGATCGGGAAGAAGAAGAAACAGCAATAGAAGAGGGCGTCGAAACTCATTTTAAAACAAAAAGGCTCGCAAAATGCGAGCCTTTTATTATATCTTATCAAAAGCTTACTTACCTTCAGCAGCTTTTTTTGCTTCTCTCTTTAACTTTATATTTTCCCAAATAGTTCCACCTATCCAGTAAGGAACTACAAATGTTAACAAGAAAATTAACAACCAAAATCCAGTTGTAAAAATAAACATGAATAATACTAATCCTGAAAATTCTGAAAAATCTAACATTTGTTCCTATTAATAATTTGTTACGCGACAAAATTAAAACTATTTTTCTTTTCAACCAATAAAATCTGATAAAAATCATAACTAAAAACTATAAGAATTTGTAATTTTGGATTTCGTTAATTTATAGCCTTTTAAATCATTTTAAAATGACAAAATACAGAATCGAAAAAGATACGATGGGACAAGTAGAAGTTCCTGCTGATAAATATTGGGGAGCACAAACAGAACGTTCTCGTAATAACTTTAAAATTGGTCCTGTTGGATCTATGCCTTTAGAAGTAGTTTACGGATTTGCTTATCTTAAAAAAGCTGCAGCTTATACAAATGCTGAATTAGGTGTTTTAGCTGAAGAAAAACGTGATTTAATTGCGCAAGTTTGTGATGAAATTTTAGCAGGTAAACACGATGACCAATTTCCTTTAGTTATTTGGCAAACAGGTTCTGGAACACAATCTAACATGAACTGTAATGAAGTAATTGCTAACAGAGCACACGAAATTGCAGGAAAAGTAATTGGAGAAGGTGAAAAAACAATTCAACCAAATGATGATGTAAATAAATCACAATCATCAAACGACACCTTCCCTACTGGAATGCATATTGCTGCTTATAAAAAAATTATAGAAACAACGATTCCAGGTGTTGAACAATTACGTGATACGTTACAAGCAAAATCTGAAGCATTTAAAGATGTTGTAAAAATTGGCCGTACACACTTAATGGATGCAACTCCATTAACCCTAGGACAAGAATTTTCTGGTTATGTAGCTCAATTAAACTTTGGTTTAAAAGCATTAAATAATTCTTTAGAACACTTATCGCAATTAGCTTTAGGTGGAACCGCTGTAGGAACTGGATTAAACACTCCTGCTGGATACGATGTATTAGTTGCTAAATATATTGCTGAGTTTACAGGATTACCATTTATAACTGCAGAAAATAAATTTGAAGCTTTAGCTGCGCACGATGCGTTAGTTGAAACGCATGGAGCGTTAAAACAATTAGCTGTTTCTTTAAATAAAATTGCCAACGATATTCGTTTAATGGCATCTGGACCTAGATCTGGAATTGGTGAATTAATTATTCCTGCTAATGAACCAGGTTCATCTATTATGCCAGGAAAAGTAAATCCAACACAAGCTGAAGCTATTACTATGGTTTGTGCACAGGTTATGGGTAACGATGTTGCTGTTACTGTTGGTGGTACTCAAGGTCATTACGAATTAAATGTCTTTAAACCAATGATGGCTGCAAACGTATTACAATCTGCTCAATTAATTGGAGATGCTTGTGTGTCTTTTGATGTAAATTGTGCTGCTGGTATTGAGCCTAATCACGGAAGAATTACTGAGTTAGTAAATAACTCATTAATGTTAGTTACTGCTTTAAATACTAAAATAGGGTATTATAAAGCTGCTGAAATTGCAAACACAGCTCACGAAAACGGAACTACTTTAAAAGAAGAAGCGGTACGTTTAGGCTATGTAACTCCAGAACAATATGACGAATGGGTTAAACCAGAAAACATGACTGGAAGTTTAAAATAAAAATCTTAATTTTGTACAATATAAAAGCTGCACAAAACATGCAGCTTTTTTTTAGCGAAAAAAATTAATCATATTAAAAGATAATGAAGATGAACAAACACGAAGAATATATGAGTGAAGCTGTAAAAGCAGCTTTAAAAGGAATGAGCAATAACGAAGGTGGACCTTTTGGTTGTATCGTTGTTAAAGATGGTGAAATTGTTGGACGAGGAAACAACAAAGTTACTTCTACGAACGATCCTACAGCACATGCTGAAGTTACTGCTATTAGAGATGCCTGTAAAAATTTAGGGTCTTTCCAATTAGATGGATGTATTGTATATACTTCTTGCGAACCTTGCCCTATGTGTTTAGGTGCTATTTACTGGGCTAGACCTGATAAAGTATATTATGGAAGCAACCAAGTAGATGCTGCTAATATTGGTTTTGATGATGAATTTATCTACAAAGAAATTCCACTACCTTATGAAAAAAGAAGTATCCCTTTTGAACAAGTTGGACGTGAGATTGCTTTAGAACCTTTTGAAAAATGGACTGAAAAGCAAGACAAAATAGAATATTAAATAAAAAAACCTTGTATTAATAATACAAGGTTTTTTTATTCCAATCAATTAAACTATTCTAATTGAAATCTTATAAACTCCTCTACTTCTTGTTTCGCTTTCATTGCCTCAACTTCATCAAACGTCTTTCCTTCTGCTCGTTTTATGTAAGCGTCAAAAATATGGCTCATATAAATAGGTGAACTATTATTTGTATAACTTACTGCATTATGACAACTAAAACAATTTGCTAAGTTCCCTACATTTACCTCCGATAATTCATCCTTAAATGTTTGTGTAAATGTTTCCATTGTAACATTCGCGCAATTTAAAGAACCTCTAGCAAAGCCTCCTGGATACGCATTAGCCACTTCTCCTCTTAATCCTACAAGTATTTGAGCTTGTTGTTCTGATGAAAAGCCATCAGTATCTATCCAAATAGAGCCATTATAAAAATAGTTTTTCCATGGTCCTTCTTCTTTCTCTAAATTCTTTTTTACACAAGCATTTATATCTCTAATATTGTTAAAGTTTATTGGCTCTTCTTGACTTGTATTTTTCATGAAACCTCCAGTACTATCTCTAGGCACACCGTATTCAAATAAATCAAAAGCTTTGCTTTTTAATACAGGTTGTTGTGTTTTTGAATCCCAAGTAATACCAGTTATTCCTGATGTCTCTCCTTTTTCAAACAATAACTTTTCTGTTAATGAGCTCGCTTTATCCTCTCCTCTATCGTAGTTTGGAGCCATATCTGAATGCTCAAAAGTTGCCCAAATAAATTCTGGGTGATTCTCTACTACGCCAACAACATGCATTCCTAACAAGGCTACTTCTGTATTTACATAATCCGTTCCATTTTCACTAATGGCTGCTACTGTTGTATAATAATTATCTAATTCATTTTCTGGTATGGCTGATTTAGCAACCCAAGAAACTTTTAACTCTAAAGAGCCAACTGGAAAAGAAGACAAGTTATTTTTAGACAACGTTCCATTTAAAATAGAATCTTTAAACTTTGTAGCTGCCTCTTTAAATATTGGACTCACATGAATAGAATAATATACAGTTTCTGCTTTATTATTCTTTTTATTATATGCTGGATTTGTTTTTAAAATAGCTCCTGGTCCTGCTTGTTTAGTATCAGTTAAAACCACTGCAACTCCTTTTGTTAACGGAACACTTTCTAAATGAGACGTTACCTGATGCATCTTCTCTGGATTTAAAAATAAAGGTAATTTTCTTGTTATTATAATTGGGGTTGGTTCTCCTCTTGTTATAATAGGAATCAACTCTACCTCAACCGTTGGTTTTGTAAGCCACAAGAATTTTTGCCATGACCACTGGTGAAAAATTGCATTGGTAGTACTAGGCACATCAAAAGGGCTACCTTTTCCTTCTTCTGGTGCTGGTGTTTGTATATGAGGAAACCAGTCGCTCATACACAAACTTTCTGTTACCTTTTTATTATAGGCTACTTTTTCTTTTACCTTGTTTAATGTTTCTTCTTTCTTCTTACAAGAAGTAAAAATAATAGCGCTCAATATAAGTACTGCTATTAAATTTTGTTTTAATAATAATTTCATAATTGGTTAGTTTTTGATATTGACTAACAAATTATAGAATTTCAACATATTTTCTTAAAAAAATGTCATGAAAGGCTAATTTTACGTTGTGAAAAAAGAAAAATTAGTATTAAGGAAAAAATTAATTTTAAATATAAGTAACAGCATAAAAAAGCCAGTAGTATTTAACTGGCTTTTTTTATTATTTATTCAACGGCTTTTGTTGTTTTTCTAAACATTAACCAGAATCCAATTAATACTAACGGTATACTTAATACCTGCCCTGTATTTAATGAATTGAATACCCAATCTTCTCTTTCTGCTACTTGGGCTTTCTTTAAAAACTCTATAAAGAATCTTAACGACCATAATACTACCAGAAACAAACCAAATAAAAATCCTGATTGATTCTTTTTGTCTGTTTTCCAATAAAAATACCAAAGCGCAAAAAACAATGCTAAATAACTAAATGCTTCGTATAATTGTGTTGGATGGCATGGAACCGTTTCTCCTGCTCTTTTAAAAATTACTCCAAAGCTACTTCCTGTTGGTTTTCCATAAATTTCTGAATTAAAGAAATTTCCTAATCGGATAAAGAAACCAGATAAAGCAACCATAATCCCTAATCTATCTAAAATAAACAACCAAGGTTTATGTAAATGTTTTTTAGCATAAAAATACATTGCTATTGGAATACCTATTGCTGCTCCATGACTTGCAAACCCCGTAAATCCTGTAAATTTCCATCCTTTAATAAAACCGAATAAAGAATCGTTTGCACTTTCTTTTATTGGTAAAATTATTTCTAATAAATGATTTTGATAATAATCCCAACTATAAAAGAAAACATCTCCTAAACGCATTCCTATTAACATAGAAATGAACACATACATAAACAAAGGATCTAGTTTTTCTACTGGAATTTTATCGTTAATGTAAATTTTCTTCATAAAATGAAGTCCTAATACAAATGCTGCTACAAACATTAAACTATACCAACGTATACCGAAACTTCCAATTTTTATGATTTCAGGATCTAAATCCCACACTATAGATAAAAAATTCATTTATTTAATTTTAATTTGTCACTACGAATATAATGAAGCAATCTTTTAAAAATAAGATTACCTTCTCATAATAGTTATTATTTATTCTTCTTTTCTGGCACTGGATCATATCCACTTCCTCCCCATGGATGGCAACTAAATATTCGTTTTAGAGCCAACCATCCGCCATAAAACAATCCATGCTTTTGTAAAGCTTGTATTGTATAACTAGAACATGTTGGCGAATACCTACATGTAGCTGGTGTAAATGGTGAAATTGCGGTTTGATAAAATCGAACCAGTGCTATAAACGGATATGTTAAAATCTTTTTCAAGTTATTACCAATTCTTTTTTAATAATTCATACCGTCCTATCGGTACATTTATCTTTTTTATTATAAAGCTCCTTAATTAGTTTAAAAACTTACTTAACACTTTGTTAGATGGAATATTTTCAATCCAAACATCTGCTGTAATTTTCTCAAAATTTAAAACTGAAAAAGAATAGTTAATCATTTCTTTAGTTATTTCTGAAGCATATCCTATACCCCAAAAATCTTTTCTAAATCGATATCCTAATTCTCGTTCTTCTTCTTCATTTGTTAAGAAACCTGCTAAACCAATTAATTCATTTTTATTTTTTTCAAAAACACCTAAAAGACTTATGCTATTTCCTTTTATATTTCCATCAAAAGAAAGTGCAATTTGAAATTTCATTGCTACATTTTCTTCTGAAGGTCTTTCTTGAGGAATCGCATTTATTATTTCTTCAGCAGTTAATAGCTCTATGAATTCATTTTCATGAATCTTTTCTATGGCTTTAACTGTAAGTCTCTCTGTTTGAAAAACCATTTTTTTAATTAATTGAAAAACTAGTTCCTTCTCTTCCGTCTTTTAATTGAATTCCTAAAGCCAATAACTCATCACGAATCTGATCAGACAATGCCCAATCTTTATTCTCTCTTGCTTCTT
This sequence comes from uncultured Tenacibaculum sp., assembly GCF_947494125.1. Taxonomy (GTDB): domain Bacteria; phylum Bacteroidota; class Bacteroidia; order Flavobacteriales; family Flavobacteriaceae; genus Polaribacter. Next base: position 51,725 of record NZ_CANLTU010000010.1, read on the forward strand.
TTCGTAGTTTTATTAATAACTCTACAACTCCATTAACCTTATCTGAACCTCCTTGAGAGACTTCATTCATTAAACCTAAAACATCAAATACAAAACCATTAATCGTTGTTTTAAATTCTTCTAAATCTTCTGCCGTTAAACTTACTTTTTCTTCTTTTATTTGATTAACTACTTTTACTGCTTCAAATAAATGAGAAATTAAAATAGGTGTATTAAAATCATCATTCATGGCTGTATAACAATCATTTTTCCATTTCTGAACATCAAATGTTGAAGTTTTTCCTGCTTCTATTTTATCTAAGAAATTAACTGCTTCCATTAATTTAGCATGTCCTTTTTCTGAAGCTTCTAAAGCGTCACTTGAAAAATCTAAGATACTTCTATAGTTTGCTTGCATATTAAAAAAGCGAACTACACTTGCTGAAAAGGCCTTACTTAACACTTCGTTTTCTCCTGTAAGTATTTCATTTGGCAAAATATAATTCCCCGTTGATTTTGCCATTTTCTGACTATTCAACAGCAACATATTTGTGTGCATCCAATAATTTACTGGTGTTACACCACTACATGTTTGAGATTGTGCTATTTCACATTCATGGTGTGGAAACTTTAAATCCATTCCTCCTCCGTGAATATCAAATTTTTCACCCAAATATTTTGTACTCATTACTGAACATTCTAGGTGCCAACCTGGAAAGCCATCTGACCATGGCGAAGGCCAACGCATTATATGGCGTTCGTCTGCTTTTTTCCAGAGTGCAAAATCTTGTGGATTTTTCTTATCCGACTGCCCGTCTAAAGTTCTTGTGTTATGAATTGCATCTTCTATTTTTCTTCCAGAAAGAATTCCATAGTTGCCTGTTTCATTATATTTTAATACATCAAAATATACTGATCCATTTACTTCATAAGCTAAACCTTTTTCCATGATTTCTTTAATCATTTCAATTTGTTCAACAATATGTCCAGTAGCTGTTGGTTCTATACTTGGCGGTAGAAAGTTGTAGTTTTTTAATACATCATGAAAGTCAACTGTGTAACGTTGTACAACTTCCATCGGCTCTATTTGTTCTAAACGAGCTCTTTTAGATATTCTATCTTCTCCTGCATCTGCATCATTTTCTAAATGGCCTGCATCGGTAATATTACGCACATAACGTACTTTATATCCTAAATGTAATAAATAACGATATACCACATCAAAAAACATAAACGTTCTTACGTTTCCTAAATGGGCATTGCTATATACTGTTGGACCACATACGTACATTCCAACATGTCCGTCATTTACAGGTTTAAAAAGCTCTTTGCTTTTTGATAAAGAATTATATACTTTTAATTGATTTTCTTCGTATAATTTCATAGAAAAAGTGACTATTAATAGATGCTAAAGATAGGCACTTTATAAAGAATAATGAAATAGATTTTGTTAGCAATTTTATAAAATATAAAAGTAATTGTATTTGCTATATATTATTATTTTTTTAAGGTCAACTGACTATACTTTCCTTTAATTTCTATTTTTTTGTTTTTTGAAGTAATTATAAAATCTCCATTAAATTTTATATCTCCATTTTTTAAAGTCCTCATATTATCATTTACATCAAACTTTAATTCTCCTACAATTCCTGACGAGTTAATATTACCATTAGAATAATTTAGAAAAACACTTAAATTATTATGGTTAGAATGTACTTTTTTAATGGTTAATTCTCCGAATTTATTAATTACTTCAACATTATCATAAACATTATCTACGATTACTCCAGAAGAGTTTGTGTTTAAAACAGTATTAGCAACCGATGCTACATGAGCATCGGTTACATTATTTAAGAACAACGTACAAGCGTTTAATGAATTTATAGTTACTGGAGAGTACGATACATTTAACTTACCTCCATTTAGTACGTCTGCTTTAAAAGTACCATAACTTACTTTTCCAGAAGCTTTTGTTTTTGGTAACTTTACTTTACAGTGACGTGTATTTAAATCGAAAGTTGCATTTTTTGGCACTCTAATAATAATCTTTTTAGTTACTTTAACTTTTTTATCATTAATCATAAAATTATTACTATCTGTAGAAAAAGAATAACTTACACGTGATTTTTTCATGTTTCTGTTAACCCTTAGAATCTCTTTTTGTGCTTTTGCTAATTCTCTTCGTATTTCTTCTCTATTTACTTTTTTAATTTCTACTCTTGCTCTTTCTAACTCTCTTTGTAGTTCTGCTCTATTAATTCTTTTTTCTCGAACTTCTTTCAAACTCTTTTTAAGTTCTATTTTTAGCTCTTTTTTTCTTTTTTCTTGTTCTTTTTTAAACTTTTTATACTTCTTACTTTTTTTAAATTTCTCCCATTCTTTCTTAGATTTTATAGTAATATTATTTACACCATCTTTCCATTGAAAGAAATAATTACCACCATCTTTAGCATATTTATCAAAATCAAATTCGATGTCTTCTAAACCATATACAATTTCATCAAAATTAATTTCAGGAATTACAATTTCTGGCATTTCAGGAAGCTCTTGCATTTCTGGTAGTTCCTGAATTTCAGGAATTACTATAACATCTTTATCTCCTTGAAATTTGTACACTTTTGGAAAGTTGTTTCCGTTTGAGTTGAAGTACACAAAATTATCTTTACCTAAAGAACGATAATTATTACTATTCGTTTTTATTTGAACTTTATTTTTATTACCTAAAGCTTCAAACTGCCAGTTTTTCAAAAACTTTTCAGCTTCTTTTTTATCAAGTCCTTCAACTTCTATAACAGCTTCTACAGAAACTTCATTTTTATTCCAAGTAGTTACATCTATATCTGCATTTGAAGCATTAATATTTACTACTACATCTTTATTTGTATTAAACTTCTCACTAAACTTCTTATTGTGTTTTTGTGCTGACACTACTGTAGTTAACAGCAATATTGAAACACTTATTTTAAATTGTTTGAATGTCATTTTGAGTTGGATTTTTAAGTTCTTTTAATTGTTTATGCATACGTTTTAACAGCTGTAAACGCAATTGCAGGTTTCCAATCAATGCATTGATGGTATTATCGTTAATTCCTTTTTTATTGAGCTCTAAGGTTAACGATTTATATTCTTTAGTTAATTCACCTATTTTAGTAAAATAGCCATCGAATAGTTCTTTATTATTATTTGTTAATTCTAACTGACTTAGTTCGTAATTTATCGTGTTTACATAATATGTTTCTAAATTTTTCAACTCTGGTGAAACATTCCCTAAACTAATTTGATTTGTTTGAGTATTAGGGTTTATATTAACTATGGGACTAACAACATCACCTCCAGTTGGATAAAACTTAATTCCTAAACCTAAAAGCACAACTATTGATGCCGCTATATACAACCACTGATATGATTTTTTTGTTGATGGCTTCTCATGTAATTCTTCCATCAATTTTTGTTGAAAACGCAACCTATGATTTGTTGATAATTCTGCTTTTTTCTCAACATCTTTTTTTAATATTTCTCTAATATCTTTTTTAGACATGATGTGCTGCTTTTAATTCTTCTTGTACTTTCTTTTTTCCTCTTAACAAGTGTGTTCTTGAGGTTACTTCTGAAATCCCTAATATTTGTGAAATCTCTCCATGATCATAACCTTCTAACAAAAACAAGGTTAATACTACCCTATATTTATCTTTTAATTTTTGAATACAGTTTACTATTTCCTGATACGATATTGTTGGCGCTACGTTCCAATCATCTTTATCTTCTTCTATAATTGTAATAACCTCATCGTTAAGAGAAATCAATTCTAATTTTTTCTTTTTTAACCAATCTATACTTTGATTAATCACGATCCTCTTCAACCAAGCTCCAAAAGCCACTTCTTCTTTATATGACTGTATGTTTTTAAACGCTTTTATAAATGCTTCTTGCATTACATCTTCAGCTGTAAACGTATCTTTCACATAACGATTCGCAACATTAAGCATTGCTTCGCAATACAAATCATACAATTGCATTTGTGCTTTTGCTTCATTGTTTTTACACGCATCTATAACCGATTGATGTAGCTGTTTGGTTGATTTCATTTTTGATTTCTTATACTAAAGACGATACTTTTTTAAGAGTGTTGCATTTTGCTGAATATTTATTTCTAAATTTACGTTATTATTTCGTTTTCACTTTATATGACTAATAAAAACAAATCTGCTCTTTCTGAAAAAGATGGTGTTTCTCAACCAAAAACAACCAGTAAATCTTCTGCTGAAAAAATAAAATTAAGTAGAAAAAAAAGAACCTCTACTAAGGAGTTTGTTTCTCAAATCTTAACAGGAAATATTCCTTTTTTAAGTAGAGCTATTACATTAGTAGAAAGTACCAATAGTAAACATCAAAAACAAGCAAATCAAATTCTAGAAGCTTGCTTGCCACATGCCAATAAATCGATAAGAATAGGTATTACTGGAGTACCTGGAGTAGGTAAAAGTACTTTTATTGAAGCTTTAGGAAAACACCTTACTTCTTTAGGTAAAAAAGTAGCTGTTTTAGCTGTTGATCCTAGTAGCTCTATAAATAAAGGAAGTATTTTAGGTGATAAAACTCGAATGGAGCAATTAGTTACTGACAAAAATGCGTTTATTAGACCTTCTCCTTCTGGAACTTCGTTAGGAGGAGTAGCTCAGAAAACTCGTGAAAGCATTATTTTATGTGAAGCTGCTGGGTTTGATACCATCATTATTGAAACAGTTGGTGTGGGGCAATCTGAAACTGCGGTACATTCTATGACCGATTTCTTTTTATTATTGAAATTAGCTGGTGCTGGTGATGAATTACAAGGTATTAAACGCGGTATTATTGAAATGGCTGACGCCATAGTAATTAATAAAGCTGATAGCGGTAATGAGAAAAATGCAAAAATTGCTAAAGTTGAGTTTAATAGAGCTTTACATTTATATCCACCTAAAGATAGTGGTTGGCAACCTAAAGTTTTATTAGCTAGTGCGCTTCATAATCAAGGAGTAGATTATGTGTATGAAATGATTAATGAATATATTAACTCTGCAATTAGTAGTAATTATTTTGAAAATAAAAGAAATGCTCAAAATAGATACTGGCTTCTGGAAACCATTAATCAGCAACTAAAGAATAATTTTTATAACAATCCAGCCATTAAAGATTTACTAAATAACGAACTCACAAAATTAGAAGACGGAAAAACTACACCTTTTGCTGCTGCAAATAGGTTATTAAACAAATAACTATGGAAACCAACAATACTTTAACTTGGAATGATTTTACCAAAGTAGAAATGCGTATTGGTACTATTATTAGTGCTGAAGAGTTTAAAGAAGTAAAAAATCCTGCCTATAAAATGCAAATTGACTTTGGAGAGTTTGGAATTAAAAAAACCTCAGCTCAAATAACCAAACTATATACTCCCCAAGAACTAATAGGAAATCAAGTAATAGCCGTAGTTAATTTTCCTAAAAAACAAATAGCAACTATGATGAGCGAGTGTTTGGTATTAGGTGGTATTGGAGACAATAAAGAGGTTACTCTTATTGCTCCTGAACGAAATATTAAAAACGGTACTCGGATTGGATAAAACTTAGTTTTTATAACCTTATTATTTAAAATAATTTTTATGAAACCATTCTTATTTATCAGTCTATTAATTGTATTTACTAGTTGCACGAATAATCAGAAAAAAAAGAATCCTTCTAAAAAACAACGAGAAATAACCGATTCACGTGATGGAGAGATTTATAAAACAATTCAAATAGCTAATAAAGTTTGGATGGCAGAAAATTTACGTTATAACTCTGCTGGTTCTATTATAAACCCAAACAATCCTTCCAAAATTTACGGTAGATTATACACATTAACCTCATTAAAAGAAGCATGTCCAAAAGGTTGGCATCTTCCTTCTAACAAAGAATGGGATGCTTTAGAAATAGCACATGGAATGCCTACTTCGTTTATTGATAAAGCTGGTTGGCGAGGAAAACATGCTATACACATGAGATCTATAAATTATTGGGATAATGAAACTAACAATACCAATAAGCTACAATTTAATATCTTACCTGCTGGTTATTTCGCTTCGGGTAAAATGGGGCTTCCAAAAGGTTATGAAGGTTTAGGTTATGCTGCAGCTTTTTGGTCTTCTACCCAAAAGAATATTGCTACTGCTCGATTTATGTTTAGTGGAAAAACTTTTGTTAATAAATGGGAAGACATAAATAACAATACTAACATGGCCTTATCTTGTAGATGTGTTAAAGATTAGCTTTATTTACGAAATAAAAACATATCTAAAATCCTTTTCCTACATTCATAAATAATTTATTAATTTCGAATTTCTAAACTGTATTAATGAAAGTTTGTATCGCCGAAAAGCCGAGTGTAGCTCGTGAAATTGCTAATATATTAGGAGCCAATACTAAACGAGATGGATATTTCGAAGGTAATGGCTATGCTGTTACTTACACTTTTGGGCATTTATGTACACTTTTAGAACCTAAAGACTACAAACCTCATTGGAAAAGCTGGGATTTAAATAATTTACCTATGCTTCCAGAACGTTTTAATACCAAAGTAACTAATGATGGAGGTATTCAAAAACAGTATAATATTGTTAAATCTTTATTTGAACGAGCTGATGTTGTTATTAATTGTGGGGATGCAGGAACAGAAGGAGAATTAATACAACGTTGGGTAATAAACCAAGCAAATTATAAAGGAGAAGTACAACGTTTATGGATTTCTTCCTTAACAGAAGAAGCTATTAGAGAAGGTTTTAATAATTTAAAACCCGCCGAACAATATGATAATTTGTATTATGCTGGTTTTTCACGTGCCATTGGCGATTGGTTATTAGGTTTAAACGCTACTCGATTATATACCGTTAAATTTGGTGGATACAAACAAGTATTATCAGTAGGTAGAGTGCAAACTCCTACCCTAGCCATGTTGGTTAATCGATTTAAAGAAATTCAAAATTTTAAGCCACAACCTTATTGGGAATTACAAACTTTATATCGCGAAACATTATTTAGTTATGAAGAAGGTCGTTTTCTTAAAAAAGAAGAAGGTCAGGTTTTTGCTGATAAAGTAAAAGAAAGCGATTTTGAAATTACTTCAGTAACCAAAAAGAAAGGAAAAGAATACGCTCCGAAGCTATTTGATTTAACAGGCTTACAAGTATATTGTAACAATAAATTTGGATTTTCTGCAGATGAAACATTAAAAATGGTTCAGAAGCTTTATGAAATGAAAGTAGTAACCTATCCTAGGGTTGATACTACATTTTTACCAAATGACATTTATCCGAAAGTACCCGGTATATTAAGTAAACTTACTAATTACAGTGAATTAACTCAACCGTTACTTGGAAAGAAAATAAAAAAATCTAAAAAGGTTTTTGATGATAAAAAAGTAACAGATCACCACGCTATTATTCCTACAGGGATTCAGAATAATTTACAATACAATCAGCAACAAGTATATGATATTATAACACGACGTTTTATAGCTGTTTTTTATCCTGAAAGTGAAATTGCAAATACCGCTGTAATTGGCGAAGTAGATAAAATTTCATTTAAAACAAGTGGAAAAGAAGTTTTATCTAAAGGTTGGCGTATTGTTTTTGAACATGGAAATGCTTCTAAAAAAAACTCAGATTCTGGAGTTTTACCAACCTTTGAAAAAGGAGAGAAAGGGCCGCATGAACCTAGCTTCTTAGAAAAAGAGACCAAACCTCCTCGTAATTATACTGAAGCAAGTTTATTACGTGCTATGGAAACTGCTGGTAAACAAGTTGATGATGATGAAATGCGAGAATTAATGAAAGAGAATGGTATAGGTCGACCATCAACACGTGCAAGTATTATTGAAACTTTGTTTAGAAGAAAATATATTGAACGTCAGAAAAAGTTAGTAGTTCCTACGCAAACGGGAATTGATTTAATTGACTTAATTGACAATGAATTATTGAAATCTGCCGAATTAACAGGTCGTTGGGAGAAACGTTTAAAAGAAATTGAACGAGGAGAATTTAACGCAGGGACTTTTATAAATAACATGAAAAAAATGGTAGATGAATTGGTATATGAAGTTCGTTCTAGCAATAAAACAAAACGTCTTTCTTCAGAAAACGAAATTCCTAAAGTAGCTGTAAAAAAATCTACATCGAAGAAAAAAACTGTTGTTGGTAAAGAATGTCCGAAATGTAAAAACGGACAATTACTAAAAGGTAATACTGCCTATGGATGTTCTGCTTATAAAAGTGGCTGCGACTTTAAACTACCTTTTGAGTTTATGGCTAAAAAAGTATCCGAAAATCAATTAATTAGATTACTAGATAAAGGATGCACTACTAATTTAAAAGGTTTTAAACATGGTGAAAATAAAGTTGAAGGTTTAATTCGTTTTGATGATAATTTTAATCTGAAATTTGAACCTAAAAAAGTAGCTAGTATAACTAAAGTTCCAGAGGTTATTAGTTGCCCAAAATGTAAAAAAGGAACTGTTTTAAAAGGAAAATCTGCTTACGGATGTTCTGAATATAAAAACGGTTGTGACTTTGTTTTTACTTTCGATAACATCAAAAAAATAGCCAACGGACAAACGTTGACTAAAGAATTTGTTCTTGAAATATTAAGTTCTAATAATTAGGTTACACCAACTCCATTATAGCTTGTCCTAACTCCTGCCCTCTTTCTAGTCTCATTTTTTTTCGAATACGGTGACGAGAAGCTTTTACAGATCCCATACTAACATTTCTAATGATCATAATTTCCTTGATACTTAAATTCATTCGCATCAAAGCGCAAATCTCTCTTTCAGACTTAGTTAAATCTGGGTATTGAGTTCTAAGCTTTTCATTAAACTCTTTGTCTAGTTGTTCAATATTATCTCCTATAGAATCAAATTTACTTTCAGTTTGTATTTGTGAGGTCAAATCTACGATTAACGATTGAAAGCCAGAAGCATCTACATCATCTCCATGTTTATTTACCTTCTTTAACTTTGTCAAAAACTCTTGCTTAAACTGCAAACGCATTTTATTATCTGCCACCAATTGTTTTGCTTGATAAGTAGTATGTTTTAATTGCTCATCTAACAGTTCTTTTGCAAACTGTTCCTTTTTAAAACGTTCTCTGTTGAGTCTTCTTCTATTATTCACAATAATCAAAAGTGTAATACCGATTATAGAAATTGATAATAATACAACAATGTAAAGTCTATTTCTTGCTTGCTTTACCTCAGTTATTAATTCCAACGCTTTTTTTTCATTTGCAAATTTCAAACTATCAGCTTGTTTTTCTTTTTGAAATTTATAATTCAACTCTAATTCAGTAATCTTCTTTGCATTTTTAACATTGAAAATAGAATCGTAGTAATATTTATGGGTTTTGTAATAACCAAGGGCATACCTATAATTGCCCATTTTTTCGAAAATATGGCTTCTTAATTGGTATATAAGTGGCAATTTCGAAGTATTTCCATATTTTTTAGCATAGAATAATGTTTCATCAATATAATGTATTGCTTGCTTATGTCTACCTAAATCAGAATGAATCTTAGCAAGATGCATTTGAACATTAATGATAAAGTCGTTGTTTTCTTCTGATTTATACAATGCTAAGTTTTTTTTATATATTTCAATGGCTCTTTCATAATTACCTGTAGTGTAATAGATTGCAGCTATATTTTCATTAGGTCTTGTTTTTCCAAAAGCTCTAGGATAATAATTTCTAGAAAGTTTATAGCAGTACATTGCCGAGTCATTTTGCTTGTTATAATAATAACTAACTCCTAACATGTTATAAGTTCTAGCAAATTGGGCACTATCAATATTTTTCTTTTGTATCTCAAGAGACTTTAGGAAATAGAATTTTGACTTATCATATTCCTTTTGATATCGAAATAACATCCCCATACTATGATAACTTTTGGCTATTTCAATTGAGTCTTTTAACGCTTCTCTAATCTTTAAAGCTTGTAGCCTAAAATTAAGAGAATTTTGATAATTAATTTGTCGGGATTCATATTTACCTAAGGCATCTAATATAGATGCTTTTTGCTTTAAAAAATAGTCATTTGGAATTTCTATATCATTTATAATTCCCAAAGTCTCCATTATTAATTCTCTTCCTTGACCTATATTAGATTTTTCTACCTTTTTTGTAAGCTTAATCAAATAATGAACCTTTACAGAGTCGTTCTGAGCATTTTCAACTTTCCCCTTTAATTCAATAACCAAAGAATCTTGAGGTACTTGTCCAAAAACTGTACCTATAACCGTATAAAAAACAACTAATAAAAATAGCCTCATAAACTGTGGGAGTGTTAAAAAAGTAACACAAATATAACTAGATAAAGATAAACACATTACAATTCCCAAATAAACAAAATTCTCCAAAACCCTTAAAAACAAAGGGGTGAAACTTTTTGTAACCATAAAAAAAGCTTGGTAATAAGAATAGTTTTGTACCATTGTGTCACAAAACAAACTATAAGTTTAATAAAGTCTACCAAACTTCTCTTTTATGAAAAAAACGGCCCTCCCAATACTCACATTGCTATATGCAATAACATGTATCTTTCTTTCAGAAAGTATCCATGCAAACAAACGAACAGATCCTGCAAAAACTTTTGTTGGTCAAATTAAAGTAAAAGGATTTGATCCTATGGGAAGTCCTTTTACCAATGGACAAACCAATGTATCTGAACCAGATGGCACTCTTTTTATGAATACTGCAGCTGGGGAAACAAATCTTTCAACTTTCACAATTGAAAACATCAGCCCAATGGATATTCTCAATATTTCTAGTATTACTATTACTGGGGCTAACGCAAGCGATTTTGAAATTGAAGGAACATCTCCTACAATGGTAGCACCTGGAGCAAGTGAAGAATTAAATATCAAGTTCACCCCCCAAACCGTTGGTACTAAAAATGCTACTGTAACCATTACCAGTGACGATGCCACCAACGGTACTTTTACGTTTGCTATTCAAGGAGCCGCTTACGAACAAGGAAGTGGGTTACACTTTGATGGTGTGAATGATAATATTACATTTAATAGTGGGAATTATAATATAAATGGTGGGAATTTCACTTTAGAATTTTGGATAAAACCTGAAATTTCTGGTACTAATGAACATTTCATTTTTGATAATATGAGTGGGAGTTCTGGGTATAATTTACGAATAGACACTTCTTTACAACTAAATTTTACATTTTTTACTTCAAGTGGTGCTAAAACCTTTATGACTCCTCCTATTGTAAACAATCAATGGCAGCACGTAGCTATTATTTATAATGGAAGTAATTATCAAATTTTTATTGATGGAACTCTTGAAAATACACTTAACATTTCAGAGGCCATTGTTGATAGTAGCAGCAATTTAACTATCGGTAGTGCTATGGGCGGTGTACAATACTATGCAGGAGCAATTGATGATTTTCGTGTATGGGATATGGATTTATCTAGTTGTAGAATTTCCAATCAGTTTAAATGTCAGCTTACGGGAAGTGAAGATAATTTAATTGCGTATTACACTTTTAACAATGGTGAAGTAAATGGAAATAACTTTCCTATGTTTTCAATACTTGACCCAAAACATACCATTAGTTCAGGTATTCCTCCTCAAGGTACTTTGAATAATTTTGGATTAACAGGAACAAGTTCAAATTGGATTGATGCTAGCTCAAATGGGCTTATTGGAACTTGCAGTACCTACACAGAACCAATTATTAAAATTTCTTCAAATAATAAGGATATTAATAACGGAGATACCGATGTAGTCGTAACTAATAATACTTCCTTTGGTAACGTACAATTAGGACAAGCAGAACCTGCAGATTATACAATCAATAATTCAGGAAGTGCAAGTTTGAACATTTCAAATATTACTATTAATGGTTCTACAGATTTCTCTATTATTGAATCGCCTACAACCATAGCCGCAGGAGCGTCAGGAAACTTACGTATCCTTTTTACTCCTTCAGCAAATGCACATAGAACAGCAACTGTTGAAATTTCAAATAATGATTGTGACAATGGAACTTTCACTTTTGCAATCGAAGGAACAGGATATACTCCTGCAACGGGACTTCATTTTGACGGAACGGATGACCATATAAGTATTAGTCATAATAGTTCTTTTAACACCAACACATTCACTGTGGAAGGTTATTTTAAAACATCTTCAACGACAGATAATAACCCAATAATTAGTAAATATGATGCTACCAATGAAAACGGTTTTTCTATTCAATTATCAGATACAGGGAGGTTACGTTTTTACTATAAAAGCTCCAATATAACCACTACCGTAAATTCGAGTATTTCTGGTTTAAATGATGGTAATTGGCATCGCTTTTCTATTGTTTTTGGAGATAATGCTGTTCAGTTTTATGTTGATGGAACTGCAAATTCAAGTAATTCTTATGCTACAACTCCCAATGCACCTACCAATACAGAAAGTACTTTTATTGGATATTCTAGCTATTCTAATCAATACTTTTCAGGTGAATTAGATGAAATTCGTTTTTGGAGTCGTGCATTATGCTCAGATGAACTAAGTGCTCAGGAAACTTGTGAGTTAACAGGAAATGAATCTGGATTAGTTGCTTATTATAATTTGAATGAAGGAAATGTAAATGCTAATAATTCATCTAAATCCACTGCAAATGACGAAACTTCCAATAATTTAGATGGTACGCTAACAAACTTTTCTTTAACAGGTACTAGCTCTAATTGGGTAGATACTACAGCCAATAATATTTCAGGAAATTGTTCAGTGGCTATTCCTGAAATCAATGTACAAGGTAATGGTAATGATATCTTAACTGGAGAAACTACTCCTATTACTGGTGATAATACTGATGCTGATAGTGTTAATGTAGGTAGCTCTAAAGAAATGAGCTTTTTTATTCGTAATTCTGATGGTTCAGCTTCATTAAATGTTAGTGGAATAGTACTTACCGGTGATACTAGTGATTTTTCAATTACTCGAAATCCAAGTAATAATCCAATACCTGCTACGGAATCTGCTTCATTAATTATAACTTTTACTCCTACCTCTGGTGGAATAAAAACGGCTACGGTAGTTATTAGTAGTGATGATTGTGATGAACCTACTTATAGTTTTACTATCCAAGGAACTGGTATTCCTCCGGGAACAGGTTTAGATTTTGATGGTTCTGATGATTTGGTAACTATTTCACACAATACTTCTCAAAACAATCTAAATTTCTCTGTTGATTTTTGGATTAAAACTACAGACGGTCTTGGTGGTGTTATTAATAAATTTACACCAGATGTCAATAACGGATGGAGAGTTAATCTTGATGGAGGAAGAATAGAATTTTACTACTATGCAAGTACTTCAAATTATGTTACTCGTTTATTAAGTCCAGCAACTAAAGTAGATGATGATGAGTGGCATCACGTGGCAATTACCTTAGATTCAGGAAATGCTCGATGTTATATTGATGGTACGCTAGCAAGATCAACAGGTTGGGTTGGAACTCCTACAGTAACATCTACCACGGCAAATATTCAATTAGGATATGCAGCCGCCGATAGTCCAAGTGGAGATGCGGGTGGTTATTTTGATGGTCAATTAGATGAATTACGTATCTGGACAAAAACATTAAGTGCATTTGAAGTTGGTCAATTAAATGGTTGTACAGCAGATATGTCACAAAACAACTTAATAGCTAGTTATAATTTTAATTCGGGGATTTCTGGTGCAGACAATAGCGGATTAACAACTTTAACTGATAGCTCTTCTAACAATTTTAATGGAACTTTAAGCAATTTTGCTTTAACAGGTGTTACTAGTAACTGGATTGATGCTTCCGCTAATAATGTTTCTAATAGTTGCGACTGTATAGTAATAGGAGATGTAACATTAACTACACAAACCGAAGTAGATACTTTTACAGCAACTTTAGGAGATTGCGGAATTATTGAAGGAGATGTAACTATTAACGGTACTATTACTGATTTATCAGGTTTTTCTAAGATTCATACTATTTCTGGTAACCTACATTTAGAAGGAAATATTTCTAATGATTTATCAGGATTTTCAAACTTAACTACTATTGGAGGTAATATGACATTTAAAGACATGTCTAACATCACATCAATAGTAAGTTTTTCAAACATTACAAGTTTGGGGGGAAGTTTTGAGGTTAACAATCTAGACCAACTAACAGATATTTCAATTCTTAATCAACTTACTTCTATTTCAAGTATAGCTATCACAAATAATTCAATATTATCAACGATTGCTTTTGATGAAATACAAACTATAAGTTCAAATTTTTCTATTACATTCAATAGCTCTTTAAGTTCTATTTCAATTCCAAAATTGACCCAAGTAAGTGGAGAATTTAGAATGAATAATAATGGAGGTGGAATGACCAATCTTAATTTAGCTCTTCTAGAAAGTACAGGGAATTTTCTAATTACTGATATGCATAGTTTACAATCTATCACCGCTCCAGAATTACAAACAGTTACAGGTCGTCTAGCCATTGGTAGTTGTAGTGGTTTAACTACATTAAGTATTTCTAAGCTAACAAGTATTAGTAACAATGCTTCTATTGATCATTGTCAACAACTAACTACCATTACAACACCAGCGCTATCAACCATAGACGGTAATTTCAGTTTAGACAACTTAGGAATAACCAATTTAAGTTTCCTTCAAAATCTAACAAGTATTAGCGGTCAACTTTTATTAAGAGATCTTGTTAGTTTAAATAATCTTCAGGGACTTGATGAATTAACTACTTTAGGAAGTTTTAATTTATCTAATTGTGATTTGGTTAGTAGTTTAGAAGGTTTTCCTAAATTAACTATTACATCTATAAATACCTTAAGTATTTCTGAAAATGAATTAATTACAACATTCGATAATTCTTTCTTAGCATCATTAACATCTATTGGTATTTTAGGTATTAGCTTTAATGGAAATCTGGCAGATATAAGCGCTTTACAAAACGTTACGGAATTAACTAGTACAGATTCTACTATTAGAAATAACAATGCTTTACTAACAATTGATTTATTTGGGTTACAAAATGTAACCAATACATTAGTAATCCAGAACCAAGAAAATACTACAAGTTTATGTGGTTTATTCAATTATGTCCATAATGGTAACGGCTCTTCTACCCTATCATTTGTTGGAACCCATCCAACCGCTTGGGATAGCGTGCAAGATATTACTAACAGTTGTGGTACCCCAGTTATTACATTAACAGGAGACAATCCACAAAGTATTGCATTAGGCAGTGGTTATACAGAGTTGGGAGCTAGTGTAAATGACGGCTCTAATGTTACCATAGATGCAAGTGCATTTATTGATGCCATTGGAAGTTATAGTATTACTTATAACGCTACGGGGGTTTCAGGAAACGCAGCAGTTGAAGTTATTAGAACAGTAAATGTAGTACATCCATCACAAGTTACTTGGAATGGAAGTGTAAATACCAGTTGGACAACCAATGGAAATTGGTCTACCAATCTAGAACCACTTACTACTCAAAGTGTAATTGTTCCGAATGTAACCAATACACCAGAAGTAACTAGTGCCATTCAAATAAATGATTTAACCGTTGAATCTCTTTCTTCCTTTGATATCAATGAAAATGCCGATGTAATAGTAGACGGTAACTTGATAAATAATGGAACTTTTACCATGACATCCACAGCATCCAATAGTGCTAGTTTAATAGTCAAAGGAACATCAAATGGACAAGTAACTTATAAACGTGGAGGATTAGTGGCTAACAAATGGAGTATTGTATCTGCACCCGTTTCTGGTCAAAGTATCAAAGATTTCGTAGAGAACTCAACGAATGATATTCGCGTAAACGCAACTGTAACACCTAATAGATATGCTATTGGATACTATGATGATAGCAGAGCCGTTGGAAACAAATGGGTGTACTATACGGTAGATGATTTAGCATCTAATAGTATAACTTTTGAAAAAGGTAAGAGCTATGCTATTTCAAGAGCAACAAACGGCTCGGTTACATTTACTGGAACTATAGAAACTACCAATATTAATACTTCTGTTGTAGCATCGCAGTGGAATGCCATTGGAAATCCTTATACCACTTTCTTACCACTAAACGAAAACTCCGACACCAATTTTATCAACGATAACCTTGCTAGTTTTGATCCAAGCTACGTTGCAGCTTATATTTGGGAAAATACTCAAAATAAATATGTGGCTAAAACTCTGGTAAGTGGCGAGAGTTCATTTGCACCTGGACAAGGATTTTTTGTCAAAGCCAAGAGTGGTGTAAGTACAATGGCCTTCAATCAAGCACAACGAATGTTACAACCCGCTACTGGAGGAACTTTTAACAAAGGCTTCAGTATTCCAATCATTGAATTATCCTTAACCTCAAAAGGAACTCATGTTAATACAAGTATTAGTTATAGAAATAATGCGACAAAAGGATTAGATGTTGGATATGATATAGGAAATTTTGACGCAGCTGAATTAGATATTTATACAAGATTATTAGATGGTTCTTCAGAAAAGAATTTCACCTATCAATCTTTACCTAATGATCTAAAAGAAGCATTTATTATTCCAATTGGAATCAAGGCAAAAGAAGGAGTTTCAGTAACGATCTCTGGAAAAGGAATTTCATTACCAACGGGAATTGAAATCTACTTAGAAGATAGAGAAGTAGGAAAGTTCATCAATTTAAATGAAGAAGTTTATTCATTAACCATGGCAAAAACTACAAATGAAGTTGGAAGGTTTTACTTACATACAAAAGCACAAGTAGAAACTCCAGAAGGAAGTTTAACAAACATTACCCTTTTCAATGTAAATAATCAATTATTCGTAAAAGGAATCGTCGGAAAAACTTTTGAACTAGCCATGTATAACTCTTTAGGTGCTATCGTTTATAAAGATAACTTTGAAGGAACTGGCAACAATAGTATTGATTTACCAATAGTAGCAACAGGAGTTTATATAGTTAGCGTAAAAACAAATATTGGAATCAAGCGTAAAAAAATTATCCTTAAAAAATAAAACAATGAACAACCAAAATATAAATTTAAAAGGAAACAAAATCACCAGAAAAGAAGCTTTAGAAAAGTTGGGTAAATATGGTAAGTATTCAGCTTTAACTGCTTTAGGAACTTATATGATTTTGAATCCGCAGAAAGCGCAAGCACAAAGTCCTCCAACCGATCATCCAGGAGGGAACTTTTAATAAAAAAAACGAGGCTATTCAGCCTCGTTTTTTTTTTGATAATACGCGATTAACTTATCAGGGTTCTTAATTGTATTTTTAATCCATTCAAAATACAAAACTCTTTTTTCTTCATCAGTTAATTGCCAATCAACATTAGTCTTACGTAAGCGTGAAGTTACATCGTTTAAAGTGATTGCAGCTGCTACCGATATGTTTAAACTCTCGGTAAAGCCAACCATTGGTATTTTTAAAAATCCATCAGCCTCTTGTTTAATATAATCAGAAATACCCTCTTTCTCAGCTCCAAATACAAAAGCGGACTTCTTTGTTACATCAAAATCAGATAGCACACAAGAATCAGTATGTGGTGTTGTTCCTATAATTTGATACCCTTTTGCTCGTAAGTCTTCTAAACAAGCTTTTGTATTATCTCCATCTTCCTTAAAACGATTAATATTTAACCATTTCTGACTTCCTTTCGCAACATGTCTAGAAACTTTATTCGTAAATCTATTTTCAATTGCATAAACATCTTGCACACCGAAAATATCACAACTTCTCACCACAGCACTTGCATTATGCGGTTGATATATGTCTTCTAAGACAACAGTAAAATGACGTGTTCTTTTATTCAACACTTTATGAAAAATATTTTTCCTTTTCTCTGTAATATAATCTTCTAAATAAGCTAATAATCCTTCGTCAATCATACAACAAACATACTAAAATTTCATATTTTAGTTTTATGAAAAAACGATTGGTTGTATTAACAGGTGCTGGTATAAGTGCAGAAAGTGGAATTAAAACATTTAGAGATGCAGATGGACTATGGGAAGGACACGATATTTATGAAGTAGCTTCACCTGAGGGTTATAATGCAAATCCAGAATTAGTCCTTGATTTTTACAATCAACGTAGAAAGCAATTATTAAATGTTAGTCCAAACAAAGCGCATTTAAATCTTGTTACATTAGAAGATCATTTTCATGTTGATATTGTTACTCAAAATGTAGATGACCTACATGAACGTGCAGGAAGCTCCAATGTATTACATTTACATGGTGAACTTTTAAAAGCTAGAAGTACTACACATGAACATTTAGTTTATAATTGGAGTTCTGACATTATTTTAGGTAATCTATGCGAACAAAATTCTCAATTACGCCCTCATATAGTTTGGTTTGGAGAAGCCGTTCCAATGTTAGAAAAAGCTATTGAACTAACTTTAAAAGCAGATATTATAATTATTATTGGTACTTCTATGCAAGTATATCCAGCTGCT
The DNA here is from genome assembly GCF_947494125.1 of uncultured Tenacibaculum sp. Lineage (GTDB taxonomy): Bacteria > Bacteroidota > Bacteroidia > Flavobacteriales > Flavobacteriaceae > Polaribacter. The sequence continues at coordinate 70,236 of NZ_CANLTU010000010.1, forward strand.
AGTTTAGTTGATTATGCTCAAGAAAATACTCCTATTTATTTTATTGATCCAAAACCAGCTTTAAACCAAAACTCGCTTAATAACCTAACAGTTATAAAAAACGTTGCTAGTTTAGGTACCGACAAACTTTTAGAATATTTAATTTAAAAATTACTAGTATCTTGTATTCATGAAAAAGAAACTTCTTTTTATTACAGTTATTTTAGTCTTAATCGTTGGATGGATATTATTGAAACAAGATTTTAAAAAGTCACCTCCTACCCTATATTATAATGCCAATATAATTACTGTAAATAACAAACAACCTACAGCAAACGCGATGCTAGTTGTTGATGGAATTGTTCAAGAAATTGGCGATTTAAAAAAACTTCCAAAGTTTAAAAATGAAGGGCTTAAAAAAATAAATTTAAAAGGAGCTACTATAATGCCTGGCTTTATTGATGTTCATACGCATTTTGCTTTGTCAATGTTTTTTGAAAACATGTATGATTTATCTGGTTTTAAACATAAAAGTAATACTGAAGTTTGGAAGTATTTTGAAAATTGCATGAAAAATTCTACCCAAAATGAGTGGTTAGTTTTTAAAGGCTTAGATCCTGTGTTAGTAAGTGACTTAAAAACTCCAACATTAGAATACTTAGATAAAATTAGTCCCAATAATCCTGTCGTTATTTTTAGCCAAAGTTTACATAGTTATTGGGTAAATTCAAAAGCTTTTGAAAGTGTAGGCATTACTAAAAACACTAAAAACCCTTCAAAAAACAGTTTCTACGAAAGAGATTTAGAAGGAAATTTAACAGGTCTTATTACAGAACAAGAAGCTTTTAAACCATTTATAGAAAAGCTCAAAAAAGAAGTACTTACACCTAAAATATTAAGCAATTCTTCTGTAAAAACAATGACCAATTATGCTAAAAATGGGAATACTACTATTGTTTCAACTGGTTTAACAATAAACGACACTAAACCGCTTATATTAATGAAACATTTATCTGATAAAACACCTAATTTGTTAGGTAATTTTTTAGCGTTCATAGGACAGCTTCCAGAAAGAAAACCAACTCCACGTCATTTTATATATGTACGTCATGATATGACACACATTTTACCTGAAACAAAAGGAAAACCTAATGATTTTTACGATATTATTGGGATTAAACATTGGTATGATGGTTCGCCATATACAGGGTCTATGTATATTAATGAACCGTATTTAACTACAGATTTAACGGCTAACAAATTACATATCAAACCAAACTCTAATGGAAAAGCACTTCTTAGTAAAGAAAAATTAAAAGAATTTATAACTAAATATCATAAAAGAGGTTGGCAAATAGCAATACACGCTCAAGGTAATGCTGCAAATATCGAAGTTATCAATGCTTTCGAAGAGCTTAATAGTCAATTAAATTTTAATAAATCTAGACATCGATTAGAGCATTGTTTACTTCTTCCTGAAACTGAATTATTAAAAATAAAAAAGCTGAATTTATTTCCTAGTTTTCATATTAATCACTTACTTTATTATGGAGATGCTTTGAATAATGATATTTTAGGCGAAAAAAGAACTTCTAAAATATTACCCGTAAAATCTGCCTTAAATCAAAAAATAATAAGCACATTACATGCAGATCAACCTATGTTTGAAAGTAAACCTTTTAGATTAATTCAAACTGCTATTGAGAGAAAAACCAAGGAAGGAATTGTTATAGGTAAAAATGAACAATTAAATCTTCTTGAAGCCATCGAGTCTTTAACCATAAATGCTGCTTACCAAATACATAAAGAAAATAAAATTGGTTCTTTAGAAAAAGGAAAGTATGCAGATTTTATTGTTCTTGATAAGAATCCTTATACTGTAAAAACAGAAAATCTACATAAAATTAAATGTATTCAAACATTTATTAATGGTAATAAAACTACTTATTAACTTTGAAAGATTTTAAGTTTTTGAAACTAGTTTATTAAAATACTCAAACAATTCTCCTTTTGAAATAGCACCGCCTTTTTCTATTAAATCAAAAATCTCTACGTTTCTATCTGTTGAATATTCTTTAGCCCCTGTGAAAAACTCAATTTTTTCATCATTAGGATTCTTCATCAACCACTCAAAACCTTCTTGCTCTAATAAATTTATATCTTTATCTATAGTAATAACGATACGGTGTATTTCTTTTTCATCACATTTAAATAAATTAACAACCTTAGGTGAAAAATGTTCTAAATATTGAGTTTTTGTAAGTACATCATCCCAAACTACATCACTAAAAATATTCATTTCATCTTCTGCCACATGTGGCTTTTCTTCTTTTAATTCTTTCCATTCTTTTGCATCTATACTTTGTGACGCTAAAAAACGTGCAAATTCTTCGTGTAATCCTTCAAACTGTTCTTTGGTAAGTTGTCTATATTTCATAAAAAAACCGCCTTTTTATAAGGCGGTTCAAATATCTGAATTTCTAAACAAAATAGAAAATTCATATAGAATTTATATTATCTAGTCACTGTACCAGAAATTTCTTTTCCTGAATACGTATTAGCTACCGTAAATGCTGTAGCTAAAGCTTGACTATTTAACGCTTGTACAAAAGGCTTTAATCCAAAAGGAGCTTGTGCATCATTCGTAGTTGGTTCAATAGAAATAACAACAGTTGCACTTGTTAAATCAATTGGAAAAGTTACATTAGGATACCTTCCATTTGGATCTGCTATATAATCTTCTCCAGGGAAAGGTGGTACTCCATTAGGTCCTTTAAATTCATTATTATTAGCTGCTCCAAAAAAGCTTGTATCTGCCATATTTGGATCTGAAAATCTTCCTGTAGATATTGGTGTTGGATTACCTGAAGTATCATTTACAACAACCCAACCTTCATAAATCCATCCACTACCTAAAGTTGGTAAGTTTGCAAACCCTCCTGTAGTTGGTGGTAATGCATTGATAAACCAAATTCCATTAGCATCTGTTCCTACCATTCCTACAGATGGTGCTTTTAAGAAACCTTGAGCTGTAGCTGTTTCTAAATTACTAGAACCATCAAATAAAGCTCCATCCGTAGATGGCGATGCTGTAGTATTTGTAAAAGCTCCTTTTGAGAAAATCCATCCACTTGGAGATGTTAAATCTGTTCCTGTTTCAGTCGCTGGTTCAATAGTTAACACATATTCTGTAGCTGCACTTACTTTTGTAATATCTATTAAAGAACTAGTATGATTTGCTCCTTCAGTATTAGAGAATCTTCCTGTTGATATTTTTTCTGTTCCTACAATTAACCATCCTTCATACACATAATTAGCGCCTAAATCTGGTAAGTTTTGAAATGATTGACCTACAGTTTTTGTTGTTGCAACATTATCGTTATCATCACTACAAGAGGTAAATACTAAAGAAGTTATTACTAATGCTCCTAAAATTATTTTTTTCATAATTATGTAAATTTTTGATTATTCCTTTATTAAGTCGATCAATAAATTAAAACTTACACACTATTATTTTTTTAATAAAGAAATAAAAAACTCCAGACAAAAATCTGGAGTTTTCTTTAGTATTAAAAAAAATATTTATTAAGTATTCTGTTTCTTTATTAAATTTAAAGCTGATCCTTCTTTAAACCATTCTATTTGCCCTTCATTGTATGTGTGATTAGTAATAATAATATCTTTAGTTCCATCTGCATGAACTGCTTCAATAGTTAATGGTTTCCCTGGAGAAAATTCATTTAAATCTAAGAAATTAAACGTATCATCTTCTTGAATTAAATCATAATCAGATTCATTAGCAAATGTTAACCCTAACATTCCTTGTTTTTTTAAATTTGTTTCATGAATACGTGCAAATGACTTAACAATTACTGCTGCGACTCCTAAATGACGTGGTTCCATTGCGGCATGCTCACGAGAAGATCCTTCTCCGTAATTATGATCTCCTACAACAATCGTTTTTATTCCTGCTGCTTTGTATTTACGAGCTACATCTGGAACGCCTCCATATTCACCATCTAATTGATTTTTGATGAAATTTGTTTTTTTACCAAAAGCATTTACTGCTCCAATTAAACAATTATTAGAAATATTATCTAAATGTCCACGATAACGCAACCAAGGACCTGCCATAGATATATGATCTGTTGTACATTTTCCAAAAGCTTTAATTAATAGTTTAGCTCCTTCAATTTTGTCTCCTAACGGAACAAATGGTGTTAGTAATTCTAATCGCTCTGATTTAGGGTCAACTGTTACTTCTACTCCACTACCATCTTTCATTGGTTCTAAATACCCATTATCATCAACCTCAAAACCTTTAGGAGGCAACTCCCATCCTGTTGGTTCATCTAACATTACTTCTTCTCCATTCTCATTTATTAAAGTATCTGTTAATGGATTAAAATCTAAACGACCAGCTATTGCAATTGCAGCTGTTAACTCTGGTGATGCTACAAATGCATGTGTATTTGGGTTTCCATCTGCACGCTTTGCAAAATTTCTATTAAATGAATGTACTATGGAGTTCTTTGGTGCATTTTTAGGATCTTCATAGCGTCCCCATTGACCAATACATGGTCCGCAGGCATTTGTAAATATTTTAGCATCTAACTTTTCAAAAACTTCTAAAATACCATCTCTTTCTGCTGTATAACGTACTTGCTCAGAACCTGGGTTAATACCAAATTCTGCTTTTGTTTTTAAACCTTTATCTAATGCTTGTTGTGCTACTGAGGATGCTCTTGATAAATCTTCATAAGAAGAGTTTGTACAAGAACCTATTAACCCCCATTCTACTTGTAAAGGCCAATCATTAGCTTTTGCTCTTTCTGCCATTTCTTTACCTACATGTGTAGATAAATCTGGGGTAAAAGGCCCGTTTAATAGCGGTCCTAATTCTGATAAATTAATTTCAATTACCTGATCAAAATATTGCTCTGGATTTGCATATACTTCTTCATCTCCTGTTAAATGTTCTTTTATTTTATTTGCTGCATCGGCTACATCGTTTCTATCTGTAGCACGCAAATAACGTTCCATTGATTCGTCGTAACCAAAAGTAGAAGTGGTTGCTCCTATTTCTGCACCCATATTACAAATGGTACCTTTACCTGTACAAGACATAGAAATTGCACCCGGCCCAAAATATTCTACAATGGCTCCTGTTCCTCCTTTTGCAGAAACTATACCTGCAACTTTTAAAATAACATCTTTAGGAGCTGTCCATCCAGATAACTTACCTGTTAACTTTACTCCTATTAATTTAGGAAACTTCAATTCCCAAGGCATTCCTGCCATTACATCAACCGCATCAGCTCCTCCAACACCAATTGCTACCATTCCTAATCCTCCTGCATTTACTGTATGTGAATCTGTTCCTATCATCATACCTCCTGGAAATGCATAATTTTCTAATACCACTTGGTGAATTATTCCCGCTCCTGGTTTCCAAAATCCAATTCCGTATTTATTAGAAACAGATTCTAAAAAATTAAATACTTCGTTTGAATTATTTAAAGCTGCTTGTAAATCTTTATCTGCTCCTAACTTTGCTTGAATTAAATGATCACAATGAACCGTTGTTGGCACTGCTACTTTATTTTTACCTGCTTGCATAAATTGTAGTAATGCCATTTGAGCTGTTGCATCTTGACAAGCAATACGGTCTGGAGCAAAATCAACGTAATCTTTTCCTCTTTGAAAAATTTTCGTTGGATTACCATCCCAAAGGTGAGCGTATAAAATTTTCTCTGCTAACGTAAGTGGTTTTCCCGTAAGTTCTTTTGCTGCTATTACACGTTCTTTAAACTTTGCATAAACCTCCTTAATGATTTTAATATCAAATGCCATGTGCTTGTTTAGTTTTTGTTACAAGTCTAAATTTAGCAAAAAATGATGTAATCAACTTTATTCTATAATATTTAATACTAATATGAGTATCTAATTAATTGATTATGGTCTTTGTTAAATGTAATAATTCTCAGCACTAATGATCACTCATTATAAACTCTTAAGATTCATAATCATATTCTTTTTTGATATTGTTTCAACAAAAAAGCCCGAGTTTAAAAACTCGAGCTTAAATATTCTTTAAATAATGTAATAATTACATTACTAACTGTTTTTGAGATGGCTTAAACTTCGTTAAAACTATACCTTCAACTGCAGCTTCATATTCTGCCATAGTAGGAGTTCTTCCTAATATACAAGATAAAACTACAACTGGAGTTGAAGACAATAATGATTCTCCTTTTTTACCCTCTGTATCTCTTACTACCCTTCCTTGGAATAAACGAGTAGATGTAGCCATTACTGTGTCTCCTGGTTCAGCTTTTTCTTGATTCCCCATACATAAGCTACAACCTGGACGTTCTAAATATAATTTATTCTCGTACTTAGTTCTTGCTACTGCTTTTGGAGCACTATCATCAAATACAAAACCTGCATATTTTTCTAGAACTTCCCAATCTCCTTCTGCTTTTAATTCATCAACAATATTATATGTAGGTGGAGCAACAACTAAAGGAGCTTTAAATTCTACTTCTCCTTTTTGAGCTTCTACGTTTTTAAGCATTTGTGCCAATATTTGCATATCTCCTTTATGAACCATACATGAACCAACAAAACCTAAATCAACTTTCTTAGTTCCTCCATAAAAAGATAAAGGTTGAATATTATCGTGCGTATAACGTTTAGATACGTCTGCATTATTTACATCAGGATCTGCAATCATTGGCTCAACAATCTTATCTAAATCAATAACAACCTCTGCATAGTATTTAGCATCTGCATCTGGTTTTAATGCCGATTTAATTCCTGTTTTAATTTCTTGAATACGATTATTAGCTTTATCTACTAATCCTTTAAGATCTTGCTTCGGATTATCCATCCCTTTATCAATCATAATTTGAATACGATCTCTAGAGATTTCTAATGATTCAATTAAAGTGTCATCTTCTGAAATACAGATAGATGCTTTTGCTTTCATTTCTGCAGTCCAATCTGTAAATGTAAATGCTTGATCTGAAGTTAAAGTACCAATATGTACTTCTATAATTTTTCCTTGGAAAACATTCTCACCATCAAACTGATTTAACATTTGTTCTTGAGTCGCATGAACTACATCACGGAAATCCATATAAGATTTCATTTCTCCTTTAAAAGTAACTTTAACAGATTCTGGTATTGGCATTGTAGCCTCACCTGTAGCTAATGCTAAAGCAACTGTTCCTGAATCCGCTCCAAAAGCAACTCCTTTTGCCATACGTGTATGCGAATCTCCTCCTATAATTACATCCCAATCATCAACTGCAATATCATTTAATACTTTATGAATAACATCAGTCATTGCATGGTACTTTCCTTCTGGATGACGCGCTGTAACTAATCCGAAGTCATTCATAAACTTCATTAATCTTGGAATATTAGCTTTTGACTTATCATCCCAAACTGAAGCTGTATGACATCCTGATTGGTAACCTGTATCAACAATTGGAGAAATAACTGTTGCAGCCATCATTTCCAACTCTTGAGAAGTCATTAATCCTGTAGTATCCTGAGATCCTACAATGTTTACTTCAACTCTAACATTAGATCCTGCATGTAATGTTTTTCCTGGAGTAGTTCCTACTGCATTTTTATTGAATATTTTTTCAACAGCAGTTAAACCTTGTCCTTCAATAGAAACTTCTTTTGAAGTAGCATAAACTTGAGGGACATCAATTTCTAAAACTTTACAAGCAAATGATTGTAATTTCTTACCGAAAACAACAGCATAAGAACCTCCTGCTTTAATAAACTCCATTTTTGGTGGTGTTAAAGCGGTAGAAATATCTTTTAACTCTTTGTCTCCGTTATATAATTTCTTTGTTTTTGTATTTATAGTAAGAACAGTACCTGTTGCTACAGAATATTCTTCCTTTAAAATTGCATCTCCTTCTTTATCAACTATAGTGTTTCCATCTGTATCTTTTTGCTTCACCCAGTTTTTTAAATCGATACCAATACCTCCTGTAACCCCAACAGTAGTTAAGAAAATTGGTGCAATACCATTTGTTCCTGCAATTACTGGTGCTATGTTAATAAATGGTACATAAGGGCTAGATGAAATCCCTGTCCATAAGGCAACGTTATTTACACCTGACATTCTTGAAGAACCGACTCCCATAGTTCCTTTATCAGCAATTAACATCACACGTTTATTTGGGTGTTTCGCTTTTAAAGCTAATAATTCATTTTGCATGTCTTTATTATGCTCAAACATACACTGACCATGTAATTCACGATCTGACCTTGAATGTGCATCTGCTCCTGGTGACAATAAATCTGTTGAAATATCACCGATACCGGCAACAAACGTTACTATTTCTATCTCTTCATCTATCTCTGGTAACTTCGTAAAGAATTCTGCTTGTGCATAACTCTCTATTAATTCTTTAGCGATAGCGTTTCCTGCCTTATAAGCATTTTCTAAACGCTCTGTATCTGCTTCATATAAGAAAACTTGTGTTTTTAATACTTTAGCAGCTTCATTAGCTACTTCAGTATCATTTCCTAAAGCTAAATCTAATAACACTTCTACTGAAGGCCCTCCTTTCATATGAGACAATTGTTCAAAAGCAAATGCTGATGAAATTTCTTCTACTACAGTTTCTCCTAAAATAATCTCTTTTAAAAACTTAGATTTTACCCCTGCCGCACTTGTTGTACCTGGTAAAACATTGTATATAAAAAAGTTAAGAGATGCTTCACGATGTTCATTATTTACATCTTTAATTTGTGTAATAATGTTACTTAATAATTCGCTTCCGTCAATTGGCTTAGGGTGTAACCCTTGAGCTTTTCTTTCTTCAATCTCTTTAAGATAATCTGAGTATGTGTTCATAAAAGGTTTATTTTTCTTATAAAGAATAGTTACTTAATACACCTCTTAAAAGAGGTTTATCAACATTAAAAGTTATATTCTAAATAATTTATTTTGTTAATTTTAAAGCTCCACAAAAATACGTTTTTAGCTTCATATTAAAAAATAAACAACAAAACTCAAAAAACAATAAATTTACTTGATTAAAATCCTAGTTTTTACGAAAAAAACAAAAAAAAGCATCTTTAATTAGTTAAAAATTACGAATATGATAATTCATCATTTTTTTGAAGCTAGAAATTAAAGCTATAATGATTCTAAATAGGAAAAAAGCAGACCAGTAAGCTGGATTCTGTTCCTCTAGTGAGGCTCTTATCATTTATCTAGTTTTACAATTACTCGTAAAATCAATCTGCCTACCCCTTAGAATCGCGCGAGTAGCGCTCAAGCTCTAATGTACATGGCATTGCACCGCATAGAGTTTACCTGGTTTCACTACAGCATTACCTGTACATACTTTCTGCTGCACTTGTCCTCGGTTTACACCGGACGGATGTTATCCGCTATGCTACTCTTTGGTGTCCAGACTTTCCTACTTATACTAAATATAAGTCGATAAGATAGGTCTGCTTATATGTTATTTTAAATCTTAGTTCATAAAAAACCCACTCAAAAACTGAGTGGGAAAATTGCTATGAAAAAGAAAAAGTGTCTAGAACGTCTTCTAGACACTGCAAATATAAGATTGTTTTTTCTTTTAAAAAAATATTTTTTTCAAAAAAAGTGTTTTTCTCTTTTAAGAAAACATATCCTTTACTTTCTCAAAAAATGATTTGTCTGATTTTTGTGGATTTGGACTAAAGTTTTCATCTTCTTCCATTTGTTCAAAAAACTTACGTTGCTCTTTTGTTAACTCTTGAGGAGTCCAAACATTAACATGAATTAAAAAATCTCCATTTCCATATCGTTCTATACTTGGTAATCCTTTTCCTTTTAATCTTAAAATTTTACCTGATTGTGTACCAGCTTCAATTTTAATTTTTACTTTACCCGTAACTGTTTCTACTTCTTTTGAAACCCCTAAAACAGCTTCTGAAAAATTAATATATAAATCGTAATGAATATTACTTCCTTCTCTTTTTAAACTTTCGTGCTGTACTTCTTCTATTAGAACTAATAAATCTCCTGGAATTGAGTTTTTTCCTGGAGCTTCATTTCCTTTTCCTCCTACTTTTAATTGTACTCCTTCCGTTACACCTTCTGGAATATTAATAGAAACTGTTTCTTCTTTAACAATTAACCCTTGAGCATCTGCACCATTTGGCTTACTACCAATCATTTCTCCTGCCCCTTGACAGGTACCACAAGTAGTCGCTGTTTGCATTCTACCTAAAATGGTATTGGTAACACGCATTTGTTGTCCACTACCATTACATGTTGTACATGTCTTATAAGTTACTCCGTCTGCTTGAACTTTTCTTCGAACTTTAACTTTCTTCTCTACTCCATTAGCAATTTCTTCTAATGTAAGTTTTACACGAATACGTAAGTTGCTTCCTTTTACTCTAGCTTGACGCTGTCCGCCGCCTCCGAAGCCTCCGAAACCACCACCAAAAGCTCCTCCGAAAATATCTCCGAATTGACTGAATATGTCATCCATATTCATTCCTCCGCCACCGAAACCACCTTGGCCTCCTTCAAAAGCTGCATGCCCATATTGATCGTAACGAGCTTTTTTATTCTCATCACTTAGTACTTCATAAGCCTCTGCACATAATTTAAATTTTTCTTCAGCACTTTTATCATCTGGGTTTTTATCTGGATGATATTTAATCGCCATTTTACGATATGCTTTTTTTATTTCAGATTGTGTCGCTGATTTTGAAATACCTAATACTTCGTAGTAATCTTGTTTTGCCATTTTATTTCAATTGACAATTAACAATTAACAATAAACAATTGATAACTGATAATTATTGGTAACTATTAATTGTTTATGCTTGTCCTACCACCACTTTTGGGTGACGAATAATTTTATCTCCTAATTTATATCCTTTCTCTACACAATCTATAATTTTTCCTTTTAAATCATCTGATGGTGCAGGAATTTGAGTAATTGCCTGATGTACTTCTGCATCAAAAACATCTCCTGGCTTAACCTCTAAAACTGTCAAACCTTTTTGCTCTAAAGTTTTTATTAATTTTTGATATATCAATAAAACTCCTTTACGTAATTCTTCAGCTTCTTTGTCATCTTCTATATGTGTTAAAGCTCTCTCAAAATCATCTAAAACTGGCAGTAAAACTGTCATTACTTCTTGATTTGCCGTTTTAAATAATTCTATACGCTCTTTTGACGTTCGTTTTTTATAGTTCTCAAACTCTGCAAACAAACGTAAATACTTATTTTTCTCTATTTCAATTAGTTCTTCTGTAGTAGGCTCTTCCTTCTTAACAGCCTCTTGATTATCAACACCTTCTTCTTGATTACCTTCTACTTCAATGTTATCAATAGTGTCTTTCAGTTCGTCTTCTTTTGTATATTGATCTTTACTCATTGTAAATCGTCTCTTTTGTTTTCTCTTTTTTACGCAATAATACTGCCAATAAATCAAAATATGCCAACATGACACTTTCTATAACTGTTATGTATTTACTCTCTTTTTCTAAAATTATTTTAAAAATTTATTTTAAAAATGCTTTTTTTTAAAATAATTATCTACTTTTATAGAAATTAAATTAAACTTTTAAGTCCCTCATTAATTATGAAAAAAAATTTATTAAACATTAACGGTGCAACAATTTTAACAAAAAAAGAGCAAAAAAACTTAACTGGAGGAATTTCTTTTGATCAAGATATTCGTAAGTGTGGTTGTGATTGTGCAGGACGTGTAACTGGTCCTAAATATTGTAGTAGTCTTATTGCTTGCCCTCAAGTTTATACTTGTGATGACGCCCAGTTATCATAATAAAAATTTATTCAAAAAAATAAAAACCAGCTGTTAATAGCTGGTTTTTTTATTCTTTAATTTATTTCCTTATTTGTTTCTATCTCTATTGGCAATTTTCCTTTTTGAAATAATCTTGCTGATAAACTTCCTTTCAGTATAATTGATTCTCCTTTTACTTCTAACCAACTTCCTTCCCTTAAACCTAATACGGGTGTTTCATTAAAAACATGATATTCTTTTATTCTTATTTCTCTAGTCTCTCCCATATGTGTAGAATCTGGATTCGGATCTAAATAATGTGCATTTATATTAAACGAAATAAACTCTAATGTTTTAAAACTAGGTGGATACACAATTGGCATATCATTCGTATTCATCATTGTAACTCCACAAATATTACTTCCTGCACTTGTTCCTAAATACGGTATTCCTTGCTCCACTATTTCTTTTAAATCAGAAAAAACATTATTCTTATAAATTTGATTTACTAATTCAAAAGTATTTCCTCCACCTATAAAAACTCCTTTAGCTTCTCGTATTGCTTTTTGAGGGTTTTCAAATTCATGAATTCCTACTACTTCTTTATCTATTTTATTAAAAGCTTTTCTAGCTATATTAGTATACTCATCATAACTTATGCCCCCTGGTCTTGCATATGGTATAAATAAAATTGTTTTTGTTTCTTTAAAAAAAACAGAAAGGGTTGGTAAAATATATTCTAAATACCCACTTCCATGAACAGTTGATGTACTTGCTATTATAAGTTTCTTCATGCATCAAATTAACAAAAATTTACCATGTTATTAAAACATTTTTAAGACAGTTAGGTAGTTTATTTGTTACATGAAAAAAATTGCATTCTTTTTATTTATAGTAATAACGAGTACAATCATAGCTCAAAATAGTCCAAAAATTATTTCTGGATACATTTTTATAGATAGCCTTCCCATACAAGATGTCCATCTTATAAATAAGAAATTAAATCTAGGTACTATTTCTGATGAGCAAGGACATTTTGAAATTTTAGCAAATAAAGGTGATGTTATTATTGCTTCTCATCTAAATTTCGAATACAAAGAATATACTATTACAAACGAAGATTTAAAATCGAAGAAGATTAATATCTATTTAAATAGTAAGACCTATTTACTTGATGAAGTTGTTTTGAAAAAAAAGAAAGGGATTTTTGATATTGACAAGGATATTTTAATCAACAACGCTCCAATTGTAAATGCTAAAACCTTAAAATTACCTTATGCTAATAGTAAAAAACCTAAAGAAGACAAAACATTAAAAATTGAATCTGGTTTATCAATCGGAATTGAGGGACTTGTAAATGCTCTTAACGGAAAAAACAAACAAAAAAAATTATTAAAAAAACTGAAGTTTGAAGATAAAAACTTATTAAGGATAAGAAAGCACTTTACTGATGGATTCTTTATCCAACAATTAAAAATAAAAAAAGAAAATATTAATTTGTTTTTAGAAAATTGTATTTCGGGAGGCATTATTAACCTATATAATAAAGACAAACTTTTAGAACTTACATCTGTGCTAATTGACAATAGCAAAAACTCTCCATACCTTTTAGAAAAAGAAAACACCAAACTAACCCAAAAATAAGCCTATGAATAAACCATTACTCTTCTTTCTTTTCTTAATCACATCTAATAACTACGCTCAACAAAAAAGAAAATTCTTATATGCTACAATAATAGATAATATGGATGTAATTGGTAATGCTCATATTATTAATTTAAACACAAATCAAGGAACATACACTAATGAAGATGGTGAGTTCAGAATTTTAGCAAAACCTAATGATAATTTAAAAGTTTCATTTGTAGGTTATAAAACCAAACGCATAGCTGTTAAATCGAATCATTTTGGAATGCAACTAAATTCTTTTATTCTTGAAAAAAAAGTAATTGAACTTGATGAAGTTGTTTTAAAAAAACATAGTTTATTTGGAGTTCTTTCAAGAGATATGAAACAAACTCCTGAAGATATTGCAATTGAAAAATCAAAAGGGGCTTTTGATTTTTCAAAGGTTAATTTTAAACAAATTATAATTAAAAAAATTGATGATGTTGATAGGTCAAAAGCTCCTGATATTTGGAAAGAAATCGATCCTACAGCTAAATTTTTCGGCCTTATTGGTGTTAGTTTTAATTCTGGTTCTGTTAAGAATGCTTTAAAAAGAAAAAAACATAGAAGAGAAATTAAATTTAAAGAAAACTTTCCTAAAATGTTAATTTCAGAATTTGGTTCAAGTTTCTTTTTTAATGATTTAAAAATTCCAAAAGAAAAATACTATCATTTCTTAGAATATTGTAATCCTCTAAATATTGAACAACTATATAAAAATGGAAATGTATTAGAAGTAATAAAAATATTACAAGAACAAAGTATTACTTATCTAAAAAGTATAAATTTACAAGAATGAAAAAGACGCTATTTTTTTTATTTTTTCTAATTTCTTTTTTCAAAATTCAATCTCAAGAAACTAGAAAGTTTTTTTATGCTGAAATAAAAGATAAAATTGGGTTTGTAGTTAATGCTCACATAATTAACTTAAATACAAAACAAGGTACTTACACGAATAATAATGGTGAATTTAGAATTTTAGCAAAAGTCAATGATAGTTTAAAAATATCCTTTGTGGGGTATCAATCGAAGATTTTAATTATAAAAATTAAACACTTTGGCATACAGAAAAACACTATCCTCTTAGTTAAAACCTCATATGAATTAGATGAAGTCAACCTAAATGACAATAATTTATTAGGATATTTATCTTCCGACAGTAAAAAAATTAAATCTAAAAAAGAGATCAATGCTAAAACATTAAAACTCCCTTATGCAGGTTCCAGAATTCTTACTCCTGCTGAAAGAAAATTGCAAACAGCAAAAGGCGGTAGTACACCATTTTCTTTTGGACTTGCAAATTCTCTTTCCTTAGATTACATACTTAATACTATTTCTGGTAGAATAAAGAAACTTAGTAAACTTAAAGATATCGAATCTTTAGAATTTAAAGTAAAAAAAATAAAAGACACTTATTCAATTCACTTTGTAAAAGAATTTGGCATTAAAGAATATGACATATATAAATTCATTTATTTCTGTAGTGCTGATAAAAATTTTAATACTATATACAATTCTGGTGAAATAGATTTAATACAATTTTTTAAAGTTAAGTCTGAAAAATTTAAAAAAAATTATTCATCAGATTACAATCACTAATTAGATGCGATAATTGGCATAAAAAAAATTATTTTTTTATTTTCATACAAATTCTAGTTCTGTATTTTTCATAAAATTTTCGTATCTTTAGAAGTATACCAATCATACTTTATCATGAAAAAAATACTTCTATTTATAATGTTCATTTCTCAATTTACTTTCTCTCAAGAAGAACGAAAAACATTGTTTGGAATTATTTATAATGAAAATGGAGTTTTAGAAAATGCCCATATTGTTAATTTGACAACACATCAAGCTACATTTTCAAACAAAAAAGGAGAATATCGAATTTTCGCAAAACCAAATGATTCTATTCGTTTCTCGTCAATAGGGTATAAAACTATATTCGAGAAGCTTATTTCTAATGATTTTAATGTTTATAGAAAAAGAACTACTTTAGAAAAACGAGTTTATGAACTAGACGAAGTTTCACTTAAAAACAATGAACTTTCAGGTTCACTTAGTAATGATTTAAAAAAAATAAAACATAATCCTAAATTAGAACTTGCGAAAAAAGCTAGTAATTTCTCTGAAATAAAATACACAAGTAATTCAGGAGATCATATAAACACTAGTGTAAAACCAAATATTGTTAGAACTGATCCTACAACAGCTTTTGAAGGACTAGGCACAACAACTGTAATTCCTTTTAAACAGGTAGGAGAAGTAAAAAAACTTCGAGAAGAATTGGCTTTTAAAGAAAATTTACCTGCTAAGCTTTTAAATGAGTTAGGCGAAGACTTCTTTTTTATAGAATTAAAAATCCCTGTTGATAAATATTATCACTTTCTTGAATATTGCTCTCCGTTAGGTATTGAGAATTTCTACAAAAAAAATGAAGTGCTAAAAGTTATAAATACCTTAAGAAAAGAGCATCTAAATTATCTTAAACTTATAGAAAAACACTAATTTGGCGCAATAATTGATTTTTAACAAAGTATGAAAAAATTATTCGTTGCTATATTAATAGTGCCACTATTATCTTTTTCGATACACAAATACTACATAGCTTTAACAGAAATTGAGTACAAAGAAGAAACTCAATCTGTCCAAATGATTATGAATGTTTTTATGGATGATATTGAAACAGCCATCAATAAAGACTTTGACGTAGACCTTAAACTATCTACTAAAAAAGAATTAAAAAATTCTGATGAATATTTTTTAAAATACTTAAAAGAGCACTTTAAAATTTTTATTAATAATCAAAAGTTTGACTATAATTTTATAGGAAAAGAATACGATGGAAATATTGTTTACTTCTATCTTGAAATAGAAAATATTTTATCAGTAGAATCAATCGAAATTAAAAATGATGTATTAATAAAATACTTTCCAGAACAACAAAATCTAGTAAAAGCATCTATAAAGAAAGAACGTAAAAGTTTATTTTTAACTAAAAAAAACGATAAAGGTTTGTTAAAATTTTAACACTTTCTAAGTTAATTACCTGCTATTTATTAAATTCAACCACAATTAAATAAACAACAACTCATGAAGAAAATAACTTCGTTAGTGTTTGCTTTTTTATTTGTTACAACTGCTATAGTTGCACAAACAAAACAAGGACACACAAATCAAAACAAATTTAGGCAACTAAAAGATCTTTTAGCAACACCAAATAGCCAACATACAGCTTCAGGTGCTCCAGGAAAAGAGTATACTCAACAAAAAGTTGATTATAACATGGACATTCTTTTAAACGATGATAAACAACAAATAACCGGTAATGAAACTATTACATATTATAATAATTCTGTAGATGAATTACCTTATTTATGGGTACAGTTAGATCAAAACAGGCGTGCTGCAGACTCTAAAACACCAGATATAAGTTCTGGTAAAGTTATAAAAAAACTAAGCAAAGAAGGATTCGATAGAGCTTTTCCAGAAAAATCTTTCGATGGTGGGTTTAAAATTACAAGCGTAACAAATACAGATGGAAGTAATTTATCACACACTATCAATCAAACCATGATGCGTATTAATTTACCAAAACCATTAGCTTCTGGAGAAACATTTAAATTCAATATTTCTTGGTGGTACAATATAAATAATCATAGAACTCAAGGTGGGAGATCTGGTTACGAACACTTTCCTAAAGATCGCAATAACAATTATGTTATCGCACAGTTTTACCCAAGAATGTGTGTATACGATAATGTAGAAGGTTGGCAGAATGATCAATTTTGGGGACGTAGCGAATTTGCTTTAGAATTTGGAGATTTCAATGTAAATATTACAGTTCCAGCAGACCATATGTTAGGAGCAACAGGTGTTTTACAAAATAGAAAAGATGTTTTTTCTAAAACTGAATTGAAACGTTTTGAAAAAGCTAGAAATACATTTGACAATCCCGTCATTATCAGAACTCAAAAAGAAGCAGAAAAAATTGAACAAGGTCGTTCAAAGAAAACAAAAACATGGAAATTTAAGGCTACCAATGTAAGAGATTATGCATTTGCAACATCAAGAAAATTTATTTTCGACGCAATGGCTGTTAACATAAATGGTAAAACTGTAATGGCAGAATCTTTATACTCCAAAGAAGCAAATCCACTTTACGGTGAGCACTCAACAAGAGCCGTTGCGCAAACGTTAAAAACATATTCTAGATATACATTTGATTACCCTTACCACAAAGCAATTTCTGTCGATGGTCAAATGGGAATGGAATATCCTCAAATTTGTTTCAACCCTGGAAGACCAAATCCTGATGGAACTTATTCTGACAGAACAAAGTATAGAATGATTAAAGTTACTATTCATGAAGTTGGTCATAATTTCTTCCCTATGATTGTAAATTCTGACGAAAGACAATGGACTTGGATGGACGAAGGTTTAAATTCTTATATGGAAATGTTAGCTGAATTAGATTATGACAAGAACTTCCCTATAACAAGAGGCTATCCTAAAAATATTGTAAAGTACATGGCGGGAGATCAATCTAAAATTGCACCTATTATGTCTAAAGGAGATCATGTATATGAATTTGGAAATAATGCTTACGGTAAGCCGGCTACTGCATTATGGATTTTAAGAGAAACTATTATGGGACACGAATTATTTGACCATGCTTTTAAAACCTATGCTAAAAGATGGAAATTCAAACACCCAACTCCTGCTGATTTCTTTAGATCAATGGAAGATGCATCTGCAATGGATTTAGATTGGTTCTGGAGAGGATGGTTCTACACTACTGATGTAAATGATATTGGGATAAAAGGGGTTAAGAAGTTTTATACGAGTAAAAATAAAGATGACTCTGTTAACTTTAACGAAGACAGTACTAATGGATTAAGTTTTTCTAATAAGCATAATAAATACCATTATGAAATCACCTATAATAAACCTGGAGGATTAGTAATGCCAATTATTGTTGAGTTTACTTATAAAGACGGAACAAAAGAAAAGAAAACATACCCAGCTCAAATCTGGAGATTTAACGATAAAGAAGTTAGTAAAGTGTTTTCATCTGACAAGGAATTAAAAAGTATAACTATAGATCCTGATTTAGAAACCGCTGATGTAGATACATCCAATAATAGTTGGCCTAAGAAAACAGCTACTAAATTTGATAAGTTTAAAAATAAAATAAAAGGTTAAGAACCAAAATATTTAAAAAGCGACATTATTAATAATGTCGCTTTTTTATTTCATTTTTTTATATAAAACAAATGATTGTTAAAGTTTTTACAAAATTTCTTTACTAGCTATCAAAATTCAGTAACTTCCCGCATATTTTTTAAAAATCAATCAAAACAAACTAATGAGAAAATATTCCACGTTACTATTTTCAGCTCTATTTCTTTCTGCATCGTTATTTGCACAAGAAACAGAAAAGAAAGAGCCTCAAAAGGGTCATATTGATCAAAATAAGTTTCGCCAATTAAAAGATGTATTGGCTACACCTAATGATCAACATACAGCTTCAGGAGCACCAGGTCATGCGTATACACAACAAAAAGTGGACTATGTAATGGACTTACGTTTAGATGAAGCTGCTAATAAATTATATGGAGACGAAGCTATTACGTATCATAACAATTCTAAAGACCATTTAGATTACTTATGGGTACAGTTAGACCAAAACATGCGTGCTCCAGATTCTAAAACTCCTTTAGCTCAATCTAAAGGCGCAAGTGGTTTTCAAACACCTGAAAAGTTTGTTGAAGAAAACATGGGTAAACCAAAAGATTTTGGTTTTAAAATTGAAGCTGTAAAATATTCAAACGGAAGAAATTTATCGTATACTATTAATCGTACAATGATGCGTATTAATTTACCTAAAGCGTTAGCGCCAGGTGAAGTTTTTAAATTCAATATAAAATGGAACTACCTAATTAACAATTCTGTTGAAGATGGTGGTCGTTCTGGTTTTGAATTATTTCCTGACGGTAATAAAAATTATACTATTGCTCAATTCTTTCCTCGTTTAGCTGTTTATGATAATGTAGAAGGATGGCAAAATATGCAGTTTTGGGGACGTAGCGAATGGGCTTTAGAATTTGGTGATTACGACGTTAAATTAACCGTACCTGCCGATCATATTGTTGATGCCTCTGGAGAATTACAAAATGAAAAAGAAGTTTTAACAAAAGAACAACGTAATCGTTGGGCTAAAGCTAGAAAATCTTATAAAGACCCTGTTTTTATCGTAACTCAAGAAGAAGCTGAAGCTAACGAAAAAGAAGGGACTACAAAAACTAAAACTTGGCACTTTAAAGCAAAGAATGTTCGTGATTATGCATTTGCTTCGTCAAGAAAATACATTTGGGATGCAATGGCAGTAAACATAAATGGTAAAAACATTATGGCTGTTTCATTATATCCAAAAGAAGGAAACCCTTTATGGGAAGAGCACTCAACTAGAGTTGTTGCAAACACTTTAGAAGAGTATTCTAAAATGACTTTTGATTATCCTTATCCAAAAGCTATTTCGGTTCATGCAAAAAATCAAGGAATGGAATATCCAATGATTTGCTTTAACTATGGACGTCCTAATCCTGATGGAACTTATTCTGACAGAGTTAAAAATGGAATGATTGGTGTAATTACACACGAAGTTGGTCATAACTTTTTTCCAATGATTGTAAATTCAGATGAGCGTCAATGGACATGGATGGATGAAGGTTTAAATTCTTTTGTTGAAATTTTAGCAGAATTAGATTATGATCCTAAATTTAATACTGGTAATCTACCTAAAGATATTGTAGGCTACATGAGCTTAGATCAAAATAAATTAACTCCAATTATGGCACAAGGTGATTATGTTCAAAATTTTGGACCTAATGCATACACTAAACCAGCAGCTGGTTTATATATGTTACGTCATACTATTATGGGACCTGAGTTATTTGATTATGCATTTAGAACATATTCTAAAAGATGGATGTTTAAACACCCTACTCCTGCAGATTTCTTTAGAACAATGGAAGATGCTTCTGGTATGGATTTAGATTGGTTTTGGAGAGGGTGGTTTTATACTACAGATTATTCTGATATAGGTATTAAAGAAGTTAAACCTTTATACTTAACAAATAAACCTAACGAAAGAACTAAAAAATTACAAGAACAATATCCTTCATATTTTGCTCGTTTAGGAAAATTAATTTTCTTAACTACTAAAAAAGAAGATGCTAATGCTTCTGAAGTAGAAACTTACATTAATGGTTTATCTGCTGATAAAAAAGTTAATTTAAAAGCATTACCTAAATACATGTATCAAGTTGAATTTGAAAAACCAGGAGGTATACCTATGCCTATTATTGTTGAATTAACGTATGCAGATGGAACTAAGAAACGTGAAACTTTCCCTGCTCAAATTTGGATGAAAAATGAACAAAAAGTGTACAGAGTATTTTCTTCTGAAAAAGAAGTAAAAAGTATTGTTGTAGATCCTGATTTAGAAACTGCTGATATTGACACAAAAAACAATAGTTGGCCTAAGAAAACAGCTAATAAGTTTGATAAATTTAAAAATAAAGTAAAAGGATAATATAATTATCTATCGTTTATATATTAAAAACGCAGCTCATGAGCTGCGTTTTTTGTTTTCTAAAAAGTTGAAAAATATTATTTCTGAAATAATTTATTAACTTCATTTAATGTTAAAAACTTAGAAACAGTCATTACATCTGGATCTCTACTAACATATTGTTGAATCTGCATTCTCATTTCACCATCATCTCCTCTTTCATATTTAAAGAAAATTACATCTCCATTAGCTTTTATTTGAAATTTCTGCATAGGCATTTCTTCAAAGCCTTTCAACATAATTTGGTGTAATTTACTTACATCATCATTCGTATTCTTAAATGAAAAAAACACATATTCATTTATTGGATTATTAATATTTTTATAAAATAAATTATACGATTCATTATCACCTACCTTTTCTAGGTAAACAAATTCAACTTGACCAACAATATCTACTTTTGTTGATGATTCAATAAATTCGATTTGTGAATACGACACAACAGAAAAAAATAATGCTGCTAAAAAAAATAGTTTCTTCATAAAATTTAAGGGTTTAAAGTTCGATCTAAATATATTTGATTATAATTAAATAAAAGAACGTTTTTATAAATAAAAAATTATATCCTCTTTTTTTAAACATGCAATTATAATAATAACATCATATGCTACTTTACCATATCTTATTCATTTATACGGAATAAAAGCAGTACCTTAGATATATACTCTACCTTAATATTTATGAAATATTTTTTACCTTTTATACTTTTTTTCGTTTTTTTTTCTTGCAACAAACGATCTTCTAAACAATTAGAAATTGGAAATTATAGAGCCGTTTTAAAAATTCAAGACAACCAAGAACTTCCTTTTATTTTTAAAGTAAAAGAAAATAATTTAATTGAAATATACAATGCAGATGAAATTATAGAAGTTGATGAAATCACCTATAAAAATGATTCTATTTACATTCAAGTTCCAGTTTTCGAAGGTTATATTGCTGCTGAAATTTCCGATAATAATAAATTAAAGGGGCACTTTATAAAACCTAGTTTAAATAGAGTTGTTTCTTTTCTTGCCAGAAAGAACGATGAAAGATTCAAATCAAAAAACGAAGCTTCTTTTAATATTACAGGAAATTGGGAAACCGTTTTTAGCCCAAACAGTAAAGAAGACAAGTACACCGCAAAAGGAATATTTACTCAAAAAAAGAATAAAGTAAAAGGTACTTTTAGAACAACAACAGGAGATTATCGATATTTAGAAGGTATTATTGATGGCGATTCATTAAAACTTTCAACATTTGATGGTGCACACGCTTTTTTATTCACAGCTAAAGTAACAGACTCAAGTATGATTGGTAATTTCTATTCGGGAAATCACTGGAAAGAACCTTTCATTGCTAAATTAAATAATAACTACGAGTTACCTGATGAAAATACTCTTACAATTTTAAATGATGGTTATAAAAATTTTAATTTTTCTTTCCCCGATGAAAATGGTAATTTAATTTCTTACGTTGATGAACAGTTTAAAAACAAAGTTGTAATAGTACAAATTATGGGAACTTGGTGCCCCAATTGTTTAGATGAAAGTAAATATTATGTTGAATATTTAAAAAAGAATAAAAGTACTGATGTTCAATTTATTGCTTTAGCTTTCGAAACAGATAAAACACAAAAAAAAGCTTTTGAAAAAATTAGTCGTTTGAAAAAACGATTAGACATTACCTACCCTATATTATTAGCACAATATGGAGGTTCAAATAAAAAAGAGGCAGCTAAAAAATTACCTATGTTAAATCATATACTTTCATATCCTACTACAGTTTTTATTGATAAAAAAGGAATTGTTCGTAAAATACATACTGGTTTTAACGGTCCTGCAACTGGAGAAAAATACATTAAGTTTAAAAATGAATTTGAAACTTTTGTAAATGCTTTATTAAAAGAGTAAAGCTAGCACTTACTTTATTCTATAGTACTAATTAAAATTATAGTTATAATCCATTACTTAATAGTATATGTTAAAGTTAAAATCATTTCATTATTTTTACCCAATGAAATGGATTTATTATTTAGTATTATTTTCTTCTTTTATTTTACATTCCCAAACTTTACCAAAGGGTTTTTCGTATATAAAAAACATAGATTCTTCTATAAAAAAAGAACTTAGATATTGTTCTAGTAATAACTTTATAGGGTCTCCTATAAATGGTTATGAAGAAAACATACTTATAACAACAACACAAACTGCAAAAGCTTTAAAAAAAGTACAAGATCAATTACAAAAAAAAGGTTTAAGTCTTAAAATTTTTGATGCTTATCGACCACAAATTGCTGTAAATCATTTTGTAAAATGGGCTCGATTGATTAATGACACATTAATGAAACATCAATACTACCCTAACATAAACAAACGTCATTTATTTAAATTAGGATATATATCTTCCAAATCAGGGCATTCAAGAGGTAGCACAGTAGATTTAACGATCGTTGATTTAAAAACCAATATTGAGTTAGACATGGGAAGTCCTTATGATTTTTTTGGGCCTTCATCACATATTACGTACTCTAAATTAACTAAAGAACAAAAAGGTAATAGACAATTATTACAACGAATAATGCTAAAAAATGGATTTAGACCATATTCCAAAGAGTGGTGGCATTTCACTTTACGTAATGAGCCTTTTCCTAAAACTTATTTTAAATTCCCTATAAAGTAGTAATTTTTAACGCTTTATTTAGACTACTAAAAGATATCGGCATTATATTTGCTTAGATTTATTTCATATGATAAAAATTCTACATTTTTTTGTGCTTTTTGGTTTAATTGGTATGCATTCTAATAGTTTTGCTCAATTAGACAACTCTTTTGGAGGTAAAAAAAAGGGAACTTCTTCTTTCGGAATTACTACTACTTCTGCTAAAAAGGCTGAGAAACCAAAATCATTAGATTTTAAAAATAACAATGGTTTTAAAACTGCACATACTAAACAACAAAAAGAGTTTCAAAAAAAACAAGCTGAAAGAAACTTAGAAAACAAAGGTATTTTAACCAAAGCTAAAGTTGCGGAAGAACAATATTTAAAAGCCTTCAAAAAAATAAATGGGATGTACCAATACCCTATTATCGATCAAGACTTAGGGAGTTTTAGTACAAAATCAAAAAGTGTGAATATTATTTGTAGAGATTTTCAATATCCAGATGGAGATAAAGTAACTATTTTTGTAAATAACATTCCCGTAGTTAGTAATATAGTACTTAAACAACGTTATCAATCGTTTAATATCCCTTTAGATGAAGGTATTAATACAATTGAAATCTTAGCTTTAAACCAAGGAACTTCAGGTCCAAACACAGCAGGTTTTAAAATTTATAATGATGCAGGAATGTTAATTTCATCCAATCAATGGAACCTTGCTACGGGTGCAAAAGCATCAATTATTATAGCCAAAGAAAAAGAATAATATTAAAAGGTTTTACCACTACGAAAACCTTACAGCAACTTTTAATAAGAACTTTTTTTAAATTACCAAAAACTACTTACTTTTGTGGTTACGTTTTTCAACAAGATAAACAAACAAACGTTAAATAAACAACTAATATATAATGAATAAAATCACCAAAGAAACCTATATCAATTGGTATAGAGACATGCTATTTTGGAGAAAGTTTGAAGATAAACTAGCAGCTGTTTACATTCAACAGAAGGTAAGAGGTTTTTTACACTTATATAACGGTCAAGAGGCTGTTTTAGCAGGTTCATTACATGCAATGGACTTAACTAAAGATAAAATGATTACTGCTTACCGTAACCACGTACAACCAATTGGTATGGGTGAAGACCCAAAACGTGTTATGGCTGAACTTTATGGTAAAGTTACAGGTACGTCTCAAGGTATGGGAGGTTCTATGCACATTTTCTCTAAAGAATTTCGTTTTTATGGTGGTCACGGTATCGTTGGTGGTCAAATTCCATTAGGAGCTGGATTAGCTTTTGGAGATAAATTTAAAGGTAATGATGCAGTAACACTTTGTTATTTTGGTGATGGTGCAGCTCGTCAGGGTTCATTACACGAAACATTTAACATGGCAATGAACTGGAAGTTGCCTGTAATATTTATTGTTGAAAACAATGGATATGCAATGGGTACTTCAGTAGAAAGAACTGCCAATCATACAGATATTTGGAAACTAGGGTTAGGGTATGAAATGCCTTGTGGACCAGTTGACGGG
The DNA here is from genome assembly GCF_947494125.1 of uncultured Tenacibaculum sp. Taxonomy (GTDB): domain Bacteria; phylum Bacteroidota; class Bacteroidia; order Flavobacteriales; family Flavobacteriaceae; genus Polaribacter. Next base: position 95,490 of record NZ_CANLTU010000010.1, read on the forward strand.
ATGAATCCTATTAAAGTTGCAGAAGCTGTAGATGAAGCTATACAAAGAGCTCGTCGTGGCGAAGGACCAACTTTCTTAGAAATGAAAACATACCGTTATAGAGGTCATTCTATGTCAGATGCTCAACATTATCGTACCAAAGATGAAGTTGAAGAGTACAAAAAAATAGATCCTATTACGCAAGTATTAGACATTATTAAAGAAAATAAATACGCTTCAGATGAAGAAATTGAAGCTATTAATAAAGAAGTAAAGGCTTCGGTTAAAGAATGTGAGCAATTTGCAGAAGATTCTCCATATCCAGAATTAAATCAATTACACGATATGGTATACGAACAAGAAGATTACCCATTTATAAAATCAAAGTAAACCTATGGCTACAATTATAAATATGCCTCGCTTAAGCGATACGATGGAAGAAGGAGTTGTTGCTTCTTGGTTAAAAAATGTAGGAGATAAAGTTGAGGAAGGTGAAATTTTAGCAGAAATCGAAACTGATAAAGCTACAATGGAATTTGAATCTTTTCATGAAGGTACTTTATTACACATTGGGGTACAAGAAGGAGAAACATCTCCAGTTGATACTTTACTTGCTATTATTGGTGAAGAAGGTGAAGATATTTCTGCTTTATTAAATGGAGGTTCTGCCCCTGTAGTAACAAAAGAGGAAGCTCCAAAAGATACTACTGAAACTAAAAACGAAAGTTCTACTGTTACCATCCCTGAAGGAGTGCAAGTAATAACAATGCCTCGTTTAAGTGATACAATGACTGAAGGTACTGTTGCTTCTTGGTTAAAAAATGTAGGTGATAAGATAGAAGAAGGTGATATTTTAGCTGAAATCGAAACTGATAAAGCTACTATGGAATTTGAATCTTTCCATGAAGGAAACTTATTACATATTGGGGTTAACGAAGGAGAAAGCGCTCCTGTAGATAGTTTATTAGCTATTATTGGTGCTACTGGAACTGATGTTTCTTCTTTATTAGAAGCACATAAATCTGGTGCATTAACTAGTACTGCTGCTTCAAGTGAAGAAAAAGAAACTCCCAGGGTTAATAAAGAAACTATTGAGACTAATACTGCGGTAACTGAAGTAGCTACTAATAATACTAGCGGAGGAAGAATTTTCGCATCTCCTTTAGCTAAAAAAATAGCAAATGACAAAGGTTTTAATTTAGCAGATATTAAAGGTTCAGGAGAAAATGGACGTATTGTTAAAAAAGATGTAGAAAATTATACTCCAGCTGCTAAAGTTGAAGCTCCAACTTCTACAAGTACAACTTCTACTCCAACAGCCATAACTAATTTTGCTATTGCTGGTGAAGAAAGTACTTCTGAAGTTAAGAATTCTCAAATGCGTAAAGCAATTGCAAAAGCATTAGGAAACTCTAAATTCTCTGCACCTCATTTCTACTTAAATATAGAAGTAGATATGGACAATGCAATTTCTTCTAGAAAAATAATCAATCAAATGCCAGACACTAAAGTATCATTCAATGATATGGTAGTAAAAGCATGTGCTATGGCGCTTAGAAGACATCCACAAGTTAATACAATGTGGAAAGATGATGTTACAGTATACAATAAGCATATAAATATTGGAGTAGCTGTTGCGGTTCCTGATGGACTTGTAGTACCTGTTTTAAAATTTACAGATCACATGAATATTAATGAAATTGATATTCAAGTTCGTGATTTAGCAGGTAAAGCTCGAAACAAAAAATTAACTCCAGATGAAATGCAAGGAAGTACTTTTACCGTTTCTAATTTAGGAATGTTTGGTATTGAAAGCTTTACATCTATTATCAATCAACCAAATTCAGCTATTTTATCTGTAGGAGCTATTGTTGAAAAACCTGTAGTAAAAAATAGTCAAATAGTTGTAGGTAATACTATGAAGTTAACTTTAGCATGTGATCATAGAACAGTTGATGGTGCTGTCGGAGCTCAATTTTTACAAACTTTAAAAACGTATTTAGAAAACCCTGTTACAATGTTAGCGTAACATTTTTTTTAAAATATCATAAAAAAAACTCGGAATATTAATTCCGAGTTTTTTTATTTTAGAATGTAATGTATCATTTTTTTTTCGACGAATTCAAGGTTAAATAACCCATCAAAAAAAATTAAATGAAACATTTACGATTATTACTAGTACTCTCAGTAGTATTGTTACAAAATTGTGTTCAAAACGATATTGTAGAAGATAGAATTGAAGAAAAATTATCTTTTAACACTTCTCTTCAAGAGCTTACTATAAAAGGTACTTTCCAATACACTACTAAATACACAAACAATGTAGGTGAAGTACAAACACCAACAATTATATGGACGAGCTCTAACCCTGATGTTATAACTGTATCTAATTCTGGATTAGTTACAGCTTTAAAAATTGGAACTTCTATAATTACAGCAACTGCAATAACTACAGATGGTAAAGCTGTTTCTTCTGAAAATGAAATAACTGTTGTTAAGGCTGAATCTAAATTAGAAATTGACAACTTATTACAAGATATAACTATAAATACTACGCATCAATATACTACTACATATACTAATGATTTAGGTGAAGTTGAAACCCCTCAAATTTCTTGGTCTAGCACTAACCCTGCGGTACTTTCTGTTTCTAGTAGTGGTTTAATTACAGCTATTGCTTTAGGGAACGCTACCATAACAGCATCTGTAACTATCAATGGAAATATCTTTTCTTTTGAAGATGTTTTAACTGTAGTTGGTGTTGCTGAAAGATTAACTATTAATAATCCTATTACTGAATTAAATGCTGACACTAGTCAAACACATCAATACACCACTACTTATACAGATCAAACTGGGCAAACACAAACCCCACAAATAACTTGGTCAAGTTCAGATACAAGTATAGCTAGCATATCATCTACTGGAATAATTACTGCTGTCTCAATAGGTTCAGTTACAATTACAGCAAGTGTTACTTTAAATGGAAACACAACTACAGATCAAAATACAATTACTATTACTGGTAGTGCTCCAAAAGAAAAAACGGGTACTATAAAAACCACAAGTAGCTATCCTTTATCTGGTACTTTCACTTTGAAAGAAATACCGAATACAAACGATTTAGAATTAATTGTTAATGCAGATTACAACGCTTCTACTGCCTTACCTGGCTTGTATTTATATATAACAAACAACCCTAACTCTGTGGGCGGCGCTAAAGAAATTCAAAAAGTTGCTGTGTTTAATGGTGCACACACTTATATTATTAAAGACACAGGAATAGATGATTACAATCATCTTTTATATTGGTGTAAACCATTTAGTGTTAAAGTTGGTGATGCAGAAATTAAATAATTTAGAATACATAAAAATGAAAAAATATATCATATTATTAGGATTAATTATCACATGTTCAAATTCTTTATTTGCACAATGGTCTAAAGGAAAAGGGAAAGGTTATTATAAATTATCTGCATGGTATTTAAAATCTGACCAACATTATACGAATACTGGCGCAATAGATCCAAATGTTACTAGAACTCAGTTCAACACAAGTGTTTATGCTGAATATGGACTTACAAACAAAATTGACATTATTGGTTATATACCATTCTTTTCAAGAGCAGCTCAAAACAATCAAATTTCTGGCACAAACAACAGTACCATTCAACAAGGAGAGTCTTTTAATTCTTTTGGTGATATAGATTTAGGTGCTCGATATGCTTTCTATAAAAAAGGAAAATGGGCTGCTGATGTAAAATTACTATTAGGAATACCAACGGGTGATAACGCTGGAGGTAGCGATGGAAGTTATCAAACTGGAGATGGAGAATTTAATCAATATTTATCAACTTCTTTAGGCTATTCAACTTCTTTAGGTAATTTACCTTTTTATGCGAAATCGCATGTTGGATACAATAATAGGTCTGAAGGTTTTTCAGATGAATTTAGGGGAGGTCTTGAAGCGGGACTTAATTTATTTAATAACAAATTTTGGCTAATTAGTCGCTTAAATATTGTAAAATCATTTAAAAACGGAACTTTAAATGCTGCAAATAGTAACGGAAGTATCTTTGCTAACAATGTAGAATATACAAGTTTTGGTTTAGAAGGCGCTTATTATATAACAAAAAAGATAGGTGTTTCTGCAAGTTTTGATTCAGCTTTCTCAGGAAAAATTATTGCTGCCAATCCATCATTCTCAGCAGGAATTTTCTTAGATATAAAATAATAATTTGAAATAGATTATAAAAAAGCTCGCTAATAGCGAGCTTTTTTTATTCTGGATATTTATGATATGTGAATGATTTATGTATAATTTTCCATTCTCCTTTTATTTTTAACAACATCATATAATCAGTATAAATTCGTTTCCATTTAGGCATTAAAATTTCAACTTTAGCCATCGCTGCATTGTTTTCATAATCAACAGAAATAATACGTCCTATTCTATTGCTTTTTTTTCCTTGCTTTATATTACTCACATAATTCTTTCCCTTCCAAATTACCAAACTATCTTTTTTAATATGGTACAAGTTTAAACCTTCATCAAAAGCCTCACGAACTCTTTCTGGCTCTCCATTAGCTGTTCCTTCAATATAGTTTAATAAAGTTTTGTTTATTTTTTCTAGTTCATTTTGAGCATTTATACTTTGCATATATAATAAAACTAGCACAGCCACTATTATAATTTGTTTCATGATATTCCTTTTTTATAAAATTTACTTAATTATTTAAAAATCAAATCTATAATTCATTTTAAAAGCTACTCCCCAATTTTTTCTATGGATTCTTTTATTAAAATTATCACTCACTACCAAATATACATATGATAATGGTTTATACTCCCACTGAAGCCTTGTGTTTATATTAAAATTATCCCGTTGTGTGTTATATTGAACATAAGTAGTCCAATTTAATCGAGTATTAAAAAATACCTCTCCTGTAAATTTTGTTAAATGAAATGTTTCTTTACCTAACTCATTTAAATCAATCGAATTAACATCATAGGAAGCTTCTAAATTAGCAAAAGGTAATAATTGATAATTCAAATATAAACCTCCTGCAAATCTATCTCCATTATAATAATTTCCTTTTTGCACATTTATCCGGTAACGTAATTTTTGATTATTAGCTGAATTATATCCCAGTTTTAAGATTCCAAAACGATACATTTTAGGAACCAATGCATTACCATTTCTCAAAGGATCAAATCCGTATTTTAAATCTATAACATCATAATTAAACACATAATATAAGGCTGATAAGTCTTTAAAAAATATTGCTGAATTTAAAAAATGTGAGCTCTGATTTAACGTGCCATTTTCATCAAAATAAGTTTGATTGTCATAATTCAAATAACGAATTCTGTTTATGTTTTTAGACTTATCATAAAACTTCACGTATTGAACTCCTCCAGAAATTTGTTTATACCCCTCTCTAACTACCTCATCATTTATGGCGTCATAATTATACAATCTTGGAGCGAAACCAACATCAGTAATATAATTCTTCTGAATATTTTTAATAGCTGCATTCCAAGAAAAACCTCTTTTGTTAAACCAAACACCTAGATTATAAAAATTGTCTTTTCCTGAAACACCATTATTAAAGCTCTTTCCATAATTAGCTAAACCAATCCATTTATTATTGTTCGATTTATAGTTTAAATTAACTCCTGTTACTCTATTGTAATCGTTTACAAAACCTACTCCGTCTGTTTCTTGGCGATTTATCAAAAAACCTGTAGTTGTAAAGTTTTTAGATAATTGTTGTTCTACCACTAAAGCTCCATAGTTTTGAGAAGCTTCAACACCTTCCCTATCAGTTTGTACATTTAAAACTCCTACTCTAGTTTTAGGTGAAACATTACCTGAAAGTTTAACACCAAATTTAATATCTCTATTTGCTCCAATTTTTCTAGAGTAAAAAGGTGTTACTCCATTAACCCCAAGATTAGAGAATAAATCAGCATTTTCTAAAAAGAAATTTCTTCGCTCTGGAAAAAACACTGAAAAACGAGACAAATTCGTTACTTGTTGATCTACATCTATTTGAGAAAAATCAGGATTTACAGTAACATCTAACTTTAAAGAAGAAGTAACATTATACTGCACATCTAAACTGGGAGTAAAATCTGTATTATCAATATTATTTTCAATATCTTTTTGATAATTAAATGTAACAGAAGGTGTAACTGCAAATCTAGAAGCTGCTTTATTAGGCAACTTTTCAATTATAAATGGTTTGGTAAAACGTAAGTCAAATGTTGGATAGTTTCTAGATAAATCAGTCATAATTGTCCAAGAATTATTTTTAATATCTCGAACATACATTTGAATTCCAAAAGTGTTATTATTTTTATTATAGTTTAATGATTTTAATGGAATAGCAATCTCATATATTTTCTGATTTTCTTGCTGTGATGTTTTAACTTCCCAAATAGTACTCCAACTAAAATTAAGTCCATAACCTTGGTTTTTCTTTTCAACTAAAGCATCAACCTGAGTTCCATAGGCATTTGCTGCAAACAGATATCCGCTTTGTTGCTGATTTTGAGTATCAAATACCATAATAAAAGCATCACTTAACGCTATAGAAACATCTCTTTTTAAAGAGCTAACCTGTACTTTTGAAGTCGAATCATTATAAATAGCACTTACAAATAGTTTACTTCCATTATGAAATAACTTTACAGATGTTTGATTTTCAGCAAAACCAACATCTGTTGGAGACAAGTTGTGAAAATTTGTAATTTCCGGTAATTCTTTCCAAATCGCTTCATTTGTTTTTCCGTCTAAAACTATTTTAGATGTTCTAAAAGGTATTGATGATAATTGCTCCTGACTATATATAATAACAGAAAATAACGATATTATAAAAACAAAAAATCGTGTCATATTAATTGTTTTTTGTCTCATCAATTCTAGTCGCAGTTTTGCTAATTATTTTCCAGCTTCCTTCAATTTTCTTTAGTAAAAATAAATCGACATACACCCATTTGCACTTTGGCCCAGCAATTTCAACTTTAGCTGTAGCTATATCTTTTACAATTTTTACTGATACTATTTTTCCATCACGCCCATTAAACTCCCCAGCAGTTCCCTTTTTAAAAAAATCAGCGTATTCCTCTGGAGTATATCTTTTAAATCCATCTTTACCTGTTAAGTATAAAGTTGCATTTTTAGCAAACGCATTTTTTATCAAGCCACGTTTATTATAAGAACTTCCCGTAATATAATTTTGAAGTGTTTGTTTTATTAATTCTTCATCCGTTAAAAGAATAGCATTCGTTCCTTGTATACTTTCATAAAACAATCTATCATCTGAAACAAAGCTTTTATCATAATTAATAACTTTTTTATTGTTTTGATAAATGCTAGCAAGTAACTCTTGTTTTGTTTTCTCTTTAGTTTGAGAAAAACTCAAGGTAAAAATTAATGATAAAGGAATAATCAGTAGTGTCTTCATTTTTAGAAATTTTAGTTTTGTCAAACTTCCTAAAATGTCTAAATAATAAAATGATGAGTTATAATACAGTTGTCCTGAATTATAATTCTGGAGGATTTACTACTACAAAAATTGTTTTTGATACTGAGCTGGGGTTTGCCCTACTATTTTTTTAAACGTGGCGTAAAAGTTTGATTTTGAAGAGAAACCTGCTTCAAAACCAACAGCTTCTAAAGTAATACTTTTATTTTCTCTTAGAATATTCTTTGCTTCATCTATTCTATAAGTATTTAAAAATGCTGCAAAACTTTTTCCAATATTATCATTGAGTAATTGTGATAATTTATGTGGTGTTATATGAATTTCTTTGGCTATATCTAGTAATTTCACATTTGTATTTTTATACAGCTCTTTTACTTTCATTAAGCTGTTTAGTTTTTCAATTAACAAAGCAGCTTCTTCATTTTCTATTTTTTTTGTTTCGTACTTCTCTGGTATCTTTTGAAAAATAGTTTCTCTATTTTTCTTAGATAAAAAGAAAATCAATAGTGCATAAAACACCACAGAAAATGTAATTGTCCCTACTAAATATAAAAAGAAATATCCTACAATGTAAGCCGTAAAAATTAAAGCATTTGCCATAAAAACTGCTATCAACCAAAGTTCAGCCGTAGTACACTTGCTAGTCTTAGAAAATAGCTTTTTTACAATATCTTTTAATAGATAAGACGAAGCTAATATGTATAAACCCCAAGCGCCATAAATTATCCAAACAAAAAATCTCCAAAATTCATAATTAATCGTATAAGGTTTTACGATTCCTACTATAGATATAAAAAGAAACAAAATACTAAAATGAACTATCCATGATTTAGGAATACTTTTTCTATTTTCTATAGACGCCTTTATATAATAGAACAAGGATACACCAATTAAAAAACAAGCAGACAAGCCTATTTGCATAACCAATAAATCTATTTCTTCTTGAGATGCAAAAATTCGATAAACTGATTTTCCTATTCGTAGACTTAAAAATAAGACCAGTAATCCAAACCAAAAATTCTGTACGCGTTTTTGTTTATTAAAAAACAGAAAATAGATACTCACTAAAAAACCGTTAAATACACCTAACGAACAAAGGAAAAATATAATTGGGTTGCTAAAATTCATTACAGTTTTATCAAATCAAAGTTTTGACTAAAGTATAAAATGATAAGCTTATAATAAATTATATCTTTTTTAAAATTTTCCTAACACTTTTTTTGCTTGTACAATATGACGTTCATTATGGCTAATTACAAATCGTAAGGTATCACCTAATCTAAATCTTACAAGAGGTAAAGTTGTCCAAGTTTTGGTTTTCGTTAAATCTTTAGTTGTCGCTAATTCTAATAAGTCTAAAAGCTCTTTTTGAAATGTTATAAAACTTTCTAAAACCTCATCCTTTTTTAATTCTGAATATATTGGATTCTTGCTTTTAAATGTATTCATAGTCTTCATCTCATCTTTAGGCAACATATCCACTGCAAACTTATTTCCTAAATAGCTTGGTTTAAATATTTCTGATTTTGGGTATTTAGTCTTTTCTATCCTTTTATTTATTTCTGGATTGTATAATGCTGCATATAAATTTAAATGCTCTAAACATTCTAAGACCGACCATGATTTACTATTGTCTCTCTCTTGCAACTTATCTTCTGCTTCATTTTTTAATGATTCAACAAATTCAATATGAGAAGTTACATACTGTTTTAACTCTGTTATTAGTTCTGCTACTTTAAAAACCATTCTTTTTAATTTTACATCAAAGTTGAGACTTTTATCAATTATAAATCTTGATCCTAATCAAGAGTTTTTAATATTCTCGATAATGTTTCTGGGGTCATTCGTAAATAAGAAGCTATGTATTTTTGAGGTATTTCTTGAAATACTTGTGGACTCCTTTTAAATACTCTTTCAAAGCGCTTTTGTGGCGAATAGGTTATTAAATCTATTTCTCTTTCTATTTGTTGATATACAAAACTCTCTAATAATTTCTTCCAAATTTCTTCATACTCTTTTTTTGAATTTATAAAGCGCATATAATGTGCCTTCGAAATTACTTTCAGTTCGCATTTTTTTAATGCTTGAATATAAAATGAGGTTGGTTTTTCAGTTAAAAAACAATCCAATGCAGTAATTAATGACTCTCTATACCCAAATCGGATAGTATGCTCTTCAATATCATCGTCTATAAAAACACGTAAACTTCCTTCTTTAACAAAGTATAAGTTTGTATTTATATCTCCTGGATTTGCTAAAAAATCATTTCTTTTAATTGTAATTTCTTTCTCCCACTCCCCTTCTAAGCCTTTTAACAATTTTTCTAATGGATTCATGAAAATAAATTCAATTGATTTGTTTGGTATTTATCAAATTTAGTAAAATCTAGTGGAGGAAAATTTCTTTCTTTTAAATATAGTTTTCTTGCCAGTTTAAACTGCATACTAATTTGTTCAGCAATTTTTCCTTCTCCTCTCATCCTTGTTCCATAAGCTGAATTGTTAAGAGTACCATTATGACAGTCTTCTATTTGATGTAGAATTTTGTTTGCTCTGTCGGGATATGCTTTTTCTACCCAATTTGTAAAAATTTCTCCAATAGCTCCATTTAAACGAACTACAGTATAACCAACTGATGTTGCCCCTAATTCACTCACCTTTTTTACTAATGGTAATATTTCATGACTATTTATTGAAGGAATTATTGGTGCCATCATAACATTAACTGGAATCCCATTTTCAGAAAGTTCTTTAACGGTTTCTAGTCTTTTTTTTATGGTAGTTGTTCTTGGTTCTACAGCTCTCCTTGTTTCTTCTGATAAAGATGTTATTGAAAGGCTTACTCTTACTAAATTCATTGAAGCCATTTCTTTTAATATATCTAAATCTCTAAGTATTAAGGAATTTTTGGTTATAATGCTTACTGGATGTTTCAACTTAAATAGTATTTCCAATATACTTCGTGTTATTTTCAATTTCTTTTCTATAGGCTGATAACAATCGGTATTTCCAGAAAGCATAATATTTTGTGCTTCCCAACTTCTACTTCGTAGTTTTTTCTCTAATAATTCTGGAGCATTTGCTTTGTATAATATTTTACGTTCAAAATCTAATCCTGCAGAGTACCCCCAATATTCATGACTATTTCTGGCATAACAATAAATACAACCGTGTTCACACCCTTGATACGGATTCATAGAATATGTAAATCCTATATCTGGACTCGTTACTTTGTTTAAGATCGTTTTTGGATAAATTTCTAAGTACGACGTTTTATTATTGTCAGCCTTTTCATTTTCTGCTTCACAATAATTTAAAAAGTCATCTAACACCTCATGTTGATGCTGCGAAAATTTATTATGGGTATTATGCTGTGCACCACGCCCTTTAATGTAGTCCTCCATTTTGTACTCTTAATAAAATAGTATTAAACTGCCTTTAGAATGACTTTATCGAGAACACGTTAGAAAACTTCTCGACAATAAATTCCGATAAAGAAATCGAAATCACTCAAAGTAACTTTATAAAATTACAGTAAAATCAAACGTAAAAATGTTAATATTGAAATAGCTTATTAACAATATTAAAAAGCTATTCTAAAAACAAAATGATGAGAAACCTCTTTTAAGTTTTCTCATCATTTTATTCTCATTCCTTCAAATGAGTAATTATTTATTAGGCCTCTTTATACCCTTCTAGTTCTATCAAGTAACCAAAAATCTGCTAAAACTAAAGCCGTTAAAGCTTCTACAATAGGTACAGCTCTTGGAACTACACAAGGATCATGACGTCCTTTTCCTTGTATTTCTGTAGCCTCTCCTTCAGAATTTATCGTTTGTTGATTTTGCATAATGGTAGCCACTGGCTTAAAGGCTACTCTAAAATACACATCCATTCCGTTTGAAACACCTCCTTGAACTCCTCCTGATAGATTTGTTTGTGTTGTTCCGTCTTCATTAAAAATATCATTATGCTCAGAACCTTGCATTTTTGCACCACAAAAACCACTTCCAAACTCAAAACCTTTTACGGCGTTTATTGATAACATTGCTTTTCCTAACTCTGCATGTAACTTATGAAAAATAGGTTCACCCAAACCTACAGGCATATTTTGTGCTACACAGGTAATTGTACCTCCTATTGTATCTCCAGCTTTTCGTATTTGATGAATTTTTTCAATCATTTGTTCAGCCGAAGCTTCATCTGGACAACGTACAATATTACTTTCTGTTTTAGCAAAATCTAAATCCTGATAAGGTTTAACCATAAAAATATCACCTACCGATGATGTAAAAGCATTAATATTAATATGCTTTATTAATTGTTTTGCCAAAGCTCCCGCAACAACCCAGTTAGCAGTTTCACGAGCAGAAGTACGTCCTCCTCCTCTATAATCACGAATACCATACTTCTTATCATACGTATAATCGGCATGTGAAGGACGATATACATTTGTATTATGATTGTAGTCTTTACTTTTCTGATTGGTATTCTTAATAACAAATCCTATAGAAGCTCCCGTTGTTTTACCTTCAAAGATACCCGATAAGAATTCAACAGTATCTGGCTCCTTACGCTGTGTTACTATTTTAGATTGCCCAGGCTTACGGCGGTCTAATTCAAATTGAACAGCTTCTAAATCTACTTCCATACCAGCTGGAAAACCATCAATAACTCCACCGATTGCAGTTCCGTGTGATTCACCATATGTGGTTACTTTTAAAATATTTCCAAATGAATTAAACATACTTTCTTTATTTTAAGACGAAAGTAAATTATTTACCCTAAATAATTGCAATCAAAAAACCATTATTATGTAAATAATTCGACTAAAAAAGCGAGCATACATCGCTTGTTTTTCCATTCCCCCCCTATTTAAAACCTAAATTTTAAAAACTTTTTAAAAAAAGTGAAATTATTTTTCAGGGCAAACATTCTGATAGTAAAAGAATTACATTTAATTACCTGCTAAAGCCTTTATTTTTAAAGTAAAAAATAAGTCTTTTTTTTTTTTGAACTAAAAAAAGATACTATATTTGCACCCGCAATCAGGAAAATACTTGATAGCGCGTCAGGAGAAATGGCAGAGTGGTCGAATGCGGCGGTCTTGAAAACCGTTGTCTGTAACAGGACCGGGGGTTCGAATCCCTCTTTCTCCGCAAAGTCCGAAGTCAACGCTTCGGATTTTTTTTAGGGGATTAAAGAAAAAGCTTACTTAGTAAGCTTTTTTCTATTTATAAAAGTTCCCTTTAAAAATTCTATATAATTAAATATACACAATGTATTATACTATAAATTAAAGAACTTCAATAAAAAAAAAAAAGAAGTAGTTCCTTCTGATAAAATATACTATATTTGCATCCGCAATCAAGAAATACTTGATAGCATGTCTGGAGAAATGGCAGAGTGGTCGAATGCGGCGGTCTTGAAAACCGTTGTCTGTAACAGGACCGGGGGTTCGAATCCCTCTTTCTCCGCAAAAAACCGAAGCAATAGCTTCGGTTTTTTTTAGGGGATTAAAGAAAAAGCTTACTTAGTAAGCTTTTTTCTATTTTATATACATCCTATAATTTCCTTACTAAAATTCTTTATTTTAAAAACCTCTTTCTTCACCCTATATAGAAACTATTAGGTTACTTTTCTTTTTCAAAAACAAAAAACAGCAAGAAAACAGAAAAGAAGTAGTCCCTTCAGATACTTCTTTTCCTAAAACAATAATCAAAAATTAACAATGAAAACTTTAAACTTTTAATTATTACTTTAAAAATAGTTGTATTAAACAGTTCTTTAGAAAAAATTAGATGAAGTAAATTTAAGTATCGATTAATGGTAACTTTTTACACACGAAATACTTTCTTATTTAGTACTTTTAGCTTTTAAATTAAATAATTGCTATTCTTTCTTAAAATGATTTTCTTTTTATTTCTCATACTCGTTATATTCTTTCTACTAATAAAAAACAGTAGTAAAAGTAGTTCCCTTCTTAAATGGAAAAAACCGACAACTGATTTCCCTAAAAAATGGACTCTTGTTTTAACTCAGAAAGTAGCATTTTATAATGCGCTATCTTCTAAAGAAAAGAAACTATTTGAATACAAAGTGCATGAGTTTATACTAAACTGTAATATTGTTGGTGTTGATACCACGATTACTATTACCGATAAACTCTTAATTGGTTCCAGTGCCGTTATTCCTATTTTTAATTTCCCTCAATGGAAATACCCAAATATTTATGAAATAATCTTATACCCTGATATGTTTAATCAACATTTTGAAACTGAGGGTGACAACCGTAGAATTTTAGGAATGGTAGGAAATGGTTATATGGAAGGCAAAATGGTATTATCTAAACCTGCATTACATTTAGGCTTTACCAATGAATCTGATAAAAAAAATACAGCTATTCATGAATTTGTACATTTAATAGATAAATTAGACGGTACTATTGATGGTATCCCGCAAGTTTTACTAGAAAAACAATATGCCATTCCCTGGATGGATTTAATGAATAAAAAAATTGACGAGATTTACAATGATGATTCTGATATTAACCCATACGGTGGTACTAACAAAGCAGAATTCTTCTCTGTTACCAGTGAATACTTTTTTGAACGACCTAAACTACTGGCAAAAAAACACCCAGAGTTGTATATATTATTAGAAAAGATTTTTAAACAAGACATGGACGATATGAACTTACATTTTAAACGTATAGACATTTCTAGAAACGATCCTTGTTTATGTGATAGCGGAATTAAATACAAAAAATGTTGTGGAGCTAACTAAACTTTCATTCCTAAAAATAATACTTTACCTAAGCTTGCTTATGAGTATAGTGTATAGTTGTCAACCTAAAAAAAACAGCTCTCTTTTTAGCAGTACTAGGAATACTTTTATACCAAATACTGCAAAGAATTTGAGTGAAAAACAATGGGATAGTGTACAAAACACATCTAACAAAATTCTCCAGCATCCAAAAAGTAAACGAAACTCTAACAACAAAATATTGGGATGGCATATCTACTCCAATGGTACTTCTTACAAAAATTATAATTTTAAACTCTTGTGGGGTATTTCTTATTTTTCATATGTTATAAACCCCTTAACTGGTGCTTCAAAAAATAAGCACCATTGGAAAACTACTGCTTTAATAGACAGTGCTAAAGTGCATGGTTGCAAAGTATTCTTATCGGTATCTAATTTTGGAGCTAAAAGCAACTCTCAGTTTTTAAACAATACCAAAGCACAAGAAACATTAATTAATAATCTTGTTGAGCTTTTAGATTACAGAAAGGCAGATGGTATTAATATTGATTTTGAAGGCGTTGCTAAAAAAGACAAAAAACTATTTACTTCTTTTATAAATCGTATTTCTAAAAAACTTAAAAAAGTTAATCCGAATTATCTAGTTACCTTATGCCTATATGCTAATGATTGGCATCGTGTTTTTGATATTAAAAACATACAAACTTCTGTAGATTTTTATACGTTGATGGGCTATGATTATTATGGCAATTTTAGCAAAATAGCTGGTCCTATTAGTCCTTTAAAAAACAGTCAAAAATTTGGAAATGGATTAGAACATTCGGTAACACATTATATACAAAAAGGTGTTACCCCTGCTAAACTTATTGTTGGCCTCCCCTATTACGGCGGTGAATGGTATACAAAATCTGAAAGTGTACCTTCTAAAGTAGTAAAATACAAATCGAGCCCTACCTACAGTACTATTAAAAGAATATATATAGACTCTTTAAAAGTACCCGTTAATTTCCATGCTCAAAGTGGTGCAACTTATCTAAGCTTTAAAGAAAATAATGCGTACCGACAATTGTGGTTTGAAAATCCAAAATCTTTAGCTTTAAAATACGATTGGATTAAAAAAAACAAACTTGCCGGTGTTGGCATTTGGGCTTTAGGGTATGACGATGGCTATGCTGATTTATGGAACCTTTTGTCTGAAAAATTTTCAGAACAAACCCCATAAATATCATTTAAATTAATATATAATTAGTTTTTAGTTCTCCTTATTAGTATGATTTATTTAAAGCAACTTATTTTTAATTATGATAGAAAAATTAATTGAATATGAAAATGATGAACTTGACAGTTGGTATGAAACTTCTGTGGAGTATTCTGATAATTTTATGAAAGAGTTTGTTATATATGCAGATAACAACAAAGATAAAGTTCTTAATTACGCTCTTAATTCAGAACCTTCATTTATATCATCTCATAATATAATATTTGAAGCATTATCTACTTTTTCTACAAACTGGAGTGATTTTCTTTTTAATGAAGCTCAGAGAATTATGGGAATAGTAGAAAATGAACCAGAAAAATATCGAATTCTAGAAGTCATTTCTGATTCTTTTGACGTTGATAACATCTATGATAACGATTTTATTTTTTTTGAAAAACTAATTAACTCATTGTTTGAATATTATTATAATTCAAAAAATAAAAAAGTCAAAAGAGAAACTTTATTTGTACTTCATGATTTACTAACGGAAGCTGGTGAAGATCATAAAACACTAAGATGGTGGTATCAAATGGATACAATAGATGCCGAATGTATAGCAGAAAGACTAAACAAAACATAACCTCTATTATCATCCATTATATATATTTCTAGTAATTTTTTCTAAAACTACTTTTCTATTATAGGTCTATTTCTTTTAACGCTTTAATATTATTACGTTCTAAGAAAGCATCTATTGTTTCAAAATGCTCTATAACACGTTGGTCTTTAAATTCAAATACTTTTTGAGACAATCCTTGTAGGAAGTCACGATCATGCGATACTAATATTAAGGTACCATCAAAATGTAATAATGCTTCTTTTATTACATCTTTAGATCGTAAATCTAAGTGGTTTGTAGGCTCATCTAGTATTAATACATTTACTGGTTCTAACAATAGTTTTACCATTGCCAAACGTGTTTTTTCTCCACCCGATAATACTTTTACTTTCTTATCAATATCCTCGCCACCAAACATAAAACGTCCTAATATGTTTTTAACTTGTGTGCGAACATCTCCTTCTGCAACCTCATCTACTGTTTGAAAAACAGTTAATTCTGGATCTAATAAAGAGGCTTGGTTTTGTGCAAAATAACCCACTTTAGCATTATGCCCTAATCCGGCTTCTCCTTCAAAGTCTATCTCGCCCATAATAGCTTTTATCATGGTCGATTTTCCTTCTCCATTACGTCCAACAAACGATACTTTTTCTCCTCTTGCAATTGAAAAACTTGCATCTTTAAATACCGTTAAATCTCCATATTTTTTTGTTAATCCTTCTACTTTTACTGGATAATCTCCAGAACGTGGCGATGGTGGAAAACGTAATTTTAACGCTGTTGTATCTACCTCATCTATTTCTATAGGAACTATTTTTTCTAACATACGTTCACGTGACGCTACTTGATTTGTTTTTGAATAAGTTCCTTTAAAACGTTCTATAAATCCTTTAATGTCTGCAATAGTTTTTTGCTGTTCTTGGTAGGCTTTTAATTGGTGAGAACGACGTTCTTTACGCAACTCCAAGTAATGAGAATAATTCGCTTTATAATCGTGAACAGTCCCCATGGTTACCTCAATAGTTCTGTTGGTAATATTATCAATAAACGCTTTATCATGCGATATTACAACTACAGCTTTGGCTTTGTTTAGTAAAAAGTTTTCTAACCAAATTACCGATTCTATATCTACGTGGTTGGTAGGCTCATCTAACAAAATTAAATCTGGTTTTTGTAAAAGTATTTTTGCCAGCTCTATACGCATACGCCAACCTCCACTAAACTCTGAAGTTAAACGGTTAAAATCTTCTTGTTTAAAACCTAGTCCTTTTAAAGCCTTCTCTACCTCAGCTTCATAATTTATTTCTTCTAAAGCATAATAGCTTTCTCCTAAATCCGATACACGTTCAATAATTTTCATGTACTCTTCAGATTCATAATCGGTACGAGTTTCCAATTGCTTGTTTAGCGATTCCATTTCTGTCTTCATAGCAAAAACAGCTTCAAATGCTTTAGAGGCTTCTTGTTTTACCGTACAGTTATCTTCCATTAATAAATGCTGTGGTAAATATGCTATTACAGTATCTTTAGGGCTTCTAACGCCTCCTTTTGTTGCCTTAGAAACTCCTGCTATAATTTTCATCATGGTAGATTTTCCTGCTCCATTCTTACCCATTAGGGCAATTTTATCATTCTCATTTACAACAAAAGAAACATCTTTAAATAATGTTTTTCCACTAAACTCTACCGTTAACTGATCTACCGTAATCATAATGCTAAATTTTGAATGGCGAAATTAGCAAAATCTATGTACATCGTATTAAAAATTTTACAATTGATGCTTAATATCTTTAGTTATTTTTTTAACATCAGAAACTCACCTTCCTTTTAACTTGGTTAGTATCCTAATTACTCTTTGAAACATAAAAACCAATACATTAAAGTTTTTATAAACATTTTGTCTTTATAAAAACTTTTGTAGATAAAAGCATCAGCATATAATGTTCATGAAAACTTTTCTATACAATAATATCAGCGTATGGTGCTCATAAAAACTTTTCTTAATAATAGTATCAACGTATGGTGTTCATAAAAACTTTAGTTTATAATAGTACTAACATCTCATGTTTATAAAAACTTTTATAAAATATAGTATCAACATCTTGTGTTAATCAAAATTTCTTAATTGGAAACTCTTAATATACTATGCCTAAAAAAATTACAATTGATGTATCTTCTATTTTCTTATATTTGAAAGAAAAAAATTGCTCGGATTTTATTCCTTTATATTTTTTGCTATCTAAGTATTTTTAGTTCTATTGAACTGTAAAACAAGTTTACTTTTAATGCTTAAAAATTCCGCATAGCCAACCTAATTAGAGGTATATAAAGAATAAAGTTCCGCATATAAATAAGTTGGGCATAATTTAAGCGAATGAACATAAATCGAATTTTTAGTTTAATTTTTACACTTGTGATTTTAACAAGTTGTGCGGATTCTAATAAAAAATTAAAATTTCAGGAGTCTGATAAGAAAAAGTTGATTCTGCAAGAAAACATTCTCTCAAAAGAGTATCTGAAAACAGTTGAATTTAAGAATCATCTTTACTCAAAAGCATTCGACACGATTACAGCAGAAACTTCATACGAATACGAATCTGAACTTTGGAAACAAAATAAAATGATTGGTGGTTTTATTACTTCAACTTATGTTCACCCAATGTCTGACTTAAATGAAATGAATGAATATTTTTTAGCATATATAGCTGGACACAATTTTGAGGAATTTATCTCACCTTATTTTAGATATGAAAGAATATACGAAATAGAATTACCATTCGAAAAATATCGAATTTACCGCGCATTTAAAAATGACACTTTGGATGTTGGATTAGCGTTTAACATTTTAAAAGAAAACAAAATAATATTTACATCAGTTGTCACAAATGACCAATTAGAATTGGAAATTGACAAGCTGATAAAAAAACTGAATGAAATATAAAAAAACTATGCCCAACAATGTATAACCGCAATTACGGCGGATTCGACTACGTCCGAATCCACTCGGAATTGCTAAAGTCTGTGCCAAACCGAAAATTACCACATATTAACCTGTAACTGACGGTTATACGAGACCGTTGTCCACAATATGAAAAAGACATTATCATTAATATTAATAATCCTTACAATTGGAATTACAAAAGCTGAAAATATAATTACAGCTCAATATCCTGACAAAATCATTTATGAAGGAAAAGAGTTTAATTTAAACTCAAACCCATTAGAACCATATTTTGACAAGAATCCCGAAAATAGACCAGAAATGACTTCGACAGCTCTTTGGCGTGGATATGTAGGTCACTTTGAAATAATCGGAAGAGAATTGTTTCTAACTGATATGAAAAAACCTGTTAGTTATACCGATGATGATGGAAATTATAAGCAAAAATGGGTTTCAATCTACAAAATGTATTTTCCTAGGCAAGAAAAAGTGAAAATTGACTGGTTTACTGGAATTCTAATTTTACCACACGGAAAAATGGTTGAATATGTTCATATGGGTTATGCATCGACTTACAATAAATACTGGCTTCTCGAAATCGATAAAGGCAATTTTAATGAAGCTCGAAAATATAAAAACAAAGAGTTTGTAAAGTTCAAAAAACGCCAATTTGAAATGTTTGAGAAAACAGAAGAATACAAAAAGTTATATGCAGAAATGAAAGAGAATGATGAATATAACGATGACAAATTTATAAAGTCTTTTATTTCAGATTTTGTGATAAACTATACGACAAAATTTCTAACTAAATAAAATACTGTGGACAACATCGTATATAATTTATTGCATGGTTCTAGCCTATTTACGAAAGTCTTCGCGGACTTTCTATTTTAGTTTGTATTCATTATAAAAATGAGAGAAAAGTTAAAATCAATTAATAACATACCTTTTATAACTTGTCTTGTAATACTGTTACTTAATGACTTTTATCTAAAGACAGAATATCACAATTGGCTAACAGGAAAACTATCTGACTTTTGTGGCATATTTGTTTTCGTATCATTTTGGACAGCGTTATTTCCAAACAAGAAACGAACAGTCTATTTTTCAACAGCTCTGCTTTTTGTTATTTGGAAAAGCCCTTATTCACAGCCGTTTATTAATTTATTTAGTTACAGTTTATATCCAATTTATAGGGTAATAGATTTAACCGATTTAATATCTTTATTAATTCTACCAATCTCATATTATTTTAAACCAAAAGACTTTTTCAGATTAAAATTAAGCCCAATTATTTTAGGAACAATAACTCTTTTTTCATTTTGTGCGACATCAATATCCAAACCAACTCAAAAATTTGAACAACCTCAATACTTGCTTTTTAAAAATGAAGTTAAAAACATAGAGAGCTCTAACTACCCAAGCAATTACAAAGTTCACAAACTTGATAGTTTACTTATTGTAAGTATTGCAGAATTGAGAATTGATAAAAGAGCTTCAATAGATGATGAGTACCATAAAACACAAGTCTTAAAAAACCTTGATCTTCGTTTTTTAAAACAATTATTAGACGGTTATAGATTAAAAAAGAAATTTTCTGACTTTAAAGAATTGCTTGATTCTTTAACAATAAATAAATCAACTTCAATTATATTGAAATTTGACTCAATTAATGACCATCTCAATTTTCAATTAACTCGCTTAGATGGTAACTTCCAAAGATTTAAAGACAATAAACTTATAATAGATGGAAAATATAAAAATGGAATAGAAGATTCAATTTGGACATTTTACAATAATCAAAATAAAATTATTTCTAAAAAATATTTTGACAATGGAGAATTAATTAAAAAACAGCTATTTGAAAACTCGGAAATTAAATCTGAAATAGATTTTAATACAAGAAACAAAACTATAAGAAATAAATATTTTCTTCTTGTAATCATATTTATACTTATAATCTCACTAATCATAAAATGGTATCTAAACTTTAAAAAATCTAAAAAAACAGACATTATACTGACTTCTCATTTTTCCAAAATAGCAGCTTCATTTGTTTTGCCAGCAGTAATTCTCGCCATCGCTAAATTATTGTCTTCTTTAATTCCAAATTCATACTCGACATTCTTTCTAGGCGTATTTGGAGAAGCAATTTTGGTATATATTGTAACACTTCCTGCGCTATTATTAGTTTTCTATATTATAAAACAGATAACTGAACTTGACTTGATTTATTACATTTTTATTTTTGCTTTGTCAATTATACTAATAGAAGAATGGGTATATTTAAAAGAAATAATAATATTAAACGAAATGCCAATAATAGCTATACATAATGCGAGTTATTTGTTAAACGAGAAGTTATTACATTTGATTAATCCCGCCAATATTTTAATTTGGTGTTTAAAGTAAAAAATATCAAATTTGAAAAATATTTGAAAAAGTGAATAAAGCAAAACTATTATTATACGCATTAACCATACTAGCAGCATTGGTTATTTTAATTGATTTTTCCTTACCTGGTAAGGTATTTACTGAGGATGTTATAAATATAAAAAAGGAAACACAACAATACTACAATGCAGGTGGTAATTCTCACAGCTCATACAAGGTAATTACATCTAAACATCAGTTTTCAATATCTGAAGATTTTGCGAAGTCAATACAGAATAAAAAAATTAAGTATTCGGAATCTTTAATATTCAAAGAAATAAATAGATATGAATTACTTTCATCTGAAAAAAGTGCCATCTATTCTTTTAGAATAGCATCAGGATTAGCCCTTCCTCTAATTGTTATTTTTACTATTATAATAGCTTATAAGTTTAAAAAGGATATTAATATTTTAATATTTGTTCTTCAAGTTCTATTATTGGCTAACCTTATAATGCTAATACTATAAAAGAAGTTACCAATTATGTATAAAACTTATAGATAATTAAAGTTAAGACATAGTAAAGTATTTATACTACTTATGGGGTGTGTTGTTATGAATGAGTGACTAATTACAAGGCTAAATATCCAAATTCTACAACAAAAATGGCTAAAAAGGCTTTGGAAGTTCTCAGAAAACTTTAATTTTAATAATCTTGAGTCATCCTAAAAAATGAATAGAATAATCCAAATAATAATATTTTTTTTAGTTTTAATTTCTTGTAATAAAGAAGTTATAAACTCCCCTAATCCAGAGAGTGGAAATTCTGAATTAATTTCTGCTGTTGATATTTCAAGGTATCCAGAAATATCGAATTCAAATCCTACATTTTATGATTTGGGTGGAAGTCAAAAAGATTTTTTAACAATACTTAAAGAGAATGGGGTTAATACTGTTAGATTAAGACTTTGGGTAAATCCACTTAATGAACATTCTGGATTTAATGAAGTAAAACAGTTTTCTCAAACTTTAAAAGCTTATGGTTTTAAAATTTGGCTAACCCTTCATTATTCAGATACTTGGGCAGACCCAGCTCATCAAGAAACTCCAGTGCAGTGGCAAGGAATAACTTTTGCTCAATTAAAAGGTAATGTATACAACTATACTGAAAAAATAATGAACGAAATACAACCTGATTATATTCAGATTGGTAATGAAATAAATACTGGTTTTCTCCATCCTTATGGAAATATTTCAACTAATTTTCAGCAATTTGTAGAATTAATGAGTCAAGGAATTACAGCTGTAAGAGCAAATTCAAATGACACCGAAATAATTTTACATTTTGCCGGTATAGAAAATTCTGATTGGTTTTTTAATCAAGTGAGTACATTAGATTATGATATTATTGGTTTATCGTATTATCCAATATGGCATGGAAAATCTTTAGAGAACCTTAAAACTAAAATGCAGTATTTAAGTAAAGTTCATAATAAGAAAATACTAATTGCTGAAACTGCTTATCCTTTTACCCTCGAATGGAATGATTGGACAAACAACATTGTTGGTTTAGAGGAGCAACTAATTTTACCAGGATTTCCTGCAACAATTGAAGGGCAGAAAAAATTTATAAAACAAATAAAAAAATTAACTAGTGAAGTAGAAAATGGAATAGGATTTTGTTATTGGGGTGCCGAACTAATTGCTTGGAAAGGAAATAAATCTACAGAAGCTTCTCCTTGGGAGAATCAAGCATTATTTAACTTTGATAATAAAGCCTTACCTGTATTATTAGAATTTAAAACTGAATAAAAAACAACTTCTAAAATTGTAATAATTAATCATAAATAAAAATGAAACAAACAATTAGGAATCTTGAAGAGTTATTAAAAAAAGGGTTGAAATATTTATCTCAATTTTCAGAATTGGAAATAAGTAAAAAAATAGATGTTGATAAATGGTCTAAAAAAGAAATTTTAGGTCATTTAATTGACTCTGGAATTAATAACCTTCAACGATTTACAGAGATTCAATTCGAAAGCAAACCTTATAGAATAAGAAAATACGAACAAAATAAATTAGTGAAGGTTAATGATTATCAAAATGCTGAAATTAAGGAGCTTCTTAATTTTTGGGTCTCTATTAATAATAGGATTCTTAACTTAATGAAATTACAAACAGAAAAAACACTTAATTATAAAATTGAATTGGATAAAGATAATATCTCAGATTTACGGTTTTTAATGACTGACTATGTGAATCATATAGAGCATCACTTAAATCAAATTATGAAATAAAAACTATAAAAAAAGTCTAACCTTTATAAGTCAGACTCTTTTTATTCAATATATAATTGACTTAAATATTATATAGTTACAAGACTTACCAAACAAATTATATTTAATGTAGCTAAAACTAATTCTGAGGCTAATCCTTGAGTTATTAATTTATTTGGCTTTCCGTCTAAACTAATACTCAACATCCTCCCTATTCCAAATCCTAGAAAAATTAATATTGCTACTACAAATGAAGTGAAGGTTAATTTAGAAACTATTATTCCAAGTAAAATAATAATTCCTCCCAATAGCATAACTCCACTTACTCCTCTCATTTCATTCAATAAACTAGCATCTTTCTCTAATTTAATTCCTGAATTCTTTAAATACGTTTTTATAGGATTGCTCAATCTCATCATACCTACAAATAATAATAAGCTTCCTGATAATGCTAACGTAATAATTTTAAAAATTTCCATTTTAATTCTCTTTAGTTTTTTAGTACACTGCAAACTTAAAACAAACTGATGACAGCGGTATGTCAGGGGTATATTTTAATCTTAAAAAAATTATTTTATTTCTATTTTTTCACCCAAAAACTTAGGTTTAACTCCAAATAAAATATCAATAAAAACTTTTGTTCTCGCTAAATACTCTCGCAATTTAACTTTTAAACCATAACGTCCTGAAACATCTTTAGCGTTGAATCCAATCGCTTCAATCTCATGATTATGTGCTAAATAAATAGCTCTTTCGTTATGGAATTTTTGTGATATTATGGTAACCTTATCTTGTCCGAAAATTTCTTTGCATCTAACTACAGAATCTAAGGTTCTAAACCCAGCATAATCTAAGAATATTTTATCTTCTGGTATTCCATATTTAATTAATTCATTTTTAAAATCGGTAGGTTCATCATAACTTTTATTTCCATTATCTCCACTTATTAGTACAAAATCAATTTTCCCTTTTTTAAATAATTCAACTGTAGCCTCAATTCTATATTTAAAATACAAATTAACCATTCCATTACTTAGCATTTTGGCTGTTCCTAGAACAAGTCCAACTTTGTTTTTCTTTATTTCTGAAGCATTAGAAAAAGTTTTTCCTTTTGCATAGCTTTCTATTGAATAATTTGAAATTAGGATTATCAATAATGGGAATAATACTACAAACAATATTATACTATATTTTTTCTTTTTCATGCATTTATTAATTATTTCATATAATATATAAACTTAAATAATTATTTTTTTAAACAAAAATAACTTCTTAATAAACTCAAAAATTTATGATAAAAAAAAGAGGCATTTATAAACATATAAATACCTCTTTTAATTGCATGTAATAATCAATTATATAATGGTGCTCTGCCCCATATGTATATTTTGAAAATTTAAATTACTATCTTCTTGATTATAAATATAATCAGCTATAAAATCTCCAACCTTACTGGTTCCAAAATTAGTATCAGACTTAATATCTTCAGTTGTAATTCCTAATTCTAATGATTTTTGTACTGCTTTCTCTATTGCTGCTGCCTCATTATGTAACCCTATATGTTTTAATAACATTGCTGCTGATAAAATAGATGCTAATGGATTAGCTATATCTTTTCCTGTAGCTTGTGGAAAAGAACCATGAATTGGCTCAAACAAAGCATTCTCTATTCCAACTGAAGCAGATGCCAACAATCCAATAGAACCTCCAATAACACTTGCTTCATCACTAATAATATCTCCAAATAAATTCTCTGTTAAAATTACATCAAACTGCTTAGGATTTAAAATTAATTGCATTGCTGCATTATCTACAAATAAGAAATCTAAGATTACATCTGGATATTGGCTTGCCAAAACTGTAACGGTTTTTCTCCATAAACGAGAAGTTTCTAATACATTTGCCTTGTCAACTAAAGTTAGTTTTTTACGCCTGTTTTGTGCTTCTTTAAAAGCTAAGTGTGCAATGCGTTCTATTTCTTCAACTGAATAAGAACAACCATCAAATGCTATTTTACCA
Organism: uncultured Tenacibaculum sp.; assembly: GCF_947494125.1. GTDB lineage: Bacteria > Bacteroidota > Bacteroidia > Flavobacteriales > Flavobacteriaceae > Polaribacter. The sequence continues at coordinate 121,154 of NZ_CANLTU010000010.1, forward strand.
TCATCACTTAATTCTTTTATTCCAAAATATATTCCACCAGTTAATTCTCTATAAATAGAAATATCAGTGTTTTTTATAATCTCCTTTTTTAATGGAGAATTTTCAATTAATTGGTCATATGCTTTGACGGGTCTAACATTACAAAATAATCCTAATTCTTTTCGTAATTTTAATAAACCTTGTTCAGGTCTCACTTTAGCACTTGGATCATTATCATATTTTGGATGACCAATAGCTCCAAATAAAATTGCATCTGACTTTTTGCAAATTGTTAATGTATCATCTGGTAAAGGATTTCCAGTAGTATCAATGGCACAAGCTCCCATCATTGCTTCTTTATAAATAAAAGTATGATCGTAAACATGTGCAATTGCATTTAATGCTTTTTTTGCTTGTTCAATAACTTCAGGTCCAATACCATCTCCTGGAATAACTGCTATTTTGTATTTCATAATTTTTTATAATGTTGCTTCAAAAGCTTTTATTTTATCTTTCTTACTTATTAAAAAATCAATATCATCATACCCATTAAGCATGCATAGTTTTTTATATTGATCAATTTCAAATTCACTATTTCCAATAGGTGTTTTTAGCACTTGATTATCTAAATCAACTATAAGAATAGTATCAGGGACTTCTGTAACTTTTTTTATTAAATCTTTTAAGTACTCTTTAGATACTTGAATAGGTAAAATTCCATTATTTAATGCATTACCTTTAAAGATATCTGCAAAAAAACTACTAATAACTACTTTAAAACCGTACCCAGATAATGCCCATGCTGCATGCTCTCTACTAGAACCACATCCAAAATTATCTCCAGCAATTAATATACTTCCTTGATAGTTATTATTATTTAAAACAAAATCATAATTCACATTTCCATCTTTATGAAAACGCCAATCTCTAAATACATTATCTCCAAATCCTTTTTTATCTGTTGCTTTTAAAAAACGTGCTGGAATTATTTGATCGGTATCAACATTCTCTGTAGATAATGGAATTGCTGTATCTATTAATTTCTCAAACTTTTCCATCTTAATTCAAGTTTTTAGTTATATCTATAATTCTTCCTTCTACTGCAGTTGCTGCTGCTATTAGAGGACTTGCTAAAATAGTTCTTGCACCTTGCCCTTGACGTCCTTCAAAGTTTCTGTTTGACGTAGAAACACAATATTCTCCTTCTGGTATTTTATCATCATTCATTGCCAAACAAGCTGAACAACCTGGTTCTCGTAATTCAAAACCTGCTTTTTCAAAAATAGTTTGTAAGCCTTCTTCTTGAATTTGTTTTGCCACTAATTGCGAACCTGGAACCAACCATGCATTGACATTTTGTGCTTTCTGTTTTCCTTTTACATAAGAAGCTGCAACTCTAAAATCTTCAATTCTAGAGTTAGTACAACTTCCAATAAAAACATAATTGATTTTCTTATTCACTAAACTTTCACCTTTTTGAAAATTCATATAAGCTAATGACTTTTCAAATGATGCATCATTTTCTTGTGGAATCGTCTCCGTTATTTTTATTCCCATCCCTGGATTTGTTCCGTAAGTTACCATCGGTTCAATATCTTCTGCTTTAAAAGCATATTCTTTATCAAACTTAGCGTCATCATCTGTTTTTAATGTTTTCCAATAGCTTACTTTTTCATTAAATTCTTCGCCTTTTGGAGCAAATTTTCGTCCTTTTACATATTCAAAAGTTGTCTCATCTGGAGCAATCATACCTCCTCTAGCTCCCATTTCAATACTCATATTACAAACAGTCATACGACCTTCCATAGACATTTCTTCGAAAACATTTCCTGCATATTCACAGAAGTATCCTGTTCCCGAATTTGTTCCTAATTGGGCTATTATATATAAAATAACATCTTTGGGTAACACCCCTTTTTTTAATTTACCTTTTACAGTTACTCGTAAGCTCTTTGGTTTTTGTAATAATAAACATTGACTTGCAAATACTTGTGCTACTTGACTTGTTCCTATTCCGAAAGCAATAGCACCAAATGCTCCATGTGTTGATGTATGACTATCTCCACAAACCATTGTCATTCCTGGTTGTGTAATACCCAATTCAGGAGCCATAACATGTACAATCCCATTGTATTTATGTCCTAAACCATATAATTCAATATTATTCTCATTACAATTTTTGGTAAGCTTTGCTAGCTGATTTCTTGAAAGCTCATCTCTTACTGGTAAATGCTGATTTATTGTTGGCGTATTATGATCGGCTGTTGCTATAATTTTATCAGGTCGTGCTATTGAAATATCGCGCTCTTTTAATTCATTAAAAGCCTGTGGACTAGTTACTTCATGAATTAAATGCTTATCTATATATAAAACTTCAGGCCCATTCTTTATAGAATCAACCACATGTGCATCCCATACTTTATCAAATAATGTCTTTTTCATTAGGCAATTGCTATTTTAGAAATCTTATTAACTTGTTTCATTATCATATGAATATCATCATCAATTACTTCTTTTTGCTTATCAGCAAAATTTAAAAAAGTTCCATAAGCAGAATCTAACTGAATTTTGGTAAGTTCATATCCAATTTTTTTAGCTCTGTATGCCAATGCTGCTCTACCACTTCTTGCTGTTAATACAATAGCACTCTCAGTAACACCAACATCAGCTGGGTTAATAATTTCATAAGTCTCACGGTTTTTAATCACTCCATCTTGGTGAATTCCTGAGCTATGTGCAAAAGCATTTGCTCCTACAATAGCTTTATTAGGCTGCACGGGCATTCCCATACTTTCTCTAACCATCATACTTGTATCATATAACAATTGAGTATTAATGTCTGTTTGTAAATTTAAATAAGGATGTTGTTTTAAAATCATAACTACTTCTTCCAAAGCAGTATTACCAGCTCTCTCACCAATTCCATTAACCGTACATTCAATTTGACGAGCTCCATTTATTGCACCGGCTATTGAGTTTGCAGTTGCTAAGCCTAAATCATTATGACAATGACATGAAATTGTTACCCCTTCAATACCCTTTACATGCTCTTTTAAATATTTAATTTTAGCACCATACTCTTCAGGTAAACAATAACCAGTAGTATCTGGAATATTTAAAACAGTAGCTCCTGCTTTAATCATCTCTTCACATACCTTAGCTAAAAAAACATTGTCTGTTCTTCCTGCATCTTCTGCATAAAACTCAACATCATCTACAAAGTTTTTAGCATAAAAAACAGCTTCTTTACCTCTTCTTATTACTTCTTCTTGAGACGAATTAAACTTATATTTAATATGAGAATCGCTAGTACCAATTCCTGTGTGAATTCTTGGTTTAGCAGCAATTTTTAAAGCTTCTGCTGCTACTTCAATATCTTTTTTAACAGCTCTAGTTAAACCACAAACTGTAGCATTTTTCACAATTTTAGCAATTTCATTAACAGATTTAAAGTCTCCAGGGCTAGAAACCGGAAAACCAGCTTCTATAATATCAACTCCTAAAAAATCTAATCGCTCCGCTATAATTAGCTTTTGTTTAGTGTCCAGTTTACAACCAGGGACTTGTTCACCATCTCTTAAAGTAGTATCGAAAATTTGGACTTTATCGTTATTCATTATCTTAAATAATTGTCATTATATAAATCAAATGTATATATTGGCTTTTCGAAAAGGTCTTTTTTTAAAATAACCTTTACGATATCAAAAACAGCTATTAAAAATATAATAAATTGAAAAACAGTTAGTTAAAATGAATTATTTTACAAAAGTTAACCAACAAAATGATTCTTTATTTGTACTTATTCAATCATTAACAAAATCAGAAAAACGTCAATTTAATTTATATATAGGTAGATTAGATGGTAATACAGATTCAAAATTTTTTATCCTATTTAAATTTTTAGAGAAACAAAAAAAATATGATGAGAAGACTATAATTAATAGCGGTATTGTAAGTAAACAACAACTTTCAAATTTAAAAGCTCATTTATATAAACAAATCTTAACAAGTTTACGAATGAATCCTAAACATAAAAATGTTAGAGTACAAATACGTGAACAGTTAGATTTTGCAACTGTATTATATCAAAAAGGACTTTATAAACAAAGTTTAAAGCTTCTTGATAAAGCTAAAATATTAGCTTTGGATAATGAAGAAAAAAATGTTGCTTATGAAATTGTTGAACTTGAAAAAGTTATAGAAAGTCAATACATAACTAGGAGTATTAATACTAGAGCTGATGAATTAACAATACAAGCTAAAGAGCTAAGTCAGCAAAATGTTATTACTAGTAAATTATCAAATTTATCTTTACAATTATATGGTATTCTTTTAAAAACAGGTTACGCTCGTAATGATGAGGAATTAAATAAAATTAATAATTATTTTGACGCGCGCATACCAAATCTAGATTATAAATCATTAGGATTTAGAGAACGCTTATGGCTATATAAAGCACATTTATGGCGTAGTCTTTTAACTCAAAATTTTTTAAATGGATATAAATATTCTTCTAATTTGGTAAATCTGTTTAGAGAGTATCCTAAAATGATTCAATTAAATCCTGTCTTTTATTTAAAAGGTATTAATTATTTATTAGAATCATTATTTTTTATTCAACATGAAAAAGAATTTAATAAAGAGCTGTCCTTTTTTGAAACCGATATAAAAGAAAATAAAATTCCAATTAATGGCAATACAGAAATTTTAATTTTTCAATATTATTACGCCAATCAACTGCATAAACATTTTTTAAAAGGAACTTTTAAAAAAGGAGAGTATTTAGTTAATGATATAAATGAAAAAATTAATGAGTATAGTAATAGATTAGATAAACATCATATCATAACACTGTATTATAAAATAGCATGTTTATATTTTGGAATGGGTGAAAATAAGAAATGTATAGAATACCTTTCTAAAATAATTAAAACAAAAAAGTTATATATAGGTGAAGACCTACAATGTTTTGCTAGAATTCTAAATTTAATTGCTCATTACGAATGTGGTTTAGATTATCATTTAGAAAAACAATTTAAAGAAACCTATAAGTTTTTATTAAAAATGGAGAACTTACAAGAGGTACAAAAAGAATTCATAGTATCAATAAAATCTCTTGGTGATCTTTATCCGCATCAAATAAAAAATGAGTTCCAAAAAATTCATACTAGATTAAAAGTTTACGAAGACCACCCTTATGAAAAAAGAGCTTTTTTGTATCTAGACATACTATCATGGTTAGAGAGCAAGATTAATAATAAACCAATAGCTGAAATAATTCAAAACAAATCTAAAAGGTAATCCTCTTTAACTTCATTTGTATTTGGCTCACTTTGGTAAGTATATACCTTTTGCTTCTAACTATTATTATTCATAATTGGCTCTAAAACGCATTAAATTATTCAGCATAATACTATCTTTAAATTGCTTTTTTATTAATTTAAAATGATTAGTATTTCATTTAAGTTTAGAACAAAAAAAAACCTCAATCTTAAAAAAGATTGAGGTTTAAAAGAAAGGCAACGACC
>NZ_CANLTU010000011.1 GCF_947494125.1 uncultured Tenacibaculum sp.
TTACGCTGTCAATTTCAATATTTTCAATGAACTTTATTAATCGCTATATTTAGTCTTATCAACCAAAACATTAATTAATTTTTTTTGTAGAAATACTAGACTCGAACTAGCTGATTTTTTATCTCTAAATCATTCCAAAATTTCTGTGATCGTTTCGCTTTCTTAAAGCGGTTGCAAATTTACAAACCTTTTTAAAACTGACAAACTTTTTTTGAAGTTTTTTTTAATTTGTTTTTCGCTATATTTTAATGAACTATCGCCTCTAAAACGGACTGCAAAGATACTCTCTTTTATTTGTAATAAACAAGTAATATTTAACTTATTTTTTACTCCTTTTTAACATACCTAACCAACCTTTTTAATGAACTTTTACTAACTTTAAAACCTTACGTTTTTCCCTTAGCGGGTGCAAATATAGAACCCTTTTTTAACATAACAACACCTTTTTTAAAGTATTTTTTGAAGTTTTTCTCAACTCCTATTCTATCAACACATTAACCCCAATCTTTTTTTATCCCTAACCCTTTTTAAACTACCTTATTCTTTTTTAATTCTCCTTTATAGGTTGTTTGTTTATTCTTACATATATACTTCCTATTTCTTTTTAGGCTTCTTTTTTTTCTTTTTCATCTTTGAAAACATCTTTTTATACACTTCTACATCTACCTCCCCTCTTTCTTTTATGACTATAGCTTTATAATCTTTCTTTAATTTAGGCTCTTGATATTCTATTTTTTCTTCTATCAAAGCTCGTTGTATTACATCTTCTATTAAATAGTCTTCATTTTCTATTTCTGGTTTATACTCTGACTTCAATGATAATTTAAAAATATTTGCTGTTGCATTATACCAAAACGCCTTCCATCCGCTTCTTAATTCTTTAATATTATTAAATGCTGTTTTTCCCGATTGCCTATGAATTAACTTTAATAACAACCTTCCTTCTGTTCTAGTTAATTTTTTTAATGGTTTTGTTAATTCTTCTTCTAGGTACTTTTGTACTCTTTTTATATATTTTCTTTTTTTTCTCTTTGACTTTATTCGTGATAATCGAACATTTACACTGTCTATTCTTTTTGCTGCTATTACTGCATATGGATATGCCTTAAACACTTTTCTTCTAAACCAATAATAATAATGTACATCTGATTGTTTCTTAAACTTGTGTTTTGGTAAAATGGAAACTTCATTTAATGTTATCATTAAACTATCCCCATCTTTTATCAAGAAGTATTCATCATTAAAATTTGGCAATGTATCTTTTATTTGTCCATCCATAACTGTGACAAATAATACGACATATATATATAAAAGCTTTTTCATTATTTTTTTATGTATCTAAAAGGAATCCAAATGTAATTAGTTTCTTTTTAAAACAAAAAAACTCATGAAATGTTTCATGAGTTTTTTGTTTTTATTTTCCCTCTATTATTCTGCCATAATAGATTCTGCTATTCTTTTATAAGTACCATTTTCTAATTTCTCTCTTATTGCTGAAAATGCTACGATTGTTTCATCCACATCTTCTTGTGTGTGTCTTGCTGTTGGTATTAATCTTAATATAATTAATCCTTTTGGGATTACTGGATATACTACTATTGAACAGAACACTCCATGATTTTCTCGTAAATCTTGTACCATTGCCATTGCTTCTGGTATTTCTCCTTTCAAATATACTGGCGTTATACATGTTTGTGTTGTTCCTAAATCGAATCCTGCATTACGTAATCCTGACTGTAATGCGTTTGTGATTTTCCATAAGTTCTCTTTTAACTCCGGCATTGTACGAATCATATCCAAACGCTTTAATGCTCCTTTTACCATTGGCATTGGTAATGATTTTGCAAACATTTGTGATCGCATATTGTATTGTAAATACTGTACTACATCTTTATCTCCTGCAAAAAATGCTCCTATTCCTGCCATTGATTTTGCAAATGTTGCAAAATACACATCTATTCCGTCTTGTACTCCTTGCTCAAATCCTGTTCCTCTTCCTCCTTCTCCTAATGTTCCAAAACCATGTGCATCATCTACTAGCAACCTAAAATTATACTTTTCTTTTAATGCTACTATTTCTGCCAACCTTCCTTGCTCTCCTCGCATTCCAAAAACTCCTTCAGAAACTAACAAAATTCCTCCTCCTGTTTTCTCTGCCATTTTTGTTGCTCTCATCAAGTTTTTCTCACAACTTTCTATATCATTATGGCGATATACAAATCTTTTTCCTGCATGTAATCTAACTCCATCTATTATACATGCATGTGTATCCATATCATATACAATAATATCGTCTTTATTTACTAATGCATCTATTGCTGAAACCATTCCTTGGTATCCGAAGTTTACCAAGTACGACGCTTCTTTTCCTACAAACTCTGCGCATTCTTCCTCTAATTGCTCATGATACTTTGTATGTCCTGACATCATTCGCGCACCCATTGGGTATGCCATTCCATCTGTTGCTGCCGAATCTCCATCTACTTTTAATACTTCTGGATGATTTGCTAAACCTAAATAATCATTAATACTCCAAGTAACTACTTTTTTTCCATTGAAAGACATTCTATTTGAGATTGGTCCTTCTAATTTAGGAAATACATAATACCCTTCTGCTTTATCTGCCCATTTTCCTAAAGGTCCTTTATCTTCTTTTATTCTTTCAAATAAATCTTTTACCATTATTACTTTTGATTTTTTATAGACTGCGAAAATAGTTCTTTTTTAACAGATTTTCAAATTGGCTTAATCTTGATTTTTACTCATAAAAAAAGATGCCTATAAGACATCTTTTTCTTTCTTTGTGATTTTTAATTCTTAGCTTTCCATTTTTACTGCCAATTCTTTTTCAAATGGTTGGCTGTACATCCTCCTGCCTAGCGCTTTATATACTGCATTTGCAACTGCTCCTCCTGCTGGAGGCAATCCTGGTTCTCCTAAGCCTGTTGGTGATAATTCATTTTTCACAAAATGCACTTCCACTTGTGGCGTTTCATTCATTCTTATTAAACGATATGTATCAAAGTTTTTATTAGACGGCTTACCTTTTTCAAATGTTAGATCTCCATACATTGCATGTCCTAACCCATCTAAAACTCCTCCTTGAATTTGATTTATTGCCCCCGTTGGGTTTATTACAATTCCGCAATCTACTGCTGCAACTACTTTTGTTACTATTGGAGAACCGTTTTTTAATTCTACTTCTGCTAATTCTGCTACATGTGTATTATGGCTATAATAGGCTGCGAATCCCTGATAAACTCCTTCTCTTGGATTTCCCCAGTTTCCTTTTTCTGCTGCCAATTTTATTGTATTCTGCATTCTTTCTCCAGAATACTCTATTTTTTCATCTTTTGAATTTTTTACATTTTGCAATAATTCTAACCTTAACTGTACTGCATCTTTATTTAACTCTAATGCTAATTCGTCAAAGAAACTTTGCTCTGCAAATGCTAAGAAATTAGTATATGGTGCTCTCCATGCTCCTGTTGTTATATTACTTTTATAACTTTTTGTTGATACTTTATAATTTGGTATACACCCTGCTGGAAAAAAGTGTGGTATTAATCCATACATATTTCCATTGATTGCTGCCTCTTTTAAATGATATCCTGTTATTTTCCCTTCTTTGATTGAAGCTGCTATTCTATATTTTATTGCTGGTCTATAGATTCCATCTGTCATATCATCTTCTCTTGAAAAAACTACTTTTACTGGTTTTTTAGATTTATCTGATATTTCTGCTGCTTCTAAAGCAAAATCTCCATATAAGCGACGGCCAAATCCACCACCCATTCTGGTCATTTCTAATTCAATTTCTTCTTCTTTTCTATTTAATAGTTTTGCTACTCTTCCTGCTGTCCATTGTGGCGTTTGTATTGGACCTACTAAATGCACTTTTTCTTGTGTTACATCTGCGTAAAAATTCATAGGCTCCAAACAATTGTGAGGTAAAAATGGTGAATGATATGTTCTTTCTATTACCTTATCTGCTTCTTTAAATGCTTTTTTTACATTTCCATCTTCTCTTCGTACATCTAAATCTTTTGCATCTAAAATTTCATCAAGTACTTTATTATGATCTGATGTACTTTCTAATTTTGAATCCTCTTTCCATGTAGTCTTTAATTCTTTTTTTCCTTTCATTGCAGCCCAAGTGTTTGTTGCCAAAACTGCTATTTTGTCTCCAAATTTCACAATTTGTGAAACTCCTTTTACTTTTTTTGCTTCCGCATCATCAAAACTTTCTAACTTTTGTCCAAATGCTGGTGGTCTTAAAACCGACGCAAATAACATTCCTTCTGCTTTATAATCTAAACCAAACAATGGTTTTCCTGTTACTATTTTTTCTACATCTACATTAATTGCATCTGTTCCTATTATTTTATATTCTGAAGCTTTCTTTAATGTTACTTTTTCTGGAACCTCTAGTACTGAAGCTTCTTTCACTACTTCTCCATAACCTAAACTTTCTCCTTTTGCATTTGTAATTACTCCGTTTGATGCCTTACATGTTGATGCTTCTACTCCCCATTTAACTGCCGCCGCATTTATTAACATTTGCTTGGTTGTTGCTCCTGTTTCTCGTAATGCATCCCATCCTTTTCTTATTGATTGGCTCCCTCCTGCTACTTGTCTTGTATACTCTTTTTTATTATATTTTGCTTGTGCTACATGAACTTTGCTCCATTCTACATCTAGCTCTTCTGCTATTATCATTGGCATAGATGTTTTTACTCCTTGTCCTATCTCTGGATTTGGCGAATATATTGTTACAAAACCTTCATCTGAAATTTTTATAAATGCATTAAAATCATTAAAATTTAAATTCTTTATATCTACTGATGGTTTTACATTTGGCTTACATGCTGTAAACAAATTAAAACCTATCATTATTCCTCCTCCTGCTAATGCCGTAGTTCTTAAAAAATTTCTTCTACTAAATGTATATTTATTTTCTTGTGTGCTCATAATTTAATTTTTTAAGACATCTTTTTTGCTGCTATAGCAACGGCTTTTTCTATTCTATTATACGAGGCACATCTACATATATTACCATGCATTGCTTCTCTAATTTCTTCTTGAGACGGATTAGGTGTTTCTTTTAAAAACGATGCTGCTGTCATTATTTGTCCTGCCTGGCAATAACCACACTGCGGTACGTCTATTTCTTTCCAAGCTTCTTGTAATGGATGATCTCCTTTTTCTGAAAGTCCTTCAATAGTTGTAATTTCTTCTTTATCTAACATTGATACTTGAAGTTGGCAACTTCTCATCGCAGCCCCATCTACATGAACGGTACACGCTCCACATTGAGCTATACCACATCCATATTTGGTTCCTACCATATCTAGTTCATCTCTTAAAACCCAAAGTAAAGGTGTATCGGCATCTACATTAACGGTTTTTGAACTCCCGTTAATCTTAATTGTGTATGTTGGCATTTTGGATAGTTTTGTTACGTTTTGTGTAAGTTACAAAAAATATAATCTTCTAGTTTTCTTCAACTTGATTTTAAGAAAATTTTAAGGATACCTTTTTAAAATTAAAAGATTAGCTTAATCAATTCATATCCTTTTAATTAATAGCTTTGTACTTTATTTTATATTTATGAAATTCGATAGACATTTTTTTTATAACTACTTACAAGATTTCGGCTTATCTAACGATACTTCTAAGTACTTAAATCTATTTTTTCTAATTACTATATCTTTAATTCTTATTTATCTTATTGATATTATTACTAGAAAAATTTTCCGTAGTTTTTCTATTAGAATTGCTAAATCTTCTAAAACAAATTTTGATGACATTTTAATTACTAATAAAGTTCCTACGAATGTTGCTCATCTTATTCCGGTTCTTATATTTTTTGAATTAATTCCTATCATTTTTTTTGATTTTGACTATTTAAAAAATTTTACTTCTAAATTAATTTTAATAGTCAGCATTATTATAGCGCTTCGCATAGCTAGAAGTATTCTTAATACTTTAAAAGACTTTTTAAAAAAACTTCCTCGTTTTAAAGACAAACCTGTTGACAGTTATATTCAAGTATTTATGATTTTTGCTTGGTTTTCTGGAGCAATTTTAGCTTTTGCTATTATTACTGATCAATCTATTTGGAAATTTTTTACCGCTCTTGGTGCTGCCTCTGCTATTATTATCTTAATTTTTAAAGATACTATTCTTGGGTTTGTTGCCAGTATTCAGGTTTCTATAAATGACATGGTACGTATTGGTGATTGGATTACTTTTGAAAAATTTGGTGCGGATGGTGATGTTATAGAAATTTCATTAGCTACCGTAAAAGTTCAGAATTTTGATAAAACTATTACTACTATTCCTACGTATGCTTTAATTTCTGATTCTTTTAAAAATTGGAGAGGAATGGTTAATTCTCAGGGTAGAAGAATTAAAAGAGCTATACATATTAAAATAGATAGTGTTCATTATTTATCTAATGATGAAATTAACAATTTAAAATCTATACAATTAATTGAATCATACTTGACTAATCGTCAGGAAAAAATTGATGCTTTTAATAATGAAAATAATATTAATAAAGATCTTCTTTTAAATGGTAGGAACTTAACAAATATTGGTGTTTTTAGAAAATATGCTGAGACTTATATTGAAAATCATCCTGCTATTAATAAAAATATGATGATTATGGTTAGGCAATTAGCTCCAACAACTCAAGGTTTGCCTATTGAAATCTACGCTTTTAGCGCTGATAAAAACTGGAAGAATTACGAGTATATTATGGCTGATATTTTTGATCATTTACTCGCTTCTGTAAAATATTTTAATCTAGAAATATTTGAATTGCCTACTAATTTTAATACTACAAGTTAAGCTCGCTAATCATTTCATTATAATCGTACTGTAGATCTTCGTGTAACTTGTCTATAGCTTTTTTTGCTAGCTCCAATTGTCTTTCATAAGTAGCTTGTAATCTCGGGCTTCTTTTTATACTTGGCTTAAATTCTTTTAGCTTAACACAAAAGTGTAACAGTAAAGCTACTTCTGTCTCTTTCTTTTTTGAGTATCGAATAAACTTTTTGGTTATTGTTAAAGTTTTACGAACACTTTTACGTATATAATAATAACTCTTCGTATTTACTTGTTCAAATAACTCATCTATTTCTTCTTTTATACTCTCTATATAAGCTTCTTCATTATGAGATTCAAATAACAAGTATGTTAACAGTTCTTTATTTTCTTTTTTAAATTTTGATAACTGTAAACATAACTCCATCAATTCTCCTGATGTTTTATAAGCTAATTCATCTTTTATTTTTTTTACAGTTACTGCCTTCATCTGTTTTGTTTTAAAAGTTAAAAATAAAAAAAGCCTCATAGAAATTCTACGAGGCTCTTTTAAATTTTGAAATTATTATTGAATACTTGGAATTTCAACTAACTCATTTACATCTGCATCATAGTCTACTCCATTTACCTTAAATCCAAATAATTTAAAGAACTCTTCACTATATCCTTCTAAATCTCCTATTTCTGATAAATTTTCTGTAGTTGCTTCTTCCCATAATTTAGAGATTTCTGCCTGTACATCTTCTCTCATTTCCCAATCATCTACACGGATTCTTCCTTTTTCATCTAAAGCTAAACCTCCTCCAAATAAACGTTCACTATATAAACGTTGAATTTGCTCTATACACCCTTCATGAATTCCCTTTTCTTTCATTACTTTAAATAATAATGATATGTATAATGGAATTACTGGTATTGCTGAACTTGCCTGCGTTACTAAAGCTTTGTTTACTGACACATATGCTTTAGCTCCTATTGTTTTTAAATCTTCAGTAATTTTAAATGCAGTTGCTTCTAAATCATCTTTTGCAGCTCCAATTGTTCCATTTCTATATACTGGCTTTGTTACTTCTGGACCAATGTATGAATAAGCTACTGTTGTTGCTCCTTCCGACAATAAGTTTTCTGCCTGTAAAGCGTCCATCCACATTTTCCAATCTTCTCCTCCCATTACAGTTACTGTATTTACCACGTCTTCTCCTTCTGCTGGATTTATTGATATTTCTGATACATTTCCTGTATGAAAATCTACTGTTTTATTAGAAAACACTTCTCCTATTGGCTTTAAAACCGACTTAAAACGTTTTCCAGATTCTGGATGTGTTCTTACTGGTGATGCTAAACTGTAAATTACTAAATCAATCTGACCTAAGTCTTCTTTAATTAAATTTACAACTTGTTCTTTTATTTCATTTGAAAATGCATCTCCGTTTATACTTTTTGCATATAATCCTGCTGCTTGTGCTTCTTTTTCAAAAGCTGCTGTATTATAAAATCCTGGTGATGCTGGTCTTCCTTCTGTTGCTGGCTTATCAAAAAACACTCCTATTGTTGCTGCATCTGAACCAAATGCACTTGTAATTCTTGATGCCAATCCAAAACCTGTTGAAGATCCGATTACTAAAACTTTTTTTGCACCTTCAATTTTTCCTTTTGACTGCACATATGCTATTTGATCTTTTACATTTTGTTCACATCCTACTGGGTGAGATGTTAAACAAATAAACCCTCTAGTTCTTGGTTCTATTATCATTGTTGTTTGTTTTAAAATTTTTAATTTCTAATTGGCTATCTTTAATTCTCTGGCCAACCATCGTTAAAATTCTTTTATTAATCTCAGAATCGTTTTCTTTATAAAATTCAAATTCACTTACTGTAAATTGCCCTATAATTAAACCTATAAACTGATTTTTTAAAGTTATATTTTTTTTAGTTATTGTATTAACTGTTTTATTAAACTTTTCTTTCTCTGTATTTAAAATGTCAACTTTTTGTTTATTACAAAAAAAAACAAAAAACTGTAAAATAAGATCGTGCTGTAATTTTAAAATCGGACGTACAGTTCTATTTTGAAAATCTTCAATGGGAATTTCTGATGTCAAATTTAATACTGGCCGAATACTTACTTTATCACTATCCATTTAAAAAATTGACAACATTTTCATTTATACGACTTAACACATTCTCTGTATTTGCTTTCACAAATTTTTCTCCTGTGATTTGTTCGTACAATTCAATATATCTATTTGATATTTCAATTATCTTTTCATCTGACATTTCTGGAATCTGTTGTCCTTCCTTTCCTTGAAATCCATTTTCAATTAACCATTGACGTACAAACTCTTTTGATAATTGCTTTTGTTTTTCTCCTTTTTCCTGACGTTCCACATAACCTTCTTCATAAAAATAACGTGATGAATCTGGCGTATGTATCTCGTCTATTAAAACGATTTTTCCTTCTTTGGTTTTTCCAAACTCGTATTTAGTATCTACTAAAATTAAACCTCTTGAAGCTGCTATCTCTGTCCCTCTTTCAAATAATTTTCTAGTATAATCTTCTAATACTAAATAATCTTCTTTTGAAACAATTCCTTTTGCTAAAATTTCTTCTCTTGATATATCCTCATCATGCTCTCCGTTGTCTGCTTTTGTTGAAGGTGTAATTATTGGAGCAGGAAATTTATCGTTTTCTTTTAATCCTTCTGGCATCTCAACTCCACATAGAATCCTTTTCCCAGCCTTATATTCACGAGCTGCATGTCCTGATAAATACCCTCTAATAACCATTTCTACTTTAAAAGGTTCGCATAAATGTCCTATAGCTACGTTTTCATCTGGATTTGCTACCAACCAATTCGGAACAATATCCGCAGTATCATTCATCATTTTTGTAGCAATTTGATTTAAAATCTGACCTTTAAAAGGTATTTGGCGCGGTAAAATTACATCAAAAGCTGATAATCTATCAGAAGCAATCATTACTAATACTTCATCATTTACATTATATACTTCTCTTACTTTTCCTTTATAAACTGACTTTTGTTGTGGAAACTCAAAGTTAGTTTCGTTAATTGTATTCATTATTTTGTTGTGTTGTTGTCGCGCAAAAATATGCTATTTTTTTCTCTCTATTTAAAAGAAATAAAAAATAACTATTTTATTTTTTCTACATTTTAATAAACAAAACTTATTAATTGTTAAAGTATTAAATTTATAAAATTTTTAACCAAATAATACTTAAAAATGAAATCAACCCCCAAACTATTTTTAATTTTTGCTATGCTTTTATTTGTTAGATGTCAAAATAACTATGATGATATTTATAATGAAAATGAAGTTCTTACAAATGACAATTACCTTTCTAAAAAAAATAATGAATCTGAAGTAAACATTTTAACATACAATATACATTCGTATTTAATAACTAAAAAAGATGAAGCTTTAAGGTTAAAAAAAATCACACAATACCTTAAAGAAAACAACACTAATTATGATGTTATTTTATTCACTGAAATTTGGAGAGATGACAAAAAAGAAGAATTAATTGATTCTCTTCGACAAATTTATCCATATAGTATTCACAGTAATAATGTTTCTTCTAACATTGGTGATGGACTTCTTGTTTTATCAAAAATACCTATTGGTAATACTCATTTTTTTAAATATAAAAATTCAGAAGGCTTTGATTGGTTTGCTAAAAAAGGTTTTTGGAAATTAGAATTACTATTGAATCAATCTAGTTTTTATGTATTCTTAACACACGCTCAAGCCGATGAAGATAAAGTAGCCACTAGAACAAAACAACTTCAACAAATAAAACATGAAATTGATAAAGTAAAAAAATATCCTACTATTATTGCTGGCGATATTAATATTATAGGTAATTCAAAAGAGTATCGTGATATGTTTACCATTTTTTCTGATTTTAAGGACTCTTATTCTATAATAAATCCTGATAAAGACGGATATACTTATGACAATACTACCAATGAACTTGCCAAACATTTTGATGGAGGTGGAACTATTTACCAACAACGATTAGATTACATATTATACTCTAAAGGATTAACACCTATAACATCTAAAGTGATAACTGATTGTAAATATACCAATCCGAATGAGCAAATTTGGGATTGTTCTGATCATTATGGACTTGCTACAAAATTTATAGTATCTGAAAACAATACAGATAATTCTTTACCTCCTTTTATTTTTAACACAAAAAAAGAAGCTGAAACAAAATTAAATAGTTTAAAAAATTTGTATGGAACTGGCTTAACTGCAAAAATAATAATTGCTAATAAAACGGATAAATCTTTAACTTTTTTTAATAAAAGTACCTGGTATACAAGTACTTTTTATTCTGTACCTCCTAATGAAATACCTCCTGGTAAATACGCTGTAACATTAGCGAGTCATGACACAAGTGAAGCTACAGGTGTTTACAACCAACTTACTTACACTTATAATAATAATCCGAATAAAAAATTTAGTTTCGGAACTTATGTACCATGGTCATGGGTTTACACTAATAATGTTTTAACTGACTTCAACTCTATAAACTATACAAATCTTAGTAAATACAGTAGCAAAAACTACATTAAAAAAAATGATTCCTTTACAGTTTCTGGAAGCATAAATAAAGGAGATTCTCCATTTGTTTATTTTGAAGTAAAGTAAAATTCATTTTTTACAAATAAAAAACCAGTATAGCTACTGGTTTTTTTATTGATACTACAATTATACAAGTAATGTCTATCTTTATTAATACTTATTAATTGTTCTTTTTATTACATAAAAAGCTTATTCCGTTTCAATACTTTTATATGCTTTTATAATTTTCTTTATTAAGCGATGTCTTACCACATCCTTATCATCTAGATGTACTTGGGCAATACCATCAATATTCTTTAATGCTAATAATGCTTCTTTTAAACCTGAAATTTGTTTTCGTGGTAAATCTATTTGCCCAGGATCTCCAGTAATAATAAATTTCGCTTGCATTCCCATACGCGTTAAAAACATTTTCATTTGATTGTGCGTTGTGTTTTGTGCTTCATCTAAAATTACAAACGCATTGTCTAATGTTCTACCACGCATAAATGCTAAAGGTGCAATTTGTATAACTCCTTTTTCTAAAAGTGATTCTAGTTTTTCATGTGGAATCATATCTCGAAGTGCATCATATAAAGGTTGCATATACGGATCTAGCTTCTCTTTTAAATCTCCTGGAAGAAATCCTAAGTTCTCACCAGATTCTACAGCAGGTCTCGTTAATATTATCCTACGTACTTCTTTTTCTTTTAATGCTTTTACTGCTAATGCAACTGCAGTGTATGTTTTACCTGTCCCTGCTGGTCCTACTGCGAAAAGCATATCGTTTTTTTGCATTAAATCAACCATTTTACGTTGATTTGTTGTTTGTGCTTTTATTAATTTACCATTAACCCCATGTACTAAAACACCTTCTACCTTATTCGATTTACGAATTTCTTCTTCTTTACCTGTTGATGTTAAAATACGTTCTATGCTATTTTCATCTAGTTTATTATACCTGTTAAAGTATTTTATAAGCATTTCCAAACGTTTTTCAAACTCATCTAGAAGTTCAGCTTCACCATAAATCTTCAGCTTATTTCCTCTAGCTACAATTTTCACTTTAGGAAAGTATGTTTTCAATTGAGTTATAGTACTGTTTTGTGCTCCAAAAAAATCTTTTGGGTTGATTTCGGTTAATTCAATGATGCGTTCGTTCAAATGATATATGTTTTAATATTATTCACTCTAAAAATAATGATTATTTTTATCGAATTATGTAGTTTTGCTTTAAATTCAACATATTTTTTCAACATATTAATTAACAAGTCACTAACTTAATGCCTCTCATTACTTTAACTACCGATTTTGGAATAAAAGACCACTTTGTAGGGGCAGTTAAAGGAGCTATTTATTCAGAGTTACCTAATGCTAATATTGTTGACATTACACATCACATTACTCCTTTTAACATTACAGAGACTGCTTATATTTTAAAAAATACCTATAAAAGCTTTCCTGAAAAAACAATACATATTGTAGGAGTTGATTCTGAATTGAGTATTGACAATAAACATATTGCTTTAGAATTAGACAATCATTATTTTATTTGTCCAGATAATGGAATAATTTCTATGATTGCTTCTGAAATAAAACCTTCAAAAATTGTTGAAATTAATATACATAATCATATTGAAACTAGTTTCCCTGTATTAGATGTATTTGTTCAAGTAGCCTCTCATATTGGTCGAGGAGGTAGTTTAAATGTTATTGGTAAAGAAATTGAGTCTTATAAAAATATTACCGAAATACAACCCAAAATAAATCAAAAACAAGATCATATTATAGGAGGTGTTATCTACATTGATAATTACGGGAATGTAATTACTAATATTAGCAAAAAACTATTTAACACTATTGGTAAGGGGCGTAAATTTACGATTACTGCTAGGCGCTATAATTTTGACAAAATTTTCAATCGTTATAATGAAATTGTAGATTATTCGATTCCGGTAGAAAAAAGACAATATGATGGAGAAAAGTTGGCTATTTTTAATTCAGCTGGCTTTTTAGAAATTGCTATTTACCGAAGTAACTTAGATACTGTAGGAGGTGCCTCTACCCTACTTGGCTTAGGTTATAGGGACAGTATTTCTATTGAATTTGAAACAATTATTACACCTGATTTTACCACTATAAATTAATCATATGTTTGTTCGAATTGTTAAAATGAGTTTTCAACCTGAAAAAATTGAAGAATTTTTAGAAAACTTTGATACGAAAAAAGAATTTATACGAAAATCTCCTGGTTGTCGTTTGTTAGAATTATATAGAGATAAAACAAATCCGAATATATTTTTTACTTATAGCTATTGGGATACTGAACAAGATTTAGAAAATTACAGAAATTCTGATTTATTTAAAGGTGTTTGGGCACAAACCAAAGTTTTATTTAACGATAAACCTTTGGCTTGGAGTGTTGACAAAATGGTTAGTTTACAATAATAACTCTAATGGACTTTATTCCTTTTCCTTTTTTAAAAACACAACGTTTAGAATTCAATCAACTTGAAGAAAAAGATATTGATTCCTTTTTTGAATTAAGGTCCAATCCTAAAACCAATGAATTTATACAAAGAGAAATACCCAGAAAAGTAAATGACTTACTTCCTTATATTGAAAAAATAAGAAATGGTATTTTAAATAATGACCATATATATTGGGTTATTAAGAAGGAAGAGCAATTAATTGGAACTATTTGTTTATGGAATTTTTCTGATGATAAATTAACTGCAGAAATAGGCTACGAACTGCATCCTGATTTTCATAAAAAAGGTTTTATGAGTGAAGCTATACAGAAAATTGTTCATTTTGGTTTTTCTAAACTCAATCTAAAAGCTATAGAAGCATTTACTCATAAAAATAATGAAGGCTCTATAGCGTTATTAAATAAAAATAATTTTGTTTATCAACCAAAGAGAAGAGATATCGGTTTTGAAAATAATCGTATTTTTCGAATTGATAATAATCAATAATCACTGTTAACTATCATATGTTTCCAATTTTAAAAAAAGAATTTAACTCATTTTTTTCATCCCCCATAGCTTACTTAGTTATTGGTGTTTTTTTACTTATAAACGGGTTGTACTTATGGGTATTTAAAGATAATTTTAATATTTTAAATGCTGGATTTGCCGACCTGAGTAGCTTTTTCTACTTAGTTCCTTGGTTGTTTTTATTTTTAATTCCAGCAATTACTATGAAAAGTTTTGCTGATGAATTTAATAGCGGAACTATAGAAATATTAAAAACGAAGCCTTTAACCGATTGGCAAATTATATTAGGCAAATTTACAGCC
Organism: uncultured Tenacibaculum sp.; assembly: GCF_947494125.1. Classification (GTDB taxonomy): domain Bacteria; phylum Bacteroidota; class Bacteroidia; order Flavobacteriales; family Flavobacteriaceae; genus Polaribacter. Next base: position 14,726 of record NZ_CANLTU010000011.1, read on the forward strand.
TCGCTTCTTTTAGTTTTTATTGCTTTAATTCCTACATTAACCTATGTATATACAATTTACGTATTAGGAAATCCTGTTGGTAATTTAGACTTAGGTAGTATTGCTGGCTCTTATTTTGGTTTGTTTTTTTTAGCATCCATATACACAAGTATTGGTTTATTTACATCTACCTTATCAAAAAATCAAATTGTGGCATTTATCCTTAGTGTATTTATCACTTTTATTTTATTCTATGGTTTTGACACAATAGGTACTTCATTAGGAAATGATGGATACATTTTTCAACAATTTGGAATTAACGAACACTTTAAAAGTATTAGTCGTGGTGTTATAGACACTAGAGATGTTATTTACTTTATTAGTGTTACTTTTTTCTTTTTATTCATTACCAAACAACAATTAAAGAATGAATAAGAAAATACAACATATAGCAATAGCATTCGTAGCAATCTTATTAATAAATTATCTTGCTAATTCAGTATTTAAACGCTTCGATTTAACTCAAGACAAACGTTATACTATTTCAAATGTTAGTTCTAAACTATTAGAAAAAGTTGATAGAAATATTTTAATTAATGTTTATTTAGAAGGTGATTTCCCAGCTGAATTTAAGCGTTTACAAATAGAAACACGTCAATTTTTAGAAGAACTAAAAGCTAAGAATTCTAAAGTACGATTTCGTTTTGTTAATCCAGATAATATACGTGAGCGTTTAATAAAAAAAGGAATCTTCCCTAGTCAGTTAACTGTAGAAGAAGACGGAAAATTATCAGAGGCAATTATTTTTCCTTGGGCTGAAATTAATTATGGTAAAAAAACAGAACTTGTTTCTCTTTTACCTAATTCTGTTGCAAAAACACAAGAAGATCAATTGCAAAATGCAATTGAAAAATTAGAATATTCTTTTGCTAATGCAATTCATAATATTACTAAAACAAAAAAACAAAAAATTGCTGTACTATCTGGTAACGGAGAGTTAGATGATATTCATGTATACAGCTTATTAAGTGAAGTTGGAAAAAAATATCGTTTAGCAAAATTTACGCTAGATAGTGTTGAAAATAATCCTGAAAAAACATTAAGTGATTTAACTAAATACGATTTAGCTATAATTGCCAAACCTACTAAACGATTTACCGAACAAGAAAAATTCACACTTGATCAGTTTATTACTAACGGAGGAAAAACACTTTGGATGGTTGATACTAATTATTCTGATACAGATAGCTTATATAATGAAGGTAAAATGTTGGCTTTTCCACGCGATTTAAACTTAACGGATTTACTTTTTAGTTATCAGGTACGTGTAAATAACAAATTAATTCAGGATTTATATTCTGCTAAAATACCTTTAGCAACTGGTAACTTAGGTAACCAAGCTCAATTTCAACATTTAAATTGGTTTTACCATCCTTTAGTAAATGGAAATCCAAATCATCCAATTACTAAAAATGTTTCTCCTGTTCGTTTTCGTTTTACAACTCAAATTGACACTTTAAAAGGAGCTATAAAAAAGACTCCTCTATTAGTTTCTTCTGTTTTAACAAGAAAAGTAGGTACTCCAAAAATTGTTGAGTTGCAAAGTATTTCTAAACAACCACAACAAAACGATTATTCTGGGGGTCCACAATTATTAGCTGTTTTATTAGAAGGTGATTTTAAATCTGCATATAAAAGCAGAATTAAGCCTTTTAACACTTCTCTTTTTAAACCAGAAAGTAGTACTAACAAAATGATTGTTATTGCTGATGGAGACCTAGGTAAAAATCAAGTTTTAAAAGGGAAACCTCACGATTTATCTTTAGATAAATGGACTGGTGAACAATTTGGAAATAAAGATTTTTTAATTAATGCGATTAATTACTTATTAGATGATTCTGGCTTAATTCAGTTACGTAATAAAACAGTCAAAATAAATCTTCTAAATAAACAAAAGGCTTATACAGAAAAACGTTTTTGGCAATTTATAAATATTGGTATTCCTTTAATTTCACTTGCTATATTCGGGTTAAGCTTTAATTATCTCAGAAGGAAAAAGTATTCTTAAAGAGACAATAATTCATCATATGTATAAGTGTAGCTTAATTCTCTTTGTAATTTATCAGAATTAATTATTTTATACTTTAAAGGTAAAGAATCGTCAAAAACTGGTGGTTCTTTTTTTACTTTAATCTTTGCTGTCGTATAAAACTCTTCACGCGTTGGATGATGATTTGAACAGGCATTAAATATTTCGCTCCACATATTTTGTCTAATTACTTGGTATATAATATTAATACAATCTTCTTGATGTATCATATTTACATAACCTCTTGGATGTGGTATTTTCCTTTTTTCAAACCAGTTCCCAGGATTTCTTCCATTTCCTAACAATCCTGCAAAACGAATTATAGTTGTTTTAAAATTTATATTTTCTTTAAAAGTATTTTCTATTTCAACTAAAGGAGAATCGATTACAGCTTGTTCTTCTGTAATTATATTATTAGAATTAGGATAAACCGAAGTAGAACTTATAAAAATTACTTTTTTAATAATTGACTTCTCAATCTCTTTAATTAGGTTCTTATATCCTTCAACATTTTTAGAAGTTATTGCAACAACTAATATTTCAGATGTTAAAAATTGTTGAATTTCTAGATTCTCTTCTCTATCAACATCAATTAAAAAAGGAGTTATTCCTTTCTCTTCAAAAACACGTAATTTATTGTCTGATGTTGTAGATCCTTTTACTACGCATTTTTTATTTAATAAAAATGTTGCTAAAGGCATACCTAACCACCCACAACCTAAAATACTAACATCCATCATCACAACAATTATCGTCTTTTACTAATTTACAAGACACAACAGCTAACAACGCTCCTAAAATCGGCGCTAATAAATACAGCCATAAATGTTCTAAATGCCCCGAAACCAAAGCTGGCGCAATAGAGCGTACTGGATTCATTGATGCTTTTGTCATTGGTCCTGCAAACATTGCTTCTAATAATACAACACCACCAATAGCTATTCCTGCCATTACTCCAACTTCTTTACTTCCAGTTGAAACATTAATAATTGTTAACATTAAAAAGAACGTAAGTAGAAACTCTAAAATAAATGCTCGCCAAGGATCTATACTTGGAATTGTAGCTCCGTAATATTCACTTGTGGGAAATAACACCCAAAGAATACAACTTGCCAAGACTGCTCCTATTAACTGAGCCACAATATATTTCGGAACTTCTTTCCAAGAAAACTTTTTAGCATAAGCAAAAGCAATAGTTACTGCTGGATTAAAGTGAGCTCCTGAAATTTCTCCGAAAGAATATATCATAGCCATAACAATTAGTCCCCAAGTAATAGCTACCCCAACATGAGTTAAATCTGCTCCTCCAGTTATTTCACTTACTGTCATAGCTCCTGTGCCACAAAAAACTAAAGAAAAAGTTCCTATTAATTCTGAAATATATTTTTTCATACCTGCAAATATCAACTAAATAGTTCATATTTATTTTAAGTTTTCGTTAACATTAATCCATATAATTCCTTGTAATTTTATCAAAGCAAACTAAAAACAAATTAATCATCATGAAAAAATTACTTTTAAGCTTATTTGTTGTAGCAGTATCAACAAATATCAATGCACAAGTAAAGACTCCTGCTCCTAGCCCTTCTTCAAAATTAGAACAACAAGTGGGTTTAACTGACGTTACTTTAGAATATTCTAGACCTGGAATGAGAGGTAGAACTATATTTGGAGATTTAGTTCCTTATGGAAAAGTATGGAGAACTGGAGCCAACGCAAACACAAAAATTACATTTAGTGACGATGTTACTATTGATGGAAAAGAATTAAAAAAAGGTACATACGCACTATATACTAAACCAAACAAAGATTCTTGGGAAGTTATTTTTTATTCTGACGCTAAAAACTGGGGAACTCCTCAAAAATGGGATGATAGTAAAGTAGCATTATCTACAACAGCTAAAGTAGAAAAAATGCCTATGAAAATAGAAACTTTTACTATAACTATTGACGATATTAAAAACAGTTCTGCTGTTTTAGGTATGTTATGGGAAAACGCTTATGTTGGATTAAAATTTAATACTCCTACCGATAAAGGTGTTGAAGCTAGTATTGCTAAAATAATGAGCGGACCTTCTGCTGGTGATTATTTTTCTTCTGCTAAATACTATTTAGACGAAGGTAAAGATATTAAGAAAGCTAAAGAATGGATAAACAAAGCTGTTGATATGACTAAAGACCGTCCACGTTTTTGGTACTTACGTCAACAATCTTTAATCTTAGCTAAAGCTGGTGATAAGAAAGCAGCTATTGCCGCTGCTAAAGCATCTTTAGCCGGTGCTGAAAAAGCTGGTAATGCAGATTACGTTAAAATGAATAAAGAGTTTTTGACTAAAATGTAATCAACTCATTTACTTAAACAAAACTCGCAATTATATCTAATAATTGCGAGTTTTTTATTTTATTAAACCGCATATTTAGTTAATTTATTCACATATAGATAAAATTTATCATAAAAAATTAAATTAAACGTATTTAAAACATAGATTAGTAAGAAATTAACCAAACATAACTAATTTATGAGTAAAATTAACTCCCCCCTCTTAATTGTATTCTCTTTTCTTACATTACAATTAACACAATCTCAAAACAATAATTACGATATCGGTTTAGGAATATCTGATATTACTGGACAAATTGCTGAAAGTGCTTTTTTTGGCTATGGAAATCCTTTTTTTAAAAACAGCGGAATTAAAGACAGGCAATATGCTAGAGCATATATTATGAAAGAACCGAATGGCACGCCAGCTGTTTTTGTTTCTATAGACAAAGGCGCCATGTTTCAATCCGTAAATTTAGCAGTTCTTCAAAAACTTAAAAACCAATACGGTAGTACTTATTCTGACACTAACGTTGTTATCAGTGCAACACATACTCACGTTTCTCCTGGTGGGTATTCTCATTACGATTTATACAATACTTCTACAGGAGGTTTCTATAAAACAAACTTCAATATTTTAGTTGATGGAATTTTTAAAGCTATACAACAAGCACATGATAACTTAGCTCCTGGAAGAATTTATTATAATTCAGGAAGCTTAACCAACGCTAGTATTAATCGCTCTTTGGTTGCCTATAATTTAAATAATGACGCTAATGATTATATGAATATAGATGATCAAATGACCGTTTTAAAATTTGTTCAAGGAAATACGGAAGTTGGTATGATATCCTGGTTTGGAGTACACCCTACAAGCTTAACTAAAAGCTATAAATATGCTAGTGGAGATAGTAAAGGTTATGCTTCTTTAAAGTTTGAACGCTACAAACAATCAACATACGGAAACGGGAATTTTACATTTATTGCTGCTTTTGCAAATACAAATCCTGGAGATATGTCTCCTAATTTAAATCAACCAGCACCAAATGATTTATACACTGATGCTACAGGGCCTGGAAATAGTGAAGAAGAAAGTTCTGAAATAATTGGAAATAGACAATACTATAAAGCTTTAGAATTGTACAATAATGCAAACCAACAATTAATTGGTTCTATTAAATCTGTATCTAGGTATAGTGACTATTCTAATATTGAAGTTGCTTCTAAATTTACCGATGGTAGTATACGTCATACCTGTAAAGCTGCTTTAGGAATTTCTTTTAGAGCTGGTGCAGAAGACGGAAGAAGCGGTATTGGACGCGAAGGTCAAACTAGGTCAAATCCTAATTCTGGTCCAGCTGTAGATCAATGTCATATGGAAAAACCTATCGACCCTTTATTTTATGTAGGTTCTAATAGCAACAATCCTAAAACTCCAAAAATTTTACCTACTAGTATTTTAAAAATTGGACAATTTGGTATACTAGCGACTCCTGCTGAATTTACAATTATGGCTGGAAGGCGCGTAAAATATACCGTTGCAGAGAATAATGCAACAGGAATTCAATATTCTGTTTTGGCAGGTTATTCTGATGCTTATTGTGGCTATGTAACAACTCGAGAAGAATATGCTTCTCAACAATACGAAGGAGCTAGTACACAATTTGGCCCTTGGACATTAGCAGCTTATCGTCAAGAATTTGAAAGATTAACAAGCTTGTTAGTTTCTCCAAATTCTAATCCTTGGCCTTCTACTGCCCCAACTCCACCACAAAAAACATATATAGGTCTTGACAAAACGGTACACATTCTTTTTGATGACAAGCCTTTATTTAAAAGCTTTGGTAGTGTTTATTCAAACACTAATAATTCATATAATACAGGGAATACAGTTTCAGTTACTTTTTGGGGCGCTCATCCAAATCACGATGTCAAAACAAATGGAACTTATTTTACTGTTCAAAAGAAAGTTGGAAATTCTTGGATTACTAAATTTCAAGATAGAGATACCAATACCCTTATGATATGGAAAAGAGATGGTATTGCTAATTCAAAAATCACTATACAATTTAAAATTACTTCTGATGTAGAAAGCGGTTATTATAGGATTGTACATACTGGAAAATGGAAAAATGGTTGGACTGGTAAAATAAATCCATATAACGGAACTAGTAAAACATTTTATGTAAACGGATTAGCTAATAGAATTTCAAAAAAAGAAATTAAGAAAAACATGTTCGATCAAAATATAGTTTTTCCTAATCCTACTAACGGAAACTTCACTTTTATTAATAATAAAAAATCGAGTGGCTCTTATAAAATAGTTAACACTATAGGACAAATTATAAAAACTGGTGAAATTTCTGATGATAGATATCATACTAACTTATCTTTTAAAGGAGATCCTGGTGTATATCTTATAAAAGTTGAATATACAAATGGAGAAACTGATATATCTACAATTCTAAAAAAATAAAAAATATGCATAAAAAAACTCACAATATTAATTGTGAGTTTTTGTTTTTTATATAAACCTTTAATTTAAAAACTCCAACAAACAATTCTAGTTACTTTGTTTCCTTGTTTCATTGGTATTACTTTAAACTCTTTTACTCCTAATTTCTCTCCTGACTTCTTTAAACTCTCTACATTTTCTTTTTTAGATACCAAGCTTGTAAACCATTTACTTATTGTTGGATACTGTGAACTCTCATACAAATAGGTATGTAAAAATGCTTTCTCTCCTCCTATGTACCAAAGTTCGTTATTATTTCCTGCAAAATTACGAACTGCATTATTTCCTAAATTTTTAGATTTTCTTCTATTCGCTCCTCTTGCCTCTTCTGCCGATTTATAAAAAGGAGGGTTGCACATTGTTGCAAAAAAAGAGTCTCCTTCTTCTATAATCCCTTTTAAAACATGCTCTTCTTTAAACTGCTGTCTTAGTTTAATTTTTGCATCTAAATTATTATCATCTATAATATCTTGAGCTGAATCTAACGAATCTAAATCAATATCTGTAGCTACAAAATTCCAATTATACACAGCACTTCCTAATAAAGGATATATACAACTTGCTCCTGTACCAATATCTAAAACAGTAATATCTTCTTTTACTTCTCCTATTAAATCTGCTAAATGATGAATATAATCTACTCGTCCTGGTATTGGTGGGCATAAATTCTCATCAGAAAATTCCCAAAAATTTATATTATAATAAACAGATAATAATGCTTTATTAAATTCTTTTACCGCAATTGGATCTGAAAAATCAATTGTTTCTTTATCGAATTTTTCAATAACAAATTCAGTTATTTTTGGATATTTCTCCTTAAGAATTTTAAAATCATACCCATTATTATGAATATTCTTTTCGTGTAATGTTTTTTTCTCCATTAAAGTGTGATAATTGTAAATTCTAAAGCCAATGGATGTAAATTATCTTTTAATTTACTTATAAAATCAGCTCCATATTCTAAATAATATTCTGAAAAATTACGTTGACGCTCTTCTAAACTTTGGTTTGGCAATATTTCATTTTGAAGTACAGTAATTCTATCAACTAATTCTTTCTGCCTTCTTTTCTCGGCTCTCAACCATCTACTTTCAAGGTTTTCTATACCTTTTAATTGTTTCTTTTCCTGTGCATTTACTGCTCCAACAAACGATACATCTGTTTTATTTGCTACTTTTCGTAGCTCATTAAATTGTTCTTGTAAAAACTTTTTCTGATTTGTAAAATCAACTTTTGTTTCAGAAGTATTTAAAATCTTATTTTTTAATAAGGTATTCTGCTTACTAAATAATTCTTCTTTTGATATATCTAGTTTCTCTAATTTTTTCTCTTGCTTTTCTGATAATACCTGTACTGAATTTCTTAATAATAAAACAGGAAATGGCACTTCAACTGTGTCAAAATATTTTTTTAATTGTAACCAATATGCTAGTTCTCCTCCTCCGCCTATATAACATAGGTTTGGTAATATTACTTCTTGGTACAACGGACGCATAATTACATTTGGTGAAAAGTTTTCAGGTTTTTTATCAAGATGGTCTAATACTTCTTCTTTAGTCCAAGAAATATCTGCATTGTTTACTTTATAAACTCCTTCTTCAAAAATAATTCTTTCTCGAATTCCATCTGTTAAATAAAACAAATTAATCTCTCTTGGATTTACCTGTACTTTATACCCTTTTTCTAATTCTTCAATTGTTTCGGTTACTTTTTCAAAAGATACTTGTTCTAATAATTCTCTTTTTACAAAAGGGATAAATTCTTCTTTCAAGTCTCTATCATCAGCATCAATAATTACCAATCCATATTCTCCAAATAATTTATTTGCTATAAATCGAGTTGCATCTGCTAAATTATTATGTTCTAAATAACCTTCTTTAAAAAGATTTATTAAATACTGAGCATTTTTTGAACTTCCTAAATGTTCCGAAAAAGCTTCTAAAACTTCTTTTAAACCTTCAGTAGAAAAACGTCCAACACCCCCAGTTTGTTCTGAATTCCACTGAACTTTTTTTCCTTTAAAATTAAAGTAATTTATTTCATCAAAATCATGATCTTCAGTAGCCATCCAATAAATGGGTACAAAATTTTGATTTTCGTTTTTGCTTTTTAACTCTTCACATAAATTAATCGTTGAAAATATTTTATATAAAAAGTATAAAGGTCCTGTAAACAAATTTAATTGATGTCCTGTGGTTACAGTGAATGTGCTTTCTAGTAATAAACTATTAATATTCTCTTGTGTAGCTTCTGTAGTATCTAACTTATTGTATTGCTTCTTTAAAGCATTTACTAAAACAGTCCTAAACGCTGGTTTATACGACTTGCTTTTAATTTCTATTTGCTTTTGTAAACCTTCAATATCTGAGAAATTACTGTAAAAAGATTTTAATTTTTCTGATTTCTCTAGATAATCAATCATTGTTTTAGAAAAGAAACCAGTTTTTTTAAAAGGAATTTGGGTAGTACTCATTACTTATTTTTTCTTTGAAATAATGTATAAATATATGGTCGTTCTCCTCCATAAGGATTTGTAAAAGTATAATTGAATTTTTTAATCAATTCAAAATCTTCTCCAAGTCGCTCTTGTAACATTTCAGCACTATATCGTTGTAATTCTAATCCGCAACATTTTTCTGCTCCATTTAAAGCAAAAACAGCTATAATTACAAAACCATTATTCTTTACTAGTTGTTTTAATAATTTAAAATAGGATGCTTTTTCTTCTTCTTTTAAGAAGAAATGTAATACAGCTCTATCGTTCCAAATATCAATATTTGATAGTTGGTTAAGCTTTGATGGATTTATTAAATCATCAACAATAAAATCTATTTCAGTTGATTTTTCTTTTAATCTATCTTTAACATCCTCAATTGCTTTTTCTGATAAATCATTTGCTATTAAGTTTGTGTAACCATCTGCAATTAATTCATCAATTAACTTAGAAGATCCAACACCTACATTTAAAATTTTAGCATTTTTAGCTACTTCAGATGTTTTTATTAATTCTATGGTTTTTTTCGAGCTCTCTTCATACCATCCTAATTTCTGAGTAGTATTTTTATTATAAGCTATATCCCAGTGTTTTTTTAAAGTATTTTCCTCTGGAACTTTACAATCACTCTCTTTTGTAGTCATACTCCAAAAATAGTAAAATTTGATGCTTCTTCTATAACAAAATTATATTCTAACAGTTTTTTAACTACATTCTTTTTTTAATCATCATTTTAGCTATTTTTACATTTAGTAAAAAAATATCTATGCTGTTTAAACATCCTGAAATTTTATACTTCTTAGGGCTTTTAATTATTCCTGTATTAGTACACCTATTTCAGTTACAACGATTTGTAAAAGTTCCGTTTACCAATGTTGCTTTTTTACAAAAATTAGTTTTACAAACACGTAAAAGTTCTCAAATAAAAAAATGGTTAATTCTTACTACTAGATTGCTCCTTTTAACTGCTTTAATTTTAGCTTTTGCTCAGCCTTATTTTAGTAATCATGCTATTAATAAAAAGAAGAAAATCTTTATTTACCTAGATAATTCTTTAAGTACAAATACTAAAGGTGAAAAAGGAAACTTATTACAAATAGCCTCTCAAGAAATTATAGAAAACCTTTCAGAAAGTGTTACTTATTCTTTACTAACAAATAATAATTTTTATAAAAACAAAACTGCTGCTGATTTAAAAACTATTTTACTTAAAGTTTCTAACACTTCTAAAAATATTAGTTTTAAGGATGTTTTATTAAAAATTTCTACAGAAAACAAAACAACAAACTCCTTATCTAAAAATATTATTATTTCTGATTTTCAAAATAGTAATAAAGATGAATTTAGTAATTTAAACGTTCCTGTTTCTTTTGTAAAACTTACTCCTGAGTTAAAAAATAATATAGCTATTGATAGTCTATTTATAAATGATAATGGTTCTTCTAATTTTAATATAAATATTCTTATCAACAATCAAGGGAAGGCACAAAAAAATATTCCTATATCTATATCAAACAACATTAAATTAATAAACAAACAAACGTTTTCAATTGAAGAAAACCAAATTAAAAAAGTTGTTTTCTCTATTGTTAAACCTATAAATTTTTTAGGTAAAATTGATCTTAATTTTAGTGATACATATAGCTTTGATAACTCTTTTTATTTTACCATTAATACAAGCACTAAAATTAATGTTTTAACTATTGGGGAGCCTGCTAATTTTTTAAATAGAATATATACTAAAGATGAATTTAATTTAACAACATTAAATAGTAAAAACATCAACTATAATTTAATTCCTAAGCAAAACCTAATTATTTTAAATGAGCTTGTTAGTATACCACAAACTCTTACTAATATTTTAATTGATTATGCCAACAAAGGAGGAAATATTGTTGTTATTCCAAATAAAAACTTAGCAATTTCATCATACAATCAATTATTTAATAGTTTTAAAATTGGTAAATTATTATCCAAGAAAAAGGATAGTTTAAAAATTACTGATATTAATTATAATCATCCTCTTTTAAAAAATGTTTTTGAAAAGAAAGTTCAAAATTTTCAATATCCATTTGTAAAAGAATCATTCGTAACGCAATTAAATAATGCTAGTAATTTAATTTCTTTTGAAAATAAAAAAGGCTTCATTAAGCAAATTAATTTATCTAATTCTACATTCTATTGGGTAGCGGCTCCTTTGACAAAAGAGAATAGTAATTTTATTAATTCTCCTTTAATTGTACCTACCTTTTATAATATAGGGAAACAAAGTTTACAATTATCAGAACTTTACTATACTATAGGAAATAATAATAGTATTGATATTAATAAACAATTTGGGAAAGATGAGATTCTAACTATTTCTAATAGTGAAAATTCATTTATTCCATTACAACAAACTTTTCAAAATAAAATTAGAATCACTACTAAAAGTAAACCTTTAAAAGCTGGTTTTTACAACATCAAACAACAAGAAAACATTCTTAAAAACATAGCATATAATTATCCTAAAACTGAAAGTTATTTAAACTTCTTAGGTATTTCATCTGCTACAAATCAAACTATTTCAACTTCAGTAAAAAACACTTTAGAAGACATAAATAATGAAAATAAAATTCAATGGCTTTGGAAATGGTTTTTAGCTTTAGCCATTGTATCTTTGCTCATAGAAATTTTGATCTTAAAATTTTTTAAACCATGACAACGCTGCTAAAATCGGCAACTATTATTGATGCCACCAGCTCTTACCATAAACAAACTAAAGATATTTTAATTACCGACGGTATTATTACTAAAATTGATGATTCGATTTTAGCTACTAAAGAATATCAAATTATAGAACTTGATAACTTACATGTTTCAACCGGATGGTTCGACACCAGTGTTTCTTTTGGAGAACCAGGATACGAAGAACGTGAAACTATAAAAAATGGGTTATTAGCCGCTGCCAAAAGTGGATTTACTGAGGTTGCTGTAAATCCGAATACAAATCCTGTTATAGATAATAAATCTGCAGTAGAGTTTTTAATTAATAAAGCAAATGGATTTGCCACCAACTTATACCCTATTGGTACTTTAACACAACAAAGTAAAGGTATCGAAATGGCAGAGCTATACGACATGAAACAGTCTGGTGCTATTGCTTTTGGCGATTATAACAAACCTATTACTAATGACAATTTGTTAAAAATAGCTTTATTATACACTCAAAATTTTGATGGATTAGCATTAAGTTTCCCTAAAAATATTGCCATAGCTGGAGAAGGTGTTGCTAACGAAGGAAAAAATAGTACGCTACTAGGTTTAAAAGGAATACCTTCATTGGCTGAAGAAATTCAAATTTCTCGTGATTTATTTCTACTAGAATATACCGGTGGTAAACTTCATATTCCAACTATTTCTACTGAAAAATCTGTTGAATTAATTAAAGAAGCTAAGAAAAAAGGACTAGATGTTACTTGTAGTGTTACCGTTCATAACTTAGTTTTAACAGATGAAGAACTTCATGGTTTTGATGGAAATAAAAAAGTAAGTCCACCTTTAAGAACTGAAAAAGATACTAAAGCCTTAATAAAAGGATTAAAAGAAGGAACTATAGATATGATTACTTCCGATCATAATCCTATTGACATAGAACATAAAAAAGTAGAATACTCTACTGCAAAAGACGGTACTATTGGTTTAGAAAGTGCATTTGGAGCTTTAAATTCTGTATTAGATATTGAGACTATTGTAAAATGTTTATCACATAACCCGAAAGAACGTTTTAGTATTGAGAAAAACTCGATAGAAGAAAATCAAAAAGCTTGTTTATCTATATTCAACCCGGAAGGGAATTTTATTTTTTCTGAAAAGAATATTAGTTCTACTTCTAAAAATAGCATCTTCTTAAATAAAGAATTAAAAGGGACTGTTTATGGTATTTATAATAACAATCAACTTATTCTAAACTCTTAATTATGGAAAATATAACCGCAAACAAAGGTAAAACAAATGCCATAATTAGCCATTTTTGGATTATTGGAACCTTAATTGCATTTGTACTAAATATGAATTCAAAAAACTCCTTTACAAGCTTTTACATAAGACAAATGATAGGCTTACATATCTTATCTGCAATAAATGGTTGGGTAGTATATAAATACCTAGGTAATTTTGCTGGATGGATTGTTGGACTTGTTTTGTTTGTTTTTTGGCTTATTAGTTTTATGGCTGCATTTAATGAAGAAAAAAAATTAGTTCCTTTTATTGGGGAACAATTCCAAGACTGGTTTAAAGGAATTTAATTATATGAGTTTACATTATATTATACGAGAACCTAAAAAGGTTTCTACCAACCCTCCCCTTTTAATTTTATTACATGGATATGGGAGTAACGAAAGAGATTTATTTTCATTTTCTGAAGAATTACCAGATGAGTTATTAATTGTAAGTGCTCAAGCTCCATACAGTATGGGATTTGATGCATATGCTTGGTATGCAATTAATTTTGATGCGAATAATGAAAAATTTTCAGATTTAAATCAAGCAAAAGAATCAATGATTAAAATTGCTTCTTTTATTAATGAAATAAAAAACAAGTACAATACAAACCCTGATAAAACATTTCTTTTAGGTTTTAGTCAAGGAGCTATTTTAAGTTACGCTTTGAGTCTTAACTATCCAAACATAGCACAGCATGTAATTGCTTTAAGTGGATATATTAACGAAGATATACTTCCTTCTGAAATTAATAATACTATTACTACAGATTATTATATTTCACATGGATCTGTAGATCAAGTTTTACCGGTAACTTGGGCTAGAAAAGCCCCAACTCTTTTAAGCAGCTATAACTTAAAAAGTGATTATTCAGAATATCCTGTTGGGCATGGAGTTGCTCCACAAAATTTTTATAGTTTTAAGAATTGGATTGAACAACGATTGAAATAAAATTATAACTTTGCCAAAAAATTAATTAATGGATATTTTCACGCATCAAAATGCTTACAAGTGGTTTATACCTATTTGTGCATTAGCCATTTTTATTGAAATGTATTTTAGCTACAAAAGAAAAGCTAAAAATTACGAATTTAAAGATGTTTCTACCAATGTATATTTTGCCATAACTAATGTTTTATTAGATGGTTTAATGTATGGAATTTCATTTATTGTAATGAATTTCTTTTACAGCTATAAACTAATTACTTGGGAAAATACTGGTGTTTTGTACTGGTTAATCGCTTTTCTAGGCCAAGACTTTTTGTATTATATTCATCATTATGTAGATCATCATTCTCGTTTTTTCTGGGCAGTTCATGTAACACATCATAATTCTGAATATTATAATATTTCTACTGGTTTCCGTTCTCCTGTATTTCAACCTTTTTATCGATTCATGTTTTTGATTCCTCTAATTCTTTTAGGAATCGCTCCATTACATATTATGTTTGCTTATGCAATGAATCAGAATTATGGAACTTTGTGTCATACTAATTTTATTAAAAGGAATAAACGCAAAGGTGTTCTAGGTTTTTTCTTAAACATATGGGAATACATTTTTGTTACACCTTCACATCACCGAGTTCATCATGCTTCAAACACAAAGTATTTGGATAAAAATATGGGGATGGCATTAATTATTTGGGATAGAATTTTTGGTACATTTCAAGCAGAAGAAGATGAAGTTGAATATGAAAAACTTAAATTTGGATTAACTAAACCTTTAGAAGACAAAGGTCCTATTAATATTATTTTTCATGAATGGAAAGAAATTTTTAAAGATTTCTTCAATCGCAAGAAACATTTACCAATTGGCATTCGTTTAAAATATGTTTTTATGCCTCCAGGCTGGAGTCATGATGGTAGTTCTAAGACAAGTAAACAACTTCAAAAAGAATTAATAAACAATAAATAACAATAAAAAACCGAGCATAAAGCTCGGTTTTTTTTATCCTAAAATTTGATTTGCATGTTCTTTAGTTTTCACTTTTGAAATTACATCTTCAATTATTCCATTTTCATCAATTACAAAAGTAGTGCGGTGGATTCCGTCATATTCACGTCCCATAAATTTCTTTGGCCCCCAAACACCAAAAGCATTAATTACTTCTTTACTTTCATCTGCTAGTAAAGGAAAAGGCAGTTCATGTTTATTTATCCAATTTTGTTGGCGTTTTGCTGAATCTGCGCTTACTCCTAATACATCATAACCTTTAGCTAAAAAAGTTTGATAATTATCTCTTAAATCACATGCTTCAGCTGTACAACCTGGTGTACTTGCCTTGGGGTAAAAAAATAACACTAATTTTTTACCTTTATAATCTGAAAGTTTTACACAATTTCCTTTTTCATCAACCGACTCAAAGTTGGGTGCTTTATCTCCTATTTTTAATGTAGTCATAATTTGTATTTTTGTGGATCTAAAGATATAGAAAATGACCAAGGCAGACAAAGTACAATTTGTTATAAATACACTAGAAGAATTATACCCAGAGATACCTGTACCATTAGATCATAAAGATCCGTACACCTTACTTATTGCTGTTTTATTATCTGCTCAATGTACAGATATTAGAGTAAATCAAATTACTCCTTTACTTTTTGCAAAAGCAGACAATCCTTTTGACATGGTAAAAATGACTATTGAAGAGATTAAAGAAATTATTAGACCTTGTGGATTATCTCCTATGAAATCTAAAGGAATCCATGGGTTATCTAAAATTTTGATTGAAAAACATAATGGTGAAGTTCCTCAGAGTTTTGAATATTTAGAAGAATTACCTGCTGTTGGTCATAAAACAGCCAGCGTAGTAATGAGTCAAGCATTTGGTGTTCCTGCTTTTCCTGTTGACACACATATACATCGATTACTTTTCCGTTGGAATTTATCTAATGGAAAGAGTGTTACTCAAACAGAAAAGGATGCTAAGCGATTATTTCCTAGAGACCTATGGAATGATTTACATTTGCAAATAATTTGGTACGGACGAGAATATTCACCTGCACGTGGTTGGAAGTTGGATAATGATATAATTACAAAAACCATTGGAAGAAAATCTGTTCTAGAAGAATATTATAAAAAATAAATTCATAAAAAAAGCTTCAACATTTGTTGAAGCTTTTTCCACTCTTAATTCAAATTCAATTCAATGAGATAGTTTGATTTGGTTTTAACTACTTTTAGCGATTTAGAAAAATTAATCAAAAATTGAACTGTTTCTTGTTTAGGTTTCATTTTAAAATCCGAAGATCTTTCAGAGTAAATTTGCATCATATAATTCCCTTATTTGTTTATTTTCAATTATTTAACGATGCTATTTTACTTTTATTGTTTAATTAACTAAAATAATTTTATTTTTTTCTACAATCTTTCTCAAATTAATTAATGCATATCTCATTCTACCAAGAGCTGTATTAATACTAACTCCTGTATTTTCTGATATTTCATTAAAACTCATATCATTATAAATACGCATTTTCAAAACTTCTTTTTGTTCTTCAGGTAATTCCTCTACCAATTCTTTAACATCAGATAGTATTTGATCTTTTATAATTTTATTCTCAGCATTTAAAGCCCCGTCACTTAAAACAGAAAAAATATCAAAATCATCTGTATTATTAAATGTCGGCATTCTATTACTTTTTCTAAAATAATCGATAATCAAGTTATGTGATATTCTCATAACCCAAGGTAAAAATTTACCTTCCTCATTGTAACTCCCTTTTTTAAGTGTTCTAATTACTTTTATAAAAGTGTCTTGAAAAATATCTTCTGTAGTGTCTCTATCTTGTATTTTACTATATATGAAACTATATAGGCGTTGTTGGTGACGCTTAATCAATAATTCTATTGCTAACTCTTTTCCGTTAATGTAGTCTTTAACTAATACACTATCACTTACATCGTTTTTATGCATCTTAATTACTTTTATAAAGAAATCCTTCAAGGGCTTTCTTTGGTTAAGGGGTATGTTTATTAAAAGTAATTATTTAGCTATAGGCTTTTATTTATTGATTAATAACTAGTTACAAATATTGCTTTTTTTATGTGAAAATACAAGAATAATTTATTTTTTTTACATAAACATTGATAATTTCAATATTTATAACCTTAAAATAAGTGTTTGTAATATTTTTTATTAGAGGTTTTTTAACTAAGTTTATTTTCATTTTCTAGGTTATGTTTTTATATATTTACAAGAAACGTAATTTAAAAAATATTTTAATACCAAATCCTCCGAAACTATGACTCAGTACAGCACTACCGAAAATATAATTTACCCTCCTGGAAAATTAATTTCATCAGTAATAAAAGTTAAACCTTCTGGAAACATTTTTTATGAAGGTCTGTCAAAGCAACAATACCCCTTACCTACTCTTGTAGAAGCAAAACGAAATCAAGATGGTTCAATTAATGTTAAAACTCTTATTTTTTTAAACTCAACAATTTCTTTAACTTCCTCTATGGTAAACGTTTCTCAGTTATTTTCCATAAGTGATTTTGGAGATTGTAAACTTCAATTTTTTATTCATTCTACTAAAGACGATATAGCTCTTATAAAGGAAGATAAAACTGAATATAATTATCTAGCGTATGTTATTGAATTTACAACTAATGATAAAACTAATTTCCCAAAAGGTATTTCTTTAGAAAATATTAAAACAGTTCAAACATTTTTATGGGATATAGACCCTAAAACTTCTAGAGGAACAGAAACTACTGTTCAGGATACCACTCCAGATTAACCATTAGTCTATAATAAAAGCTCTAAATAGAGCCTGTTTCTTTTATATAATTTTTACCCCCCGTAACAAATGCATATTTTAAGAACTATAATAGTATTCTTATTTACTATAAATCTCTTTACACAAGAAAAAGGTGATTTGTCTTTAGAATTTGAAAAGACAATCGACCAACATCATAAAAAAATAGACTTAAAAAAAGTATATACTTTTTTTAAGCAAAAAGAATGGGATTCAACTTTAATTTATTCTTATAATTTATTAAAAAAAACTAATGATAAAAAGTTACTAGATTATATCTATTATCTAAGGGCTCGAAGTTTTAAGAAGAAAAATGTTTTTAATCAATCTTTAAAAGAATATCGATTAATTTCTTCTAATTTCCCTTTCTTTCATTATACCAGAGGTGCTATTGCTCAAATATACTTACATCAAAATAAATATAAAAAGGCGTTAAATATCTTTCTTAATTTAGAGAAAGATTATGCTAGCATTAAATATAAACCACAAAAAAGTGCTATTTATCATAATATAGGACTTTGTTACTTTCATTTATCTAAGTTTAAAGAAGCTGAAGAATATTTATTAAACAGCACTAACCTCCAAGAAAAAAAGAAAGATACTTTACTCTTAATAGGATCTTATATGGATATTGCTAATGTATACTATGAGCAGTATAAAGATAAAGATGCTATACCTTTTTTTAATAAAGCTTATCTACTATCTAAAAAAGTATCCGACTTTAAAATAAAAAGAAAAGCCGCTTTAAATATGGCGGTTGTGGAAGAAAACAGAAAAGATCTTGTTAAAGCACTTGTGTATAGAAAAGAATTTGAAAGGTGGAAAGATTCTCTTAACAATCAAAATAAGATTTGGGCAGTTGCACAAGTAGAGAAAAAACTTGCCGTTTCTCAAAAGCAAAAGCAAATAAATTTATTAGAAGCTGAAAACAGATTAAAAATATCTCAACGAAACGGATTTATAATATCCTCTTTCTTACTTATTTTACTGCTTATTAGTGGAGTTTATTTATATAGACAAAAAAGTAAAACTCATAAAATAATTAGTAACCAGAAAGAAGAACTAAATCAATTAAATAAAACAAAAGATAAACTTTTTTCTATAGTTAGTCATGATTTACGTTCATCTGTTAACCTTTTAAAAAAGAGTAATTCTCATCTGTTGACAGAAATTAAAAATCGTAATTATAATACACTAGACATTATTGTAAATAAAAATGCTGCCATAGCTAACAGTTCCTATAATTTATTAGAAAACTTATTAAACTGGGCTAGTATGCAAACTAAGCAACTTTATTTTCAAATAGAATCTGTCGATTTATTTTCAATAATGCAGCAGGTTGCTTTTAACTATCAACCTTTATTTGAAACTAAAAATATTAGTTTCACAAATAAAATAACTCCAGCTACTTTTATTCTTGCAGATATAGATTCTCTTAAAATTATTATCCGAAATTTATTAGATAATGCTATAAAATTTTCAAATGAAAATGATAATATATCTGTCTATAATTTTTATAGTAATAACAATTCAGAGTCTTTAGTAATTGAAGATACTGGTATTGGAATGAGTGAAGAGACTGTAAAAGACCTTTTAAAAGAAACATCTTTACTTCATAAAAAAAGAAATCAAGAAGAAATAGGTACTGGTTTAGGTATTCATCTCTGTAAAACACTAATCTTAAAAAATAACGCAAAATTTAAAATTGAAAGCATCAAAAATATGGGTACAAAAATGATTATCAGTTTTCAAAAATCTAATTAGACATGGATAATATAAACATACTTATTGTAGAAGACAATAGCATTATAGCTATGGAGCTGAAATCTATTTTAGAAAAAAATGGATATAATGTAGTTGGTATTGGTCATAACTATCAAGAAGCTCTGTCACTTTTTTATGAACTTACAGTTGATCTTGTAATTATTGATGTTTTTTTAGGAGAGAATCCAGAAGGAATTACTTTTGCTGAAACAATTTCTACTGTTCCAAAATCATTAAAACCTTTTATATTTTTAACAGGGTCTAAAGACAGGCATATTTTTGAACGAGCCAAACTAACCAAACCTTTTCGTTTTTTATTAAAACCTTTTAATGAATTAGAAATTTTGTATGCTATTGAAATGGCTATCGAAAAGTTTTACGATCAAACAAATATATTCGCTAGCACCAATCAAAACACAGTAATTAGTGATGATTATTTATTTATAAAAAAAAGAGATTCATTAAAGAAAGTAATACTTTCTAATATCATTTACATAGAGGTTGACAACAGGTATTGCAACATAGTTACTGAGCATGAAAAATTTATAATTCAAATTTCTTTAGGGAAAATAAATACTTATTTAAATAACTATTTATTTAAACAGGTACATCGTAAATACATTGTAAACATTGATTCTATTGAACAAATTAGATTAAAAGAAAACTCTCTACTCTTAAAAGGGAAACATGTCATTTATTTTAGTGATAAATACAAAGAAACTATTAAATCTTTTGCTATTTTAAAATAACTACAAAAACAATTTTCTACTTAATCAAACCACAATGACGTATATTTTATACGTCATTTTTTTTGCTTTACTACAAAAAAAAATGTATTCACAACATATCTATAAAATTCAAGTGTCTTAAACAGTAAATTTATCTAAATAAACTACAAATAGCGCGATAAGTAGTTTTTTTAACTTAAATCATTTAACATGGAAACAATACAAAAAGAAACATTACAAACAATAGATAGTTCAATAAAAGAGAAAATTAACGCTGATATTGGAACAAAAATCAAATTAAAATTAAGTATGAAAAATCCTTTAGGTATAGTTACCGAAAGAGGTTATATGGGAATGACTAAAAAAAGCGGTAAAAATTTTGTTTGTGATTTAAGTCAAGAAGATGCAACTATTTTTGAGGTAAAGAGAACTAAATACGCTAAAGATGGATATAATACTTATGAAATTAAAAATGGTAAGTACAAGAAACGTTGGTTAGATTATCATATAGGAATAGGCAATGGAGAAGTTTTTGCCGAAAGTCATACCTTTTTTGAGTTTGACATTGCTATTTGGCGAGAAAAAGACGATTCCTTATTTGCACTTGCAGGAAAAAAAATTGCTATCCCAGTAAGAGGCACTAAAGATGGTACAACAATGTTTGTATCTGAAGATCCTCGTTATCCACTATTTTATATTACTGAAGAAAAGCAGTAACTAAAAATATAAGAATAATACAATCTACTACGACTTACTACAAAATTACTTCAATTACAAAAAAATAAAATATGTGTACAAGAATATTTAATAATTTTAACGAAGAGGATAATTACTTAACTACAGCTAGAAACATGGACTGGGCTACTCAAATGGCTACCTCAATTTTTGCTTTTAAAATAGATAACAATAAACCTTTAGTGAGAACTGGTACTCATCCTCAGAATGAAAATTCATTAATTTGGACTGCTAAATATGACAGTATTGTTACTATGGTTGGAACTGAAGCTCCTTTTGGAGCTTCTGATGGTATAAATTCTAAAGGGCTCGTTGCAAATTTATTATACGATAGCAATGCTAGTTATGATCGTGAAGATGGAACCTCTTGTAAGAATTTAGACGTATTACGTTGGATACAATTTGTTTTAGACACTTGTTGCTCCGTAAAAGAAGTAGTAAATAAGTTTAATGATAACGCAACTACCAAAATTCAACTTATAGGAGGAAAAGTACCAGGAACCGAAAAATCTGCGGCATTACATCTAGCTGTTTCTGATAAATTTAAAAACTCTGCCATTATTGAAGTGTATAATGGTGAATACCATATACATGAAAGTTCAGAGTATAGAGTAATGACCAATGAACCATCTTATGATAAACAAATTGAATTAAATCAATTTTGGAGATGGCAATGGACCAATCAAAATAATTTTCCTAGTTATACTTTACCTGGAGGTCCATTCCCGTCAGATCGATTTGCTAGAGCTTCATATTATTTAAATCATTTAAATCCAACTAATAACACTTCTGATTCTTTAGCTCAATCAAAATCAGTAGTTATGAATGCTTCCGTTCCAGTTAATTTTAAATCAGGTTTATTAAAATATCCAAATATTGCTCAAACACTTTGGACAACTATAGCCAGTCATAATGATTTAACATACTATTTCTGTAATGCTCGTACCATTGGGGATATATGGATGAACTTAAATCAAATGGAACTTTTTCCTTCCTCTGTTTCACAACTTATTGTTGTATTAGAAAATAAAAATGAAGAGTTTATAAATGTTCCTTTATATGGTTTTCAAAATGGAAACTTTAAAACAACTGATGATCCTTTTAAAGCTGAAAAAAATAAACCTTAATAAAAAATTTTAACCAACTAATCTTTATTATGATACAACCAGAAACTATTACAGCACAATTAAAAGAACAAATAGATTCTTTTTTAAAAGAGCTTAATCAAATAATTCCTTCAAATATTGATATTTCAACCAATTGGGGCGATTTACAAAATGTATATGAACACAATATTAAAAGTCAAATTTTTAACAGGCGTTTACAATTCAACCCGTTTGTTATAGTGTATTGTGAAACAGCATCAGATGTTGAAGCAACCTATAATACTGCCATAAAAAACAAACTTCCAATTAAAGTTCGTGCTGGTGGACATGATCATGCTGGAGAATGCAATGGCACAAACGTAGTTTTAATTGATGTTTCAAAAATGGATCGTGTAACAATAGATTCAGATACCAAAATAGCTAAAATAGGGCCAGGAATTCGATTTGAGTCGTTAACCTCAATCCTAGCAGACAGTAATGTTATGATACCTCATGGTACTTGTGCTACTGTAGGAATTGCTGGTTTCACCATGGGTGGTGGTTGGGGACCATGGACTCGAAAAATGGGGATGTGTTGCGAACATCTAGTAGGTGCTACAATTCTATTAGGAAACGGAAAGCTTATTAATTTAAATGTAGATTCTGAAACTGGATTTGTACCTGATTTATTATGGGCTCTTAGAGGTGGTGGCGGTATGAGTTATGGAATTGTTACAGAATTACGCATTCAAACATTTCCTTTACCTAAAGTTTTACATCGATTTGAAATTGAATGGAATCCATACAATGATGAACAACCAGATTTAATAGAAGGAAATATTCCTACTATACAAATATTGAAAAAATGGGAAGAGTTCATAGCTTCAAAAAATACTCCTAGATTAACTGGAACTAATTTAAAAATAAACGGAAGAGCTTGGAATAACAATACTCCAATTGATACAGAATCTATAGCTCACAATTGTGTTTTTTATGGATATTGGGAAGGAGATGAAACTAGTTTAACAGATGCTATTAATGATAATTTCCAAGGCATTTTATCAAATTATCAGTTCACTATTGAACCTGCTACTGGTGCAGATTTTCATCATACAAACAGATATGGTAAAAACCTAATGAGTAATTGGGATAGAGAATCTCATTCTAAAATTTTAAGCAAACTTAATTTACTTCAAGGTACACCATTACAACCAGATGAGGACTTAGCAGCTCCTCATAAAATTACTTCTCGTTTAGTTGATAAAGATGGATTAAATTTTAATAATAAAGATGGATATCAACAACTATTAAAAAGCTTAACTTCTAATTTAATTTTAGACGGTAATAGAGCTTTAGGTCTATTTACCTATGTTACTTTAGGTGCAATAATTGGTGATTTTTACACAGAAAACATAGCTAAAACTAACAGTGCATTTCCTTATAAAGACAAGCTATATACCATACAATACCAATGTTGGTGGAATACAGAAACTGAAGAAAAAGAAAAGTTTCAAAATAATTTTGTTTATGATAGAACCAACCGAGCATTAGATTGGATTGAAACTAGTAGAAACTTTGATATTCCAAATACCTCTGGAGCTTTTATTAGCTTTAAAGATAGTTCAATACCTACCAAAACTTACTTTGATAAAAGTTACGAACGTTTAAAAGAAATAAAAGAAAATCAATCTAAAGATCCATATAATCACTTTAGAACACGTAAAACAATTATTTAAAAAAAGATATAATCTTAAAAGCAAAACATTATGACAAAAAAAGTAATAGGCTATTTTAGTAACTGGGTTACATTAGCTGATGTAGAAAACAAATGCGAAGGGTATACAGATATTTTATTTTCTTTTTGGCAAGACCCAACAAATGGAGTCATAGGAGCTGCAGAAGCCACTGTAAGCAACCCTGAAATTATTCAGTTTTTAAAAAATAAAAACAAAAAATGTATTCTAGCTGCTGGTGGAGAATATCTAAATCCTTTAAATTATGATCCTAAAAATTATGGAACTGCTCTTGCTAATTTTGCAATACAACATCAGTTTGATGGGGTCGATTTAGATATAGAGAATATAGCAATGGACTCACAAACAATTCAATGGTTAGTTGATACCACTATAACAGTACATCAAGTTAGTAAAGAAAAGAATTATCCTTTACAAATTTCTCATGCTCCACAGGCTCCATATTTTATGTTTAACGGAGGATATAGCGAAATAGAAACAAGAACTAACGGAATAATTGATTATTATAACATTCAATATTATAATCAAGGTAACTGGGAATACCAATCTTATGAAAATTACAGCTCTTTATTTGATGAACAATATAATGCTATTAAAAACCCTACTTCTACACAAAGTATTCTAAAACAAGGAGTGCCTGCTCATAAATTAATAATAGGGAAACCAATTACTCCTGCCGATGTAAATAATACTGGATATATCCCTATAAATAAATTCGAAAACATATTAAACGAAGCCATAATAAATAAAGTAGAATTTGGAGGTATAATGGGATGGAAAGTAGATAGCGATATTAATGGCAACTGGGGTATAGCAATATCAAAAACAATGGGGATTTCTAAAGTAAATATTCCAATATAAAATACTCTCATTTTTGTATAAACATAAAAAGAGCTCTAAATTTAATATTTGGAGTTCTTTTTTATTTAAATATAATTTTAAACCTCATTCATAACAGTCTTTCACCTACTCACAACATAAAAAAATCTCCTCACAACATTAACCTGATTTTTGCTTTATTTTAAAAGTAGTTTTATAAAAACAAATAGTTCTATCAGTTAGTTTCCAATGGTTAAATTAGAAATTACCATAATATAGATTGTTACTAATAGAGCTTTGTTAATAGAAAAATAATTTTCAACAGACTCTATCTTTATAAATGTTAATAAAATACATCAACATCCATTATCATAAACTAGCTACAACATTTTATCATACTAACATAAAGTTATTTGGGATAAATTTTCTAATAATTTGAATCCAAAACTATATAGCACTCTACTCTACTGTATAAACAAATTTTCTGAAAAATAACGCTATTGCATTTAATCCATTAAAGCTATTTAAATAAAACAATAACGTTTCGTTCAATTCTAGGCTTTTATAAAAGATAAATACATGTAATAAGAGGTTGAAAACCTGAGTTTGTTGCTTGCAACATTCTCCTTTTGCGCCTACAATAACATTAACGTTTTAAATCAAATATTTAAAAAACTAATACAAATGAAAAAAATCATAAACAAAAACAACATCATTATTACCGACATAAATTTTGTCAAAAAAATTGACATTATTATTCAGGAAAAAAAACAGATGCTTCATTTGGAGTTTCTCAATTAGCTGAATTATTACAAATAAGCAAATCTCAACTCAATAAAAAAACATTAGAACAAACAGGTTACTCTCCTAGTAAACTAATCTTAAAACACAAAATGGACCTAGCCAAACAACTTTTAAATTTAAGTTCTAATCAAATAAAAGAAATCGCATTTCAATGTGGGTTCAATAGCTTGAGTACATTTAGTCGTAAATTTAAACATGAATATGGGTCTTCTCCATCAACATATCGTAAAAATTGTATTAAATCAGAAACTAAACTTATTGACTGGAACCTCCCTTTTACTGAAAATTATTTTAATCAGTTAGTTCTAATTAAAAATAAAAATACCTGGCTAAAAAACTTATTTTCAATAGTTATTGATAACCTTGATAATGAATCATTTTCTATTGAAGATTTATCAAAGCAACTTTTCATGTCTTCATCTAATCTTAACCGTAAGGTTAAAAAGTTATTTGGCTTTTCAACTTTAAAATTAATACGAGATTTACGTTTACAATATGCTGCTGAACTTCTTAACATACACAACATGTCTGTTACTGAAGTTTCTTATTCAACAGGTTTTTATGATGCTGCTCACCTTTCTCGCTATTTTAAAAAAACATTTGGTTGTTCTCCTGGTGAGTATAAAAATATAACTCCTATTTATTCGTACATAAAAAAATTAAAAGAAACAAAAATAAATCAAATTCTCAATTAGTTTTATGCTAAATACAACACACCTCATATAACTTAAAGTAATTAGAGTTTATTTTAAAAACTACTTAAAAACAACAATAGTTCAAATTGTAAAATAGTTGCATAATCGGTACAAAAAAAAGCACTTCTCTCTCTGTACATTTGAACTATAAGAATTCAATAATTGTACAATTAGAGTTTTTAATTTCATAAACTAAAGCTGCAGATTAGGATGTGAAAAAAGTAAATTTCAAATGATAGTCCCCCGACAAAAGTACATGGTATATAATATATCGAACTTATAAGAAAATACAATAATGTTGCGCTATTTGATTTTGAAATTTTCACACAATACCTATACACTTCTTAAAAAGATTAAAATAGGTCTGTGAAAAATAATAAAGATCATTAGAAAGTCTAATGGCTTATACTAACTTGTTATAGATCTTATCTAAAATCTATAGCCTTTTTAAAAAATAATTATGGCATCTTACAATGTTCAAAACTTTACTTATGATGGCCCTGGTGATAGTCTTTGCTACGGCAAACAAGACGATCATAATCATTATAAAGCAAACAAATTCACAATTGATGTGACAGCATACCTTCAAAGCCAAGGCATACAAAACATACATGCTGGTCCTTTTAAATCTCATCAAAACAAACCAAGTTTAGGCAAAGAATTTAAATGGAATGGTAATGCTTGGGTTAAGTCTTAAATAAAAACACTTAAAATAAATATAAAACAAACTTTTTATAAAAAATTAACATAATCATGGACAAAATTAAATTAAACTTCGTTAACAAATCAGCAGATACAAACAATAGTAGTATTGTAATTTTTCAACAAAATGTTGCCGAAGATTTTGGAGAAATTGCAATTGCTTGGAAAGTAATTGAAAACTGTGGAAGATTAGACAATCATCCATTTACATACCCTATGCAATTTCAAGTATCATCAAGTGATTCATATGGGAACTTTACACCTCAATTAACTGCTTCAAATGGAAATGCTTTTGATATGATTAAGGATACGTCTGGAGACATCCTTAAACAATCTTCTACATCTGCTACTAGCTCTAATGAAGTAGAAGTAAGAAATAATTTAGCTAGTGGAGCAATCAATGCAAACTGTTATAGAGACGGGAAATTATTAGCTTCCAAAACTGGTTTAGCTCCTGGGCAAAAAGCTGTTTTTGAGTTCCAACCAAAAATTTACATCGGTGTTGTTTCACAAATAGAAGAAGGAGATGTAATGAACTCTGCTATAATTTCACAAATTAATTCAGAAATTAATTTATTTGGAATTACAAGTGCAGATATAGTAATGTCAGGTGGAGGACCTGGAAAAAGTTCTGAGCCTTTCAATTTTACCTTAGAAAACATCAATCAGTAATTACTTTTAGGTTAGGTATAGAAGGCATGGTCATACATGCCTTCTTATCATAAATCATTCTTATAAAATATCTCATTAATAAAAATTTAAAAATGAATAATACTTATAATAATATTTGGTACTCAGGAGACTGGAAACAACAAAACCATGATCAAGTTCCTTACAATGGAATTAAAATTGAAGCCATTACTAAATATAGCCCTCAAACAAGTCCTCCTACCAAGCAAGAATTAATTTCTATTGATGCAATAGTAACTGATTACACAAAGGACCCCAATGGAGTGTCTAGTAAAGTTACTCTTAGTAAAACAGGAGCTTGGTACGATATTCCTATTCCTGAAGATAACAAAGTATCTCCTCCCAAACCGAATTCTAATTTTACAGTAACCGATATATATTTTAACGGACTAGGAAAATTACAACTTCATGTTACAACTACTGGAATCTATTTACGTATACAATTTCGATATGGAGAAACAAATAGAACTAGAGAAGAATTAGGTTTTATTTTAAAATTTAAAGAATACTTAGAAGAATAAGTTTAAAATAAATATATGCTTTCAATTTATGTATACAAACTTTCATTTTACAAATTTATCCATTGGAAATAATAATATTGCTTTCTTTCAAAAAGATAGAAACAAATCCTTAGCCAATACAAAAAAAAATATTTGGGTAAAAAATTGCCAATACAAATGGTCTTGTAAAATAAAAATTTTATGGCATTTAAGTTTTCGTTTAGTAAAAATATCAGGAAGCACAACAGTATTTTACAACTTAAAAACTGTATATACTACATTAAATAAACTCTTTTTAATTTCTAAGAATGGGATTATTTCAATACAACAAAGTTATAGAGATGGAAAACAGATTATTGATTATGAACAAATAAAAGGAAATGAATTTATAGCTATACAAATTTACAGAGGAGATTTTCTTATTGAAGAACAATATTTTAAAGGAAAATACCTCAACTTTCAAATTGGCACGGTTATAAGCGTCTCAAAATTGAATTCTAAAGAACCTTCTTTAAATATTGACTTTACAAGCTTAAAATCAATTTACTTAACCCTTGTTGCTAACAAAATTCAACTTGAAACAATAGAAAAATGGTAAGAGTCTAATTAAAAACAGCACGCTATGTTATATTTTTTAATGAAAAATGGTTAATTCGAGGCTTCTACAAATCACATTTAAATAAAATAGAATTACAAATTGACTTTACAATATTGATTGTATATCAAGAAAATAACACTCTTAAATACAAGTGTTTTCTTTTTAATTCTCGGAAACAATTTTAGCTAAAACTTAAATAAGCTCAGTTTAATAAGAATATTAAAACTACACACAATGGAGGTAGAAATAAAAATATGGGAAGACACAATATTCCCCACCTTTGATGATAATTTAGTAATTCATTTCGAAACTCCAATTTGGAATGACAAAACAGAATATCAAGTTTCATCTAAAGTTTTTTGGAAAAAAAACAAACAAGATAGTTACACTCCGAAGAACCTTTTTATTTCTACACCCTCCATTATACATCATACTTTTAAAAATGAAATCATTATAAAAGGAACATTAGAAATAAAAAAATTTAGTAGTTTTAATTCTACAGACACTTTAGGAATTTTTGCAGATTTCTATTATTACAAAAAAGAAAGCACAAATTATGCGTGGCACACTGAAGGTTTTCTAATAAGTTTTAATCCAAAAATTCCAACTCCTATTCCTGACGATATTATTATTGAGAACTGTAATACAGATATTACAACTCCAATAATTACTTCTGATACTTTTAGTGATCTGTTTCCATATATTTATTTATCAGGTTGGCCAAAGGTGAATAACTCTGAACGCTTATGGAACTTTTTTTATTATAAACCGTTTATTAAAAGCCCTCCTCTTTTTACCTTTATTAATAAATTGTCTTCATTAAAATCCGTAAACAACCGAGAAGGAATGTTTACTGAAGCCACTTCCTTTATTGAAGGAAAGCCTCCTTATGAATTACAATATGTAGATAATCTTGCATCATTACATGGCTATATTAATAATTTCAATTCCTTTTTTTTCTTTTTAACTAAAGAAAAGAACTTAAGTCAAATAATAGAACAAACCTGTATTTTTTTTAAAACGGATATTGTTGATTTTTCAAATTATCTTAAAACAACAATCTATTTAGAAAATAAAGAAAGACTATGGGAATCTTATTTTGCTTTAATTATAGAAATGGGTTACGAAAATGATAACTTGATGTCAATAATAGAAGTATTAACTATTTGTAATTTTTTAGAAGTTGTATTTAACCATTTAGATCATTCTCAAAATAATACAACAATTTCTCAAACTACATTACTATCCCTATTTAATGCAACCATAGTTTTAGATGAAAAAATATTTCCTTTACCTCCTTACCCTTCTTCTCCTCCTATTAGTATTACCAATACTATTTTACCCTATGCTATTGGTGATTTACAACTAGTTAAACATAAATTACTTCGCTACGAAATAGGTGAACTAGCAAGTATAACGAATATTATGCCTGGGGAGAAAAGAAAAATTATTAATAGAAAACTAGATCGTGTTGTAGATAAAAAGATTTCAAAAACAGTGTCTTTAAATGACTCTTTTACTTCGAATAATGAGAATAACAATGATTTTAGTGAAGAATTATGGAACGCCATAGCTGAAACTACTGAAACTACTAATTATCCCGATCCTGGTTTAGTTTCAACATATGGGCCTCCAACAAATATAACAATCAAAGGCTCATATACTAAAACACAAACCACACAAACACCAGATAAAAAGCAGTTATCCTCTTTTGCTAAAAAAGTTTTAAATAAAACAACACAGCGAGTATCCGAAAAAATAAATAGAGTAAGAGCATATACTGAGTTAAAAGAATTAGAAGATACTTCTATTAGTACAGTAAATAATAGCAACAATAAGAATCCTGTATATGGTATCTATTGTTGGTTAAATAAAGTGTATAAAACCAAAGTAATTAATTATGGTAATCGCATGCTTTTTAGTTTTAGTATCCCTAATCCAGCAGCTGCGTATATAAAACAAACTAAAATTTTAAACGGAAGTAACCTTCAAAAACCAAAAACACTTGAAGATTTTAATATTTATACCTATCAAGATGTTACAAAAGATAATTATCTAATAGCATCTCAGTATTATGAATTAAAAAAAATTCCTTTATATCCACAAGAAAAAATCGTTGTCTCTGACATCATCACGCTTTCACAAAGTAAACTAATAGCATTACCTAGCCTATATTATGCTAATGCTGCAACCATAGAATATGCTTTCGGTTCAGGAGAAACAGATAGTATTGTTAATGGCTTTTTAGGACAAAATACCTTTACTTTTAGTCGATCATCTTCTGTTACTGGTACTAGAGAATTAAATTCATTAAATAATGAACAAAGTAATATTGCTGTTAGTGCTGTATTCAATCCAAGTATTCAAATGTCACCACCAAATTCAGAAACAGATTTTCAAATGGGTGTAAACATTTCTTGCGTACCACTACCAAAAACTATTTTAACCTGGCAAATAGAAATGTACCAACTTTTATATGATTCTTATATAAAAAAAGAAACAGCATATAATTTAACTATAGGTACTTCAAACACAAAAAAAGAAACTATAAATCCTCTTACTGAGCGTTCTATTGTTAAACGAGAATTAGAAAAAAATATTCGAAAACAATTACTTCAAAATACATTACAGGTTAAAGGCCTTCCCATAAACATGATTAATTCTGATGTCAATAATTCCTTAGAATATAATCAATCAGAAATCATACAATATTTAAATAGTGCTCTCGAATGGAATGAAATGTCTTATACCTTTTTTGATGAGTATGATAATCATAATGGTTTTTTTTCTGTTTCTTCTTTATCTCCAGATTTTTTCTCTGCTTTTCTTAAAGCAAGTTATGCTGAAATTATTATTCCAATATCTCCTGTGTTTAACTATGGTTTCCTTTATTTCTTAAGCACAGGCACTGTTTGGACATCAAAAGATAGTTTAGCTCCTTGTTTTAATAATATTAATAAAAATGGAACTATAAATATAGATCAACTATCAATTATATATGAACTAAAAAAAACATTCCACGTTGCTAAATATTTACCCAAAATAATAGACTCATGGGAAGT
This sequence comes from uncultured Tenacibaculum sp., assembly GCF_947494125.1. Lineage (GTDB taxonomy): Bacteria > Bacteroidota > Bacteroidia > Flavobacteriales > Flavobacteriaceae > Polaribacter. The sequence continues at coordinate 46,804 of NZ_CANLTU010000011.1, forward strand.
ACTGATTCCTACCTCAATGCAAATTCTTCAAAACAGTAAAAAACTAAACATAGAAAACCATGAATGATTCCAATTTTTCTTTATTTAATACAACTCTACCAGTGGGTGCAATAACAGCTTTTGCGGGCAATGTAGCTAGCTATATAAATCCTCAACAAAATAGTAGTCCGCCAACAACACAACCTATAGAATCTTTTGGATGGATGTTATGTGACGGTTCTTCATTAAAAGCTAGTGAATACCCTGAGCTATATGTTGCATTAGGAAATCTTTATGGTTCTTCTGGATCTGAGCAAAACTTAATGTTTAACCTCCCAGATTTAAGAGGTCAATTTCTTAGAGGTATTGATACTGATAAAGCTAGTATAGAAGACCGTACAGCAGCAGCAGGAGGAACGAAAAATGGTATAGGCTCTACTCAAAAAGATGCTTTACAAACACACCAACATATTTATACCAAACCGATAGGACCTCCGGCTCCTGGAGAAAATGGTAGTGGTACAGCTACAGTTAATAGTAAAGCATATACAGGAATACCTACTAGCGAAACAGATGCTTCCTCTATAAAAGTAAGTCAATATGAAACAAGGCCTACCAATACGTTTGTCAATTATTTGATAAAATATACTTATAAACTACCAAAATTTAATCATACAGTTTCTTTGTAACAGTATATAATAAAAGAAAAAATGAAGCCAATTAAAAATATTTTCATATGTTTAGTTCATGAAAATCAAGACTGTATTATTGATTTAGTTAGAAACTTAAAGTATCTAGACCCTACATCTAAAATTTTATTATACAATGGAGGAACAGATGAAAACTTATTCAAGTATTTTCCTTTTGAAAAATATGGTGTCGTAATTCATTCCAATCCTAAACCATTAAAATGGGGATGGTTACATGATTTTGCTATCGATTGTATGGAATACGCTATCAATAATTTAGAGTTTGATACCATTACTGTCGTCGATTCTGATCAACTTGCTTGTGGTCAAAATTACACTGATTTTATTACAGAAACATTTTACAAAAACCCCAATTTGGGTATGTTAGGTCAAGTACCTTCACGTATTGAAAAAGACACTCACATAGATCCAGCTATAACAGCTTATCAAGAAAAAGAATTATGGCAACCTTTTTTAGATCAATTACCTAATGGCAAAAATGCCTTTTTATATTGGACATTTTGGCCTTCAACAGTTTTTACTTATCGAGCCTCTCTAAAGTTAGTTGCTCTTTTTAGAACCAACATTCAATTACAAGAAATTCTAAAAAAAACAAAAATTTGGGCTAGTGAAGAAATAATACTTCCTACTCTAATTATTGCCTTAGGTTTTACTATCATAGAAAACCCATGTACCTATGATTTTGTAAAATATAAATATGTTTATACTAATGAAAATATTCAGCACGCTCTACAAGCGGAGAAATCATTTTGGATTCACCCTATAATAAGAGACATTAGAAATAAAAATAGAAATAATATAAGTACCTATTATGAAAATTATGTTCTTTCTTACCCGAAAGAATATTCTGAAGATATATTTCAATTAATTAAAAACATTCGCCCTAAAACACAAAACATTGAGGGCTGGTTAGAAAATGATGAATTCGAATTATTAGTTGAATTAGTTTTTTTAAAGGCTAAAAATAAAACTAATGCCACCTTTTTAGAAATAGGTAGTTATTGTGGCAAAGCAACTTCAGTTATTTCATTGGTCATTCAACATGTAAACAACCAATCTCAAATAATTGCTATCGATGATTTTTCAGGAAGACTAGGTGCTGAAGATGCTATTATTGATCAATATGCACCTTGCTATGACAAATTTAAACAGAACCTTAAAAACTTAAATTTAGAAGAAGTTAAAGTAATTAAACAAACTCCTTATTTAGTTGATCTTGATGAAAAAATAGATTTTATTCTAATAGATGGATTACATGATTACGCCAATGTATCACGCGATTTTTATCATTTTGAAAAAAACTTAAAGGAAGACGCTATAATATTATTTCATGACTATTGTTTGGCATTCCCAGGAGTAATGACTTTTATTAAAGAACTAACAAACTCTAATTCATATCGAATAGTAAAACAGAGTTCTTCATTAATATCTTTACAAAAAACACCTATTAATATCCTTGAATCTAATCAATTAAGTATTATAAAAAATTCAACAATTGAAAAAGATAAACTGCCTTTAGTTAGTTGTATTATGCCTACCTATAACCGTGCTAAATTCATAAAACATGCAGTAAATCAGTTTTTAGAACAAAACTATCCAAACAAAGAGTTAATAATAATTGACGATGGAGAAAATGCTATTAAACCTTTAATACCCAATAGCCCTCTAATTAAATATGTTCATCTTAATGAAAAATTAGATATTGGTACCAAAAGAAATATGGCTTGCCAAATGAGTAAAGGGCAGTTTATAGTTCATTTAGATGATGATGATTTTTATGCATCAAATTGGATAGAACAACAACTCTTTTTTCTTCTTACTCATGAATTAGAAATTACAGGTTTAAGCACTCCTTTATTTTATGATAAATCATCTTCTAATTTCTGGCAGTATAATTATCCACTATCAAATAAACCTTGGGTGTACGGAGCTACCTTATGCTATACAAAGAAGTTGTGGGAATCTAATCCTTTTCCTGTAATGACTTGTGGAGAAGACAATGCTTTTGTTTGGGCGGATGCTGTAAAAAAAATACTTCCAAATAATACTACAACCTCTTATATAGGACAAATTCACTCTGAAAACACCAGCCCTAAACAAATAGATAACGACCGTTGGAATACCTTAAAACAAGAAGATATTAACAATTTTTTCGAAAGCCTTCCTATATCTTCTATCCCCATATTTTCTAGTATAGAAAGCTTAAAATAAATACTTCAATAAAAATAATATATCATAAAAAACAGGGACGCTGAAAACTGAATAGAGTAGGCAATTATTTAATACAAACTCAATTATGATTTACGATTATTCTACAAATCCACCTCATCTAGTAACAAGTAATCAGGCAAATATTAATTTTCCTGGATTCTATTTTGCAGATGACACCGATCTTTACTTTATTTATCCTTCTGCCACAGATAAAATTATTTACAATTATTCTCTAGGTGTGTTTTTTAAATATATAAGAAATAGTGAATACGAAAACATTGCTATTAGACCTATAGTTACTTTAGCTCAAATGGGAAATTTAAGAGGTTATACACAATCTACCCCTAATCAATTACCTACTTTATATTTTGAAAATGGCCGTTTAACTCTTCAACATTCAAATTGTAGAAATATTGGTTGGCATCCAAGAAAAGCTAATCTCACTTACGTTTATGGAAATATTTTACATCCAAACAACCCAAAAGTATTTAGCCTAGGTACTACTTTCGTTCAAAAAGATTTTGATGACGCCATTGCTCTTGCTGCTACGAGTACTTCAAATGAAGTTAAACTCATAGAGTTATACTATGATGAAAATTTAAAAATAACAAGCAGACATGTTTCTAGATCAAAATTAATAGCAGGCAATCCTCCAAATTTTGTTTTAAATATTCTAAACCAATTTTTAGCCGCTAAAGAGATAAATCCATCTCCGTTTTAACACCTTATAACTCATCAATTTTATAAACTAACCAATACATTTAAAACATGGAAGCTAACAAGAAAATACTATCTGGAACAATTCAAAATGCTCCACCAAATTTAAAAGGATTTGATACAAATACAGTTGTAACTGCTAGTCAAGCTGTTTATTTAAAAAAAGTAGGATATTCATTTTGTATTAGGTACCTCTCTCTTACGGCTGGTCAAAAATCTGGCGACCTTAGTTTTAATGAAGCACAAGATATTCTTAATGCTGGATTAGCATTGAGTGCAGTACAACATGTTCTTTATTCGGGATGGACACCTACAGCAAATAAGGGAACTACTTATGGTGAAAATGCTGCTTCTAACGCCATCGATATTGGGTTACCACTAAGAATGAATATTTGGTGTGATTTAGAAGGAATTGCTTCAAATACTCCTTCTAAAAATGTAATAGATTATTGTAATGCATGGTATAATACTGTTTTTAATGCTGGATATATTCCTGGAATATATGTTGGAGCTAACTGTATACTTACTGGTAATCAATTATATGAAAATCTTAAGTTTAAACATTACTGGAAATCTTTAAGCAGAGTTCCAACTATTCCAAACCGAGGATATCAATTAATTCAATCATTAGAGGAAAACTTAATTGATAATTTAAGTATTGATAATGATACTACTCAAAATGATGAGCAAGGTGATTCAATGATATGGCTTAAGGATTCAAATATTTAGAATATAACCGAAATCCTTCTAAAGAGATGTTTAAAAAGTTACAGTATAAAGTTTAATAAAAACACTTACACTATTTTTATATATTAACTATTTCCTTTTTCATGTTATCTAATAATGAAATAAAACAACTTAAGATGTTATATCTTGAGTTGTTTTAGTTTTCAAAAAACAAATTAAAAATCCAATTTACAACACCTTACACTTTACTCACAACACAAAAAAGAAGAATTCACTACATTAATTTAAATCGCTCCTACTATTAAAAGTAACTTTATAAATGAAGACAAATAGCGCTATAAATTAGTTTTCAAAAGTAGAGATCAGAAACTACTAAAAAAACGAGGCGTCTCCCGAAAAGCCTAATGAGTAAGGAAAAATACCAAACTTAAAAAACGTCCCTCATGGAAAATCAAAACAACGAAATCAGACATTATTTTCATTTAAATTATAGAATTAGCAACCACCTTGCTGGAGGTATTTCTTTTAATCTATCGCTAATTGTAGATACAAACACAAAAAAGATTATTGGAAAGGGTAATATTACACAAGCTGTAAATCCTCCTTTAAATATTCCAACAATTTTAAGTGGTGATTACTCATATATGTGTACAATGAATTCATGTAATATTTTAGTAGTAGCAGAAGGTGTATCTCCTTATGCACCTTTAATATTAGGAGCACCTCAACCAATACAAAATGTAAAATTGAGAATGTCATTAGAAGACGATTGGAAATCGGGAACAGCAACATACTCATTTTTACGTGATGAAAAATGGGTTGATGTTGGTTATCAAAAAGTTGAACTTATTGAATTATCTGACGAATTGAATGTAGATAAACTTTCTTCTTTTGTTAAAGAACAAAATATGGAACCAAGTCTATAATACTTTAATCAAGCCACACTACTTTGTAGTGTGGCTTTTATTTAAACTACGTTATAATATCTATTTCTTACTTAAAAAAACAATTCATTTTTTAAGTAAAACTTATAGTAGTACATTTTTTATACCTTCCTTTTTTACCATTTTTGACAATCACTACACCTAAACTGGACTATCTCAATACTATTACTTCACAAACAAAAAAGATAAAAAATATTATTAGTATATCAATTTTGAACTATATACTATAATCAATTATAATTATACCGTTCAAGAGTACAATCAATATCACAACTTTATTAAACGATCTATTGCTCTATATTTTATTATTAAACTATATTTTCTTAATAAAAATCCATTGTAAAAATACAATTCTGAAAAACTTCCTGATTGAAAGCTTTTATCTCACAACATCTAAAAGCACGTTCACAACATCTTTCCAAAATTCAGACTACTTAAACTCTAATTTCACATTAGAGAATAACAAATTGCACTATAAATAATAGTATTAAAAACTAAAACTATGAGTCATACACATAATCACCCTGAGGGTTTACATTGTTCATGCTGTAATCCAATGTGGAAATCATTAATTCCTGATGCTAAACTAGGAGAGACAGAAAACGAAAAAAACACAGAAAACACCACTCTTTCGAATACAATCATATTCCGTACAGGAACTAATCCTATGGATGAAAATGATAAAAACATAGGTTATATCCAGACCATGGCTGAAGGAAAAGATGCCATGGTTGAAGCTGTAGGTATAAAAAATGGATATATCATAGCAACCGGTTCCTATGATAGCGTAAAAGAAAAAATGCCTGAAGATACTGCTGAACAAATTATTTTTGGAGGACAAACACTACTTCCTGGTTTTTTTGAACCTCATCTTCATATTCTACCAACAGCAGTTTTTAACATGGCTACAGATGTAGGTCCTTTTATAGGACAGGAATTAAGAACAAATGTAGCTACCAAAGAAGAAGATAAGTACAGTACAAATTGGATTATACAAACTTTAAAAAAAGAAGCAACTGATGGTAAAAAAGAAAGTTTATCAGATACATGGATTTTTGGAAGTAATGCGGATCCATCTTTATTAATAAATCACAATAAGGAGTTCAACGCTGAAATTTTAGATCGTGTATCAAATACCCAGCCCGTATTTTTAATGAACTCATCTATGCATTTGGCTTATGTTAATACAGCAGCCATTGAATTAGCAGCAAGAAAAGGGGTAACATTAAATAAGGACGGTATATTGAAAGAGATTGCCGAAATGGAACCTGTATTAAAAATAATAGCAGAAAGTATTAATCCTATTACATTTGAGAAAAAATTATCTACTGAAGTCGATAAGATTTTTAAAGAAGCTAGTAGTAGAGGTGCAACCTATCTTTTTGATGCTGGAATAGAACCTTATTCTCAAAAAGGGCTGAACCAACCCGAATACTTAAAAGAAAAAGCCAATAAAGATTGTAGTGTAAGAATAGGAGGAGCACTGGTTGCTATCACTTTAGATGATTTTAATAATAAGATAGAGAATAAATATTATCCAAATAAAGGCAACGATAAATTTAACCTAGCCTATGTAAAAGTAGTGTCGGATGGGTCTAATCAAGGGCTTACAGGTTATCAAAAAGCACCTTATGACTGTAATGAAAATTTTGTTCTCTATGGAGAAGATGGAACAAAAATTTCTGAACAAATAAACGAAGGAGTTTTTAATTATGGCTATCCAATAGAATTCAACACCCTAATAAGTAAAGCTGTAGATAATAATTGGCCTGTAATGGTTCATGCTAATGGAGATCATGCACTTGATCGTACAATCAATGCTTTCAAACTAGCAGGCATTAATAAATCAACCATAGAAAGTAGAAGAGATAGAATAGAACATGCTTCTTTATTATCTAATCAAAATATGGCTGACATGCGAGAGTTAGGAATATCTCCAAGTTTTTTAATAGGACATGTAGGTTATTGGGGCTGGGTTTTTCAACAAACTATATTAGGTAAAGAAAGAAGTAACCACTTAGATAGGTGTTATGCTGCTTTACATGATTATGATATGAGAATCACACTTCATAGCGATAATAGTGTTACTCCATTAGGTCCATTGCGTATGATGGAGCAATCTATCACAAGAATAATGGAAGGGGCTCCAAAAGAATTAAATACCCAAGTCTTAAATAAAACAGAACGCATTACTAGGTTTCAAGCCCTTAAAGCAATGACCTATGATTCAGCTTGGCAATGTCATGCAGATAAATGGGCAGGATCATTAGAGGTAGGTAAATGTGCAGACTTTGTATTACTAGAAGAGAATCCTCTTACATATAGCAATAAAGAAGGCGTTTATTCAGCTCAAGGTATGCGTAATATTCCAGTATTAGAAACTTGGAAAGGAGGAATAAAGAGATATAGTACTGCTGATGAAATCAAAGAATTATTACTTGAAAATCCTTCTTTGAGAGTTGGTGTAAAAGATTTAGTATAGTAATCTACTATACTAAATTTCAAAAAAAGCACTTTACAACCTTTTTTAACCTAGTCACTTCATTTCAAAAAAGTACTCATAACATTAATACAATTTTCAATGTATTTAAATAGTAATTTTAATTAAGAAAACTAAAAATAGCGCTAAAAATTAGTTTTCAAAAGTAGAGCTCAGAAACTACTATAAAAAACGAGGCGTCCCCCTGAAAAGCCAAACGAGTAAAGGGATAATACAATAAACATTATGATAACAGTATCAAATCAAACATCAAAAACAATAGAAGTTGCTATAAATCAATGGGCAACAGATGGGAAAACTAACTTTTTCACAATTAAACCTCAACAAAATGAATCTTGGGGTAGAGGAAACGAAAATGGTTTTGTGATGGCTATAAAAATAGACAATGAAACTAGTAGATATTATGTTAAAGCAGAAAGTGCTATAGTCGTTTATGATAAAAAAGTGACGGATCATAATAAGGATATTTTCCCTGTAGGGTAAAATATTTAATTTTTGAAAAGTGCCTTGTGCTGTTAGCACAAGGCACTTTTTTATTTAATTTTAATTTAAACTCTTTTTAATATTACTTCTTTTCTTAATTTAGAAATCTGTACTTTTATCGCTTATTTTTTCGCGTAAATGAAGACAGATATTTCTACCATAAGTCCTAAAGAAAACATCATTATAAAAGGAGCTAGCCTCCATAATTTAAAAAATATAGATGTTGTTATTCCCCGAAATAAACTAGTAGTTATTACTGGTCTTTCTGGTTCTGGAAAATCATCACTAGCTTTTGATACTTTATATGCAGAAGGGCAAAGACGTTATGTAGAAAGTTTATCATCGTATGCACGTCAATTTTTAGGAAAATTACATAAACCTAAAGTAGATTATATTAAAGGTATTGCTCCTGCAATTGCTATTGAACAAAAAGTAAATTCTACCAATCCAAGATCAACAGTTGGTACCTCAACAGAAATTTACGATTATATAAAATTATTATACGCTCGAATAGGAACAACCTACTCTCCTATTTCTGGTAATGAAGTAAAAAAACATACTGTTTCAGACGTTTTAAACTTTGTGAAAAAATTTGAAGAACGCACAAAACTTTTATTATTAGCACCTATTATTATTAATGAAAATAGAGATATTAAAACAGTTATCCAAGTACTAACTCAACAAGGATATGCCCGTTTAAAATACAACGATACTGTATATAGAATTGATGAGTTTCCAGTTTCTGATTTTAAAGGAAATGAGCTATTATTAGTTGTGGATAGAATTGTTGTAAAAGATGAAGAAGACTTTTATAACCGTTTAGGAGATGCTATACAAACAGCTTTTTTTGAAGGAAAAGGAATCTGTTTTATAGAAAATTTAGCTAATAATACTATAAATGAATTTAGCAATAAGTTTGAGTTAGATGGAATTTCTTTCTTAGAACCAAATACGCATCTTTTTAGTTTTAACAATCCTTATGGAGCCTGTCCAAATTGTGAAGGTTATGGAAGTGTTATAGGAATTGACGAAGAATTAGTAATACCTAACACAGGGCTTTCTATTTATGAAGACGCAATTTTTCCTTTTAAAACTGATAGTTACCGAGAATATAAAAACAATTTAATTCTACATGCTTCAGATTTTAATATTCCAATTCACAAACCTTGGTTTGAATTAACAGAAGAGCAAAAAGAATTGGTTTGGAATGGAAATAAAAAGTTTGATGGAATTAATAGTCTATTCAAAAAATTAGAAGAAAAAAGTTATAAAATTCAAAATCGAGTAATGCTTTCTCGCTACAGAGGAAAAACTACTTGCTCAGATTGTAATGGTAAACGTTTACGTAAAGAAGCTAATTATGTAAAAGTATATAATAAAGTAATTTCTGATTTAGTTATGTTACCTCTAGATGAACTTGCTTTATTTTTTAATAGCATTCAGTTAAATAAATATGAAGAAAAAATAGGGAAAAGATTACTAACAGAAATTAATAGTCGATTACAATTCTTACAAGATGTTGGTTTAAATTATTTAACCTTAAATAGAACATCAAATACACTTTCGGGTGGAGAAAGCCAACGAATAAATTTAGCTACTTCATTAGGTAGTTCTCTTGTAGGTTCCATGTATATTTTAGATGAACCTAGTATAGGATTACATCCAAAAGATACGGAGAAATTAATTGGTGTTTTAAAAGATCTTCGCGATTTAGGTAATACTGTTATTGTTGTAGAACATGACGAAGACATCATGAAAGAAGCTGATTACATTATCGATATTGGCCCTGAAGCTGGTACTTATGGTGGCCATGTTGTTGCTGAAGGAACTTTTGATGAAATCTTAAAATCAGAATCGTTAACTGCTAAATACTTATCAGAAGAACTAAAAATTGAAGTTCCTATAAAACGTAGATCTTCTAAAAACACTATAGATATTGTTGGTGCTCGTGAAAATAATTTAAAGAACATCAATGTTTCTTTCCCTCTTAATAATTTAACAGTTATTACAGGTGTATCTGGTAGTGGAAAAAGTACGCTAGTTAAAAAAATTCTATACCCTGCAATGCAAAAAGAACTAATTGGATATGGAAACAAGATTGGACAATTTACAGAGATAAAAGGAAGTTATAGTGAGTTAAAACATGTTGAATTTATAGATCAAAATCCTATTGGACGTTCATCACGTTCTAACCCTGTAACCTATATAAAAGCCTATGATGATATTCGTAAGTTATTATCTATACAGAAACTATCACACATAAGAAATTACCAACCAAAGCATTTTTCTTTTAATGTTGAAGGTGGTCGTTGTGAAGTTTGTAAAGGTGAAGGTGATGTTACTATTGAAATGCAGTTTATGGCCGATGTGCATTTACAATGTGAGACTTGTAATGGAAAACGTTTTAAGAAAGAAGTTTTAGAAGTTAACTTTGGAGGAAAAACAATTGATGATATTCTAAACCTTACCATAGACGATGCCGTTGCTTTTTTTACTGAACACGATCAGCCTAAAATTGCAAAAAAACTAAAACCTTTACATGATGTTGGATTAGGATATGTACAATTAGGACAATCTTCTTCTACTCTTTCAGGTGGTGAAGCGCAACGTATAAAACTTGCTTCTTTTTTAGTAAAAGGAAACACAAAAGATAAAGCCTTATTTATTTTCGATGAACCAACCACAGGTTTGCATTTTCATGACATTAAGAAGCTATTGGCTTCATTTAATGCTTTAATAGAAAAAGGACATTCAATAATTGTTATTGAGCATAATATTGAACTTATTAAATGTGCCGATTATATTATTGATCTTGGTTTAGAAGGAGGAAAAAACGGTGGTGAATTAATCTTTACTGGTACCCCAGAAGAATTAGCTAAAAATAAAAAATCATACACTTCAAAATATTTAAAAGAAAAAATTTAATAAATGAAATTGCCAAAAATTGCTTACTGTATCTTTTTCCTTAGTTTTTTAACAAATGCTCAATCATTAGACTCCATAAAACATGTGTCTAATTTTGAAAAAATAACTTTTAAAAATTACGAAAAAGACACTTCAAAATTAAAATACTTAAAAGCCCTTTTTGCTATAGATTCAATGTACACTGATAGTTTAGCTATACAAAAAGCTCTATTTATTGATGATTTTATAGTAAAACTTAATACTAAAAAATTTAAAAAACTAAATCCAAAAAAGAAAATAAAATTAGTTTTTAAAAAAATTCATAATAATTTTCTTGAAAAATACGATCCCATTGCTGATTTTGATCTAATAATATCATCAAAGACTTACAATTGTGTATCTGCCTCCGCTCTTTATGCATATACTTTTAATAAACTAGATATACCTTTTCAAGTAAAAGAAATTCCATCTCATGTATATATTGTTGCCTATCCAAACACTCATAATATATATGTAGAAACAACAATACCTGGAAATGACGGTTTTTATGTACCTTCTGAAAATGATATGAAAACTGCTGTTAATGCATTAATAGAAACTAAGCTGTTAACAAAAAATGATGTTAATAAAATTGGCTACAATAAGGCTTATCATAATTATTTTTATGAAAAAGAGTTTATAAAAAAAGAAGAATTAATAGGCATTCAATACTATAACAAAGCAATTTATTCTTTTAATCTTGAAAACTATGAAGAGAGTTATAACTATCTTTTAAAAGCAGAAAAGTTTTATTCATCAAAAAAAATCAATTTTTTAAAAAAATCTATTATAGCTTTATTAATAGAAAAAACTAGTTTCTCTAACGTCAAAAACTTAAACTATATCGTTAGTTTTTTTAATAATTTTAATTATCAAAAAGATTACCACGATAAAGACATTAGGTATTTAATTTATAATATTATTACTTCAAATGAAAACAACCTTCCTTTTTTAGAAAATACACTTTCTAAACTAAATAAAATTAAAAATACTGAAGTAACGAAAATTAGTAAACTCTATATTTATAAGTTTTTAATTGAAAAAAACAGTAGACTAAACAAAAGCATAAATATTATTCTAAAACATGGAAGAGAAGCCTTAAAATTGGATCCCAAAGATGAAGAAATTCAAAACATGGTTAGCTTATCAATTATGAAAAAATTTAGATTCAGTAGCCCTAATAAAACTGTTTTAAAAAAAATAAATACGTATTCTACAGAGTTTCCTTTTATAAAAAAATCGATCTACTATAAATCATTTATGACTATTTTATATTCTTATTTAACTCAAGAAAAAATGCGTTATAGAAAAGTTACTGAAGCTTTAGACTACTTTAATGAATTAAAAAAAATAATTAATAACAATGAAGAAGATCTAAATTTAAATCAAAAAGCCATTGGTACAGCATATTGGTCTGTTGGAGCTTATTATTATGGGAAATCTAAGTTAAAAAAAGCTAAAGAAATTCTTGAAGAGGGTAAAAAATTTGCTCCTGAGCATCATAATTTAAATAAAGTACTAATGTATGTCATCGATGATTTACATTAATAAAAAAAGAATGGTTTAATCTTAACGATTAAACCATTCAACGTAACAAAAACTAACAAAATTCAATAATTACATTACTGAAACTCTTCTTTATTTTAAAGACTTATCTCCTACTTTAGAATTATATACATAATCAAATGTATAGTATTGTGATCCTGAATTTTTAGGATCTGCAGAATTAGAGCTATCCATATCTTTATAGTAACTTTTTATTTCCATTTTAGCATAATTACCATCTATGGTTTTTACTACAATTACTTTCCCTGCAATAGGTTCAATTTTATGAGAAGGTAAACCTAAATAAGTATACCAACCTTTGTTACTTCCCCAAGGTAAAGCATAACTTCCAGAAGCATCCTGCTTAAATTCTGAATCAGATGGTACAGTTTCAACTTTATCAAAAGTATTACTTACTAATGCTATTGATGCGTTTTTTGTTCTAACAGACTCTTCTGTTATTCCACCAATAGTAGTTCCTCCATTCACTAAAATTCTAGTTCCTCTAAAAGCAATATCCCAGTTATCACCAGTTACTGCTTTTCCTTCTTTAAAACTAAATTTTATAAATTCTCCAGACGTTACAGGTGGACTAACAGTATAATTTGTTTTTTGTGGTGCATAGAAGTTCTTTATTTGTTTAGGTGTTGATGTAGGTTCTATTACCGTATCGTTATTATCACTACAAGAAATAGCTACAAAAGATATAATCGCTATGACTAAAATTGATTTTAAATGTTTCATTTTTGATTTATTTATGTTTAAGGTTTATTTTAAAATTTAAAAGTTATTCTACTGTATATAGTTCTACCTAATTGTAATGCGTTATCATTAGGTATATTTCCTCCATTACTTACTGTAAAAAAAGATGTCTTATTTTCTTCTCCTTGCTCATTAAAAACATTATCAATTCCAAATTGTAATGTCATTAAATTAAAAAAGGTCTTATCAATAGCCATATTAACTAGCGTTCTAGAAGCTACAAACTTGTCATAATCATCTATAATACCTTGGCTACTATTGGTGTCAAAAAAAGCATATTTACTTCTATATACTGCTCTAATATTTGCAGAAAAATCATGTTCAAAGTTCTCATAGAATATTTTAAAGTTTGCTGTATGCTTTGATCTGTTTGGTAAACCAAAATAATTGGAAAGTGTTAATTGTTCTGATGATGAAGAGGGAGTTTTTCTAAAAAAAACGTTTCCTTCTTTTATTAAACGTTCTTGATTTTTATCACCAGTATCTAAATATTGATATCCCGCTATAATTTTTAGGTTATTAGAAATTCTATAATTAAAATCTACCTCTACTCCTTGTGTATAAACCTCACTTATATTTCTATACGAAAAAGTTCGCGTACCGATAGGTAATCCAAGTTCTGTTGGATTTAATGTAGTATCGAAAGTATCTATTAAATCTTGAATGTCATTTCTAAAGAAATTAACTCCTATTTTTAAATTCTTAAATGGTTTTAATTGAAATCCGAAATTATAACCTATTGAATTTTCTGGTTTTAGTTCTTTTTCTATAGTATTAACTCCTGTAGCATTAGGATATAAATCATGCAAAGTTTGAGTACCTAATACAATATAACCTCCTGCAGGGTTTCTAAAATTATAATATAATTGACGAAAATCTGGAGCTTTAAAACCATAGCCTACCGATGTTTTTGCAGTAACCCAATCATTTATTTTATAACTTGCTGAAAGCTTCGGTGAAAATGCCGATTTATATTCATTATGATTATCAAACCTGGCTCCTGCAACAATATTTAAATTTGTAATTGGATTAAAATCATACTGACCGAAAACATATTGCGATTCGTATTTTTTTCTTCCATCAAAAGCACTTCGTTCAAGCGCATCAAAATTAGCACCAACTCCAACTACGACATTACTTTTATTAAAATCAATTTTTGTTCTAACTTCAGGTCTAAACAAACTTCTATCAAATAATGAAGTACTTCCATTAAAAAGACTTTCAGTTTTAAAACGAGTTGCATAAAAAGTATAATCTACATTCCATGAATTAGAAAGCTCATGAGAAATACTACCATTTATATTCCAATCTGTTTGTTTATTTTCAGATGAAGGTGTATTCTGATCTTGTGTGTAAAAACGATTCGAAACTAAAGCTTTTAACTTTTCAGAGAAATCATAACTCAGTTGTAAATTCCCTGTGAAATTTTGATGTGGATATGCTGTTTTAGAGCTTACACTTTCTGGTGTTAAATCAAACCCATTACTTGAATTTAAATTAACCCCAGCAACTACTCCAAACTTTTCTTTTTTAGCTATGATATTTGTATTAATATCTAATTCATTTTTAGCTCCTCCCCTAGTTAATAGCTGTAAACTACCTTTGAATTGATTTTGCTTTGGCTGCTCTGTTATAATATTAATTACCCCTCCAATAGCTTCTGAACCGTATAATGATGATGATGGTCCTTTTACTATTTCTATCTGCTTAATATTATTTACTGTAAGTCTACGTAAATCTATATTCCCTGAAGTTCTTCCTACAACTGGCACACCATCAATTAATATCAATGTATAATCGGCAGCAACTCCTTGTAATTGTACTCCTTCCGAATTTCCAAAATCAGAAACCATTACAATCCCTGTTTGTTCTAGTAAAATATCATACAAACGTACAGATCCCGATTGCTGTAATTGTTTTTTAGAAATTAATGTTACCGGCATTGGTATAGAAGACAATTGTCTTTCGGTTCTAGTTGCAGTTACCACAACTTCATCTAAGTCATTATGCTTTATACTATCTCTACTTTGTTCCTCTTGAGAGAAAACAATCATTCCTGTAAATACAAAAACAAAAGTTGATATTTTATTTAGAAACATTCTTAATAATTTTCTGCAAATATATATTTTATTTTAAATCAGTCTAAATAAATTTTATATTTTTGTAAAAAATTTTAAAAACATAATAAAACATACAATGAGAAACTTAATCGTAGTAACTCTTATAACATTAGCTGCATTCTCTGTAAATGCACAAAGCAAAAAAAATAAAGATTTAAAAGCCATTAAGAAAATGTGCGGTTGTTTTGAAGTAACTTTTAACTTCACAGAAACATTTAATTATAGTAAAGACTCTTTATACAAGCCTTCAAAAACTAAAATAGCCAAAGGATTAGAATGGGCACAGTTAATTGAAGATGATAAAAACAAAATTTCAATTCAACATTTATTACAAGTAGGAAACCCTGCAAGTCCACATATTGTTAAACATTGGAGACAAGATTGGATGTATCAAAACCGTGATTTTTACATGTTCAATGGAGATAACAATTGGGTATATGAGAAGAAACCAAAATCTAATGTTAAAAAACAATGGACTCAAAAAGTATATCAAGTAGATGATAGTCCTCGTTATGAAGGATCTGGTACTTGGGTACACGTTGATGGGAAAAGTTATTGGGAAAATACTACAGATGCACCATTACCAAGGAGAGAATATACAAAAAGAAGTGATTACAATGTTACTCAAAGAGGTAATCGTCATGAAATAACAAATTATGGTTGGGTACACGATCAAGATAACAAAAAAGTAATCCGTAAGTCTGGTGAAGATGATATCATTTTAGCTAGAGAAAAAGGGTACAATACTTATGTTAAAGTTCCTGATGCTCGTTGTAAAGCTGCACAAGATTGGTGGGTAAAAAATGAAGCTAAATGGCAATTAGTTAGAAATAAATGGGCTGAAGTTTATGGTAGAAATAAGAACCTTTCTTTAGAGGCTAAAGTTGATAACAAAGCATTATACAAGCACCTTTTTTCCGATAAAATTAAAGAAGAAAAAGAAATGAATACCATTATAGAATCTTTTGTCAAAAAATAAGTCTGAATGAAATCATTAAAATTTAATATACTACTGAGTTTATTTATAGTAAGCTCAGTAGTAACTGCACAAAATTCAAATACTTTTTTAAAAAGAGAGTTTTGGAAAACTAAACCTACAATTGAACAAGTAGAACAAAAAATTAAAGAAGGTAATAGCCCTACAAAACTTAATCGATACGGTTTTGATGCTGTGGTCTATGCTTTATTAGAAAATGCAGATGAAAATGTTATCAAGCATTTACTTTCTAAAAAAGGGAATGATGTTAATAAATTGACACACGACGGTAGAACTTATATTTTTTGGGCTGCTTATAAAAATAACATGCCAATTGTGAACTATTTATTGGCAAATGATGCAAAAACAGATGTTATTGACGATAAAGGTTATTCATTACTAAATTTTGCTGCTGTTGCCGGTGTAACAAACACAAAATTGTATGATCTTTTAATAAGCAAAGGCGCAAATGTTTTAAAAGATAAAACTCCTAAAGGAGCTAATGCATTATTATTAATTACTCCTAAATTAAAAAACTTCAAACTAGTAGAATACTTTACCAAAAAAGGTCTAGATATTAATGCCACAGATAAAGATGGTAACGGAGTTTTTAATTACACAGCACAATCTGGTAATAAAAAAATGCTAGAATTATTAATCAAAAAAGGACTGCCTTATAAAACTTTAAATAATAAAGGTGGTAATGCAATGTTATTTGCTACTAGAGGTTCTCGAAGCGGGTATAATTCTTTAGAATATTTTAAATATTTAGAGGAGCTAGGAATTAATCCTAATATAACTAATAACGAGGGTAAAACTCCATTGCATAATTTAGCTTATGGAAATAAAGACATCACAACTTACCAGTATTTTATTGATAAAGGTGTTAATCTAAATGAAACAGATAAAGAAGGAAATTCACCTTTATTAAATGCATCAGGAAGAAACTCTTTAGAAGTAATAAAGTTATTAGCTAATAAATCAAAAGATATTAACCACGTTAATAATAGCGATAAATCTGCTTTAACAAACTCTTTGAGAAACAAATCTGAAGTTGTAAATTTTTTCATATCGAAAGGAGCTGATGTTACTATAATTGATAAAAAAGGGAATAACTTGAGTTATTATTTATTCAAGACATTTAATCCTAAAAATGAAGAAGAGTTTTCTAAAAAACTCAATTCTTTAAAATCTAAAGGTTTAGATGTTACTAAAACACAAGAAAACGGAAATACTTTATTTCATTTAGCAGTAGAAAAGCAAAGCATTCCTATGTTAGATTTTATTAAAGAGTATGAGATTAACATTAATGCAAAAAACAAGAAAGGTTTAACTGCATTACAAAAAGCAGTAATGACAGCTAAAAACGATAAAATTATTAAGCATTTAGTTTCACTAGGTGCAAACAAATCTGTGAAAACAGATTTTGAAGAAACTTTATATGATTTAGCAAAAGAAAACGAAGCTTTAAAAAATACTGACATTAGCTTTTTGAAATAAAATAATTGAGTTAAAATGATAAAAAAACTTACAATACTATTTTCAGTTATATTCGGAATAATGGCTTTCACTACTTCCGATGATAGTAAATACAAATGCATGATTCAAATGAAGAATTATGACGGTGAAGGAGCATACATCGTAATTTCATTATTAAATCCTGAAGGAGAATATGAAAAAACTTTATATGTTCAAGGTGATGATCAAGAATGGTATCATGATATTACCGAATGGTGGAATTTTCATGGTAAAGTACGGGCAGATATTGATGCTATAACTGGCGCAACAATTAGCGGAGGAAATAGAGCTATTAGTATTATTGACATTCCTAATGATAAGATTGATAAGGGATACAAAATTCGCTTTGAATCTGCTGTAGAAGATCAAGAATACTATAAGGATGACGTACAATTCGATCTTAATTCAGAAAACATAAAAAGTAAAATTGAAGGTAATGGTTTTATACGTTACATTCGTATGATACCACAATAATATCTAACAAAAATGACCACTTCAATTTGGAGGTATAGCCATTTAACTTTGGCTATATCTTCTTTTGCATTTATACTCATAGCTTCTTTAACAGGAATTATTTTAGCTTTCGAACCTATATCGAATCAGCTAAAACCATTTGCTGTACAAAATGCTAATGAAATTACACTTTCAAAAACCATTAGTTCATTAAAAAATGAATATGATGAAATTGTTGAATTAAAAATTGATGAAAATAATTTTGTAATTGCATCTGTAGTTACAAAAAATGGAAAAAGTAGTACTTTTTATATCAACCCTTTTACAGGAAAAAAAATTGGTAATATTATAAAAAGAGCACCAATTTATAAATGGACTACTAATTTACATAGGTCATTATTTTTAAAGTCTACTGGACGTTTTTTAGTAGGCCTTTTTTCTTTGCTACTTTTTTTAATTACCATTACTGGAAGTATACTTATTATAAAAAGGCAAGGAGGAATTATAAACTTCTTTACCAAAGTTATTCATGAAAATTTTGAACAATATTATCATGTTATAATAAGCAGATATGCTTTAATACCCATAATTATTATTACTCTTACAGGGGTCTATTTATCTCTAGAGAAATTCTCTTTATTTCCTAAAACTACAATTTCACACAAAGTAGATTTTCCCAAAACTGAAAACTATCAAAAAATAGCTATTGAGAAATTTCCTTTCTTTAAAACAACTAAATTAAATGATTTAAAAAGTTTAGAATTTCCTTTTTCAGATGATGGGGAAGATTATTTTTTAGTTAAACTAAAAAATAAAGATCTCATTATACATCAATATTCTGGCGAAATAATTAGTTCTAAAAAACTACCTTGGATCCATGTATTATCTAATTGGAGTTTATTTTTACACACAGGTCGTGGCACAATAATATGGTCTATAATATTATTACTTTCTTGTATTGCTATCCTTTTCTTTATCTATTCTGGTTTTTCCATTACTTTAAAAAAAAGAGCTTTAAGTTCCTTACCAAAAAACAAATTCAATAAAAACAATGCTGAGTATATTATCCTTATAGGATCAGAAACGGGAAATACATACTCTTTTGCAAATTCAATCTATAATGCTTTACTCACTACCAAAAGAACTGTTTTTATAGATCATTTAAACAATTATACTTTCTATAAAAGTGCCAAACAATTAATTATATTAACCTCAACTTATGGAGAAGGTACAGCTCCTATTAATGCTACATCTTTTTTAAAATTAGTTAAAAAAGTTAAACAAAAAAAATCGATTAATTATGCTATTATAGGTTTTGGCTCTTTAGCATACCCAAACTATTGTCAATTTGCAATTGATATAGAAAATACGTTAAAAACACTTCCTAACTTTATATCTGTTATTCCTCTTTATAAAATAAACAATCAGAATTTTGCAGAATTTAAAACCTGGGGATTACAATGGAGTAACAAAATAAAAATTGACCTTGATTTAAAACAAGAAGTCAAAAAACGTAAGAAACAAAAGAGCTTTACTATTATTGATAAAACAGAATTAAATGAAGATAATTCTTTTCTAATTCGTCTAAAATCAAGTAAAAAATTAAATTTTACTTCTGGCGATTTACTTTCTATAACTCCTAATAAAGATAATGTTAAACGATTATATTCTATAGGAAAAATTGACAATGATATTTTACTAAGTATAAAAAAACATGATTTTGGTATATGTTCTAACTTACTTTTAAACCTTAATATAACTGAAAGCATCCAGGCATCTATTAAACAAAACAAAGCTTTTCATTTTCCTAAAAACAATAAAGAAGTTATACTTATTGCTAACGGAACTGGTATTGCTCCATTTCTAGGTATGCTTAACAATAGCTCCAAAACACATATGTTCTGGGGCGGACGTACTTTAGAGTCTTTTTCAATATATAAACCTTATTTACAAAATACCAACCTCCACATCGCCTATTCTCAAGAAGGTAAAAAACAATATGTACAAGATCTAATTTCTAAAGAAACTGAATTAATTACCAACGTATTAAAAAACAATGGTACTATAATGATTTGTGGCTCTATTGCTATGATGAATGCTGTTTTAAAAGTATTAGAGAAAATAACTTTAACTGAATTAAATACTCCAATAAAAAAATATCAAAAGAATTTACAATTAAAAACAGATTGTTATTAATCTTTAAATTAAAAAAACACTACCTAACCAACAACATACTACATAACAAACACTTATACGAAATCGTTTACTTGTTTATTAGCAAAAAATTCTTTGCAATGTTATTTATTTTATATATTTTTATAGAGCAATGAGGTCGTAGTTATTTTTAATTCGGTCCCCTGATTGAAATAAAATATTGAAGTTCTTTTTTATCTAATTTTTGCCATCGAAATCAAAAAATTGATTTAATAAGACTTCATATCGATATTCAAAGGTAAATAAGTTTCTTATTGTTTAAGGGAAGTAAGAAATGAAATCTACCTTAAGTAAGATAAATAATTACATTCCTCATTGCTTTTTTCTTTACCTCCTCTCCTACTATTCATTTTATTAAAAAAGCAATTCGTCTTTACTTTTTAGCCTTTAATCTAATTTTTCAGTTATTAACTACTTTGAAGTACTACTTTTATCATATAAATTAAAAATTTCGTTATAGTTTATTTGGTTAGTTAGTTAAAAAAAAGAAGTATCCTTTCGATGGCGGATACTTCTTTTTTTATCGCTTAATACTTCTTAGTATTTCATTTATTCCTTTACTGGCTTCTATTACTTTCTTAAATATTTGTTAATTACTTAGGGTAAAATCAATTTAACCAGTTCTATTAATGTATTTCCCCTTAAATTAATATAAAGAAAATGCTTTATTAAAAGTATTTTTTTATTATTCATACATTCTTATTTGAAATATTTAATCAAGTTGTATATAGGGATAATCAGTTTTTAATAGTTATTGATAATTTGCTCCCTCGGGAGCATTTTTCACTATAGGTTAAAAAAAAACAGTAATAATCATTCTTATTTTTCTCACGTATACGTATCAATACTAGTTTTTAAGTAACTCCTCAGTTAAAAGTCTCAATATCTAAACCTAGCAGGTACTAAAATTGATATTACAACCTCATTTACAGCGATATAAATATCTATACATTTAAATTAAATAAACACCAATTATCTCTTGGCTGGTATTCTTAAATAAAAATATTGATTAAACAAAAAAACATTTGCTATACCAAAAATTAGCTCACTAATTAATCCTTGAATAATTTGTTGATTCGGTTTGCATTCTATCTATTCTCAAACATACTAATCTCCCAAATACGTGGCAAAAAAAGATAACAATTGCTACAGCAAAAGATGCTCGCATTAACTGAGTTATTATATTATTCTTATTAAAATAATTATTCCTTAAAATGCTATAGAAGGTCCTACCTCTCTCATTTCGTTGAATATATCTTCTTTACTTTTTAGCTCAATTCTAGGGTCATCTAAATAAGATTTTACACAAAATGATTTTAGAGGCTTAATTAATATCATTGTACCGGCATAAACCTACAAAAACCAGATAACGATAATACTACTATGTTAATAATTTTTAATTGTTTTTAGATCATTAATATGATGCAAAAATAAAAGGAGCTGCGAAAGAGGTGTTACCATTTTTTATAGTGAACAACAGTTTATATATGATTAGTTGCTATTTTTAGTTTTAATTTAATTAAAAGCTTCAGGTTTTAGACTTTCGAGATCAACTATACATCTTTATTATATACAAGCTTTTAAACTTATTTATAAGTATACATGCTTTTCGTCTATACTTATCTGCATCTCATCTGACTTTTATATTTATTTATTTGTTTTTAAACTAACTTAATGATATAATTAAGTAAATTGATAAATACACAATATAAATTATGATAAAGATTTATTTTTATAAAACTCACTTAGAGGAATTCAATAAAATTTCTAGTACTTTCCAAAAACCATCTAATATTGTAATTAGTTCAACTCATTATAGCTTAAACTTAATAAAAGTTGAACTTAAAACTGATTGTAAAATAAGAGAAAACTCAATTAAAAAGTTTATTAAATTCCTCAATAATCACGCTTCCTTTAGAATAATATATTAATACTATTTTAAATTTTCTTGTATTCTTTTTGTTTTACTATTCTTACTTCTTGTAAAACTGCTATGATAAATTAAACATATAAAACTTGAAATATTTCTATTCTCCAAGAATCAACTTCTAGATTTCTCATCTTTATATAATTAACTATATAACTACATTTGAATAATCTTTATTTTATAAAAAATATTTAAATCACCTAATAAAAAAACAGTACGTGTTTTATGATATTTATCAAAACAATAATATTATTATAATTATAATTTTGCTGAGTAATTAATAATAATTTAATCCCTCATTAAAATGAAAAAACTTATAATAATCTTGTGTTTATCTTTTATACAAGCTTCTTTTTCTCAGTATAAAAATTTAAATCAAGCTATTAATGATGCTGGTAAACAACGAATGTTGTCTCAAAAAATGGCTAAATCATACCTTATGATTGCCTCTGATTTACAAATAGATAAATATCAAGCTGAATTAGATCAGGATATGGCAATGTTTGCTGAATCTCTTCAGAAACTAACTACTTATTTTAAAGATAACGAAGCAATTCAAAAAGAGATTAATAAAATAGATCGTTTTTGGCTTCAATTTAGAGAAATTGCTAGTTCTCAAATGTACGATAAGGGTAGGTGTAACTCTATAATCCGTAGAGCAAACCTATTACTTAGAGCTACGCAAGATGTGGTTAGTTCTATAGCAAAAAAAGAAAAGACTAAAATAGGAGATATTGTTAATAAATCAGGATCTCTTAGAATGCTTTCTCAAAAACTAACTATGTATTATATAGCTTCACATTTAAAACTAAACTCAATAAATATTACTAAAATTACTGAAGATTTTGACAAGACTAGTATACTCTTAGATCAACGATTAACCAGCTTAAGATCTCTAAAAGAAATTAATACAGAAGAAATTAATTCTAAATTAAAAAGAGCTGCTGCAGATTGGAGTTTTATTAAAAGAAAATTAAGTATGAATAATTCATCTTCTCCCGCTACTATTGCTGTAACTTTAAATAACTTCATGCTTCAAATGGATAAAATAACAAGTTTATATTCAAAAATAACCTCTTAGTATATTATATAATTAAAAGGGGATTACCTTAAAAGTGATTTTTAGGTAATCTCCTTTTCGATTTAATTTTTAATTGATTCAAAATAACTATTATTTCTTTATTAGGGTAGTTTTTATTCTCTTACTTCTCCGAATACACTTTTCATTACCTTATACCTTAATATTAATTATTTTTCACTCTAATTGAACAAAAAGATGTCTATTATTTTTTGTATTTATTAGACAATGAGGTAATGATTATTTTTTAATTCTTTTACCTGATTAAATAAACTTCTGGAGTTTTTTTATTCTTCAATTCAATTAATCGATAGTTTTCTTTATTTAAACTAAACTTTTTAGCCTTCTATCTAATGATTTTCTTATCAATTAGTAATTCAAACTATTTTAGTATAAAAATTTAACATCATGAAAGCTCAACCAACTTTAGTAAGACTTATCAAAACATATGGAAACAAATATGATCTTAAATTCCCTGAATTAGAACTTGAAATAACCGTAGGTCAAAATATTTATACAAAAATGTCTAATACTCCAAATCATTATAAATTTCTTGTCTATCCTTATAATTAAAAAGCTATTGTTTTGCTATTTAATTTTCTATAAATAACACTTCCTTAGGCTATAAAATAGCCAAGAAAACATACCTTCCCATTTATTTCAAGCTTATCATAAACTTATTTTAGTTTTTAATAAAACTAGGAACTACATTTCTTTTTAATGTTCTTTTTACGGTTTTACCTTACTTTTTTTATGGTTTTTAAGCTTCATTTTATTTCTTAACTAATTAAATTTGAAAAACTTAAAAAACTAATCATGCTTAAAAACATTTCAAATTTTGGTTCAGTATTAAATAAATCCGATCAAAAATCTATTATAGGAGGTTTTGGTAATTCTGCCTGCCCTTGGGGTAAATGTCGTAACAAATTTGGCAGATGCTCAATCATAGAATGCCAACGTCAAGAAGAACTATAAACAACCTAATTATATAAAGATAAAACTGTTTGTTTCTATTTAAGAAACAAACAGTTTTATCTTTTTTAGAATCCCTTTCTTAATTACAGATTAATTAACCTTCATTTTACGGTTTTCCCTCCATTTTTTCAATTTTAGTGTCATATTTTCGCCAAATATGTGTTATGGGGATGACACACTGTAATAATTAATAAGGGAGTTCAGAAATGAGCTCCTTTTTTGAAGCTTTTTAGCATAAAAAAATCAGCACCTGCTAAATGCTGACCTTAATAAACTTTATTCATTATTTACTAATATAGAAACAGGTTTCTATCTATAAAAATTCTATTTATTATATATTTTTTTTAAGTAAATATATGATACTATAAGTAACACCAGTGGAATTACTGCTCCAAAAGCACCTCCATCTTTAGCATATAAATGAGCAATTATTGCCAAAACTAAATCAATTGCAAACCCAAAATAAGCTAAATATTTAAGCAATGAACTTTTAAGAAACCAAATTGTAATTATTCCTAATATTTTCAAAATTGCTAAAGGATATATTATCTCAGTAGGTACTCCTAAACTAATAAACATTTCTCTTACCATCTCATGTTTAACGAAATACATTATAGCTCCCATAAGTATCATTAAACTAAATAAACCTGTAGTTACTTTATAAATTATTATATCTCTTTTATTCATTTTAAATTTTAATTATGATTTATTTGGCAAACATAACTGGAATGATTTACTTTGGGAAGTAACTATATAAAATATACTAGTATACAAAAGGATAGTATTATGGAAGATAAGGATGTACAAAAAATAAAGGTTCCGCTTAAAGAACACTTTGGAAATTACATGGTACCTGTTAGAGATGCTCTTGAAGTTTTTAGTGGTAAATGGAAAATACCTATTATTACTGCACTAAGTTTTTACGAAACATGTGGTTTTAAAGAACTCGAAAGAATTATTGAAGGCATTACTCCTAAAATGCTATCTAAAGAATTAAAATACCTCGAAACAAATTTATTAATTACAAGAAAAGTAGAAAATACGCGCCCTGTAACTGTGACTTATAGTATTACAGAATATGGAAAAACATGTAGTACTGTTATGACTGAACTTTATCGTTGGGGAGTAGAACATCGGAAAAAAGTATTTAATATTGAAGGGCAAACTTGGGATAAATGTTAAACTACTCATAACATTAAAATCATTGAATATTTATTTCCTAAACCTATACAAGAACTAGTTACTCCTTAACAAAATCTAATTACGTTTATCTCTTCTAAATTAGCACAAACATATTTATATACATAGAGCCTGTATTATTTTACATGCAACAATTTTTCACAAACATTTTCAGTTTTAAAAGCTGAAAAACATACTCTTTATAACGAATTCTAATTTATTCCAAACGAATTCTAATTAACTTCAAATTACATTACACTTCTCTACTAAATTTGATCATATAAAATAACAATTATGTGGTCTAACAACAACTATTCGTCAATAATAAAAATGTATTTGAACAAATACAACAGCTTAAAATTACAGGTAAATAACGATGGTATTATTGCTTCAATAGAAAAACAAGAAAATGGTCGATGGATTAATGACAGAAATTTACCTAATATTTTAAATAAGCTTTCAAACGAATTTCATTTAGAAAAAAATGTAACCATCATATTACAACAGTAACAATATATATTAACTTAAAATTAAAACCTATGAAACAAAACATTTTTAAAGTAGGAACAGTAATAGGATTACTACTACTTATGGGATTTTTCACTAGTTGTGAAGAAAAAAAAGCAAATACGAAACAAGAGTTGGGAAACATTGCTAAAAAAGAAGAAACAGTAAACAAAGTTTATAAAACTCCTAGAAAACCTATTGTATTTATTACTGGTTATGATAAAACCAAAAATAAATTTTACGATAATGCTAGAACTTATTTTAAAGAAAAAAAATATCAAATTGTAAATGAAGCTTATTCTTTAGAAGAAATTATAACTTGGATGAACACTAATGTTACAGAAAACCCTTATGGAGAAATTCATATTGTAAACTATAACAATCCTTTAAAAGGTTTAAGTCTTGAAACTACTGTAAATGGAGAAAAAATTACCACTACAACTTTACAAAAAGCAATAGACAAAAATAGTTTACCTAAAGTAAAAAAAGGGATTAATACAAATAGCAAAATAGTATTTCATTCTAATGGAATTGGTAATAATCAAGAACTTTTAAACACTTTAAAATTATCATTTAAAGCTGAGGAAATGCCACAAGTATTAGCTTCTCCCTACTTTAATGTTTTTGGTGGTGAGTTTACAAATCATTTTTTAGCAAAACCTTATTATGTATTTTATCCAACAGCACATTCACCAGGAAAGATAGATTTGTCTAAAGAAATTGCAAAGAAATATCCACAGGAAAGAGATATCGATTGGTTTAGTGCTTTAACTAACGAAAGAGAACGTTATATAGGTGAAGCATACACAAAACAATTTAGCATTCCTATTGAGTGGGAATTAGACTATGAAAATTCTGATGACGATATTCCAACATTTGTTATGCAAGAAGAGTTAATGGATTTTATAGCTAACGATTTAGATTTAATATCTGATGTTAAAGACTTAAATATTCCAGTTGAAAAATTTAGATGGACTTATACCATTAAAAATAATAAGCTAATTATAAAAGGAAAAACTTCTGTTTTATGTGTATTAAAACCATTAACAAAACCTTATGGAGATTTAGAACATATAAAACCAGATACAAGCAACAAACGTTTATACGCTATGAAATAATGGAATGTTGTTTGATAATTACAAAAAGTAACTGTTTAATTTGGGCAGTTACTTTTTTACTGTAAGTTTGTTTCTATGAAGTATTATAAATTAACACTTTTTATTCTTTTTTCTGTAATAGCAACTAAGCTAGTTGCTCAACTAAACCCTCCTGAAAACTATACTTTAAATGATGGTTTACCTAGTTTAAAAATTACAGACATTACACAAGATAATATTGGTTATTTATGGTTTGCTACTCATAAAGGACTTTTGCGTTTTGACGGTACAGACTTTACAAATCTTACTACAAAAAACAATTTAATATCTAACAAAACAAGAGTACTTCTAAAAGAAAATAACACGCTCTTAATTGGAACAGACAAAGGTTTAAGCATTAAGGTTTATAATAAATTTATAAACTTTGAAGAAAAAAAAATCAATTGTATTTTAAAAACCTCAAAACATACTTTTTTAGGTACCAATAAAGGAATTTTAAGAGTTCGTGAAGATTTCTTATCTCCTATTCGAACTAACTTTCAGATAGACTTAAATAGTATTAATGATTTAGAATTTGACGGTAAGTTTTACTGGATTGCTACTAACAAAGCTTTATGGAAACTTGATAAACTGATAAACCCTACTATTTTAAAAAGAATTGACTTAGATAATTACACTTCAGTACTTATTAACAATCAAAACTGTATTGCAACTACATATAATAATGGTGTAAAACTTATAAAAAATAATATAGCTCAATCTATTACCAGTTCTCCTAAAAAAATAAGTGATATTGTAAAAATAAATGATGAGTTATGGATTGTTTCAAAAGACGAGGGAATTGAGGTACTTGACAAAAACTTTGCTTTTATAAAACGTGTTAATAAGTACAACACCTTAAAAACAAATCAGATAAACACAGTTTATCAAGATTCACAAAAAAACATATGGATTGCCACTAATAATCGTGGTATTTATAAATTAAACGGAAAGAATAAAGTTACAAAAAAACCAAAAATAGCTTTTCAAAACATAGACATTGTATACCAATCTTTAGATAGTATAAACATAAATAAGTACACAAAAATACTTCAGTTAAAACCAAATCAAAATCATATATCATTTACTTACAAAACTGTTGATATTAATGCTCCTAAAGAAGTTAAATATCGTTATAAATTAAACAATAAATTCAGTCCTTGGACCTCAAGTAACTCAATAAACTTGGCTAATTTAAGTGCTGGGAATTATACTTTTTCTGCACAATCGAAAATTAACAATTTAGAAAGCAGTTCTATAAAATTTCATTTTTTTATAGATAAACCTTTATATCAAAAAAGCTGGTTTCAACAAGTAAGTATCGGAATACTAATTTTACTATTATCTAGTATTCTTTATATATATATTAAAAAAATAAAGGCTAAAAATAGGGCTAAAGTTGAAAAGTTGGAAATGAAGTACCACCTATTATCGCTAGAGCAGAAAGCATTACAATTACAAATGAACCCTCATTTTGTTTTTAACGTATTAAATGGAATCAAAGCTCTAGGGAACTCTGGTAAATCAACTGAATTAAATAGTACTATAAGTAAATTTGCAACGCTTTTACGTGGAGTTTTACACAATTCAAGACAAGAAGAAATAAGTTTAAAAGAAGAAATCTCTATTTTAAAAAATTATATAGAATTAGAGCAGCAAATGAGCCCTAACCCGTTTGAATACATTATTAATACAGAGTTAGATTTTGATGCTGAAGAAGTTTTAATTCCACCTATGCTTATTCAACCTTTTATAGAAAATAGTATAAAGCATGGGATTAAAACCATTAAAAATGGAATCATTACACTACATTTTTCTACAAAAAAAGAATTTCTCCTTTGTAGTATTGAAGACAATGGTATTGGAATACAACAATCTAAAAAAAGTAAGAAAACTACGAATCATAAATCAATCGCTATAAAAGTTACAGAAGAACGTATAAAAACTTTATCTAAAAAAAGTAAATTTGTCGTTAAAGAAATTGTAGAAAATAAATTAGTAACTGGTACTAAAGTATTTTTTAAAATACCTTTAAAAATGGACTTTTAACATGAAAAATCTTACCGCAATTATTGTTGATGATATGCCTTCTGCTTTAGAAATGCTACAAAACGATATAAATAAACAACATACAGAAATAGAAATTATTGGTACAGCCAAAAGTGTTGTAGAAGCTTCTAAATTATTAAGAAAGCAACAACCAGATATTCTTTTTCTCGATATTATGTTAGGTGACGGTACTGGTTTTGATGTACTAGAAATCCATCCAGATTTATCTTCAAAAATTATTTTTGTTACTGCTAGTGATGAATATGCTATCAAAGCTTTTAAATTTGCAGCTATCGATTATGTCTTAAAACCGTATTCAAGTGAAGATTTATCGAATGCTATAAATAAGGCAAAAAGTCAAATTAAACCCGATAAAGAACAACTAACTGTACTTCAACAATCAATTAAACAGCCCAATTTACATCCAAAAAAGATTTCTTTAAACACTTCTGATAAAATTGTTGTTGTAAATTTAAACGATATTATTAGGTGTAAATCAGACAATAATTATACTGAATTTTTCATGAATGATGGTCAGAAAATTCTGGTTGGTAAAACTCTTAAATATTTTGCAGACATGTTAAAAGAATTAGATTTCTTAAGAGTACACCAAAGTCATTTAATTAACTTACAGTACATTAAAGAGTTTATAAAATCTGATGGTGGTTATTTAGTTTTAAAAAATAAAACTACTATTCCTGTTTCTGTTAGAAAAAAAAACGAAGTAATTGCTATTTTAGAAAGAATTTAACACTCTGTAAAAGGAGATAAAAAAACACAATTCACAAAAGGTTTTCCCTAAAAATTATAAGTTTTTTAATGTTTTTGTTAAAATTTTATTAAAATTTTCATTATTTTAGTAACAGAAACAATAATATATGGTTGCACTAAAACCTGAAAGGGGCAGATTATTAATTGCAGAACCTGCTATTTTAAATGATAGTTCTTTTAGAAGATCTATTATTTTACTTACCGAACATACAGATAATAGTTCGGTTGGATTTATATTGAATAGACCATTAAATCATACTTTAAATGATTTGGTTCCTGAGATAGATTGTGATTTCACAGTATACCAAGGAGGGCCTGTAGAACAAGATAATTTATACTTTATACATAAAGTACCACACCTTATACCAAATAGTATAGAAGTTGCTAATGGTATTTTCTGGGGAGGGAATTTTGAGCATATAAAAGAATTACTCAATAATAAAACACTAAAACCTACCGATATTCGTTTCTTTCTAGGGTATTCTGGTTGGGGTGTAAACCAATTAGAAGATGAATTATATTCAAATTCTTGGTTTGTTTCTGAAAATGATTATCGAAACATTCTTTCAACAGACAATGAAACTTTTTGGAAAGATAAACTACTTCAAAAAGGAGGTAAATATAAAATATGGGCTAATGCCCCTAGTGATGTACAAATGAATTAACTCGTTACTACTATTAAGTTAAGATTGCTTTTTAATTTGTTTGTTATTTCTGAAGTGAATTCTTTTTTCCTGTAATTAGTAACCGATTGAATTCCAACAATTGCATTCGTTATAAAAACCTCATCGGCTTTTTGAATCTCAAATGGAGAAATCGTTGTTTCTTCAATAGTATATTCTGGGTGCTTTTCTACAATTTCAATTATCTTTTTTCTAACAATACCTTTTATACATCCTTCTGTTAAAGCTGGTGTTTTAATTATATTATTTTTAACAATAAAAATATTTCCATTTGTAGCTTCAACTACTCCTTTTTTTTCATTCAATAAAATACAATTATCTAAATCATTTTCATCTGCAAAAATAGCCGACAATGTATTTATCATTCTATTGCTAGTTTTTACTGTTGATAATAATCCTGAATAATTATAAAAATCCTTGAATAAATCTATCTTATATGTTGATTTTTCAACATATTCAAATTCTTTTACTTCTATTAAATAGTCTACTTCATTAGATTTCGGATTATACAAACCTCCATCTTTTCTATATACTGTTAGTCGAACTCTATAAGTATTAGCTCTTTCAAAGTTTTCAATAGTTTTTATTATTTCTTCTTGTAAAAACTCAAGAGTAAATTTCATCGGAATTTTCATTCTAAGCATTCTCATAGATGCCATTAACCTAAAATAATGATCTTCAAAAAAAACTACTTTGCCTTTAGATACTTTTATCGTTTCAAAAATAGCATCTCCATATTTAAATGCCCTATTTTCGTTTGATAGTTGTAATTCGTTTTCAGAAATTATTTCTCCGTTAAAATTTATCATTCTTCAAAAATTTGACTGCAAAATTACAACTTAGGTAATTAGTACGCATAAAAAAACTCGACAAAATGTCGAGTTTTTATGATTTACTATAAATATTATATTAAGCGCCTATATTGTGCTTTAAATTTTCTATCTGGTTTTCCCATAATAATTTTGCTTCTTCTGCATCTTCTTCATCATCTGCAAAATCAGTAATAATTACAGCCACATCTTTTGTTAAAGCATCTACTTGAATTCTAAATTCAAAATAACTTTCATCACCCTCACTTTCAGTCCATTTAAACTTTATAAGCTCGTTATTTTTTTTGGTAATAATTTTTGCTTCTTCCTCAGAATCATCCCATATAAAAGTAATTATTTTACCTCGAGAATTTACTCTATCTGCAAACCATTCTTCTAGTCCTGATGGAGTTGCTAAGCATTGATATAACATACTTGGAGAAGCATGTACAGGAAACTCTAATTCGAATTTTACTTTACTCATTTGTATTTTCTTGAAGTGGCAATATATATATTTATTTTTTCAAAAAAAAATTACTTTTTCTTGTTGTTAAAACATAAATAAGTTCTATATTTGCACCCGCATTCGGCGAGGTAGCTCAGTTGGTTAGAGCGCAGGATTCATAACCCTGAGGTCGGCAGTTCAAATCTGCTCTTCGCTACAAAACTCAAACTCAAAAGGTTTGAGTTTTTTTTATGTTCTTAATTTAACAAAAATCCGTTGCTTGTTTCTGTCCATCTTTCCCTCACAATTATACAATATCAAAAATGGGCTTGGTATTCCATTTAACATATTAACTTCTCAGGATTTGTTCGAATACTTTTTGTGACTTTTACTTCTGATCTTTTTTATTATAGAAGAATAAGCGACTTACTTACGTTTCTGATTGTGAGATCAATACTATTATTTCAATCTTTTATCGGTTTTTAACTTTAGTTAAACTTCTAGTTAAAATCATTTTATTTTTTACTTACTTTTTTATTACTTGCAGCTATATCTTTGTTTTTCAAGGTATAAAAAGCCCCCCGGCTTTATATTAATACTCTTCAATTTTTGGAGAGTATTTTTTTTCGTCAGTAATTAATTGCGAATAAAATAGACTTCTTTTTAACCTAAATAGTAGTTTTATTTTAAAAAATAGAATTTAATGTTCTTTTACAATACGCTCAATAGTATTAAGCATTTCTTCTCTTTTTTCAGGCTTTGTATTTTTAAAAGTAAACTTAGCCAATTCAAACTGTCCTTTTTTTAATCGGTTTATTCTATGATCTTGGTATTTTGTTATTAAATGAACAGCCAAAACAATTATAGCAGCTGAAGTAATTGTCATTAAAATATATGTTGCTTTACTAAAATCTTGAAACTGTTGAAATATCCAAAAGAAATAAAATAAACATACTGATAAAATAAAACCATGAACTACTTTAATACCAATATTCTTTCTTTCAAAATAAAAAGATCTAAATAAATTGTATAAAGCATAGCAAAAGAAACCAAAAAACAAACCTAATCGCTCAATAAAAAAATGAAAAGATTTAAACCCAAACACTTTTTCTTCTTGCTTCACCTTCTTGAACTTTGAATAAGCCAAGTCGGTATCTTTTTTAGCTTTCAGATAATTATTATATAATTCAGTTCCTTCTGCATGAGCTTTCACCTTATTAAGTGCTTTAGTTCTTTTCTTTTTCTCAATAGAATGCATCTTTATTGCTTGGTTATAATCAGCACTAAAAACATCAAAAAATTGATATGAATAAAAAGAGACACCTAAAATAATTGCAAATAATAAAGGAAAAATCTTTTTAACCTTCTCCGTTATCTGGTTCCTCTCCCCCGTCGCTTTCTGGAGTTGTTGAATCATCTTTGGTGCTTGAGATTTTTTCATTTGATTGTGTTTGTTTTTCTACAATTTCTGTATTGTCTGTACAAGAAACAAAACCTAATGCTAAAATTAATGCTAAAATTGATGCTAAAATTGATACTACTTTTTTCATATTATAAAGTTTTTAAAAATTAAAAACCTTAAAAATACAACTTACAACTACAGCGTTATCAGCCTTTTGGAATTAGCTCTTTAAATATTTTAATGCTATTAACACTAAAGAAACATTAGATTTTACTTTAAATTTTTGTCGTACTCTTTGCAAAAGAGTTCTAATTGTACTTTCACTTAAAGAATGCTTTTTTTCTATTTCTGAAAGAGATAGTTCTTTTAACATAGAATCGTACACTTCTCTTTCTCTATTACTTAAAATCTCGTGATACACATACTCAAAATCGGTATCTAATTTATTTTCTATAATAATTTCTCGTATTCTTTTAGAATAATACGTTTTATTATTATTTACATCGTTTATTGCATCTATAATACATTCTGACACATCGTCTTTTAAAACATATCCTCTAGCTCCATGCTTTATAGATTCATAAATAAAACTATCGTTATCATATGCCGATACTATAATTGTTTTAACAAAAATGTTAGATTCCTTTAAAATTTTTAAAACTTCAATACCATTAATCTCTGGCATTGAAATATCTAAAATTAAGACGTCACATTCATTTGATTTAAACCAATTTAAAAGTTTAGTACCATTTATAGATGTACCCACTACATTTATACCATGAGCTTTTAAAAGCACTTCGAATCCTTGCAATATCAAATCATGATCATCAGCTATATGTACACGCATTTTTTTATATATTTCTTGCTACCAAAAATATAACAACTAAATAAAATTTACTGTAGACAAAACCCTATAAAATTATAAAAATTTCAAAATTTTAACAAAAAACACTATTGTCCTCACATATATACTCACTTTTAAATCAATATGCCTGAAGTATTAATTAATCTATAACTAAAACTACATGAGTTTATACCAGTGATGAACGCTTCTAAAACACTAGTCCTTTTCAGCTTTTAAAAAAATAATTAAAAAAAAGTAGATTTATAAATATAAACCTGCTCTCTATAAAAAATAATTAAAATACACTTAAATTTTAGTGTACATTTTAAAATGTGGCCCTACTTTTTCTACCATAAACTCCTCTCCTAGTTTTACAAAATTCAATTTCTCATAAAACGATGTTACTTCTTTACGAGCATTACACCACAAAAAATCAACATTTTTTTCTTTTAAAATCTTTACTGCTTCTTCTATAATAACTTTACCAAACCCTTTACCTCTTACTTCAGGCAAAGTTGCCATTCCTCTTAACTGATATTGCTCTCCATCTAAGTCTTTTAATTTATTTTTTATAAAAGTTGCTATGGTTACTAACTTCTCTTTATAAAAAACCCCTAAATGAAATGTATCATCTTTTAAATCTTCTTTAAACTTATATGGTAAATCTATCCCCTTACGTAAAACTTCTAATCGTATTTTAGAAGTTTCTCCTGCTATTATTTTTTTTACTTCTATCATTTTTGCAAACTCTTATAAATAGTTTCTCTCATTTCTTTTGCCGATATAAACCAGGCTCCATATTCTTCTTTATACTCTTTTGTTATACTTTCATCTTTAGAAACTTCAGCTAATGTTTTCCCTTTATTTATATTTTCTTGAACTCGATCTCTCAAAGTTATAAGCATTTTTTTATATACTTTAAGCTCTGCTTTGTTAGATAAACTTCTATGTCCTGGTATAATAACCGTTTCATCATTAGATAACAACAAAACTTTATTTATAGATTCAATATAACCTTTAATACTTCCGCCACTATTGAGATCTATAAAAGGAAATTTCCCTTGAAAATACGTATCCCCCATATGTATAACATTACTACTTAGGAAGTATATATGAGCATCTCCATCAGTATGTGCATTATGAACATGTGATACTAATACATCTTCTCCGTTTATATGAAAATTCATATCATTTGTAAAAGTTATCACTGGCAACGCTTCTTTTGGTGAAGCTTTTTTTAATCTACCTCTTACTGTTTGATCTGCACTCATTCTTTTTCTAACATTTTCATGCGAAAAAATTAAAACATCATTTTTTTTCATGTTTTCATTTCCTCCTGTATGATCTCCATGCCAGTGTGTATTAACCAAATACTTTATAGGCTTATTAGATATTTCTTTAACTTTCGTTAAGATTTTATTGGTTAATGGAGCAAACTGATCGTCAATCATAAAAACACTATCATCCCCTACAAATAAACCTATATTCCCTCCTTGCCCTTGAAGCATATATATATTATTTGTGATTTTTTTAGAAGTTATTTTAACTTCTCTTTTTTGCGATAATGTATTAAAACTTATAAAGCCTAATGCACTTAATAGCATTACTTTTTTTAAACTCATTTTTAAATTTTGTTTCTATTATAATTATTATATTCCCCCTAGTAAGTTACTATTTTATTTTTTAAATAAAATAATAGCATACATTTTAACGAATCTTTCCTACAACTTTTTGCCTTTAGTTTCCTTTATCGTTTTTTTCTTACAATTCACCTTAACCTTTTATCTCCTTATCTAACATTTCTTATAATTACTCGTAACTACACGTATTTTTGATGATATAAATAATTAAAATCATGAAAAAATCGGCTCCAGTAATTGTTCAAGTTTTAAAAACTGATGGTATTCTTTTTAAAATAAAATTTTCTTATCTTAAGGTTCCAATTACTGTTAACAAAGATTATTTTGACAACCTAGTTAAGAACCCAAAAGATTTTAAA
This sequence comes from uncultured Tenacibaculum sp., assembly GCF_947494125.1. GTDB lineage: Bacteria > Bacteroidota > Bacteroidia > Flavobacteriales > Flavobacteriaceae > Polaribacter. Next base: position 83,370 of record NZ_CANLTU010000011.1, read on the forward strand.
ATTATTTAAAACACCATAAATAAATCTTCCTTAAAACTCTTTCTTAAAAAAAAATCAAGTAATTTATAATTAGATTTTTATCACAAAGATTTTATAGTTAACTTTGTTTAATATATCTTTACTTTATATTATGATTTTTATAGTTAAATTATTTTTGTACTTACTTAAAGTAACTTTTAGTTTTACTCTTATTATATTTAACTTATTATTTAGTTAAACAAAACTTAAGTTAACTGTTTTCAGCTTTCTTCAACTCAACTTATTTCATTTTGCATTTCTATAAGCTATAAAGACTTCTCTATAGAAGTAGTAACTTTCTCTATTTTATTTAAAAAATAGTTTTCTCTAAAAGAAAAGGGCACTTCCTTACTTTTTTACAGATATTTTTATATATGTGAAATTCTATATTTATCACATAATTACTAAAACTAATTTATCCTCTTTTATTTTAGCTGCTCTCTTAATGCTTCTATCTACTTAAAAAATAAGTAATAGTAGAAATTTTTATTTTTTAGGGTATATACAATCTAAACTGTTCTAATTGAGTGTAATTAATAGTTAGAACGGAATTCCCTTTTAAAGAATTTCACGTTATATAAGAAAAGAAGTGTCTGGAGGTGATAACTTCTTTTCTTTTTTTACTCTTAAATTAAATAGACACCATACTCCCTTATTATTTTTTTAACAATAATTAACTCTATTTCACATTAATTATTTTTTACTAAATAACTACTCTTTTTTATCTTTACTTAAAATTAAACTACTTATGAATTTAAGCTTTAAGTCTATAGATAATAAGGATATCCTATCCATTCTTCCTCTTTTAAAAAAAGCAAATACTACTACTCCACATGATATTTTAGAAAAACGAGTATTAGAAATGGTTAACTACAGTACTTATGAATGTGTTGGTGTTTTCGATGAAGATAAATTAATTGGCATATCTGGGCTTTGGTATAGCATGAGACACTATTCTGGTAGAAGTGTTGAGCCTGATCATGTAATAATAGATGATTTATACAGAGGCAAAAATATTGGTAAACAATTCTTTAGCTGGATTTATGAATATACAAAATCTAAAGGTTATGAAGCAATGGAATTAAACACATATACTGGTAATAGAAAATCTCATAAATTTTATTATAACGAAGGCTTTGAAATTTATGGTTTTCATTTCGTAAAAATCATGCGAAACGATAAAGCCTTTTATTAAAAGAACTTAGAGTATCAGGTAAAAAAGTGAAGTATAAGTGTATTTTATTTTGAATTTACTATTCAAAATCTATAGCTTTTGAAGCTCTTTACAACAAATAAACAACTATTTACAAATGTTATTTATTTTCATTATTTTTATAATGCAATGAGGATATAGTTATATTTAAATTCGGTCCCCTGATTGAAATAAACTACAGAAGTTTTTACATCTAATTTTTGCCATCGAAATCAAAAAATTAATTTACTAAAACTTCATTGAGGCATTTTATTAGTAGATAAGAATATACCTAAAGTAAGATATGTGACTATACTCCTCATTGTTTTTATGTTCAATTTTAGCCCAATATTTTCATTAGTTTTTATATCTGTATAACTTTTCATTTTCCTTAAGTTTATTCGATTATCATAAATTTCCTATACACATCTGTAAATTGCTCTCCTGCAAACTTTGCTAGTTTTGAACTCTTGAAGTAAAGACGAGATCCGACGTCTGAAAATGTAACCCAACGACAATTGTCGTCGTAACGAAAGCCTGAAGAACTCATTTTAAATGACGGAAAGTATTTACACTCATTAGAATCATCCCAATCCGCCACACATTCTTCATTTAAAGATTTACATAATAATTCAGCTACATATTGATATTTTAAATGTTCAGGAATATTCTCAAACATTTTATCAAGTTCTTTTTGAGTAATATTGTTATTATCTAAAACATCTTGAACCGTTTTTATACCTTCAATTATTTTTTTAGGTATAGCTTCAAATTTAACTTCTCCTGTTTCCTTGTCAAAGCTTTTTACTTTGAACCCTTCTGGGATTTCAATTTTTAATGTTTCCATGTTTTTACTATTTTTATTTTATGAAAAATAGCTACGAACAATTTAATACTGAAATTAAAAAAACTAAAGAGATATCAATTTTAACTAAATTGTATTCAATTTCTCTATCTCTAACTTTTATTACGCTCTTTTTGTGGAATTAATATCGAGGTTAAACTACGTTTATAATATTTACTATTGTTGCATTCATCAATTAGACTTCATTTTAGAATTTATATATTCTTTCTCGTTTTCCTAAAACCTATAACATAAAAGTGAATTTTCACATGTTAAATACATATATATTCTTAAAATATATTAAAATCTCACTTTAATAAATATCATACCCCCCCTATAAACATAAGCAACAACAATTCGAAGATGCCATATAACTTTCATTTTGTGAAAGTTATGAGAGTTTATCAAAAATTTTATTAATTTTATTGAAATTTTTATTGCAAATTCTAGAAACTGTTTTATATTTGCAACCGCTTTACAGAGTAAGCTACTATTAGGTTTCTTATAATGTAAACACAGCAAGTAATTGTTGAAAAATCTTTACCAATGCGAGAGTAGCTCAGTTGGTAGAGCGTCAGCCTTCCAAGCTGAATGTCGCCAGTTCGAACCTGGTC
>NZ_CANLTU010000012.1 GCF_947494125.1 uncultured Tenacibaculum sp.
ATTCAACTCGTAGACAGAAAAGGAAAAATGCACCAACATCAAGGCCACTTCTCTATTTTAAGAAAATAATTTATTAAATTAGCTAATGAATTAATATTAATTCATTAGCTATGAATAAATTAACAGTATTTTTTATCTTTATTTTTTCCTTTTACGGCTTTAGTCAAAACGAAACCATTAATTGGTATTTTGGAAATGAAGCTGGAATGAAATTCAATAAAGCAACTCCAGAATCCGTAAATAATGGAAAAATGAAAGCTCCTGCTGGATGCTCTTCATTTTCCGACAATGACGGAAATCTTTTGTTTTATACTAATGGAAAAACGGTATGGAATAAAAATCATGAAATTATGGAAAACGGGGATAATTTAGCTGGTGACATAAATCATACTCAAAGTACTATAATAATTCCTAAACCCAATAATAACGATACTTTTTTTATTTTCACAACACGAAAAAAAAAATCTGATAAATTTATTGATGGTCTTTATTTTAATGAAATAAAAATAAATAATAATTTTCCTTTAGGTAAAGTTTCACAAAAGAACAGGAGGTTAAACTCTTTTTCTGCTGAAAAAATAACAGCAATTCATAGTGCTGATTCAAAATCTATATGGGTAATTACATTAACTAATAAAATTTCAGCAAATAAAGAGAATTTCAACTCCTTTTTCATTTATAATGTTAATGAAAATGGAGTGAATCTACTTCCACAAAGAACTTTAATAAATAATATTAAACCATCGATTGGAACATTAAAAGCTAGTCCTAATGGAGAAATTGTTGTATTAACTGTACCTGGTACATTATATTTTTATAAATTTAATACTTCAACAGGTGAAATATCTCAAGATAAAATAATTACTACGGCTATAAGTTTTACCAGTGGAATTTCAGCTTATGGTGCAGAATTTTCTCCAAATTCAAAAATAATGTATTATACAGGCTATGAATATGGTAATGGTCCTCCTAATTTTGTTTTAAAGCAATTTGATTTAAGCTCTAATGATATTTTCCAACTAGGTAAAACTATTTTTTCTAAACCAAACTTCTTTCCTTGCTCTATACAATTAGGCCCAAATAGCAAAATTTATGTTTCTTATAATAATGATTTTTATAATGGATCAATAAAAACAATAGGCGTTATTAATGCCCCAGATAAAGAAGGAAGTCAATGTGATTATATACATGATAAAATAAATTTAAACCCAAACAATTCAACTAGAGGGCTTCCAAATTTCATATCTTCTTATTTTAGAAATAGAATTATTACCGAAAATAAATGTGTGTTTGACTTATTTGAATTCTCTTTAGATTCTTATGCTCCAATTACTTCTGTTTCTTGGGATTTTGGCGATGGCAATACAAGTACACAAATGAACCCTAAACATAGTTATGTTACACCAGGAGAGTACACTATAAATGCCACAATAATTATTAATAACAAAAAAAATAATATTTATAAAAAAGTCAAGGTCTTTCCTTTACCTGAATTAATAAAAAATCAAAAATTAGTTCAATGTGATGATAATAACGATGGTATTAGTTTGTTTAATTTAAACAATATAAATGATAAAATTTCTAAAGATGACAGCCTTACGTACACTTTTTATAAAAGTTTAACAGATGCACAAGGTAATTTAAGCCCTATTCTAGATCCCGAAAATTTTTACAACGAGAGTAACCCTCAAGTTATTTATACAAAAGCTGTTAGTATTAATGGGTGTACAGAAATCGAAAACTTTACAATTGAATCTTTATTTAAACCATCTATAAATATAGCTCCTATTATTGAATGTGAAATACCTAATAGTAATAGTGAAAGTAATTTCGACCTACAAAGAAAAAAAGTAGAACTAAATACACTTTTAAATTTATCTAAGTTATACAAAATATCTTTTTTTCCTACTTTTGAAGATGCTCAAAAATCAACAAATGAATTATCTGATTTATATAAATCCTCAACAACAACTATTTGGGTTAGAATTGAAAATGAAAATGAATGTTCAGGTATATCATCAATACAACTTATTGTAAATAACTTACCTGTTACAGGAATAAACGAATCATATACAATATGTGTCGATCCAACAGCACATGTTCCAGTTATAGCATCCGCGGATAACAATAATAATAAATTTGAATGGAAAGATAATAATGGAAATATTATAAGTACTAATAACGAATTTACCTTAACTAAAACAGGAAATTATTCACTTACCGTATATAAAACACTAAATAATATAGAATGTTCCAATACATCTAATTTTGTTGTTATTAATCCTACTCCTCCAGAAATCACAAGTCTTGATTTTGATTCTCAAAGTGAACAAAAAAACAGTGTTTATGTTACAGTAAATGGTAATAGTTCGTATGAATTTTCTTTAAACAATATTGATTATTTTGGTAGTGGAACTTCTCATACATTTTATGATGTAATACCAGGAATAAACACCGTTTATGTTAGAGATATTAAAAAATGTGAAGCCATTACAACAGATAATATTAGTATTATTGGTTATCCTAAGTTTTTATCTCCAAATGGGGATAATAAAAATGATATTTGGACTGTCTACGGAGTAAATTCTAATTTTTTTAAAAAAATAACTATAACAATTTTTAACAGATTTGGAAAAGTTCTATACACAATTAATAATCAAAATGCTGAACAAGGTTGGAATGGAACCTTAAATGGTAAACCTCTACCGCCTAATGATTATTGGTTTTATGCAAAATTAGTCGACTTAAATGACAATATAATTGAAAAAAAAGGGCACTTTTCTCTTCAACAAAATAAATAAAAAATAGGAAAAACACCACTTAGATAAAAAAATATTTTCCCTATCTTTAAATGTTATAATAAATTCATAGCTATGAAAAAATTATTATTTATTTTTTTTCCATTATTTTGTTTCTCTCAAAATGAAACAAACAATTGGTATTTTGGAGATAAAGGTGGAATATATTTCAATAAAGGTGAAATTAGTATTCTAAATAATAGCCAAATGAACACTCCTGAAGGTTGTTCTACAATCTCAGATATTAATGGTGATTTATTATTTTATACTAATGGACAAACAGTATGGAATAAAAACCACGAAATTATGGAAAATGGAGAAGGATTAGCTTCCGATAAAGAAAATACACAAACTTCCATAATCATTCCTAAACCTGGAAGTAAAGAAAATTTTTACCTGTTTACTACCAAAATTTCAAACTCAACATCACCTTTACTTGCTCAAGGAATATATTATACAGAAATTGAAATCTCAAATAAGTATCCTTTAGGGAAAGTATTATTTAAATATATTCGTCTTATAGGTGGTTCATCTGAAAAAATTTCAGCTGTTCATCATGCTGATGGAAAATCTATTTGGGTTATGACCTATACCAGTTTATCAGGTCTTCCTAATAGCCCTATAAATGCGTTAACCTTATTTAAAATTGATGAAACTGGTATTAATTCTAGAATAGTCTCAATTCAAGAAGAAATACAATCTAAAAAAGGAGCCATGAAGGTTTCTCCTGATGGGAAATATATTGCAGTATCAGATTATAACAAGCAATTTATATACTTATACAATTTTAATAATGAAAATGGAACTGTTAATTTAAAAGAAAGAATTTTTGCAGATACATCTCTATTTAGCCCAAAGTATGTTTATGGTCTTGAGTTCTCTTCTGATTCAAAAATATTATATTATACAGCAGAAATTGGACAAACTGGTATTAGTACTGTTAATCAATATATTATAAATTCAGACACTAATGATCCTCTTTTCCCTAAAAAAACTCAAATATTTAGCTCTAAAGATGAATTTTTTGGTTCCTTACAATTAGCTAATAATAGTAAGATTTATGTTGCATTATGTAATAAAAATACAAACTCAATAATTTCATCAGAAAAAATAGGAGTAATAAATTTCCCTCAAAAAATTAACCCAGAAGCAAATTATCAACACCTATCTATTGATCTTGAAACTGGTGCCTCAAATAAAGGACTTCCTAATTTCATATCTTCCTATTTTAGAAATAGAATAATTACAGAAAATAAATGTGCTTTTGACTTATTTGAATTTTCTTTAGATTCTTATGCTCCAATTACTTCCGTTTCTTGGGATTTTGGCGATAACTCAAACACAAGTACAAATATAAATCCAACACACACATATACCTCACCTGGAAATTATATTGTAACTGCCACTATAACAATAAATAATCAACAGCAGAATATTTATAAAAAAGTCAAAGTTTTTCCTTTACCTGAATTAATAAAAAATCAAAAATTAGTACAATGTGATGATAATAACGATGGTATTAGTTTATTTAACTTAAACAATATAAATGATAAAATTTCTAAAGATAATAGCCTTACGTACACTTTTTATAAAAGCTTAAAAGAAGCACAAACTAATTCAAACCCTATTCTAAATCCTGAAAACTTTCACAACGAAAGCAACCCTCAAGTTATTTACACAAAAGCTGTTAGTATTAACGGGTGTACAGAAATTGAAAGCTTTACAATTGAATCTTTATTTAAACCATCTATAAATATAGTACCTATTATTGAATGTGAAATACCTAATAGTAATAGTGAAAGTAATTTCGATTTACAAAGTAAAAAAGTAGAACTCAATGCACTTTTAAATTTATCTAAATTATACAAAATATCTTTTTTTCCTACTTTTGAAGATGCTCAAAAATCAACAAATGAATTACCTAATTTATTTAAATCCTCAACAACAACTATTTGGGTTAAAATTGAAAATGAAAATGAATGCTCAGGTATATCATCAATACAACTTATAGTAAACAACTTACCTATTATTGCAATAAACGATTCTTATACAATATGTGTAAACCCTGCAATACATTCACCTATAATTTTAAATGCAGATAATCAAAATGATAAGTTTGAATGGAAAGATATTAACGACAATATACTAAGTACAAATAGCCAATTTACTTTAACTAAAACTGGTAAATTTTCACTCACAGTATATAAAACTGAAAATGGAGTACAATGTTCTACTAGCAAGGATTTTTTAGTTGATAATCCTACTTCTCCAAATGTTACTAATTTAGATGTTAGTTTTGAAAATGAACAAAGTAATACTGTTTATATTAGTGTAAATGGCAATAGTTCTTATGAATATTCTTTGGATAATATAAATTTCTTTGGCAGTGGAGCGTCACATACTTTTAATGAAGTACAGCCAGGTATAAACACTATTTATGTGAGAGATCTTCTTAAATGTGAGCCTGTAATATCTACAGATGTTAGTGTCATAGGTTATTCTAAATTTTTAACTCCAAATGGAGATGATAAAAATGACACTTGGATTATCTATGGCCTAAAATCTAAATTTTTCAAAAAAATAGACGTTACTATTTTTAATAGGTTTGGAAGAGTTCTTTATACTATAAATAACCAAAATGCTGAACAAGGTTGGAATGGAACTTTAAATGGTAAGCTACTCCCCCCTAATGATTATTGGTTTTATGCAAAATTAACTGATTTAAAAGATAATATTATTGAAAAAAAGGGGAACTTTTCCCTTCAAAAAAACTAAACTCAAGAATAGGAAAAACACTATTTATCAAGTAATTGAGGAAAAAACCTATAGTCCCAACTTTCTTTTTTAAGTAACTTTGTATTTAGCTACAAACTATTAAGAATGAAGAAAGTAATCATCGCTTTTTTCCTCCTCTCCTCTATAATAACAACTGCACAAAAAGAAGCTAACATATGGTATTTCGGAAGAAATGCAGGAATTGATTTTAGTGCGGGTAATCCTACTGCGCTCACAAATGGACAATTAAATACATTTGAAGGTTGTTCAACTATTTCAGATAAAGATGGTAACCTACTCTTTTATTCAGATGGTAGTACAGTTTGGAATAGAAATCACAATATAATGCCTAACGGCACAAATCTCTTAGGAAATAGCTCTAGTACACAATCTGCTTTAATAGTACCAAACCCAACGATAAACAATATTTATTATTTATTCACAGTCGATGCTCAAGAAAACAATATGCATGGAGTTAATTATTCTATAATAGATATGAATTTGGATGGAGCTAATGGAGATATTATCACCAAAAACATTCCTTTAATAAGCACAGCTACAGAAAAAATAACAGCAGTTATTGGTAAAAGTTGCGACGCTATATGGGTAATTACAGCAGATACCAATAATTTTTATGCTTATGAAGTTACTACAGCGGGAGTTAATACCACAGCAATACAATCAAGTTTGGTGAGTCCTTTAGGACTTTTATCAAGTAGAGGCTATTTAAAAACATCTCCAGATGGCACAAAATTAGCAATGGCTGCTGCTGAATCTGGATCTTACATCTATGATTTAGATACTAACTCTGGTTCTATTTCTAACGGAAGACGTCTTGACTTAGATTTTAATGATGGATATGGAATTGAATTTTCAATAACTGGAAATAAATTATATGTGGCTACTGGAATATCTTCCAATGGAGGGACAGCAAATCTTTATCAGTTTGACGTATCTAATCCAGACATAAATAATATAAACAATTCAAGAGGGGCTCCTTTTTATACCTATCAAGGCTCAAGAGCTGCTTTACAAATTGGGCCAAACGGTAGAATTTATCATGCAGTAAACAGACAACCTTTTTTAGGAGTAATTAATTCACCCGAAAACCCTAAAGTCTCAATAAATTACGTACATAATGGTGTAAACTTAAACGGAAGAGAATCATCTCAAGGCCTCCCCCCCTTTATTCAATCTTATTTTTTACCAACTACTATTTTAAATGCAGATAATGACCTTGTAATTAGTAATGATAAACAGTTTTTTTGTTCAGGAAGAGATTACCTTTTAAAAGCAGGTAGAATAGAAGTTGGAGCAACTTATACTTGGGTAAAGGATGGAAACATCATAGGAACAGATTCTATACTAACAACTAATGATATAAATTTTGGCCCTGGAATTTATGAACTAACTATTGAATTAAATAATGCATGTAATACTACTTTAACAGCTAATGCAGATATAGAATTTGTTCCACAACCAACAATAGTTAGCATACCTGATTTTGAAAAATGCGATACGGATTCAGATACTTCAGATCAGAGAACAACATTTGATTTAACTACAAAAGAAGGTCAATTAACTAATAATGCAACCAATGTTAGTGTAGATTTTTTTGACCAAGCAGACATTAATTTCTTAAATCCATTACCAAAAACTAATTACATTAATAACACCAATCCAGAAATAATTACAGTTCGTGTTAGTTATAATGCTTCAAATAATACAAATTGTTTTGTTACAGGTACATTAACTCTACGAGTTTTAAGCTCAAATTTCACTAGTAATTTAACGAATGTTTATGTTTGTGAAACAGATGTAAATGCAACGAATTTAAATGCTACAAGTAGTCTTGGTTCTGGCAATGGATATTATGATTTTTCAAAAAAAACAGAAGAGATTATCACTTTAAATCCAGCAATCTCACTCAATTCTCATTCTATTGATTTCTATAGAAGTTTAAATGATGCGAATAATCAAGTAAATCCCATAGTAATACCTTATGAAGATGATTTATTTACCAATGATTCTGATATTTTTGTTAGAATCTCACCCAAATCAGCATCTTCATGTTTTACAATTACTAGTTTTAAATTATTTATTGAACTTTTACCTGCCCCCAGAGGAAATCCTAATCCAATTCTTTTGTGCCTAAATGTTCCAAAAGATACCATACCAATAGCTACTGTAGATTTAGATGCTTCAACTGGAAATATATTAGATACATATCTGTGGTATAAAGACGGACAGTTAATACCTAATGAAACAAGTGCTATTTATAAAGCTTCAGATAAAGGTATTTATAAAGTAGAAGCCTATCGAAATAATTCATTAACAGAAAGTCCATGTGCAGGCTATAATACTTTTACAGTAACTGTTTCAAGCAAGGCTGTAATTGTAAATATTATTCCTACAGATGATACTTTAAATAACAATAATATAGTTATAACTGTAGAGGGTGAAGGAAGTTATGAATACGCTTTAAATGGTTCTAATATTTTTAATACCGGACCTTATAATCTCACTTATACTTTTTCAAATTTAAGTATAGGAATATATACAATTAAAATTAGAGATAAAAATGGTTGTGGGATTACAAATTCAAATGAAATTCCTATTATTTTCTTTCAAAAACATTGCACACCAAATCAAGATGGCATTTATGATACTTGGAGGATATTGGGAGTAGACAATGATTTTTTTCAATCTGTAGAAGTAAATATATACGATAGATATGGAAAAAGAATCGCTGTAATACCTAGCAAAGATCATAAAGGCTGGGGAGGAATTTACAATGGTAAAAAACTACCTTCTTCAGATTATTGGTACAACGCTATACTTCTTGATAAAAATGGAATAATTCGCACTAAAAAAAGCCATTTTAGCTTACTAAGAAAATAAATATTCATACTTAATTACTCTATCAAATCGAGTAGTATATCAATAAAACTATCCGTATTTTTGTTGTATGAACTTTGAATTACACTCAGAATTTAAGCCTACAGGAGATCAACCTTCAGCCATAAAACAATTAGTAAACGGAATAACATCAGATGAAAAATACCAAACCCTTTTAGGAGTTACTGGTTCAGGTAAAACCTTTTCGGTTGCCAATGTAGTTGCTGAAGTAAATAGACCAACTTTAGTTTTAGCTCATAATAAAACTTTGGCAGCTCAATTATATTCTGAGTTCAAACAGTTCTTTCCAAACAACGCCGTAGAATACTTTGTTTCTTATTATGATTATTATCAGCCTGAAGCATATATTCCGGTAACAGGAACATTTATAGAAAAAGATTTATCTATTAATGATGAAATAGAACGTTTACGAATTAGCACTTCGTCCTCTCTCCTATCTGGTCGTAGAGATGTATTAGTAGTTGCGTCAGTTTCTTGTTTATATGGTATTGGAAATCCAAATGAGTTTAAGAAAAATGTTATTCCAATTAAAGTAGATCAACAAATATCACGAACAAAATTCCTACATCTATTAGTAACTAGTTTATATGCACGTACAGAAGTAGAAATAAAAAGTGGTACATTTAAAGTAAAAGGAGATGTTGTAACTATTTACCCATCATATGGAGATAGTGGATATAGAGTTCACTTTTTTGGGGATGAAATTGAAGAAATAGAGACTTTCGATATAGAAAGTAATCAAATCGTTGAAAAGTTAGATGAATTAACTATTTATCCAGCTAATTTATTTGTTACATCTCCAGATGTACTACAAGAAGCCATTCATAAAATACAAGATGATATGGTAAAACAAGTGGATTATTTTAAAGAAATTGGCAAGCATTTAGAAGCAAAAAGGCTACAAGAACGAACAGAATTTGATTTAGAAATGATTCGTGAATTAGGTTACTGTTCAGGAATTGAGAATTACTCTCGTTATCTAGATGGTAGAGATCCAGGAACCAGACCTTTCTGTTTATTAGATTATTTTCCTGAAGATTATTTAATGGTAATTGATGAAAGTCATGTTACTATTCCTCAAACACATGCTATGTATGGAGGTGATAGAAGCAGGAAAGAAAACTTAGTAGAGTACGGGTTCCGGTTACCTGCTGCAATGGATAATCGACCATTAAAATTTGATGAATTAGAAATGCTTCAAAATCAAGTAATTTACGTTTCTGCAACCCCTGCTGATTATGAATTACAGAAAACAGAAGGTGTATTTGTTGAACAAGTAATTAGACCTACTGGCTTATTAGACCCTGTAATAGAAGTACGTCCAAGCTTGAATCAGATTGATGATTTAATTGAAGAAATTCAAATTAGAGTAGAAAAAGACGAACGTACACTGGTTACTACGTTAACCAAACGAATGGCTGAAGAATTAGCAAAATACTTAACTAGAATTCAAGTTCGTTGTCGTTATATACATTCGGATGTAGATACCTTAGAACGTGTGCAAATAATGCAAGATTTACGAAAAGGTATTTTTGATGTTTTAATTGGTGTAAACTTACTTCGTGAAGGGCTAGATTTACCAGAAGTATCTTTAGTAGCTATTTTAGATGCAGATAAAGAAGGTTTTTTACGTAGTCACAGATCAATAACTCAAACTGTTGGTAGAGCTGCTCGTAATGTAAATGGACTCGCTATTTTATACGCTGATAAAGTTACAAATAGCATGCAACGCACTATAGACGAAACAGAAAGACGTAGAGAGAAACAAATTAATTATAATACTAAAAACGGGATTACTCCTACTCAAATTAATAAAAAATTAGACAATACGCTTTCTAAAGATACTATTACTACATATCAATATGATAATGCTATTCAAAAAGCTGCGGAGCAAGATTTAGAATATTTACCTAAAGAAGAAATAGAAAAACGCATTCGTACTAAACGTAAACAGATGGAAGAAGCCGCTAAAGCTTTAGACTTTTTAGTAGCTGCGCAATTACGTGATGAAATTAAAGTTTTAAAAGAAAACTTATAACTTTAATCTTTACTTCCCCAAGGTGCACTTGGTATATTTATCTCTTTTGTTAAATCAAATTTTACAGAGAAGAACCTACCAACACCTACTCTACGTAAATTATAAGTAAAACTTGTTTTATCTATAGTTACCCACCAAACATTAGTAGAAGCATAAGGTATTAAACTCGCTGTATGTTGGTCAGCAGGGAAAAACTGAATATGAGCTAGGCCCTTATTCGGATTAACACCCCCATATTGAGTAATTTTATCTTCAGATCCATCTTTATGTCTATGATCATGTTTCAAACTAATAAATTTATCTTCATTTAATTTAAAAACCCAAGTACGTGATTTATTATTCCCCACAAAAAAAGGGATTCTTATTGTATTATCTTCGCAAACGCGAAAATGCATCACTAATTTTTCTCCAGTAAAACCATCACCTTCTTTTCCTCCTTCAACTATTTCCCCTTCATATGCTTTCCCGCAATGACTTTTTAAACTATTCCAAAATAACTCAGAATTAGATACCTCTTGCGCTATTAATTGCAAAGGGAATAATAGTAACATCAATAATAACTTTCTCATTTTTATAAATCTGTTTTCATTAAGTTCCACCAAGATAAAACAAAAAAACCTCACAAAAAGTGAGGTTTTTAATATATAACTAAGAATTTAATTTTTAAGCTTCTAAAACTTCTTGTACTTTATCAGCTGCTTCTTGGAACTCAGTAGCTGAGATAATTTCCATTCCACTATTATCAATTAATTCTTTTGCTTCTTTAGCGTTTGTTCCTTGTAAACGACAAATAATAGGCACATTAATTTTGTCTCCCATATTTTTATAAGCATCAACAACACCTTGAGCAACACGATCACAACGAACGATTCCTCCAAAAATGTTAACTAAAATTGCTTTTACATTAGTATCTTTTAAAATAATACCAAAAGCCGTTTCAACACGTTGAGCATCTGCAGTACCACCAACATCTAAAAAGTTAGCTGGATCACCACCTGCTTGCTTAATTAAATCCATAGTTCCCATTGCTAATCCAGCTCCGTTTACCATACATCCAACATTTCCATCTAAATCTACATAGTTTAAACCTGCAGCTTTCGCTTCAACCTCAATTGGGTTCTCTTCACGAATATCACGCATTGCTGCATAATCTTTATGACGATATAAAGCGTTTTCATCTAAAGTTACTTTAGCATCTACAGCCATAATTTTATCATCAGATGTTTTTAACACAGGGTTAATTTCAAACATTGCTGAATCTGACTTGATGTATGCAGTATATAAAGCGGTAACAAACTTTACCATTTCTTTTAAAGCTCCACCACTTAAACCTAAGTTAAAAGCAATTTTACGAGCTTGGAAAGGCATTAATCCTGTTGCTGGGTCAACTTCTTCAGTAAAAATTAAATGAGGAGTTTCTTCAGCTACAGTTTCAATATCCATACCTCCTTCTGTAGAATACATAATCATATTTCTACCAGTACCACGATTTAATAAAACCGACATATAAAATTCACTCGGCTCACTATCACCAGGATAATAAACATCCTCAGCAATTAAAACTTGGTTTACTAATTTACCTTCTGCTGAAGTTTGAGGTGTAATTAACATCATTCCTAAAATGTCATTAGAAATACTTTTTACCTCATCTAAGTTTTTAGCTAGCTTAACTCCTCCACCTTTTCCACGACCACCTGCGTGTACTTGTGCTTTAATTACATGCCAACCAGTTCCTGTTTCTTCAGTTAACTTTTTTGCTGCTTCAACAGCTTCTTCTGGTGTATTTGCAACAACTCCGCGTTGAATACGAACGCCAAAACTGCTTAATATTTCTTTACCTTGATATTCGTGTAAGTTCATTAGATATGAATTTTTTAAAGTCGAACAAAAATACAAATTCAAATGATAATACATTGCATTTTACCCTTTATTTTAATGTATTTGATAGTATATCACAAGATTTCTACTTTCACATATCTTTAACATTTGAAATGTAACGATCGCTTTTTTAACATGTCTTTACTCTAATTAACATGATTTTATGATTTATTTTATTAAATCATAAATAATTTAGCTTAACCATTTTACACTATCAATCAACTATGTATAAAATCGCTATATTAATCAGCGCTATATTTCTAATATCCAGCAGCATAACTGCTCAAGAAATTAACTCAAATAGGAAGAAAATTAATGCTACTCGTGTAGATTCTCCACCAAAGATTGATGGAATTTTAGATGATACTGCTTGGAGTAATACTCCTATTGCAAAAGATTTTGTGATGATGCGTCCTAATAATGGTGAAGCGGAACCAGATACTCATAAAACTGAAGTTAAAATAGTATATGATGATAATGCTATTTATATTTCTGCATTAATGCATACACCAGATGCTTCTAAAACTCCTGCCGAGTTTACCAATAGAGACAATTTTGGTAATTCAGATTTTTTTATGGTTATGATTAACCCAAATGATGATGGACAAAATCCAACCATGTTTATTGTAACTGCATCAGGTGTACAAATAGATTCAAAAGTTTCTAATGGGAACAATGAAGATTACAATTGGAGTGCTGTTTGGGAAAGTAGTATAAAAATTAATGATACTGATTGGGTTGCAGAAATGAAAATTCCATACAGAGCCTTACGATTTGCGAATGAATCAGTTCAATCATGGGGAATGAATTTCCATAGAGAAATTAGAAATTTAAATGCTCGTTATACTTGGAATCATATCAATAATCAACAAGGTTCTTGGACTCAATACGATGGTTTAATTGAAGATTTTAAAAATATTACACCTCCTACTCGATTAAGTTTTTACCCTTACGCATCAACAACAGTAACTTCTTTTGATGGCACTACTGATTTTGATTGGAGTGTTGGTATGGATGTAAAATATGGAATTACAGAAAATTTTACGCTAGATGCCACTTTAATTCCAGATTTTGGACAAACTGCCTTTGACAATGTAACCTTAAACTTAGGTCCATTTGAACAACAATTTAGTGAACAACGTCAATTTTTTACTGAAGGAACAGAACTTTTTACAAAAGGTCGTTTATTTTATTCTAGAAGAATTGGAGGAAATCCTATAGATCAATTTTCTGATGAGAGAAATTTAATTGATGAAGAAGTATTTACAAATGGTAAAAAAGTAAATGAAGAAATTACCGATTATCCTGATGTTAAAATGCTAAATGCTATTAAAATATCGGGAAGAACAAAAAAAGGGTTAGGTATTGGATTTTTCAATGCTATAACTGATAAAACTGAAGCTACAATTACCAAAACTGAACAAGTTATTAATGGTACAGAAACTATTTCTAATGTTAGTACATATAAAACGGTAACAAGTCCATTAACTAATTATAACATTATGGTCTTAGACCAGCAATTTAATCAGAATTCATCTGTAACATTAATTAATACTAATGTTACACGTGATGGTAGATATAGAGATGCAAATGCTACTGGTTTACTTTGGCATGTTGAAGATAAAGGGAGTAATTATAATATAGATGGTTCTTTTAAAATGACAAATATTTCTGATGATGTTGACAATCCTAACACGGGATATTCTTTCGACACAAGTCTTGGTAAGCAATCTGGAAATTGGAGAGGGGAAGTTGGATACAACTTCGAAAATAAAGACTTCAATCCTAACGATTTAGGAATTTTATTTAGAAATAATAGACAAAGAATTTATGGCTTTCTTGGATACAGGCTATTAAAACCAAAAGGAATGTTTAATAATTATGGAGTTAATTTTTATTATAATATAAACTTTTTACACAACCCTGGAACTTATACTGGAGCTAATGGAGGACTATCTTTTTGGTCTCAAACAAAAAAACGTTTTGGTTTTGGAGGGAATTTAAACTTTAGTACTGAAACAAAAGATTTTTTTGAACCGAGACAAGGTACCACAAGTGGTATATTTTTTAACAGCCCACAAAGGCTTAATGTTAATCATTGGGGGTCTTCAGATTACAGAAAAAAATTAGCTTTTGATTATAGTTGGTATTATACTTTTTTCAAGAATAACCCTAGAGAAGGCTACGGTTTTAGAATTTCGCCTAGATATCGTTTTAACAACCAGTTTTCTTTAATTTATGGTTTTAGGTATAATAAAACAAACAACGATCAGGGGTATGTAACTACCTTAGATAATGATGATATTATTTTTGGACAAAGAGATAGGTCTTCTTACAACAATTCTGTTTCTGGAAAATATAGTTTTAGTACAAAATCATCTTTGTCTTTAACATTCCGTCATAACTGGAGTAAAGTACCATATCAAAATCAGTTTTATAAATTAAACACAAATAACGGTTTACTTGAAGCAAATGCTTATTCAGATAATCATGATGTTAATTTTAATAGTTGGAATTTAGATCTTAATTATGTTTGGCAATTTGCTCCTGGTAGTCAATTAATTGCTTTTTACAGAAATTCAATTTCTAATTTTAATGAGCACGCGCACCAAGGTTTCTTTAAAAATTTAGATAGTTTATTTGATGAATCTAATCGACATACATTTTCTGTTCGTTTAGTATATTTTATCGACTACAATAATCTTAAAAATATATTATAATAGGGTTTATTATATATAGTTTGAAATAAGGTAAGCTTTAAAGTTTATCTTATTTCTTTTTTATACTTTCGTTACATTGAATTTAAGATTATGATTATTACTAAAAACATCCATAAGCAGTATGGTGATGTTGAAATATTAAAAGGAGTAGATCTTCATATTAAGAAAGGTGAAATTGTTGCTATTGTTGGTCCATCGGGAGCAGGAAAAACAACCTTACTTCAAATTTTAGGAACATTAGACAAGCCTAACAAAGAACAAGGTTATGATCTTTTAGTTGATAATGTTTCTATTAAAAATTTAAATGATGATGAAGTATCTTCTTTTAGAAATAAAAACATAGGGTTTATATTTCAATTTCATCAACTATTACCTGAATTTACTGCTTTAGAAAATGTTTGTATACCTGCATTCATTGGAGGAAAATCAAAATCATCAACAGAAAAGAGAGCTAAAGAATTATTAAGTTTTTTAGGATTATCTCATAGAGAAAACCACAAACCTAGCGAGCTTTCTGGAGGAGAACAACAAAGAGTTGCAGTAGCTAGAGCTTTAATTAATGAACCATCTGTTATTTTTGCTGATGAACCTTCAGGTAATTTAGATTCAAGTTCTGCTAAAAAACTACATGAACTTTTCTTTGAACTCCGAGATAAATTTGGACAAACATTTGTTTTAGTTACTCATAACAAAGAATTAGCGAAAATGGCTGACCGTACCCTAACTATGAAAGATGGAATTATTATTGATTAATGTAACAAATTCATGTTTAATGCTACTTATAGCAAACCAACTTAACCATGAGAGATACATTTTACGAGCTAATTTCTTTTTTAAAAAATCCTGTATTAGAAAAAGACAATAATCAAAATAATGCATATCGGTTTAAGAAGTTCTTACATATTCTTATTATAAGTATATTAACTGGTGCTGCATTATCTCCTTTATTTGTATTAATAGAACATTTAGGCTTGGTTAATATGGATGAACATGCTATGGAAGAGTTAATGAAAAACATGTCTAAATTCAAAATTTTTCTCTTCGCAGTAATAGCAGCTCCATTAATAGAAGAATTAATTTTTAGAGCGCCAATAACATTGTTTCGTCAACAAAAATCTTTCAGAGTAGCTTTTTATATTTTCGCTATTACTTTTGGCTTGATTCATTTAACAAATTTTACAATAACGAATAACGTACTTTTACTTGCCCCTATATTAGTTGCTCCACAAATAATATTAGGAGGTTATTTAGGGTTTATTAGAGTTCGTTTCGGATTAATTTGGAGTATTCTTTTACATGCCTCTTACAATGCTTTCTTTGTTTTTATTAGTTTTGCTGGAGATTTACTGTAAATGAATAAAACTGAACTAAAAGAATTTCTTGACGAAAAAGTAGTAAAGTATAATAACTTAGACTTTATTGAAAGTGATCCTATACAAATTCCTCATCGGTATAATTTAAAAGAAGATATTGAAATTATTGGTTTTTTAGCAGCAACAATAGCTTGGGGAAATCGTAAAATGATTATTAAAAATGCTTCTAGAATGACTGAATTACTCGGTAACTCTCCCTATGATTTTGTAATGAACCATACTGAAGATAATCTAGAAAATTTCGATGGTTTTGTTCATCGTACTTTTAATGCTGATGATTTTAAGTTTTTTATAAAATCTTTGAAAAACATTTATCTAAATCATAAAGGATTAGAATCTATATTATCAACTAAAGAAAATGATAATTATAAATTAGCTATCCATAATTTTAAACAAGTTTTCTTTGAAATCCCACATTTAAGCAGAACATTAAAGCACGTTTCTGACCCATTAAAAAATTCAGCTTCAAAAAGAATAAACATGTTTTTACGCTGGATGGTACGTGATAATAAAACTGGAGTAGATTTTGGTATATGGAAGACACATTCTCCAACTCACTTACATTGCCCTTTAGATGTACATTCTGGAAATGTTTCACGCAAACTAGGCATATTAACTAGAAAGCAAAACGATTGGAAAGCATTAGTTGAGTTAGATACTACTTTACGAGAATTTGATAAGAATGACCCGGTTAAATATGACTTTGCCTTATTTGGATTAGGTGTTTTTGAGAAGTTTTAATACTTTTAACTTTCTTAACAACCATACTATGAAAAAATTCATAATCATATTTGCTTTATTATTTTCAACTATTAGCATTGCTCAAGATAATCGAGTTCCTATTGACACTACAGTTACTACAACAAATTCTGTGGTTATTAAAGGAAAAAGAATTCAGTATAAAGCACAAACAGGAACACAACCTGTATATGACAAAAATGGTATTATTAAAGCTACTCTTTTCTATACATATTATAAAAGAACCGATGTAAATAATAGCGAAAAAAGACCTTTAATTATGTCTTTTAATGGAGGTCCGGGTTCTGCTTCAGTTTGGATGCATATTGCCTATACAGGTCCAAAAATCTTAAAAATTGATGATGAAGGAAATCCTATTCAGCCTTATGGTATTAAAGACAATCCTTATTCTGTATTAGATGTAGCTGATATTGTTTTTGTTAACCCAGTAAACACAGCATATTCAAGACCAATTTTACAAGAAAAAAAGAAGTTAGATAAAAAATATTTCTTTGGAGTTAACGCAGACGCTAAATACTTAGCTGGTTGGTTAAATACTTTTATTACTCGCAATAACAGATGGAACTCACCTAAATATATTATTGGAGAAAGCTATGGAGGTACTCGTGTTATGCAATTAGCTTACGAATTACAAAATAGTCAATGGATGTATTTAAATGGAGTCATTATGGTATCTCCTGCTGATTATCAATTATTAAGAACCAAAAACTCTGAAGATTATGCCATCAATCTTCCATATTTTACTGCTGCTGCTTGGTATCATAAAATGCTTCCTCAAAAATTACAACAACAAGATTTATTAGATATTTTACCTGAAGCAGAAAACTTTGCTATTAACAAATTACTTCCAGCTTTAGCGAAAGGTGGCTATATATCTAAAGAAGAAAAAGAAAATGTAGCTGATAGAATGGCTTATTATTCTGGAATAAAAAAAGAAGTGATCCTTAAACATAACTTAGAAGTTCCAAATCAATACTTTTGGAAAGAGTTACTTAGAAATACATCTGGTAAAACTATTGGACGTTTAGATAGTAGATATTTAGGTATTGATAGAAGAGAAACTGGAAGCTCTCCAGATTATAGTCCTGAATTAGTTTCTTGGTTGCATTCATTTACCCCTGCTATTAATTATTACATACAAAACGTACTTAAGTTTAAAACCGATATAAAATACAATATGTTTGGCTCTGTTCATCCTTGGGATTTTAGCAATAATAATGCTAGAGAAAATTTACGCAAATCAATGGCACAAAACCCTTATTTAAACGTATTAGTACAGTCTGGTTATTATGATGGAGCCACTACGTATTCTGCAGCCAAATACACTATGGGGAAAATAGACCCTAGTGGAAAGTTTAAAAATCGTTTAAGTTTTAAAGGTTATAGAAGCGGACATATGATGTACCTTAGAAAAAAAGATCTAGAAAAAGCGAATGAAGACCTACGTGAATTTATAAAAAGAAGTTCAGAAAATATAGGCCCAGCAAAATATTAAAATTTAGTTTTTAATTTATGAAGAATGATTTAAATAATATGATGTGTTTAGATACCTATTTATCTTCTTTAGATGAAGATAAATATCAAGAGACAACATCGTTAATTAATCCTACCAAAGCACAAAACATTAACTTACTTAGCTGGGGTATTCAAGATTTATTTACTGACAACACTCTTGTTTATGATCTTAAAAACATTCATAAACTAGCTACTAACTTTAATTGGAAGAATAACTTAAATTCTATTTTAAAAGAAAACTCCTACGAATCATTGGTTATCACCAACAGTGATAAAAAAATAATTTGGGTAAATAATGGGTTTAAAAAAATGACTGGTTATGAGAATGAATTTGCCTTAGGTAAATCACCAGTATTTTTGCAAGGAGAAAAGACTACTGAAATATCTAAAGAAAAAATCCGTAAAAAACTTCTAAAAAACAAGCCTTTTAAAGAAGTGATTATTAATTATAGAAAAGATAAGTCAACCTATAAATGTGAATTAAAAATTTTCCCGCTTTATTCTACAACTGAAACTACACATTTTTTAGCTTTAGAGAAAGAAGTGGTTTAATATTGAATTAATGCAAACATTTATTCATTACTTTTTACATTTTGGTTCCCCTATAATTATAGCTTATATATTTTTTAGAAAAGAATGGAAAAAGGCTAGCCTAATTTTATTAGCTACTATGCTAGTTGATTTAGATCACTTACTAGCCAATCCAATTTTTGCTTCTAATAGATGTAGTATAAACTTTCATCCTTTGCACACATATTATGCTATGGTTGTGTATGTGTTCCTTCTCTTTTTAAAAAAACCGTTTAGTATTATAGGCATCGGATTATTGCTACATATGCTAACTGATTATATTGACTGTTTATTGATGTAGTATTCCAAAGACATTTAAATAAGCGCAAATCAACCAAAAATTTAGTCCTTTCATCTACACATAAATACCTTTCATCTAATTTCACTTTTTCTCTTTTAACTTCAGAGTATATTTGATTATATAACTTATTAAATATGCTTCACTTAACTACAACAGACATAAATGAGATAACTTTAGAAATAAAGAACTTAGTAAAAAATAACACAGCGCTAATTTCTATTGGTGAACACACAGATATAAATATTGATAACCTTATTAGTTCTTTAAATGAAGCCAACATCAATTTTATTGGTGGAGTTTTCCCTATGGTAATTTGGAAAAATAATGTGCAAGACAAGGGTATTATTGTGCATGAATTGAGTAATGTAGTTGAGACTTATACAATCAGAAACATCAGTCAAAAAGAATTTAAAATTCCAAAAACTAATTTTAAGGAAAATACAGATTATAGCTTAATCACTTTTGTAGATGGTTTAACATCAAACATTTCAAATTATTTAAGTAAGCTTTATCAGGAATATGGAATGAAAACCAATTATTTTGGAGGTGGTGCAGGCAGTTTAAGTTTACAACAAAAACCTTGTGTTTTTTCTAAGGAAGGTTTTTTAGAAGATACTGCTGTAGTTTCTATTATTGAAATGAAATCCTCTATTGGTGTAGAACATGGTTGGCAAAAACTAGACGGTCCTTATGTTGTTACAAAGACCAATGGTAATTCAATTGAAGCTATAAACTGGGATGCTCCATTTGATTTGTATAAAAAAGTAATTGAGAAAGATTCTGGAATGAAATTTTGTGATACTGGCTTTTTCGAATTAGCCATGAGATACCCTTTAGGTATAATAAAACAAGGGACTGACTATATTATTAGAGATCCTTTATCTACAGATGAAAATAACTCTTTGGTTTGTGTTGGTGAAGTTGAAGAGAACACAATGATTAATATTATGAAAGGTGATAAAGACTTATTAATTAATGCAGCTAGAACCGCTGCTGAAAGTGTAGCCAATCAAGCTAAAAGACCAAAATTTGCTATGGTTATTGATTGTATTTCTAGAATCCTATACCTAAAAGATGATTTTAAACATGAATTAGAAAATGTTTCCGAAGCTATTTCAAATCAACATCCAACTATAACAACCTGTGGTGCATTAACACTAGGTGAAATATCTTCTTATGGAAATGGATATATCGAATTTTATAATAAAACTATCGTAGTTGGTTTATTTGAATAAATGGAAAAAGACAATAAAATACTAGATATTCTAAGGCTTTATGAGTACTCAATGAGTATAGGAAAATCTCTTGATTATTATGAAAATTGTGACTCATTCTTAAAACTTCTCCTTCATAGAAGAAACTTAAATGCTTGTTGGATTCTTAATTTAAATGAAAAAGATCAGTTAACAAAAAAGTATTCGATTCCTCATGGTAATACCATAAATTCAAAACTAAGTTCAAACTTAAAATCTTTCTTAAACTCAATAAACAATTATATTATAATTGAATATAATAATGATTTTAAAGAATTTATACCTATAAAAGTAACTGAAGGAACTATAGTAATATATAAGCTCTATCAAGACAACTATTTATTTTTATACACCAACACTTCTAATATTTTTAAAAAAAACTCTGAGCAACTATTACCAGTAATAAACAAACTATCAAATACTTTGGAAGCTTGCATGATTTTTGAAAATAAACAGAAATTATTAGAGCAACTCGAAGAAAAAAATAAAGACCTTAGCAATTACGCACATATAGTTTCTCATGATTTAAGATCTCCTCTGAGAAATATTGAAACGCTTATTACATGGTTAAAACAAGATCATGTAGATAACTTAAATAATGAAGCTATCCAATTCCTTAATTCTATAAGTGATAATATTTATATTATGGAATCATTGGTAAAAGGAATCCTAGAATACTCTACTATTAATCGAAATGATTTAAATTTATCTAAACTAAATTTAAACTCTATTATTAACAAAATTCTTGAGTACATTGATATTCCTGAAAACATAGAAATCAAAATTTCCAAAAACTTTCCTTCTATTTTAGGAAACGAGCATAGAATACAACAATTGTTTCAAAATTTAATAGGCAATGCTATTAAATATAACAATAAGAAACAAGGCTTTGTTGAAGTCGGATTTTACGAAGAAGATGAAAAAACTATTTATTATGTAAAAGATAACGGTAAAGGAATTGACAAAGCGTACCACTCTAAAATATTCAATGCATTTTTAAAACTAGAAGATACTAAAAACTCTATAGGTATCGGGTTATCTATAGTTAAAAAAATAATTACCAATTATGGAGGTGAAATTTGGTTAACTTCAGAAATTGATAAAGGCACCACTTTTTTCTTTACGCTGGAAAATTAATTTTATTATATCTTTTTTAAATCGCAATACCAAAAGCTCGTATCATAATTTTTCACTTTCTCTTTAGTTGAAGAATGACAGTTTTGAGAATTGTCTTTATTTAAAGTATAGGATTTTAAAACCTTCTCTCCTACTTCAAACTCTACTGGTTTTTTAAATATTGGTCCATCAAAACAAAAAGTATGAAATTCTCCATTTTCTCCGCAAACATCAATAGTATCAGGTAATTCATTGATAAAATCTTCATCAATTATTCTTCCTACAAATTCTTCTCCTAACAATTTAGCATTCACACATACTGTAATTGTTTTAAAACCTAATGCTAAAAATTCCCTCAATAATTCTTTAGTATCTTGTTTCCATAATGGATATACTCCTGTAATACCTACTTCTTTTAATTTAGAGTCTCTATATTTTTTTAAATCTTCTAAAAAAATATCTCCAAATATTGCGTGATTTAAGCCTAATGATTTTAATTCAGACGTTTTGTCTTTCATTTTCTCATTATATAAATCCATAGTTACATCAGCTGGAAAATAAATTTTCTCTAAAGGAATACCAATGCTTTCAGCTTGTGCTTCTAATAGATTTTCATGAAGACCATGCATAGAAACTCGCTCATAATCTTGATTTACATTCGTAATTAGTTTTTCTATATCATATTCACCTTGTTGCAATACTTTATACAAAGCATAAGCTGAATCTTTTCCTGAACTCCAATTAAAATAAGCTTTTTTCATAACTGTAAAGATGTATAAAAATCTTTTTTAAAACAATTTTTATACATCCTATTAGTAATACTTTATTTAGGAAAGAAATCTCCATTTCGAAGTCATAAATAAACGACGTGATTCTTGTAAATAAGCATCCATAATTCTAGGTTTTCGATTTAAAATAATTTTAACAGTATCTTCAGTTGGTTCTGGATACTTTATAGCTAAAATATCTATTTCTACTATATGTCGGGCTAACCAAATAGGCAATTTTGCTTGCTTTGTTAGTTTATGCATATATTCATCTCGTGTAATATTTTCATAAATAACTTTCTTATTCGTAACATGCGATATTCTAGCAGCCATACTTTGATGTGATATTGCTTCTGGTCCTGAAATTATCACCTGTTCTCCATTTAAAGAATCTTCTGTAAGTAAATACTTCACTGCAACCTCAGCCACATCTCTAGCATCTACATAATTTCTTTTTGCGTTCTCCATAACTCCAAATATTTTACCGAAATATTTAATTGAAAAAGTATTTCGTTCCCAGTTTTGCATGAACGAATGAGGTTGCAAAAAACAATAATCAATACCACTTTCTACTAAAGTTTTTTCAACTTTTCGATGCCAATCACTTACTTCTACATGTATATTATTTGGTACTACTGGGGCTGACAGTTTAACTATCTTTTTAATATTCAATTCTTGCGCTACTTCAATTATATTTGTTTCATAATTTATTTGGCTAGGAGAAGTTCCCGTTAATAAAAAAATAGTATCTGAATTAATGCATGCTCTTTTAATTTCTTCTTTTAATTTTAAATTTACTGCTATATAAGTAATGTTATTATTTTCTCCATTCAACTTTATAGGCACCTTTCTTCTAGGACTTCTTAATACTCCTCTTACAAAACAATTATACTTACTCAACTGTCTTAATACTTCTGTCCCTACTGTTCCTGTTGATCCAAAAACAACAATGGTTGGTTTATTAAAATTCATCTTATTAAAATTGTTTTTAATGGGAATTTCCATATAGTTATAATTGTTCCTAATGTTGATGAAAAAAGAATATCAAACATATATGGCTCAAGCTTAAATAGTTTTATTATTAGTAGAGATATAACTGCCATTAATATGATTATAAATAAAGCTCTTACATATCTATTTTTAGGGAACTTTTGCCCTTTTTGAAATTGTTGTAAAAGCAAATACACCAATATTGTTGCTATTAACGATGGTATTGCTATACTTACATAACTAGCTTTCATTAATGTTGAATTTTCTAGAATCCATCCAGAAGTCCAAGACATTATTGCTGGAAAAAAATATGACGGAACTGCTACTGATAAAAATGCTTTTGTTGTAAAACTATTATATTCTAAATCTTGATTTTTCATAGTTTTAATTGTTAAATGGTTTTATTTTTATTCCTGCAGAAAAATAACCTCTTAATTGTGTATCATAACCATAAATTACCTTCTCATTTATATCTTCAAAATCATATTTCTCATAAACTGAATGTGTCGCTCTAATCATAAGACCTATACTTTTACTTACCCAATAATTGTATTCAGCTCCAACAGTTACAGTAGTAAAAACTGATCTATCAATAGCTGCACTATTTGGTTGGTTTTGTACTAATGGCTTATTTATATCTACAGTAAAATCATTCAAGTCTCCTAATAATTTTATAGCATGCCTTTTATTAAAATTATACTTTATATAAGTATTAGGTAAACCTACAGCAAAGGTTATTTTATTATTTATACTCCCCATAAAATTTACTATTGGATTCACCATTGTTTTCCCCGACAATGTTAAATATCCTACTCCAAAACTTAGTATATAATAATTTTTAGCATTTTTACTTGTAAACCTTTTTTCAGCAAATAAAATTCCATTTATATTTAAATCACTACTGGTTACTTTCTCATTAAAGTTTCCAATAACATGTGGCATAAACAAAGCATTTAGAGACCAATTTCTTGAAATTCTATATTGTGCTAGTAAGCTATAATTTACATTGTAGTATTTTTCTTTCTCTCTTAGTAGAGGCAATTTATTATCTTTATATGATATTGAATGATAATCAGTACCTACTGTATTATATAAAGCTATTCTATTAAAAGTTATTGGAGGCAATCCTAACTTAGCACTTATCCTTTGATAATCATATAAAGAATTGTCTTGTATTTCAGGAGTATAATGTAAATAAAACATATCTCTGTCTTTATCTAAAACAAATACATCTCCCGTTACTTGTCCGTATGCTTTACCAATAAAGAGCAATACCACAATTACTATTTTTTTACTGTTCATTTTATTTGTATTAATTAAGTTTAATACAAAGATTGCTCGAAAATGTTTTCAGTAAATTACCAAATGATAATTAACGCATCATTTCGTATTTAATTGAGGGTTGGCTTTTTATTTAATACGTATTATTTACACTTTTGCCGTGCTTATTTCTTTACGTATTCTACTAAGTGATTGTGGTGTAATTCCTAAAAATAATGACAAGTCTTTTAAAGGGACTCTGAATATTAAATCTGAACGTTTTAGTAAATCTAAATAACGTTCTTTTGCTGTTAAAGTTTGAAAATTATGTATTCCATATAACACACTTGTAAATGCATCTTCCCATACTAATCTTCCAAATTTTTGCCATAATGGAAAACGGTCATATAGCATTTCCATATCATTATATGAAATACTGTATAACTCTGTATCTTCAATGGCTTTTATATATGATTTTGATCGTTTTTTCTTTTTTATCTTACTTATATCAGCTATCAGTTCATTCTCAAAAGCAAAATACCTAGTGTATTGTATATCATCTTCAACATCATAAATAATAAGTCCACCAGAAGCTATAAAGTAATAATCTGTTACTACCTGCTCTTTTTTCATAATAAACTTATCTTTTAACAATATTTTTCTTTTAAAAAAAGATAAAATCGTTTCTAATTCTTTTTTTTCAAGAGTAACATATTTACCAATGTATTTAATTAGTTTTTCCATTTCAACTATTCCTTAAAAACTTATTATAAAGGTGCATAAAAAAACCTGCTTAGAAGCAGGTTTTTTTATTAAAATTTATTTTCTTTTCTGATTTAAACTTACTGGTTTTTCTTGTTTAACCAAAGGCTTACCATATAAATCAAAATCTCCTGCTTCGTATATTTCTATATCAATGAATTCTCCTAATTTAATATAGTGTTCACGAGCATCAACAATTACATCATTATCTACATCTGGTGAATCGAACTCTGTACGTCCGTAAAAATATTCTCCATCTTTTCTATCAAACAAGCAGCGAAAAGTTTTCCCTACTTTTTGTTGATTTAATTCCCAAGAGATTTGAGACTGAACTTCCATTATTTCGTTTACTCTTCGAAACTTCACATCAGCAGGTACATCATCTTCTAAAACAAAAGCTCCTGTATTTTCTTCGTGTGAATACTCAAAAGCTCCTAAACGTTCAAAACGCATTTCTTCAACCCAATCTTTTAATTCTTGAAATTGCTCTTCAGTTTCTCCAGGATACCCTACAATTAAAGTAGTACGGATTGCCATATTAGGAACATACTCGCGAAATTTATGAATTAAACTCGTTGTTTTTTCGTGGGTAGTACCACGCTTCATCGATTTTAAAATCTCTGTATTAATATGTTGCAACGGAATGTCTAAGTAATTACAAACCTTAGGTTCTTCTCGCATTACATCTAATACATCCATCGGAAAACCTGAAGGAAATGCATAGTGCATACGTATCCATTCAATACCCTCAACTTTTGTTAACGCTATTAGTAAATCTGCTAAAGCTCTCTTTTTATAAATATCTAATCCATAATAGGTTAAATCTTGAGCGATTAACATTACTTCTTTAATTCCTTTTTCCGCTAATTTAGTCGCTTCAATAACCAAATTTTCTATTGGAGTTGATTTGTGCTTTCCTCTCATTAATGGAATTGCACAAAACGAACAAGGTCTATCACAACCTTCAGCTATCTTTAAATACGCATAATGCTTTGGTGTTGTTGTTAAACGTTCACCAATTAATTCATGCTTATAATCAGCTTCTAAAACTTTTAATAAAGCTGGTAAGTCATGTGTACCAAAATACTGATCTACATTTGTTATTTCTTTTTCTAAGTCTGGCTTATATCGCTCACTCAAACAACCTGAAACAAATACTTTATCTATTTCTCCAGCCTCTTTACGTTGGGCATAATGCAAAATAGTATCAACACTTTCTTCTTTTGCTTTTCCTATAAAGCCACAAGTATTAATTACTACAATATTTCCTTCGTCATTTTCATCTTCATGAACAACGTCTTTACCGTTAGCTTTTAATTGTCCCATTAAAACTTCACTATCGTAAACGTTTTTAGAACATCCTAAAGTAACTACGTTAATTTTATTTTGCTTTGTTGTTTTGGTACGCATCTTATATAACTTTTAAGCGACTGCAAAAGTACTGTATTAATAATTTTTATTGATAGTTTTTTGGCATTTTTCTAACTTTCGTTAATTGTTCAAAAGCATAAGCCAATTTTAACAAATTACGTTCTGAATAAGGCTTTCCTATAAAGGTTAAACTAATTGGCTCTCTTGACTCATAGCCCATTGGAACCGTTATCGTAGGATATTTAGCTACCGCTGCAATTCCTGAATCAAAATTATTAATTGACAAAATTGCGTCTAAATTCTGACTTATAATCTCTTTTAAATACTTCTTCCCTTCAGTATTTAAATTATTTTTTACAATTTCTAATTCTGCTAATGTTGTTGAATCTTTTATAATACCGTCTAATAATTGCTGACCATATGGCGCTCTTAATACTGAATCTTTTAAATTAAAAGTAACTACATCTTTTACTGAAGCTATTTTTATATTTTTATCTGCATTGTTTTTTAAATATTGAGGTAAATCATGTTTCATATCAATATTTAATAATGTTAAAAAGCCATCAAATGAAATTGTAGGCGGATCAATTTCGATAATCTCTGCTCCTGCTTCTTTTATTTTTGCTACTGATGCTTTATAAATTTCATTTTCAAGGTGCGGTTTTAAAACACCTAATTTTTTTCCTTTTAAAGTCGTACTAACTAATTCTTTTTCAAATTCATCTTCAAATTGTTCTATTTTTATTGAAGCTTCATCATTAATGTCATCTCCTAACATTGCATTATATAAAATAGCATTATCAATCACACTTTTTGTCATGGGCCCAGGTGTGTCTAATGTACTTGAAATTGGTACAATTCCAGTTCTACTTAATACTCCTACTGTTGGTTTTAAACCTACTACTGAGTTTTTACTTGATGGTGATGTTATCGAACCTGCTGTTTCTGTTCCTACCGCTGCTACGGCAAAATTGGCAGCAATAGCTACACCACTTCCTGCTGAGCTTCCTCCTGTTTCAAATACTTTTCTTCCATATGGATTTAGAGTCTGCCCTCCAACTGCTGAATATCCTAAAGGGCAATCTGAACAGAAAAAATAAGCCCATTCACTTAAATTTACTTTTCCTAAAATTAATGCTCCGTTCTCTTTTAACTTTTGAACAATAAAAGCATCTTCTGTTTTTCTGTTTTCAGCTAGTGCAATCGCTCCAGCTGTTGTAGGCATATTATTGGTATTAATATTATCCTTTAAAAGAATTGGCATTCCATAAATAGAAAATTCTGAAGCTTCACTTTTATTTAAATCTTTCTCCCTTGCTTCTTCTAATACATTTGGATTTAACACTATAATACTATTCAGTGATAATTCTGAATTACTTTCAAATAATACGATTCTGTATAAATAGAATAATGTTAGTTTTTCATAAGTTAATTTTCCTTCTTTTATATTTTTTTGAAGTGTTGGAATATTTTGTTCTAAAATTAACGGCTTTAACAAATCGTATTCTTCTTTAGAAAAGGTAGATAAACTATCTTCAAATGGTTTGAAAACCTCTTTTATATCTTGATATTTCGATTGAATGAGTTTAAATTTCATTCGTACATTCTCTTCTTCTTTTTGCTTACAAGTTGTAAACATTAAAGCTACTAGTAATACGAAAAATATATTTTTCATCTTTTAAATATTTGAAAACCAAATATAATTCTTTTAAAAAAGAAAAACTCATTTCTAAATTGAAAGGAATTTTATATTATTTTTCAGTCTTCTTATTAAAAAAACGATCTACAAATTTTAACTTAATTTGTTTCTGAAATAATTTTTATATTTATTCGCTAAAAAAATTGTGATTTAAATGAATAAACTAAATCCTTCGATTAAACATCATACATATGTTGGCCTTTTTGTTGGTTTTTGGATTTATTTTTTTACTTTCTATATCAGACCTTTTAATGGTCCTTCTTTTTCCGATTCTTTATGGTGGGAATTTTTAAGTATTGGCTTTAGCTTAATTACCTTTTTATCTTATTTTATCTCAACTCTTTTTCAAGATTCTATTTATCAACAGTTTTTTAAATGGAATATTTTTTTTGAAATATTGATTATTTTACTCTTTCTTTTTCTTAATCTCATATTTACATATTTGTATTACAAAAGTCCATTCTTAAATGGGATTTTGACATTTTCGGAATTTTCTAATGCTACTTTTAAATCTGCCATTATTTTCACCCCTATTTTGGTATTTTCTAGAAGATTTACAATTAAATTTCTTCCTAAAGAAAAAAAGAAAAAAGAAAATGAAATCTTAACTATTAAAGGAGATTATAAATTAGATATTTTAAAAATTTTAAAATCCGATTTAGTGTGTATTTCTAAATCTCAAAATTATATTGAAGTTTTTTTTATTGAAAACGGTATTTTAAAATCAAAACTTATGAGATCTTCATTAAAAAAAATTCAAAAAGAATTATTTTTTTTAATACAAGTACATCGTTCTCATTTAATAAATCCACAACATTTCAAATCTTGGAAGAATCAAAATATTGTACTTCTTACTCAAATAGAAATCCCCGTTTCTAAAAATTATAAAAAAAATATTTCGACTCTATAATTTCACACCTAAAACAGTCCTTTTTGCACCTATTTACTTATCTAAGAGTAGTAAAATATTGTTTAAGCATACTTTTATTTAATCAAAAATAAATACTTAAAACAAATATTTACATGAAAACAATCTTACAATTTTCAATACTCATTTTTTTTACATCAATTTTTGCTCAAAGTAATTCTTCTCTTTCAACAAAAACAATTAATGACATCACCAACTTCATTAAGGAAAAAAAAGAGTATTATAATAGTCCAAACATTGCTGTTGCTATAACCGATAATAATAAAACTATATATCTAAAACATTTTGGTAATTCACAAAAAGAAAATAAATATTTGATTGGTTCAAATGCAAAATCTTTTACCGCACTAATTACACTTATACTTCAAGAAAAAGGTTTATTAAATATCAATGAACCGGTAAATAAATATTTAAAATGGTTTAAGTATAAAAATAAAAACATTTCTAATAAAATTACTATTAAAAACCTGCTTCAGCACACTTCTGGAATAAGTACAGAAATGGGAGAAACATTTCTAGAAAGTGACAAGAATTTTGATTATACTAAATATTATTCTGAAATATTAAGAAAGATTGAAATCAATGATTTATCCGAACAATCTTATAGATACTCAAATGTAAATTATAGATTATTAGGTTTAATAATTGAAAATGTTACTAATAAAAAATTTAATGAGTGTTTAAACTTTTATATCACCAAACCTATGCGACTTAATGATACATCAGCTGACATAAACACAGATTTAATAGATAGCTATCAATATTTTTTATATAAACCTATATTAAAATTTAATAAAAGCTTTCATTCACAAGAAACTCCTTCTGGTTTAATTTCAAGTACAGCTAATGATATGGCTATTTATTTAAGAAATTTAATGAATAGTTATAATAGCAATTCAAACACTGTTTTAAACACAAATACAACAAAACAGCTATTTACTTCAAATCAAAACAATAAATCTGGATATGGGTTCGGTTGGCGTATTTTTAATGATCTTTTCTATCATAGCGGAACAAATAAAAGTTTTGAATCCAGTATGTATATATTACCTTCAATTAATAAAGCCATAATAGTATTAATTAATTCTAATCAAGCTCCTGATTCTGAAATTATAAATGGAATTGCAAGCATTTTATTAAATCAAAAGTTTAACAAAACTTCCTCTTTTCCTTACTATAGGAGTTTACCTCTTGTTGTTTTTATAATTTTAATAATCTTTCTCTTTCAAATTAGAAAATGGATGAAATTAAAGTTTCCCATAAATTTATCAAGAAAAATAATCCCTAACTTATTATTAATAACGGGTATATCTTTAACAAGTTACTTTTTATTTCTTTTTCCTAAATTAAATGGTGTTAGTTTAAAAACTGCTATTCAATTTGATCCTACAAGTAGTTACAGTATTATCTTAATAGTACTATTAATCATACTAACATTTTTACTAACTTATTTTAATAAAAATACTAAAATTATTAAGATATAATTCTCAATAAAAAACTCCCTAATAGGGAGTTTTTTATTTTAATTCTTATTTAAAAAAACTGTCTACAAATTCGTATTTATTAAACACTTGTAAATCATCTATTCCTTCTCCAACTCCAATATACTTTACTGGAATTTTAAATTGATCTGAAATACCTATAACAACGCCTCCTTTTGCAGTTCCATCTAATTTAGTTACTGCTAACGAAGTAACTTCAGTTGCTTTTGTAAATTGTTTTGCTTGCTCAAATGCATTTTGTCCAGTAGATCCATCTAATACTAATAATACGTCATGTGGTGCATCTGGAATTACCTTTTGCATAACACGTTTTATCTTAGTTAACTCATTCATTAAATTAACTTTATTATGTAAACGTCCAGCTGTATCTATAATAATTACATCTGCTTCTTGATTTACTCCTGACTTAACAGTATCGAAAGCTACAGAGGCTGGATCTGACCCCATTTCTTGACGAATAATTGGAACATCTGTTCGATCTGCCCAAACTTGTAATTGATCAATTGCAGCTGCTCTAAAAGTATCTGCTGCTCCTAATACTACTTTTAATCCTTTCTTCTTAAATTGAGACGCTAACTTACCTATAGTTGTTGTTTTACCAACTCCATTAACCCCAACAACCATTAAAACATAAGGTTTTTTATCTGCTGGTATTGTAAAATCTGTTTCGTCTCCTGTATTTGTTTCTGAAAGTAAACCTGCTATTTCCTCTCTTAAAATTTGATTTAATTCTTCTGTTCCCAAGTATTTATCACGAGAAACACGTTCTTCAATTCTATCAATAATTTTCAAGGTAGTTTCAACTCCTACATCAGACGACACTAATATTTCTTCTAAATTATCTAAAACGTCATCATCTACTTTAGCTTTACCTGCTACTGCTTTTGATAACTTTGAGAAAAAACTTGCTTTAGTTTTTTCTAATCCTTTATCTAAGGTTTCTTTTTTCTCTTTCGAGAAGATTTTTTTAAAAAAACTCATCGTTAAATTTTATAGTCGATTATATAAGTTAAAAACTATACCAAACTTATTATGCGGTCAAATTGTCATTATTCTAGTACCCTTTTCATGAATGAGTACTTTTCAAAAATACAGTTTTTTAATACATAAAAAAAGCTACTCTCATTAGAAAGTAGCTTTAGTTTAAACTGTATATACAAGTCTTAGTTTTTCGCGATGAAATCGTTTACTTGTGAAGGATCCATAATAGCTTCAACAAATGTATAAGCTCCTGTCTTTGGAGATTTTACCATTTTGATAGCTTTAGTTAATCTTTTTGCTCCTGTTTGTAACGATGCTACTGATTTCTTTGCCATGTTCCTATAGGTTATTTAAAGTTTTATAAAAACTTTTAATTATTTAATTTCTTTATGAACTGTCATCTTCTTTAAGATTGGATTAAATTTCTTTAATTCCATTCTGTCAGGAGTGTTCTTTTTGTTCTTTGTAGTGATATAACGTGAAGTCCCTGGTTTTCCAGTACCTTTATGTTCAGTACATTCTAATATTACCTGAACTCTGTTTCCTTTTTTTGCCATCTCTGTAAAATTTTATCTAAGTAAGGAATTATTTGGTTAAGAAACCGTTCTCTCTAGCTTCTTTAATCACAGCAGAGATTCCTTTTTTATTAATATTTTTTAATGCAGAAGCAGATACTTTTAAGGTAACCCACTTATCTTCTTCTGGAATATAGAAACGCTTAGTCATTAAATTAGCGTTAAACTTTCTTTTAGTTCTATTTAAAGCGTGAGAAACATTGTTCCCTACCATTGCTTTTTTTCCTGTTAATTCACAAACTCTAGACATCTTCTTGACAGTTTTATAGTGTTATTTCTAAACGAGGTGCAAATATACGAACTTTTAAGAGAATTAAACAAAATATTACTCGTAATTTTTTAAAATATTTTCACTTAATAATTCTAACGCTTTTGTAACCGTTCTATTTATTACTTTCTCTCTTGGCTGCCCAAAATTAAACTCCTGAACCTCAGCCTCATTTTCAGACACTAAAGCAATATAAACCAATCCTACACTCTTATCATTATGATCAGTTGTTGGACCTGCATTTCCTGTAACAGCAATTGCATAATCAGTTTTTAATCTTTTTAAACATCCTTTTGCCATTTCTAGAGCGACTTCTCTACTAACTACAGTATTCTTTTTAATAGTCTCTCTTGATACTCCCAATAATTGCTCTTTTAATTCTGCTGTATAAGTTATAAAACTTCCTTTATAATAAGCTGACGAACCAGAAACAGCTACTAAAGTTGACGCTATCTTACCTCCTGTTAAACTTTCCGCTGTACTTAATGTTTTGTTAGCTTTCTTTAACAACCTTCCTACACTCTGTTCTAAAGACGCTTCATCATCATATCCTACAATTATATCAGATATTAATAAATTTAAACTTGTCACTCTTTCTGAAACTTCTTTTTCTAAAACTTCTTTATTAGTTCCTTTTGCTGAAATTCGTAATCTAACTTTTCCAAATGAAGGTAAATACGCTAATTTTATATGCTCAGGCAAATCGTTTTCCCATTTTTCTATTCTCCCTGCAATAATACTCTCACCAGTACCAACTGTTAATATTGTTTTATGAAGTATAAATGGAAGCTTGAATTTTTGCTGAATCCTTGGTAAAACCTCATAAGTAATTAACCCTTTCATTTCATAAGGCACACCTGGTAATGACACAAAAACAGTTTCATTTTCATAAAACCACATACCTGGAGCAGTACCAAAACGATTCGTTAATAATTCTGCTTTTGATGGTAACTGAGCTTGAAATCTTTGTGCTTCATTAAACGGGTGATTTACCTTTTTAAAGAGTGCTTTAATATTTTCTATTACCTCAGGGTATTCTACAACATCATTATCATCAAAATATTCTGCGATTGTTTTCTTTGTAATATCATCTTTTGTTGGACCTAATCCTCCAGTTACAATTACAATATCTGCTCTATCTTCTGCTTCTTTTAATGCTTTCAATATATGCTTCCTCTCATCTTGTATTGATGTAATTTGATATACCGATACTCCTATTTTATTTAATTCTTGACCTATCCATTGCGAATTAGTATCCACTATTTGTCCGATAAGAATTTCATCTCCAATCGTAATTATTTCTGCGTTCATTTATTCTTATTAAAAGAGAATCCCGCCTATACAGCGGGATGATAATTTATTTTACTTTTATTTGAAAAGCTTGTTTTCCTTCAATAATTCCGGTTAATATATCATTTTCTACAACCTCACCAACTCCTGCTGGAGTTCCTGTGAAAATAATATCTCCTTTTTTTAGTGTAAAATATTGAGATACATAACTAATCAATTCGTCTATTTTCCACAACATACTAGAAGTGTTTCCATCTTGAACAACTTCATCATTTTTTTTCAATTGAAATGATAAATTATCCAACTCAAATTCTTCTTTAGGATAAAACTCACCTATAATAGCACTACCATCAAAAGCTTTTGCCTTTTCCCACGGCAAACCTTTTTCTTTACATTTTGCTTGCACATCACGAGCGGTAAAGTCAATTCCCAATCCAATTGTATCATAATATTTATGTGCAAATTTTGGAGATATATGCTTTCCTACCTTATTTATCTTAACCAATACCTCAACTTCATAATGTATATCATTAGAAAAAGGTGGTATAAAAAATGGCATTTTCTTTGGAAGAATTGCTGAATCTGGCTTCAAAAAAACTACTGGACTCTCAGGTTTCTCGTTTGCTAATTCTTCTATATGTTTTGCGTAATTACGCCCAATACAAATTATCTTCATATGTTTCTATTATGGTATCCAAGTTTTAGGAAAATTAGGCTTACGTTTTTCTAAGAAAGCATCACGTCCTTCTTTTGCTTCATCTGTCATATAAGCTAAACGTGTTACTTCTCCTGCAAATACTTGTTGCCCTACCATACCATCATCAGTTAAGTTCATAGCGAACTTTAACATCTTAATAGAAGTTGGTGATTTTTCTAAGATTTCTTGTGCCCAATCAAAAGCTGTTTGTTCTAATTCATCATGAGGAACCACTGCATTTACCATTCCCATTTCATAAGCCTCTTGAGCTGAATAATTTCTTCCTAAGAAAAATATTTCTCTTGCTTTCTTTTGACCTACCATTTTTGCTAAGTATGCTGATCCATATCCTGCATCAAACGAAGTTACATCTGCATCTGTTTGTTTAAAAATTGCATGCTCTTTACTAGCTAAAGTTAAATCGCACGTAACATGTAGACTATGTCCACCTCCTACAGCCCAACCTGGAACTACACAAATAACAGCTTTTGGCATAAAACGAATTAATCGTTGTACCTCTAAAATATTTAATCGATGGTATCCATCTTTCCCTACATATCCTTGATGTCCACGAGCATTTTGATCTCCTCCTGAACAAAAACTCCAAACACCATCTTTTGTTGATGGTCCCTCTGCTGACAATAATACAACGCCAATATTAGTATCTTCATGAGCATCTTGAAATGCATCTAATAATTCCGATGTAGTATGCGGACGAAATGCATTACGCACATTTGGCCTATTAAATGCTATTCTTGCTACATTATGTGACTTTTTATAAGTAATATCTTCGTACTCTTTGGCAACTTTCCATTGAGGTTGTATCATAATTCAATAATATTTTCGTTATTTAACAAAGCAAAAATAACATAATAACTTTATTTTTCTTTTCTATATTTGAACGATATAATATTATCCCTTATGAAACAACTATATTTTTTACTTACTGTATTAATTAGCTCAAGTCTTTTTTCGCAGAAAGTTATTACTGAAAAGATTAACTCTAAAGAGTTTAACACTGATAGAACCGTAAAAATTTACATTCCTAAAGATTATGATAAAGATGATACGGCTAGTTATCCTGTTGCTGTTGTTTTAGGAGATGAATATCTTTTTGATTTATATCTTGGTAATGCTAAATTATACGCAGATGTAGATAAAGCCCCTAAACAAATTGTTGTTGGAATAGATATGAAAGACACTTATGCTAAAGATGTATCTGTTATTCCTTCTAATAATGCATTGACAAGCCATGCTACAAAATTTTATGATTTTATAAAAAAAGAATTAATTCCCCATATGGAAGGGAACTATAGAACCTCTCCTTTTATGACAATTGTTGGTCAAGGTAGAGGCGCTAATTTTCTTACACATTATTTAAAAGATGCTGAACCTATTTTTAATTCATTTATATGCATTACTCCTAGC
Source organism: uncultured Tenacibaculum sp. (assembly GCF_947494125.1). Lineage (GTDB taxonomy): Bacteria > Bacteroidota > Bacteroidia > Flavobacteriales > Flavobacteriaceae > Polaribacter. The sequence continues at coordinate 36,534 of NZ_CANLTU010000012.1, forward strand.
TTTTCTGAATTAGCAGCCAATACTATTGCTTCATACTCATTAAATAGATTAGCTTCGGTAGACAACTCTTACTTCTTTTATGCAAGTAATAACAAAAAATTTATTACAAAGAAACAAAATGATAGATATAACGAAATAGCAACATACCTATCTTCTTTTGATGCTAAAAACCTTCATTTTACTTTCAATGAATTTAAAAATGCGCCAAATCATTTATCTGTTATTAGTGAAACTATCCCTAGAGCTTTTGCTAAGATGTTTTCTATTTATTCAAAAATCACAAAAGATGAATTTGACAAAAACATTAAAGATTTAGATCCTTTAGCTGCTATAAAATATTTAGAACAAAAATATTTAGACATTCAGTTTTTATATGGCTCAAATTTAAATGTTCGTTTAGATGACATTTTTGCTATTGAAGGAATCGTTATAGATAAATTAGATGGAGATTACCTTAGAGTTTTAGGTGATTTTGTAATGATTAAATACCCTGATTCTCATATAGGAGATTTTTATGTTGGAAAGTATTATGAATTAGGTAAAGATTACGAAAAAGCTGATTTCTACTATAAAGCTGCTTATGGTAAAATGGATCCTTCTGATCCAAATGCTAATGCTTTTTACGAGAATATTAAACGTGTAAACGATTTAAAAGGAAGTCAACCAAAAGAACAACCTCTAGATGAAGAACTTCCAGAAGAAGATCAAGAAAAAGAAGACAAAGGAGAAGATAATGAATAACATTTTTTTCTAAAAAAATAAAAGCACGTTTAAATAAATAAACGTGCTTTCTTTTTATATTTTATTTGGCTTATTTCTTAACCAACTCTATTCTGTCTTCTTTTAGTTCGATTTTTTTATCTTTATATAAGACTCCAACAGCTCTTTTAAAAGCCTTTTTACTCATTTGTAAACGGAATTTAATAGACTCAGGAGAACTTTTATCCGTTAGCATTAAAAAACCTTTTTCATCTAATTTACGTAGAATTACATCTGCATCTGTATCAATTACATTTCTAAATCCTTGAGGTCGTAAAGAAACATCTATTTTACCATCTTCTCTTATATTTTTAATATAACCGTACGTTTCCATACCTTCTTCGATATCTTGGTATACTTCACTATTAAACAATAACCCATCAAATTCATCATCAATTAAAACATTGTATCCTAATGGAGTTTGCTCAACTATTTTCAAATTTACCTGATCTCCTTCTTGTAATTCCATTTTATAAGTTTTTAAAATAGTTCTTTAAAACTACGTCATTTATTTCTTTTGGAGTAAATATCTCCATTATTTTTGGCTGATTTGATTCTAAATATAAATCATTCAATCCAATATTTAATTCTTCTAAATTTGAAACAGCTGTATAATCAAAATTATACATTTTTGCCAAATGCTCAGCTGTTAAGCTATGTGGTGTTTCAAAATAATCAGTCGCATTAGTAGTCAATGGACCTGGAATAAATCTAAAAATTCCACCACCAGCATTATTTAAGATAATAATTCTAAAGTTTTTTGGAATATCACTATTCCATAAAGCATTACTATCATAAAAAAAGCTTAAATCTCCTGTAATAAAAGTAGTTATTTCTTTAGTAGCAAATGCAGCTCCAATTGCCGTACTTGTACTTCCATCTATACCACTTGTTCCTCTATTACAAAAAACTTTTAATGTTGGATTTAAATTAAACAACTGAGAATATCGAATTGTAGAACTATTACTTATTTGTACTTGAGAAGCATCTGGCATAGATTTTAAAATAGTTTCAAAAACTTTTAAATCTGAATATACCGTATTTACTAAATACTCAGTATGTTTTATAGCCCTACTTTTATTTTTAGTTAGCCATTTATTCTGATAAGCCTCACCTCCTTCATCAGATATTTCTCCATGTATCGTTAATAAGGTATTAAGAAAATGAATAGGCTTTTCTTTTATATGTTCAGACAAACAATGATAAGTATTCATTGCTTTTAATTCGTCAATATGCCAATGTTCAGTTGGCTGATATTTTCTTAAAAACTGTTTTATTTTTTTAGAAATCACCATCCCTCCTAAAGTGATTAAAACTTCGGGTTGTAAATCTAAAAATTCAGATTCTATCAAAGGAAAAATAAGTTTATCTATAGAGTTAACAAACTTTGGATGGTATAAATTTGAAGTTGTTTCTGTTAAAACTAAAACAGACTCATCTCTTACTAATTTACTTAAAACATTTTGTAATTCTGTGTCTGGAAAATTACTTCCAACTAAAATCATTTTTTTGGTAGAAGACTTCCACCTACTAATTAATTCCGTATAGTCATTTTGTAATTTCACATTCTGATTTAAAGCAGTTTTTGGAAAATCAAAAGATTTTAAATTAGAAATCGTTTCATATAAAGGTTCATCAAATGGTACATTTATATGAACAGGTCCTTTATTCAAAACTGAAGTTTCCAAAGCTTTAATTAATAAGCCTGAATTATTTTCTAGTTCACCTTCTTCATCAATTAAATTAGCAGAAAATAAAATGTGATTCTTAAAAACATTTTCCTGACGAATTGTTTGACCATCTCCTATATCAATTAAATGCTTAGGTCTATCGGCAGAAATCACCACTAAAGGAATATTACTATAAAATGCTTCTGCTATAGCAGGATAATAATTTAACAATGCAGAACCCGATGAGCAAACTATTGCTACAGGCTTTTGTTTTTGCTGCGCGATTCCCATAGCAAAAAAAGCAGCACACCGCTCATCAACAACACTTAATGTTTCTATAGTAGGGTGATTTGAAAACCCTATCGTTAACGGAGCGTTTCTTGATCCTGGTGAGATAACAACCGTATCAATATTAAATTGATTACATGCTGAAATTACTAATTGTGCAAGTTCTTTTTTTGGGAACATTATTTTAGTTTAAAAATGTCATTCTAAAGCAGCAACTTTAAAATGACATTTTATAATAAAATCAACTTATGTTGATTAATTTCCTTTTTTATAATCTGCTAAAAACTTAGCTAAACCAATATCTGTTAAAGGGTGTTTTAACAATCCTTCAATAGCACTTAAAGGCCCTGTCATTACATCAGATCCTAATTTAGCACAATCTATTATATGCATTGTATGACGTACTGATGCAGCTAAAATTTGAGTTTCGTACATATAGTTATCGAAAATTTGACGAATCTCTGCGATTAAGTTTAACCCATCTGTAGAAATATCATCTAAACGTCCAATAAATGGAGAAACATATGTTGCTCCTGCTTTTGCAGCTAATAATGCTTGCCCTGCAGAAAATACCAATGTTACATTTGTTTTAATTCCTTTATCTGAAAAATATTTACAAGCTTTAACACCGTCTTTAATCATTGGTAATTTTACCACGATTTGTGGGTTTAAAGCAGCTAAAGCTTCACCTTCTTTTACCATTCCTTCAAAATCAGTAGAAATAACTTCAGCAGAAACATCTCCATCAACAATTTCACAAATAGCTTTGTAATGATTGATAATATTTTCTTCTCCTGTAATTCCTTCTTTAGCCATTAAAGATGGGTTTGTTGTTACTCCATCTAAAATCCCTAAAGCTTGCGCCTCTCTAATTTGATCTAAATTAGCTGTATCAATAAAAAATTTCATTTATATAAATTTAAAAAAGTTGTGTTCTATTATAAAACTATTTAAAGGACAAAGATACTTACCTTAATGTAATTTATTACTACTCGTAAATATTTAATTTTTACTATTCATATTTTTCAAAACCATTTCACTAGAGTCTACACGAACTCCAAACAAAATCATTTCTTTAGAATTTACTACCTTTACTAATGCTACATCTTTTATTTTTCCTGCACTATATGTAGAAATCACAAAAGTTTCATCTATTTTTTGAACAAAGAACTTTTCCTTAAAAAAGTCTTGATTTTCTTTTTTAATTTCTCCTTTATATTTCTCAAGGTCTTTATCAAAGTCAACAACACCTATACTAGTTCCATATATACTCTCCTCTATTTCTTCTTTTGTTAGTTTGGTAATCGTAGGAATTATTTTCACATAGAGTATGGAATAAATAGATTTATTTCCATTATTATTAAGTACATAATCTACCTCTAGCATATTTTCTTTAATAAATCGATAAGGCCTCACTACAGTCTGTTTATCATAATAAATTTTTATGCTATCCTTGATAATCGAATAACGTCCCTGATCTATTATTGATAAGGAACCATCAAAACCATATGATTTTACAGCTCCATTCTTAAACTCTATAATATACACAGTCGGAACTGAATTTACATCAAGACTATTCCCAAGACTCACTAACCACTTTCCTTCTATCTCTTGTGCGGAAGTTATTAAAGAATACCAAAATAATACTACTGTAATAGCTATTCTCATAGCTTATAATGATTCATTAATAATTTTTCATAGACTTTATCTGGCAATATTCGTTTTAAAACAATAGAAAATTTCTCCATAAAGCCACCTATTTTATAATGTATTCTTGGGTTTTTATTTTTTATAATCTGATGAATCGCTTTCGCCATAATTAACGGGTCTTCACCAGAACTAACATGTGAATCCATTAACGCTAAGTTTTCAGCATACTTTTCTTTATATGCAGACTCTTCAAAAACGGGAGTATGATATCTACCTGCTGCTATATTCGTTGCAAAATCACCAGGAGCAGCATTTACAATTCTAACTCCAAATTGCTTTACCTCCATGCTCAATGCTTCGGTTACCAATTCTAAAGCTCCTTTACTTGCTGAATAAATTCCTCTAAATGGCAATCCCATATAACCTGCAATAGAAGTAGTGTTTATAATCAATCCTCTTTTTTGCGCTCTCATACTTGGTAACACAGCCTTCATTACATCAATAGCTCCAAAAAAATTTGTTTCGAAATTGGCACGCATTTCATCAGTTGGAGTATCCTCTATAGGTCCAGTAATTCCTTTCCCTGCGTTATTAATTAAAACATCAATTCTACCTTCTTTAGTAATTACTTTTTCTATGGCTTCTTTTATCGAAACTTCATCAGTAACATCTAAGGCAACCATAGCAAAAGGTAATTTTAATTTATCTGGATTTCTACTCGTACCATAAACAGTGTACTTATTATTATGTAAGTAAGTTGCTATTGACTTCCCTATTCCTGATGAAGCTCCTGTTATAAATATAACTTTAGACATTGATATAATTTTAAGCAAATATCTAAAAGAAAGCATCAATAAAAAAAACATTAAACACTTATATTAGCATTTTAATTAGTGATTATGCGCAAAAAATATATACTCGTTACTTTAACTTTATTAAGTTCTTATTTCTCTTTTTCACAAACTTCCCTTTTCAATCACTCTAAGAACTTTACACGTCAAGATTCTTTACGTGGAAGTATTACTAAAGAACGTTCTTGGTGGGATTTAACTTACTATAATTTAAATGTTCAAGTAGATCCTGATAAAAAGCTTATTCAAGGAAAAAACACGGTCCAATACAAAGTATTAAAACCGTATAAAGTTTTACAAATTGACCTACAAGCTCCTTTAAAAATAACGAAAGCAGTACAAAATAGGAAAGAACTAAAAGTGATTTCTGAAGGAAATGCCCATTTTATTCAGCTTAAAGAAAAGCAAAAAACTGGAAGTATTAATTCTGTAGACATTTATTACGAAGGAAAACCAAGAGAAGCAAAACGCGCTCCTTGGGACGGTGGTTTTTCATGGAAAAAAGATAAAAACGGAAAACATTTTGTAGCAACATCATGCCAAGGATTAGGAGCTAGTGTTTGGTGGCCTAACAAAGACCATATGTACGATGAAGTAGATAGTATGGCTATTAACGTACGTGTTCCTAAAAGCTTAATGAATATTTCCAACGGAAGATTACGTAAAACCGAACATCATAAAGACAATACCACTACTTATCATTGGTTTGTAAATAATCCGATTAATAATTATGGAGTAAATATCAATATTGGTGATTACACTCAATTTTCTGAGAAATACAAAGGAGAAGACGGTGAATTAGACATGAATTATTATGTGTTAAAATATAATTTAGAAAAAGCTAAAAAACAATTTAAAGATGCTCCAAAAATGATGAGAGCATTTGAACATTGGTTTGGAAAATATCCTTTTTATGAAGACGGATTTAAATTAGTAGAAGTTCCGTATCTAGGAATGGAACATCAAAGTTCTGTTACGTACGGAAACCAATATTTAAATGGCTATTTAGGACGTGATTTATCTGGAACTGGATGGGGTTTAAAATTCGACTTTATTATCATACACGAATCAGGACACGAATGGTTTGCCAACAATATTACCTATAAAGATATTGCTGACATGTGGATTCATGAAAGTTTTACTGCCTATTCAGAAAACTTATTTTTAGATTATTACTATGGTAAAAAAGCATCTGCTGAATATGTTATTGGTACTCGTAGAGCTATTCAAAACGACATTCCTATTATTGGTCAATACAATGTAAATAGCGAAGGCTCTGGAGACATGTATTATAAAGGAGCTAATATGTTACATACTATTAGACAATTAGTAAATAATGATGAAAAATGGCGAGATATTTTACGTGGATTAAACAAGAAGTTCTATCACAAAACAGTGACAACTAAAGAAGTTGAAAGCTATATAATTACTAAATCTGATTTAGATCTAACCAAAGTTTTCGATCAGTACTTACGAACAATTAAAATACCTATTTTTGAATATAAAATTGAAAATGAAAAATTATCATACCGTTGGAATAATGTAATCAAAGATTTCAACATGCCTTTAAACATAAAAGTAAATGGTAAATTACAAGTATTAAAACCAACAGAAAATTGGCAAACAAAATCGATAAACTCTAACAACATAAAAATTGATGCAAATTTTTATATAGAAACTAAAAGAATAAAATAATCCCCCACAACTAAAATGACAGAAGTAAAAATTGCAAAATTCGATGAACTCTTAAAGGAGTTTGAAAGAGAAAAAGAAAGTCAGAATTTTGTTTTCAGAGGCCATTCAAATTCCAACTACGAATTAAAAACATCTTTAGGAAGATGTGATTCTTTTTATGGAAGAACAACACTACAACTAGAAAAACGATTATTAAAATTATTTAAAGAGTCTTCTTTACCCTATTTAGAACATAAACCAACTTCTGAACTCGAATGGCTTGCCGTAGCACAACATTTCGGACTCCCAACACGTCTTTTAGATTGGTCATACAATCCACTAGTAGCAACCTATTTTGCTGTAGAAGGCAATCCTGAAAATGATGGAGCTTTGTTTATGCTATCGGGATGTAGTACAATTCAAAGTCCAGATACTTTTAAAATAGGAACTCTTAAGAAAGTACAAAAATACAGACCTCCTTATATTTCTTCAAGAATTCAAAATCAATCAGGATTATTTACCATACATAATAATCCGGAGGAAGTGTTTACACATGAGAAAATGAAAAAAGTAATCATTCCAAAAGAAGTAAAAAGAGATATAAAAAGAACATTATTCAAATACGGAATTAATCAACGAATGATTTACCCAGGATTAGAAGGAATTGCTAAAGATTTAAAGTGGTTAGAAACCAAGGTGTATTAAATTCCATACACCAACAAAATCGTATAAGTTATAGAGTTGTTAAACATCATATAACACTTTATAAAAAAATCTATTTGGCGTATATTGCCACCCCATTAAAAGGCACTAATTATGCAAGACAATAAAAGCTTAAACTATATAAAAGATGTACTAAAAAATATGCCATCAGATTGGTTGAGCATAACAACACATCGATTAGATATATATAATGAAGAGTTAGCTAAAACTCAGTTTACAGAACAGTTTGAAACTTTATGTGAAAACAATAACTCTGAAACATCGGCACTTAATGAATTACCTACCGCGTATGACTATATCAGATTAGGACACCCATTATCTTGTGTATTAGAATGGGGAGTGGCTAGTATAAACAAACTAAATTCAGAAAGTGTAATTAGTTTCTCATCACAGGTAGTTCCTGTTTTAGCAATTTTAAGAAAAAACTTATTAGAAAATAAAAGCACACAAATTCTTTATACAGGGAAATTACCTAATTCATTTGATGCTGAAATTATCCAGCATGTTTATGGTTATAATTTTGACTTAAAACAAGTAGAAAATACAACTGATATTTCTGAATTTGATGGTAGCACTATTTTTATTTCAGAACAAGAAAAAGTTAGTGCAAGTAACCTAAACTCAAATATTGATTTTTACATTAATCTATATCCAAGTTTAGGAAGTATTTTATTAGTAAATGGTTCACAAAACGAATCTTACATTTCAGAAATACAGCATGTACGACGTAGAGAAACTGTAGCCATGACTCCTGCAAATTGTTTGGATGCATTAAAAATGTTAGTCGAAAACACTACAAATAAGCAAACAGGTAATAATGTAGCAGCTAACAAAGCATCCGTTTTAAACTCAATCGCTACAATTACTGGTTCAAACACAAAAGCATTGGTAGGTTCTAGCGGATTATCTATACAGTATGCTATTTTAATGGGACTTGTTCACTATGCAAAAGACACACATAAAGGAAAAGCGATTAAATTTGTAGTACCACCAAACTGTTATGGAGGAACAAATGACCAAGCAAGACGTGTTGCAGCATGTATCGACAATGTAGAAATAGTAGATTTACCTGTAGATGGAGGTAATGACATGGTACAGAGTATTGAGATTGTTTTAAATAAAATAGCTAGCGAAGATGCAGTACCATATATCATAGCTGAAATTCCAACAAACCCTAGAGTAGAAGTTCCTAATCTTATAAAACTACAAGAAACCTTAAGTAAAAAACGTACAACACCATCGGGAGAAACTGCTATTGATCCAGTTTTCATTTTAGATCAAACATTTTGTCCAAACGTACACTTTTTAGGAAAAGGAGAAATACTCTCAACCGTAAGAACAATTTCATTTGCAAGTGGATCTAAATTCCCTAGTGGAGGAAAGTGTACTGCGGGTTATTGTGTTGGGAATAAAACTACAGATGCATTATTAGATAAAATAGAAAAGCACTTAAACCTTTGTGATAATGAAGCTACAGACTTACAATACGAAATACTAGCAAAACAAATGCCTTCAATGGTACAAAGAATTGCAGGTGCCTATAAAAACACACGTGAGTTTGTTAGTTTTATTGAAGAAACATTACCTAAAGCTAAAATCAATTTTGTCTCAGAAGAATTAGCAGCACAAGGGTTTACACCTTCTGTATTTTCATTAGACCTCCCAACAAAAGGAAATACAGCAGAAGAAAAAGAAACTTATAAAAGAGCATTAAATCATAAGTTAATTAGCTTAATGATTACGGAAATTCCAAATGAAAGTAAATACTGTGTAAGTTACGGACAGTTAAAAGGATGCTACTGGACCATTCCAGCAACCTCAACTCAAGGAACAACAAAAGAAGGAGACAAAGATTATATTGCTCGTGTAGCACTTTCTCCAGATATGGATCTTGAATTGCACAAAAAAATATTTTTAGATTTCGTTAAAAGTATTTAATCAAAGGAAATATATAAACTCCTGGCTACTTGTAACTTTAAAAATTACACGTAGCCATTTTTTATACAAATCATTATACATTCATAAAAAATGATTGAGATAAAGGAAGCATCAACAAAAACTGAGTTTAAAATAATTGAAAAATTAGCAGCTATAATTTTACATGAGGTTTACGACCCTATAATTCCAGCAGAACATACGCGTTATTTTTTAGAACAATTTCAATCAGAAAATGCTATTGAGAATCAAATAAAAAATGATAATTTTAAATACTTTCTTTTAAAACACAAACATACAGACGCAGGGTACTTAGGAATTCAAAAGTTAGATAAGAAACTAATACTAAGCAAACTTTATATTCTAAAAACATTTCGTGGCTTAAAAATAGGTAAGAAAGCGCTGGAACATGTTTTTCAGTATGCAACAGATAATAGTATCGAAAATATTGAACTAATTGTCAATCAACAAAATCAAAATACAATTGACATCTATCTTAAAAATGGATTTAAAATAACAGAATCTATGGTAAACTCATTTCCTAATGGACATTCAGTTGAAGATTATAGGATGGAAAAGAAACTAATCTAGAAAACAAACTTTTACACACTCCACACAAATTCGTATCTTGCCCTTTGCATATGATACAATTTATACTTAACAATCAGATTATCAAAACATCCGAAAAATCGGGTGTTACTTTACTCGACTTTATTCGAGAACAACAACAATTAAAAGGTACAAAAATAGGATGTCGAGAAGGAGACTGTGGAGCTTGTACTGTTTTAGTTGGTGAATTAAATAATAACAATATTGCTTATCAAAGCATTACTTCTTGTATTTCTCCCTTAGGAAATGCAAATGGAAAACATATAGTTACTGTAGAAGGTATCAATTTACCTAAAGAATTGAATACCGTTCAAAAAGCAATGACCGACAATTACGCTACCCAATGTGGTTTTTGTACACCAGGTTTTGTGGTTTCAATGACAGGTTATGCCTTAGAACAAAATAAAACGAATACATGCAACGACGCCATTAGTGGTAATATTTGCAGGTGTACAGGATATAAATCTATAGAGAAAGCTGGTTTAGAAATTGAACAAAAGCTTGAACAAAAAGATGACAATCATCAAATAGCATGGTTAATCAAAGAAGGTTTTATTCCAAATTATTTTGAAACAATTCCAGAAAAACTAACACAATTACAACCAAAGGTTTTTGAAAAAACTGGAGTTAAAGTCGCAAACGGAACCGATCTTTATGTACGTCATGCCGATAAAATGGCAGAGGAAGAGGTACATTTACTAGCAGATCAAAATGCTTTAAAAGGAATTTCTTTTTCAGAAGGAATATGTACACTAGGAGCGAATACTACGGTTACAGAAATAGCAGAAAACAAAAGACTACAAACCTTGTTTCCAAAATTAAAGCAGTTTTTAAAGCTAGTTTCTTCAGAGCAAATTAGAAACATGGGAACGATTGGAGGAAACTTTGTAAACGCCTCACCTATTGGAGATATGTCTATTTTCTTTTTAGCGTTAAACTCAACCTTAACCATTCAAAAAGAAGATGGATTAGAACGACAAATTCCGTTTCAAGAATTCCATAAAAATTATAAAAAGTACGATTTACAGGAAGGTGAAATTTTAAAAAACATTTCATTTAAAGTTCCACAAGCAAACGATTCTTTCAATTTTGAAAAAGTAAGTAAACGTACACATTTAGATATTGCTAGTGTAAACGCAGCAGGAAGAATTACAGTTGAAAACAATACCATAACAAACGCACATTTCTCTGTAGGAGGTGTAGCAGCAATTCCAAAGTATTTATACAAAACAAATACTTTTTTAACAGGAAAAATAATCGATTCAGCAACCGTAAAAGAAGCAGAAACAGTTTTACAATCAGAGATATCACCAATTAGTGATGTAAGAGGAACATCAGAATACAAACGATTATTAGCAAAACAATTATTCTTTGCACATTTTATTGAATTGTTTCCTAGTCAAGTTGAACTAAATAAACTAATTGCCTAATGAAGACGATGAAGAATATAGACAGTTACACACATGTTCGAGGAGAATCGCTATTTGTAGACGATTTAATGTTACGACAAGATGCGTTAATCGGATTGTGTTTCGATTCACCAAAAGCACACGGGAAAATAAAATCGGTAGACTATTCGAAAGCGGAAGCCTTAGAAGGAGTTATAAAAATATTTACCTATAAAGACGTAATAGGAGAAAATCAAATTGGAGGAATCATTCCAGATGAGCCACTTTGGGCAGAAGATGAAGTGCACTTTTGGGGACAACCTATTGCATTTATAGTAGCTAAAAGTGATGCCATTGCGAAGAAAGCAAGAGCATTAATTACCATTGACATTGAAGAACTTCCAGTAATTACAACAGCAAAGGAAGCGAAGGAGAAAGAGAGTTTTATCAATGCACCACGTTCATTCAAATTAGGAGATTCAGAAAATACATTCTCAGAATGTGAATATGTGTACGAAGGAGAAACTTTTTCAAACGGACAAGAGCATTTATATTTAGAAACACAAGGATGTTATGCCATTCCGCAAGAAAATGGAAACATCAAATTAATATCATCTACCCAAGGACCTACAGCGGTGCAAAAAATAGCAGCCAAAGTATTAGGGATTCCAATGCATAAAATTGAGGTAGATGTAATTCGATTAGGTGGAGGTTTCGGTGGAAAAGAAGATCAAGCAACACCGTGGGCTGTTATGGCAGCCGTTGCAGTACAACATTTAAACCGTCCAGTAAAATACATGCTAAACCGTCATGACGATTTACGCATGACTGGAAAGCGACACCCCTACTCTTCATTCTATAAAATCGGACTAACAAAAGAATTAAAAATAAAAGCATTTGAAGTGGAGTTCTTACAAAATTCTGGAGCAGCTGCCGATTTATCGCCAGCCATTGCAGAACGAACATTATTCCACGCAACAAACAGTTATTTTATTCCAAATGTAAGCACCACAGTTTTTAGCTGTAAAACAAACTTACCCCCAAATACAGCTTTCCGTGGTTTTGGTGGGCCGCAAGGAATGTTTGTTATTGAAAGTGCAATTGCAGATGCTGCCGATAAAATTGGAGTGAATAGAAGACAAATTCAAGAAGCCAATTTAATTGATGAGAATGATGAATTTTCATACGGGCAAATAGCAACACAAGTAGAAGCAAAAAATACGTGGTTTACAGCCAAAGATAAATTTGACTTAGAAAAGTTAGAAGAAGAAGTAGCGTCTTTTAACAAAGAGAATACAGTATATAAAAAAGGAATTTCGTTAATGCCAATTACCTTCGGAATTTCATTTACAAACACTCCAATGAATCATGCACGTGCATTAATTCATATATACCAAGACGGAAGTGTAGGAATATCAACAGGAGCTGTTGAAATGGGACAAAGTGTAAACACAAAAATGTTACAGGTAGCCCAATCGGTTTTTGGAATTTCAGCTACTAAGTTAAAATTAGAAACTACCAACACCACACGTGTTGCCAACACCTCTCCTACTGCGGCAAGTTCTACTGCCGATTTAAATGGAAAGGCAGTTGAAATGGCATGTACTTCTTTAATAGAAAGATTAACAGTAGTGGCTACTGAAATGCTTTCTTCCAAAGGAAAAAACATTTCCTTTAAAGAAGATGTAATTTTTGTAGATGACAAAAAATCATCACTAACATGGGAAGCTTTAATAGCAGAAGCTATGTTACAACGTGTTGCATTGTCTGAAAACGCACATTATGCAACACCTATCATACACTTCGACAAAACCAAAGAAAAAGGACATCCATTTGCCTATCATGTATACGGAACAGCAATTACCACCACAACGGTAGATTGTTTGAGAGGAACCTATGAAATTGATGCCGTTAAAATTGTACACGATTTTGGAAAATCAATGAATATAGGAATCGATTTAGGGCAAATAGAAGGAGCACTAGCACAAGGAATTGGTTGGATGACTATGGAAGAAATTGCCTACAATAAAGATGGACGTTTATTATCAAACGCCTTATCAACCTATAAAGTTCCTGATATTTTTTCAGCACCAAAAACAGTAGAAACAATACCAGTAGAAACGCAAGGAAACGATATGGCAATTCAAAAATCGAAAGCTGTAGGAGAGCCACCTTTAATGTACGGAATTGGTGTTTATTTTGCCATTCAACAAGCGGTAAAAGAATTCAATCCAAATTATAAATTAAAATTCCATTCGCCATTTACACCAGAAAAGGTATTAATGGGATTATACGAGAAATAGCATGGAGCATTCAATAAACGAAACTGTTTTCGAAAAGTTTCCAGAATTAGAAAGTGAGCGTCTTCTTTTTACAGAATACAAAAAAGAAGATGCAGCAAGCTTGCTCTATATTAGATCGCATCCTAAAGTTTCAAAATACATGGACTCTGAAATTCCTAAAACTATAGAAGATACAGAGAAAAGAATTGAAGGTATTCAACAGGCATTCTCCGAAAAGAAAGGAATTACTTGGACTATTATTGATAAAGAAACCAACACTCTTATCGGAGACTTTGGTGTTTGGAAATTAGATAGACAAAACTTTAGAGGAGAAATTGGCTATGTTTTAAGTCCAGATTACTGGGGAAAAGGCTACATGAAAGAGAGTATGCTTACACTCATCAATTTTGCCTTCAACACATTAAAATTACATAGTTTAGAAGCCAATGTAAACCCAGAAAACGAGAACTCAAAAAAAGCATTATTAAAACTCAATTTTAAGCAGGAAGCCTATTTTAGAGAAAACTATTATTACAATGGCAAGTTTTTAGATAGCGAGATTTATTCGTTGTTAAAATCAGACATATAATTAAACCCTTTTAAAGCTATCAAACTACAATACACCAAACAGAATATAATTAAAGGCGCTATAATTTATAGTGCGGGAGATTCCATAGCAGCATTAGTATTAAATGAGTTTTCAATTTATAGACTCCTCGGAATAATGTTAGTTGGCGCAACCATTTACGCCTTTGAAATCCCCAATTACTTTGCTTGGATAGATAAGAAAACAACAAATTTAAACGGAGTAAAAAAAACATTAGCAAAAACAGCTTTGGCTATCGCTTATTTTAATCCCTTGTGGATTTTTAGGCACTTGGCTTTTATTAAATTATTCTCGGGTAATTACGAACAGATAAACGAGCAGTTGTTAATCATAGCATGCTGGTCATTTTTAGCAAACATTCCAATATCTTTCGCAGCCAATTACCTGATTCAAAACAAAGTTCGTTTAGATTGGCGATTCATGGCAAGCGCTATATTTTCAGCAGTAATGGCTATTTACTATGCCCTAAGTGAAACAATTTTTAATTAACTTGTCATTGCGAGTAAAACGAAGCAATCTTTTTATAGAGATTACTTCACTCCGTTCGTAATGACGATAGTAAAAAAACAATGAAATTCTGGAAACACATATTAAATAAGCTTCAAGACAATCAGAAAGTATATGTCTTAACAGTCATAGAAAACTTTGGAAGTTCACCAGGTAGAAAAGGATTTAAAATGCTGGTTGCACAGAATAAATTCATCTACGGTTCAGTAGGTGGTGGTGTTATGGAATTCTCTTTAGTAGAGGAAGCACAACAATTACTGCAAGAAAACAACTCCCCTACTTTTATAAAAAAACAAATACACAAAGGAAACATTAAAGACGGATCGGGAATGATTTGTTCAGGAGAACAAACAGTCGCTTTTCATTGTTTAGATGCCAATCACATTCCAACAATTCAAAACATTCTGAATTGTTTGCAAAATGGAGAAAAAGGAGCCTTAAACTTAACACCAACATCTTTTTCGTTTTCAAATAAGTCCTTAGAAAATCAATTCGACTATCAAATAAACACGACAGATGATTGGTTTTTCAAAGAGCACATAGGCTTTAAAGAAACCTTATACATTGTGGGTGGAGGCCATGTAGGAGTAGCCGTTTCTGAACTCTTTATAAAGCTTGATTTTCATGTGGTGATTTTTGACAATAGAGAAAACCTCAACACTTTAGAAAACAACAAATTTGCACATCAAAAACATATTATTGACTATAACAATATTGACAGCTACATACCAGAAGGAAATGCTAGTTATATAGCGATTATGACCAACAAATACACCGATGACAAATTAGTACTGAGCAAACTCCTTAAAAACAACTATAAGTTTATAGGTGTTTTAGGTAGTAAAGCCAAACTAAAAACTATGTGGGATGTATTGTTACAAGATGGTTTTACACAAGAAGAAATAAATACAGTATATGCTCCAATAGGTATTTCTATAAAAAGCGAAACCCCTGAAGAAATAGCAATAAGCATCGCTGCTCAGATTATTCAAGTTAAGAATTTAAGAAAGTAATTAACAATAGATATTGTACAATATGTGCAAAATGATTTAAAATCATTTGCATATGATATTTAGTGAATCATACAAACTGACTTTTTCGATTTATCATCGACCTTAAATCTAAAAATCACACAGTATCTTAGTAGTAAAAATACTATTTTACATGTATATTGTTATCTACAGTTATTTATGTCAAAACATTTCAATTTTAAATAACTCATCTTCATCATAATCTTCAGTTTCGTTTATTTTTTCAATGTCTACTTCCACTTTTTCTTTTTCATCGTCACTATCTTTTCTGTCTTCTATTTTTATATACTTCTCATCAAAATAAGAATCGAATTCAGCTATTGATATACTGTATAATGACAAATCAATATCTGTGGTCAACGAATTTTTGAAATATTCCAAACCATTTTCATTATCGTGAAATTCTATTTCCCTCAAAACTGAATCCTTTATTTTTTCATTTATCAGTTCTTCATTGTCTTTCATATAATTGTCAAAAGTAGTTTCATTGACACTTCTTAATAATGTTAGATTTTTCACATTGTCATACCAACTAATGTTGTTAACTACTAGTTCAATAATATCAACAAGTTCAAGTTCGAGTTCTTTTTCATAATCGATATAAAATTCAATATATTTTTTTTCTTGATTAAAGTTAAGGTGCTGTAAACTAACACTTTTAAATTCATCAATGATAAATTGATTTAAAGTTTTGTCTTTAGATTTTTTAAAATAGAATTTGAGATTATGAATTTTTAGAAGAGAGGAAACAACTATTGATGTTTCTCTTTGATTTGGGTGTATTTTTTGAGGGTTTGAAAATGTGTTGAAATCAGCCAGTATTTTAGAATTGATAAGATTTATAACATCATTATCCTCAATAAAATTCACAGCTAGATATCTAATTGTATATATAAATTGGTCAAAATAAAGACAAGATTTTATTAATAAAAGTACAAGGTCTTTATCATCTCTAACAAATGAAAGTAAAAAATCCTTAATTGACGGATTAAGAAAATCTACGTAATGATTATTTTTATCAGTTACATTTATTTTTATAAAACTGTTTTCAAGTTCTTTAAGGTAGTTTTTAAAATCAAAAGGCTTAAAGTTTAATTCATTATGTTTTGTTCCATTGTTGTAATAATATTTTAAGGCATTTTTAAAGTCGGATAACAGAATCGGATTAGAAATTGAAAGTAATGAATATAGAGTGTATTGTGAACCCTGTGAAATTTGAGAATTAAAAGCTTTAGCCCAAATCCCAAATGGATAGTCTAAATTATAAATGAATTGAGTAGCGTAATCGCTAGCTTCAATATTATTAAGTTTCGTGGTGAGTTGTTCAATGATTCTAGGGCTATAATTTTTATGATTTATAATTTTCTTATATGCCTTGTTTGAAATTATTGACTCTATATATTCTATTGGTATTTTCGAATAAAATAAGTGGTTATAAAGAATTTGTGCTCTAATTCTCTTACTATAAGTAGATAAATCTAAGGTATGCTTAGCTATATTTAAATCTGTTGTGTCTAACTTTTCGTAAACCTCCTTTGCTTGATTTAGAATATACTCCCTTGTAGTCATTATCAGGATTTTATCTTTTGAATTTTTAATTCTATTAATGAATTGTATTAAGTCGTTTGACCTACCTTCAATAACATCAAATTTTAAAAAATTTTCTCCAAGAAAATCATCATAATAAAAGACTTGACGTTTATCGGAATCTTCTGTAAGTATTTGTTCTCCTTCTAGAACTTTACGTATTTCGATAATTTCAAAACCTCTTTGTAAATATTCCCAAAGTACAAGTTTCGCTAATGTTGTTTTACCTATCCCTGGAATACCACTAATAACTATAAATTGGTTATTATTTAAAATTTCAAACGCCTGTTTTAAGCTATCATTTTTGACATAATATTTATAATCTTTTTTTAAATCTGTGATTAGTGATTTTGCTCTTTCAAATAAAGGTATGTTTATTAAATCATTGAAAATGGTAGCTGTATTAAGCCAAAGTTTATAATGCCTTTGATGAATGCTTTTATGTTTATCTAAAAGTTGGTTTAATTTACTTCTAGTATAAATGCTATCATCGTTTTCCATCCAATCTCCAAAAGTCTCTTTTATGAAGTCGAATTTATCAGGACTTAAATCATTTGAAACTACGAAAATGTATTTTTCTGGATTGAGTTTTTTAATTTTAGGTAATTCGGAAAAGATTTGTTTTTTTGAAATAGTCTTAACTCTTTTACATTGGACTATCGTTTTTCTAGATTTATTATTTGCGTATCGCAAGTCAATTCCAGAATCTTTGCCCTCTGCAAATGAAGTAAGTTCAATATTCAATTCTTTTGATAATAAATCTCTTACTAGATATTCAAAATCTAACGGTGACAATATTGTTTGAAAATCATAATTTGTCATTAATTCATTATTATAATTTTGAAACAGCTAGTTTATGAATATTAATAAATTCATCTTCATTTCCATCAAAAAAGGTAGTTCGTAATTCAGCAAAAGTTAAGTTTTTAAAATGTCTGTCTGCAACTCCTCGACCTCCAAGTCTACCTGCTAGTTGATGTCTAGCACACAATTGTTTTACGTTACTCCAATCATCGTGATTTGTGTTCGAATGAGGAACTAACCTATTCAATGCAGTTGATGAAATATAATTTTCTAAATTTCTTTTCTTTGAAATGATGAAATCAGTACCATCAACGAAACCTAAACTTTCCAATGCAGTCTTTGTTGGTGATTGTTCTCCTGCATTTGTTTTATCGCTGTCTTGAAAAATTAAAAAGGGTTTGTCCAAAGTTGATAGAAGGTTTAAAGAGACCCAATGTTTAATACTGTCACAACCTCCAATTGGTATAATAGCAATTTCAAGTTCAGTAAAATCGTGAGTTATAAGACCATTAGCTTTATATTCTTGACATAAGTGATTTAATGCATTTGCATCATCAATTCCTTCTACTAACATTAAAACTTTTGCTTTGTCAAATAGCGAAATAAATTGGTTGTCAACTTTTATTCCTAAATCAGTTGCGATAGCTGTTATATCGTCAATTTGTTGTTCAACATTATAGGCTCCTCCTGTTTTATGTATGTGGGTTATTTTTTCTTTTTTGCTATTAGATACGATTATAGGGGAATGAGTTGACACAATAACTTGGTAATCATTTTCGCATAAGGCAATTAGTTTATGGAAAAGACTTTCTTGTGCTGATGGATGCAGAAAAGTTTCAGGCTCTTCCAAGCCAAAAATTATTTTTTGGTGTTCAGACTTTTGTTGTTCAGCGAGATATTCGAAATAAGCCATTATTGTGATTCTTCTGAAACCATCTCCCCTTGAACTTAAAGGAACTTCTGTTCCATCTTCTGTACTTTTGAATTTTGTAGATACTAATTTTGTCCAATCAAAATCTATTACTGGCTCGACATTTTCTTCACTTGGGACAACATCATTGATTTTAGTCGTAATTTTTTCTAATACTTCACCAAGTTTTGCTTGTATTGTGTCTTCAACATCGGAAGTGTCAATTTCTTCTTCAAGTGTTTTTATTGCTAAAGTTTTAAAGAATTTTTGAATTGTTGAATCTGTTTCAGATAGCGATGTGTCTGCTTTGAAATACTCAAATCTTGGCAGAATTCCTTTAATTCTGTCGTGTATTATTTTGAAGCGATTACTACCAGAAGTTGGAAGCTTTTCCACTTCAAATGTAAAATCAGTTCCAGAATCTACATTATGCTGTCTTATTTTTTGTCGCTTTTCTTTATTGTTAAAATCTTCTCCGTTTGCCTTTTGTGTTGCAATACCTAAATTTCCACAGGCCGTCATTAATTGAGCTTCTGTTAAAGAAATAAAGTCATTTTCAGCATATTGTTTTCGCTCTATAAATGTGTCTGCTGTTATTCTAGATTTGGAAACATCCCACACCTTTTTTATTACGAGTTCGTTAGTGCTATTAACCAGTTCTTCTTCTTCAAAAGTCGTCTCAATATTTTGGTCAATTATAATACTTTGATTAGATGGGTTGAAATGAAGCGTTATTGTAATTAGGTTATTTCCAGATTTATTATTTAAGTCGTCAGATGTAGGATTATTGGAATTTAAAAAACAATCCAATGATTTAAGAATTGTTGATTTTCCCGCATCATTTTGTCCGACAATTAGATTGAAATCATCTATCGTTATTTCTTTTTCATCAGAAACTCCTTTGAATTGATGTATTTTAATTTTTGTTAAAATCATTTTTTTCTAATTAATGGCAACTTGTTTATATAATAATACATGAATACTAAACTAATAAAGGTTAAAAAATTCTATTATTATATATTTTACGCCTTGTTAAAACATATCCATAAATATAAAAAGAAGAAAAAACATAAAATTGCGAAAACCCATAATTAAAGTAAGGTTCCCCCTACTTATTCATTTTTTAAATAAAAAAGCAAATTTTAAGAACCCAAACTATAAAACTCTTAACCCAATTTGCGGTACAAGCAACCAAAACTATAAAACTGCTAACCCAATTTACGGTAATTGCATCCTAATTTGCGGTACAAGCGACCAAAACTATAAAACTGCTAACCCAATTTACGGTAATTGCAACCCAATTTGCGGTACAAGCGACCAAAACTATAAAACTCTCAATCCAATTCTACATTTTAATAATAGACACTATACAGTTCCTAACTACAAATAATTATTCTTTAAAATAATAGATAATTAAGTAATCACACCTAGATAAAAACTAAATTTGAAATTTATATATCTCAATTAATTAACTTTAACAGAGTTTAACCTCTTCTATTAATACCTTTATTTAATTTCTTTTTATATTTCGTTTCAAAAAATTAGCAATATGAGAAATCAAGCATGTTTCATGCTTTTATTTATTACAACTATAAGTTTTAGTCAATTAAAATCAGTTATAATAGATAGCGAAACCAAAGAAAGCATTCCCTTTGTAAATATTTGGATAAACAACGAAAACATAGGAACATCATCAAATGAAAAAGGGGAATTTCAACTAAAAATTAAGACTCCAAAAATCATTGTTCTTTCAGCTATAGGCTATAAAACCAAAAAGATAAGTTCTGATTCTATTAAAAGAAATATTGAATTAACACCTCAGCTAACACAATTAGATGAAGTTATTATTACCTCTAAAAAGAAAAACAAAAAGCTAACAATAGGAAAATTTAGAAGGTCAAAAATTAACTTTTATTTCTCATGTGGTAAAGTCCCTTGGATTAGTGCCCGATACTTTCCATATAAAGAAAAGTATGATAACACACCATTTCTAAGTAAAATTCGAATCCTAACAAATAGTCAAGTAAAAGATGCTAAATTCAATATTAGGCTCTACGATGTAAACGAAAAAGGAGAACCAGAAGGTTATATTTACAACGAGAACATCTTAACCTTTGCAAAAAGAGGTAAAAAAGTCACAGAAATTAATGTTTCAGATCTAAATATTAAATTTCCAAAGAAAGGCTTTTTTATAGCTATAGAATGGTTAATTATAGATAACAACAAGCATACATATAAATACAGTTATAAAAATTCAAAGAAAAAAGACATTGCTACTTCATACGAACCCAACATAGGAACCCTACCTTCAGACACAGATAAAAACAGTTGGATTTTTTCTCAAGGTAAATGGAAAAAAACATGGAGAAATAAAGGAGCAATTAAAAAGTATAAAGACAAATACAACCTAATAGCTATAGAACTAAGCTTGACTAATTAAATAACTAAAAAAGAAACTATTGTGAAAGACCTTAATATTGAAATAAACCCAACTATAGAAATCATCTTAAAACATGAAATTAAGTATGGAAATAGTATTTCAGAAATTAGTAAAGGTTGGCAAAAAAAGAATTCTATTTTAATAATTCTAGAAAAACCTTTCAGTAAAAAATATACTATAGAAGGTTTGGAATATAGACATATAAATGATCCACATTATTGGAAAGAAGAATATTCTGATAAAATGTCAATGCAAACCATAGCTTGTAAGTTTTAATCTACTAATACATATGAAAATTAACCTATTAGAAATATTTTTAAAATTAATCTGGCTTGCAGGTACTATATTTACAATCTTTATTTTGGGTTCGATTACTTTTATTTTGCTAACATTTGGAAACATAGGTGAGGAAAAGTATAATTTTTGGAATTTAACATTACCACACATACTAACCATTGGAATACTACTTGCATATACTAAAGAAATTTTAAAAGGTTATAAACCAAAATCAGCAAGACATAATCTAATATCATTAATAATATTTTCAGTTTTAATAATAACTATTGTTTGGGCTTTAAGTAAAGAATTCAAACTCATATTTAAAGGTGATATCATGGACTACTGGGCTATCTTTTTTTCATATACAATTATTTTTACAACCTATATTGGAATAATTGTAAATAGAATACAAATACTTAAAAGAAAACATTTTACAAAAGAGTAAACTACACCTTTATAGAAAACTATTAATTAAATGAATATAAGCTTCGATCTTGATAGTACATTAATTCCAAACGGAAAGGAATTTGAAACTGAAAACATTAGTAAAGTTGCAAAACTATTTGGAATTGAAGAAATAAGAAAAGGAACATCTAAGTTAATTTTTAATTTACAAAAACAAGGACACAAAGTACATATCTATACAACATCATTCCGCTCAAAAAGAAAAATAAGACGTACTTTAAAATATTATGGAATAAAAGTTAGTCGAATTATAAACGAAAAAGAAAATCGAAGAGTTTTAAACTCTCTAAATAGTTATGCTTCTAAATTTCCTCCAGCATTTAATTTTCACATACATATTGATGATTTAAAAGGTGTTGGAATTGAAGGAGAAAAATATGGTTTTAAAACAATCATAATTAAACCTTCAGATAAAGATTGGATAATAAAAATAAATAATAAGCTCAAAGAATTGGAAAACATCATCTAAATATTAATTAAACTAAGAATCTCATCTATAAAACTCTTAGAAACAAGGTTTTCCCTTACTATAAGTAAGGTTTTTTCCAGAGCTAAAGAAATCAAAAACACTAGTTTTGAGAAACTTAAAAAATTATATTATGTTAAAAAACATTTCAAACTTAGGAACAGAGTTAAACAAAAAAGAACAAAAACAAGTTCATGGAGGAGGTGGAAAATGGGGAACCTGTAACTCTACTTGGGATTGTAAAAAAAGATGGGAAAACCATCCAATATTTAAGAATGAAGGTTTTAACTGTTGGCTTGGACAGTGTCAAATTTTATAAAAAACACAAACGGACTTCGGTTCGTTTTTTTATTTCTCTATATATCTTTAAAACAAATTACTCTTTATAATCATTTACCACAAAAACACCCCAATTCGCAATAGCATCAACTACCGGGATCAATGTTTTTCCTAAACTAGTTAAAGAATATTCAACTTTTAAAGGAGGTTTAGAAACATACACCTTTCGTTTAATAATACCATCTTCCTCCAACTTCTTCAATTGCAAACTCAAAGTTCTTTCGGTAACAGTAGGCATCTTTTTTCTAAGCTCATTATATCGTAAAGTCTTCTCCTTTAAATAAAATAAGATTACCGTTTTCCACTTCCCTCCTATTAATCCCATAGTTAAACTAGTACAACATGGGTATTCTGTTCCTTTAAATGTATGCATATATAAAAATTTTATACTATCCTTTTTAACCGTTATTGCAAAGATAAACAACTATACTTAATTTTGCTACTATAATAAATATAGTATAAAATAACGAATATGAATATTTCTAAAGAAAACATTATCAAGGCATTTAACAACAGACATGCCACTAAAGAATTCGATAGTACAAAATCAATAACAGAAGAAGATTTCAATTTTATTTTAAAAACAGCACAACTATCACCAAGTTCATTTGGTTTTGAACCTTGGCATTTTGTGGTAGTACAAAACAAAGAGCTAAGAGAATTATTAAAACCAGTAGCTTGGGGAGCACCTTTAAAGTTAGATACCGCAAGTCATTATGTATTAGGATTAACAATGAAAGCTCCAATGACAAAATGGAACAGCGAATACATTACCCATATGATGAAAGAGGTAAAACAATTTCCAGAAGAAGTTATAGAAACCTACACAAAGTTTTATAGAGAATTTCAGGAAAGAGATTTTAATTTAGATACAGACAGACATTTATTCGATTGGGCATCCAAACAAACTTACATTCCATTAGCTAATATGATGACCTCAGCTGCATTAATAGGTATTGACAGTTGCCCAATAGAAGGCTTTCATCAAGAAAAGGCAGAAGCTTTATTAAAAGAAAAATTTGATATAGATACAACTAAGTTTGGACTATCATACATGGTTGCCTTTGGCTATAGAAAGGAAGAACCTAGAGAAAAAACAAGAAGAACACTAGAAAATATAGTAACTTGGAAATAATACTTTTTTTTAATAAAACGCTAACAGAAAAGAGGTTAATATAGTAATCTCTTTCTGTTATCTTTGTTTTACATCCTAATTTATAAAAAGCTAATCTTGAAAAAACTGTTCTTTCTTTTAATAATCATCCTACATACATCAGTAAAATCTCAGAATGTTTTATTTGTAGGAAATAGTTTAACCTACGCTAATAATATGCCACAAATAGTTGAATACATAGGCAAACAAAATGATGTAGTTATAAAAACAGAAAGCATATGTTTACCAAACTACGCAATTATAGATCATATAAATGATGGAAATCTACAAAAACTACTAAACAAAAAACAATTCAATTATATCCTTATCCAACAAGGACCTTCATCGCAAGAAGAAGGCAGGCGCATGTTAGTAGAAGATGGTGTAAAAATGAAAGCTTTGGCAAATAAACACCAAATACAATTAGGATATTTTATGGTATGGCCATCCCTAAAATATTACTTCACATTCGATAAAGTAATAGAAAACCATGAAACAGCAGCAAAAAAAAACAATGCCTTATTATTTCCAGTAGGTAAAGTATGGAAAGCATACAATGCAAATAAAGAATTAGAAAACTTATATAGTTTTGATAATTTTCACCCATCAAAAACAGGAAGCTTCTTAGCAGCATTAACAATTTTCCATAAATTACATCCAGAGAAAAACCTTAAAGAACTAAACTTTAAAGACTATTCACAATGGATTAGCAACCAAGCTTCATTTCAAAAAATGATTCAATTAATTTCAGAAAAAAGTAATTAAACAAGCGCTTTACTTAAATTATATTTTAGCTCAGAAAAATCAGTAATAATATGTTGTGCTAAACTATAATCTTGCCCTTTAGAATGAGTACTCTTATAAGCAACACAATAAATACCACCATCATAGGCAGCTTTAATACCATTAGTAGAATCTTCAATTACTATACATTCTTCCTTTTTAAAACCAGCAATTTCAGCAGCTTTAATAAAAATTTCAGGATGCGGTTTCGAAGCCTTTAAATCAGCTCCACTAATTTTACCTTTAAAATAAGGGTTCAATTCAAATTTATCAAAAACATTATTAATGGTAACCATAGAAGCAGAAGAAGCTAAAACAAGTGTTACACCATTAGCGTAAAAATCTTTAATTAAATCAAAGACTCCGTCTAATAAGTGCAAATCGTTAGTATCAGAAAAAAAGAGCTCTTTAAAAAAGGCTCTTTTATAGGCTACTAATGCAGTAGCTTCTAACGATAAGTTGAATTTAGCAACTAAATCTTTACATATTTCAATAGTAGATTGTCCAGTGTAAGAATTGTATAACTCTTGAGAAACATCAATTCCTACTTTTTTAAACATTAAAAAATATGCTTGCTTGTGTAAGGGTTCAGTGTCAACAATTACACCATCCATATCAAATAATACTGCTTTTAAAGCCATTAATTTTAGTTTGTGTTGTGGGCAGTAAAAATAAGTATTTGACTATGAACTCCTATTATTTTTTTTCACATTGTTTAAGAACACCTTCAGCTCTCTTCATCATAAACTTTGGATAAAATTTCTGGCTAGTTTTTTCCTTCTTACCTAATTCAATAGCTCTTTTTACATCTTTACAAAAAGGCACTAGCGATTGCCCAAAAAAACGAGCAGCTCCCATATCAGATTCAGCCTTGCTTAATACAACTCTAGGATTGTTTGGTGCTAATTTAAAAGCTTTAGCATACAAACCAGCATTCAACATAGATTTACTCATTCCATATTTTTTCCCATCAAAAGCCATATATCCAACATTTAAAAATGCTTGGGTAATTAAAATTTCAGGATTATCAGGAGAAACTGCTTTGGCCATATCTAAAAATTCCTGAGCTTTCGTTAGCTTAGCTATTAACTTCGCTTCATCTTTAATTTGAAAACTTCCTAGTATTTCAATGGTCGCAGCATAATATGGAGGCAACCAATTATTTTTTTCAGCTTTAGCAATTCTCTCAAACAATTGAGAGGCTTCCGTTGTTTTTTTATGTTCCCAAAGCTCAAAAGCCTTAGTCATCCCCTTTTCATACTGACTTTGTGCAAACATATTAGTAGCGAATACAAATATGATGATTGTAATTACTTTTTTCATTTTTAATTATTTAACGTTAATTGATAGTGTTACATTTTTAGTTACTTCAAACTTAGCATCCTTATACTTAGGAGGCCCCATAAAACCTTTAGCATCATTAGACATTCCTATAGGCTCCTTTGGAATTCCAAAAAAGTTAGTGTCCATTTTTTTATTATCATTTACATCATGAAATGAAGAAACTGCATAGGTTCCTGCTGGAATATCCTTAAACAATACAGTAGCCTTCTTATCATTTATCTTTACTATTTCTCCTTTATACCTTTCTTTCAAAAAAGAATCTTTAGTATTGTATAATGCTACAAACAAACTTCCTTTATCAGACTTCATACCCGTAAAATCAATTGTTACCGTATGGTTTTCTTGTGCTAGTGAACTTATTATTCCTCCTAAAAAAAGCACTGTTATTAAAATTATTCTTTGCATCGTTTTGGTTTTTAATTGTTATTCAAATATCTCAATTTCTTATATCATCAGATAATAAATTATTCTGAATTGTTATTTTATACTACTGAATTGTTAAAAGCTTATCTATTTCTTTAATTACTTTTTTTGTTTCTAATTTTAAAGCATCTAAATGCCCTTTTTCAGATACAAAAAATGATTTAGGCTCTTTTGCATTCTTGAATACTATTTCCGATTGATTCATTGGTATAGAGGTATCAATTTTTCCATGAATTATCAATTTTGGCATATTTTCAATCTCCTTTATTTCTTCTTTTGACGGATATACATTTCCCAAAGCCTTCTCAATAAATGTATGAGCCTCTTTAGGAGCATATAATTTAGCAACATCGGCAAATGAAGCAAAACCTCCATCTAAAACTAAGGCAGCTACCTCATCCTGCTTGTCATTCGCTAAGTAAGTAGCAATTTGACAACCTAATGAAGCACCCATAACAATTAACTTGGTGTCTTTAATTTCTTGATGCGCTTTCATCTTTGAATATACAACAGTAACATCTTCCTTTATATTTATATGAGTAGATTTCCCTGTAGATTTACCATAACCTCTAAAATCTACAGCATATACCTGATAGCCATTTTCTAATAAAGGTCTAATCATATACATATAGGTAGAAATATTACCACCAGCACCATGAAAAAATAGTACGGTAGCTTTAGGAGCTATAGTAGCTTTAAAAAACGCTGTATGAATAGTATCATTATCTACAGGTATAAATTCTTCGGAATACGATACTTTAACTTCTCTCCATTCTTTTTTAGGAAAGTAAAACTTATCTTCAAACTGAGCGTTTGCAAATTGACTAATCAATATAAATAATAATACCGTTGTAATTTTTAATCTTTTCATTTTTTTAAGACTTTTAGTAGTTGATACTTCAAATTTGGGTATTATAAAGGAAATTTTAAAAAGACTATTCCTGAATTGTTCTTTTATACTACCTAACTGTATTTCCTACAAATTATCTAATTGATTGTCTTTTTTATTATCACTTATCGTCCAGAAAAAACCAACGAAGAAAAATCTATCAGCACTTGGAATAATTGCTTGTCTATCAAAAACACCAGTAGCATTTGCTGTATTCTTATAATTGTATCCAAATACATTTTGAGTTCCTAAAACATTGTTTACAGAAAAATATAAAATCTTTTGTTGACTAATTAAGTAGGCACAGTTTACACTTACAGAATTATAATTTTTAGTTTTATTATTTAAAAAACCTGGCTCATTTGGATTTGTATAGTTTCTACCAGATGCAAAATTATAACTAAACCCTAGTTGAGTTTTCCAATCTGCAACCCAATGCTTAGCAACAACAGAAACATTATGTTTTGATGCAAAGTTTGGTGTAGCCTTAGCTGTATAGTTTTTATAATCTCTTTCAGTATCTAAAAACGAATACGACACCCAATAATCAGTATTTTTAATATTCTTATTATCTCTCCAAAACACATCAATTCCTTTAGCATAACCTTCACCTAAATTAGAATAATTAGAAGTAGGTAAAGAAAAATTAGTGTCATACTTTACTAAATCTGAATACTTTTTATAATAACCTTCAATTCTAAAAATTTGTTTACTTTTTACATATTGATAGTTAGCTATAAAATGTGAAGTGTTTTCTGCTTTAAAATTGGTATTAAACTTTAAATAGTCATTCTTTGGATTTTGATAGAAGCGACCATAAGCTAAAGAAAATTGCGAGTTCTTCCCAGACTTATAAGCTAAAGACATTCTTGGTGAAATTGTAAAATCTTTTAATAACTCAGAATACTCACCACGAACACCAACTTTAGAAGCTAACTTTTTTGAAAAGAAAATATCAGCCTCAGCATAGGTAGCTACAATATTATTATCAAATCCGTAATTAAAGTTTCCACTAGTAGCACCTCTATAATCTTCATTAAAATCAGTTATAAAATATTCACCTCCAAAGTTTAATTTAAATCGATTAGAAAAACGTTTTTGTAAAGCAACTTTTACATGTGCAGAATTTTCTTCGTCAATTACTTTATCATCTAAAATATTAATATCAGAATGATCATTGGTAAAACTTAAACCAGTTTTAACTTTCCATCCATCACCAAAACTATTTTTATAAGAAGCATTAAAATATAAGTTTCTATTTTTTAAACCAAAACGAAAACCATCAACATAATTAATATCTTCTTGAACCATATCAAAGTCAGTATAACTAAAGGCTCCGTATAACTTTAATAACGATTCATTTTCAAACTTAAATCTATACACAGCTTCCCCACTTATTGCCTGTACCGGCTTATTCCATTTATTTCTATCAGGAAACAAATTTTGGTAAGGAGCTAAATTAATATACGAGGCATTCACACTTAAAGAATTTTTGCCAAAAACTTGTGTGTTCCCTACGCCTAAACCAACAGTCATAAAAGACAAATCTGTTTTCTCTTCAGTAGCTTCATCATTTGTATTTAACAATAATACACTAGACAATGCTTGGCCATATTCAGCAGAATAACCACCTGTAGAAAATGTAATCCCTTTAAATAAAAATGGAGAAAATCGTCCACGGGTTGGAATATTTCTTGCTGAAGGTGAATACGGTGCAAATACACGTATACCGTCTACAAAAATTTGTGTTT
This sequence comes from uncultured Tenacibaculum sp., assembly GCF_947494125.1. GTDB lineage: Bacteria > Bacteroidota > Bacteroidia > Flavobacteriales > Flavobacteriaceae > Polaribacter. The sequence continues at coordinate 66,141 of NZ_CANLTU010000012.1, forward strand.
CATCAGCATCACCACCACGAACAAATAAACGTCCATCTTCAGCATTAGAAGAAGTTCCAGGTAATGTTTGTAAAGCGCCAACAAAATCTCCTAAAGCACTTGCAGTTGTAACAATATCTAATGGCTTTAATGCTGTTACCTTAGCATTATCACCAGCTTCAAAAGTTCCTGCGTTGATATTAACAGCATCTAAAGTATTAACATCTTCTCTTAATTTAATTTTTAAATCTTTTAATTCAGTAACAATTGCCGTTTTATAAAATGTTTCAAAAGAAATAAAAGAAACCACTAAAGTATGTGTTCCTTTTTCCTCCGTTTTAAATACAAATTTTCCTGTTTCATCTGTAGAGGTTCCATCATACGTACCGTCTAAATAAACATTAGCCCCTTCAATTGGAGCACCTTTCTCATCTACTACGGTTCCCGAAATAGAAGTTTGCGCAATTATATAACACTGGATAAATAAACTAAAAATTAATAATACCTGTTTCATTGTTTTGTTATTTGATAGCACAAAACTGCTCTCTTTTTAAATTTTAACGTAAAAAACAATACCCAACTGTATAAAAATATTGACGAACTGTTTTATTGCTACAAATCTAATTCGTGTTCCTTATTTTAAACTTGACTTTTCTTGCTTTCCATTTCACAAATCTTGCTAAATTTTACTATTGAAAAAGTGCGAAACATTTTATAAAGTTGTATTTTTACATAGTATAAAAAATCACAATGTCACACGATTTAAGCGACCATAGAAAGTCATACGAAAAAAAAGAATTGTTAAAAAAACATTGCCCTGAAAACCCAATTGAATTATTTAGAGATTGGTTTTTAGTTGCCGATGAAGCTGAAATGGTAGATGAAGCTAATGCAATGACCATTTCTTCTTTAGGTTTAGATGGATTTCCTAAAAACAGAGTTGTTTTGTTAAAAAAATATACTTGGGAAGGTTTTATTTTTTATACAAATTATAATTCCGAAAAAGGTAAAGCAATTTTAAAAAACAACCAGGTATGCTTGTCTTTCTTTTGGGCTGGATTAGAACAACAAATTATTATAAAGGGAAATGCTGAAAAACTTCCTGAGAACTTATCAGATGGTTATTTTGAATCAAGACCAGACGGTAGCAAATTAGGAGCTTGGGCTTCTAATCAAAGTGAAATTGTTTCTTCTCGTGAAGAACTGGATAACAAACTAAAGGAAACTGAAGAACAATTTAAAGGTAAAGAAATTATCCGCCCTTCATATTGGGGAGGTTTTATAGTAAAACCTGTTTCAATAGAGTTTTGGCAAGGACGTCCAAATAGAATGCATGATCGTATAAGATATACCTTGCAAAAAGATTTTTCTTGGAAACTTGAACGTTTAGCTCCTTAGTTTTATATTTACAAAGCTTTTATAAATTATAATGAAAACACTTTATATCGTTCGTCATGCCAAGTCATCTTGGAAATATGACAGTGTAGAAGATATTGATAGACCTCTTAAAGAGCGTGGAATTAAGGATGCGCATCTTTTATCCAAATACCTAGCTAAAGAAATTGAAAAGCCAGATGTTTTTGTCTCAAGCAGTGCCAATAGGGCTCTTCACACGGCAGTAATCTTTTGTGAAAACTTTAGTTACCCTCTTTCAAACTTGAAAATTAAACGACAACTATATAGTTTTAGTGATGGGTATTTAGTTAAAACCGTTAAAGCTCTTGATGACAGCTTTAATAGTGCAATAATTTTTAGCCACGACCATGGTATTAACAGTTTTGTTAATAAATTTGGAGATAAACCAATAGCACATGTATCAACCTGTGGAGTAATTGGTATTAGATTTAAAGAAAAACATTGGAAAAATATAAAGAAAGGAGTTACTGCTTTAGTTGAATTTCCAAAAAATCATAGATAAATTTATATATTTTGAAAATAAAAAAATACGGCGCTATTGATATAGGATCTAATGCAGTAAGACTCTTAGTTGCCAATGTTATTGAAGAAAAAAATAAAGAACCTCTTTTTAAAAAGTCCTCTTTAGTTCGAGTTCCTATTCGTTTAGGTGCTGATGCTTTTGTTACAGGTTCCATTTCTGAAGAAAATACCAATCGAATGATTGATGCCATGGAAGCTTTTAAATTAATCATGAAGGTACATGGAGTAGAAAGATATAAAGCTTGTGCTACCTCAGCTATGAGAGAAGCTGAAAACGGAGATGAAATAGCTAGAATTATATTAGACAAAACAGATGTAGAAATTGATATTATTGATGGTAAAAAAGAAGCTGCTATTATATTTTCTACAGACTTACATCAATTAATAGAATCTGACGCAACTTATCTTTATGTTGATGTTGGAGGTGGTAGTACTGAGTTTACTTTATTTTCTAAAGGAAAAATTATCAATTCTAAATCTTTTAAAATTGGTACGGTACGATTAATAAATAATAAGAAATCTGAGAATAAAGTTATTTTTAAGAAAGTACAACAATGGATTGAAGAAAACACTCAAAACTATAAGCGTATCGCATTAATTGGTTCTGGTGGAAATATTAATAAACTATTCAAAATGTCAGGTAGAGATGTTGGAAAACCAATTTCATACATATATCTAAATGCTCAGTATCAATTTTTAAAGAAGATGAGTTATAAAGAACGAATCTCTGAATTAAGTTTAAATCCTGATAGAGCTGATGTTATTGTACCAGCCACTAAAATATATCTTTCAGCAATGAAATGGAGTGGCGCTAGAAAAATTTACGTTCCTAAGATTGGATTGTCTGATGGAATTATAAAAAGCTTATACCTAAATAAACTATAAGCCTTCATATATATAATACTGTGTGACTTTTTAACTAAACATGTGTCCTATTAAGAGTAGTCAAATAGATTAAGAAAAGTTTAATGAAAATGTATTTTTGATATTAGTATCATTAATCAGAAATAACTCTAACACTACTTTACTTCTAACAAAGTAAATCAAAAAGAAAAACCGAGCAAAAGCTCGGTTTTTTAATATTTTATTTTTTAACTAAAGCTAAACAAACATATAAATCTGGTTTATTTGCTGTGAACTGTTTTAACCAAATAGTTAATTCGTCTATTTCATAAGGTAACAGTCTATTTAATGCTTTTTCAAGTTCTCTACAAAATAAGTCTGTATTAAAACTTACCTTTTTTAACACTGTCTTAGTGTATTCGTACATTGCTCTTGCCATAATAAGGGGATAAAAATAGTTGTTTATAACAGAACGTAATTTACAAATTTTTATTCCTTCTTGTATGTTAAAGTTTACAAAAAAAGCGAGATTTAACTAAATCTCGCTTTTAAAATACCTTAACTTACTATTAAATTATAAGTTATTTACTTGCTCTAATAAAGCATTTGCTTTAGCTTCTAAATCAGCATTTACAGCTTTAAAATGAGCTTTTTTATTCTCTACATTTTTAGCATTTACTTTAGCAATCAATCCATCAAAAGTTTCAATTACTTCATCAACAATTGCATTAGCCTTTTCTCTATCTGCTTCTGGATTTAATTGTGCGTATACTTGACATATACTAATAATATCACCTAACGTGTAGTTAATATCCTTTTTTAAGTTTTTTATGCTTGCCATAATTATTATTTTGATGCGAAATTAGTTGATTTTATCTAATTCAGCTTGAAATTTTTCAAAAAACTGTCCAACATCATATCCATCGATTAAAGCATGATTTACATTCACTGCAATCGGCATCAACATTTTACCATTTTCTTTTTTTATTTTCCCAAAAGCTAATTGAGGTACACTTGCATCTTTATCTCCTGAAAATGGTTCTTTATGGCTCGAAAAACTTATCCAAGGAAGTGCTGAACAATGTATGCAACCTGGAGAATATTTTGATGGAAATAAATCTTTAGAATTTAATATTCGATCTTTTTCATTCGAAAAATTCAAATTAAATTCTTCAAAACTTTCAGAAAACTCTATATATGAAAAACCAAATGTGTTATCTGATCTTGCTATTGTTGCTGATGCATTTATTACTTCATAAATAGCAACTTTATTATCTTCTTCTATTCTATACTTAAAACTTTCAACTGCATTTATTGCTTTCATACATGCATGTAAGTACTTTACAAAAAAAGATTCTTCTTTTTCTTTAGCTAACTGATAAGCTGTGGAAACTTCTACATCTGCCACAATTCCAAAAGTTGGATCTGCTAAAGTTCTAAAATGCTCAAAATGCTGTTTTCGTTTCCAGTTTTCGATATCTAAATATTTCATACTATAAAAAGGTTAATACATCTGAAATTTTTGATACTGTTTTATAGATATCCGATTTTTGTTCTTCTGAAACTTCTTCATGCGCCCAAGTTGTATGAAATGGAATATGAATTGCTGAAGCTCCAATTTCTATTAAAGGTAAAATATCTGACTTTAAAGAATTCCCTATCATTAAAAACTCTGATGGATTAATATCTAATCTCTTTGTTAATTTTTGATAATCAACTTTTTTCTTTTCACTCATTACTTCAGTATGGTGAAAATATTTTAATATTCCTGATTTCTCTAATTTTCTCTCCTGATCTAACAAATCTCCTTTAGTAGCTACAATTAATTTATAGTTCCCATGTAATTGTTGCAATACTTCTTCTACTCCATCTAATAATTCTATAGGTTTCTCTAACATATTTTTACCTATATCGAGAATTTGAGTAATTTTTTGTTGACTTATTTTATGATTTGATAATTCTAAAGCGCATTCAACCATAGATAACATGAAGCCTTTTACCCCATATCCATAAATTTTTAAATTATCAATTTCTTTCTTGAATAACTCTTGATGAATCTTATTCTCTGTTTCATAATCCGATAAGATTTTTGCAAACTCATTTTCTGCCTCTCTAAAATAAGTTTCATTTACCCAAAGAGTATCATCTGCATCAAATGCTATTACTTTTATGTTTTCATTCATTTTACAATTATTTAAAGTTGCAATTATCAAAATATCACTATTTAAACATAGTATTTATATATTAGTGTAAAAATATATAAAATATGATAGAACACCTTTAACTCTTATCTATCATTAATTAAAAACTTACATAAATCATCCTCTTAAAACTATGAAGATTTTAACCAAAAAGTATTTCCCTATTAAACTTATAGTATTGTTAATTATAAGTTTCAATAGTAATGCACAAAATTACTGTTCATCTACACCTGTGAAAACTCATGGAAACTTAAGTGTCTCTGGAAATAAAATAGTTGACAAAAACAACAAAGAAGTCAGTTTTGCTGGAAACAGTTTCTTCTGGTCCAATACAGGCTGGGGAAGTGAAAAATATTATAAGGCTACCTCTGTTAGTTGGTTAAAAAACAACTGGAATACAACTATTGTTAGAGCTGCTATGGGCGTAGAAGATTCTGGTGGTTATATTAACAATCCTATTGAAAATAAAAATAGAGTAAAAAATATTGTTGATGCTGCTATAAATGAAGGTTTATATGTAATTATAGATTGGCATTCTCATCATGCTGAAAATTACCAACAACAAGCAATCGATTTTTTTAAGGAAATGGCTCAATTATATGGAGATAAACCTAATATTATATATGAAATCTACAATGAACCTCTAAAAGTTTCTTGGAATACAACCATTAAACCTTATGCAGAAGCTGTAATTTCTGAAATAAGAGCTATAGACCCTGATAATTTAATTGTTGTTGGAACACCAACTTGGTCGCAAGATGTTGATATTGCCTCTAACAACCCTATTACTTCTGCCACAAACATTGTTTACACTTTACATTTTTATGCAGCTACACATAAAGAAAAGATTCAACAAAAAGCTCAAACAGCCCTTAATAATGGTATTCCAATTATGGTTACAGAATGGGGTACAGTTGCTGCAAACGGCAGTGGAAATGTAGATTATTCTTCTACTGATAAATGGATGAGTTTTTTAGCCGATAATAATATTACTCATCTAAATTGGGCTATGAACGATAAAAATGAAGGTGCTTCTTCTTTAAAACCCAATACTTCTCCGAATGGTAACTGGAACAATTCAAATTTAACTGCTTCTGGTATTAAAGTAAAAAAAAATATTAAAAATTGGAAAAGGTACTGTGATAATAATTCTGAAATTAATACAAAAGCTAAAGGAAAAATTAATAAGTAAAAAGTCTAACAATAGTGCTTTTTTGCTTCTTCTAAATCTTCAGGTGTATCTATACCTATACTTTCTACAGAAGTCTCAATCATTTTTATCTTTTTACCTACTTCTAAATATCGTATACACTCAATTTTTTCTGCTGCTTCAATTGGTGTCATTGGGGTATGATAAAAATCAATTAACGCTTTTTTTCTAAAAGCATATACTCCTTTGTGTTTATAATATGTTACATTTTGTTCTTTATCTCTATGATAAGGTATTACACTTCTTGAAAAATAAATAGCAAAATTATTTACATCTGTAATTACCTTTACATTATTTGGGTTTTGAATAGATTTCAAATCTTTCATTGCAACTTTTAAAGAAGCTAAATCTATTTCTTTATTAACATCTTCTTTAAATGCTTGTATTAATTTTGATAATGAAATTGTATCAATAAATGGTTCGTCTCCTTGAACATTTACAACAATATCTACATCTAAATTTTCTACAGCCTCAGCTATTCTGTCAGATCCACATTCATGTTCTTTTAAACTCATTATTACTTTTCCTCCTGCTTGTTCTATTGTCTTATAAATAAGCTCTGAGTCAGTTACCACATATACTTCATCAAACAATTTTGCTTCAACTGCAGCTTCATATGTTCTTACAATTACTGGCTTCCCTCCTAAATCTTTCATTAATTTACCAGGAAAACGTGACGCACTATAACGCGCGGGTATCATTGCAATAATCTTCATAAATTCTATTCTATTTATATACATCAAAGATACGGTTTTATGCTTTTTAAAAGAAAGTTAAAAAACTACTCCTTAGAAAACTTTAACATTAATATTTTCACATTTTCTTTGTTTTCTAGAAACTTTTATTACTTTTGGTATTCTTATGAAATTATTTATATATACATATACCATTATTTTAAACACAGTCGGCATGATTATGTGTAATACTCGTATGCGTAAACAATATGTATTTATAAAAAAAAGCACCCACAAGAACAGATATAATCAACGATTTTAAAAATCGATAATTAATATAAACTACAAAAGGTGCTTTTTTACAAAAAGCGCCTTTTTTTATTTACTAATATTTTAAATTTTTATCATTATGAACACATTAAAAAACACAAAACGAATTAGCATGTATTTAACAACAATGAATTACTCTGTAAAGAATCATCTTTTTAAAGAGTCAAAGTTTCCACCAATAAATCCATAATACCATGAATACTTACAAAGCATCACAAAAAAACTCTTCACAATTTATTGTTAGCAAAAAACAAGTTAGCAAAAACAAAACTTTAAAGACTTCAATTTTGTATAACAAAATTGAATCTAACCTAAACTCCTCTCTTAGTTTTTATAAAAACTCTTCTAGTTTAAGTTTTAAAAGCATTGAATTCGACATTCTAAAAAAAGCTTATTTAAATGATAAACTTATCATTAAGAATAACATTAAAAAATTGAGCGATACTGAAATTATTTTAAACATAACAGTATCTAAAAAAGAAGAAAAACATCAAAATATTATATGTAAAGCTGTCTTTGGTTACAGTTTTCAAAAAGCTTCTTAACTTGTTAGGATGATTTAGTTTGTTTACAGGCTCTTAGTTCTACTTTGAGTCTGTTTTATTTTATATAAACTTCTAGAAGTTTAGCATTATTTGTTATGATATTCATTTTCTTTAAACAAGCCGGCATTAAAACGGTTTCTCCCATTTTTATTTTTTCTTGTTTATTTCCATACTCTAATAAAGCATCTCCTTCTACACACATATAAATTACAAAACTATCTTTATCGTAATGATCTACAGAAAGATCTTTTGTTAAGTGTAAAAAATTAGTTGTAAAATACTTGCAATCTACAATATTAGATGGTGTATTTTTTTTCTTAAGGTATTCTGCTTTATAATTTGATTTTGCTGAATAATCGATTGCATCTAAAGCTAAATCTAAATGCAAATCTCTTTTATTTCCTTCAGCATCTTTTCTATTCCAATCTGATATTCTATAAGTTATATCTGAAGTCTCTTGAATTTCTGCTAATAAAACACCTTTACCTATAGCGTGAATTCTTCCTGCAGGTACTAAGAAAGTATCTCCTTTTTTAACATAATCAACATTTAACAACTCCAACTCATTACCTTCTTGAATTGTTTTGATAAAAGAATCTCTATTTGTCTCTTCAGAAAAGCCTATAATAATTTTAGCCTTTTTATCTGAATTAACTATATACCACATTTCAGTTTTTCCTAAAGAATTATGTCTCTTTTGAGCCAAAATATCATTTGGATGTACTTGTAGACTTAGTTTTTTCTTTGCGTCGATAAACTTAATCAATAAAGGAAATTTATCTTCAAAAATTTGATATACTTTTTCCCCTAAAATATCTTGCTTATATTCTTTTATAAGCTGATTTAAATTCTTTCCTTTTAAATCACCATTACTAACAATAGAAGTATCTCCTTCTACATCAGAAATTTCCCAACTTTCTCCAACATTAGTCTTATCTGTTTCTTTGTTGAGTATCGTTTGTAGTTTATCACCTCCCCAAATTTTTTCTTTCAAAATTGGGTTAAATCTTAATAATTGGTTTATCATATATTATTCTCCTCTATAAGTTACGTAATTTCTTGGTGTTTCATATAAGGTAATTTCTAAGTCTAAATTATCAGGAATACTTACACGTAACTTATTATATATTACAATTGAGATATTTTCTACTGTTGGATTCTGTTTTTTAAACTCCTCCACTTCAATATTTAAATTTTTATGATCTAAAACATCTTCAACCTCTCTTTTAATCAATTCTCTTAATACTCCTAAATCATAAACATATCCAGTTTCTTCATCTACTTCTCCTGTTAAAGAAACAATTAATTCATAATTATGCCCATGATAATTAGGATTGCTACATTTTCCAAAAATTTCATAATTCTTTTCATCAGACCATTTAGCATTAAACAACCTATGTGCTGCATTAAAATGAGCTTTTCTATGTACAGTTACCTTTGGCATTTTATATAAAATTTGATATTTTTTGGTAAGATTCTTTAAATATTATCTTAAACCACTCTGTATAAATTTCAGGTTGCTTCTCTATATCACTTTTAACATCTTCTAACTTCATCCACTTATAAGCTTCTACCTCTTCTTTATTTATAACTGGAGCGTTATCAAACTTCCCCACCATTACATGATCTAGTTCATGTTCAGTTAAGCCATTATCAAACGGTGCTTTGTATATAAACCAAAATACTTCTTCTAATTCACATACAAATCCCATTTCTTCTTGTAACCTACGTTTACCAGCTTCTAAAGAAGTTTCTCCATCTCTTTGATGAGAACAACAAGTATTTGTCCATAATAATGGAGAATGATATTTTTCTGCAGCTCTTTGTTGCAACATTAACTCTCCTTTATTATTAAAAATAAAAACAGAAAAAGCTCTATGTAGCAACGCTTTTTCATGCGCTTCAATTTTCTCCATTAACCCAATTGGGTTATCTTGTTTATCAACTAAAATTACTTGTTCTTTCATTCTAAAAATATACGAAAAGCAAACTTACAAAATAGATGTCAGTTCAACAATTAAACCTTTGAACAGTTCCACTTTAAAACGTATCTTTGCAGCCTTAAATTTTATAGATGAGTTTTTTACAAGAAATACAAAAAAGGCGAACATTTGGAATTATATCTCACCCAGATGCTGGTAAAACCACACTAACTGAAAAGTTATTACTTTTTGGAGGTGCAATTCAAGAAGCAGGTGCCGTAAAAAACAATAAGATAAAAAAAGGAGCTACTTCCGATTTTATGGAAATTGAACGTCAGCGTGGAATTTCTGTTGCTACTTCTGTACTAGCTTTTATTTATAAAGATAAAAAGATAAATATCCTTGATACTCCTGGGCATAAAGATTTTGCTGAAGATACTTTTAGAACTTTAACAGCTGTAGATAGTGTTATTGTTGTAATTGACGTAGCCAAAGGAGTTGAGCCACAAACAGAAAAATTGGTGGAGGTTTGCCGTATGCGTAAAATACCAATGCTAGTTTTTATAAATAAATTAGATCGTGAAGGTAAAGATGCTTTCGATTTATTAGATGAAGTTGAGCAAAAACTAGGTTTAAGAGTTACTCCCATGAGTTTCCCTATTGGAATGGGATACGATTTTAAAGGAATATATAATATTTGGGAAAAGAAATTAAATCTTTTTTCAGGAGATAACAAAACAACTATTTCTGAGGGAGTTCAATTTGATGACCTTTCAAATCCAGAATTAGATAAGATTATTGGCGAAACAGCTGCTGAAACTTTACGTGAGGAATCAGAATTAGTGTATGAAGTATATCCAGAATTTGATCAACAAGAATATTTAAATGGTGATTTACAGCCTGTATTCTTTGGTTCTGCTTTAAATAATTTTGGAGTTAAAGAATTGTTGGATGCTTTTATTGAAATAGCTCCTCAACCACAACCTAAAAAAGCTGAAGAACGATTAGTTGATTCTAAAGAAGAAAAATTAACCGGATTTGTATTTAAGATTCATGCGAATATGGATCCTAAACACCGTGATAGATTAGCCTTTATTAAAATTGTTTCTGGAACTTTTAAAAGGAATGCTCCTTATTTACATGTTCGTAATAATAAAAAGGTAAAATTTTCAAGTCCAAATGCATTTTTCGCAGAGAAAAAACAAATTGTAGATGAATCATTCCCTGGAGATATTGTTGGTATACATGATACGGGGAACTTTAAAATTGGTGATACTTTAACTGAAGGAGAACAATTAAATTTTAAAGGAATTCCTAGTTTTTCACCTGAGCACTTCCGTTATGTAAATAACGCTGATCCTATGAAGTCTAAACAACTATACAAAGGTTTAGATCAATTAATGGATGAAGGTGTAGCTCAATTATTTACAATGGATATGAATGGTCGTAGAATTGTTGGTACTGTAGGTGCACTACAATATGAAGTAATTCAATACCGTTTAGAACACGAATATGGAGCTAAGTGTACTTATGAAAATATTTCTGTACATAAAGCGTGTTGGGTACAACCTGAAGATCCTAAAAATGATGAATTTAAAGAGTTTAAACGCGTTAAACAACGTTATTTAGCAAAAGATAAACAAGGTAAATTGGTGTTTTTAGCAGATTCTGCTTTTACTATTCAAATGACCCAAAGTAAATATCCAACTGTAAAATTACATTTCACAAGTGAATTTGAGTAAAAATTATATTTTAATATTATTCTTAACTTTCTTTTCTTTCTTAATCCAAGGTCAAGAAAAACTATCTACTTTAAAAGGTACAGAATTACACAATAAAGTTCGTTTGAATTTTATTCCTGTTGAAATGCCTTCTGATAAATTTCCAAGTTTAAAATCTACTATGGGATTAGCTGGATTACATTATCAAGTTCCTATTAATAATTGGCTGTATGGTGGAGTTGCTTTTCATTTTGCAACTACGGGTGATCAAGGTGGTTTATTTACATTAGGAGCTGAATTAGGTATCAACAAACAGTTATATAAAAATATATACCTTGATGCTAATTTCCATTTCGGTGGCGGTGGTGGATATCGTTATTTAGTTAATGATGGTGGTTTTATAAACCCGAATATTGGTTTACAATACAAGAAAAATGATTATTCATTTGGAATTCAATACAGTCATGTAAACTTTTATTCTGGAGAAATCAAAAGTAATTCTATTTCTTTTTTTGTTGAAATACCTAGTATACTTCGCTTTACAGATTATAACAAAGCACATCAAAAATTTGCAGCAAATAATATCTCTCCAGATGATTTTTGGAATAAACCAACTATAAAAAACGCTCAACAAATTCGTTTTGATTTCTTTAAACCTATTGGAAACTCTAAGAAAGATAATGGAACACCTTTAACAGAAACTTTATATGTTGTTGGATTTGAATATCAAAAATACTTAAACGACAACACTTTTTTATTCGCTCATACCGATGCAATTTACAAAGGTTTACGTGCAGGATTTATGGATTTATTTTTTGGTGCAGGTTATCACCCTTACCAATCAAAATACCTTAATATTTTTGGTAAACTAGGAATTGGTGCTGCTGGTGGTCGTGTAGCTCCTGAAGGAGGTTTAATGATTTATCCTTCTGCTGGAATTGACTTGAAATTATCTGATCACTTAGCTTTAAGCGGCCATGGAGGTTATTATCGTGCTATTGATGGCGACTTAGAAGCTTATACTGTTGGTTTTGGATTAAAATACTATGGAATGAATGGAGGTACAAAAACTTCTTCTGACAGCAATAACAAAAGCTATTATACCCAAGGTATAAGAATAGAAATACAAAACCAATCCTATTTTGATGTTGCTAAAACTGATGATACTTTTGGCGCAAAGAACATTGATTTACAACTAATTGGATTAAAAGTAAATTACGATTTCAATAAATGGTTATACATTGCTGGAGAAGCAAGTTTTGCGTATGATGGACGATCTGGTGGTTATGCCCATGGATTAGTTGGTGGGGGTATTTATTCTCCTAGATTTTTAAATAATAAAATTCGTGGTTTTGCAGAATTTATGGCAGGTGCTGGAGGTGGTGCTGGTGTAGATACAGATGAAGGAATTATTATTCGTCCTACATTAGGGATTACTTATGATATAACTAATAGAGTATCTTTTTTAATTTCTGGAGGTCGATATTATTCACCTTTCGGAAATGTGAATTCAAATAATATTAACATAGGTTTAAATTTAAACCTTTCAACTTTATCAGTAAAAAACTAATTTTGCTTTTTCTTCGGAAAAAATATTTTTCAATATAAATAAGACAATTAAATAAAAATGGATAACGGAATTTACGCAAAGTTCACAACACCTAAAGGTGCTATTTTAGTGAATTTAGAATATGAAAAAACACCTGGAACTGTTGGTAACTTTGTTGCTTTAGCAGAAGGTAATTTAGAGAATGATGCAAAACCACAAGGTACTCCTTATTATAATGGGTTAAAATTTCACCGTGTTATCGCTGATTTTATGGTTCAAGGTGGTTGCCCTCAAGGTACTGGAACTGGTAACCCTGGTTATAAATTTGATGACGAAATTCATGCAGATTTAAAACACGATGCTCCTGGTAAATTATCTATGGCAAATGCTGGACCTGGAACAAATGGTTCTCAGTTTTTCATCACTCATACTGCTACTCCTTGGTTAGATGGTAAGCATACTGTTTTTGGAAGTGTAATTGAAGGTCAAGATGTTGTTGATGCTATTGAGCAAGGTGACAATATGGATGTTGAAATTATTCGTGTAGGTGAAACTGCAGAAAAATTTAATGCTGTTGAAGCTTTTAGAACATTTGAAGGATCTCGTGAAAAACGTGAAGCAGAGGAATTAGCGAAACAAAAAGAATTATTAGATTCTGTTGCTTCTGGCTATGATGAAACTCCATCTGGGTTACGTTATAAAATATTACAAAATGGTGAAGGAAAACAAGCTACAAAAGGAGCTATGGTTTCTGTACACTATAAAGGGCAGTTATTAGACGGAACTGTATTTGACTCTTCTTACAAACGTAAACAACCTATTGATTTTGCTATTGGTGTTGGACAAGTAATTGCAGGTTGGGATGAAGGAATTCAATTATTAAAAGTAGGTGATAAAGCTCGTTTAGTAATCCCTTCAAACTTAGCTTATGGTGAAGCTGGCGCTGGTGGAGTTATTCCTCCAAATGCAACTTTAATTTTTGATGTAGAATTAATGAATGTAAAATAATTCTAAACAAAACATAATTATAAAAACTCTCTATTTAAAATAGAGAGTTTTTTATTTACTATAAATTAACTTTCTTAACTTTTAATAAAACATTAATTAAAACACATATTATATTCTCTTAAACAAAAGAATAAAAAGCTTTTACACCTTTACACTACAACATAATTAATATAATTTAAAATGAAAAAAGTTATCCTTATCCTTTTATTTTTTCTCATAAATATAATAAGTGTATATAGTCAAGCATCAGTATGTGAAACACCAAAACAAAATAATATTGACCTTAATAATATCTCTATCAATAAATGCGAAATAGAAAAAAAAGAAAATAATTCAAATAAAATAGTTAGAACAAGAATAATAAGGAAGAGGTCTATAAAAAAAAGATTTACAAAAGAAGAATCAAATCAATTAAAAATAAAAGGAAATAAGGTCAACTTAGGAATAAATAACAATGACACTTCTTTAAAATTACCTAATTCATCAAAAGAAATACTCTTCAACTTAGTTGAAGAAATTCCTATGTTTTATTTATGTAAAAAATCTACAAAAATAAATAACATAAAATGCTTTAATAAAATGATTAATAATCATTTTATTAAAAACTTTTCTACTTATAAATTTATTGATGAGACTATTAATGATAAAATTTTTATTCAATTTAGTATTGATATTCATGGCAATGTTATAAATCCAAAAATCAAAGGTAAAAACAACAACAAACTCCTAAACAGAGAGTTACAAAAAATAATAAACAAATTACCTAATTTTACCCCAGGAAAAGAACAAGGGTTGCCCGTAATTGTTACGTACTCATTTCCACTTAACTTAACATTAAATTAATATACCAACTATACATTATATCATATAGTTATATTACTTTCACACTCCTAAAAAATAACCCTTTAACAAAACTAACTATGAAATTTCCCCTTTCAATAGTTATAGCTTTATTAATTTCTACAATTGCTATAGCTCAAGAAAAATGTGAAACGCCTAATGAAGCTATTGCAGATCAAAATAGTATTACTAAATGTTCTATTGATGATGTAAAGAAATCTTTAGAAAATTCTGACAACAAACAATTATCTACTCGTAAAAGACATAGAAAGGTAAGACAAAACAACGTTTCTATTGATCCTTCTAACAAAGTTGAAAATGTTAAAAACAACGCTTTATTAGTACAGAAATTAAATATCAAAAATGACATAGTTTCTTCTTTAAAAAAGATTCCTTTTCATCTAGTAGAGCAAATTCCTTTATTTAAAAAATGTAAAAACACACCACTTATAGAGCAATCTAAATGTTTTGAGCAACAAATGGTGAAACACATCGTTAGTAACTTTAATTACCCTAAAGAAGCTTTAATAAATAAAATTGAAGGTAAAGTTCTTGTTCAATTTACGATTGACAAAGAAGGTAATGTTATTGATATAAAAAAGAGAGGACCTAAAGGAGGAGAGCTGTTAGAGTCTGAAGCTTCGAGGCTAATTGCTGCGCTTCCGAAATTTATTTCCGGTATGCATAATGGCAATAATGTTAATGTTAAATATGCGTTACCAATTATTTTTAAATTGCCAAAAAAAGTTAAAAAAACAAACCAAACTATATAAACGACTGATTTCTAATATTTAAACTATTTAAAAAAAAGTTTAAATAAATTTGCTAGTTTTCTATTTTTTCATACATTTACAACCTAATAATACGTTAACCTACTTGTTAACCCCTTAAACAGAGTACTATTATGAAGAAATTCCCTTTACTAGTGGCAGCTATGCTAGTGTCTATAATGGCTGTTTCTCAAGAAGAAAAATGTGATACTCCTGATGATTCTATTGCTGATCCTAATAGTATAACTAAATGTGCTATAGAGGATACAAAAGATGGAGGAAAAAAGCAATTATCAATTAATGTCTCAACTAGAAGACGTGTAGTTCGTAAGAATAAAGAAGCTGTTTCTGCTGTTGGGTCTATTAACTCATCTCAAAAGGTTGCGGATATTAAAAAGAATTCTTTATTAATTGGAAAACTAGAATTAGAAGATAATTCTGCTACTATAGAAAGAATTCCTTTTAATTTAGTAGAAGAGATTCCTTTATTTTCTAAATGTAATAATGTACCATTAATGAAGCAAGCTAAATGTTTTGAAACACAAATGGCTAAACACATTATGAAAAACTTTAAATACCCTCTAGATGCATTGAGAGATGGTGTTCAAGGAAGAGTTTTAGTTCAGTTTACAATAAATGAACAAGGTAGTGTTGAAGCTATTCAAATGAGAGGACCTAAAGGAGGTGCTTCTTTAGAAAATGAAGCTAGTAGAATTATTAGTACACTTCCAAAATTTATTCCTGGTAAGCATAATGGAAAAGCTGTAAAAGTAAAATATGGAGTACCTATTACTTTTAGAGGTACTAAACCTGAAACAAATAATACAGTTGCTAAAAAGGTAACTAAAAAACCTGTAACTAAAGCTGTTAAAAGAGCAAATATTACTAAAGAAACGTTAATCACTGATTTTGTAAAGTTTGCTAAAGTACAGAGTATTCCTCAATTTAAAGCTTGTTTAAAAGTTTCTGACATGCAGAAAATTAACTGTTTCAACGAAAGAATGGTTAGTCATATACAGAGAAACTTTAACTACCCTGATGCTGCTGCTTCACAAAATATAGAAGGTAAAGTATGGGTACGTTTTATTATAGGAAAAGATGGTAAAGTTAGTAATATTAGAATGAAAGGACCTAAAAATGGTTACTTATTAGAGCAAGAAGCTAAAAGAATGGTTAGTAAATTACCTAAATTTGTTCCTGGTAAACAAGATGGTAAAGTTGCTAATGTAGAATACTATATCCCTGTAAATTTCACTTTACAATAAAGTATTAATAAATAAATTTAAAAAAGCCTAAGTATATATTACTTAGGCTTTTTTATACAAAATAATTAAATAAAATTAAACTTTCTACCTAACTCTTCTCTTCTCTTCTCTTCTCTTCTCTTCTCTTCTCTTCTCTTCTCTTCTCTTCTCTTCTCTTCTCTTCTCTTCTCTTCTCTTCTCTTCTCTTCTCTTCTCTTCTCTTCTCTTCTCTTCTCTTCTCTTCTCTTCTCTTCTCTTCTCTTCTCTTCTCTTCTCTTCTCTTCTCTTCTCTTCTCTTCTCTTCTCTTCTCTTCTCTTCT
>NZ_CANLTU010000013.1 GCF_947494125.1 uncultured Tenacibaculum sp.
CCGGTTCCATCTTGTAATGAAGAAACATCAATCGTATTTCCATTAGCTATGGTTAAATCAGTACCAGCTAAAGAAATAGTTTGG
This sequence comes from uncultured Tenacibaculum sp., assembly GCF_947494125.1. Classification (GTDB taxonomy): domain Bacteria; phylum Bacteroidota; class Bacteroidia; order Flavobacteriales; family Flavobacteriaceae; genus Polaribacter. The sequence continues at coordinate 85 of NZ_CANLTU010000013.1, forward strand.
GTATCAGTATTGTCTAGATACTTAGCTAAATCTATAGTTGTTGCATTCCCTGAAATACTTAAAGTATTTGTAGCTAAAGATAAAGCTTGTTCATCTGTGTTATCTTTAAAACTAGATAAATCGAGCTCTTTTCCTACTTCTCCATCGTTTTCAAGAGATATAAGGATTTTGTTATTTCTAATAAGCATTAATGAATCAATTCTTTGTGTGTCTGTATTATCAAGGAATCGAGATAAATCGATTTCTTTTACTGTTTCACCATCAGCTTCCATAGACAATTCAATTTTATTAGCAACTAATTGAAAAGTATCTACTTTTTGGTCATCCGTATTTAAAGAAGTTGTGCTTATCCATGTAGTTCCATTCCAAACAAAAAGAGTTGCTAAATCTGTATCGTATACCATTAAACCTGCATCAGTAGTTGTTAAAGCGTTTCCACTTGCAGCAGCAGTTTCCATAGCAGTACGTTGAGCGGTAGTTACTCTATTAACTAAAAAACCTTTATCAACATCAGCTAATTCTAAAGAAGCATTTTGATTGGCAGCTACAGTACCAATTCCTACACTGAATCTATTAGTAGTTGTGTTTCCTCCTAATGCCATAGTATTTGCGAGAGTAACATCTACATCATATCCAATGGCAGCAGCATATGATTGCGTGGTACTACTTAACGATCCAATAGTAATTGAACCTTTATTTCCTGAGGCTTTTGCGTCATATCCTATAATGACTTGGTCATCTCCAAATACATCCACCTCATTACCCATAAAGGTATTACGATTATTTTTTCCTGCAGAGGCTCCGAATGAACCACTTGCGGTAAAATTAGCATTCCATCCCAACCCTGCATTATCTGAACCTGTTCTGTTAGTCCCTCCAGCCATGGCTCCTACATAGGTATTTCTATTTGCTAGATTAGTAGCGTTTGTTCTGTTATTATCCCAACCAGCACCATAGCCTATAAATGTATTACCATCGGCACGACTACTTTCCGCTCCAGCATCAAATCCTAAGTAAGTATTCGCATACCCATCTATATTCTCTTGGCCAGCTCCATTACCTACAAATGTATTTCCTTGTCCTGTTTTGTTCTCGCTTCCAACAGAATTGGATATAGATGATAAAGCATATACAGGGTTAAACCCTTCTATAGCACTCCCAACACTTGAAGAACTTTCTCCTCCTATAAAAGTATTTCCACTTCCAGATGTATTCTTTACACCTGCTTTACTTCCTATGAATAAATTATCTGAGGCAGTTGTTGTTGCGCGACCAGCATCTTCACCTATAAACACATTGTCATCTCCTTCTGTTAAGGACTTACCTGCTTCTTCACCAATAAGTGTATTATCATATGCCGAAGTCATATTCTCTCCTGCTCTATAACCAATAACAACATTGTCATCACCCGTTGAATTTCTAGCGACATAATTCCCTATATATACATTCTCAGCATTGCCTGTAGTTTGATCCGCAGCAAACACACCAATTATAGTATTATTACGACTATTTATACTATTGAATTTAGCACCTGCCATACCGCCTATAAAAATATTTGCATAGGTCGTGGTTAAAGAGCCTCCTGCACCTGGACCAAGAATCAAGTTCCAATCTCCAGTAGTTATAAGTGACCCCGGATTAAAGGTTAATGTACCATCGTATGGAGAGGGTGTATTAGTATCTGAATTTTGGGTTGGAGTTATAGTTGCTCCGCTAATTTGATTATTTGTTTGGGTATATCCATTATATGAAAAAAGGAAAACCAAAAAAGAGAGTATAAAAAGTAATCGTATTCTCATTAGACTTGCTATTTAGTTAGGTTTAGCAAAGTTATGAGTGACGCTTAGATTTAGAGTTTTTATGCGGTGTCAAAAGGTGTCATTCTTTATATATTGAATGTAAATAGATTATTATATTAATGACCGAATAAATTCTTCGATGCTTATTTCTGAAGGAATATTCATTTTTTTACGAATTCTTCTACGCATTGATTTTACAGAATCGGTAGAAACATTCCTAATAATCATAATTTCTTTTATTGATAAATTCAAACGTAATAATGCGCAAACCTCTCTTTCTCCTTTTGTTAATTCAGGATATTTTTTTCTTAATGTAGTATCAAAAAATTGATTTACGTCTGTTATTTTTTCTTGTAATCCAGATAGTTTACTTTCTGTGTTTATTTGCAATTTTAATTGAGTAGTTAACGAGGTAAGAGATTTTTCTATGCTTTCTGGTGTCGACCCTATTACGTCGTTTTTTATTTTATCTAATAATTCTTCTTTAAAGGCTAAGCGCATACTGTTGTCTGCAATTAAACTTTTAATATCTTTTTCCTTAGTTTTAATTTCTTGGTCAAGTATTTTTCTTTTGTTTTCATATTCGGCTTTAATATGAATTGAACGTTGTTTGAAATTACGACGAATTAAGTAGCCTATTGCAAATGCACCAGTTAATGTAACGAGGAATAAAGCGAAGTATAGTTTCTTTTTTGAAGATTCTGTTTGAGCAATTATCTCTATTTCTTTTTTTTCTTGAGTAAAACGTAGGCTGTCAATTGCTAGTTGCTGTTCGTATTTATATTTAGATTGAAGATCTACCATTTTTTGATAGTTCTTTTCATTCTTAACTTTTATCCACCATTTAGTATAGTCTAAATGATATTTATATGCTTTTTGATAATCTTTGATGTCAGCATAACTATTACTTAAACCTAAATATCTAGAATGAATTACAGCCTCATTTTTTTGCTTTTTAGACATAGCAATAGCCTTATTATATAATTCTATGGCCTTGAGTGGATTACCTAATACTCTATAAGTAACTCCTAAAGCAAAATAACTTGACTCTAATCCTATTTGATTATTTGCCTTTTGATGCATTCCTACCGACCTTTTAAGAAAAGGGATATTTTCTTTATATCTCTTTTGTCGTCTTAAAAAGTAAGCATAGTTTGCATTTGTGGATGCGATTGAATTAATTGAATTTATAGAATCAGCAAGTTTAATAGCATATAAATGATGTTGTTCAGCTTTAGAGTATTCTTTTAAATTTTGATAAAGAATACCATACCTACTTAAGGTTCTAGTGGTTTCGTTTATATTGTTGTATTTTTTACTAAGTGTTAAGGCAGAATCTAAATTAACTTTAGTCTTATCAAATTCAGATTGATAGAGCCATAACCAAGCTATTTGAGAATAAGTGTATCCTAAAGTATATTTTTCTCCTATCTTTCTTTTAATCTCTATACTTTCTTGAAGATATTTTAGAGCAGTGTCAAACTTGTTTTCTCTTCTTAAAAAATAAGCGAGTTGCTCTAAAATAGAAGCTTTTTTTAATAAGAATTCATTTTTAGAGAATAAACTTTTATCTATAATCTCTATAGCATCTTCAAAATTTTTCTTAGCCTCTACAAGATTGTTGTCTTTTAAATCTATTGCTTTTGCATATAGTTTTTCTACCTGTAGACTATCATTTTTTATATCATTACTTTGAGAGTAGATACTATTTGATAGTAAAAAGATAAATATTATAAGTGTTTTTCTAAAATGCATATATCAAAAAGGTACTCATAGAGTACCTTTTTTTTATTTAATTTGAAATATAAAAGGTATTCTTGCTTGAATCCCTTTTAACTTTTTTATTTGATTAATATTATTATATAACTGATAATTTTCGTCACCTAAAGCTTCTTTTAATATCTCTTCTTTAGAAACTTTAGCAAAAGGAGAGATACTTAAAGCATCTTTTAGATCTTTTTTATAGTTAGGGTAATTACGAATTTTGTAGTTTTCAATATCAGCTAATTCAGCTGCTATTTTAATAGCATCATTTAAACTTCCTAATTTATCAACTAACCCTTTATTTATAGCTTCTTTACCACTCCAAACTCTACCTTGAGCAATTTCATTAACTTGTTCATAAGTCATGTTTCTTCCTGTTGCTACACGATTAACAAAAGTGGTGTAAATCTGTTCAACACCTTCTTTAGTTACATCGTAGAATTTTTTATTCATTTGTTCAAAAACACTATAGTTTGGACTATCATTCGTAGAAACTTGCTCCGCATTTATACCAATATTATCGGCAAGCTTGTTAAAGTTAGGAATAGCACCAAATACTCCAATGGAACCAGTTATAGTAGTTGGTTCTGCAATAATTTTGTTAGCATTACATGCAATATAGTAACCTCCTGAAGCGGCTAAATTTCCCATTGAAACAACCAAAGGTTTGTCTTTTTTAGCTAATTCTAATTCTCTCCAAATTAATTCAGAAGCTAAAGCACTTCCTCCAGGAGAATTAACACGTAAAACTATAGCTTTTACATTTTTATCTTTTCTAGCTTTACGAATAGCTCTGTTTGTTAAGCCTTGTCCAATAATATCTTCATTTCCTTCACCATACATTATTTGGCCCTGAGCATAGATTACAGCAATTTTATCTTTACTGATAGAAGAAATCCTTCCTTTTCCAGATTTTATATAATCTTCTAAACTAATAGTATTTACTTTTTTATCAGAGTCTAGTTTAAGTTTTTCTTTATACTCATCTTCATAAATAATAGCATCAATTAATTTATTTTCTTTAGCAATTGTAGCGTTTCTTCCGTTAGCGTTATCAGCAATTAAATTTAATTGTTCTACTGAAATATTTCTACTAACGCTAATGTCTTCAGTAATTTCTGACCAAATTGAGTTTAGAAAAGAAGTAGTTTGTTCGCGGTTAGCGTCACTCATTTTATTACTCAAATATGGTTCAACTGCACTTTTATACTTTCCGTGACGGATTACTTCCATTTTAATTCCATATTTATCTTCAAAATCTTTATAGTATAAAATTTCAGTAGATAAACCTTTAAAGTCAATGGCTCCAACTGGGTTTAAAAATAAACTGTCCGCAACCGAACTTAAATAATAATTTTTCTGAGAATAAACATCGTTATAAGCATATACAAATTTTCCACTTTCTTTAAATTCTTCAATTTTATTTCTAATAGCTTGAGTTTGTGCAATACCAGCATTTACTGAAGTTGTTTTAATGCTTATACCTTTAATTTTAGTATCGGTTTTAGCATTTTCAATAGCATTAATAATATTATTTAAGGCTAATTTCTCATCGTTTAATTCTAATATTTCTGCTAATGGACTATTATCTCGAGGCGCATAATCTTTTATAGAAGTAGCTAAATTTAATTCTAAAACAGAATTTGATTTTACTGTTATTTCATCATCAGACCCAGCAATTGCCGCGATGGCTACAAAGAATATAAATATTAAAAAAATGGCTACGAAAAAACCAAGAATTGATGCTAATAAATTTCTTAAAAACTTCATTTTATGTTATTAATTTTTTTTGACAAATATACAGATTTACAGGAAGTTTATAATTTATCGTAAACGCATACGGTATTTGCGTTGTGCAAATTCAAAATAATTGAAAAGTTTATAATTTACATCATAACCATAATTGATATTAGGATTATAATTGATTTGATTTTCATATATATTTGGATTAAAATTAAAAGAATTGTTAGCTCTTGAATTCCAAATAGGAACATAAAGGCGGTTTTTGTTTTCTAGATAAAATTGAGAGTGAAAGCCAACAGGTTTAGCTATAGTATTTAAGTAATGATTAAAACCAGGATCTATGATAGTGATTTCATATTCTAAACTATCATTTTTTATAACTACAGGCTCTTCTTTAGAAGTAGCATTGTTTTTTATTGGTGAAGAACTACAAGCATAAAATATTATTATAAGTATGCTAAATATCGAAAAGTATTTTAATGTTTTCATAATCAGAAGATTTTCTAATTATAAAGTTGCAAAAATTATTCCATTTTTCATTGATTTTTAGCTTGTTTAACAGTAATTTTCAATTTTAAATTAAAGAAATGAAAAAAAGATGTTTTTGGGTAAGTGATGACCCTTTATATATAGAATATCACGATCAAGAATGGGGAGTTCCTGTATATGAGGATGATAAGTTGTTTGAGTTTTTGATTTTAGAAACTTTTCAGGCTGGGTTAAGTTGGATTACAGTACTTAAAAAAAGAGAGAATTTCAGAAAAGCTTTTGATAATTTCGATTATAAAAAAATAGCAAATTATGGCGAAGATAAATTTGAAGAATTACTTTTAAATGCAGGGATAATTAGAAATAAATTAAAAATAAAAGCAACGATTACAAATGCACAGCTTTTTATGAAAGTGCAAGATGAGTTTGGCTCATTTTCAAAATATATTTGGAATTTTGTTGATGGGAAACCGGTAAAAAATGCTTTTGAAAAACGAGAAGAAGTTCCTGCGACAACTGAGTTGTCTGATATAATTTCAAAAGATTTAAAAAAGCGAGGGTTTAAGTTTGTTGGGTCAACAGTAATTTATGCGCACATGCAAGCAACAGGTATGGTTAACGATCATACTACAGACTGCTTTAGATATAACGAAGTTTAAAATTCGTACATTTATCAACAGAAAATCAATTTAAATTAAAAAAATGAAATTAAAACATATGCTTTGCGCTGCCGCAGCAGTTAGCTTATTGGTTTCTTGTAATGTAGAAAAGAAAAAAGAACCAGTAGCGTCGAAAGAGGAGGTGAAAAAAGAATCTAAATTTGAACATGAAGTAGAGCAATTTGCAGATATAAAAGTGTTAAGGTATCAAATACCAGGATTTGAAGAGTTAACCTTAAAAGAAAAGAAACTAGTTTATTATATGACGCAAGCAGGATTGGCTGGACGTGATATAATGTGGGATCAAAACTATCGTCATAATCTTGAAATAAGAAAGGCTTTAGAAAAAGTAAATAACGATTATAAAGGAGATAAGGATTCTGAAGATTATAAAAAATTTAAAGAATATTTAAAAAGAGTATGGTTTTCTAATGGTATTCACCACCATTATTCAAACGATAAACTCAAACCAACATTTGCTAAAGAATATTTAGAAGGTTTATTAAAAGAAACAAATACAAATTTATCAGCAGAAGCACTTGAGGTTATCTTTAATGATAAGGATAGTAAAAAAGTGAATAAAAAAGCTGGGGTAGATAATGTATTGGCATCAGCAATTAATTTTTATGGACCAGACATTACAAGTAATGATGTAGAAACTTTTTATAAAACTGCATACAAAGGACCAGAAAGTCAGCCAATAGAAGCTGGATTAAATTCTAAATTAGTACGTGAAGACGGAAAGTTAGTAGAAAAAGTATGGAAATCTGGAGGAATGTATGGGCAAGCTATTGATAAAATAATTTTTTGGTTAGAAAAAGCTAAAGGAGTAGCAGAAAACGAAAAGCAAGGAGAAGCTTTAGGATTATTAATAGAATATTATAAAACAGGAAGTTTAGATGTTTGGGATAAATATTGTATTGCTTGGGCTACATCTACAGAAGGAAATATTGATTGGATTAACGGGTTTATAGAAGTATACAATGACCCTAAAGGATATAGAGGATCTTATGAGACAATAGTAGAAATTAAAGATTTCGATATGTCTAAGAAAATGAAGGTTCTATCTGATAATGCACAATGGTTTGAAGATAATTCACCATTATTACCAGCACATAAAAAGAAAAATGTAGTAGGGGTTTCATATAAAACAGTTAATGTAGCAGGAGAAGCAGGAGATGCATCACCAAGTACACCAATTGGAGTGAATTTACCAAATAACAACTGGATTCGTCAACAACATGGATCAAAATCAGTTTCATTAGGAAACATTATCGGAGCCTATAATAATGCAGGAGGTTCTGGGCGTTTAAAAGAGTTTGCTCACGATCAAGAAGAAATAGATTTAGAACTTAAATATGGAAAGTTAGCAGATAAGTTACATACTGCTTTGCATGAAGTAATAGGGCATGCATCAGGACAGATTAATAAAGGAGTAGGACAGCCTAAGGAAACATTAAAAAATTATGCTTCTACAATGGAAGAAGGAAGAGCAGATTTAGTTGGATTATACTATTTAATGGATCCGAAATTACAAGAATTAGGATTGGTAGAAGATTGGCAAAAAGTAGGGAAAGCTGCTTACGATGGTTATATTAGAAATGGATTAATAACTCAGTTAATTCGTATTAATGTAGGAGACGATATAGAGGAAGACCATATGGTAAACCGTCAATGGGTGTCAGCTTGGGCATTTGAACAAGGAAAGAAAGATAATGTAATTGAAAAAGTAACAAAAGATGGAAAAACATATTTTGTTGTGAATGATTATATAAAACTTCGCGAGATTTTTGGACGCTTATTAAAAGAAACACAAAGAATTAAATCAGAAGGAGATTTCGAGGCAGCAAAAGCTTTAGTAGAAGGTTATGGAGTAAAAGTAGACCAAGAGATTCATAAAGAAGTAAAACAGCGAAATGAAAAATTTCCTGATGCAGCTTATAGTGGATTTGTAAATCCTGTTTTAGAACCAGTAACAGATGCTGAAGGAAATATTACAGATGTAAAAATAGCACAACCAAAAACATTTGAAGAGCAAATGAAGTTTTATGCTAAAAACTATAACTTTTTACCAATAAAAAACTAATAGGAATTAGTAAATAAGAATTATAAAAACCGATATTTTTTAAGTATCGGTTTTTTGTATTTTTAAAGCATAAAGAAACGAAGGATGGCAAAGAAAATAAAAGACCCAGGTTTTGGATACAATTCAAAAAAGAATATTAAAGGAATTGTAAATAAAGATGGGAGTTCTAATGTAATACATATAAACAAAAAGTTTAATCTAGATGATTTATATACCTTTTTTATAGAGTTATCATGGTGGAAGTTTTTTTTATTAATTACATTAGGTTATACTTTTTTAAATATAGTATTTGGATTTGTATATATGGGAATAGGAATTGAAGAAATAACACCATCGAAAGGTAATTTTATTGATGATTTTTTAAATGGATTTTTCTTTAGTGCTCAAACATTAACAACAGTAGGTTATGGAGGAATAGCACCACAAGGAATAACAGCCAATTTAATTGCGGCTTTTGAGGCAATGATAGGTTTGTTAAGTTTTTCATTCATTACAGGGTTGTTATATGGGCGTTTTTCCAGAGCAAAAGCAGCAATTCATTTTAGCGAGAATTTAATTCTACGAGATTTTAAAGAGCATAGAGCTATTATGTTTCGTTTAATGAATAGTAGAAAAACAGTAATGATAGAACCCGAGATAACAGTAACATTATCAGTAAATGAGAAAAATAAAGAAGGGGATTATAAAAGAGAATTTTTTCAATTAAAGTTAGAGAGAGATAAAATTATGTACTTGCCTACAGTATGGACAATTGTTCATGAAATAGATGAAAAAAGCCCACTTTTTAAATACTCAGATGAAGAAATAATGGAATTAGAAGCAAAATTATATGCTTTAATTCAGTATCATGAAGAATCTTTTGGACAAAAAGTATATCAAATTACTTCATATGATTTTCAACAATTAAAAACAGGAGTAAAGTATAAACGTACATTTCATTTTAATGAAGGAGGCTATACAGTTTTAGATCATGAAAAAATAAATGAAATAGAAGAAATGGTTTAACCTTTTATTAAAAATTTCGAAAGAAATAAAAGAGTTATAACAGCAATAATACCTATAGCTACATACAAAGCGCCATTTTGATAATGTTTTTTATTATTCTTAGCATCTTTCTTATAGCTGTAAAACATTAAAATAATAAAAGCGATAGCAAATAAACTAGCAAAAATAATTCTCCCAGTAGTAAACATTTTAGCAGCAATAAGTGTAAACATAAAATTGTATTTTTAGCAAAGTTAAAGAATGATTTTATAATGAAGAAAACTAAAACAGCAATTGTTTTTGGGGCAACATCTGGTATTGGTAAAAACTTAACCGAACTACTAGTACAAGATAATTATATTGTTGCAGTTACAGGGAGGAGATTAGAGAGACTAGAGGAGCTAAAAGTTAAAAATCCTAATCAAATAATTATAAAGCAAAATGATATAACTCAAGTTGAAGAGTTAGAGAAAACCTTTAAAGAAATTGTGAGTGAATTAGGAGAGGTTCATTTAATTATTCATTCATCAGGAGTCGGAGAGGTTAATAATAAATTAGATTGGAGTATAGAAAATAATACAGTTCAAACTAATGTAGTTGGGGCTACTAAGTTATATGGATTAGCTTATAATTTGTTTAAAGAACAACAATTTGGACATTTGGTAGGAATTTCATCTATAGCATCGCTCAGAGGAAATAGAGCTTCACCTTCATATTTTGCATCAAAAGCATACCAAAAAGCATATTTAGAAAGCTTGTATATTAAGACAAAGTCAATAAAATCAAAAAAAGTATTTATAACAGATATTCGACCAGGTTTTATAGATACAGCCATGGCTTTGGGTGACGGTATTTTTTGGATGGTGCCTTTAGAAAAAGCAACAAAACAAATTTATTCAGCAATAAAAAGAAAAAAACGAGTAGCATATATTTCTAAAAGATGGCGATTAATAGCTTGGGTTTTAAAAATAGTTCCAGCTCGATTGTTAAAAATGACGACATAAATGAAAAAGAAAAATTTAATTGTTTTTGATATTGATGATACATTAACAAAAAGTGAAAATCAACATCAAACAGCTTATGTAGAAGCTATGAAGAGTTTTGGTATCACAGATATTAATCAGAATTGGAAAAGCTATCAAAATGTAACAGATAGCTATATTTTAAAGCAAAATTTTGAAGCTAATTTTAAAAGAGATTTTGAATTGTCTTTTATCAAGGATTTTGAAATTAAAATGACAGAGTTGTTTGTAAACCTTCCAGAAACATCTGAAATTAAAGGAGCAAAAGAGATAGTTGATTTTTTTATGAGAGAAACAGATTATGCTATTTGTTTTGCAACAGGATCATTATTAAAACCAGCTTTGATTAAATTAGAACAAGCAAATATTAATTTTGTGCCAACTTTGGTAGAAGCATCTAATAGTATTTATACTAGAGAAGAAATTGTGAAATCGGCAATAAAAAAAGCAAAAGAATATTTTCAAGTAAAAGACTTCGAGACTATTATTTCTGTAGGAGATGGTATTTGGGATTTAAGAACGGCACACAATTTAGGAGTTCATTTTCTTGGTATTAGGAATAAAAACCTAGAAGATTTTCAACAAGAAAATATTAAAAGCCATATAGTAGATTGGTCTAATTTTGATTTTCAAAAAATACAAACAGAACTAGAAATTATATAAAATGAAAAATAAGATAAAAGCAGTCCATGAATTTCATTCAGCGTTTAAACTAAATATTCAAAATGAACCTACAGTTGCTATTTCAGATGATAGAAAGCAATTACGTTTTGAATTAATGAAGGAAGAAAATGAAGAATACTTAGAAGCAGCTAAAAACAACGATTTAGTTGAGGTAGCTGATGCACTTGGTGATATGTTGTATATTTTATGTGGAACAATTATAGAGCATGGAATGCAACACAAAATTGAGGAAGTGTTTAATGAAATTCAGCGAAGTAATATGAGTAAATTAGGAGAAGACGGTAAGCCAATTTATAGAGAAGATGGTAAAGTACTAAAAGGACCTAATTACTTTAAGCCAAATATTAAAGAAATATTAAACGAATTATAATAAAAAAGCTCCTTATAAATTAAGGAGCTTTTTTATTATTATTTGTTCATTATGAGTTCTAATTCAGAAGTTAAAGTCTTAACATTATTTACCATTTTAAGAATAACACCGTCGGAGTCAACAATTAAATGAGTAGGGTATTGTTTTACTTTTAGTTTTTTAGACATGTACTTTTTTTGTTCAGGAACAGTAGCATATTTAAAAGATTTTGTTTTTAAAAACTCAACAAGTTTATCTTTTTCATCAAAGGCTAAACTTACAAATTCAATATTGTCATCTTTATATTTATCAACCAAAGCATTTAGTTGAGGAAATTCTTCTACACATACTTTACAGTTTATAAACCAGCATTTTAAAACTAGTATTTTATCTTTAGTATCAGCTTTATTATGAGAGTTTCCTTTTAAGTCAACAAAATCATATTTAGGAAGTTTTTTTCCTTCTCTTTTAAAATATTGATAGGCTACATTAGCTTTACCCATAATACTTTTTCTAATCTTACCATCTGTAGATTTTTCAAGATTGGTAAGTTTGTACTGAGTTTTACCTTTTACCTCAGATTTAATAGGAATATAAGCTCCAGTTCGCAAAGAATTTAAAAAAATAGCTTTTCCGGTTTTAGCGCCTTTTTCATCAATAGGAATAAAGGTGGACATTAAATCAATATTCTTTTTAGTATAGGTATTCCAATTATCAAAACTCCCTTGAATATCATTAAGATTTACATCTTTAGAAGTTTCTTTGCTTTTCTTTTTAGAAGAAGGTTTTGTTTTTTTTGTGGTTTCAGTTTTCTTAGTTGCTTTAGTGCCACTTTTTATTAAGCTTTCACCTGAATAATTATTTAAAGCAAATAATGAAACAGAGAAACCAATTATAATTGATAAAACTGCTGGTACAATATTTTTCATTTCCCCTTAGAATTTTCTTGTAATTAATTGATTATGAATTACTAATATAGCTTTTTTTTACTGAAAATTAAATTTTTACACGCCAGTTATGTTTGTCTTCCGATTTGTTATACTGTATGTTAAGTAGTTTTTCTTTAAATAAGCTAGCATAAGAATCATCAATGTTTGGTAATTCGAAAACATCATCTTGGTGTTTAAAACCTTTAATAGGATTAATTACGGCAGCGGTACCCGAACCAAAAATTTCTTTTAATTCACCTAATCGCGCAGCTTCTTTAATTTCAGCAACAGAAACCTTTCTAATCTCAATGTCAATATTATTATCTTCTGCAAGCTGAATAATAGATTTTCTTGTAACACCATCTAAAATCCTATCATTAGTAGGAGTGGTAATTAATTTATTACCAACTCTAAAAAAGATATTCATTGTACCCGCTTCTTCTAAATATTGATGAGTATTAGCATCGGTCCAAATAATTTGCTGATATCCTTCTTTATGCGCTAAACTAGTTGGGTAAAATTGAGCAGCATAATTACCAGCAGCTTTAGCGGATCCAACACCACCGTCGGCAGCTCTACTATATTTTTCAGAAAAAAGTACTCTAACTTCTCCAGCATAATATGATTGTGCAGGAGAACATATGATTATAAATTTATAAGCCTCGGCAGGTGAAGCAGCAATAGCACCTTCAGAAGCAATTATAAATGGACGGATATATAAAGAATTACCTAATCCTTTTTTAATCCAATCTTTGTCAAGGTTTAATAGTTTTTCTAAACCTTCAAAAAATACTTTTTCGGGTACAGGAGGCATTGCTAATCTTTCGGCAGAAACGTTTATTCTGTTAAAATTTTCATCAGGTCTAAACAAAAAGATGTCATCATTATCATCTTTAAAAGCTTTCATACCTTCAAAAACAGCTTGTCCATAGTGAAAAACACGAGCAGATGGCTCAAATAAAAGAGGACCATAAGGCAATATTTGCGGATTAGTCCATTGTCCATCAATAAAATCACAAACAAACATGTGGTCTGAAAATGTTCGTCCAAAATTTAAATTATCAAAGTCTACAGAGTCTATTTTCGATTGCTCTATTTGCTGAATGTCAATATTCATAAATTGCTGTTTTTACAAGTGCTACGAAGATACAAAAACTAGCTGTATAATATTTTTTTAGAGGAATGACTTAATGAATAATAATTATATTTGTTATCTAACTAATTTAAATTTCAAAAAATGAAAAAAATACTTTTTATAGGGCTTTTTTTAAGTCTCTCATTTATAGGTTGTAAAACTGAAGAAAAAGAAAAGAAAGAAGAGGTAAAAGAAGTAGCATTTGTTTCTTTTGGAAAAGAAATTTCAGCTAAAGATGCTATTTCTAAAGATGAAATGGCAAAGAAATTTGAGGGTATGAATGTAGGTGATACTTTAGATGTGAAGTTTACAAGTAAAATAGGAGAAGTATGTCAGAAAAAAGGATGTTGGATAAAAGTTCCATTAGATGGAGATAAAACATCGTTTGTTAAGTTTAAAGATTATGCATTTTTTATGCCAATGAACTCAGCAGAAAGTAAAGTAATCTTAAATGGAAAGGCATTTAAAAATGAAGTTTCAGTAGAAGAATTACAACATTATGCTAAAGACGCAGGAAAGTCTGAAGAAGAAATAGCTAAAATAATTAAGCCTAAAGTAACGTATTCATTTTTAGCAGATGGTGTTTTGTTAGAGGCAGTAGCTGATGAAAAATAGAATTTTGTTTGTGTTTTTTTTGAGTTTGGTATTAGGATGCCAAAAAGAGAAAGAAACTAAAGAAATAAAGATTATTAAAAAGGTTCCGTCAAATTTTCAGATGTATAAAACATCTGAAATGGCGGGATTAATGAGGAATATGCTCTCGAAAAATGAAAAAGTACGAGAACAAATTATTCAAGGAAAAGAAATAGGCGATTTTAATAAGGAATATATTAAAATACATACAGCAAAACTTACCGATAGTTCTGATTTTGATGCTACTTTTTTAACTTTTGCAAATCATTTTGAGCAAATGCATAGAAAGCTTTTTGAAGTTGCTAAAGAAGAAAGAAAAGAGCAGTTTAATAATGCAATTAATTCATGTGTGTCTTGCCACGAAGTAAAATGCAGAGGACCAATTCCAAGAATTGAAAAATTATTAATTAAATAATTTGAAGCGAGAAATAATTATAACGTCAGATGGTTCAACAACCATTCATTTGCCCGAATGGAATGAACAATATCATTCTAAACACGGAGCAATACAAGAAGCATATCATGTTTTTATTAAGAGTGGATTAGCGCTATTTCATAAAGATGAAATTTCAGTCTTAGAAATTGGATTTGGTACAGGTTTAAATTGTTTTATTACTTTTTTAGAAAGTAATAAAACAATTAATTATGTAGGTGTAGAAGCATATCCAGTTGTTAAAGAAGAAGTTTCTAAATTGAATTATGTAACTGAATTGAATGTTGAAGATAGACAAGAGGTTTTTAAAGAAATACACGAAATTTCTTGGGAAGAAAAACACGAAATTGCTCAAGATTTTTATTTAACAAAGCGACAACAGTTCTTTAAAGATATTGAAGATATTGATACTTTTGATCTAATTTATTTTGATGCTTTCGGAGCTGAACATCAACCCGATTTATGGACTGAAGACATTTTTAAGATTATGTTTAAAGCTATAAAAAAAGGTGGAGTTTTAGTAACCTATTCCGCAAAAGGAAGTGTTAGGCGAGCAATGCAAGCAGTTGGTTTTATAGTAGAACGTTTACCAGGCCCTCCAGGAAAAAGAGAAATGTTAAGAGCTAAGAAAGAATGATAAGATCTAAAATTAATTTATTTAGGTTATTCACTGTTTTTATACTAGTTCTTTTATTTTTTTTCATAACAAACCTTCTCTTTGTAAAAGCAAAAGGTTTCAAAGATTGGATTGGAGTCTTATTTACATTTTTTTCTGCGATATATACATTATATTATTATTTTAAGATAGCACCGATTATTTTTGTAGGAGATAAAGAAATTATTATTGTACATTTTTTAAAAAAGAAAAAATATTTAAAATCAGAAATATTAAAGATAAACCTAAGGCAAGTTAAAGGTTATGAGGGAATGGTAATTTATTTTAGAGATAAAAAGAAGGTAGAGTTTATCGATGACGTGTATGCTAATTTAGCAGAAATAAAAAAAGTATTAGAATATAAAATAGATTCTAAAGATAAGAAGAGTGGCCTTGTTAAATTTCCTAAAAATAAGACTGTAAGGGGGACTTATATTAATTTCGGAATGTTCTGTTTTTTTATTTTTTTTGGAGTTTCTTTAATGGCTTTTAGAAGTGAAAATTGGTTAACTGGAATAATCATTTTAGTAATAAGTTATTTTATAACCAAATTACTAAACTATTTTTCAATTGAAGATGATAAATTTGTAGTAAAAAACTATATTCTTTTTTGGTATACAAAAGAGTTTTTTATAAAAGATATTTTATCGATTAAAAAAGAAACTGTTAATGCTCGTGTTTATGTTGAAGGGATAAGGGTTGTAACAAAAGAATATAAAAGTTATAGGTTTTGGTCTTCTCCAATGAGAGATAAAGATTGGGATAAATTATTTAAAGATTTAATAAAATGAAATTTAAAAGAAGATTTGGAAATAGAAAAAAAAGCAATCCTAGAAAGGGGTTGTTTCTAATACTATTGTTAGCAGTAGCTATTTTCCTGTGGTTTTATGTAGAAAAATTCATGGAAAGAATTTTATAAATGAAACCATTTAAATTTAAAGAGTTTACGGTACATCAAGATAAAACAGCAATGAAAATTGGTACTGATGCAGTTTTGTTGGGAGCTTGGTGTGAATTGGGTGAATTTCCAGATTCAATATTAGATATTGGTTCAGGCACAGGAGTTATTTCATTAATGTTAGCACAGCGAAGTGATGCGATGACAATTGATGCGGTAGAAATAGATGAAAACGCTTACGAACAAACGGTAGAGAACTTTGAACAATCGGATTGGGGAGACAGACTGTTTTGTTATAGTGCATCTTTCAATGATTTTGCTGATGAAATGGCAGAAGAAGAGGAGATATATGATGTAATTGTATCTAATCCACCATTTTATACCGATGATTTTGAAACGAAAGATGAGGCTAGAAATAAAGCACGTTTTACGTCATCACTAACTTTTGAAGCATTACTAAAAGGAGTTTCTAAAATATTGTCGGAGAGAGGATTGTTTTCAGTGATCATTCCTTATAAAGAAGAAGCAAAATTTGTACAATTAGCTAAAGAAAATAGGTTGCTTGTAAATAGAGTTTGTCGAGTAAAAGGAAATGAAACTTCAGAAATAAAGAGAAGTATGCTTACTTTTTCTTTTCAAGAACTAGAAGTTCAAGAAGAAAATTTAGTTATAGAAAAAGAAAGGCACCTATATACGGATGCCTATATTGAGTTGACTAAAGATTTTTATTTGAAGATGTAAGCTTTGCTAATGTGTTTGTATGAGGTAAGTAGGTTAGGACTAGCAATGAATTATACACATTGTTGCTCATAGTTATTTTTTTGAATCAACTTTTGTTTCTAAATAAATTTCTTGTCCAACTTTGAAAACTAAAATACTTGTTAATTCTAAATCAGCAAGTTCATCACAACAAATTCCGTATTTTTTTTTATTCATAAATATTTCAGAATATGCTTTACTTAATTCAATAACAAGCTTTTCTTTATTGAAACCATTCTCACTATATATTCTGTAGCCAATTGTTTTCTTTAATGGGTATTTAATAATAAGAATAGCTTTAGTACTATCTGTCACATTGCAGTCAGAACAATATAATTTATTTAATTCCGGTTTGGCTAGATTAATTCCACCAGTACCACCTTTTTCTCGTATGTATCTTTTTCCTTTTTTATCTTTAATTTGAAATGGATTTGCAGAAACTATCATTCCGCCAAACATTAAGTTTGTTTTTTCCACTTCAAAACTTTTTTCTAGCAGTGCCTTTTCAGAACAACTTATAAAGCTTACTAGAATAAAAACTATCAGTAAATAGGTGTTTTTCATAATTCTGAGCAACGTTGTTATATGTAACTATTTTCGAAGTTTTGTGTACTCTTTAGTTTCACGAATTAGTTTATTATAGTCATTTATCATTGATTCTAATGTTTTTATTTCTGGTAATTCATTTCTCTGATAATTTGACATCATAGGTTCAGTCAAAACTAATTTCATTAAAATAAGTTGATCATTTAGAATTGAAGCTTTTTTATCCAATTCTATCATTTTATTTTCGTGTTTTGAAACGCTTTTTCTATAATTACTTTCTAATCGTTTAAAAACATCAATCATTAATTTTTTCGTAATTGAATCTTTAATGTTGCTTGAGTAATTGTAAGCATTTTCAAAATAATTATTATTTGTTTTTGAATAATTTTTGTAAGGTTTTGCTTTTAAATCAAGGCTATCATTTTTAATTAAGTTTATTTTTTTATGAAGGTTTTTCAGATGTTCATTTTTATCTAATGCCTCCTCATAAAGTTTCTCTATAATGTTTGAGTTATATCGACTAGAATATTTACTTATGCTAAAGACATTTTTGTCATTTTCAAGAGTTTCAGGAGTTTCTAATAAATTTCCCTCATTTTCATTTTGTGTTATTCTTTTATCGCATCCAAAAATCATAATAGATGTAATTATTAGAATTAGAAATTTAGTTTTCATATCAATTTTTGTTTAGTATATAGCGAATATACTTAAAAAGTGAGTTTTAACTGATTATAAGGAGAGTTATACATTACCTTTTTAACAGGTTTAGCATAATCTTTTAAAAGTGAGTTATGTCAGACTTTCTTCTAAAAATTTATGAGTATATAAATTGTAAGTTTACCACTATTAATTATTTTAAATTATTTTGCTTCTAATGAAAGGATTAGTTTCCTTAGAAGCAAAATAATATTTTTATTATAACCAAAATATTATTTTCATTAGAAGCAAATTTTTATTTTCACTCTAATGAAAATAAAATCACGATTGTGTATGTTTACTTTTTCTTTTCAAGAACCAAAAATTCAACAAGAAGAATTAGTTATAAAAAGAAAGGCACCAGTATACTGATGCCTATATTGAGTTGACTAAAGAGTTTTATTTGGTATAGTCGTATGTATTTGAATAAAAGGTATTGGCTATGTCGTTAAATATTTTAGAGTCATTACGAGGAGCACCATGATTTCTCCCTGGCATTATACAAAGTTGTGCTTTAGGAATATTATTATACATTTCCACAGCATGTTCGTTTTTAATAATATCTCTATCACCAATCATAATTAACACGGCTGCCTTAATTTTAGCTAATTCAGTATGACTAATGTTAGGCTGATTTAATAGAAGGTCGTCTAATTGTAATTCTTTTTTCCAATCTTTAGAAGTATCACCTTTTTTAATCATTTTAAGAGTCTTAGCATGCATTTCTTCAACTTGCTTGCGTGCCCAAGGATTAACGGCTGTAGTATCGGGTCTTAGGTTAGCACCCATGGTAATTATTTTATTAATATTTACCTTATTATTGATTCCCATTTTTAAAGCAATAATTCCACCATCACTCCAACCAAGAACATTTATGGTTTTTAATTTTAGGTGTTTTACAAGAGCTTCTAAATCTTGAGCCATTAAATCGTACGTTAATTTTTTTGTCTTTAATTTAGATTTTCCTTGGCCCCTACTATCAACAGCAATAATTCGATATTTATTTCTAAAATAGTCAATTTGATATTCCATAGCACTAATATCAGTACCACAACTATGAATAATTAATAAAGGCTCTCCTTCACCGTATTCTTCATAATATATTTTAGTGCCATTTACTTTTACATGTTTGCCTACCTCTTTGTTGTTACCATAAGGTGTGCTTAATTTTTGTTGTGCTAAATTTAGGCTTGTTTGAAAGATAAAAAGCAATAAAATAGCTTTAAAAAGTATTATTTTTCTCATTGTGTTTGGATGTGTATATTTTGAATTAATATAATTGTGTTAAAAGCCGGCAAAGCTAATAGATTCTGATTAAGAATCAAGAAGATTATGCCTCAAAATAAGGATGTTAACCTTTTTTAAAGAGAAAGGAGTTTAAGAAGGATCAATTAAAAAGAAAAAGGCATCAGTATACTGATGCCTATATTGGGTCAACTAAAGAGTGTTATTTATAAGTGTAATAGCTAGGCTTATAAATAAAACTCTTTTAATATTTTTATATGATGTAATTCATGTCCAAGAATATGATAACCTAAAGCCCTTACACTAGTTTGATTCTCATTGGCAGTACCTATACGTTTTAAAGCATTATTAGAAAACCCATTAAAAAGAGTAATTGTAGAGTGTCTTAAAGCTTCATATTCTTCCATTATATTTTCAATAGTTCTTTCTGAAGTGTCAGAAAATAGATTGTAATCATCTTGCTCAAAACCAGGGAAGTTTGTTTTATCGTTTCGGGCAAAAGAAAGCGCTCTGTATCCATATATTCTTTCATCATCTATAATGTGAACCAAAACTTCTTTTATAGACCATTTATTTTTCTGATACCTATAATTAAGTTTTTCTTCAGATAAATTATTGATTACATCTTTAGTTTTCTCTAAGCTAGATTTTAACTGTTGTATTAAAGTTCCATCTTTATTTACCAGTTTCATATACATTTCAGCATAAGAAGGATATTCGTTTTTTAATGGAAATTCAATATGTTTTGTCATTGTATCTAGTTTGCTAAAGGTTTATTCTATCCTTTTATACTTTCAGGGTTATAACCTAAATAAGGAACTTCTTTTTCAGCAAAGATAATTCCATATTCTTCTAGCTCTTTTAAAATAGGCTCATATACTTCTTTGGTAATAGGTATTTGTACCCCAGGAGTTTTAATTTCTCCATTTAATATTTTTAAAGCAGCCATAGCAACAGGCAAACCAACAGTTTTAGCCATTGCAGTATAGGTTTGATCATCACCTTTAATAATCATGCTGCTCTCTATTTGTAGTTTTTCCTCCTTGTATTGGTAACCAAAAATATGTTGCATTACAATCATGTCTTTATCATGATCTTGTAATGTCCATTTATCAGACAAGATTTTTTGTAAAACTTGAGCAGGAGTTGCATTTTTCAATCCAACTTTTTTATTAGGATTAAAAATATCTAATTCTAAAAATTTATCCCACATAATATCATCTTGATCAATTTTCAAGTATGAACGGAATTTTAATTCAACAGAATCAGATGGAGAATACGCTAAAAACAAATTAGTAAAATCACGATAGCTTAGATTTTCAGAGTTTTCAATAGTGTACGAATCATCAGTCATACCTAATTGAACAAAAACGTTCCAAGCTCTAGAAAAACCAACCTTTCTAATAGTCCCTCTATACATAGTTGGAATATTTTCTAAACCATAAATGCTTCTATATTTTAAAGAATCTCTATTAGCATAAGCTTCAAATTTTCCACTACCATTAACAGTTAAAAATTCAGTTCTTCTAAATAATTTATGATAAGGAATGTATTTATAAGTTCCTTCTTGTATAAACATAGCAGCACCGCCTTGCCCCGCTAAAACAACATTTCTAGGATTCCAAGTAAATTTATAATTCCATAAATTATCATCGCTTTCAGGGGCAACTAAACCTCCTGTGAAAGATTCAAATAATAACATTTTGGCACCACGATCATGAATACGATCAATAATTTGCATGGCACTCATATGATCAATACCAGGGTCTAAGCCAATTTCGTTCATAAAAACCAAGCCTTTTTCCTTAACAGATTTATCTAAAGCTTGCATTTCATCAGAAACATAAGATGCAGTAACCATGTGCTTGTTATAAGTAACACAATCTTTTGCAACTTCAATATGAAAACGAGCAGGAAGCATAGAAATAACAATGTCTGCATTTTTAATAGCTTCAACACGTTGATCTGCATTAAAAACATCTAAATTAATAGCAGTTGCATTTTTATGATTGTTTGTTTTTTCTTGGGCACTTTCAATAGAAACATCACCAATAGTGATGTGTAAATTTTCTTGTGTCGATTTATCTAGTAAATATTTTATAAGGGATGAACTAGATCTACCAGCTCCTATAATTAATATTTTTCTCATTTATAATGTACTTTTGTGGTCTAATAATTTATGGCGACAATATCGCTAAAAAAGTTTAAAATTAAACAAAAATAGCTAAAATGTATAAAAATTTAACAATAGCGTCGGTTTTAGGAGTAATAGGAGTAATCTTAGGAGCCTTTGGAGCACATGCATTAAAATCGAAATTAACACCAGAAGCAATGCAGAGTTTTGAAACAGCAGTGCGGTACCAATTTTTACATGTAATTGTACTATTGTTTGTAAATACATACAAAGAGTTTAATTTGAAGCAAAAAAATGCTATTAGTATGTTTTTAATAGCTGGAATATTGTTGTTTTCTGGATCAATTTATACAATATATTTAATTGGTGTACCAGCCAAAACTATTTGGTTTGTAACTCCATTAGGTGGAGTTTTACTAATAATAGGTTGGAGTTTGATGGCTTTTCAGTTTCTTAAGAAAGTTATTAAAAAAGAATAGTTGATAAAATTTTTCAATGATTAATGAGTTTAATCAAAAAGGACTATTTTTGTCTAAAATTAAACACAACTAAATTATTTTAAGATGACAAATCTTGATACGAAAACGATATCGTTAGACAACTTAGGAATTAAAGATGCTACGGTTCGTTATCAATTAACTTCAGACGAGTTACACGACTTAACTATTGAAAAAGGACAGGGAGAGAATACTAGTTTTGGAGCATTAGCTGTTAAAACAGGTGAGTTTACAGGACGTTCTCCTATGGACCGTTTTATCGTTAAAGACGATATTACAAAGGATGAGATATGGTGGGGAGACATCAATTTACCTTTCGATTCGGATAAATTTGATAAATTATATACTAAAGTAACTGATTACCTTTCTAATAAAGAAGTATTTGTACGTGATAGTTATGCATGTGCGGATGAAGATTATAAACTAAATATTAGAGTTGTAAATGAGTATCCATGGAGTAACATGTTTGCATATAACATGTTTTTACGTCCAACTGCTGAAGAATTAAAAGGTTTTTCTCCAGAATGGACAGTGGTTAATGCTCCAGGTTTTATGGCAGATCCAGAAGTTGACGGAACTCGTCAGCATAATTTTGCTATTTTAAACTTCGGAAAAAAGATTGCTTTAATTGGTGGAACTGGTTATACAGGAGAAATCAAAAAAGGAATTTTCTCAGCATTAAACTTTATTTTACCAGTATTTAAAAATACATTACCAATGCACTGTTCTGCAAATGTTGGTAAGGAAGAGGATACAGCTATTTTCTTTGGTTTATCTGGAACAGGAAAAACAACATTATCAACAGATCCAAACAGAAGTTTAATTGGAGATGATGAGCATGGTTGGACTTCAGAAAATACAGTTTTTAATTTTGAAGGAGGATGTTATGCTAAAGTAATAGACCTTTCTCAAGAAAAAGAACCTGAAATCTATGCAGCTATAAAAAAAGGAGCAATTCTTGAAAATATAGTAACAGATGCTGAAGGGAAAGTAGATTTTCATGATACTTCAATTACACAAAATACACGTGTAAGTTACCCTATTTATCATATTGAAAATATTAAAAAGCCATCAATAGGAAAAAATCCTAAAAATATCTTTTTCTTAACTGCAGATGCTTTTGGAGTACTGCCTCCGATCTCAAGGTTAACACCAGGTCAAGCAGCATACCACTTTATTTCAGGATATACAGCAAAAGTTGCTGGTACAGAGGCAGGAGTTACTGAGCCATTACCAAGTTTTTCAGCTTGTTTCGGAGCGCCATTTATGCCATTACACCCAACTCGTTATGCAGAAATGTTAAGCGAGAAGATGAAAGAAACAGGAGTAAACGTATGGTTAGTAAATACAGGATGGTTTGCAGGACCTTACGGAGTTGGTGATAGAATGAAGTTGAAGTACACACGTGCAATGATTAATGCAGCATTAAATGGTGGATTACCAGAGGAGATAACTCCAGAGAATTACCACATTCATTCTGTATTTGGTTTAGCGCAACCAAGACAATGTCCTGGATTACCTTCAGAATTATTAAGCCAACGTCAAGCTTGGAATAATGATGAAGCGTATTATAAAACAGCACATAAATTAGCAGATTCGTTTAAAGCAAACTTTAAGCAGTTTGAAGAATATGCTAATGAAGAAATTTTAGCAGGAGGACCACCAAATGTTGAAAAATAAATAGTTTATAAAAGCATCCTTTCGGATGCTTTTTTTATGCAGAAATACTACCTATTTTTGTAGTCCCAAAAAAAGTAGATAATGATTGTACAAGGAAATATAGTTGATATAGAGAATAAAAAAATCTATAAAGGAGAAGTTGAAGTTGAAAACGGAAAGATAAAAGCAATTAGAGAAGCTAATCATGCTGTAGAAAACTATATTCTTCCTGGTTTTGTAGATGCTCATATTCATATAGAAAGTTCTATGTTAGTGCCATCAGAGTTTGCTAAGATTGCAGTTGTTCATGGTACGGTTGCAACAGTTTCCGATCCACACGAAATAGCGAATGTATTAGGAGTGAAAGGAGTGGAGTTTATGATTGAGAACGGAAAGAAAGTTCCTTTGAAATTTAATTTTGGAGCGCCTTCTTGTGTACCTGCTACTTCTTTTGAAAGTGCTGGAGCTATTATTGATTCTGATGACATTAAAAAAATGATGGAAAATCCAGATATCAAGTATTTAGCTGAAATGATGAATTATCCAGGAGTTATTTATCAAGATGAAGAGGTATTAAAGAAAATTGCTTGGGCAAAACATTACAACAAACCAGTAGATGGTCATGCACCAGGGGTACGAGGAGAAGACTTAGATAAATATATTGCAGCAGGTATTTATACAGATCATGAATGCTTTACGTATGAAGAAGCTTTAGAGAAACTTCAAAAAGGAATGAAAGTGATTATTCGAGAAGGAAGTGCAGCTAAAAACTTCGAAGCACTAATTGATTTATTACCGGAGCATTATGAAAACATGATGTTTTGTTCAGATGACAAACACCCTGATGATTTATTAGTTGGGCATTTAAATGAGTTATGTGAAAGAGCAGTTGCTAAAGAGATTGACCTTTTTAAAGTATTAAAAGCAGCATGTATAAACCCTGTAAAACATTATAACTTAGATGTAGGGTTGTTACAAGAAGGTGACGATGCAGATTTTATTGTAACTGAAGATCTAAAGAACTTTAAAGTGTTACAAACCTATATTAACGGTGAATTAGTTGCAGATAAAGGACAATCATTTGTTGAGCATGTAGATTTTGAAGTGCTGAATAATTTTGATACTGATAAAAAGAATATTGCCGACTTTGAGTTTCATTCTGCATCAGATAAAATAAGAGTAATAGAAGCATTAGATGGCGAATTAGTTACCAATGAAATAGAAGTAGATTCTTTAATAAAAGATGGTAATTTGATTTCTAATACTGAAAGCGATGTATTAAAAATGACGGTAGTAAATCGTTATAAAAACGCGGAACCATCAATAGCATTCATTAAGAATTTTGGATTAAAAGAAGGAGCGATTGCAAGTTCTGTAGGACATGATTCTCATAATATCATTGCTGTTGGAGTTTCTGATGAAGCTATCTGTAAAGCAGTAAACTTATTAATAGAAAATAAAGGAGGAGTTTGTGCTGTTTCAAATACTGAAGAAAAAATAGTTTCTCTTCCAGTAGCAGGAATTATGTCTGATAAACCAGCTGAAGAAATAGGTAAAGCCTATGCTGAATTAGATGCTATGGCAAAACAGATGGGAAGTAAATTACGTGCTCCATATATGACTTTGTCGTTTATGGCATTGTTAGTAATACCGTCATTAAAACTATCGGATAAGGGGTTGTTTGATGGTAATACATTTCAATTTACATCTCTTGAAGTAAAATAAAGAATAATAAAATTATAAAAAAAGCTTGTTTAACTATTAATTAAACAAGCTTTTGTTTTTTATGAAAGTTGTAGTTAGTATTGTATTATAATGGAACTTCAACATTAAAAAATGAAACCTCAAGCGTATTTACCTTAGCAGGGTCTAAAGAAACTTGTACAGCAGAGAAACGATCTGAATACGCAAAGTTATAAGCATCAGATAATTCTTGCAAAGTTTCGGCATACTCGTTATAATACCCCTTGTTATTTTGTAAGTTTCCAAATAATTCTGTGTTTGGTATTTTACTAAACCAATTACTACTTTTCATAGCTCCAGCCTGTGTTCCGTTTATAGAAGTGGTAGAACCAATAGCACCAATATTAAAACCAGCTAATAAATCTCCAGTAATCCAACCGTAAACATTGTTAGCAGGACTTTGTTTTGCGGCTCCATTTAAAGAAAACATAGCATTGGCTCCATAAATTCCATTCGGGTTGATTAAATCTTCTTTTTTGTAAAGCATAGTAGTAGCGTTACCACCAACAGTTCCACTTAATGAGATGTCTAAACTATCATCTATAATTGCAGTTAAATTATAATCTTGCGGACTCTGTGATCCAGAAGAAGGAACATTTGGTCCTACACCGTTAAAATGACCAGCGATATTTGCAATTACACCTTTTCCTAATCCATTTATAGAAACCGCATTTGCTTTAGGAGCTGTTCCAAAGTTATCATTTAAGTATGTTAAGTACGAATCAAAAAGATGATATGGTGTAATTGGAACTCCACCTACTGGAGGATATGAAGAAGGTCCTATAATTCTAGCAAATCCAGATCCTGGTTGATCTGAGTGTTGTTTAAAACTTCCAGGAACCAAAGCAGGTTTTGCATTTGCTAAACCAGATTTAGGAGGTTGTGTTAAAGCACTTAAAGCATTATATACCTGAGTTGTAGAAACACCTTGTTTTAATCCGTAATCTGTTTGTACAGGAGTTGCTCCGTTAAGTGAAGTTTCTAATTTCATAGGAATACTCCAATAATCTATACTTGTTAAATCTGCAACATCGGTAGCAGCACCATTAAAAGTAAGCTCCATTTTATCATATCTCAAGAAGAAGTTTTCATCAGTAATGTTTTGAGCAGGTTCGTAGTATGCATCTAATACTTTCCATGGTTGACTGAAACAAACATAAATTCGTCCACTAAAATTAGTTATTTGTACACCTTCCTTTAATTCTTCATAAGTATACCAATTTCCATGACCTGCAACCGTATTTAATGGTTTGATGTCAATTTCTAAAGGTTCTAAATCCCCAGCTTTATAACTAATGTTAAATTCATTGTTAGCGCTTCCTGAAACAAAACCAATATAAATATCTTTTTGGGTAGCATCGTTTCCTTTGTTAAATATTACGTTTAATGTGCTCATAATGTGTAGTATAGTTTGGTTAGTAAATGGTGAAAAAACTCCATGTTAGTAAACTAGCACAGAGTTTTTATTGTAATTGATATTATAAATTAAAAATGTTCCCCGTTACAGGTACTTTTTCTTCGTGCTGTCCTTGGAAAGTGAATCCACCTTCACCATTCCAATCTGCTTTTAAAGCCATGTTTGCTTCGAAAGGAAATTGTAATGGAGTTAATTTATTATCAGAAGGAATACTTCCTTTTAAGCTTAAAACTCTTACGATATCACCTAGTCCAGTTGAGTATACCGTTCCACTTACTTTACTTGTGTAGCTTTTCTTATCGGTACCTACATTAATGGTAACTGTTCCACTTACGGTATGGTTTTCTGGATGTACCAATAATGAAAAGTTTACTATTGTTGCTAAAAGGTTAGGGGCAAAGCCCATTGTTCCTTTAAAATAAATTGTTTGAGTTGTTGTATTTGTATTCATAATATTTAAGTATTGAGTTTTTTTACCATTTATTTTTTGGACATTTTTTATTTAGCAAGGCGACTTTTCTACTAATTACGCAACCACATATAGAGCAAATACTCATATCCTCATTAGCGTTAATTTTAAATTTGTAAGCTATTTGATCTGTAGCTTTCGAAATATAAGGACAGGTTTTACATATTAATGTTCTCTCGTCGACTACTTCTTGACTAGCTATTTTAAATCCACTTACCCCCCAATTTATGAAAGATTTTGCGCCATTCTTAACCAATTCAAAGTTTGAATGTTGAATATTGTTTTCTTGTTTAACTCCAACTTTGAGTAGGCTAGGAATTAATTCTTTTTCTGAGGAAGCTCTATAAATTAGTTTAGCAAAAACATCATCTATTTTTACCCGTTTTACTAAACGCTCAGGGAAAGGCTTTTCAAGTTTTAGTAGTTCAGTGATTCCTGTTTGTAAATCAATTCCTTGTTGTACTATTTTTTCAAAAGGCTCTATCATAATTTAAAAGTTTAGTGAAAACTGTTGTATTATAAGTTAATATGTTCATGATGATATAATGATGAACATATTAACTTTTCAAATCAAAATAGTCACGTACGTGAAATTTTTTATTAATTGTTGTATGTTACAGTAATTGTATATTGTTCTCCAGGTGTACAATTAACAGTAATAGGTCCAGTGGCTCCAGATGAAGACCATACATTATCGTCCTCACGTAAGCTAAAAGTTCCAACCTGTGTGAATCCACCTGTTTCTGGGTTTAATGTTGCAATTCCGTAAATAATTGTACTTGCTTCACAACAACAAGGTATACCTGACGCATGTGCTTCGATATATTCTCTTGCTGAATCCTTACCAGCTGGAATTAAATTACCCCAATTTCCAGTTGCGTTCATACAATTATCTCCTCCTTGATATACTTTTGCTAATGCTGTACCTTTGTTTTCTACTGTTACAAATGCTCCTTTTCCCATGATATTTAAGTTTAGTTAATATGTTCCTACTCATAAGGCTTTTCGGATTTCGCCTCGTTTTTTAAAATGGTTGCTGCTCCATTTATATTTAAGTTTGGTTAGTTGTTAAATAGTAAAGTGTAGTTATAATATTTACCGAAAACACGGTTGGGTTTCTACAATTGTAATTATTTAAAAACAGCGAAATAATATGTGCTAGCGTTCTATTTCTGACCTAAAATTAGAGTAGAAATAGAGGAGAAGAGAAAAAAAAGGCATGAGAGTGTGTATTTTTTCCATGAAAACAGAAAAAAATAGTAGGAAGGTTTATCCGATAAACCTCATATGAAGAACTAATAAGCTATTTTAGGGTACGGACTTTTTTAATAATATCTTTATAACGTTCGCTTAAAGTAGCTTTATTATTTCCAGTAAGTAAGATCAAATTATCCGCAGGAATAATTTCAGTAATGTGGTTGGTGTTTACAATGAAGTTTCGATGCGTTCTTTGAAAAATAGGGTTGTTTAGCAGTTGCAGGATTTTTGTTAACGAAATAAGAATTACAAATTTTTCTTTTTCGGTAATTATATTGCAGTATTTTTCTTCAACATCTATATAAACAATATCAGTTATTAAAACTTTTTTAAGTGATTTACCTTTTTTAATAAATAAATGCTCTTCGCTTATAACAGTATCTTCATCATCGCCTAAAAACACATCTTTTTGTGCGTAAAATTTTTCAACAGCCATTTCTATAGCATACAAAACTTCTAACTCGTTAAAAGGTTTCATTAAAAAACTAAATGGCTGCGTAAGTTTAGCTCTATCAAAAATACTTCTGTCTCTAGAACTAGTAAGAAATACAAATGGCTTAGAAGAATTAGGAACTGCGTTAATAGTTTCAGCAAAGGTAATTCCGTCTGGAACTCCGTTTAAAAAAATATCAATAATCACAATGTCAATATCAACTTTATAAAATTGAGCTAAAGCATCTTTAAAATTTCTAGCCAATCCGGTAACCGTATAATTGTTGTCTTCAAGGACTTGAATTAAACGATCGCTTTCAGCAGGAGTATCTTCTATAATAAAAACATTCACATTATTCATTCGAAGGATTTTTAGGTAAAGATACAATCATTTTTGTGCCTTTTCCTAATTCACTTTCAATAGAAAATTTTCCATTATTTTTTTGAATCATTGATTTAC
This sequence comes from uncultured Tenacibaculum sp., assembly GCF_947494125.1. Lineage (GTDB taxonomy): Bacteria > Bacteroidota > Bacteroidia > Flavobacteriales > Flavobacteriaceae > Polaribacter. Next base: position 29,661 of record NZ_CANLTU010000013.1, read on the forward strand.
ATAATTGTAATCCTAAACCAGTACCAATAACATCTTCATGTTCTTTTTTATTTAAAAGAGCAGTGTCTTTTAGTAAGTCTAATCGTGTAGCTTCACTCATACCCAAACCAGTGTCTTCAATAATTAAATCGCAATAGGTTTCTGAAGAGTTTCTAGTATATATTTTAATGCTGCCATTCGGTTTTGAAAATTTTATGGCATTATCTAGTAGATTTCGTAGTACAATTTTTAAAGACTCTTGATCTGCAAAAACAATGTCTTTTTTAGAAACCGTATTTTCAAAACTTAATTCTTTTTCTAGCAATAAAGGTTGGTAGTTAAAGGATACTTGCTCTGTAATAAAAAACAAACGTAAAGAGCTAATACTAAAATAACCTTGATTGGTTTGTAATAAAGCCCAGTTTAAAAGGTTGTCCAATAAACCATAAGCACCGTTAACGATAGCACTGTTATTTTGGAGTAAATTACGTAGCGCACTTAAATTATTACTGTCTAAATTCTTAACTAAAGAAACATTACTTGTTTTTAAAGCATTAACAGAAGAACGTAAATCGTGGCTTACAATAGAAAAAAGTTTGTCTTTAGTAGCATTTAATGTATTTAAATCTTCTTTTTGACTAGCAATAATTTTATTTCGTTTTACTTTTTCTCTATAGAAGTAAAGGCTTATTCCTAAGAGAACTAATAAACCAATAGCAGCATATAAAAAGATAGTACGTTGGGTTTCTTGTAACTCATTTTTTACTTGTAAAATATCTACTTCATTTTGTTTTTGTTGTACTGCAAATTCTTTTTCTTTTTGAGCAACTGCATAAATTTTACTTTGATCATTTAAAGAGTCCTTCCATTGTTCATATTCTTTTCTGTATTTTAATGCTTTCTGAAAAGCTTTGCGATTTTCTTCTACTACAGACATGTTTTTAGCAGTAAGTCTTTTCTGATCGTATATTTGACGTTTTTTTTCGTTTAATCCAGTTTTTGTTAGATCATTGTTGTTTATTTTTAGTCTTTCAGATAATTTGTATGCGTTTTCAAAGTATGGGATAGCAATATCATCTTGATAAAGGTTGTAATATAAATTAGCTATATTTATTTGTTTATCTATAAGATTGCTTGTGTCTTTTTCTTTTTGATAACTTTCTTTAAAATATTTTTCTGCTTTTTTATAATCTTTTAGAAAAAGAAAACAAAGACCTAAATCATTTAAAATATCATCTTTATAAATTGACGCTAGCTCACTTTTAGGTATATGCTCTAGGTCTTTCAAATAAGAAATTGCTTTTTCATATTTGTTTAATTTGATGTTTAAAGCTCCTTTATAAATTTGAACTCTATTTAAAAAAACAAAATCACTAGTGATTAAAGATAATTGATTAAGGGCTTCTTGGTATAACTTTTTTTTATCTAAACTAATACCTCTATATAAATAACAATAGTTTTTGATTTGTTTATTTTGATTAGGACTGTCTAGTTGCTTTTGAGCATAAACCAAGGTTGAATCCCAATTTTTTTCAAAAAAATATATTGAAGCTTTTTTAAAATAAGTTCTAGAAAAAAACTCAGAAGAAACTTTGGATACATTTGTGAAGAAAATACTGTCTTTAGTTTTTCTTGTTTGAGAGAAGGTTAAAAAACTTTTGAAAAGAAGAAGGAAAAGAAGTGGCTTATAATTCATAAAGCAAACTTAAAAAAAAAGTTTGCTTTATATAAGATATACAAGTAATTATATCTTTTACATATCGTCACCTTTAACAACAACCTCAGTTCCCCTTGGAGTAGTTGGGTCTTCTCCTCCTAGATCACTACCGTCTTTTAACAAGTTAGTCCAAACATTTAATGTATCACCTTTAGTTAGGTTAATTTGTATTTGAAGACTAGTTGCAGTAGAAGTTATTACTTCGTATTGATGAGTAGAAGTATTACCATCTTCATTAGCTTCTTGAAAAGAATAACCAGAGACATCAGCGTCGTTGTTTTTTCCCTCAAGAATACTAGTAGTAGCTGTAAAGTTTATTGTATTTCCTTCTATTTCTAAAGAATGAGCCATAATAGTTAATTTTAAATTGGTTAATAATATTTTATTGTTTGTTTTTCAAATAAACAATAAAATATTAAAACGCCAGAAAAAAAAGTTATAAGATGGGTAATTATGAGCATAAGAATTCTTTTTTAAGGAACAAAATATAAAGAGTTTATCATAAATGCAGTTTTAGTAAAAAAAAATAAGGTACGTAGGTAATTCTATAGTTGAATACCGAGGTTTATAAACAAGATTAAATGATTAGTTTTGTGTTAGTGCAAAGTACAAACGAATTTGAAGACAGAAAAAATTATATTAGGTATCGACCCAGGAACAAGTATCATGGGGTTTGGAATTATAAAAGTGGTAGGAAAAAAAATGGAATTTGTTCAAATGAACGAATTACTTTTAAAAAAGTATGATGATCATTATTTAAAATTAAAATTAATTTTCGAACGTACCATAGAATTAATAGATACCTATAACCCAGATGAAATAGCTTTAGAAGCACCGTTTTTTGGTAAAAATGTGCAATCCATGTTAAAGTTAGGAAGAGCACAAGGAGTGGCAATGGCAGCGGGTTTATCTCGTGAAATTCCAGTAACAGAATACGCGCCTAAGAAAATCAAAATGGCTATTACAGGAAAAGGAACGTCAAGTAAAGAACAAGTAGCATTGATGCTAAAGTCTTTATTAAACTTAAAAGAATTACCAAAAAACCTAGATGCTACCGATGGTTTGGCAGCAGCAGTTTGTCATTATTACAATTCTGGAAAAGTAGTAGGAGGTAAGAATTACACAGGTTGGGCAGCGTTTGTGAAACAGAATGAAAAAAGAGTAAAGAAATAGAAAAAAGATGAGTTTTATTAGCAGTTCCCCTATTTCAAAAAGTGAAGAAGATATTTTTAATTTTAAGCATTATGCTAAAAAAATTCAAAAAATAATTCAAAATAGCTCTGATAATCCTGAGCCTTTAACTATAGGAGTTTTTGGTAAGTGGGGAGAAGGTAAAACATCATTTTTAAATTTAGTTGAAAAACAAATTGATGTATGGAAAAAAGAAAAAGAGCAAAATGGAATTTTAAAATATCATTTTAACCCTTGGAGATATAGTACTGAAGAAGAAATGCTTTTTGATTTTTTCGATGGGCTTTCAAAAATGATGTTTGTAGAGAAAAATAGCGTACTTCAAAAAGTAGGGAAACAACTTGTAAAATATAGTAGATATACAAAGGCGGTAAAACTTTCTGCTTCCGTAGGATTAAGTCCTTCAAATAAAGTTGGAGCTACTTTTGATGTTAGCGAAATAATGAAAGCTTTAGGAGAAGATTTTGTAGGTAAAGAAATTACATTAGAAGTTTTAATTGATAAAATTAACGAAGCCTTAAAAAAATCAAATTATAATATAATTGTGTTTATAGACGATATAGATCGTCTTGATAAAAATGAAATATATACTATTTTAAAGTTGATAAAATTAAACGCTAATTTTAATAATTTTGTCTACATAGTTGCTTTAGATAAAGATCATGTTGCTAAAGCAATAAGTAAAAGATATGGAGATAGTATTGGAGATGGCGAGGCATTTTTAGAAAAAATAATTAATATTCCAATTCATTTACCAAAAATAGAAAAAGAAGATTTTAAGTTTTTTTTTGATGCAAAACTTAAAGAAGTAATTGATAATTTAAGTTTTTCTAATAGAAAAGAAGAGATAAATGAGATAAGAGATGAATTTAGATTTCATTATTTTAAAAGAGGTAGAGAAGTAATAAGAGTTTTTAATAGTTTTTTTGTGAGTGCTTTTGCTATTGGAGAAGAAGTTAATTTAAGAGATTTATTCTGGATAGAATATTTGAAAGTAAATTATAATGTAATTTTTAATTATATTAAAAATTATGATTTCTCTAACCTAGAAAAAAAACTCATAACTATTAATGATTTATTTGGTGAACCAGATGGTATTGGAAATAAATATAAAATACTTAAAGGTAGTTCTAGAGATATTGTTAATTTGCTTTATCCTCATTATCATCGAATTACAAAAGAACGATTAAGGAATGATCAAGTTTATATTAAATCAATTGATGAAAAATTAAGAATAAACTCTCCTAATCATTTTGAGAAATATTTTTCTTATCACACGGTAGGTAAAGTCTCTGAATTTAAAAAAAAGTTAGTTTATAAAAATATTACTGATGAAAAAGCACTAAAGTTAAAAGAAAATCTTTTGAGTATTAAAACTGATGTTAGTAATAAGGTACATCGTTTTTATGATGTTTTAGAGAGTCTAATTAAAGAAGAAGGTTTAAGTAACGAGTTTTTTTATAATTTTTTATTTTCAAACTTAGATATTCTACCAGAAAGCGAGAAAGATGTTTTTGGTTTAACTTATCAATCAAGAATTGTTGAATTAATAGCAATTGAAATAGATAAATCTAAAAACCAAAACGATACATTAAATTTAGCGAGTAAATTAGAAATAGAAGATCTCTGTCACTTTACAAGAAAATTTAAAGAGCATAAAGATATTAGAAACAAATTGAATGAATTGATTTCTAAGAAAGCTAAAAAAAAATATTTAAAATCCTTAGCTCCTTTTTTCCATAATACTTTAAATGTATTTAATAAAGCAGTTATGAAATATTGGAAGGAATATGATGAAGAATCATTTAATCAGTACATAGATGACAAAACTAATAATTTCGAAAGTATTGTGAAATTAGTTAGAAATTTCCCTGATTTTTATAGTAGTCATAATTCTTTTAATAATTTAAATAAAGGGAATTATGATTATATGAAAACGTTGATTAAAGTAGATGCTATTTATAAAAAAATAGAACAGTTTAAACCTGATTTAATAAAATTAATAGATTCAACTTATACTCTTTCAAGTAAAGACGAATCTTCTGAATTAGAAAATTTAGAACAATTTATATTTTTTTATAAAATAGATAAAAAATTACTAAACTAATTTGGCAGGAATTTACCTACATATCCCGTTTTGTAAGCAAGCATGTTATTATTGTGATTTTCATTTTTCTACATCATTAAAAAAGAAGGAAGAATTAATTACTTGCATGGTAAAAGAATTGGAGATTCGAAAAGAAGAGTTAGCCAAAGAAACTATAGAGACCATTTATCTTGGAGGCGGAACTCCGTCTTTGTTGTCTGCCAAAGAAATTGAATTACTATTACATACAATACATCAAAATTATAAAGTAACAGAGCATCCAGAAATTACTTTAGAAGCAAATCCAGATGATTTAACGGAAGCTAAAATTTTAGAATTAGCAGAATCGCCAGTAAATAGGTTAAGTGTAGGTGTGCAATCTTTTTTTGAAGAAGATTTAAAAAGTATGAATCGCGCACATAATTCAGAGGAAGCAAAAAAATGTTTGTCTATGGCAATTCGTTATTTCGATAATATTACAATCGATCTAATTTACGGAGTTCCAAATATGAGTAACGAACGCTGGAAAGAGAATTTACAAATAGCCTTTGATTTTGGAATCAATCATATATCAAGTTATGCCTTAACGGTAGAACCAAAAACTGTTTTAGATAGTTTTGTGAAGAATGGAAAATACCCAGCACCAGATGAGGTAGAAGCAAAAGAGCATTTTGATATTTTAATGGAAGAAACAGCTAAAAACGGATTTGTACATTATGAAATATCAAATTTTGGAAAACCTACATATTTTTCAAAGCACAATACCTCTTATTGGCTAGGAAAGAAATATATTGGGGTAGGTCCATCGGCACATTCGTTTAATGAAACGCATAGAAGTTGGAATGTATCTAACAATGCTAAATATATAAAAGAACTTCAGTTAGGGAAGTTGCCTAATGAGAAAGAGGAGTTAACTAAAGAAGATCGATTTAATGAATATTTAATGACAGGCTTACGAACCATTTGGGGGGTGTCTTTAGAAAAAATAGAACCTGTTTTTAAAGAACAATTGTTAGTTTCGTCAGAGAAATTTATAAAACAAGGGTTGTTAGTAATAGAAAATAACATCTTAAAAACAACACAGAAAGGAAAGTTTTTAGCAGATGGATTGGCTTCCGAATTATTTATAGTTTAAAACAGAATTATGATTGCAGAAATACAACACAAATCAGGAAAGTATCAAATAGATTTCTCAAAACCATTGGATATATCAATACCAATAGATGTAACTAAAGAGAGTATAAATGCTTGGTATTTGGAAGAACCAGAAATTTCGCCTGTAAAGTCAGGAGATTGGACAGGTAGTGTTGCACAAGGAGCCGATGTTAATTTTAATAATATAGCATTTAATCCACATGCACATATAACACACACCGAATGTGTAGGGCATATAACAAAAGAAGTGCATTCAATAAATAAAAATTTAAAACAGTTTTTCTTTTTGGCAGAAGTGATAACTGTAGCGCCAGAATTACAAGCTAATGAAGATTTATTAATTACTAAAAAACAGGTACAAGAAGCATTAGGAAATAAAGAAAGAGAAGCGGTTGTAATTAGAACCTTGCCTAATTTATTAGATAAAAAATCGAAACGTTATTCAAATACAAATCCGCCATACTTAGCAGAAGAAGCTGCAGTTTATTTAAGGGGAAATAATATAGAACATTTGTTAATAGATTTGCCTTCTGTAGATAAAGAAAAAGATGAAGGAAAATTGTTAGCACACAATGCTTTTTGGAATACTAAAGAAGAGTTAAGAATGGGAGCTACAATTACAGAGTTCATATTTGTACCGAATGCTATAAAAGATGGTACTTATTTTTTAAACTTAATGGTAGCTCCTTTTGAAAACGATGCCAGTCCAAGTAAACCAGTTTTGTATAAAATCGTAAAGTAGTAGGTTTAGCGATTTAATAAAAATAGAATAATGCGATAACGGTTTTAAGGTTATTAATATTTTTTAAAGTCTTTATAAATGTTTCTTTTTAGTGACCTCTATCTGTTCGGCGAGATTTACTTTATGTTTCATTTATACTTCAAAGATAGTATAGCATTGTAAAAAATAAATCTGATTTAAGGTTAAGCGTATTTTTATATCGACGAATGGTATAAATATACCTTTTAAATAAATTTAGGCTCCTTTAGAAGAAAAGAATGATACTTAGTTTTTGACTTTAAATTGTTTAGAACGAATATAAAAATGAAATTAAAAATCTTTTTTGTAAAACCTATTTCTTTTTTTTATAGTTTTACACCTCAATTAAGAAATAAAATGACAATTTTTAATACATATAAGCAGTGTAAGTCTACCGTGAGATACGGAAGATGTCGGGCTATTTATGTATTATGATTATTTAAATATAAAATATATCAATTATAAAAAGTCCGACTTCACAGTCGGACTTTTTATTTTTAAACAAATCACAAATAACTAAACCACAACAACTATGAAAAAATTATATTTTAATTACTTAAACACATTTAAAGGCCTCTCTAGTGAAGTTTGGTGGCTATCTTTAATAACATTAATAAATAGAGCAGGTACAATGGTAATTCCGTTTTTATCATTGTATTTAACAAAGAGTTTGGATTTTACATTAAAAGATGTAGGATGGATAATGACTTGTTTTGGGCTAGGATCAGTAATAGGATCTTGGTTAGGAGGAAAGCTAACAGATAAAATTGGTTTTTATAAAGTGATGAAAACTAGCTTGTTTTTAACAGGTTTGTTATTTATAGCATTACAATACATAACAACATTTACAGGATTTTGTGTAGGTATATTTTTAGTAATGTTAGTTGCCGATACTTTTAGACCTGCAATGTTTGTTGCTTTAAGTGCATATAGTAAACCAGAAAACAAAACACGTTCGGTAACCTTAATACGTTTAGCTATCAACTTAGGTTTTTCAGCAGGACCAGCAGTAGGAGGAATAATTATTACATCATTAGGATATAATGGACTGTTTTGGGTAGATGGGGTTACTTGTATTTTAGCAACCTTTTTACTTATAAATGTTTTAAACCCTAAGAAATCAAAAGTAGTAGATGAGGTAAAAGTAGAGAATCCAGTTTCAGTTTTTTCAGATAAGGCGTTCTGGGTGTTTTTTGTAGCAATGTTTATTTTCGGATTTGTGTTCTTGCAATATTTCTCAACAATACCTTTGTATTATAAAGATGCACATCATTTGTCAGAATTAGAAATAGGGTTAATAATGGGTATGAACGGATTTTTAATTTTCATATTAGAAATGCCATTAATTAAATGGTTAGAAGAAAGTAAATATTCTAAAGAACGATTAATGTTTGTAGGGTTATTACTCACAGGAATAAGTTTTTTAGTATTAAACTTAACAGGATGGGTTGGAGTTTTAATTGTAGGAATGTTATTGATGACAATTGGAGAAATGATCGCTTTTCCGTTTTCTAACGCTTTTGTAATGGAAAGAGCAAAAAAAGGAAATCAAGGAGAGTATATGGCATATTATAGTATTGCTTTTTCTGCGGCACATATTTTCGGACATAACTCTGGAATGCAAATGGTTGATGCTTTAGGCTTCGATAACACATGGTGGGTTATTACATTAATGTCTTTAATCGGGTTGTTTTTCTTATCAATATTAATAAAAGTTATAAAAAAAGAACAAGTAAAAGCATGAACTTAAACCAAGTAACTATACCTTCAGTAAATGTAGAAGTGTCTATAGCTTTTTATCAAAAACTAGGCTTGCATCTTATAGTAGATGCAAGACCTAGATATGTTCGTTTTGAAGTTCCGGATGGAGATAGTACATTTTCAATACATCAAGTTGAAACTTTGCCAGAAAAAAATGGAATTGTTTTGTATTTTGAAGATGAAAATTTAGATGAGTTAGTAGAAAACCTTAAAAAGAAAGGAATTGAGTTTTTGCAACAGCCAAAAGATCAAACATGGTTATGGCGAGAAGCACATTTATTAGATCCAGATGGAAACAAACTAATTTTATTTAAAGCAGGAGAGAATAGAAAAAATCCGCCATGGCGAATTAATAAGTAATCAAAAATTTTATATTTGATTTTTTAAAAATGTCAAAACAAAACAAATGAATATACAAGACGCTCAAAAACAAGTTGACGATTGGATTAAAAATCATGGCGTTCGTTATTTTAACGAATTAACAAACATGGCACAATTAACAGAAGAAGTTGGTGAAGTAGCAAGAATTATTGCGCGTCGTTATGGCGAGCAAAGTGAAAAAGAGAGCGATAAAAATAAAAATTTAGGAGAAGAGTTGGCAGATGTAATGTTTGTTGTTTTATGTTTAGCAAACCAAACAGGAGTAAATTTACAAGAAGCTTTTGATAAGAAGTTAGATATAAAAACAAAACGCGATCATGATCGTCATCATAATAATGAAAAACTAAAATAAATGAGTTTCGGTAAGAATATACAAAAGGGAATTTTCTGGATTAATGTTTTAAAGGTAAGTATTCCATTCTTAATTTTTGTAACACTATTTTCATTAATAGTAAATAGTGGAGGAGCCTTGTTTACTTTAGATTTTGAAACAGTAAATACTATTAATTTTTCAGAAAATAAATGGGTCCGTTTTTGGCTTACAAAATTAACAGTTAGTGTTTTGTATGGAATGTATATAGTAAATAAAAAAATGAAATAGTTTGTATGAACTTACATCTAAAAACCAAAGAGAATAATAAAATAGCATCAGAAATAACAATTTCGGGTTCAAAAAGTGAATCCAATAGACTGCTAATTTTACAACAATTATTTCCAAGTATTGCTATAGATAATTTATCAGATTCAGATGATACACATCATTTACAAGAAGCATTATCTTCTACAAATGAAATAGCAGATATAGGACATGCAGGAACAGCAATGCGTTTCTTAACAGCTTTCTTTGCAACTCAAGAAGGGAGTGTGAAGGTTTTACAAGGATCAGAAAGAATGCACAATCGTCCAATAGAAATATTGGTAGAAGCACTTCGTAGTTTAGGAGCGGATATTGAGTATCTTCAAAAAGAAGGATATCCACCAATAAAAATTACAGGTAAAAAATTAGTGAAAAATAAAGTATCTATAAATGGAAATGTGAGTAGTCAATACATTTCAGCATTAATGTTAATAGCTTCAAGTCTTGAAAACGGATTAGAAATTCAATTAGAAGGAAAAATAACTTCAGTTCCATATATAAAAATGACTTTAACGTTGTTGCATCAAATAGGTGTTGAAGCAAGTTTTGAAGGAAACATTATTAGTATTAAGTCGAAAGAAGATATTCAGCCTCAAAATATAACTGTAGAATCTGATTGGAGTTCCGCTTCTTATTTTTATTCATTAATAGCTTTGAGTGAAATAGGTTCTTCAGTAAAATTGTCGGCATATAAGCAAGATAGTTTACAGGGAGATAGTTGTTTGGCTAGAATTTATAGGCACTTTGGAGTTATAACAGTGTTTGAAGAAAATTCAATTACTTTAACTAAAGAGAAAGAAACTAGTTCTGAAATCCTAACAGAAGATTTAAAAAACGCACCAGACATAGCACAAACAATAGCGGTAACTAGTTTTGGTTTAGGATTAGCGTGTGATTTAACAGGTTTACATACTTTAAAAATAAAAGAAACAGACAGATTAGAAGCTTTAAAAGAAGAGTTAACTAAATTAGGAGCAGATATTACAGTAACTAACGAAAGTTTACATTTAAAAGCATCGGAAAAGACAAATGAGAATGTTTCAATAGCAACATATAATGACCATAGAATGGCAATGGCATTTGCTCCTTTAGCATTAAAAATACCCATTACTATTTTAGAAGCTGAAGTAGTAACAAAGTCATACAGAAACTTTTGGAAAGACATGAAGCAAGTAGGTATAAAAACAGTAGAAGTAAAATAAACAGTAAATCACTTGACAAGGCCTATGTCGAAATTGTATATTTGCCCACGTTTAGAAAATATAATCGATGAAATTATCAAATTTTAGTTTTGAATTGCCCGAAGAACTATTGGCAGAGTACCCATCAGAGCATAGAGATGAGTCACGTTTAATGGTGTTACATAGAGATACTCAAAAAATTGAACATAAAAAGTTTAAAGACTTAATCAATTATTTTGATGAAGGAGATGTAATGATGTTGAACAATACAAAAGTGTTTCCAGCTCGTATGTTTGGGAATAAAGAAAAAACTGGAGCTCGTATTGAAGTATTTTTATTACGTGAATTGAATGCTGAAAATCGCTTATGGGATGTATTAGTAGATCCAGCTAGAAAAATTAGAATTGGAAATAAGTTATTCTTTGGCGACGATGAAAATCTAGTAGCTGAAGTTATTGATAATACAACATCAAGAGGAAGAACATTGCGCTTTTTATTTGATGGGCCGTACGAAGAGTTTAGAGAGAAATTAATAAAATTAGGTGAAACACCATTACCTAAATATATTAAGCGTGAAGTAGAGCCATCGGACGAAGATCGTTACCAAACAATTTTTGCAAAGCATGAAGGAGCTGTAGCGGCACCAACAGCAGGATTACACTTTTCTAAACATTTAATGAAGCGTTTAGAAATTAAAGGAATTGATTTTGCAGAAACTACATTACATGTAGGTTTAGGTACTTTTAACCCAGTAGAGGTTGAAGATTTATCGAAGCATAAAATGGATTCTGAGAAAATAATAGTATCTCAAGACAGTGCGGATATGGTAAACAATGCCATGGTAAAGAAAAAAAGGATATGTGCAGTTGGAACAACTGTAATGAGAACAGTAGAATCGTCAGTATCTTCAAAAAACAAGTTAAATTCATATGAAGGATGGACTAATAAATTTATTTTTCCTCCTTACGATTTTAGCATTGCAAATTGTATGATAACAAATTTTCATACACCAAAATCAACATTATTAATGATGGTTTCTGCATTTGCAGGTCATGATTTTATGATGGAAGCATACCAAGAAGCAATTAAAGAGAAATATAAATTTTACTCGTATGGAGATGCGATGTTAATTTTATAAAAATAGAATAAAACTAAAATCAAAACCTCACAAGACTACTTGTGAGGTTTTGTGTATTTTTGTACCCGATGAAAGTGAAGAAAAGAGACATACGTGCATTAACAAAAGAAGAGCTTCGTGATTTTTTTGTTAAAAATGGAGATAAAGCATTTAGAGGGAATCAAGTGTATGAATGGTTGTGGCATAAATCGGCACATTCATTTGATGATATGACAAGTTTATCAAAGGTAACACGTCAAATGCTAGATGAGAATTTTGTGATTAACCATATAGAGGTTGATGACATGCAACGTAGTAAAGATGGGACAGTAAAAAATGCAGTTCGTTTACACGATGGTCTTGTGGTGGAATCGGTTTTAATACCAACAAAAACAAGAACAACGGCGTGTGTTTCAAGTCAAGTAGGATGTAGTTTAGATTGTAAGTTCTGTGCAACTGCAAGACTTAAAAGAATGCGTAATTTAAATCCAGATGAGATTTATGATCAAGTAGCAGCCATAAACAAAGAAAGTTTATTATACTATAATAGAAAACTTTCAAATATTGTGTTTATGGGAATGGGAGAGCCTTTGATGAATTATAATAATGTAATTAAGTCAATTGATAAAATTACTTCCCCAGAAGGTTTAGGGATGTCACCTAAGCGTATTACTGTATCTACATCAGGAGTGCCTAAAATAATAAAGAAAATGGCAGATGATGAGGTGAAATTTAATTTAGCAGTTTCATTGCATTCGGCAATAGATGAGGTGCGCACATCAATTATGCCTTTTAATGCAACTTTTCCTTTGAAAGATTTAAAAGAAGCATTGGAATATTGGTATGAGAAAACCGAAAGAATGATTACTTACGAATATGTTGTTTGGGGAGGAATAAACGACAGGAAAGAAGATATTAATGCTTTAATAAAATTTTGCAGTTATGTGCCATGTAAAGTTAATTTAATAGAATACAATCCTATTGATGATGGCGAATTCCAACAAGCAAGTCCAGCAGCAATAAATAATTATATTTCAAATTTAGAAATGCATGATATTGTTGTAAACGTACGTCGTTCTAGAGGAAAAGATATAGATGCAGCTTGTGGTCAATTAGCAAATAAATCATAACTTGTATTTTTCTAAAACATTTTTAGGCCAAACTTTACAAACTTTAGGTTGGTTATTCTTTATTCTTATTTTAGGTTTATTTATAGATAGTAAACCAGTAGCTGAAAATTTTTATAAAAATGCGCAATGGATAAACAATACAGGAGTAATTCTGGTATTTGTTTTTCTATACTTAAAAGCAAATAAAAGAACAAAGGAACAACTTATTTATGCTTTATTAATAGCTATAATAGGGGAGTATGTATTTTCTATAGTTTTAGGAATGTATGCTTATCGTTTAGGGAATATTCCACATTATATTCCGCCAGGACACGCTATTGTTTTTGTACTTGTTTATTATTTCTCTAGAAAGTCAAAAATCAAAAAAAATAGAAAAACGATAGAATTAGTTTGTTCAATTTTAATCATACTTTTTTCTCTTTATTTTTTACTGTTTAAAAAAGATGTTTTTGGGTTTTTATGCACAATACTGGTTTTTTTCTTCTTGAGAAAACACCCTAATGAGCGATTGTTTTACTTAACAATGTATTGCGTAATTGCTATTATAGAATTTATTGGAACAGGTCTTGAATGTTGGAAATGGCCAGAGATAGCGTTTAATAAATTTAACTTTTTACCTAGTGCAAATCCTCCTTTAGGTATTAGTTTGTTTTATTTTGGGTTAGATAGAGGAACAATGTCAATATACAAGAGAAGACATAAAAAAGCTTGGAGTAGATTGAAACGAATTAGAGTGATGGAATCTTAATATATTTCGTTACTTTTGGTCTTTGATTTTGGAAATCAAACATTAATGAAGCCAGTAGAGCAAATAAAACTTCCCATAACTAAAGAAATGGAACTCTTTGAAACTAAGTTCAAAGATTCTATGTTATCTAAAGTACCGTTATTAAATAGAATTACGTATTATATAGTTCGTAGAAAAGGTAAACAAATGCGCCCAATGTTTGTGTTTTTGGTTGCAAAAATGGTTTCTAACGGAGGGTTTGATGAACGTACTTATCGAGGAGCATCTGTAGTAGAATTAATTCATACAGCAACGCTGGTTCATGATGATGTTGTAGATGATAGCAATAGAAGAAGAGGTTTTTTTTCAATTAATGCACTTTGGAAAAATAAAATAGCTGTTTTAGTAGGAGATTTTTTATTATCAAAAGGATTATTATTATCAATAGATAATGAAGATTTTGATTTATTAAAACTAATCTCAATTGCAGTTCGTGAAATGAGCGAAGGCGAGCTTTTACAAATAGAGAAAGCACGTAAATTAGACATTACAGAAGAAATATATTTTGAAATTATTCGTCAAAAGACAGCAACTTTAATAGCAGCTTGTTGTGGTATTGGGGCGGCTTCGGTAGGGGCAAATAATGAAACAGTGCAACAAATGCGAAAGTTTGGAGAATACATAGGTATTGCTTTTCAAATTAAAGATGATTTATTTGACTATACAGAGGATAAAATTGGAAAGCCTACCGGTATAGATATTAAAGAGCAAAAAATGACACTCCCATTAATTTATACTTTAAATAATTGCTCGCAAAAAGAAAAATCTTGGTTGATTAATTCAGTCAAAAAGCATAACACGAATAAAAAACGAGTTAAGGAGATTATAGCTTTTGTAAAAGATAATGGTGGTTTAGAGTATACGACTGCTAAAATGCATGACTATAAAAATAAGGCATTAGCAATATTGAATAATTTTCCTGAATCTGAATATAAGAGTTCATTACTTCAAATGATTGATTATGTAGTAGAACGTAAAATTTAACACTTCTATTATTACATGTAAGGAATTGAAATCTAATCGACAAACTAATAAACTATAGTGTTATGTTGATTAGGTTCTTATTTTCATTAATAACCATTTTTTTCTTTAATACAGTATATTCACAAACTTGTTGTTCAGGTGGTGTACCATTGTCAAATAACATAGGTTTACCTTTTTTAGAAAAAGGAGGGTCTCAATTTGGTGTATTTTACGATTATAATAATTTGAATACATTAAATGAAGGAAGTAAAAAGTTACAAGATAATTCTCGCTTAAGAATAACTAATTCAATTTTATTTAATTTTAGTTATAATATAACAGAGAGATTATTGGTGGAAGGCTTAATAAGTTGGGTTAATCAGAAAAGAGAAATAACTGGATTATCAAGTTTAAATTTAGATGAAACTTCAGGAATCGGAGATGGAGTACTATTATTGAGGTATATGATTTTAAATAAAAAAAATTATAGTTTAATAACAGGGATAGGGGGTAAAATTCCAATAGGATCTACAGAGGAAGTAAATGATTTAGGAATTAGATTAAATGCAGATTTACAACCAGGTAGTAATTCCTTTGATATCTTATTTACATCAACATTTATAAAAAGATTTAATTTTAGAAGAACGACTAATGTAATAGGAAGGTTAACTTATAGAAAAACAGGAGTTAATTCTGAATATCAAGAGGTTAATGAATACAAATTTGGAAATGAAATTCAAGGTTTTATAGGTGTTTCTGATTCTTTTTTGTTTTTGGGGCAAATTATTAACCCGAGTTTATCTTTCAAGTATAGGAAAGCTTATCCAGATAAATTAAATAACACTAAAATAGCGAATACAGGAGGGGACTGGTTATTTATAAATCCAAATTTCTCTTTGAAAATAACACCGAAAATTAATTTTTCAACAAGTTTAGAAGTACCTCTTTATGCTAATGTAGATGGAATTCAATTGACACCGACTTATAGGATTAATACAGGGATTTCAATTCAATTTTCGAAAAAGAATAAAAAAGCAGTAAATTTAATTCAGTAAAAATGAAGTATAATCTAATTTTATTAATATTATTATTGATAACTTCTTGTTCATCAGATGATAACTCCAATATAAGCGATGGAGGGAATAATAATGGTAACACAAATTCAGGAAATAATAATTCAACTTTTAAGTCGTGGTCTATTCCATTAGATGAAATTTACGATGGAGCAGGTAAAGATGGAATTCCTTCAATAGATTCTCCAGTTTTTTTATCAGGACAAGATGCTACAGTTAGTACTTATATGCAAAATGACGATATTGTAATAGGTTTAAAAATAGGAACAGAAGTTAGAGCGTACCCACATAGGATTATGGATTGGCATGAGGTTTTAAATGATGATTTTAATGGAGAAAAAATTACGATTAATTACTGTCCATTAACTCGAACAGCTTTTGCGTGGAAATACTCTAAGTTGGGAAAACCTGTTAAATTTGGTGTTTCGGGTCTTTTATACAATTCTAATTTAATACTATATGATAGAGAAACTAATAGTAATTGGTCTCAAATGAAATTAGAATGTGTTAATGGTAGTGAATTAGGAAAGAAACCAACAAGAATAGAAATAGTAGAGACTAATTGGGAAACATGGAAATTAATGTATCCAGAGACAAAGATTTTATCAGATAATCAGGGTTTTGCAAGAAATTATCAGAACTATCCATACGGAGGTTATTTAGATTCTGATGATTTTTTATTTTTCCCTGTATCGCCATTAGATACTAGGTTACCTAAAAAAGAGAGAGTGCATGGTGTAATATCCAGTGATTTACTAAAGGCATATCGATTTAAAACGTTTGAAGGCGGCAATGTTTTTAAAGATAATTTTAATGGAAAAAGAATATTATTAGTTGGAAATAAAAATGTGATAAAATCATTTGAGATCCCTACCGATTTAACTAATTTGGAGTTTAGCTATTCATACAAAGGAGAAAAAGATTTTTTTATAGATAATTTAGGAAATAAATGGTCAATTAATGGTAAGGTTATTCAAGGACCAATGCAAGGGAGAGAATTATTAAGAAATGACTCAGTAACTGGTTTATGGTTTTCCCTAGCTTCTTTTTATCCTAATCCAGAGATATATAATTAAACCTCCAGTAAACTACTGAAGGCTTAATTGTATTTAATTATTTTTCATAAATATAAATTTCGGGATCATAACTAACATTAGATAGGTTAATTTTGTCTATGTCTTTCATTCTTAGTTGATTTAATGCGTAAAGTCTATTGATACCTTCTCCTAGAATTTGTTCATTATTAAGAAATATTTTAGTTATACTAGTGGTCCCATTCCCAAAATTCCTACTTCCTCTAGTGTTGGAATTTTTATATGAATTGTTATTAGAGCTTAGTTGAAGTTTTATTAACTTCTTTAGTTTATTATTATTAAATCTTGAATCGCTTTTTAAAAAATCAAGTAATAGTAGATTTTTTTTTGTTTTTTCACTAATTTTTATAGTCTCAAAAGTCTCAGTATTATTTTTGTTTAATAATTCTTGAGCTTTACCTGAAATAGAAATAAGAAAAATTCCAATAATAAAATAGTTTTTAATTTTCATAATAATATTTTTTAATTTATTAAGAATAAGTATCAAATTTTATACCAAAAATAAATTATTTTAAAATACTTTCTTTCGAAAGTAATTTCCCTTGCTCTGAAATACCTTCAATGTATGCTTTTATATATTTTTGTTCATTTTCCTGTATAATCTTTTATTAATATTCCAAGATTATTATTGGTGTTTTCTATAATATGACCACCTTCAGGAAATAGTTTAAATTCATAATTTCCTTTATTTCTAGTGAGTTTTTTTGTGCTTTTTAAAGAAGAAATTATTTTTATTTTTTGATTAAATGAATTGTCCTCTTTAAAGTTTTTCATCCAATTAGTGGATGCTTTTAGGTAATAATTACCATTTGTATAAGTAGAATCTATATCAATACTTCCAGAACCCATACCTTCTTTAATATGTATAAGTTGTTGGTCTTTTAGATTTCCAGATTCTTCAAATATAGAAACATAAAGATTTGTGGTAGTAGGATGTAATTTTTGAGAATTTTGTTCTTGTATATATGCTTTGAACCAAATTTCTTCACCTTTTAAAAAAGAAGTTTTATTAAGATGTAAAAAAGGAATCTCTCTTGTGTTTTCAAAATAACTTATATAATTATTATTAAGTTTTGATTTTTGAGCAGCTAGAATAGTTGAAAATAGCAATAAAGCTATTTTAATGTAGTTTTTTTTCATAGTAAATTTTTCTAAAAATCGTCAAAAAATCATTCCATAAAAAAACCTCGAGAATTATTTCCCGAGGTTTTTTATAAAAAGATTATAATGTGTAAATGTAAATTTCTTTTCCAGAGCTTACATTTTTTCTGCTAATTTTTTTAACTTTTTTCATTCTTAAGTCATTTAAGACATGTAGTCTATTAAAGCCACTATCTAAAATTAATTCATTATCTAAATAAATTTTAACGAAAGTTCTTACAGGAACGGCTTGGCCTGGTATTTCCTTAATTTTTATATTAATATCTTCATAGTCATTATAGCCTACATTGTTTTGATTGTTAATCAATTTTTTTAATCGCAAAGAGTTAAACCTTGAATCTGATTTTAGAAAATTTAAAACAAGTTGATTAGATTTAAGTTTCCCTTCAGGAGCAATTATAACTAAAGGTTTGTTTTTTTCTGTTGTAGTAATGTTTTTTTTCTGAGCTGAAATAGTTAGTGCTATAAAAGAAAAACACAGAACTGAGTAAATTTTAATTTTCATAATAATATTTTTTAATTTTTATATTATCATCAATTATTATGCCTTAAATTTATTGTTTTTTTATAATTACTGTTAAATAAAAAAACTTGTTAAAGAATAACAAGTTTTAATATAATATATGGTTTGTAAAGTAGGTGGTTTTTACATCATTCCTGGCATTCCACCACCCATTGGAGGCATTCCTCCAGCAGGAGAATCTTCTTTAATATCAACTAAAGCACATTCAGTAGTTAAAATCATACCAGATACAGAAGCAGCATTTTCTAAAGCAACACGAGTTACTTTTTTAGGATCAATAATCCCTGCATCTAACATATCAACATATGCTTCAGATTTAGCATCATAACCAAAGTCTTTTTTACCTTCTAAGACTTTGTTAATTACAACAGATCCTTCACCACCTGCATTCTCAACAATAGTTCTTAAAGGAGCTTCAATTGCTTTATTTACAATTTGTACACCAGTAGTTTCGTCTAAGTTTTCAGTAGCTAAAGATTCTAATACTTTCTTAGCACGAACTAAAGCAACACCACCACCAGCAACAATACCTTCTTCTACAGCAGCACGAGTTGCATGTAAAGCATCATCAACACGATCTTTCTTTTCTTTCATTTCTACTTCAGAAGCAGCACCAACATATAATACAGCAACACCACCAGCTAATTTAGCTAAACGTTCTTGTAATTTTTCACGATCGTAATCAGAAGTAGTTGTTTCAACTTGAGTTTTAATTTCTGAAATTCTTGCTTTTATAGAATCAAAATTTCCATTACCATTAACAATAGTAGTATTGTCTTTATCAACTGTAATTGTTTCTGCTGTACCTAACATAGTTAAATCAGCATTTTCAAGTAAATAACCTCTTTCTTCAGAAATTACAGTTCCACCAGTTAAGATAGAAATATCTTCTAACATTGCTTTTCTTCTGTCTCCGAATCCTGGAGCTTTTACAGCGGCAATTTTTAATCCTCCTCTTAATTTATTTACAACTAAAGTCGACAATGCAGTTCCGTCAACATCTTCAGCAATAATTAATAAAGGTCTCCCTGATTGAGAAACAGGTTCTAATATTGGAAGAATTTCTTGTAAGTTAGAAATCTTTTTATCGAATAATAAAATATATGGATTGTCTAAAGTAGCAATCATTTTATCAGCATCTGTAACAAAGTATGGAGATAAATAACCTCTATCAAATTGCATACCTTCAACAACGTCTACATAAGTATCCATTCCTTTAGCTTCTTCAACAGTGATAACACCTTCTTTTCCAACTTTACCAAAAGCAGTTGCAATTAAATCCCCAATAACTTTGTCGTTATTAGCAGAAATAGAAGCAACTTGTTGTATTTTTTCTGATGAATTTCCAACTTCTTGAGATTGCTTAGCTAAATCTTCAGTAATAGCCTTAACAGCTTTATCAATACCACGTTTTAAATCCATTGGATTTGCTCCAGCAGCAACGTTTTTTAATCCTTCTTTTACTATTGCTTGTGCTAAAACAGTTGCAGTAGTAGTTCCGTCACCAGCTAAATCATTAGTTTTAGAAGCAACTTCTTTAACCATTTGAGCTCCCATGTTTTCTAACTCATCTTCTAACTCAACTTCTTTTGCAACAGTAACACCATCTTTAGTTACGTGAGGTGCACCGAATGATTTAGAAATAATAACGTTACGACCTTTAGGACCTAATGTAACTTTTACTGCGTTTGCTAATGCATCAACTCCACGTTTTAATCCGTCACGAGCGTCAACATCAAATTTTATATCTTTTGCCATTTTGATTTAATCTTTTAATAGTTTTTTAATAGAATGAAATTAGATAATAGCGAATATGTCGCTTTCTCTCATGATTAAGTAATCATTTCCTTCATGTTTTAATTCAGTACCTGCATACTTTCCGTATAAAACAGTATCGCCAACTTTAACCGTTAAAGGCTCTTCTTTAGTTCCGTTACCAACGGCAACAACAGTTCCTTTTTGTGGCTTTTCTTTTGCGTTATCAGGAATAATAAGTCCTGAAGCTGTAGTTGTTTCAGCTGCAGCTGGTTCTACAAGAACTCTATCTGCTAAAGGTTTAATGTTTAATCCCATTTTATATAAATTATGATTAATTTGTTTTTTGTTTATACTTTGAAATAGTCAGAAATTATGCCATTAGAATTTTGCTGACATTTTTTCTAGAGCGCTTGAGTTTTGTGTAAAAAAAAATGCCAACGTGTCATTTACGTTGGCATTATATATTTTGTTTTAGTAAGCTTACTTAACGCTATCTTTAGTAGTGTCATTTGCTGATGGTGTAGCAGGTGTAGTAGCTTCTACGTTTTCTAATGTGCTATCTAATTGTGGAGCATCTCCTGCATTACCTCTTGGAATAGCGAAATTAGCTAATAAGATTAAAGCAAACATTGTAATAGCTAAAGTCCAAGTAGTTCTGTCTAAGAAACTATTAGTGTTTTGTACACCACCAATGTTTTGAGCACCACCACCTCCAAAAGAAGAAGATAATCCTCCACCTTTAGGGTTTTGAACCATTACTATTAAGATTAATGCTATAGCAACAATCAAAATTAAAACTAAAAGTAAAGTGTACGTTGTCATTATTTATTGTTTTGTAAAATTTGTATTCTTTTAATTTGGTCTGCAAAGAAACCACTTTTTTCTGGATATTTCAAACTTAATATTTTATAAGCTTGAATAGCGTTATCGTATTTTTTTTGTTCAAGGTAAACTTTAGCTAAAGTTTCTGTTGCTAGTTGAGAATTTTGTTTGCTCTCAATAATTTTTATTTCAGATGGATTAGCCTTGTTTGGACGAGAAATTTTAGGTGATGTTTTTATAAAACGATCAATAATAGATTCATTTTCTGATTTTTCAGGAAGAGTTTTTTTCTCAGAAGGAGACTTAGGATCTTGATTTCTTACAATAATATTTTTTGAAGATAATTGAAGCCATTGATTAAACGAAAATGATTCGTTTTTGGTAAATGGAAGCGGACTTCCAATAGCTAAATTCTCTTCAATTTTAGAAATATTTTTCCCTTTTTTATTTGGAAGTAAAATATCCTTTAAACTAGTTTTTTCTCCTTTTTTTGAACTTTCTTTTTGAAAAATTTTTGAAGTTATAAAATCGAATAAAAGAGTACGGTCAGTAGTATAAGCAGCTGTAACTTTTAATTCATTATTGTATTTATAGCTTTCTTGATTTTTTAAATCTTTTAAATATAAGGCTCTTGCCGATTGAAAATAGGGGTACTCTTGGACAATATTCTTAAGCTCTGAATTATTTTCGTTTGAAATTAATTGAGGGCTTTCTAAAATTTGTATGTAGTTTTTTTTATTCAAAGTTTACCATTTACCTACAGATGCATTAAAGATATCTTGAGTTAATCTTTCTAAAATATCTTTCAAAGCTGTATCTAGTATTCCTCCAGTTAATTGTTCTGTAGCTCCATAATCATAATAAAAAGAAAAACGTTTCTCGAAATTCTTTTTCTCATCTAAATTATTAATATAATTTACATTAACAGATATTGTTAGTCTATTTTGTGCTGCCGTTTGATTTGCATTAGCACTCATTGGAGTAATACGATAATCGGTTATTTCACCTGAAAAATGTAAATCTCCACCGCTACTAACCAAAGTTAAATTTGTTTGGCGTGTAAAAAGATCTTGTAATTCTTGTGTGAATTTTTGACTTAACGTTGGCTCTATTAATGGAGCTTGATTCGGAAAAAAATCGACCTGAATTGTTTTTGCATTTCCAGTATCACCACCAGTAAATGAGTAGGCTCCACAACTAATTACAATAATTGTGGTAGAAATAAAAAATAAGGTGTAAAATAATTTTTTCATAAAATCAAAAGTAAATAATTTGTAGTTGTTTTATTGTTAACTAGATTATAAATCGTACTGTTTAATCTTTCGGTACAATGTCCTTTCAGAAATGCCTAGTTCTTTAGCAGCTAATTTACGTTTTCCACTATTTTTTTCTAAAGATTTTTTAATCATTTCAATTTCTTTTTCTTGTAATGATAAGTTTTCATCTTCTTCAATAGTTTCAGCATATTCATAATTATTTTGAGCAGAAGAAGATTGTGGAATTTGAACAACTTCTATGTTTTGCGTTTCTGGCAGCTCTTGTTCTTGATATATCTTTTCAATTAATTGATGATTCTCAGCTTGTACTTGTTCAGAATTTCCATTTTGCATTAAGTCCAATGTAAGTTTCTTCAAATCATTAATGTCATTACGCATATCAAATAAAATTTTATACATAATGTCTCGTTCGTTTGCAAAATCAGAATTACTAGATTGATTTCCAATAACCGCAGGCAAGTTTCCTTTGTTGTTAGGCAAGTATTGAACTAGTTTTTCAGGCGTTATTAAACGACTCTCTTCTACAACAGAAATTTGTTCAGCAATATTTCTTAATTGACGAATATTACCAGGAAAGCGATAACTCAATAACATTTTTACAGCGTTTTGATCTAATCGAATAGTTGGCATTCGGTACTTTTGAGCAAAATCTGAAGCAAATTTTCTAAATAATAAATGAATATCTTCATTTCTATCACGCAAAGCAGGTAAGTCAATTTCAATAGTGCTTAAGCGGTAATATAAATCTTCACGAAACTTTTCTTTAGAAATAGCTTGATGCATATTTACATTCGTTGCAGCTACAATACGAACATTAGTTTTTTGTACTTGAGATGACCCTACTTTAATAAATTCACCATTTTCTAATACACGTAACAAGCGTACTTGAGTAGTTAAAGGTAGTTCTCCCACTTCATCTAAAAAAATAGTTCCTCCATCAGCAACTTCAAAATAACCTTTACGGGAAGCTGTAGCTCCAGTAAACGCACCTTTTTCATGTCCAAATAACTCACTGTCAATGGTTCCTTCAGGAATCGCGCCACAGTTTACAGCAATATATTTTGCATGTTTTCGGTGTGATAACTGGTGAATTATTTTTGGTATATTTTCTTTACCTACACCACTTTCTCCAGTAACTAAAACCGAAATATCAGTAGGAGCAACGCGGATAGCTTTTTCAATAGCACGATTTAAATGTAAATCGTTACCAATGATTCCGAAACGTTGTTTTATAGCTTGTAGGTTTTCCATAGTTATTTTAAAATTTAATTATTGTCAGAGAAATCAATTGCAACTCCTCTTAATGTAGCAGAAGTACAATCTTCAACTTTTACATTAACAAAATCACCCAATTTATAATGCTCTTTAGGAAAAACAATTACAGTATTCTGAGTGTTTCTACCTTTCCATTCGTCAGGATTTTTTTTAGAAGTACCTTCAATTAAAACCTCTTCAATTTTCCCTAAATGTTGTTGAGTTCTATATAAACTATGCTCTTGCTGTAAATCTATAACTTCTTGTAAACGTCTCTTTTTAATAGCTAATGGAACATCGTCTGGCATTTTTTTAGCAGCCAAAGTTCCAGGCCTTTCAGAATAAGCAAACATAAATCCAAAATCGTATTTTACATGGCGCATTAGATTTAATGTATCTTGATGATCTTGTTCTGTTTCCCCACAAAAACCAGCAATCATATCTTGACTTAATGCCATCTCAGGAATTATTTTGTAAATATTATCAACCAATTCCATATATTCTTCACGTGTATGTTGGCGATTCATAGCTTTAAGCATATTATTACTTCCACTTTGTACAGGTAAATGAATGTATTTACAAATGTTCCTGTGTTTTGCCATTGTGCGTATAACATCTAAACTCATGTCTTGAGGATTTGATGTAGCAAAACGGAAACGAGTTTTTGGAAATTCAGTAGCACACATATCTAATAATTGTGCAAAATCTACAGCACTTGCTTGTGCTAATTCAGAAGCTTTTTTAAAATCTTTCTTCAATCCACCACCATACCATAAATATGAATCTACATTTTGGCCTAATAAAGTAATTTCTTTAAAGTTCTTATCAACCATAGATCGTACTTCTTCAATAATACTTTGAGGATCGCGACTACGTTCACGACCACGTGTAAAAGGAACTACACAAAAGGTACACATATTGTCACAGCCACGAGTAATAGAAACAAATGCAGAAACTCCGTTTGAATTTAAACGTACAGGAGAAACATCAGCATATGTTTCTTCTTTAGATAAAATAACATTTACAGCATCTCTACCAGTGTCAATTTCTTCAATTAAGTTTGGTAAATCGCGGTAAGCATCAGGCCCTACAACTAAATCAACGATTTTTTCTTCTTCTAAAAACTTTTCTTTTAAACGCTCAGCCATACAACCCAAAACACCAACTTTCATCTTTGGATTTACTTTTTTAACGGCATTGTATTTTTGTAAGCGTTTACGAACAGTGGTTTCGGCTTTTTCTCTAATAGAACAAGTGTTTACTAAAACTAAATCAGCGTCTTCTAAGTTTTGAGTGGTGTTAAAACCTTGTTCAGCTAAAATAGAAGCAACAATTTCGCTATCATTCATGTTCATTTGACAACCATAACTTTCAATAAAAAGTTTTTTACTGTTTTCTTCTTTTTGTTCTATAACAAGAGGTTTCCCTTGCTTCTCTTCGTCAATTACCTTTTCTACTTGTTCCATAAAATCTTAAATCGTAATAAATAGTCTGCAAAGATACAACCAAAAACTATAATCAATGACAAATTGGCAGAGAAAATAAACGCTGTAAAAAAGAATATTTTTTTAAAGTTGGTATATTTGCTAGTATCAACAATCAATAAAAAAATGAATAAAATTTTAATGTTATCAGAAAAAATCAGAAATGCAAAACATCTAGATTTTGGAACTATTTTAAATGAAATTATCGAACTATTTAAAAAAGTTTGGGTGCAAGGGTTATTATTGTTTTTGTTCTCTATTCTTATTATGTTACCTATTATTATCCTTGTTTATGTTCCTTTAATAGGTGTTGCAATGATGGAGTCGCAAGGAGGAACTTTAGATTCAGAGGTGTTTACAGGATTCTTTGCAGGAACTTCTATACTATATGTATTATTAATAATAGTGTTATTTTTAATTTTGGTAGCTGCTAGTTCTGCTTTAATAGCTGGATTTTATAGAATTGTAAAAGCATTAGATAAAGGTAAGGGTACAACAACATCAGATTTCTTTTATTTTTTTAAAACAAAATATTTAACAAAATTATTATTACTAACATTAATAACTGTATCAATAGCTATTGGCTCGGCTTTATTATGCTATCTTCCTTTGTTATATACAATGGTGCCTATTTCATATTTTTTAATAATTTTTGCTTTTAATCCTGAAGAATCAGTGACAAATATTGTTAAAGTAGGATTTCAATTAGGAACAAAAAAATGGGGGATTTCCATTGCAGTAATGCTTATTGTAGGTTTAATAACAACGATGTTAGGTATAATAACTTGCGGATTAGGTAACTTATTTCTAATTTCATTATCTTATTTACCAGCGTATATAATTTATAAAAATGTAATTGGCTTTGAAGAAGATATAGATCTTGATTTAACAGAAAAAAACAATATCTAAGTAAATAAATTATATTGAAAACTTTTTTTAAAACTCCTTTTCAGAAATGAATAGGGGTTTTTTATTGAAGCATTACAATGTTTATTCTTAATTTTAAAAAAAAGAATATGTTTTTACTTTGATTAGTGTTTAGAAAATGTATTTTTTTTTAATTCAATAACTATTAAAAAAAAACTACATACTTTTGCAAATTGAAAGCACCTATTCTTATTATATGGTGTAAAAAGAGATAAGAGGAAATACATATGGCAAAAAATTTAGTAATAGTTGAGTCACCTGCAAAAGCAAAAACAATAGAAAAGTTTTTAGGTAAAGATTTTCAAGTTGAATCGAGTTTTGGTCACATTGCCGATTTACCCTCAAAAGAGTTAGGTGTAAATGTTGAAGGAGATTTTAAACCGAAGTATATAGTTTCTACAGATAAAAAAGCAGTTGTAAAAAAACTGAAAGATTTAGCAAAAAAGGCAGAAACTGTTTGGTTAGCAAGTGATGAGGATCGTGAGGGAGAAGCTATTGCATGGCATTTAGCTGAGCAATTAAAATTAAAAGAAGAAAATACGAAACGTATTGTTTTTCATGAGATTACTAAAAAAGCCATTTTAAAAGCAGTTGAAAATCCACGAGATATTAACTATAACTTAGTAAATGCGCAACAAGCACGTCGTGTATTAGATAGGTTGGTAGGATATGAACTTTCTCCAGTATTATGGAGGAAAGTAAAAGGAGGATTGTCAGCAGGTAGAGTTCAATCAGTAGCAGTACGTTTAATTGTTGAACGTGAGCGTGATATTGAAGGATTCACACCGGTAGCTTCTTATAGAGTTGATGCTGAATTTGTAAATGCTAGTGGTAAAAAATTTAAAGCTAAATTAGCTAAGAATTTTTCAGAAAAGAAAGAAGCAGAAGCTTTTTTAAATTCATGTTTGAGTGCTGAGTTTTCAGTAGCAGACTTACAGAAAAAACCAGCAAAAAAATCACCAGCAGCGCCATTTACAACATCAACGTTACAGCAGGAAGCTTCAAGGAAATTAGGTTTTCCAGTAGCAAAAACAATGATGGTTGCTCAACGTTTATATGAAGCCGGTTTGATTACATATATGAGAACGGATAGTGTAAACTTATCTGAAGATGCAAAGAATGCAGCACAAGCTGAAATTATAGCATCTTACGGAGAAGAATATAGCAAACCACGTAATTTTTCAAATAAATCGAAAGGAGCTCAAGAAGCGCATGAGGCGATTCGTCCTACTAATATGGAGAATCATGAGATTACTGGAGAATATGATCAAACTCGATTGTATAGCTTAATTTGGAAAAGAACTTTAGCTTCTCAAATGAGTGAAGCTCAATTAGAAAGAACAGTTGTAAAAATAGATAATACTAAAAACGATAAGCAGTTTACAGCAAACGGTGAGGTTATTACTTTTGAAGGTTTTTTAAAGGTGTATTTAGAAGGAACCGATAATGAAGATGAAGAACAAGCTGGAATGTTGCCTAAAATGAATGTAAGTGAAGTTTTAGGTAATGAGTACATTACAGCGACTGAACGTTATACGCGTCCACCAGCAAGATTTTCAGAAGCGGCATTAGTAAAGCGTTTAGAAGAGTTAGGGATAGGACGCCCGTCTACATATGCACCAACAATTTCTACAATTCAACGAAGAGAATATATTGAAAAAGGAACTGTAGAAGGTAAAGAAAGAAACTATATTCAATTACGTTTAGCAAACCAGACAGTTGAAGAGCAGTTATTAACAGAAAGAGTAGGGTCTGATAAAGGTAAATTAGTACCTACTGATATTGGTAATATTGTAAACGATTTTTTAGTAGCTAATTTTGATGCTATTTTAGATTATGGTTTTACAGCTAAGGTAGAAAGCGATTTTGATGAAATTGCTGAAGGTAAGGAAGATTGGATTGAAATGATAAAAGAATTTTATCAGGGATTTCATGTCGTAGTAGAGGATGTTGCAGCAAATGCAGAAAGAGCTAAAGGTGAACGTTTATTAGGTGTGGATCCTGATAGTGGTAAGAATGTATATGTACGATTAGGTCGTTTTGGAGCAATGGTGCAAATAGGTGAGGCTACAGATGAAGAAAAACCACGTTTTGCAAGTTTACAAGCAGACCAAACGATGAATTCTATTACTTATGAAGAAGCAATGGATTTATTTCAATTGCCAAAAACATTAGGTGACTATGATAATTTAGAAGTAATAGTAGCAAATGGTCGTTTTGGTCCATATATTAAATTTGATGGTAAATATGTGTCGTTAGATAAAGGAGAGAATCCTATGTCTGTAGATATGGATCGAGCTATTGAGTTAATTGAAGCAAAAAGAAAAGCGGACGCACCAATAGGAGAATATGAAGGAATGCCTATTCAAAAAGGAGTTGGTCGTTTTGGTCCTTTTATCAAATGGAATTCAATTTTTATTAACGTTAATAAAAAATATGATTTTGATAATCTTTCTAAAGAAGATTTAGAAGCATTAATTGAAGATAAAAAGAGAAAAGAACGTGAAAAACTAATTCATAACTTTGAAGAAGTAGGTATTCGTGTAGAAAAAGCTCGTTGGGGACGTTTTAATGTTATAAAAGGTAAGGTAAAGATAGAGTTACCTAAAACAACTGAAATTGAGAAGTTAACTCAAGAAGAAGCTGTGAAAATGATAGACGCAAAAACTCCAAAAAAGAAAACTACTAAAAAGAAAGCTGTTAAAAAGAAAACTACTAAAAAGAAATAAAGTAGCTTTTAGAAAAAAATAGTTTAGTATATTGCGAATTCGTTAATCTGACCCCCTTAAGATGAATTACGATTTTTTTAAACCAATAGAAGGAGCTGTAGTTGCACATATATTGTCGCAACCAGGATCTGTTTTGGGACAAAATATTAGTTTACACACAGCTGAAAATGGTTTCCCTAGTCTATCTGGGGTGAATATTGCTATACTTGGTGTGAAAGACGGCAGAGGAGCTGAGAATAACGAAGGCTGCGGAAAAGATTTACAACCCATACGTAAAAAACTTTACGAATTATTTCCCGGTAATTGGCAGGTTCAAATTGCTGATTTAGGTAATATAGAACAAGGGAATTCTATTAAAGATACTTATTTTGCAGTAAGCTCTTCAGTTGAATTTTTATTAAAGAAGAATATTCTACCTATAATAATAGGAGGAAGTCAAGATATAACTTACGCAAATTATAGAGGGTATGATGCTTTAGAGCAAACCGTTAATTTAGTTTCTGTAGATAGCCGTTTCGATTTAGGATCAATAGATGATGAAATGTCTTCCAAATCATTTTTAAGTAAGGTGATTATGGAGCAACCTAATAATTTATTCAATTATAGTAATATTGGATACCAAACATATTTTAATTCACAAGAAGAAATAGATTTATTAGATAAATTATACTTTGATGCTTTTAGGTTAGGAGAAGTTAAAGATGTAACTTTAGTAGAACCTATAATGAGAGATGCAGACATTGTTAGTATAGACATTGGTTGTATTCGTCAAAGTGAAGCACCAGCAAATAGTAATGCTTCTCCAAATGGATTTTATGGAGAAGATATTTGTGCAATAACAAGATATGCTGGTATTAGCGATAAAGTAACTTCCTTTGGTATATATGAGTATAATAGTACCTTAGATTCAAATTATCAAACAGCAAATTTAATAGCTCAAATGATTTGGTACTTTATAGAAGGAGTAAATTTTAGAGCTAAGGATTATCCATTTGTAACAAAAGAAAAATATCAAAAATTTACAGTTCTTCTAAACGATGATGACCCTATAAATTTTTATAAAAGTGATAAAACAGGTCGTTGGTGGATGGAAATAAATTTAATATCGAATAATAAACATAAAAGACATGCGTTAATACCATGTAACTATCAAGATTATGAACAGGCGCTTAAACAAAAGATGCCTAATAGATGGTTTAAAGCTTTGCAAAAGCTTGTTTAAAAGAGAGTTGTCTTTTAAATGGTAAAAAAATATAATACGTAATTGTTTTTTAATAAAAAAAATAATAGGTTTACGCCTCTTTTTTAAGAAAGGAATAATATGAAGAAAATAGCAGTACTTGCATTATTAGTATCTATCGTTTACTCTTGTGGTTCAAGCGGAGGAGATAGAGGAGAATTAGTCGGAGTAAAGTCAAAAAGAAAATGGTTTGCAGAAAAACCATATGGAATGGCTAAAATCCCTGGAGGTTCGTTTACTATGGGTAAACAAGATGAAGATCCTTTAGGAGCTATGAATGCCCCAACTAAGACAGTAACAGTTCAGCCATTTTATATGGATGAATCTGAAATTACTAATAGTGAATATAAACAGTTTGTTACTTGGGTAAGAGATTCTATTACAAGAACTAAATTAGCTTATCAAGCAGAATTTGCTTCTGGAGGAGATGAAGATCCAGCAACTGCAGGTAAAAATGCTCAAGGTATTCAGTTATATGCTTTTGCTTCTAAAGATACAGTAAATGAAACTCCTTATGACAAGTATATGAGAGAGAATTACTATGAGTTAGGAGAAGGCTTAGATTCATTGAAACCATTAAATTGGCAAGAAGATCTAGTATGGCAAGCACAAGAGTACCCAGATTCTGATTATGTTGAAGTAATGGATTCTTTATATATTAAAAAAGATGAAGCTTTAAATGGAATAAGGACTTTCAATACGAAATTACTAAATTATAGGTATTTTTGGTTCGATAATGATGCTGCTGCAAGAACTGGAAAGAATAGAAAAGACTTTATGAAAGATGAAGTTATAAATGTATATCCAGATACAACAGTATGGATTAAAGACTTCAATTATTCATATAATGATCCAATGCACCAAGAATATTTTGCTCACAAAGCATATGAAAACTATCCTGTAGTTGGAGTAACTTGGAACCAAGCAAAAGCATTTTGTCACTGGAGAACAAAAACTAAAAATAGATACCAAAGATCTAGAAAGAAATTAGGATTAGTACCAGCTTTTAGATTACCAACAGAAGCAGAGTGGGAGTATGCTGCTCGTGGAGGATTAAATTATGCAAAATACCCTTGGGGAGGTCCAAGTACAACAAGTGATAGAGGATGTTTCTTAGCAAACTTTAAACCAGTGCGTGGAGATTATGCAGCAGATGGAGCTTTATATACTGTAGAAGCAGTCTCATATAACCCTAATGAGTATGGGTTGTTCAATATGGCAGGAAATGTTGCAGAATGGACTAATACAGCGTATAATCAAATGTCATATTACATGGGGTCAACAATGAATCCTAATGTAGAGATAAAAGAAAATAGAAGAAAAATTATCCGTGGAGGATCATGGAAAGATGTAGCGTATTTCTTAGAAGTAAGTTCTCGTGACTGGGAATATGCAGATACAGCAAGAAGTTACATCGGATTTAGAACAGTACAAGATTACTTAGGTACTAGCAAAAACAAATAATACAAACAAGAATAAATATTAATTCCCTTAAAATCAAAAAGAATTATGGCACAATCAAAATCAACTAAGAAAATGTTTAATATGGCTTACGGTCTAGGAGCCGCAGTCGTAATTATTGGAGCATTATTTAAAATTTTACACTGGCCTTTTGGTAATGAAGTACTAATGGTAGGTATGATTGTAGAAGCATTAGTATTTGCTTTATCAGCATTTGAACCAGTTGAAGATGAATTAGACTGGACAAAAGTATACCCTGAATTAGCAGACGGACAGTCATTAGGAAAAAATGGAGAAGCAAGCCCTGCAGAAGCACAAAGTATGTTATCTCAGAAATTAGATGATATTTTAAAAGATGCTCGTTTAGATGCTAACTTAGTATCAAGTTTAGGAGATAGTATCAAAAATTTCCAAGGAGCAGCAGAAGGATTAACTTCTACTTCTAACACAATCGCGTCAACAAACCAATATAACGAGCAAATGTCTATGGCAGCTGCTAAATTAGAGTCTTTAAACGGATTATACTCTACTCAAGTTGAAAATGCAGGTAAACAAGCTGATTTAAATACTGCTTTAGTTGAAAATTCTCAACGTTTACAAGAACAAATGGAGTCGTTAGCAACAAACTTATCTTCTTTAAACGGAGTATATGGCGGAATGTTAACTGCAATGTCTAATAAATAATAATTAGTTTATCTAATTTTAATTAACTAAACAAACTAATTAATATGGCAGGAGGAAAACTATCACCAAGGCAGAAGATGATTAACCTAATGTATCTTGTATTTATTGCAATGTTAGCAATGAATATGAGTAAAGAGGTATTATCTGCTTTCGGTTTGATGAATGAAAAGCTTTCAGAAGCGAATGTAAAAGCAACTGAAAAGAATACTAGCGCATATGCAACTTTAGCAAAAAAAGCTCAAGAGCAAGCTAAACAATATGGTGAAGCTAAAGAAAAAACAAGTCAGTTAAAAGTATTAGCAGATGACTTATATGCATACATTGGAGATTTAAAAACTCAAATGATGGCAGATGTAAAAGATCCAAAGGCATATGAGTCTATGGATAAGGCCAAATTCTTAGATGAGCTTTTCTTTAAAGGAGGAAAAGTTACTAAAAAAGGAAAAGAATTTGTAGCTAAAATTGATGCATTTAGAGATCAATCAGCTAAATTATTAGAAGGTACTAAAGTAGCTGGAGTTGTAGAATCTCGTTTCAATACAGATAAAGTAACAAACAAAGATAAAAAGAAGGTTGATTGGTTGAAATATAACTATGAAGGATTTCCTTTAATTGCATCTTTAACTAAGTTTACTCAGATTCAGGCAGACGTTAAAGCAACAGAATCAGATGCATTATCTGCATTATTACAAGGAGAGTTAGAAAGTGCAGTTTCTTTAAAGAACTATGAAGCAATGGTTCTTTTTGAAAAGAATGCATACTATCCGGGAGAAAAATTATCTGGTAAAATTGTATTAGGTAAAAAAGATGATAATTTAACTGCTGAAAAAGTAATTGTTAACGGTAAAGAGATTGCTGCTGATAAGATTAAAGCAGGACAAGTTATCTTAGATGGTCCAGCTGGTGCAGTAGGAGATAAGGAATTAAAAGGAGAATTCCAATTTATGGAAAATGATTCTTTAGTAACAATTCCAATTGTAGGTGGTTACTCTGTAATTCCAAAACCAAATGAAGCAGTAGTTTCTGCAGATAAAATGAATGTAGTATATCGTGGATTATCTAATCCTTTAACAATTTCTGTACCAGGAGTGGCAGGTAACAAAGTTACTGCATCTGCACCAGGTTTAAGAAGAGTTAATGGAGATAAGTATATGATGAGACCAGGTAATGGGAATGAAGTAACTATTAGAGTTTCTGCAACAATACCAGGAGGTGGTAAAATTAATACACCTAAGAAATATAGAATTAAAGACATACCACCAGCGGTAGGTATGGTAAGAGGTCAATATGGTACTGTAAAAATGCCAAAAGCAAGTGTAGCTCGAATTACAGTTGGAGCAGGCTTACCAGATTTCTTATTTGATTTAAAATTAAATGTATCTAGTTTTAAAATTAAAGTTCCAGGACAAGTAACAATACCAGTTAATGGAACTAGATTAACAGCTAGAGCAAAACAGGCACTTGGTAGAGCTAGAAGAAATGATGTAATAACTATTTATGATATTAAGGCATCGGTTTCAGGTTCTAATTACAAGATTAAGAAAGTGTTACCTGTTAATATAGAAATTACGAATTAATAAGTAAAAAATTTAAAGTATGAATTGGAAGCGTTTTTATATGGTTTTATTAGCACTTGCTACAACTAGTTTTGTAAGTGCCCAAGCTAACCTCTTAAATGCTACAAAGGTAGATGAGATTGGAGTTAAATCTGAAGCACAAATTGTTTCGGAGGACGATAAACCACTTCCTTATGGCTATATTAGTGATAGAGATGTGTTATGGTCTAAAGTGGTGTGGGAATACGTTGATTTAAATCAAAAAATCAATTTACCTTATTATTATCCAATTGATACTACAAATGCAGGTTTAACAAGACGTTCGTTGTTTGATACCTTATTAAAAGGTATTAAAAATGGTGAAATAAAAGAGGTTTATAGCGATTCTTATTTTACAACTAAAATAGGAATGGAAGAAATTAAGTCTATGACTTATAATGAACGTGATGATGGTTATGGTAATGTTGATCCTTATTCGGTACAATCTGCAGATATTAAAGGTTACTTAATTAAAGGTCTTTGGTATTTTGATAAAAGAGGTGGAGAGCTAAAGTATCGTATGTTAGCTTTAGCACCAATGGGACCAGATGTACAAATATTAGGTACTGATATTGTAGACGAAGGTGAATATGCTTTATTTTGGGTGTTTTTCCCAGACGCAAGAGAAACCTTACATGCATCTAAAGTATTTAATCCAGAAAACTCTGCACAGCCGTTATCGTATGACAACTTGTTAAATGCAAGAAGATTTACTTCAACAGTAAAAAAGGAAGAAAATATTTACGGAGACAGATCTATTAAAGATTATGTTAGAGGTAATTCTTTATTCCAATTATTAGAAGCTGATAGAATTAAAGAAGGTATTCGCAACCGTGAAATGGATATGTGGAACTACTAGTAATTCTTAGTTAATAAAATTAAAAGCGCTTGCATTGCAAGCGCTTTTTTTGTTTTAATAATAGTATTTTTGAAGTATGAATATTGAGGTTGATTACATTATCGTTGGTTTAGGTTTAGCAGGAATTTCATTTGCAGAAATTTTAGAAAGGAATAATAAAAGTTTTGTAGTTTTTGAAAATAATTCGCAAACTTCTTCTTTAGTAGCAGGAGGTGTATATAATCCTGTTATATTAAAGCGTTTTAATGCAGCATGGAATGGACATAAACAAATAGAAAGATCTAAATCTTTTTACAAGAGTTTAGAAAAAAAACTAAATGTAAAATTAGACCATAAATTTTCTATAAAAAAAGCATTTACAAGTATTGGTGATGAGAATAATTGGTTTTTAGCATTAGATAAACCAACGTTATTAAATTATATGATGCCAGAAATAAGCAAAGAAAAAATTGATGGTATTATAGGCGATTTTGGTTTTGGTGAATTAAAAGGAACAGGAAGAATAGACACAGAGCTACTTGTAAAATCTTATAGAGAATATTTAAAGAACTCTAATAAATTGTTAGAAGAAACATTTAACTATGATAAATTAAATATTTCAGAAAATAGGATTAATTATAAAAGTATAAAAGCAAAAAAAGTGATTTTTTGTGAAGGTTTTGGGATAACTGAGAATCCATTTTTTAATTATTTGCCATTAAATGAGGCAAAAGGAGAAACAATAATTATACATGCCCCAGGGCTAAAAATTGATTTTTTATTAAAATCGAGTGTATTTGTAATGCCTCTACAAAAGGACCATTATAGAGTTGGTGCTACTTTTAATTGGACAGATAAAACATGTAAACCAACAAAAGAAGCTAGGGAGGAGCTAGAAGAGAAACTAAAAAAAGCAATTACTGTACCATATACAGTAGTAGATCAAACAGCGGGAATTAGACCTACAGTAAATGATAGACGACCTTTAGTTGGAATACATTCTAAATATAAAGAATTAGTCGTTTTAAACGGTTTAGGAACACGAGGTGTTATGATTGGTCCAACGATAGCAAACAATCTATTTAATCATCTAGAAAAAGGTGAAGAATTAGATAAGGAAATAGATATAAAAAGATTTAATACATAAATACAAAAACAATCTAATTATAATAATCAGATTGTTTTAATAATTCAACTGTTAAGACAGTGTTATCTTGCGCCCCCCCAGACAGATAGTAACTAATTAACAATCTTAATACGCAAATAAAGTTATATTATTTGAATTAATACTGGGTATTAATACCCAATAATGTAATTTTATCATTAGTTTATTAAGTTTATC
This sequence comes from uncultured Tenacibaculum sp., assembly GCF_947494125.1. Lineage (GTDB taxonomy): Bacteria > Bacteroidota > Bacteroidia > Flavobacteriales > Flavobacteriaceae > Polaribacter. Next base: position 65,768 of record NZ_CANLTU010000013.1, read on the forward strand.
GTAGTGAAATATGTTCTTTGAAATCGAAAAACAACTATAGTTGTTTTATGTTTTAATGGATGTAGTTTAAGTAAAAAGATGTTTGTTCTTTTGAGTCCATTTTAATAATGCACCAGTTTTATGAGATAAATCCAATTTTAAAATTATTTTGCTTCTATATTTTTCAATAGTTCTAGGTGATAAAAATAACAAATGCCCAATTTCTTTATTAGTTTTATGTTGTGAAATGAGTTTTAGAATTCTTCTTTCAGCTAAAGTAAAATTATTTAAAATACTAGTGTCATCTTCAGTGAAATTTAAAATATCTTTTATTTTTTGACTAAAAAAAGGTGTATTGTTTAATACAGATTTTATACACAAATCAATTTCTTCCAAAGCAAATTCTTTAAGTATATAACCATAAATATTACATTTCTTTGCTTGTAAATAAAGTTGAACTTCTTTATGTAAAGTTATTAAGATTATTTTGGTACTTATATTTTCCTTTAAGCATTCTTTTGCTACTTCAATACCTGTTAATAATGGCATTTCAACATCTAATATAGCAATGGTGGGTTCGTTTTTTAAAATAAAATTAAGTGCAGTTTTACCATTATTAGCAGTGCCAATTATATGATATTTATTTTCAATTAATAAGTCGGTTAATCCTTTTATTAAAATAGGGTGATCATCTGCTATGTAAATACTTGGCCTCATATTTTATTTAGGTATTAAAATAGTAATTACTGTTCCATTATTAATTTTTGATGTTATTTTAGATATTCCATTTAATGATTTTAACCGATTTTTTAAGTTTTTTAAACCGAGCCCTTTTGCATTTTTATATTTTTCATTATAATTAAACCCAATACCGTTATCTTTAATTATTAAATTGATGTGCTTTTGAGTTGTATGAATGCTAATTTTTGCAGAATCTGCTTTTGAATGTTTAATTATATTGTTTAAAGATTCTTGTATTATTCTAAATAAATTAAGCTCCTGTTCTGGAAGTAATATATTATCAATATTATCAATATCTCCAAAAATTAAAATATCTTGATAAGAAGTGTCTATTTCATCAATAAAAGCTTGAATAGTTTTTGTTATTCCAATTTGCGAAATTTGAATTGGTTGTAAGTTTTTAGAAATAACTCTAATTTCATTAATGGCTTTATTGACCAGCTCACAGGTTTTATCATCGTTATTTATAACAGCTTCGTTTTTTATTAATAATAATTTATGTCCTAGGCTATCGTGTATATCTTTTGAAACCCTTTTTCTTTCATTATCTATATAGGATAATAGATTTGAAGAATAGTTTTTATCTAGTTGTTGAGACTTCTTTAAATAAATACTATTAAAAAAGAAAAAAAGTAAAGCTATTATTAATATGCTTAAAATTATTGATATTAAAAGTAAAAAATCTTTATCTTTTTTATCTTCAGTTAAATTATGAATGTCTGTTTTTTGTTTTCTAATTTTATCTTCTTTCTGTTTTATATCATATAATGTTTGATAATATAAGAGGATGCTTAATTTTTCTTTATTAAATAAAGAGTCTTTAACTGTATGAAATTTTGTGTAAAATTTAAAAGCTTCTGGTAAATTATTTTGCGCTTTATATATCTTATATAGTAGCTCATTAATATCAATAATATTTTGCGTGTAATTTTGCTTTTTTGCATTAATTAGATTCTCTTTACTTAGCTTTAGAGCTGCAGTTAACTTATTAGTTTTAAATAAATAATGAGCTTTTAATTTTTGAAAATGATAATAATTGTCATTTTCGTTACTAATAATACTCTTTGATGCTAAATTGTAAAACAAATTTGCTTGAGCTAAGTTGTCGTATTGTAAATAAAATCTAGTTAAATCAGAATAAATATAGGTTAAATTAAGAAATTCATCATTTTCCTTTTTTGCAGCTTTTAAAGCTTTATAAAGAGCTTTTTCTTGTTTACTATACTGTTTGTTATTTTTATATTCATTAGCTAGTTTTAAATAATCACTTGAAAGTCCTTCGAGATAATTAGCATTTATTTTTTCTTTGATAAGATTTAATCTTTCTTCAATAGTTTTTGTAATTAAGTTATTAATAGCATTAACGTCAATTATTGAAGATTTGGTATAGTAAATATAAGCTTGATCTTTAAGATTAGTATAATACTTTAAAGCTTCTTTAAAACTAGTTAAAGCATTATAAAAATCGCTAATATTAAAATATGCTTGACCTCTAAAATACAATGCATCAGCAACATGTATAGAGTCTTTAGAAGAGTAATTGTTTATAGCTTTACTATAATTTTTAATGGCTTCATTATAATTTTTTCCGTTAAAATAAACACCACCTTTTTTTAAAAAGATACTTCCTAGGAGGTAAGAATTAGTTGTAGTACTTTTAATTCCTTCTAATTTATTAATTATTTTTAGTGCTTTTTCTCTTTTTCCTAAACGTACATTTACATAATATATAACCTTTACGCCTTTTTTGATAGCTTCATCATACTCTTTATTCTCAATAGCTATATCAATATACTCTTCAGAGTATTTAACAAAATCAGTAATTTTATTATTAGTTAAAGAAGTACTAATAAGACTATCAAGTTGTATTAATTTAAAATTTGAGATGTTTTTAACTTTGTCCTTTTGAGAAAAAGAACTAAAAGAGAAAGCAAAAGTTACTATAAAAAAACAATGCTTTAAATTTTTATTTAAAAGTTTATTTAGCAATTTATATTGGAGGCTAATGTAAGATTATGATATAAACCTACTAAATAAACTACTGAAAATCAAGTGTTTTTAGTGTTTTTTGTCATAGCTAACAAAAATATTAATCCAAATAATGCGAGATAAACGCAAGTTAATAGGAGTTAATAATAAAGATAATATTATAATTAGAATAAAACTTTTAAGAATAGATAAGCCAATTAATACTTTAGCGATAATAAAAATAGCAACAAATAAGGCAACTGCAATTCCATAGTTAATATACATAGCTCCAAAGAAAAAAGAAGGCTCCATCATATATTTTAAGTTACATTTTGGACAGTTATCATGAAGTGTTGTTATTTTTTTAGGATTAAAAGAAACACCATACTTAAAAAACTCACCTTCATGGCAACGTGGGCATTTACTTTTAAAAATACTATATAATTTACTTCCTTTACCTAACATATCTTATTAAATTATTAACCTAATTAACTATTTCGTTTTGTAAGTTTGCACAAATTTCAACAAAAATAACACATTATTTTGTAACAGTAGTTACAAAAACAAAGTAATTCGTAATACACTATGTTAAACGTACATAATTTATCGGTTTCATTCATGGGAACTGATTTATTCTCAGGAATCACTTTTAAATTAAATAAAGGAGATAGAATAGGATTGATAGGGAAAAATGGAGCTGGAAAATCAACTTTATTAAAAGTGCTTTCTAAAGATATTGAAAGTAGTGGAGGTACCATGGCTTTTGATAAGGAAGTACGTATGGGGTTTTTGCGTCAGGATATAGATTTTGTTCAAGGAAGAACTATTTTAGAAGAAGCATATCAGGCATTTACTGAAATTAAAGCAATTGAACTAGATTTAGATGAAATAAACAATCAATTAGCAACTCGTACCGATTATGAAAGTGAAGGGTACAATCAGTTAATAATCGATTTAAACGAAAAAACAGAGCGATACGAATTACTTGGTGGATATAATTATCAAGGAGATACTGAGAAAATATTACAAGGTTTAGGATTTCAAAGAGAAGATTTTGATAAGTTAACTGATACTTTTTCAGGAGGATGGAGAATGCGTATTGAATTGGCTAAACTATTATTGCAAAATAACGATATTTTGTTACTAGATGAGCCTACCAATCACTTAGACATAGAATCTATTATTTGGTTGGAAAATTTTTTAAAAAATTATTCAGGAGCTATCGTTTTAGTATCGCATGATAAAATGTTTTTAGATAATGTAACTAATAGAACAATAGAGATTTCTTTAGGACAGATTTACGATTATAAAAAGCCATATTCAGAGTTTTTAAAGTTAAGAGCTGAGATTAAAGAGAAGCAGTTACAAACACAGAAGAATCAGCAAAAGGAGATAGAGCAAACTGAAAAGTTGATTGAAAAGTTTAGAGCCAAGGCAAGTAAGGCATCTATGGCGCAATCGCTAATTAAAAAATTAGACAAAGTACAACGTATTGAGGTTGATGGTGATGATAATGCAACAATGAATGTGCGTTTCGCTATTTCTAAAGAACCTGGTAAAATAATTGTTGAGGCAGAAAATTTATGTAAAAGTTACGGAGATAAACATGTTTTAGAAAATGTAGATTTATTAATAGAACGTAATAGTAAAATAGCATTTGTAGGTCAAAACGGACAAGGGAAATCTACCTTAGCAAAAATGATGGTAGGAGAAATTCCTTTTGAAGGCGATTTAAAACTAGGCCACAATGTAGAAATCGGGTATTTCGCTCAAAATCAATCAGAAGAATTACCTCCAGAAAAGACGGTTTTAGAAATTATGGAAGATGCTGCTACCGATTCTAATAGAATGCGCGTTAGAGATATGTTGGGGTCATTTTTGTTTGGAGGAGATGCAGTAGATAAAAAAGCAAAAGTATTATCAGGGGGAGAGCGTAATCGTTTAGCTTTATGTAAATTATTATTATCGCCGTTTAATGTGTTAATAATGGATGAGCCTACGAATCACTTAGATATTGCCTCAAAAAATGTGTTAAAAAATGCACTTCAGAGTTTTGATGGAACTTTGATTTTAGTATCACATGATCGTGATTTCTTACAAGGGTTAACTTCTACAGTTTACGGATTTAAAGATAAAGTAATAAAAGAATATTTAGGAGATATTGATTATTTCTTAGAGCAACACAAAATGGAGAATTTGCGTGATGCAGAAAAGAAAACTGTTGTAAAAGAAGAAAAAAACACTTCAAAAAAAGACAGTTATAAATTATCTAGAGAAGAAGAAAAAGAATTAAAAAGATTAAAGAATAAGCTAAATAAAATAGAGAATAAAATAGCAGATATTGAATCTGAAATAGAAAAAATAGATTTAGAATTGGCTCAGAATTATGATGAAGTTTCTTCTCGACCTAATTTCTTTGAAAAATATAAAGCAAAGAAAGCCCAAATAGATACATTAATGGAAGAATGGGAAACTGTAGAAGAACAGATTTCTAACTACTAATAAAATTTAAAGCTCTTATAATACTTAGTTTATAGGAGCTTTTTTATGGACTGATTATTCTTAAAAATAGGTTTCCATAATAACATAATCAATTCCGTCTTTTACAAACTTTTTGTTAGTGGTTTTTAAGTTAAACCTCTCATAGAATTTTGATTTTTCTACTCGAGCATTACACCATAATTTTTTAAGGTTTTCTTTTTGCACTAAAGAAATAATGTGTTTTAACAATATAGATCCATAGCCGAAACCTTGAAACTCAATTAAAGTTGCGAATTTTCTAAACTGAGCTTCGTTATTTTCTATAAATAAGGAAATTATAGAGGTAATTTCTCCGTTAAGAAATAAACCAAAGTGTCTTGCCTCATCATCATTTTTTAGAGAAACATATGTAATTGGCATATTTGGCCACATAACTTTATGTCGAATAGGTAAAACTTCAGAAGGAGTAATTTGTTTGATGTTTATCGTTTTTGATTTCATTTTTTAAAGATTAATAGATATTCACAATGAAACAGGTGCTTTATATAGTGTTTTCCTCAAAAAAACAAGAAAATAAGATTGAAAGAAAATTTAAAATTTGTTCATAGTTTATTATTCAGGATATAAAGTATAAAGAGTTTAAAAGTACTACATTATATAGATAAACAGAGAACAAATTTGTATGATTCTATTTGTTTTGCATTTGTTTTAAAAAGAATTTTATAACTTGAAGATTTATATCAGATGTGGTCCAGTGCCCAACATTATCATAAGTTTTAAAAATTGGATGTATATTATTTTTATAATATATTTCTTGACACTTTAAATATCTTTTATATACAGATCTTCCAATATTATTGTTAATTATTTTACGCTCGTTTTCACTATAAGCATCGTCAAATTGAACAGCATCGTTTTTATCTAATTTACCCATGTAAATAAATTGAGGAATTTGCTTGTATTGATTAATCTCAAAATCTTTATTAAATAATTCATTAAAGTTCTTTATTCCTATTGGATAATTTAATTGAATATCGTTAATTTTATTTTGAGGCAGAATGAGCTCTCCATTAAAACCACCAATAGCTAGAGCTTTAATAGTCTTAGGATGAATAAAAGAAAAACGATTTGTAAATGTAGCAGAAGCAGAAAAACCATTCATGAAAACTTTAGAATGAACATTAATATTCATAGAGTTTAATTTTTTTTTAGCATCATTTATCATTGCTAATAGTTGTAAGTCAAGTCGTTTTAATTCAAGAGATTTTTCAATCATCACATCTTTATCTAATGCATGAGTGTACATAAGAGGTTTAGATGCTGGTCTTGGAAAAATAGGAACAAGTAAAGGGATTTTTAATTCTGTAGAAATATTATTTCCAATGGAGCTTACAGAAGCTAAATTAATAGCATATTTTTTATGGATTTCTATATTATCAGATGTTTTGCCTGTATTATTGGGCTCTACCAATAAAAAAATATTTTTATTTAAAGGAGTTTTTTTTGGTATGTATAAAATATAATCATGATAAAACCCTTTTTTAGACTCCTTTTTAATAATAATCAAGCTGTCTTTTTTTAAAGTTTTTATTTTAATGTTTTGAGCAGAAGAAACAAAATATGAAATAATTAAAAGTAAGAAGAATATAGATCGCATTTTTAGAGTTTTTTTATGCTATTTTAACGATTGGATTAAAGGTTTGTTACAGATGCTATACTCTATAAGAAGTATTTAAAAGCAATTAATTGAAGCGAAAAGGGGTGTTAATGATTAAATGTAGTAACAGAATTACTTTATTTCAGTAGGAATTCTAGTATTTTAGCATCTTAAATATGGTAGTATTGAATAGTATAGATAACTCTTTTTTTAGTAAGGATTTTGTAAGTCAAAATCAAGAAGTTTTTCTTTCAGTTTTAAAAGAAAAGAATATCGAACTCTATATTAAAAGAGAGGATGAAATCCATCCGTTTGTATCAGGGAATAAGTTTCGAAAACTGAAATACAATATAGAAGAAGCTAAAAATCAACAAAAAGATACATTATTAACTTTTGGAGGAGCATTTTCCAATCATATAGTTGCTACTGCAGTAGCAGGGAAGTTATCTGCATTTAAAACTATTGGTGTTATTCGTGGAGATGAGTTAGGTGTTGATTTGAATAAAACACTGTCAAAAAATACTACCTTGAAAGAAGCGTATAAAAGTGGAATGCAATTTAAGTTTGTATCAAGGTCTGATTATCGAAATAAATCAGAAAAAAACTTTATAGAAGAGCTTCGAAAAGAATTTGGAGACTTTTATTTAGTTCCAGAAGGAGGAACCAATGAATTAGCTGTAAAAGGTTGTAAAGAAATCTTAACAAATAAAGATGAAAAATTCGATTATATTTGCTCTGCTATTGGCACAGGAGGTACTATAGCTGGATTAATTGAATCAGCTAAAGATTATCAAAAAATAATAGGTTTTCCAGCCTTAAAAGGTGATTTTTTACAAGATGATATTCAGCAGTTAGTAAATAGGAATGATAATTGGAGCTTGGAAAGCGATTATCACTTTGGAGGTTATGGAAAATATAATACCGAACTTATTCGTTTTATTAATGAGTTTAAAACAGCAACAAGTATTCCTCTAGATCCAATTTATACTGGTAAAATGTTGTTTGGAATTATAGAGAAAATTAAAAAGAATGAATTTCAAAAGAACAGTAAAATATTAGCAATCCATACAGGAGGTTTACAAGGGATAGCAGGAGTAAATCAAAGATTAAAGAATAAAAACCAAGAGTTAATAAACATTTAATGAGAATAAAGTTAGTTTTTTACATAGTAGTTTGCACAGTATTTTTAGCAAGTTGTGGTTCTAATAAAAATGTGGTTAAATCTACACCAAAAGTGGTTGTTTTAGAAGAGGTAGAAGAAGTAATACCTGAACTACCACAAATAGAGCAGGTACAGAAGCCTTTAAAGACAAATAAAAATCATACGGTAGCATATATTCAAAAATTTGCACCGATAGCTGTAAAAAAAATGCACGAGCATAATATACCAGCAAGTATAACTTTAGCACAAGGAGTATTAGAATCGGGAAGTGGTAGAAGTAATTTAGCAAGAAGATCAAACAATCATTTTGGTATAAAGTGCCATAGAGGTTGGAAAGGAAAAAGTGTAACACATGACGATGATGAAAAAGGTGAATGTTTTAGAAAATATAAATATCCAGAAACATCATATGAAGATCATTCGCAGTTTTTAATTACTCGAAAACGATATGCAAGCTTATTTAAATTAGGGCATAGAAATTATAAAGGATGGGCCTATGGTTTACGTAGAGCGGGTTATGCAACAGACAAACGCTATCCTCAAAAACTGATAGGGATTATAAAAAAATATAATTTAGCGCAATACGATAGAATAAAACCTAAGAATTATAAAAAGCAGCAAAGAATAAAAGCAGGCTACCACAAAGTTCAAAAAGGAGATACGTTATATTCTATAGCTAGAAAATATCAAACATCAGTAAAAAGCATAAGAGAAGCTAATGGTTTAACTGGTAATAGTATTAGTATTGGAGAAAAATTAATGATAAAATAAAAAAGCGGAGTACCACTCCGCTTCAAAACTAACTACTAATCAAACTAAACCTACCAAGAGTAGTTTTTCTTTTTCGCTTGTTTTTTTATAGCCTTAATCATAACACTTTCTAATTCGTTTTTTTTAGAAGATTCACGTTTCTTTTTCGCTACATACTGCTTTCTTTTTTTATCTAATTCTTTAATTTTTTCTTGAATATCTAATCGTTCTTTACGCTTAAAATCTACATGCCTTTTTATTTCTTTCGACGATTTGTTTTGTAAATGCTTTGGAAGTTGCTTTTTCTTTAATTTAGTATAATCAATTTCTTTTTCTTCAGAAGCGTCCACTAAATCCCATTCAGCATTCTTATATAATTTAGAGCTTTTAGTAACAGCTCGTTTTACAACTACTACTTCATCTAAAGTAAGAGCATTAGAGTCTTGTTTTTTCTGATTTGTATATTTAGAATATCCTTTGTTACCATAGTGGATATAGGTTTTATTTAATTTTTTATTTAAAATAATAATATCATTATCATAAGGAGTTACTATATGAACAATGTTTTTATTATGATTAATAGTCATATAATCGCCACCACCATAAATAGCACCGTCTTGCCACATTCCAGAAATTCCTTGGTTATAATCACCACAAAAAATAGTGTTAATTGTAATATCTTTTTCTTTAGCATTGGTAATAGCATCTTTATAGTTTAATTTACCTTGAGTAAATGGTTCATTTCCTGCTATAAAAATCATTTTCAAATCATTTTCTTTCGCGCCCCAGTTTAATTCGTTTAAAGAAGTTTGAATAACTTGTCCACAAAATTCACTTCCACCATTAGTTTTTAAAGAGAAAAGATGTTCAGAAATATCGTCTAAATTACTAGTGAATTGTAATACTTGACGGATGTAACCTTCTTTTGAAGATAATTGATCATTTCCATATTCATACAAAGCAATTTCTAACTTAGGAGTAACTCCGTTACATTTAGCATACGATAATTCATTTACAATTTCCCATAATTGAGCTTTAGCTTGGTTAATTAGCCCGTCCATACTATTACTAGTATCTAGTAATAAAGCCACTTTAGTTGTTTGTTTTTTACTTTTAGGATTCGTTGCGTAACCTACTGTAGAGATTATAAGAGTAAAAACGAATAATATTTTTAATACATGAGTTTTCATAATTTTCTGTTTTAAGTTATTAGTAGTTTGGTAGCTAATAATTATCTTTTATTTGATTTGAAAAACTACATAAATAGAAGAAGTTAACTTGATGTTTTCAAATTGTATAATATCTTTTTTGTAAGACTTTACTTTCGATATACTTCCATATTCTGAAGTTGTATTTAAATGATTTAATTGTGCGAAATCTTGTAGTTGATGTTCAGTTTCATTAACTTTTAAAGGTTTTCCTATAGTCGCATTAATTGCATTTAGTAGATATTTCGCTTTTTCTTTAGCAGCTTTAATAGCAGCAATTCTATTTTTCTTTTTGAAAAGCGTTAATTTAGAGTGAGTGGCTTTGGTAATTCGAGTATCAGTAATTTTTAATTTTTTAAAAACCTCAAATACTTTTTTAAGTTTTTTAGGGCTTGTGATTTTTAAAGAATATTTGCCTATAGATAAAACCTCTTGACTCCACCATCCAGTTTTAGATATAACCGAATTAATGTCAGAAATAAATAAATTAGTTATAGGTATACCTATGATTTCTAATTCTTTTTTTAAAGAATTTTCTAATTCGTTTAACGTTATTTTTTTACCATTTTTCATTCTTTCTTTTAAACGAATATCTAAGTAAATTTCATCAGGACTAATTTCTAATTCAGCGTGACCAGTTATTTCAATAAAAGGACTGTTGTTTTTTAATGATTGACTAAAAACTACAGTAGTAAAAAGTAAAATAATTAAGGTTTGTGTAACTTTCATAACATATTGTTTATACTTCAAAACTAAGAGCAACTTATTTGAAATAAAAATGATAATGAGTAAAGAGCACACTATATTGAGTGATTAGATAGATAAAATGAGTAAATGAGGCTTTTGATGTATATAACAAGTGTTTTTGAGTAATTACGAATTTTTCGAACTCATTTTTTGTGTGTATGTTTACACTAATTAATAAAGAGATGAATAAAAAAATAAACATATTATTTACGTTGCTACTATTGAGTATTTCGATAGTTTTCTCTCAAGGACAAGAAAGAGAAGCTAAAGAATTTTCAGTAAAAGTAAGTGTGGTGGATGAAAGTTCGGGGAAAGCAATTAAAAATGCAGATATATCAGTAAATGGTAAAAGGTTTTTATTTTTAGATTCATATGGAAGATATAATGTTAGGGCTAAGATTAATGATGAACTAGTTGTTGCTCATCCAGATTTTAATACCGTTTTTTATAGGATAAAAGATGATGAGGATATTAAAATTATGGTAGAAAATTTTGAAGGCGAAAAAGAATCAAGATATAATTTTAATAAAGTTTCTTTAAGTAAGAAAGCAACGTCAAAAAGAAAAAAAGGAGCAAATCTGTTTAATGTATACTTCGATTCAGTAAAATTTTATAAAGAAAAAAATTTAGATAAAAGTTTAACTTTTGTAGAAAAAATGTTGAATGAAAGTGAAACTAAAAGGCGAAAATCTGTTTCATTTAAAGAATTGGGAGAGATATACATACACTGGAAGCAATACGATTTAGCAATTGAAAATTATAAAGCATCAATAGAAGAAGTTTATGACTCAAAAGTATTGTTGCTATTAGCCAAAACTGAATTATTAGCATTAAAAAATGGTGATGCTAAAAGAAATTATAAGAAAGTATTAAAAGGAAAACTAAGTGTATATAATCGTTTAATAGCGAATGAAGGTTTAGGGGATGCATATAAGAATTTACTAGAGTTTACTAAAGCTTTAGATAGCTACAAAAGTGCTTTGAAAATAGCGAAGAAGAGTCAGGTAAAGTCTAAAATAACAGACCTAAATGCTAAATTAGCTGAAGTATATGTGAAATTAGGAGAAGAAAAAAAGGCAGATTCATTATTTCAAAATTCTTTAGATTTAGCATATGATAGTTTGGGGAGCTCAATGAATTCATTACAGGTGCAACAAAAAGTTGCCGACTATTATAATCAAAACCAACGCTACGATGAAGAAATACAATTACGTAAAGAAAGTCTAGAAAAAACAGATGATATTCCAATAGATTCAGAATTGAAAGAGTCATTAGTAGATTCAATAACTTCACAAAAAATAAATTATAAAATAGGGAATGCTTATATTTTAAAAGAGGAGTATAATGAAGCAATTCCCTATTTAAAAAAGAGTATAGAAGAGGCAGGTAAGAATGAGGATATAATTATTCAAAAAGATGCAACCCGTAAACTTTCAGAAGTATTAGAATCGGTTGGGAATAGTAAGGGAGCATTAGAAGCTTATCAAAGTTATGTTAGGTTAGTAGATACGTTATATTCAAGAAAGGAGCAAGAAATACAGCAAATCAAACGTTTTGGTAGGAGAATAGCAGAGAGTCAGAATAGAATATCAAGCTTAGAAAAAGATAAAGAGTTAGCAGGGAATAAAATAGACTTGGCTTATAAAGATCAACAATTAGTTCAGGAAAGTAACAAGCGTCAAGAATTAATTATTTATTCATTGTTAGCTGGAATTTTATTGATGTGCTTATTAGCATATTTAATGCATCGTACAAATAAACAACAGAGGTTAGCAAATAATTTATTAGCACTAAAGTCTATGCGTTCGCAAATGAATCCACACTTTATTTTTAATGCTTTAAATTCTGTGAATAATTTTATAGCGGTAAATGATGAGCGTAGTGCTAACAGGTATTTATCTGAGTTTTCAGTGTTAATGCGCTCTGTTTTAGAAAACTCTGATGAAGATTTTATTCCATTAACAAAAGAGATTGAGTTGTTAGAGTTATATGTAAAACTTGAGCATAATCGATTTAAAGATAAATTTGAATATGGGATTTCGATAGATGAAAAAATTAAATTAGATGACTATGCGATTCCACCAATGTTATTACAACCATATATAGAAAATGCCATTTGGCACGGACTTCGATATAAAAAAGAGAAAGGAAAATTAACTATTTCAATGGATCAATATAATGAGGAAAATATTTTGATAACAATTCAAGACGATGGAGTTGGACGTAAAAAATCGATGGAAATTAAAACCAAGCATCAGTTAAAACAAAAGTCAAAAGGTTTAAGTACTATTCAAAACAGGATAGCTATTTTAAATGATATGTATAAAGATAAAATATCCGTATCAGTTTCTGATTTGTTAGAGGATGGTAGTGGAACAAAAGTAGAATTGATTTTAAAAAGAAATTAGTAATGAAATTGAAAGCAATTATAATAGAAGATGAGGCTATTGGAAGAGATATTTTAAGAAATTATCTATTAAAATATTGTCCAAATGTTCAACTGATTGGAGAAGCTGATAATATAGATGATGGACAAAAATTAATTGAAGAAAACGAATTAGATTTAGTATTTTTAGATGTAGAAATGCCTTACGGAAATGGGTTTGATTTGTTAGATAGAATAGAAAATCAAACATTTGAAACTATTTTTGTAACAGCTTATGATCACTACGCAATAGAAGCATTAAACAGTCAAGCAACATACTATTTATTAAAACCTATTTCAATAGATGAATTAATAAAAGCAGTAAGTTTAGTAACAGAAATAAAAGAACGAGAAAAGGAGCTAGAAGATACAGTATTATTGCCAAAGAATAATTTAACGTCAGAGAAAATAACAATCCCTCAACAAGATGGGTTTGAAGTTATAGATATTAACGATATTCAATTTTGTAAAGCAGATGATAATTATACAGAAATACATTTTTTAAACTCAAAAAAGTTAGTTAGTAAAACATTAAAGTATTTTGAAGAACTTTTAAAAGAAAATTCTTTTGCAAGAGTTCATAAATCGTATTTAGTAAATGTAAATATGGTAGTTAAATATAAGAAGGGAAAAGGAGGGAGTGTAATTTTATCAAACGGTAAAGAAATAACGGTTTCCTCTTCAAAAAAAGCAAACTTATTATCTTATTTTAAATAGAAAAATGAAAATTATAAAAGCAGTAAACGGGAAATCGCCTAAAATACCAGAAGATTGTTATGTGGCAGAAAATGCAACAATAGTTGGAGATGTAGAAATGGGAAAAGAATGTAGTGTTTGGTTTAATGCGGTAATTCGTGGTGATGTGCATTATATAAAAATGGGAGACAAGGTAAATATACAAGATGGAGCAGTAATACATGCAACCTATCAAAAATCTCCAACAACAATAGGGAATAATGTTTCTATAGGACACAATGCAATTGTACATGGTTGCACAATACATGATAATGTTTTAGTAGGGATGGGAAGTATTATTATGGATGATTGTGTTATAGAATCAAACTCTATAATTGCGGCGGGAGCAGTTATAACAAAAAATACACGAGTAGAAAGTGGAAGTATTTATGCAGGGGTTCCAGCAAAAAAAGTGAAGGATGTTTCTAAAGAATTAATATCAGGAGAAATAGATAGAATAGCCAACAATTATGTAAAATATTCAAGTTGGTTTAAAGAATAAAAAAAGCCCGGTTTTGTTTCCAAAACTGGGCCATCAATCAAAACTAATTTACTACTAACCAATTTTTATTTTTCATCATGATTTTTATGACGTCTTTCTTTTGAGTTTTTTTTATGCTTTCTATGTTTCATTTTCTTTTTAAGTTTATGCTTTTTTCTAGCAGCCATTTTTTCAAATCTTTCGTATTGTTTCTCATTTAAAATACGTTTCATATCAGCTTTAAAAGCAATTTGAGCATCTAGCATTTTACTTTTTTTAGCAAAGCGTTCGTCAGCAGATGGTTTCTCCCTTTTTTTACCGCTTTCTTTCATCGCCTTTCTTTTTTCATGCATAGTTTTACGCTTAGCTATTTTTTCAGCAAGTAAAGGTTTAACTCTACGTTGTTGAGCAGCTGTTAAATCTAACTTCAAAGTCATTTTTTTTACAGCTAATTCGGTTTGTTGAGCTACTGTTAGTTTTTCAAAATCACCTCTTTTTCCTTTTTGAGCTTGAGATGTTAAAGTAAACCCAATTGCTAAAACTAATAATGCTATTATTTTTTTCATCTTTATAAAATTTAAGTTTTTTAATTATTTACACATCTATGACTATGCTATTTTAAAAAAGTTTAAATTTGAAAGTCATTTTTAACATTTCTTTAATTTTTTATGAAAAATATAATCAGAATTTTATTAAGATTACTTGTTTTAGTATTGGTACTATTTGCAGTTTTTTTCTTTTGGGCTTCATCGTCAACAATGGACGCTAAGGAGTATTCAAAATTAATAGTAAATAATTATCCAGAAAATTTAGATAAAGACTCTGTATATAGTATAGTTACTTACAATATTGGTTATTTAAGTGGAATGACAAATAATTTACCAATAGCAAAGCCTAAAGAATTATTTGAAAACAATTTAAAGAAAGTAGAAAAAGAACTTAAAAAAGTAAATCCAGATATTATAGCTTTTCAAGAAATTGATTATAATGCTTCTAGATCTTATGAAGTTAATCAAGAAGAAGAGTTTTCTAAATTAGGTTATAATAATATTGCAAGAGGAGTAAACTGGGATGAGCGTTATTTGCCATATCCGTACTGGCCACCTAGTATGCATTTCGGAAAAGTAGTTTCTGGCCAATCAATTCTAAGTAAATATGAATTAAAAGATTATGAACGTATTGTTTTAGAACGAGTTCCAGATAGTCCGTTTTATAGGGATGCGTTGTATTTAGATAGGTTAGTTCAAGTAGTTAAGGTTGTATTTGAAGGAAAAGAAGTTGTGGTTATAAATATACATTTAGAAGCATTTGATAAACCTACACGAGTTCGTCAATTTGACTATGTATTAAATGTTTTTAAAAGGTATAAAGAAAATTACCCAACAATATTACTTGGAGATTTTAACTCAAAAGCGAGAGATCAAGAAGCCGTTATTCAAAAAATGTTTACAATG
Organism: uncultured Tenacibaculum sp.; assembly: GCF_947494125.1. GTDB lineage: Bacteria > Bacteroidota > Bacteroidia > Flavobacteriales > Flavobacteriaceae > Polaribacter. The sequence continues at coordinate 81,556 of NZ_CANLTU010000013.1, forward strand.
GAAGGAGTAGGAAATGCTGCTTTCAATATTCAAAACCCAAAAAATACATTTGATACTAAAGATTTATACGAAAGAATAGATTATATATTTTATACAGAAAAAAGCATAGAGTATGTAGGTGGAAATGTTTTAAATGATTTTGGCCAAGCTTCAGATCATCTGCCTATTGAAATGCAATTTAAATTAAAATAAAAACAAAAAACTCATTGTTTAACAATGAGTTTTTTAGTTAAAATTAAAAAACCCGAACAAAAAGTTCGGGTTTTTCGGTGGTGCCTCCAGGAATCGAACCAGGGACACAAGGATTTTCAGTCCTTTGCTCTACCAACTGAGCTAAGGCACCAGTTAATGCTTATTAAAGTAACAATTTATAAAAGTCAAAACTAAAGTTAAGATTTTATAGTGGTGCCTCCAGGAATCGAACCAGGGACACAAGGATTTTCAGTCCTTTGCTCTACCAACTGAGCTAAGGCACCAGT
>NZ_CANLTU010000014.1 GCF_947494125.1 uncultured Tenacibaculum sp.
TGTGTTAAGCAAAACTTTTAATAAATAAACTATCAACATCTTATGTTTACTAAAATTTTTATAAAATATTGCATTAATACCTTGTGTTAAGCAAAACTTATGATTAAAAAGCTCTTACCAAAATGTGTTTATAAAAACTTCATACCTAAATTTAGAGTTAGCACAGGAAGGAAATAAAAATTTCAAATCAAATTATAAAAACATAATCTATTATTTTACATCAGCAGAACAAAAAGCAACATTTTATAAAAACCCTGAGAAATATCTTCCTCAATATATACTACTAACAACCATCTATTAGTAAATACGACACTACAACAAACATTAAAATAAACTTATTTTCCTTTTAATCAGCATTTCATACCGCTTATTACGTTAAAGTATCCGTTTATTAATCCCCCCTATATAAAAGCATTTATTTTAATTATAATTGGTTCAAATTATATCATATACTATTCAATCAGAGTAGCATAAATGACATATAATTTTTAACGCAAAATCAATTTTAATCTATAGACATATTTAAATAATGATCCACTTTTATATTGATTTCTAAACACGAAAAAAACAGCAAATGAAAACAAATTTTAATGGAGTTTTAACGCTAATTTTAGCACTAATTGTTCAAATTACTTTGGCACAAGAAAGAACTATCTCAGGAATTGTTTCTGATGAATCAGGCCCTCTTCCTGGAGTAAATATTATAAAAAAAGGGACAGCTATTGGAACCGAAACTGATTTTAACGGAAAGTACACTATTAAAGCTCAAACTGGAGATGTTCTTATTTTTAGTTTTATAGGAATGAAAACTGTTGAAATTAATATTAAATCTACTAACAAAATAGATTTAACTATGGTAAGCGGAAATGTCCTTAATGAAGTTGTAATTACAGGATTAGGTATAAAAAGAGAAGCAAAAGCATTAGGTTACTCTCAACAAACCGTAAAAGGGGAAGATCTTACTAAAACAAAAGAGACAGATATTAGCACAGCTTTAGCAGGTAAAGTTGCAGGGATTCAATTTACTGGTCAACCCAGTTCTACTTTTAAAAACTCCAATATAAGATTAAGGGGAGAAAGCAATGTATTATATGTTGTTGATGGAATTAAATTAAATGCAAGGTCAGATGTTAATACTGAAGATATTGAGTCTATGACCGTACTAAAAGGGTTAGCAGCAACAGCTATATATGGTCCAGAAGGTAGAAACGGGGCTATTGTAATTACAACAAAAAAGGCAAAGAATGGGGAATCTTCAATTGAATTTAGTACAAGTGTTGCTTTTTCTAATGTTTATTTAATGCCTGAATATCAAAATGAATATGGTGGTGGTTATGCTAATGATGGGAAACCTGTTGGACATCCTGAAAGATATACGAATGCCATTGGGTACTTTACAGATTACAACGGGCAAAATATTCCTACCTATTCTGCTGATGAATCTTGGGGACCTAAATTAAAAGGGCAAATGGTGCGTCATTGGGATTCTTGGATACCAGGAAGTAATGAATATGGAAAATTAAGAGCATGGGAAGCAAACCCTAACAATGTTAAAGATTTCTATCAAACAGGAGTCACTAAAAATAACTCTTTAAGCTTCTTAAAAGGCGGAGAAGATTATAATATTAGAACTACTCTGACAAAAATTGATCAAGAATTAATTTTAGAAAACACAAAACGCAGTACTCTTACTGTTAGCGTTAACACAGACTACAATATTAATAAAAAATTAAGTTTTAGAGTTAATGCAAATTACACAAATCGGTATACCAAAAACGATACCGATAATAACTATGGTAACTTAGGGTCTAATTTTAACCAATGGTGGCAAAGACAATTAGATATTAAAAGATTAAAAAATTATAAACAAAATGGAGACATTTATTCTTGGAACATATCATCTCCTACAAATTTAAAACCTTTATACTGGGATTCTCCTTACTTTGAAATCTATGAAAACTTAAACGAGCAAGTTAAAAACAGCTTATATGGATCATTTGGTGCAAATTATAAATTTAACGATGATTTGAATGCTGATATACTTTTTAAAAAATCTTACAATAGTTATAATTATAGCGACAGAGCCGCTTGGGGAGGTTTAAATCCTAACCACTCAGGAAATCCATGGTATCAAGAAAGCGTATCAAGCGATGTTAAAGATGAAGTTACTGGTATTGTTAACTACTCTAAAAAATTAAATGATTTTGATTTTTCTGCTTATGCTGGTTTTGAAATAACCAACCAAATTTATAGGTACAGCGAATCTGAAACTGTTGGAGGTATGACAACGCCAGGCTTTTATAGTATTACTACATCTGTAGATAGACCCGGTTATGCTGGAGGGAAAATAGAAACAAAAAGAAAAGCTTTATTTTCTTCTCTCTCTATAGGATATAAAGATCTATTTTTTGTAGAAGGTACATATAGAAATGACTGGGGTTCTACAGCAAACCCTGATAAAAATAAAATTACTTCTTTCGGTATCTCTAGTTCTTTTGTCTTTTCTAAATTAATAGAAAATAATGAGACTTTATCTTTTGGTAAAATAAGAATAGGATTAGCAGAAGCTCCATATTTCCCAAACCCATATGCATTATCTCAAACATACACTACCGGAAACCCTTATGGTTCAACTGGAACATCATCAGTACCAAATGCAGGAATTAACCCTCTATTAAGAGGTGGAAGTAAAAAAGAAACAGAATTTGGTATTCAACTTAAATTCTTAAAAAACAGAATTGGTATAGATGTAACTTACTTTAACAGAAAAGATGAAGAACTTCCTTCATGGGTTACGATTCCTGGTTCTACTGGAATTACAGGTTTCTATAGTAATGATGGCAAACAAACCACTAAAGGTTTTGAACTATCTTTAAATTTAATACCTGTAAAAACAGAAAACTTTAGATGGGATATAGATTTTAATATCGCTTCTCTTAAAAAAACTGTTAATTATATTGCCGATGGTGTAGATGTTAATATTTTAAGCAGCTGGGGGCCTCAATTACAAGAACGTATTGGAAAAGAATGGGGAGCCATTTATGGCAATGCATATAGACGTGATGCTAATGGAAATAAAATACTTGCTGCTAATGGATTATATGAATATGATACTAATAAATTTTTAGGTTCAATTTTACCCGATTTTACTGGTGGGTTAACAACTAATTTTTCTTACAAGAATTTTAACTTATCTTTTGGTTTTGATTACCAATTTGGAGGTAAGTTTTATGGAGTTACAAGAAGATATAGTAATTATGGAGGGCAAGGTATTGAAACTGTAGGAAATAATCCTTTAGGAAACCCTATACGAAATACTATCACAGGTACTAAAAGTACTGCATGGTCTGTTAATCTAACTAATGCAAATTCTGATTCTGGAGGACAATTAACGTCAGGTGTTGATGCCAACGGCAATGCTCAACAATTCTTAGTAAATCCTTATGTTCTATGGAGAACTAATTTAAGAAATGTTCATGAAGAGTATATTAATGATGCAACATATATTAAACTTAGAACCATTAGATTTGAGTACAATCTACCAAGTACTATTTTAGAAAAAACTCCTTTTACCAATATCAATTTAGGAATATTCGCTAATAATGTTTGGTTAATAGAATCTGATATAGAAGGAATTGATCCATCAGAAATTGAAGGTAGAGATTCATATAATTATATTGAAAACGGTCAAATGCCTAGTGCTCGTTCGATTGGCGTAAATGCAAAATTTACATTTTAATTAAAATTTATTACAATGAAAACAAGAACAAATAAACTTCTATTATTCGTACTTATTGGCACCTTACTAACAAGTTGTGAAACTGTAGATTTTGGAGATACAAATACAAATCCAAACGAATCTTCTATAGCTTCTAGCTCTGGACTACTAGCTAATGCTTTAAGAGAGATTGGTACTCAGGTTACTCAAAAAACTCCAATGCTTTACAGCCAATATGTAGCTAACGGGCAATATCCTGATGAAAGTAGATATGTTAGCTTAAACTGGTCATACTACAGGTTATATGCTAATCCTTTAAACGACCTTAAAACTGTAATTGAAATAAATAAAACTAGTACAGCTCCAGCTTCAATAAACACTCTTGTTGCAGCTACTTTAGCTCGCGTATATTTTTTACACACTATGACTGATAGATGGGGACGGATACCTTATACAGAAGCACTTAAAGGTCTTGAATTAAAAAAGCCCGTTTTAGACTCACAAGAAACTGTTTACAAAGGACTTATTTCAGAAATCGATGCTGTTTTGGCTAAAATAACAACTTCAGGAGTCCCACAAGGAGATATTTTATTCAATGGTAACATGGCAAGATGGAAACAATTTGGTAATACATTAAAAGCTGTTATGGCTCTTCGTTTATCTAAAAGAGATGTTGAATTAGGGGGGTATGCTAAAACTAAATTCAACGAAGCTATTTCTGGTGCTATTCAACAATCAAGTGATAATATTTATTACACTTTTTTATCTGATGATAATAATGATAATCCTTGGCAAGATGCTTTTGAGACTCGTAAAGATTATTTAATGTCTGATGTTATTGTTAATTACATGATAGGAACTGGTTCAGATACAGCTCCTCAAGATCCTAGATTAGCTAAATATTCAGACCCAGCTACTAGCGCTTCCGCAGGTAGTGGCACTAGATTTATCGGTGCTGATTATGGAAGTGGTAATGATTTAGTTGATAATTTTTCTTTTATTACAAAAGATATTATTTATAACGGAACTGCTCCTGGTATCATATTTACAGCTGCACAAATACAGTTCTCTATGGCTGAAGCTGTTGAACTTGGTTGGATGACAGGCAATGCTGAAACTTATTTTAGAAATGGTATAAAAGAATCTATGAAACAATGGAATGTTCCTACTCCAGATGCGAATACTTTTGCTGATGCTTTTCCGTATACTGGAATGCAATCAATTGCAGAACAAAAATGGGTAGCTTTATTTATGCAAGGCTATGAATCTTGGGCTGAATGGAGAAGAATTGGTGGTCCTAGTACAATTGTAAAACCTGCAATTTTATTACAAGGTACTGATATTCCTCAAAGACAAGCATATGCTACCACAACTCCTAATATTAATAAGGTAAACTATGATAGTGCTATAGCAGCTCAAGGGCCTGACAACCTTGACACTAAACTTTGGTGGGCTAAATAAAAATCTATTTAACAAAAGAATCTTAAAAGGAAAAAATACTTTAAAAACAAAAAAGCTTTCCATTGGCAAGCTTTTTTGTTTTATAATTCGTTATTTACTACATCTTAATTGCAGTCTTTTTATTTTCTTCTTTTCCTACCGATAACATATTTGCAAACAATTTATAAGCTCCAGAAACTCCTGCAGGCAGCTCTCTAAAGAAACTTAACCCTGTATACATATAATTACCTTTTCCATATTTAGCTATTAATAAACTTCCTGTTTTAGTTGATTCCCCTTTATCATTCATAGATAATATAGGCGTAAACTCTTTACCCCATTGGTTTGGAAAATACAGTCCTCTCTCTTGTACCCAACCGTTAAAATCAGAATCAGAAACTTTATTAGGATAGTTTAATAACGAATGATTTTTTGCTAATACTGTAACCTTAGCATCCTCATCAGTAACTCTATCTCTAGATAATTTTAATTCAAAAGGTGCCTTTACATCTACTCTCCTACTTGTATTATATTGTACAATCATATTTCCACCATTCTTTACATAATCTAACAAATATTTTTGTTTGAATTGTAATTCAGGCAAAACATTATAAGCACGTATACCAACAACAACAGCATCAAAATCTTCTAAATTTTTATCGTTAATATCTTTTGGATTAATTTCAATAACATTGTATCCTATTTGACGCAAACTTTCTGGTACAGCATCTCCAGAACCTTGAATATAAGCAATTCTTTTACCTATTTTTTTTATATTTAAACGTACCATTTTTGCTTCTGATGGTAATAATATTGATTGTTTTGGTATGTGATTGTAGTTAATTTCTACTAACTCTTTATCAAACAATTTTCCATTTACTTTAGCTATTACTTTTAAAACTACTTCCGATTGTTCATTAGGTGGTATTACTTTAAAATCTACTACTTGTACATCTCCTTTTTGTTCAATATCAAACGCTATTTCTTTTGGTGAAACTTCCCAGCCATTCGGAACTTGTAAAGAAACAGTTCCTGCTACATTTTTAGCGCCCGAACGCACTTCTAAAGAAACTTTTTGTGAGTGTTCTTCTGAAAATATAACTACTTTATTTTTTAGTTTAGTTGTAACTATAGGTAATACTTCAAAAGGCTCATAGATTTCACCTTTATCTCTTTCAGAATATCTATGTACTACAGGAATAGTAAATGAAATTGCTTCATTCTCTATTATTAAATTGTATTGTATTTGTATTGGTCTTTCAGTTTCTGGGTTTCCAATAACTTTTTTATTTGCAACCTTATACATACCTAAATCCCAAGGAGAGCTTAACCAATATGGCGAAGAATATTCTAACGAACCAATAGTAATATTTTCTTTAAAGTTTTTTCTTGAGTTTGGAGCTAAATCTAAATTCTTTTGTATCACATTTCCTTCAGGAAGCACCTTTATAGATGCTAATTCCATAGAAAATTTACTTCTATTTAAAATTTCGAAATTAATACTTTCTACACTATTTGGTGTTGTACTTGATGTATTTGCAGATGCTTCTAGATATAGTCCTGCACAAGCCTTAATAATAGCTTTTAACTCTTTACTTTTTATATTCTTCCAATGTTCATCTTTCAAATTCTGAACTAGCTTGTAAGCTTTTAATAATTCTGGAAGATGTTTTGACGGGTTTACAAAATCAAAATTCTTTTCAATTTTATATAAAATATCTCCTATATCTCCACCACCTTCTACTCTATTCCATGTGGTATTTATTCCAGAAAATATGTCTTTTTTATTTTTAGGGAAATCTCCTTTTAAAAATTCTACATATTCAGTTTGAGTACCTCGTGTTGTTAAACGTCCAAATCCTTGGCATAAATGTTGACTACTCGCTATGGAAGCTACTTCATTGTTAGATAATCCTTTTAATGGATAATAAGCTCCCACATCAAAACTTAACATTTTACTTCTATCTGCCTTTGCAAACTTTTCTCTACTTCCATAAAACCACCAAGAAGTATTAAAAAACAATCGTTTAGGTTGCCATATGCTTGTGCTTTTTAATTGATTTGAGTACTTGTTTTTATCGTTAGCCAAATCAAAAGCTTCTACACTTAACATTGCTGAAGATGTATGATGCCCATGAGTTGTACCGGGGGTTCTGTGATTAAATCGATTGATTATTACATCTGGTTTAAATGTACGAATTGCCCAAACTACATCGGCTAACACCTTGTCTTTGTTCCAAAGTTTTAAAGTTTCGTCCGGATGTTTAGAGTATCCAAAGTCATTTGCTCTAGAAAAACGTTGTTCTCCTCCATCAACTCTACGAGCCGCTAATAATTCTTGTGTTCGTATAACTCCTAATAGTTCTCTTATTTCTGGACCTATTAAGTTTTGACCTCCATCACCACGCGTTAATGATAAATAAGCTGTTCTTGCTTTTTCATGATTTGCTAAATAAGCTATTAATCGAGTATTTTCATCATCAGGATGTGCAGCTATATATAATGCAGAGCCTAAAAAGTTTAATTTCTGAACTTTTTCATAAATCTGATTTGATGATAATTTTTGAGGCTTTTGTGCTGTTATTGATATAGATATCAATAAAAAAGAAAAACAAAAAAGTGTTTTTTTGTACATTTTTAACGTTTTGATTGGCTAACAAATGTAACTTTTTTAGTCAGAGATTCTATCAAATTAACAAAATGCTAACACTTTTTAATTCAAAAAGTAATCATCCTTAAAACCAATTAAATATAATTTCTCTTGTGCCCTTGTAACTGCTGTGTATAACCATCTTAAATATTCAACACTTGGACCATCAGGTAAATATGGCTGCTCTATAAAAACAGTATTCCATTGCCCTCCTTGCGATTTATGACAAGTCATAGCATAGGAAAATTTTACTTGTAAGGCATTAAAATACTTATTCTTCTTTACTCCCATAAACTGTTTATACTTAGATTTTTCATGAGCGAAATCTTCTTTTACAGCTTCATATAATTTATTTGACTCTTCATAGGTTAAAGAAGGGCTTTCGCTAGAAAGTGTATCTAAAAGTAATACTGTTTCAAAAGGGTTCATATCAGGATAGTCAATCATACGAATTTCAACTTCAGCAAATTTAAATCCATAGAGTTCTTTTATTGAATTGATACGCATTACTTCACAAATGTCTCCATTAGCAATAAAACCGGCTGAAGAAGAATCTTTTAACCAGAAATAATTATTCTTTACTACCATTACATAATCTCCTGTTGATATTTCGTTTTCCTGACCTCGAATTGTCGTTCTTATTTGTTGATTATATTGATTTGCTCTTTTATTTGATCGAACTATAATCGCTGTATCTTCTACTCCTATATCACCGTCATAAGCCGTAGTAATAGCATCTTGAATATCATAACTATCTTCTAATCGAATAATATCAGCAAAATTAACATCAAACTTAAAATGAGTCGCATCATTTTGAACTAACAAACGTAAATCTGTAGCATTTGCTAATATTCCAGAGTCTTCTTGTTGACGTACTACTTCATCTAATTCAATCTCTGTTACCTCCTTATTAAATTGAAACGAAAGATTATCTGCTTCTAAAGCAGGGCTCATTGTTAATTTAACTGGAGGTAACTGTGCGGTATCTCCTATAAAAACAATTTTACAGTTTTTACCTGAATATACATATGATATTAAATCATCTAATAATGATCCATTTTCAAATAGTTTCGCATTTTGTCGATCATCAGATATCATTGAAGCCTCATCAATAATAAATATCGTATTTGTATGTTTATTAGGCTGCATTACAAAACTTACACCTCCATTACTTTGCTTTTTAGGAAAATATATTTTTTTGTGTATCGTGAATGCTTGTTTTTTTGAATATCCTGAAATTACTTTGGCTGCACGTCCTGTTGGAGCTAATAACACTGCTTTTTTTCCTGTTTTCCATAAATTATGTACCACAGTACTTATAATTGTTGTTTTCCCTGTACCAGCATATCCTTTTAGCAAAAAAAGGGCGTGATTATTGTTATCAAATATAAAATGCGTTAAAGCATCTAATAACTCACTTTGTTTTTGAGTAGGTTGGTACGGAAATTTTTGTAATATTTCTTTATAAAAATTGGGTGCTGATTCTATCATATTTCAAATAATGCTCAAAGATAAATGTATTTATAGATAATTATTTTCATGAATGAAAAAAAATTGTAGATTTGCGTATATCATATATTAAAAACAAAAAAAATGAATTTATTATTAATGATTTTAGCAGCTGTTGTGGTTGCAGTTCTTTTAGCTTTCCTTATCGTTAAGTTTGTACCACTGAAAATGAGATGGTTAATATCTATATTATTATTAGCTGTTACTGCTTTTTTAGTGTATAAAATTTACGGAGGTATTATGGAGCCTATTAATTTTGCAAAAGACAAAAAAGTAAAATACGCTAAAGTTATTGAGAATTTAAAATTAATTCGTGACGCGGAAGTAAAATATAAAGAAGTTCATAGAACCTATACAGATAGTAAAGATTCTTTAATTAACTTTATAGAAAACGGTCAATTAGCTTTAACAGAAACTAAAAATGTTGAAGAAGAAGTTGATAGAGGTGGTGGAATTAAAATTACGATTTCTAAAAAACAAATTGACACAATAGGTTATGAACCTGTGATGAAATATTTTGAAGGAAAAGACTATAAAGGAATGTTTAATGTTCCTGGTACTGATAAGCAATTTGAATTAGCTACAGGAAAAGTAGAAAAAGTTGCAGGTTTATTAGTTCCAGTTTTTGAAGTAAAAGCAGATAAAGCTTCTATTTTAAAAGGAATGAGTCGTTCTTTAGTAAAGCAAGAATTAGAAGCAATTGAAACTGATCAAATTAAAGGTCAATTTGTTTCTGTTGGATCTTTAGACGAAGTAACTACTGGTGGTAACTGGCCTCCTTACTACGATAAAGCTGAAGCACTTGCAAAAAAAGAGTAAAAAAATAAGCGCATTAGCGCAGCATAAGAATCTATCCATCCAATTTAGTTTGGATGGATTTTCTTTTTGTATTTTTAATTCAGAGACAAAAGAACCAATTCTTTTTACCCAATATATTTTTGATACGCCATTGACTTCTCCTGAAGTATTATTAAATGAAATCATTAATATATTTGCTATTGATAAAGACTTACAACAGGATTTTATTTCTATTTCTGCGATTCATCAAAATAATTTATCTACACTAGTTCCTAATAAATATTTTGATAGAAATAATTTAGATTCTTACTTAAAATACACTGTTAAAACACTTTCTACAGATTTAATTACTTATGATTCCTTAGAAAAAATGGATGCTCATACAGTATATATTCCTTACGTTAATATTAACAATTATCTATTTCAAAATTTTGGAGAATTTGAATTTAAGCATCATTCTACAGTATTAATAGATAAACTTTTAAGTTATTCTGAAAAGAATCCTAAGCAACTTTTTTTTGTCCACGTATCTATAAATCAAATAGATATTATTGTTTTTGAACAAGGTACTTTAAAACTTCATAATTCTTTTTCTTTTCAAACAAAAGAAGATTTCATTTATTACATTTTATTTACTGCTGAACAATTAGAAATGGATCCTAATAAATTTCAATTAACTTTTATTGGTGATATTGAAAAAGAATCGGAATTATATGATATTACTTATAATTATGTTCGTAATATTAATTTTATAAACTCAAATTCTAGTTTTTTTACTAACAGTACAGATTTTTTTAAACATACTAACTTTATTCTAGTTTCTTAATGCGTATTATTTCAGGAAAACATAAAAGCAAACGAATTTCAGCTCCAAAAAATTTACCTGTTCGTCCAACGACTGACATGGCTAAAGAATCATTATTTAACATTTTAAATAATACCTATTATTTCGATAACATTTCTGTATTAGACTTATTTGCTGGTACAGGTAATATTAGTTATGAATTTGCTTCTAGAGGTACAGAAACAATTTATGCTGTAGATGCTAATTATGGATGTATTAAATTTATAAATCAAACTTCTAAAGAACTTGATTTTAATATAAACACCTATAAAAGTGACGTTTATAAATTCTTAGAGAAAACACCTTTAAAATCTGATGTGATCTTTGCAGATCCTCCTTATGATTTTGAAGCTTCTCAATTTTTAAAAATTGCTGATCTTGTTTTTGAAAAAGAACTCTTAAACGAAGAAGGAATTTTGGTTATAGAACATTCTAAGCATACTGATTTAACCGAACATCCAAAACACAGTTATGATAAACGTTATGGTGGAAATGTTTTTAGTTTTTTTGAATAAAACGCGGAAACTAACCTAAATAAAAAGTTCTTACACTATAATAAAACTCAAAAAATATTATTAATATTGAATAAAAAAAGGGAGCTAATTAGCTCCCTTTTTTTATTTATGAATACATTTTATCTCTTAATTCTTTTACTTTAGGATCTCCTAAATACTCATCAAATGTAGAGTATTTGTCAATTACCCCTTTTGGTGTAATCTCAATAATTCTATTTGCTACTGTTTGTGCAAACTCATGATCATGAGTTGAGAATAATACTGTTCCTTTGAAATTGATTAAAGAATTATTTAATGATTGAATAGATTCTAAATCTAAGTGATTTGTAGGCTCATCTAACATAACAATATTAGCTCTAGTCATCATCATACGAGATAACATACAACGTACTTTTTCTCCTCCTGACAATACATTACTTTTCTTCAAAGCTTCTTCTCCTGAAAAAATCATTTTACCTAAGAAACCTCTTAAAAACACTTCTTCTCTTTCTTCTTCAGTTTGAGCATATTGTCGTAACCAATCTACTAAATCTAACTCACCGTTTTGAAAAAAAGATGAATTATCTGATGGTAAATATGATTGTGTTGTGGTAACTCCCCAATTGTATTTTCCAGAATCAGCTTCTTCGTTACCTGAAATAATTTGGTAAAAAGTAGACACTGCTTTAGAATTTTTTGAAATAATAGCTACCTTATCCCCTTTATTTAAATTAATATCAACATTAGCAAATAAAGCTTCTCCTTCAAAAGATTTTGACAATCCTTCTATATTTAATATCTGATCTCCTGCTTCTCTATCTCTATCAAAAATAATTGCTGGATAACGACGGCTAGAAGGTTTAATTTCATCAACATTTAGCTTATCTATCATCTTCTTACGTGAAGTAGCTTGTTTAGACTTAGCCATATTTGCCGAAAAACGACGAATGAATTCTTCTAATTCTTTCTTTTTATCCTCTGCTTTCTTGTTTTGTTGTGCTCTCTGTTTTGCTGCTAACTGACTAGACTCATACCAAAACGTATAGTTTCCTGAAAAATGATTAATCTTCGCAAAATCAATATCAGAAATATGTGTACAAACCGCATCTAAAAAGTGACGGTCATGCGATACGACGATTACTGTATTATCAAAATTAGCTAAAAAATTCTCTAACCAAGCGATTGTTTCAAAATCTAAATCATTCGTCGGTTCATCCATTATTAACACATCAGGATTACCAAATAAAGCTTGAGCTAATAATATCCGTACTTTCTTTTTAGATTCTAAATCGGCTAATAATGTATAATGATCTGCTTCTTTAATTCCTAAATTAGATAAAAGTGTCGCTGCAGCAGAGTCGGCATTCCAACCATCCATTTCTTCAAAACGAACCTGTAACTCTCCTATTTTTTCTGCATTTTCATCAGTATAATCAGCATATAAAGCATCAATTTCTGATTTAATTTTATGCAATTCTTTATTTCCCATTAAAACAGCTTCTAAAGTAGTATACTCATCAAAAGCATAATGATCTTGGGTTAAAACTGACATTCTTTTTCCAGGCTCTAAATGAACATGACCAGATGTTGCATCTTGCTTACCTGATAAAATCTTTAAAAAAGTAGATTTCCCTGCTCCATTTGCTCCGATAATCCCGTAGCAATTTCCTTGAGTAAATTTAGTATTCACTTCATCAAATAAAACACGTTTACCAAACTGAACTGATAAATTAGAAACTGATAACATTTATATTTTTTTAAATTCCGTGCAAAAGTAAAAAATATACTAATGCAAAAAGAATTTGCAAAGAAATATTTAACATCTTACTTTTGACGCTTTTAATTCTTTTAACAACGAATTAACAGCTTGATTATATAGAGATGTCTATTTTTGAACACTATATCTTTATCAAGATAACAACAAGAACATGATTAGAAATTACATATATATATTATTAATTATTTTTATTGGATGTAATGATTCAAAAGCACCAAAATCTACTTTTTTTGGAGGCAAAATTATTAATCCTAAATGTAGTTATGTAACACTTTCTGATAATTACAATTTTAATGATACTATCTATTTAAAAAAAGATAATAGCTTCATAGGTACTTATAAGAATTTAAAAGAAGGATTATACTTTTTTAAACATGGACCAGAACATCAATATGTTTATCTTGAACCAAAAGATAGTTTACTTTTTCGATTAAATACTTGGAACTTTGATGAATCCTTAGTTTTTAGTGGTGATAATGCAGAGCGAAATAATATTCTAATTGAGTCTTTTTTACAAAACGAGCAAGAAGAAAAATATATTTCAAGGCTTTATAAACTACCTCAAGAAGATTTTATAAAAAAAATTGACTCAATTAAAAATATAAGACAAGCCATTGTAGACAAATACAAAAAGAATAACAATAATTTATCTGAAAAGTTTATTGAAATACTTAACATAGCTTTACTATATCCTATTTATAATTACAAAGAAAAATACGCCATTGACAACTATGCTAAGAATACACCTGAAAAATTAGTTGATTCTTATTTTGCCTATCGCAAAAACACCAACTCTAAAAAAGATTCTTTAATTTTTTATGGCCCATATTATAGATTTGTTATTGACAAATTATATAATGATGTTTATCTTAAAAATTTAAATTCAACTCCCGAAAACTTTACTGTTGACCTTTTAAATAATATTGATTCACAAATATCTTCTGAAGAAATAAAAAACAAACTTTTATACAATACTTTAGTTCGCCGTTTTTTTAATGATCCAAAAAATAAGAATGAAGCTTTTTTCACCTTTTTTAAATTGAATACTAATATCAATCAAAAGAAAAATATTCAACGCTTAAAAAATGATCTTAAATTATTAAATACAGGTGATAAAATTCCACCTTTTGACTTAATTGATGCTACCGGAGAAATAAAAAACATTTCTCAAATTATAAAAGGGAAAAGCGCAGTTATTTTACTAAAAAACTACAAGTATGCCTCTGATGAGTGGGTATCTTCTCGTATTAATTATTTAATAAAAAATAATCCTAATACAAGCTTTGTTGTTGTGAACTTATGCAATGACACAAAAAGATATACCAAAAACATTGATATTAAATATCAATACACCTTACCTAATAAAAGTGCTGTTTGTAATTTTTCTTCAAGTAAATTTCCACGTATGATACTCATTGACAAACAAGGTATTATCAAAAATGGATATACTAGTTTATCTGCTAAAGACATAAACCTACAAGTCAGTGATTTACAAAAAATCAAATAAATTTCTTTGATTTATATAAATTACTATATCTTTGCGCGATTTTATTTTCGAAATAAAATGAAATTTAGATTATTAACTACCAGATTATTAGCCATATAATCTATTGTCCAAAATAAGAATCAGGTTTACAGATACTGGCGTCTGTGAATCTAAAAGAACACAGACGTATATATGTCAACATTTTTAGATTTAGGCTTAAAAGAGCCTATCAATAAAGCATTAACAGATTTAGGTTATGAAAAGCCTACTGTAATTCAAGAAAAAGCAATTCCTCAAATTATTTCATCTACGGCTGATTTAAAAGCATTCGCTCAAACTGGAACTGGAAAAACTGCTGCATTTAGTTTGCCAATTATCGAGCAAATAAATTCTTCAGATAAAAACACTCAAGCTATTATCTTATCTCCTACTCGTGAACTTGCTGTTCAAATAGGAAATAATATTAAAGAGTTCTCTAAATACATACCAGACTTAAAAGTGGTAACTGTATATGGTGGTTCTAATATTGAAGAACAAATAAGAGGCTTAAAAAGAGGAGCGCAAATAGTAGTTGGAACTCCAGGAAGAACTGTCGATTTAATTAATCGTAGAGCTTTAAAATTAGGAAACGTAAAATGGTTAGTCTTAGATGAAGCAGATGAAATGCTTAACATGGGGTTTAAAGATGAGTTAGATAAAGTATTAGATGCTACTCCTGAAACTAAACAAACCTTATTGTTTTCTGCAACATTCCCTAGAGAAGTAGAAGCAATAGCTCGTAATTACATGACCAATCCTGTTGAAATTACTTCAGGAGAAAAAAACCAAGGTTCAGATAACGTAACTCATCAATACTATGTAGTAAACGAAAGAACACGTTACCAAGCCTTAAAAAGAATTGCAGATGTTAATACTGATATTTATGCAATTATTTTCTGTAGAACTAGAAGAGAAACACAAGAAGTTGCTAATAACTTAATAAAAGATGGTTATAGTGCTGATGCGTTACATGGAGACTTATCTCAACAACAAAGAGATAGTGTTATGGGTAAATTCCGTAAGAAAACTATTCAAATTTTAGTGGCAACTGATGTTGCTGCACGTGGTTTAGATGTTACAGAATTAACGCATGTAATAAACCACAAATTACCAGACCAAATAGAAAACTATAATCACCGTAGTGGTAGAACTGGTAGAGCTGGTAACAAAGGTATTTCTGTTGTTTTAGTAAACAATAAAGAAAAAGGTAGATTACGTTCGATTGAACGTATTATCAAGAAAAAATTTGAAGCTAAAAAAGTACCTACTGGTAAAGAAATTTGCCAAAATCAATTAATGCATTTAATTGAAAAGGTAAAAGCTACAGAGGTTAACAATGAACAAATTGAAGAATTCTTACCTAGTATCTATGAGAAATTAGAAGAATTAACTAGAGAAGAATTAATACAAAAATTCGTTTCATTAGAATTTAATAAATTTTTAAGTTATTACAACAAATCTGCAGATTTAAACGATTTATCGTCATCTAGAGATAGTTCTAGAGGTAGATCTAATGATGAAAACATGACTCGTTTCTTCATCAATTTAGGAAGAAAAGATAGTTTGAATCCAGCTTCGTTAATTGGATTAATTAACGATCAAAAAATTGCTGATAAAGTTGAAATAGGCGCTATTGATATTTTAGATACTTTTTCTTTCTTTGAAATAGACAAAAACTTTGAAAAAGAAACATTAGACGCTTTTGGCTCTAACGATCCCGATTTTAACGGAAGATCTGTTAATATTGAAATTACTAAATCTAACCGTGGTGGCGGTGGCGGAAGAAGATCTCGTAGCGGCGGTGGTGGATTCAGTGGAAAAAGAAGAAGTGGTGGAAACGATAGAGGTCATAGAGGCTCTAGAGGTGGAGATTCTAGAAGACGTAGTAGTGATGGCGGATCTAATTCTCCAAGAAGAAGTAGCGGCGATAGCAATGCTTCTTCAGGATTTGGAAGAAAACGTAAAAGAGATTAATACACAATCTCTAAGTAACAAAAAAACAGCTCAATTGAGCTGTTTTTTTGTTACTTAAGTTTTATAAACTTATTGATTTCCTAAAATAATTGGCATTCCGCTTTTACCAGCTCCAATTAATACTACTTTACTATTTGGAGATTGTGATAATTTCAAAGTAGCTTCAATACCTTTATCTTGTAATATTTTATCTGTTAAAGATGCACTTAGAATTTTGTTTGCATCAGCCTTACCTTTTGCTTCAATTATTTGTTTTTCTGCTTCTTTTTGAGCAGTAACTAATCTAAACTCATATTCTAAAGATTCTTGTTCTTGTTTTAATTTACGTTCAATTGCTTCTTTAATTGTTGATGGTAAAGTTACATCTCTAACTAATACTTCATTTAACTGAATATGTTGCTTATCTAATATTTTTCTTGTTTCTTCAAAAATTTCTGTTTGAATTACATCTCTTTTACTAGAATATAATTGTTCCGGAGTATAACGACCAACAACACTACGAGCTGCAGAACGAATAGCTGGTTGAATAACTCTAGAGATATAATTTTCTCCTTTTTCTTGATGTAACAAACCTATTTTTTCTGTTTGTGGTTGAAACCAAGCCGAAGCTTCTAATTGAATTTCTAATCCATTAGATGATAAAACCTGCATTTTTTCAAATATTTCTTGTTGACGTACTTCGTAAACAAAAACTTTATTCCAAGGTGCTACAATTTGAAATCCTTCGCCCAAAGCTGGCTCATCTGTTACTACTCCCCCTCCAAATGTTTTATATAAAACTCCGGCTTGTCCAGATTTTATAGTTACTGTTGATTTTGAAAAAAGTATGATTCCTATTACTGCTAATATCCCTATAAAGAAAATACCCTTTGGTAATTTAAAGTCTAGTTGTTGTCTATTATTATTCATTTTTATTTTTATTTATCTCAAAAATACTGAATTAATTCTCATTATAGCGTAACAATCGTAATGCATTAAAAACAACTAATAATGTTGAACCTTCATGAATTAATACTGCTGGACCAATTTTTGCAAATCCAAATAAAGTTGCTGGTATTAAAATAGCCACAATACCTAAACTCATCCATAAATTCTGTTTAATTATTGTTTTTGACTTTCTACTTAAACCAATTACAAACGGTAAATTTTCAATTTTATCACTCATTAAGGCTACATCGGCAGTTTCTAAGGCTACATCACTTCCTGCTGCTCCCATTGCTATTCCAACAGTACTATTCGCCATTGCTGGGGCATCGTTTACTCCATCTCCAACCATTGCTATTTTAGTATCTCGCAATTTTAATTCTTGAATGGCTGCAACTTTATCTTCTGGCAATAAATTCCCTTTTACTTCTGTTAATCCTATTTGTTTTGCTATTGAATCTCCTACATTTTGATGATCTCCAGTTAGCATCACCATTTTCTTAATACCTATCTCTTTTAATCTTTTCAATGTATTTTTAGCCGATTCCCTTGGAACATCCATTACACTTAATAATCCAATTAGTTCGGTTTGATATGCTACTAACATTACAGTTTGTCCATTTTGAAGTAATTCTTTCATTGAATTTTCAACTTCCTCTGAAATAGCAATGTTTTTATCTGTCATTAACTTTTCATTACCTATAAATACTTTTTTTTCTTTATAGTTTGCTGAAATACCTTTTCCTTGTATTGCTTTTATATTTGATGCTTTGTTTGAATTTTCAATCGAAAATTGTTCTTTTATATCTTTTGATATTGCTTTTGCTAATGGATGATTACTTAAACTCTCAACTGATAGAACTATATTTAAAAACTCTTTTCTATCAAAATTATTTAAAGAAATTGCATTGGTTAACTTTGGTTTTCCTTCTGTTAAAGTTCCTGTTTTATCAAAAGCTATAGTAGTTAAACTTCCTAAATCTTCTAAAGCCCTTCCTCCTTTTATCAATACACCACTTTTCGCTGCTCTTGCTACACCACTTAATACTGCACTTGGAGTTGATATTGCTAAAGCACATGGACTCGCGGCAACTAATACTGTAATTGCTCTGTATAAACTTTCATTAAAAGTTTCATCGATTATTAAATAAGCAAAACATAAAGAAATTACCAAAACGATTACCATTGGTACAAACCATTTTTCAAACTTTTTAGTAAGCAACTGTGTTGGTGATTTTTGAGTCTCTACTTCACTCACCATTTTTACTAATCGAGATATAGTGCTATCTACGCTTAATTTTAGCACTTTAACCTCCAATACATTGTTTCCATTTATTGTTCCTGTATACACTACATTTTCAGTATCAATATTGTCAAAATCTAGCAATTTACTGGTATCTAAAACTGCTGTTTTATCTACTGGCATACTCTCTCCTGTTATAGAAGCTTGGTTTATACTACTGCTTCCTTTTACAATAACACCATCTGCTGCTATTTTTGTATTTGGTTTAACTACAATTACATCATTTATTTTTAATTCTTCTACAGTTATTTCAATAATTAAATTTTCTCTTTTAACCAAGGCTGTTTTCGGTGATAATTCACCCAATGCTTCTATAGATTTTTTAGCTTTATTCATTGCATAATTTTCCAATGCATGTCCTATACTAAATAGAAATAGTAACAAGGCTCCTTCTTCCCATTTACCTATATAACCTGCACCAACAGCAGCTATAAGCATTAAAAAATCAATTTCAAATTGTCCTTTTCGAATCTTTTCTATGGCTTCTTTAGTTGTAAACCAACCTCCAAAAATAAAAGCACTTATAAAATTAATTAAAGCATAACTTTCTGATAAATTAGTTGCTTTCTCTATAATTAAACCAGCAAAGAAAAATACCCCACTTAAAATTGCAAAATAAAGTTCTGTTTTCTCTCCCAATATACCTTCATGTTTGTGGTAATGATGTTGATTTTTAGAATGTTTTTCAGGCATGTTTTTTGTTTCTTAATTGACATCATTATTTATATAAAGATGCATTTTGTTTGAGGTATCTTAGATTTTTAAAACCTAAGATACCTCAATTATTTTTTAATTAATGTGCATGTCCTTCCATTACTCCTGCCTGTTGCAGTAATTTACCTTTTAAGAAATGTGCTCCTTTGGTAACTATTTTAATATTAAAGTTATTATCCTGAATCGTTTTTATTTCTACAAACCCATTGTCAGTATTCCCTAGTGTCACTTCTAATGGTATAAATTCTTCATTACTCTCTGCCTTAAAAATAAAACTTTCACCTTCATTATCTATAATTGCTTCTTCTGGAACAGCAAAAACTTCTTTACCTGCTAATAAGACTTGTGCATTGATAAACATTCCTGATTTTAAACGATTTTCTTCATCTTCAAAATGACCGTGTACGTTTACTGTTTTAGTTTTTTCATCTACTTTTTGGCTAATTAATTTTATATATCCTTCATATTTTATATCCAAACCAGATGGAATAAAAATAAAATCATCTCCTTTTTTAATTTTAGTAATATCAGTACCAAAAACATTCAATTCAGCATGCATATGATCATTATCTATAATTTCCATCATTTCACTATTCGCAGCTAAAAACATTCCTTTATTTAAATTATTTTCAACAATATAGCCTTCAATTGGAGCTTTTACGTAAACATATTGTTGAATTCCATTTTTAGCTACAGTTTTAGGTGACAATCCTGCCATTTTTAATTGAGATGCATAACTACTTGTTAAACTCTTTGCTGAACGATAGATTCCTTCAGTAATTTGAAATGATTTTTTTGAAGTAATATCGCTTTCTAATAGCATCTTTTTACGATTATAATCTGCTGTTGCTACATTTAAATTATTTATAGCTTCTAAGTATGCATATTGTAACTTTATAAAGTTTGGATGTTGCAATACTGCAATTGTTTGCCCTTTACGAACTTTGTCTCCTGGTAACAAGTCTGTTTTAAACACAAATGCTTCCATAGGTGCATATACTGTTGCTTTACTCTGCGGAGGTACTTCAATAGTACCCGTTACTTCTACTCTATCTCTAATTTTCTTTTTAGCTATACTTTCTACTTTTATCTTAGCTATTTCTAATTGTGCTTTCGTTAAATGGATTTCATTTTCGTTGTGCTCTTCTTCAATAACAGCCGATTTTGTTTCTTTATTTTTTTCTTCTAAAGCATGGTCATGCCCTGAATGATCTTCTTTTTTTGAACTACAACTAATTGCTATAATTGTAATTAATACTAAAAATATTTTTTTCATTTTATAATGTCTTTTACTTTTAAATACTTAAAAGTCTATATGTTAATTCCTATTTTCTGTATAAAACTCGTAAGCTATTACAGTTTGATTGTAATTATTTATTAGTGATAAATAATTTTGCATTACCTGAAAATATGCATTAAAACTTTGATTATATTGATATGCATCTATCTCTCCAGATTTATATGCTAATTCCAACTTTTTAATAAATTTTTCCGCTTGTTTTTTCGTTTTATCTATACTTAACAGTTCGCTTTTTAAATACTTAATTTGATTTTGTAAGCTTTTAAAATTATTTTGAATTGCTATTCTTTTAGATTCATTTTCAAATGCTACTTCTTCTTTAATTATCTTTTGTTGCTTAATTTTAGCATTATTTGACCAAAAAGATAATGGAATATTTAAACCTATATTAAATCCTGTATAGTCATTATTACCTCCTGTTTTTCTATTAATAATTCCTGCTTTTAATTCTGGAAAATAAGTTGATTTTATTGCTAGCACACTTCTTTCTGCAACTATATTACTTTTTTCTAAGGCCTTTAAAAAGGTTTCTGAAAGTGTATCTTTGATTATTAAAACTTCCTTTTTATTTGGAAATTTACTCACTGGAATTATAGCTTCCTTTAATTGCAATAATTCTTTTAACTCATTTTCCACTTTAAGGAAATCTTTATATACTTTACTTTTTTGAGATTGAACTCCTAAAGATTGTATGGCAGTTAAATCATTTTCTAAACCTCCAATTTCTCCTGATTTATATAGCTTTTCTGCTATATTCTTTATCTGGCTCGTATTTTCTTGCTGTTCTTCCATTAAAGAGATCAATCCAAATAAATAATTCCACTGTTGGTATAGCTTCTTTACTTTCCTTTGAGTTTCTTTTTTTGAAATATCTCTTAAAGAATTTGCTAAAACTACTTTAGATTTTGCTAACTTTTTTCTCTGTATGTGAGATAGTATTGATCCAAAATTTTGATTTATAGCCCATTCTTTTTCTGATAATCCAGGTGCAACTCCTACATCTTGATATTGTACCGATGTTGGTTTTATAATAATAGCTCCTGAAACTAAAGTTTCTTTTTTCTCTATATTTAAAGCTGCCTTTTTTAATAAAACATCTTTCTTTAAAGCTAAATTTATTACTTCTTTCTCTGATAATTTCCTCGGCATTTCTTGCGCTTGTGCTACTGAAATACTAAAAAGAAAAACAAGAACTGTAATACTTTTTGAAAGAATTTCTTTCTTTGTTTTAACAGTTTCAAACAGCATATATAATACTGGTAAAATTAATAATGTTAATAAAGTTGCAGATATTAAACCTCCTATAACCACTGTAGCCAAAGGCTTTTGAACTTCTGCTCCTGCCGATGATGAAATTGCCATTGGTAAAAAACCTAAAGATGCTACGGCTGCTGTCATAATTACTGGTCTTAAACGAATTGATGTTCCTTTTTTAACTATTTCTTTTAAATTAGTTATGCCTTCTTTTTTTAAACGATTAAACTCGGCAATCAATACAATACCATTTAATACAGCTACACCAAATAAGGCTATAAACCCAATTCCTGCTGATATTGAAAATGGCATATCTCGTAACCACAACGCAAATATTCCTCCTATTGCTGACATTGGAATTGCTGTAAAAATTAAAATACTTTGCTTTATTGATTTAAACGTTATGTATAATAATAGAAATATTAATAATAAAGCTACTGGTACTGCTATTCCAAGACGAGCGCGGGCTTCTTCTAAATTTTTAAACGTTCCTCCGTATGTAATATAGTACCCTGGATCAAATTGGATTTCATTATTTACTTTCTGCTTTAATTCAGCAACAATACTGGCAACATCACGTCCACGTACATTAAACCCTACAGTAATTCTACGTTTAGCATCATCACGTTGTATTTGATTTGGTCCTGTTTTAAAATCAACATTGGCTACATTTGCTAGCGGTATTTGAGCTCCGTTTGGCGTTGTTATATATAGTTTACGGATATCTTCTATATTAGCTCTATTCTTTTTTGCTAAGCGAACTACTAAATCAAAACGCTTTTCACCTTCATAAACAGAACCTGCATTTTGACCTGCAAATGCTGCATTTATAGCTGTATTTACATCAGATATATTTAATCCATAATACGCTAATTGGCTTCTATTATAATCTATTACAATTTGCTTAAGCCCTGTCATTTTCTCTACATACAAATCTTCTGCTCCTTCAACTTTTGGAATAATCTTACTCAGTTCATTTCCATATTTTACTAATTTATCTAAATCTTCTCCATAAATTTTTAAAACTACATCTTGCCTTGCTCCTGTCATTAACTCATTAAAACGCATTTGAATAGGTTGTTGAAATCCAAATGAAACCCCCAACATATTGTCTTCTAATATTTTTTGCATTTTAGTAGTCAACTCATTTTTAGTTTCTGCTTTTGTCCACTTATCCTTATCTTTTAAAATAATTATAATATCTGAAGCTTCAATTGGCATTGGATCTGTAGGTATTTCTGAGGAACCTATTCTACTTACTATTTGCTCTATTTCATCTGGAAATTCTTTCAGTAATAATTCTGATGATTTATTAGAAACTTCTACTGTATAGGATAATGAACTCCCTGTAGAAACAATGGTTTGTACTGCTAAATCTCCTTCATCTAATGATGGTATAAATTCTGATCCCATTTTTGAAAAAGTAAACAGACTCAATCCAAAAATTAATATGGCTCCAACAACAACTTTCTTTTGATTACCAAGTACAAATTCTAACAAAGGTGTATACCCTCTTTGTATTGTTTCAATAATTTTATCGGAAATATTCTTCTTATTGTTAATGGTCTTTTTAAGAAACAATGCACTCATCATAGGTACGTAGCTTAACGACAAAAGGAAAGCTCCTAAAATTGCAAAACTTACTGTCATAGCCATAGGTTTAAACATTTTTCCTTCTATACCTACTAATGCTAAAATTGGTAAATACACAATTAGAATAATGATTTCTCCAAAAGCTGCACTGGTTCTAATTTTTGATGCAGAATTATATACTTCTTCATCCATTTCTTCTTGTGAAAGCTTTACTCCTGACTTTTTCAATCCTAAATAATGCAAAGTAGCTTCTACAATTATTACAGAGCCATCTACAATAATTCCAAAATCTATAGCTCCTAAACTCATTAGGTTACCAGAAACGCCAAAAACGTTCATTAAGCTTATAGCAAATAGCATTGCTAATGGAATTACTGATGCTACAATTAACCCCGCTCTTAAATTTCCTAATAGTAATACTAGTATAAAAATTACAATTAATGCTCCTTCTACAAGATTTGTTGCTACTGTTTTAATAGCTTTATCTACTAATTTTGTTCTATCTAAAAATGGCCTTATTGCGACACCTTCTGGTAAGCTTTTTTCTATTTGAACTATTCGTTCTTTTACATCTTTAATTACCTTTGATGAATTTGCTCCTTTTAGCATCATTACAATTCCTCCAACTACTTCTCCATCGGCATTTCTTGTCATTGCTCCATAACGAACTGCATGTCCTAATTGTACTTTTCCTATGTCTTTAATTAAAATAGGTGTGCCATTTTCAGTATTTTTTACTACTATATTTCTTATATCCTCAGGTGTTTTTATTAACCCTTGACTTCGAATAAAATAGGCTTTAGGATTTTTATCTATGTAGGCTCCTCCAGTATTTTGGTTGTTATTTTCTAAAGCTTTAAAAACTTCATTAATACTTACATTTAATGATTGCAACCTCTCTGGTTGGATGGCTACTTCATATTGTTTTAAAAAACCTCCAAAGCTACTTACATCTGCTACTCCTTCTATTCCTAGTAGTTGTCGACGAACTATCCAATCTTGAATGGAACGTAATTCCATTATTGGGTACAGCTTTTCAAATCCATTTTTAGCATATAAAGTATATTGATATATTTCTCCTAATCCAGTTGTTACCGGCGCCATTTCTGGAGTTCCTACTCCTTCTGGTACTTGATTCTTTGCTTCAACTAAGCGTTCACTTATTTGTTGACGTGCCCAATAAATATCTACTTTATCTTTAAAAACGACTGTTACTACACTTAAACCAAATCGAGAAAAAGATCGTATTTCTTCTATATTTGGAATACTCGACATTGTCATTTCTATTGGAAAAGTAACTAAGCGCTCAATGTCTTGGGCTGACTGTGATGGTGCTGATGTTATTATTTGCACCTGATTGTTGGTTATATCCGGTACTGCATCAATTGGTAATTGTTTTAAGGAATATAATCCCCATCCAATTAATGCGAATACCAAAGCTCCAATAATCAATTTATTTTTAATTGAAAATTTTATGATATTATCTAACATTTTTCATGTATTTAATTCTATTTTAATATGATATATCCCGAATTAACTTTGAAAGTTATCGGTATAACAACATGTAATTCTTGTGTAGACAAGAATTATAAACTGTTAAAATTTAAAATGTAGAATTAAACCCGTGGAGGCTGAAAAAGTTCATCTAAAAAGTTAGATGCATTTAAATGTTTACGAAAAAGTATTTTCTTTTTTACTTGTAATGGTTTTACAAATAAATAATTAAATTCTTTTGTAATAATAGCATTAGATATACCAAGAGAAATACAGTGATGATGATGCTCTTTACTTTTCTCTTCTTCTGTATCATTTTCATGATGAGAATCATGATGTGTACTATCTATTACATCAATATGTGCCTCAGTTAAATCGTCTTCAAAAATAATAGCATCCGCATGTGCTTGTACTGGTGGTACAAACAATAAAAGCGTTAATATTATGATACTAATATTTTTCAAATCAATCTTATAAGATTATATGCAAAGCTATTAAAAAAAAATAATATTTTCTTTTTTTAACTGCTTTTAATAAATTGAAATACGTCTATATATAGAACAACCTGTATTAAAAAATAATACAGGCTGCTGTAATAATTATAAATTACTCTTTTTAATTTCTATTACTTCTTTTTGCATTTCTATTTTTATCAGATGGTTTTTGGTTAAACTTATATACAAAACTCAATGAAAATCTTTGTGCATTTCTACTTCTATCTTGATAGATTGAAAAATTATCGCCTGTAATTTGTTCTCTTGACCTTCTTGTATCAAGTACATTGTAAATATTAAAGATTAAACTTCCTTTATTATTGAACAAACTTTTTTGTAATCCAAAATTTAAATTGGTTATAGGTTTTGTCTTTGTTTGTGCATTACTTTCTTCTCCTTGATGAAAAATTCTTGTTTGAAGCCGTATGGTTTTAGTTGGTCTAATATTCATTGTGAAATTTGTAAACCAAGTATTGTTTGAAAAATCTGCAACTTTATTATTAAGTATTCCTTTTTGTTTAAAAGCGTACATATTAAAATCTCCCGAAAACCTTAACCATTTTAATGGATTGTATGACGCAGATAACTCAGCTCCATATCGCTTTTCATTATCTAAGTTTATAGGTGATTGAATAAAAATGCCTTCATTATTTTGTTTTGTTTCATATTGAAATACATCATTGGTACCTGAATAATAAATAGAAGGATTTAATCTAAATTTATTTCCTCTGTAAATAAGAGATAATTCAATAGCATCTGTATATGATGGATTTAATGCTGGATTTCCTGTAAATCTAGATGTAAAATCTTTTAATTGAAAAAAAGGATTTAATTGCCATAATGATGGTCGACTAATACGTTTACTATAATTTATTTGTCCACTAAAGTTTTCTTTAAACTCATATCCTAATGTAGCTGATGGAAATAAATTTGTATAATTATTTTTTAAGTTTAATGTTGTTTCTGATGCTTGTATATCAATACTTGTATTTTCTAATCTTAATCCTACTTGGTAACTAATTTTTCCCTTTTTAGAATTTAATTGTGCATAACCCGACATTATTTTTTCTTTATAATTTAATTGATTATTTATATTATCAATTACCTCAAACTGTCCATTAATTAATTCTTCAGCTAAGAATTCATTTGTTATTTTTCTATTTTCAAACTTTGCTCCTATTTCAAAATTAGATTGTTTATTTATTGGTGTTTTAAAATCTGTTTGAATTACAATATCATCTGTACTTCCCTTTCCTTTTGTTTGAATGGTTGTTTGAGCAATAGATGTTGTAGGAAATTTTTCATCCGTTTGTAAATGCCAATCTTTTTCACTGTTCCAAAAATCATATTGAAAATCTATTGTTAATTTCTGACCTTTTTTAGCAAATGTTTTCGTGTAATTTGCTTCTAATTGGTTATAATCTCTTTCTTCTTTAGAATTACCTATAGTTTGTAACGATTGTGATAAAACTCCTGAGTTAGAAAAATCATAAAATAAATTTGTTACATCTGTATCTTCTGTTTCATTTCTATAATAAGCTACTGTAATTGTATTTTTATCATTTATATAATAATCTGTACCAAAATAAAATAGTTGTCCATCATCATGTCTATCTTCATCTTCTCTTTGATTTAAAAAAGTTGTGATATTATTTTCTGTAGTTGTTTGTTGTTTAAAATATTCTCCTTCATAATCTGTATATCTAATTCCTATGTTGGTGAAAAAATTAAATTTATTTGCTTTATAATTTAAATTTCCAATAGCTCTAAAATCATCTGGAACACCTGATACTAAACGTACTTGACCATTTAACCCTGTTTTTCTATTCTTTTTAAGTATTATGTTAATAATACCTGCTGAACCTGAAGCATCATATTTTGCTGATGGATTTGTAATAACCTCTATACTTTCAATAACATCTGCGGATAATTGTTCTAATGCTTGCGATTGTGTTAATGCTGAACGTCTTCCGTTTATCATTACTTGTACATTAGCGTTTCCACGTAAACTTACCGTTCCTGTAGGGCTGACATTTACTGATGGCACATTACTTAATACATCTGTTGCTGAACCACTTTGTGAAGTAATATCTTTACCAACTCTGAACACTTTCTTTCCCAATTTTAAAGAGACTTCTGATGTTTCTGCCTTTACCACTATTTCATCAAGTGTTTTTGTATTCTCTTTTAATATTATGCTACCTAAACTTACAATTCTTTGTTCTTTAGTTATTTTAATTTTTCTTTCAATGGTTTCAAAACCTATATATTGAATTTCTAAGTTATAATCTCCTATAAGTATCTTAGAAAAAGTAAATAATCCTTCTTCATCGGTAACAACACCTTCTAAAATTTGTTTAGAAGCGTCTTTTAAAACAACTGTTGCATACGGTAATGTTTCTTTTGAACTATCTACAATTTTACCTGAAATTTTTCCATTACTAGATTGTTTCTGTGCCAATACTGAAATACTAAAAAGCAAACAGATTAATAGGTTTATAAATGTTTTCATATTTTTTGAGTTTTAATTTTCATCAAAAATCAACACAAAATCGTATTCTTATATTTAAAATTATGTAAACTGCTCTAACCATTTGTAAACTGCTCTAAAAACACTTTTATTTCATTTACTTTTACCATAATAAAATAGTATTCATGAATAAAATACTTTACATATCTTTTATACTACTACTTGTTTCATGTAAAAATGAAATAAAACGAGACAAGGCTTTTCTTAAAATTCACGAAAATAGCTCCAAAACATTGTACAAAACTGGAGACAACTCTTCTTGGGCTTTAAAGGATTTTAATGATAGTAATTGGAGTATAAAGAAGACTATTCCTGAAGGAGATAGTATTTTTTGGGCTAGAAAAATACTTAAAACAGTTAAAGCTCCAGATTCATTACAAAAAACGGGTTTAAACATACATACTTTTGGAGCTTATGAAGTATTTTGGGATGGTGTCTTAATAGGACGAAATGGACAGCCTGGAAATGAATTTAACAATAAAAAAACAGGTGGAACAACGGAAACCTTTCTAATCCCAAATAACTTACTTAATGCTGGAAATCATACTATTGCCTTAAGAATGTCTCAATTATATGAAAAGGAATCACCACGTGGAATTTACATATCTGTATATAATTATAAAGAACTAATTACTAATAAATTAAAAGATACCATCTACATAAATATTTTAGCGGGAGCTTTTTTACTTGCAACTATTTACTATTTCTTTTTATATATAAATGATAGAAAACAATATACAATGTTGTTATTTAGTTTGTCTAGTTTTTTATTTTTCCTCTTAATTATTTTAGAGTATATAAAATTTTACATCCCTATTCATTATTCTGATTTTATCTTACGTTTAAAGGCTATTGGTATATTAACTTTACTCATATCGTTTTTAGTTCCCTATTATTTCGCTGTACAGTTTTCTTTTGTTTATCGTAAATGGTTTTTCTTAGCTTATGCCATATTCCAAATTTGGATCTATAATTTTTATTCACATTCATTCGATTATACAGCCTTATATTTAGCCCAAATGATGTGGTTATCTTCTACTTTAATTATATGCTATGCTATATACAAAAAACAAAAAGCTGCTATAGTGGTACTAATTGGACTATTACTCAGTTTTACTGTATATAAAATCTCCATTTACGACGTTAGTTTGTTTGTAAGTTTTGGTATTATTTCTTTGTGTATGTTCTACTTATTATCTGTAAAATTAAAAGAGCAAAGATTAGCTTTTGAGCATTCTATAGCTGAATCTACAAGATTAAAATATGAGTTATTAAAAAAGAAAATACAACCTCATTTTTTAATGAACACCTTAACTTCTTTGATTGATTGGGTTGAAGAAGCTCCAGATAAAGGAGTAGAATTTATTGAAGCTTTAGCTGATGAGTTTGATTTATTAAATCAAGTAGAAAATGAAACATTAATTCCTATCTCTCAAGAAATAAAACTTTGTAAGAGTCACTTAAACATTATGAAATACAGAAAGGAGATTGATTACGTTTGGGAAGATGAAGGTGTTTTAAATGATGATTCTCAGAAGATTCCGCCAGCAGTTATTCATACTCTATTAGAAAATAGTATTACACATTGTTTGCCTCTTAAAAATAACTCAATACGTTTTAAATTAGTTGTAAAAACCAATGAACAACAACAAAGCTACACCTTTATTACTTTTGCTAAAGTTAGGAATTTACAAAAAGAAAGAGCTGACGGAACTGGTTTTAAATATATAAAAGCTCGATTAACCGAAAGTTATAAAAACCGTTGGCATTTTAGTTCAGAATCGACAAAAGATGGATGGAAGAATGTAATTACAATTTTAAATTAGCCTATGAAAATTTTAATTATTGAAGATGAAGCTCGCATCGCTAAAAGAATTGAACGTATGACTAAAGAATTCTTTTTAAACACACTTCAAGAATTAACCTGTGTACATTCTTTGGCTGAAGGCATTGAATATATTCAAAATAACAAACTAGACTTATTATTACTAGATTTAAACCTTAATGGTGAAAGTGGTTTTGAGGTTTTACAAAACAGTGTTTCTGAAGCTTTTCACACTATTATTATATCTGCAAATAAACATCAAGCTTTAACAGCCTTTGAGCATGGTGTTTTAGATTTTGTTCCTAAACCTTTTAATAAAAACAGATTAGAACAAGCTTTCAATAGAATTATAAAAAAAGAAGAAGTTACTACTGAAAACTTGCAATATTTAGCTATTAAAAAACGTACAGGAGTTCAATTAATAGATATCAAAAATGTAAGATATATTAAAGGAGCTGGTGTATATACTGAAGTTTTCTTGACCAACGAACAAAAAGAATTACACGATAAATCTTTAGAAAAACTTTCTCAATTATTACCTGAATCTTTTCAGCGTATCCATAAATCTTATTTAGTAAAAATTACTGAAATTAAAGAAATCATTGTACAAACTGGAAGTAAATATTCCATTGAATTGAATAATGGAGAGATTTTACCTGTTGGTAGAACTAAATATAAAGAATTAAAAAAGTTATTTTTTTAATCTGTCTTTTGCGTATTCTATTTTTGTTTTTCCATGAGCAACAGGAGTGCCTTCTTCATCTAAACTAACCATAATTATTTTATCAATAGCAATAATAGTTTTCTGCGTAATCTTATTACGTACTTCGCAATTTAAAGTAATAGATGATCTTCCAAACTTTACAACTTCTATACCTATTTCTATAATGTCTCCTTGCTTTGCAGAACTTACAAAGTCTATTTCCGACATAAACTTAGTTACTGTTTTTGGAATTTCTAATTGAATAATAGCATATAAAGCAACTTCTTCATCAATCCATTGTAATAAACGACCACCAAACAAAGTTCCATTTGGATTTAAATCTTCTGGTTTTACCCATTTTCTAGTGTGAAATTTCATATATTTTATTTTACTACAAATTTCAATAATTAGGTTTAGTAAACCTATTAAACTCTATTTGTTTTTTATATTTTACCATAGTATTTTCTAATAAACCATTCTATAGATAACAATGCTATAATTAAAAATAAAGCCCATTTCCAATTAATTAAATTTTGCTTTTTGGTAATAGATTTCTGTGTTGTAAAATATGATTTATTTACTGATAATTCTTCCAACAAATCATTGACTTTATTGGCATGAAACAATTTACCATTTGTCTTTAATGCTAAAGAATTAAGTTTTTTATAATTTGCATTTGTAAATTGCTGTTCAACTTGATAATCGGTAACTTTAAACTTTCCGTAACTACTTATATTTTGATTATTAACAGATACTTTATAAGTATAGTCTCCCGAAGATAAACCTTCAACAGATACTTGGTATGAATTACTTACTAATGAAAAAGGAACTGTCTTTTTCTCTTTATTTTTTTCATTTGTAATCGTTAATTGCAATGCAGCTCTATTATCAAACTTAAAATTTTTATCAACATAAAAAGCTGTAATAGAAACGGGTGTATTAGCAGGATACAATCGTTCTGCGTTAACCTCTAATCTTTTTCTTTTTTTGTTTGATGCTAAATATTGTACTAAACTTCCTAAAAACGAGTCAAATTCTTCAAAAGACTGATCTTTTAAAAAACTTGCAGCTCTCCATTTCCAAATTCCTTCACCAAATAGAACTGCATATTTCTCCTCATTATTTTCAATGGTAGTTAATAAAGGCTGCTGCGTTTCAACTCCTGCATATTTTTGGTACAATAAATTTTGTGATTTGTTATTCAATATAACTTCTCCAAATTTATCTCTTAAAGGCGGAAATTCATTAAAACCTATATCTTTTTGTAAAAAAGTTAGAAAATTATCATTATAAATGGCAGCATACTCTTCTATTTGATTAATTGCTTGTTTTCTAATTCCTAGTTCTTGAGAATTTATAAAGTTCCAATCAGTTTTAGTTCCAGAAACTAACAAATAATTTGAAGGTATTTTTTCTAAAATATTTTTAAAATAACTATTAGGCTGATACAATACAAAAAATTGATAATCAGCAATATTAATATTTTTATTACTTACTAAAGCAATATCAGCTTTACGTTGTTTATTACTTTCTATAGATTTTTTTATAGCACCTAAATCAGGATGTAAAAAAGAACTAACAATTAGCACTTTTGTTTGCTCATCTAGTATTTCAACTGAAAAGTTTTTATAATTATTTTTTATATTTTTTTCATTTTCAATTTTACGAATTGATGCCGAATAATATTGCAAGCCTTTTTCTCCTGATAATAGATTCGTAGAAACTGTTTGTGATGGATTTGACGAAGAAAACTGTAATTTCTTTGAAAATACTCTTTTTCCTTTATGCGTAATTGTAAAAACAGAATTTACATTTCCTTTTCCTTGGTAGTACAATAATACTTCTACAGGAAACTTATTTTTTATATAACTATACTTGTTAACATTTAACTGTGAAATTTCTAAATCTTGATATCTTGTTGTATCTCCTATAACAATTGGATAAATGCTATTTTTAGTGTTTGTATACTCATAATCATCTCCATTTGTTTGATTACCATCACTAATTAAAATAGTAGCGTTATTCGCATCTTTATTTAATTGATTAACAGATTCAATCGCTTGTGAAATATCAGTTTGAGTTTCTAAAAAAGATAAACTATCAAGTACAGTAGTTGTTTTTCCAAAAGAAAATAATTGAACATTAAATTTATCTTGTACATTTTTGTTTTCTTCTATATCTTTTAAAATAGTAGTTATTGCAGTCTCTTCTTTAAAATATTTTACAGAAAGAGAATTATCTACTAAAACAGATAAAATTGGTTTCTTATTTTCAATTTCAATGGTTTCTATTTTTGGGTTAATTAGCAATAAAATTAACAGAAACAAGCTTAAAGCTTTTAAAAAGAATAGTAAAACGTGAATTTTAGGTGTTTTTTTCGTTTTATAAAAATATTGAAAAAAAGCAATAGTAACACTTACTAAAATTGCTAAAACTATATATACGAGAGTTAATGATTCCACAAAAATTATTTTAATCTGTGAATATAAAAATATCTATTCAATTAAATTAATCTAATAACTTTTCATTTATGATTTGGGTCATAAATTAATTAATGTTTGGCTACTAATTTTGTAGTAAATATTATTAGGCATGAGTACAACAAAACATTTAACAGTAAGTAATTCAATAAATGCATCTTTAAACTTCAATTTAATAAGCATTATAAACAAAAAAATAGCGCAAGAAAAAGAAAACGCTATTGGTATTTCAGTTATTTTAATAATGATTGGTACTATGATAGCTTCCTTCTCAGCTGCATTAGCTGTACATGGAGAAGTAAATATCCTTCCTTTAGCATTTACTTGTATTTCTGCTATGGGAGCTAATGCAATAGCAATAAGTCAACGAGCATTTAAAACGGTAGCTTGGGCATTTATAATTAATATATTAGGGAATATTTTATTAATTATTTATCAACTTATACTTTAGGTTTAGCTTCAAACATTTTAAAAAAGAGCATGGAAGCAATATTTCGTGCTCTTTCTTTAGCTTCGTGTGCTTTGGTTCCTATAAAAAGATTGTCAATAGTTTCAAACCATAATTGAAGCCACCTGCCAAAATGTTCTTGAGAAATACTATGGTTAAAATTGCTATCAAGATCTTTGTGAGCTTTCATAGGATTCCCTTTAAACTTACGAACAAAGAAAAGGTTAGTTTCCCAAAAATCGGTCAACTTTTGTAAATGACTCTCCCAAGTCTCATTAGGGATCGCTTTTAAAAATATATGGCCTATAAAATCATCTTCTTTAATTTTATCATAAAAAGTTGATACTAATAAATATACATCATCTCTATTTTCTATTTCTTTTCTATTCATCAAAAACTATATATTAATAAGCCGCAAAAGTATATCTTTATGCTGTTGCAATTTATGACTTAAATCATAATGATACCTAAAGAACTTTTACTTAGCTACAACGCTCAATATAAAATCTACAAAAAAGGAGATATTATTTTCTCTGAAAATGAAACGGCTCATTACTATTTTCAAATTAGTAATGGGGCTGTTAAAATGAATAATTATAATGAAGATGGAAAAGAGTTTATTCAAGGTATATTTTACAAAGAACAAAGTTTTGGAGAACCTCCCCTATTTATAGATGTAAAATATCCTGCAAATGCTGAAGCAATATCTGAATCTGAAATTTTAATAATTTCTAAAAAAGATTTATTTAAGTTATTGCAAGAAAACCCTGAAACTCATTTAAAAATAACGCAAAGTTTAGCTAAACGTTTATATTACAAAGCAATTATAGCCTCAGAAATTTCTAGTCAAGAACCAGCTCATAGAGTTTTACGTTTTTTCGATTATTTAAAAAACGATGTGTATAAAATAAAAGGTGATTTTACTTTTAAAGTAGAATATACCCGCCAACAAATTGCCGACACTTTAGGTTTACGAGTAGAAACAGTAATACGAGTTATTAAATTGTTAGAAAAGAGAGGAGCTCTTAAAATCTTAAAACGAAAAGTTTATCGTTAAATTCCTTTCAGATATCCGCTAAATAAAATAAGTATTTTCTATTTTTGTCCCTTACAACACAACAACAAAAAATGAACTTAACACAATTAAATGCCATCTCTCCTATTGATGGTAGGTACCGTAATAAAGTTGCGGATTTAGCTAATTATTTTTCTGAAGAAGCCTTAATTAAATACAGAGTAAAAGTAGAAATAGAGTATTTTATTGCTTTATGTGAAATTCCTTTACCTCAGTTAACTGACTTCAATAAAGATTTATATTCTAATTTACGTGAAATCTACACTTCTTTTTCATCTGACGATGCTCAGAAAATAAAAGATATCGAAGCAGTTACAAATCATGATGTAAAAGCTGTTGAATATTTTATTAAAGAAAAATTTGATAAACTAAGCTTGAATAAATATAAAGAGTTTATCCATTTCGGATTAACATCTCAGGATATAAATAATACTGCCATTCCACTATCTATTAAAGATGCGATGAATGAAGTTTATTATCCAACATTAGATACTTTGGTATGTAAATTAGCAGATTTATCTGAAGAATGGGATCAAATACCAATGTTAGCTCGTACGCATGGGCAACCTGCCTCTCCTACTCGTTTAGGTAAAGAATTTTTTGTATTTGTAGAGCGTATTAACAATCAGGCAATACATATACAACACACACCACATGCAGCAAAATTTGGTGGTGCAACTGGTAATTTCAATGCACACAAAGTAGCATACCCTGATATCGATTGGAAAAATTTTGGAACTCATTTCGTTGAAGAAATTTTAGGTTTACACCATTCATTTCCAACAACACAAATTGAGCATTATGATCATATGGCTGCTTTATATGATGGTTTAAAACGTATAAATACAGTTTTAATTGATTTAGATCGTGATGTGTGGACCTATGTATCAAACGATTATTTTAAACAAAAAATTAAAAAAGGAGAAGTAGGATCTTCAGCAATGCCACATAAAGTTAACCCAATTGATTTTGAAAATTCAGAAGGTAATTTAGGTATTGCAAATGCTATTTTTGAACATTTATCAGCAAAATTACCTGTTTCAAGGTTGCAACGTGATTTAACAGACAGTACTGTTTTACGTAATGTAGGAGTTCCTTTTGGGCATACATTAATTGGTTTTGCGTCAACTTTAAAAGGATTGAACAAGTTATTACTAAATGAAGCTAAGTTTGCTGAAGATTTAGAAAACAATTGGGCTGTAGTTGCTGAAGCAATTCAAACTATTTTACGTCGAGAAGCCTATCCAAATCCATATGAAGCATTAAAAGGCTTAACACGTACCAATGAAAAAATAACACAACAATCAATTGCTAACTTTATTGATACTTTAGAAGTTTCTTCTGAAATAAAAAATGAATTAAAAGCAATTACACCATCTAACTATACAGGAATTTAATTTTATGAATATCATTATTTTCGGACCTCCTCTTGCTGGAAAGGGTACACAGTCTAAGACAATAATTAATAACTTTGGTTTAACTCATCTTTCAACTGGAGATGTATTAAGAGCTGAAAAGTCTCAAAAAACTGACTTAGGTTTAAAAGCTTCCGAATATAGTAATAAAGGCTTATTAGTTCCTGATGAATTAGTAATGAAGATTCTTGAAAAAGTTTATAAAAATAGTGATAATAAAAAGAATTTTTTATTTGACGGATATCCTAGAAATACTAAGCAGGCAGAACACTTAATTAATGTCTTAGAAAAAGATAATAATTCTATAGATTTTGTAATATTTTTAAAAGTACCTAAAGAAGTATTGTTAGAAAGAGCCAAAATAAGAGCTAAACAAGAGAACAGAAAAGATGATGCTGACCAAAATACGGTCTTAACTAGAATAGATGAGTTTATAACTCAAACAATACCTGCAATTGATTACATTAAAGGGAGAAACATTCCTACATTAGAAATTGATGGTAATCAATCAATAGAAAATATTAGTCAAACTATTTATAAAAACTTAAAGTCGCTATAACTATGATTAAATCTGTTAATTTTTCATCTTCTATTATAATTAGTTGTGGAATTATTCTTTTTCTTTTTGCTATTTTATTTTCCTCATGTACTCCAGAAAAAAAAGGAGACCCAACACGTTTTAAATACGGAACCTTTGAAATTCCTGCAGGCGATGGTTATGGAAAAACTATTATTATTAGAAAAGATAGCTTACAAATAGAAAAGTATACTAAAAAAGTAAGTATTTCAACTGATAGTCTTGTTACTGAAAAAGAAAGTATACACATAGATACTTTATACATTAAGTGGAAAAATAACTTCGCTTACTATTTAAAAATGAAAAACCCAAAAACAGATTTAGATAAAGACCCTATATTTGTTCAACTTACTAAAGTTACAGATAGCTCTTATAGCTTTACAGCAAGGATTGGATACTCAAATTTTAAACAAAAAGGAACCGTATATAAAGTAAAATAAACTATGGAAATATTTTTACAACCCGATACTTGGGGTGCATTAGTAACCTTAACATTTTTAGAAATCGTTTTAGGTATTGATAATATTATATTTATATCAATTGCAGCTAATAAATTACCTGAAAAACTACAAAAAAAAGCTACCAATATAGGTTTAGTATTAGCAATGGTATTACGTATTGCTTTACTTTTTGGTATTTCATTACTTATTGCAATGAATGCTCCTCTTTTTCATATAGATTTCTCTTGGTTTAAAGCAGGTTTTACTGGTCAAGCATTAATATTATTTGCTGGAGGTATATTTCTTCTTTATAAGAGTACCAAAGAAATCCATCATAAAGTAGAGGGTCATGAAGATGAAGATACAGATGGTAAACCTCAAAAGGGTTATACATTAACACAAGCTATAATTCAAATAACTTTAATTAATATTGTATTCTCATTCGACTCTATTTTAACTGCAGTAGGTATGACTAACGGTGTTGAAGGTGCAATGGTTATTATGATTGCTTCAGTTATTCTATCTATGATTATTATGATGTTATTTGCGAATCCAGTTGGTAAGTTTGTAAACAAACACCCAACAATTCAAATGTTAGGATTATCATTCTTAATATTAATTGGATTCATGCTAATTGCTGAAAGTGCTCACTTATCACACGCTAAATTATTTGGTGAAGAAATAGGTGTTATACCAAAAGGATATTTATATTTTGCTATT
Organism: uncultured Tenacibaculum sp.; assembly: GCF_947494125.1. GTDB lineage: Bacteria > Bacteroidota > Bacteroidia > Flavobacteriales > Flavobacteriaceae > Polaribacter. The sequence goes on from NZ_CANLTU010000014.1 coordinate 38,019, forward strand.
ACCTTTTCTTTAGGTGTAGAGATGTTAAATATGCGTATTAGAGGAAGTAAAAAAAACCATTAAGAAAAATTTAAGATATTTAAAACAATACCCGATAGTCGTAAAGGTTATCGGGTATTTATTTTTTAATACCTTTGCTTCTGAAATCATGTTTCGCTTAAAAAAACATATAGCCCTTCTAAGTTTACTTGTGTTACTATTACCATCAGTAATACAAATAGCTCATAGTTTTGAAAATCATGAACATACCATTTGTTCATCTATTGACGATCATCACTTTCATGAACAAGAATTAGATTGTTCTTTATTTCATTATCAACTTCAAGTTTTCTCGTATTCAACAGCTTCAAATTATGCTGTAATACCACAACATTTTTATAAAAAAGAATACACTTTTCTACCTCAAGTAGTTTCTGTTGTTTATTCCGATAAAAGAACCTCACGAGGACCTCCTTATTTTACTGTTTAATCAAATTGTTATAAAAAAAAGAATAACAAACTTATTATTTCACAGTAAAATACATTAAATGAAAAAAATAGTATTCTTCCTATTGTTTATAGGAACGTCGGTTATATACGCGCAAAATAATTTATCAGGAAAAATTACAGACATTAATAAATCACCTCTTTTAGGAGTTGAAGTATTCTCAAATCAATTACATAAAGGAACAGTTTCTAATGATCAAGGAGACTATACTTTTAAAAACATTCCAAATGGAAAAGTTACTATTAACTTTACTTTTTTAGGATTTAAAACTGTTTCTAAAGAATTTATTTTTAACAATCAGAATATTACATTTGATTTGCAATTGGAAGAATCTGTTTTTAAAATAGATGAAATTATAATTTCTACACCTTTTAATAAATTACAATCTGAAAATGTAATGAAAGTAGAACGATTGTCTGCTAAAGCTATCCAAAAAACTGGAGCCACTACGTTATCTGAAGGAATTACAAATATAGCTGGAGTTTCTCAAATTACAACTGGAGCTTCAATTGGTAAGCCAGTAATAAGAGGTTTAAGTGGTAATAGAGTATTAGTATACACGCAAGGTATTCGTTTAGAAAACCAGCAATTTGGAGGCGAACATGGGTTAGGAATAAGCGATGCAGGAATTGAAAGTATTGAAGTTATAAAAGGACCTGCTTCTTTATTATATGGTTCAGATGCTTTAGGAGGTGTTTTATATATTCAACCAGAAAAATTTGCTCCAGAAAACACTACTAAATTCAATGTAAATCAACGTTACTTTAGTAATACAATAGGAAGCAATACTTCATTAGGGGTAAAATCGTCTCTTAAAAATTGGCAATTTTTAGCAAGAGGAACCTATGCTATTCATTCAGATTATAAAACTCCTAATCAAAGAGCAACCAATACTCGTTTTAAAGAAAAAGATTTAAAACTTGGTGTTGGTTTTCATGAAAAAAACTTCTCTTCTGAATTACGTTATAATTTTAATAATTCAAGACTTGGATTAACTGAAGGTATCGGTGAACAAACTAAAGAAACACATTTAGAAATTCCTTTTCAAGATATAGATAATCATATTATTAGTTTACACAATCATTTATTCTTCAAAAACTCAAAATTAGATATTGATTTAGGATATACTATAAACAATAGAAAAGAGTTTGAAGAGCATGAGGAACACGAAGAAGGTGAAACCGAAGAAGAACATGAAGAGCACGAAGAAGGTGAAGCAGCTTTAAGTATGAAGTTAAAAACATTTAGCTATAACACTAAATATCATTTTCCTAAAATGAATAAGTTTGAACTTTTAATTGGTACTCAAGGATTGCATCAAACAAATACTAATTTTGGCGAAGAATTATTAATACCTAATGCTAAAATTAATGATTTTGGGGTATTTACTACTGCTAATTTTGAACTTAGTAATAATACTCGTTTACAAGGAGGTATACGTTTTGACAACCGATCTATTAAAACAGAAAGACATGAAGTACAACATGAAAATGAAGTACATATTTTCAATACCATAGATAAATCATTTAATAGTTTTACTGCCTCATTAGGATTGAAAACTAAATTATTTGCTGTTTTAAATACACGTATTAATATAGCTAATGGTTTTAGGGCTCCTAATTTAGCAGAATTAACTTCTAATGGAGTTCATCATGGAACGAATCGTTTTGAAAAAGGAAATAATAATCTTGTTAACGAGAAAAATTTACAATTAGATATTTCATTTGATTATAATACTGAGCACTTTGAAATATTTGCCAATGGATTTTATAATAAATTAAACAACTATATTTATTTATCACCAACAGGTGAAATTGAAGACGGTGCTCCAGTTTATACGTATTTACAAGAAGATGCTAAATTATATGGTGGTGAATTTGGTTTTCATTTACACCCACACCCATTAGATTGGTTACATATAGAAAGTAGTTTTGAAACAGTTATAGGTAAACAGGATAGTGGTAACTATTTACCCTTAATACCAGCTAATGCATGGAAGAATACACTTAGAACAGAGTTTTCTATTAAAAAATGGTTGCAACATGGTTATACATCATTAAGTATGCACTCATATTTTAAACAAAACAATGTTAGTCAATTTGAAACTACCACGCCTGCTTATAATTTGATAAACTTTGGTTTTGGAGGAGATATCATGATTAACAAATATAAGTTTACTACGTCTGTAGCTATAAATAACCTTTTTAATGAAAAATATATTAACCATTTATCTAGATTAAAATCAAATGGAATACTAAATCCTGGTAGAAATATTGTTCTAGGTTTACAGTTTAATATATAGAAAATCAAAAACTCCCCAAATTTTGGGGAGTTTTCTTTTTATATAAACAAACTTTAAATTAATAAAGTTTAATGCTTTTCCTTTTTAAGCAATTCTGGAAATTTTCGCTTAAAACGATTTAATCTAGGAATAGAAACTTTTTGAACATAAGGGTTTTCAGGATGCAGCTTTTCATAATTTTGATGGTATTCTTCTGCTGGATAAAACTTAGTGAATTTTGTTACTTCAGTAACTATTTTCCCCTTATAAAACTCTTTATTTAATTTCTTAATAGTACTCTCTATGATTTGTTTCTCTTTTTCATTTTTATAAAATGCAATAGATCTATATTGTGTACCATAATCTGGATGTTGTCCATTTTTGGTAGTTGGATTATGTGATCCGAAGTAAACATCTACCAAGGTTTGAAAACTAACTTTTTTAGTATTATAATAAACCGCAACAGTTTCAGCATGCCCTGTTCTACCAGTACCTATTTTTCTATACGTTGGATTTTTTGTGAGACCTCCTGCGTAACCTGAGACAGCTTCCTCCACTCCTTTTACACTTTCAAAAATAGCTTCAACACACCAAAAACACCCACTAGCAAAATAGGCTACTTCTGTTTTTTCTAAATAGTTTATTGCCTCATTGTTTTCTATCTTTACTTGTTTCTCTGTGAAATTTGTAAAAATAATAGTTAAAAAGAGCACAGCTAAAAGTGCTATTGGTTTAAGTATCTTCATAAATTTTAAACTTTTATATCTATTCAGTCGTTTAAAAAAACAAGTTTTTACAATTGTTTACAACTTTAGGGTTTCCTTAAGAAAATTGTTTGCTAATTGTAATGTGGTTTTTTACTTTTGTTTGAGTAAACAGGAGCAATTAAATGGAGCATTTTATAGTATCAGCACGTAAGTATCGTCCTCAAAATTTTGAAGATGTTGTTGGCCAACAAGCCATAACGAATACGTTAGAAAATGCTATAAAAAATAATCATTTAGCACAGGCTTTACTTTTTACAGGACCTCGTGGTGTTGGTAAAACTTCTTGTGCTCGTATTCTAGCTAAAAGAATAAATCAAGAAAACGCAGATACTACTAATGAAGATGAAGATTTTGCTTTTAACATTTTCGAATTAGATGCTGCTTCTAATAATTCAGTTGATGACATTCGTAATTTAACTGATCAGGTTCGTATACCTCCTCAAACGGGAAAATATAAAGTATATATTATTGACGAGGTTCACATGCTTTCTCAAGCAGCTTTTAACGCTTTTTTAAAAACCTTAGAAGAACCGCCTGCACATGCTATATTTATTTTAGCAACTACAGAAAAGCATAAAATTATTCCAACGATATTATCTCGTTGTCAAATTTTTGATTTTAAACGAATCGGAGTTTTAGATGCAAAAGAGTATTTAAAAATTATTTGTGCTAAAGAAAATATTACGGCTGAAGACGATGCTTTGCATGTAATTGCTCAAAAAGCAGATGGAGCCATGCGTGATGCTTTATCTATTTTTGATAGAGTTGTAAGTTTTTCTGGAAGTAACTTAACCCGTGAAGCTGTTACTCAGAACTTAAATGTACTTGATTATGATGTCTATTTTAACATCACTGATTTATTATTAGAAAATAAGATTCCACAAGTATTAATGGCCTTTAATGATGTTTTAAGTAAAGGTTTTGAAGGACACCATTTTATTAATGGACTTGCCTCACACTTTAGAGATTTATTAGTTGCTAAAGATGAAGCAACAATACAATTATTAGAGGTTGGAGATAATACTAAAAAGAAATATTTTGATCAAGCGAAAAAAGCTAATATGCAATTTTTGCTTCCTGCTATTGACAAAGCTAATGATTGTGACTTAAAATATCGAGGCAGTAAAAATCAACGTTTACTGGTAGAACTTACCTTAATGCAAATAGCCTCTATCACTTTTGATGGAGCAAAAAAAAAATCTAGCAACTACATAATTCCAGCTACTTTTTTTACTTCTTTATCGCCAACGATAAAGAAAATTGCAATTAAACCAATTGTTAAAGCTTCTGAGATTCCTCAAGAAGTTAAACCTGAGGTCAAAGAAGTTCCGAAAGCAACCAAGCCTTTATTAAAAAACATAAAGCGTAGAGCTTCTGCTTTATCTTTAAAAAGTATTCATAATAAAAAGGTGGTTAGTACTTCTTTTGACGATGATGAAAATTTTGAAAACCATCCAAAAACACCTTTTACCAACGAAGAATTAAGTGAAACTTGGAAGAAATATTATTTTAAGTTACAAGGTCTTGGAGAGCGTAGCATGGCAGCTATTTTAGCATCAGACACTCCATTATTAGGAGCAAATCATAAAATAAGCTTTTCTATTCCTAATGAGTTAATGAAAGCTCAATTAGAAAAAGGAAAGCCAAAATTAATGCGTTATTTACGAGAATCTCTCAATAATTATGGTATTTCTATTGAAATTGTAGTTAATGAAACTATTGAAAAGAAGTTTGCTTATACACCTCATGAAAAATATGAGAAATTAAAAGAAAAAAACCCTTTAATTGAAAAATTAAAGCAAACTTTTGGATTAGACCTCTAACTTTTTCCCTAAATAAACAATTGCATTATTCTCTTTAATATTTTCTAAATTGAATGTTGGTAATAATTCTAAAGCATCTCCTACCTTTATAAATAATGGTATAGATTTTAATTCTTTATTAATTTTTTCAAGCTTCGTTGTAAAATCTTCTTTTGAAGTAATAATCAATTCGTGTATTGCAGGATAATCTCTTGCACTTTCATTCAAATTGATATAATCATCATTTTTAGTAAACAAATTAACTTCGTTTTCTATTTCATCTTCTTTTACTTCTTTAGAACTTGCTATTCTATATGCTCCTTTTTCACCATATTGTTCAGACAATTGAGCTATTGCATATTTATTTACTACATCACTACCGGTCATAGCTATTAAATAACCTACATCACTCAATTCTACTTTTTCATCTATACTATCATTATAAATATCAATATCAAAAGCTTCAATTTTATTGTTTCGTGCCTTTTCAATATAGTCTTTGTTTTGATCTAATAGTACTACTCTTCTATCATTCTCCACCAAATATTTAGCTATAACTCTTGCCGCTTCTGATGCTCCAATAATTATTATTGCTTCTGATTCTTTTAAAAATACACCTACAATCTTCGCAAATAAACGTGCAGTAGTTGCATTTAAAAGTACTGTACCTAATACAATCATAAATACCAAAGGCGTAATATACTCTGCTCCTACTATACCTTGATTCATTAATTTACTTCCAAATAATGAAGCAATACCAGCAGCTACAATACCTCTAGGTCCTACCCAACTTATAAATAATTTCTCATTTAATTTTAAAGTAGATCCTCTAGTACTTAAAAATACACCTAAGGGACGTATAACTAAGACTATCGCTGCAAATAATAGTAAAGCTTTCCAATTAAAGATAAGCTCTAGTTGGCTCATATCCATATTTGCTGCCAACAAAATAAAAAGTATCGATATTAATAATACAGAAAGTGACTCTTTAAAATATAATAATTCATCAAAACTATGAATCTTGCTATTAGCTATTACCATCCCCATTACTACTACTGATAATAAACCTGATTCATGTGCAAATAAATCTGACAATACAAACACAAATAGCACTGTTGAAAGTGAAACTACATTTAATAAATAATGTGGCACTAATTTTTTATTCACTATAAAAATTAAAGCATGAGCAAAAGTAAAACCAAATGTAGATCCAAATAATAAAATTTTTCCAAATTCTAATAATGCAGTTTTAGTAAAACCACTTCCTCCACCTACACTAATAAATTCAAAAACTAATACAGCTACTAAAGCTCCAATAGGGTCTATTAAAATCCCTTCCCATTTTAATACTGCTGCTACATCTTTTTTAAGAGGTACATTTCTTAATATTGGCGATATTACTGTTGGACCAGTTACTATAATTAAAGCTGAAAATAGCATTGAAATTTCCCAACCTAATCCAAAAATATAATGTGCAAGTATTCCTGAAATAACAAAAGTTACTGCAGAACCTAAAGTAATAAGTTTTGTTATCACGGGTCCTACATTAGAAATCTCACTTTTTCTTAGGGTAAGTCCTCCTTCAAAAAGAATAATACTTATTGCTAAAGACACAAAATAGAACAGTCCATCACCAGGAAATAATCCTTTCTTTCCATTCCATATAGGTTCTATCCACTTACTTCCATCTTCACTAAAAAATTCAGCAGCAACAGGACCAACTAATAATCCTATCAAAATTAAAGGCAATATTGCTGGAATTTTAAATTTCCATGCTACCCATTGTGCTAAAATTCCTAAAATAATAATTCCTGCTAACTCTACCATAGTCTTTTAATGTGCTAAATATTATTTCTTTAAATAAGAATAAAATTTTTATCTTCGAAATCTTAAAAATAAACAATATTTTGATTAAAAAAATTTTAATTGGTATTGCTTTCTCTCCCAATTTAAAAGCTAATTTATTTGAGGCTTTTAGATTAGGGAATATGTTTGGAGCTCAGGTAATTGGAGTACATGTTGGAGAAAAGTCTAATGAAAAAGAAAAACAATTACAACAATTGTTAAATGAAGCTCCTAAATTACAACAACCATTAAAAACACTTTGGCAAGAAGGTAAACCTGTAAATGTAATACTTGAAACAACAATACAAGAAAACGTTGATTTACTAATACTTGGTGCTTTACAAAAAGAAAAACTATATAAATATTATGTAGGCTCTATTGCTAGAGAACTTACTCGTAAAGCGCAATGTTCTGTACTCCTTTTAATAAAACCATCTATTGAAAGAATCCCTTGTAAACATATTGTTGTAAGTGGCTTAGAAGATGAAAAAACCGAAGAAACAATTAAAGCTGCTTTTACTATTTCTAAAAACTTAGATTGCAAAAGAGTTACTATAGTTGAAGAGATTAGTCAAGCAGAATTAAATGTAAAAGTTAGTGATGATGCTACATTACGCAAGGCTACATTAGCTAAAGAACGTTTAAAAAAACGTGAAGACTTTCGTGTGGAATGCATGCTTAAACAAATTGACACCAACGATATTATTATAAAAAAACAAAGTATATTTGGGCGTAGAGGGTATTCTATAGGTCACTATGCAAAAATTAAAAGAGCAGATTTATTAGTAATGAATGCTCCAAAAAAAATGGGAATTATTGATAGAATTTTTCCTCACGATTTAGAATACATTTTATCAGAATTACCAACAGATGTTTTAATAGTTAAATAAATGGGGAAAAAGAATCGATTTAAAACATTTTTAGGCGAATTACCACAAAATATTTTTTCAGGATTTGTAGTATCATTAATAGCTCTTCCATTAGGTTTAGGCTTAGCTTTAGCTTCTGGAGCACCACCAATATCAGGAATAATTGCTGCTATTATTGGAGGTTCTGTTGTTGCTATACTAGGTGGCTCAAATGTAACTATTACTGGACCTGGTAACGGATTAGTAGTAGTAATTCTAGCAGCTATAACTACTTTAGGAGCTGGAGATATGCATCAAGGTTTTCTATATACTCTAGCTGCCATTGTTGTTTCTGGAATTATCATGATTATTTTAGGGTTCTTACGCCTAGGTTCTCTTGGAGATTTCTTTCCTTCTTCCGCCATACAAGGAATGTTAGCCGCTATTGGTATTGGTATTTTTGCCAAGCAAATTCATGTAATGTTTGGTAACTTAAATGCTAAAGGGAGCATTATTGATTTATTAATACAAGTTCCTCAAGGAATTATTGAATTTATAAATACAGATAACACAAGTACTTTTTATGCGGGATTAGTAGGTATAGTGAGCTTACTTATAATGGTTTTTTATAGTAAAATTAGAAACAAATACTTTCAATTAATTCCAGCACCAATGTGGATTGTGGTTTTAAGTGTAGGTTTATATTATTACTATGATATGTTTTCTACTTCTGCGTATCCTATAGATAAAAGTATTTTAATTAGTTTACCCAATGACGTGTTATCTAATTTTGCTTTTCCTGATTTTAGTAAAATTTATCAATTTGAGTTTATAAATGCAGTAATTGCTATTACTTTAATTGCAAGTATAGAAAGTTTATTAAGTATTAAAGCCGTTGACAAATTAGATCCTTTAAAACGACGTTCTAACGTAAATAAAGATATTCGTGCTTTAGGATTAGCTACTGTTATTAGTGGTTTTCTTGGTGGTTTAAATGTAGTTACAGTAATTGCTCGAAGTTCTGTAAATGTTAATAATAAAGGAAGTAATCGTTCAGCTAACTTTTTTCACGCAGCTTTTTTAGTTGCTTTTATCTTATTATTTGCTGCCGAACTACGTAAAATCCCTCTTCCTGCCTTAGCTGCTATTTTAGTATATACAGGATACAAATTAGCCTCTCCTGAGAATATTAGAAAAGTTTTTCAAATTGGTACAGAACAGTTAATTATATTTTTAGTTACCTTATTAACAACTATTGCTACTAGTTTAATTACAGGAATTTTAGCAGGTATCTTTATTACTTTTGTTATTCACGTATTTATCAATAAAAATTTTATGTTTTTTCTTAAAAACTTATTAAAACCTAATGTTTTAATGTTTAAAGAAGATGAAAAATACTATGTTTCAGTTGAAAATTTTTCCAGTTTTTTAAATTACACAAAATTAAAAGCTAAACTAGATCAGATTCCGGAAAATGAAGATGCTATAATTGATTTTACTTTATGTGATTTTGTGGATCATTCTGTAATGGAAAACCTACATAATTATGCTGAATCTTTTAAACGTAAAGGAGGACACTTTGAAGTAATTGGGCTTGATGGATATAAAACTGGTAGTGAGCATCCTTTTGCGCTTCGTAAAAATATTCCTATCCAAACAGAAGGAACAACTAATTTAAATAATTTAACAAAAAGACAAAAAGCACTACAAGCTATTAGTAATGATTTAGGATGGAGTTATACAGCTTTACCTAAAGAATCTGTTACTCAAATACCACATTTTGGATATTTTAAAACTAGACAAATAAATAAAGTATCTAATATATTATCTAATAAAAATTGTACACTTTTTGATGTAGAATTTCACGAAGGTGAACTTTTTGCTAAACAAATTATAAAAGCAACAATGTTGCATATTGATTTAGGTGAAGATTTACCAGAATTTACTTTAGATAGAGAAGGAATTTTTGAATACATATACCACTTTGCAGGGTTTAAAGATATTAACATAGAAAATCATCCAGATTTTTCAAAGAGATTTTATTTATCTGGAAAAGATGAATCAAAAATTAGATTTTTCTTTACAGATGAATTAATTTTATTTTTCGAAAGCAATAAATATTATCATATAGAAGCAAGTAATCAAGGTTTACTAGTTATTGGTAGAGAACGTTTAGCAGGTGTTAAAGAAATTAAATCTTTAGCTGATTTTGGAGTTCGATTAAAAAGCGTGATTAAGAAAAAAGAGGTTATTATTTAACCTCTATAAAGCGTATTTTTTCATTTCCAAAATCATCTATAACTGTTATTTTATATTTTCCTATTTTAGGTTTTATAGATTGCTCATGATATTGTTGTGTTGTGCCTATATATTTGTTATTTAAATACCAATACACCTTAGCTCCTTCATTTGCGTGCATTAATTTTAAAATAACAGGATTTAGTTTTTTATTTTCATTTCGTATTAATGATACTTTCGAATATTTTTTCGACGGAAAAATAAAATCCATAGTAGTACTCTCTATTTGAATACAATCATTTCTGAAACTAGGTAAAGTCTTATAATTGGCGTTTTTTTGTTGATAATAATATGCCATTAAAGGAGGCAATTCAAACCATACAATATTTTTTGTATTAGTTATAGACTCACAAGCAGAATTTACTCTATACTTTTCAAATTTATCAACCGTAATTTGTTTATGATATAGACATGATTTAGCATTTATTCCACTTTTAGGAATTCCTTTTATTATCGATTTACAAATAGGCAAAGCTAAGTAACCACTTTGCTCGCAAACTTTCTCTTCTATTAAATCTTCATAAGGTTCTAAAAACCAATCCGATTTAGGTAAAACATCAAAAACATTAAACATTAACGGTGCGGCACTTCCAACTCCTGTTAAATCTGGACGTCCTTCTCCATCAGAGTTTCCAACCCACACTCCTACTACATATTTTGGAGTTACTCCAATTGCCCAAGCATCTTTATTTCCAAAACTAGTTCCAGTTTTCCAACCTATTTTTTGTGAAGAATCAAAATACTTCCATGCTTGGTCCGTATATGGCCTATTAACTTCTGTTAACGTGTTTAAAGTAGTAAATGCTGTACCAGCATCAATAGTTACATAATTTTCATTTACAGTCCCTAAATCAATTTTATTTGAGTTTGTATAACTCGGAGAGACAAATTCATTTTTATAATATTTATGTTTTAAAGCTTCATAATTATTTATAATACCTGCATAACCTGCAAATGTTTTACTCAAATCCCATAAACTAGCTTCAGCACCACCTAAAATTAAAGATAAGCCATAATAATCAGCAGGTTTATTAATATCATTAATATGATACTCTTTTAAATCTTCTGTAAATTTTTCTAATCCATACGATTGTAACATGCGTACAGCAGGAATGTTTAACGATCTTGTTAAAGCTTCATTTGCAGGAACTGCACCATCAAAAGTTAAATTAAAATTATTAGGACTATACCCAGCTATTTCTGTTGGAATATCAGCTACTAATTGAGTTGGTAATAAATCTCCAGATTGCAACATATGTGCATATAAAAATGGTTTTAAAGTACTTCCTGTACTCCGAGGAGCAATAATATTATTTACATCTTTTTGATGTTGTTTGTCTGTAGGTGAGTTTCCTACATAACTTACTACTTTCCTAGTTTTAACATCCAACACCAATACTGCCAAATTATATACTTCGTTCTGTTTTTGATGTAAATAATGTTGCTTTGCTAAATTATTCACTTGTCTCTGTATATGGATGTCTATAGAACTTTGTATGTATTTTCCTTGGTGCTTTTTTTCTATTTCTTGTACTAAGTGTTTTGCTAAGCTAGGTAAAGCATAAGGCCTTTTTGGTAATTCTTCTTCAAGAGCTAACTCATAAGTTATTTTATCAATGATATTCTCTTTATACAACTTGCCTAATAACCGATTTCTTTTCTTTTTTAATTTTAGTTGATTCTTTCCTGGGTAAATTAAAGATGGTGCATTGGGTAATACAGCTAACGTTGCACTTTCTGCCCAAGAAAGTTGATGTGGTTGTAAACCAAAATAACGCCACGAAGCCATTTCTAAACCTACTACATTACCTCCAAAAGGTGCATGAGATGCATATAGTTTTAAAATCTCTTCTTTTGAATACTTAAACTCTAATCGGGTTGCTAATACTAGTTCTTTTAACTTCTCAATATAGGAACGTTGTTGATTTTTACGTGCTAAACGAATTACTTGTTGCGTAATAGTACTTCCTCCTCTAACTATTTTCTTAGCTTTAATATTATCAAACATTGCTTTTCCCATAGCAACAGGATTAAAGCCAAAATGTTGATAGAAATGTGCATCTTCAAATTGTAAAATACACTGCTCAAACTTTTTTGGAACTGAATCTAATTCAGGAAACCGCCATTGCCCATCTTTTGCAACTACAGCTCCTAATAACTCATTATTTCTTGCTGTTACAACTGTTGATGTTGGTGTTTGAAAAAGTTTTTGAGGCAAACAATTATAATAAACAATCATTAATGCACTTATAATGATTGACTTTATTTTATGCTTTTTCAGAAAGTTTACGCCTTTTTTCATCTACAATTTATTCAATTCAAAAGTATAAAGTTTATCACTAAAATATAACCATAAGTAAGTTATATTTGCAGCTTATTAAATACTATGAGTTTCACCTTACTTTCGTCTCCTTTACAAGGATTTACCGATTTTCGTTTTAGAAATGCCCAACACAAATATTTTGGTGGTATTGATACCTATTATGCTCCATATATTAGATTGAATGGGAAATTTAAAATAAAATCTAGTTACGAACGTGATTTACTACCTGAAAATAACACAACTTTAACGGTTATTCCTCAAGTTATTACGAATAATCCTGATGAGTTTTTGTTTGTTGCTAAATATGTACAAAGTTTAGGATATAAAGAATTAAACTGGAACTTAGGTTGCCCTTACCCAATGGTAACCAAATCAGGTATGGGGTCTGGATTAATTTGCGACCCTGCAAGAATTGATGAAGTTTTACACAAAGCTCATAATGAAACAGATATTTTAGTTTCTATGAAAATGAGAATGGGATATGAAAATAGCGAAGAAATTTTACACTCCTTCCCTATTTTAGATAAATATCCTTTAAAGAATATAGCTATTCATGCTCGTATTGGTAAGCAACTATATAAAGGTGGAGTAGATTTAGAGGCTTTTCAAAAATGTATAGATGTTGCCAAACATCAATTGTATTATAATGGTGATATTACTTCTGTAGAAAGCTTTAATGCTATGAAAGAACGTTTTCCTAGCATTACACATTTTATGATTGGGCGTGGATTAATTGCTGATCCTTTTTTACCACAAATGATTAAAGATAATACTACAGAATATCCGAAAGATAGATGGAAACGTTTTGAAACTTTTCATAATGAAATATATCAACAATACGATGCTGCTTTATCGGGGCCAACTCCAATAAAAATGAAAATGTTAGGCTTTTGGGAATATTTTTCTCAATCTTTTGCTGATCCTCGTAAAACGTATAAAAAAATTAAAAAAGCTGGAAATCCGAAGAAATACCAAGCTGCTGTAAAAGAGATTTTGAATAGCGAAAAATAATACAATTAAATACTTTACTAATATCTTATTAGCATCTTCTTATTAAGCATAAACAATTATTCTTTTTATAATCAATCTTTTAATTATATTTGGATTCTTGAATAAGAAAACTTAAAATGCTATGAATAGTTTTTACACTAAAATGTCGGCCAAAATACCGACTGGTTTAACACAACCAACAAAATCTTTTAAAAAACATGTATGGTTATCTGTACTTGGTTTATTTCTTTTTATAATTCTATATTTTTCATTAACAGTATGGTTTGCCAAATTAGCTTACAATTTATTTGTTGATGCTAATAATTTTGATGGCCATTTTTGGAATTATTTACTTGCCATATGCTTTGGTTTTTTATCACTTTTTATGATAAAATCTCTTTTCTTTTTAAATAAAAAAGAAGAAAATTCAATGCAACAATATATCAGTAAGAAGGATGAACCTTTATTATTTGATTTCCTATATAAATTAGCTGATGAAGCAGGAGCTCCAAGGCCTCACAAAGTGTTTTTAACAGATCGAGTTAATGCTAGTGTTTCCTATGACATTTCTTTTTTAAACTTACTTATACCTTCAAAAAAGAACTTAGAAATTGGACTTGGATTAGTTAATGTATTAAGTCTTGGTGAATTTAAGGCTGTATTGGCTCATGAATTTGGACATTTTGCTCAAAAATCAATGCTACTAGGTAGATATGTTTATGTTGCTCAGCAAATAGCTCATAAAATTATTACTAAACGAGATGCTTTTGACAATTTTTTAGCCGGACTGTCAAGTATCGATATAAGGATATCATGGATTGGATGGATACTTTCAATTTTAGTTTGGGCTATTAGATCTTTAATTGAAATTTGTTTCAGTATTGTAATTATTGCTGAAAGAGCTTTATCTAGAGAAATGGAATTTCAAGCTGATTTGGTTGCTGTTTCCTTAACAGGAAGTGATGCACTTATTCATGCTTTGTATAAATTACAAATAGCCGATGAAGCTTATGCCAATGCTTTAAATTGTATTAACGAAGATTTACAAGAAAAAAAAGCAATTGAAGATATGTATGTATTGCAAACTAATTACATACAACAAATGGCTAAAGTATTGGATAATACTAATTATGGTAAATCTCCTGAAATCCCTAAAGAAAATCGTGAAAAGCATAGAATATTTACTTCTGCAAAGTATAACCCGCCAAAAATGTGGGAAACACATCCAGCTGATATAGAAAGAGAAAACAATGCTAAGAAAACTTATATTTATGAACCAATAGATAATCGATTATCTTGGGATTTATTTTCTAATCCATCTTTTTATAAAAAAGAATTAACTGAACGACTTATTAAAACAAGTAAGGTCGAAACTGTTTCAATAAGTAATGAAGAAGCTTTAAAAAAACAAAATTCTACATTTTTCAATTGGTTATTTTTAAATCCAAAATATCACTCTACTTTTTTACAAAGACAGCCTTTTTTAAATTTTAAAACATCTGAATCTTTATTTGATGCCGATGTTCCTATTAAACCTTTAAAAGACGATTTTGATAAACTTTATCCTAAAGAAATTAGTAAAAAAATTGATCTACTTCAGGAAATACAACAAGAAATTACTGCATTAACTATAAGTAAAAATGAAGCTATAACTATAGAAAAAAGAAGAATATGGCATAGAGGAAATGAAATAAAAAGAAAAGATATTCCTGAGCTTTTAAATTCTTTGCAAAAAGAAGTTGATGAAATTCAGCAAGAATTAATGGAACACGATAAACGTTGTAGGACTATTCATTTTAAAGCTTCAAAACTTATAAATATAAAAGCTAGTGTTTATTTAAAAGAATTAACGAAACTAGTACATTATAGCGAACATAGTATTTCTAGTATTAATGATATAAGAGATAGTTTTAATCATACTTTAATTATAGCACTAGCTGATGGAAATGTATCTTCATCTGAATTAGCAGGAATTCTTAAGCTTGGTAATGAATATTATAGTGTTTTAAGAAGAGTTTACTTGCACAGTAATGAGATTAAACTTTCATCTGAACTACTAAAAAACATTAATATAGAAAACTATTCTTCACTATTTGAAGAATTTAAATTAACCCCTCCTGATAAAGAAAACATAAATGATTGGGTAAATGTAATTGATGGTTGGACTAATATAGCTATAAATGCTCTTCAAAAATTAAGAAATGAATCATTAGAATTATTATTAGAGACTGAGGATAAAGTTAAGAATGCTTATTTACAACAACAACCTTTAGACTTAAAAACAAACTCTCTCTCTATTCCTGAAAAATATGACACTTTAGTTTCTGGAAATGAGCGAGAAATCCAGCAAAAGTTAAGTTCATGGGATCGTTTTATTATTGGAGATGGTTTAATTCCTTCCATAGCTAAATTTGGCGTTTCTGCTAGTATTGTTCTAGCAGCTCTGTATTATGGTAATTATTCTCAAAAACTACCTTTATATGTCTATAATGGACTTCAAACAAATGTAAACGTCTCTTTTAATGATGATATTTATTTTATACCTCCAAATTCATCAAAGAAATTACAATTAAATTATGGTGAAAAATATCATAGCATAACTACTACACTAGAAGGAGCGTTAATTGAAGAAGATGATTTTGAGTTTAATGATCATTCTGCATATATTTATAATATTGCAAATGCTAGTGTTTTTATGGAGTACCCTATTTTCTATGGCTATAATTATACACCCTCAGGAATAAATCAAAGAACTTATTTAGGCTCTAAAAAATGGTTTTCTACTAAGGTTGATTACGTTTTAGAAGAACCTCCTGTATCAATTGATTTATCTTCTGGTAGTAGCGGAGAAAAAAGGTATGCCTTACATGCTTACAGCGATATTGCGCCAGAAAATATTATGAGCATGTTAACTGATTCTATTCAACAAAATAACATTATCAAAACTCATAGCAAATGGGATCATGAAAACAGTAAACATTTAATAACATGGTTACATTATTTAAACGAAATACCTAATGGAATTGATGTTGTTAAATCTAGATTAGCTAAAAACCCAACAGAATTAATTAGTTTAAGGGCTATGCAAGATCTTAGTGATTCTTTATCTCTCAAAAATATTTGTGAGAAGAACACACAATTATTAATTAATTCTCCAAACAATCCAAATTATTTTTATTTAGCAACTAGATGTATAGAAAATGAAAATGAAAAAAATGCTCAATTTATAAAAGGTTACGAAAAATGGAAAAATCATAGTTGGTTAGCTCTTGCAGCTGCAAGTTGTTATAGTGAAAATGGGTCCTTTTCAAAAGCATATGAAGCTTTTGAAATTGTAAATAATGAAAACAAAGGGCTCCAAGAATTAGTAGCTAATAATGCAGAACGCATAAAAAGAGTGTTAAACAATATATCAAAGGAAGAAAAGTATGCTAGTATAATAGACAATGAAGAAATAAACTATTATAATAATTTAGAAAATGGAAACATAGAAGGTAAGACTACAAACCCTGATTATATTTATTATCTTTTACATAAAGGTAAAATAGTAGAAGCTTATGAATTAGCTCAAAAATTTGAAGATTATAAAGCTTATGCTCTACGTTTAATTGGAGCTTCTAAAGGAGCAACTAAACAAATGATAGCTTCTGCGTTAAATATTTCCGAAAAAGAAGGCTTGAATTTAAATAATGTTTGGGCAACTATGGCTCTTGCTATAAAAAGCAAAGAGGATTATAAAAAACTCTTACCTTCATTTGAACTGCTTAAGCTAGATAAAAAATATATTAATAAACTGGTTACTCTTATTAAAACAAAAAAATATTCAAAAGTAGATAAGCATATAGCTAAACTAGAATTAAGATGGAAAGCACAAGCTTATATCATGGCAAATATTATTCTAGATGGTGATATTCCTTTAAAATGGAAGCAAATATATGAAGGTGGTTTATTTGCAAATGAAAAACCTTATTTGTAGTTATTTTATTAATGTTCTAAACCTATACAAATAAAAAAAGTACTTACAATTATTAGTAAGTACTTTTTTTATTTGTGTAATAGTATAATTTATGCCAAAGTAATACGTACTTTTTTATTCTTTAAACGTGTATTATTTAATTCTTCTATTAACTTTTTTGCTTCACTTATAGGCACTGAAATAAAGGCACAATCTTGCTTTAATTCAATAACACCTAATTGATCTTTTGTTAAGTTTCCTTTTTTAAAGAACAATCCTGCAATATCTCCTTTTGAAATTTTATCTTTTCTTCCTCCAGAAATAAATAAAGTTTCCCAATAATTAGGCTTTAATTTTTCTTTTTGAGAAATATCAGCATTAGGAATATTTTTAAGAAACTCCGGTAAGCTTTCTTTTTGCCATTTTAAAATATAAGCAGTTCCTTTAGCATTTACTCTTGCAGTTCTACCATTTCTATGTGTAAATTCTTCAACTCTTTCTGGCAACTCGTAATGAATAATATATTTCATTTCTGGAATATCAATTCCTCTTGCTGCTAAATCAGTTGCAATTAACACCTGACTTGTTCCATTTCTGAATTTTATCAACGAGCGCTCACGATCTCTTTGTTCCATCCCTCCTGAAAAACAACTATGTGCTATCTTATTTTTGGTTAAGAACTCGCTTACATGATTTATACTGTCTTTTAAATTACAGAATATAATTCCTTGTTGATTTCCTATATGTTTTAACAATTCAACTAAAGTCTGATTCTTATTTTTTATAGGAGAAACAACCGTTTTTAAAGTTAACTGTCTAGATTTTTTACCTGTTAAGTAATTTAATATAGTAGGGTTATTTAAACGAACAAACTCTGGTATTTCAGCTTCTTGAGTTGCTGATGTTAAAATACGTTTACTAATATTAGGTAACTGATTAATAATTCCACGCATTTCATACTCAAAACCTACTTCTAACGATTTATCGAACTCGTCTAAAATTAAGGTCTTTATACTGTCTTTAGAAAAACGATCGTTTGCAAAGTGATCTGAAATTCTACCTGGAGTACCAATTAAAATACTTGGAGTATGCTTTAATTCAATTTTATCTTTCGCCATTGAACGTCCACCATACACGGCATTTACTTTTAAACCTGTTCCCATTTCACGAATTACCTGTTCTATTTGAATAGCTAATTCTCTTGATGGTACTAAAATTAGAGCTTGAATCTCTTTATTATCAGGTTCTATCAGTTTTAACGTTGGTAGTAAAAAGCCCAAGGTTTTACCAGTTCCTGTAGGAGAAAGTATTACTGTATTTGCAGTTTCATCAATTGTTGAAATTGCTTTTTGTTGCATTTCATTTAATTCATAGATATTCAATTTTGCTAAAATATCTTCCTGTGTTTTCATTGTCGTTGCCATAATATTTAAATATCTATGAAATTTTTTATCAACCGCAAAGATAAGTAGTCTTTGATTAGGAAAGATTAAGTATTTTGGAAATTACAAAGCTTATTGATTTCTCAATAAGCTTTGTCTCATTTACGCATTCCTTTTGAAGGAAAATTATAATTTCTATGATCTTTTTCCTGTTGTTATATATTCGATAACATTTTCAATAGATCTTGTTTTAGCTTTCAATAATGTTTTGGTAAAATCAAACATAAATACTGAACTTTCACCAGTAGAATCAAACTCTAATATTTGTTTTTTCTCTTTTATATTATAAACTATAACTTTAGCCGTTACAACACAAAACTCTGTTGTGTTATGATGTCCAAAGCTTCCAGGTCCAAAACCAGGTGAATATGAAGATACAAACCTATTATTAATCGTGAAGTTTTTAAAATATAATAAATAACGTTTATCACTATTTATAAATAATGAGTTTATTTCAGCTTGATTATTTGCATTGTATCCTTCAATTAACACATCCCAATTAGTGGTAGTATCTATTTCAAAGTTAGAAGACTTATTATTTTGTCTTATTTGTGTTACAAACTCATTTAAATATGATTTTAAAAAAGCTTTATCATTCTCATAATTTTTTTTATAGGTTTTAGTGAAGTTATTTAATTGAACATTTTCATGCCCAGCAATTAAAATAGATTTAATTTTTGAATTCATAATTTCACCATTTTTTACTACATTATTTATATAATGTCTTGTTGGCATACATGAATTTAAAAAGAAAAAAAAGGAAATTAAACCTAAAAATATTGTATATTTTCTCATAGCATTTAGAAATTAAATTAAGCGGCAATATTAAAAAAAATCTATAAAAAAAACTCAGAATTGAATACAATTCTGAGTTTTAAATAAATGTAAACAAATTTATTTAAGTTTACTTCACTACTTCAATCCATTGTCCTTTTGTACGTGCTATATAATCATTATCGTACATAGCTTCTACTTGTACTCCTGGTAAATAATACTTACCTAAATACGATGCATTTAACAATACTCTAAATGTTTTGATTTCATACTTATTTAAAGTAAAATAATTACTAATACTTGCATCTCTAATATCTGTATAATCTACTTTTGAAGAAGTAGTATTGTTTCCAAAATCAGTAAATCTTGTATTAATAATTTCCCATCCAGAAGGTATATATTCAGTTAATGCTATATTCTCTACTTTATCATTTGTTGAATTTCGTACAGTTACTTCTGCTATAAAGTTAGTCCCTTGTGATATACTTATTGGATCTATACGGTTTCCCCCTTTAGTTTTATAAGTTATCGTTGTTTCTAAATTTTTTTGAACTATTTTCTCTACGCCTACCGGTAAAATTCCCTTATTCAATAATCGTACATATAATACACCTTTACTTTTATTCGATATTTTAAACGTGTTTTCTTTCTTTATTTCTTCTATATCTTCTGCATACAATGCTTTCTGAATATTAATCTTTTTTGAATTACTATTCAAAGTATAACTTGCGTGAATACCTGTATTATCTCCATTTTGTAGGGCATATTGACTCATTGCTAATAAACTAAATGCAGTAGTTTGTGTACTCATCCATTTATCACTAGATAAATTTCCTGCTATTTCTTTCGCCAATTTAATTGCTTTTACTTCATCTTTTAACAACGTATATGTTTCTAGAGCCATGGCTTTATTTCTAGTTTCTGAACCATAATTATAATAATACCTTCTAGCGTAATTTTCTTCTGTTAGAGTTCCTAAAATAATATTTGCTATCGACTTCTTTCCTATTAAAGCGTATGCTGCTGCTAAACGCATTTTTGCTTGATTTGAAATGTTTTTAGTTTCTCTTAAACGATTCATAGATGCTAAATCTGGGCTATTTGCCAAACTTAAAGTATACAATCTATACGCTTGATTAAATGCATTGTTGTAATAACTTGAATTATTTCTCCAATTACGAGCTTGTTGTTTCTGATAAGCTATCCAATTTGATTTAAAACCTATTGGTAATACATAACCTTTTTTTGCTGCTTCAATCATAAAATGACCTGCATACGATGTTCCCCAATTATCAGCACTACTATTTCCTTGCCAATATGATAAACCTCCGTTTGATATTTGAAAATCTGACAATCGTTGAATTGTTGCTTTAATATTTCGTTCTATTGATTGTTGCTTTTCTTTTGATAAATCAAATATTTCTGGTAAATATAACTGTGGAAACGCACTAGAGGTTGTTTGCTCTACACAACCATGCGGATAACGAATTAGATATCCCATACGTTTAGTAAAATTCATTGGTGGTAATGTTGATAATTCAACACTCGCAGTATTTGTTCCTTTGGTTCCAAAAGCTGTAAAATCTATTTCTTTTACTTCATTAGATTTTAATACCAAGTCTTTTACTTCTGTAGTTACAGGATTTGGATTTAACACATCTATTTCTACTTCGTAAGATGCTTTTTCATTCCCTGAACTTGCATTTATTTTTACTTTTCCTATTCCTTTAAAATCATTTACTTTTAATGTAAAATATGCCATTTTTTCATCTGGCTGATTAAATGAAATAGTTTGTGTTTTATCTCCAACTATTGTGTACGATTCATTTGGCGCTACCGTTACCTTTACTTTTTTAATTTCTGGTTTCATAGCAAAAACGGTTACTGGCAATGTTACGGTTTCTTGCGGTGTAATTTTTCGAGGTAAGGATGCTAAAATCATAACTGGCTTGCGTACAAATGCTGTTTTCTCGTCGCTTCCATAAGCTTCTTCTTTCGCATTTGTAGCTACTACCATTGCTCTTACCGACCCTACATACTTTGGTATTTTTATCGAATGTTTTTGTATGTCTCCTTTTTCTAAATTAAATGGTCCTAAATAGGTAACCATTGGCTTAAATCGGTTAGCTTTCTTATTCTTACTTCCTGCTTCAGCTTCGTCTCCTCCAATACTTAATATTTGATTTACTTTTCCTCCATATGCTCCAATTACATCATCAAAAATATCCCAAGTTCTAACTCCTAACGATTGCCTAGCATAAAATGTATTCCATGGATTTGGCGTTTTAAATCGTGTTAAATCTAGTAAACCATCATCTACCAATGCTATTGTATAAGTCATTGGCTTTCCATTCTTTTCTTTTACTCTAATATTTGCTACAGATTCTGGTCTTAACTCATCTGCTAACTGTATTTCTGGTTCCAATTTAGTTGCCGGGTCATTTACCAACATTGGTAAAGATCCATACATACGTATTGGTAAATCATTTACTGTTTGACTATGCTTTTGTAGTAATGAAATATTTACATACACATTTGGGGTATAATTTGCCAATACTGGGAAAGAGAATTTTGTTTGTTTTGCTTTTGTTGGCACCCAAAAATGATCTAATACTTCTGTACCATTTTCTATAGTAATTAATGCTCTACCTCCCTCTGATGATGGAAATTTAACTGTTGCTGTTTCCTTTACATTATAAGTCTCTTTATCTGTTGTAAAAACTAGCATTGTTGCATTTGTTTTATCTTGACTTCCTTTTTTCTTCCCATACCAAGAAGGCCAATCGAAATATGCAATGTTTGACGTTACGTGTTTACTCTTTTTATCTGTAATTTTTATTAAATAACGTCCCCAATCATTTTCACTTACTTTTAAATCAAACGACCCTTTTCCATTTGCACCTGTTTTTACTTGCACAGTTTTATATGGTTCATGGTAACGTGTTCCGTCATAATTAGAAAGTCCATTATCTGAAGTGCTCCACCACCAACGCCAAGATAGCTTATATACTTTTACGTCTAAACGATTTGCTACTCCTACTCCATTTTCATTAACTGTTGCTACATTAAAAGTATATTTTTCATCTGTAAATAAATAGTTTTTTGATTGTTGCTCTTCTGCGTTTAATAAACCTACATAACTAGTATATGGCGATACTTTTTTAGTAAATACATCGGTACTAAAATCTCCTCCATTTTCATAAACCTTAGTTATAAAACTCGCTTTCAACATTCCAGGAGCTTTCGTATCTAATTTAGGTTTTACTGAAAACTTTGTTTCTCCTTCGTTATTTAATTTTCCTTTTAATACTGAAAATTCTTCTGTACCAAATCTCCTAGTAACATCGTCAAAATTATAATTCTTGAATTTAGAAAATTCTGTTTTTGTTTGTCTAAACTTTCCGTTTATATCTAGTTTTAAGTTCCTTGCTATGGCACCATGCAACCATTTAACTTCTACATCTCCATCAATTGACGTATTCGCTTTTATTACTTCAGTAGCAGTATTTAGTTTAATCTTTAAACGATTCGGTTTTATCGTTTCTATTTTTAAAGTCTTTGTAAAAACTGCTCCTCCAACACTTACTCTCAATTTCCAATTTCCTGTAATTGCATCCACATTAGTTTTTGGTGCATAGGCATATACATTATGTGCATTCTTATATTGAATTTTTCTATCTACAATTTTACCTTGTGGATTTATCAATTCAAACTTTATTGGATGTTTTTCTGGTAATGGATTTGCTTTATCATTTAACACAAACGTTAAAAACAATTGATCTCCTGGTCTCCACACACCTCTTTCTCCGTATATATAACCTTTTATTCCTTTTTGAAGTTTTGTTCCTGATACATCAAACTTACTCATTGACAATGCACTTCCCTCATTCAATTTAACGTAAGTTGTATTATTATTTTTTGTTACTACTGCAAAAAAAGCATTTGTTATTTCATCAAACTTCGCAATTCCTTCTTTGTCTGTTGTTAGTGTTGTTACTGCTTGTTGCTGTAAATTAAACAGGGTTACTTTTGCTCCAGAAGCTGACTCTGCAGTTAATAAATTTGTAACTGCTATAAAGGTTTTATTATTATTTCCTTTTTTTACAATTACTCCTAAATTAGTAGCTAAGATATTAGTACTAATTTTTTTACTGTAGTAATAAGATGAAGTACAAGGGTTTTCTCTATCTCTCCAATTATAATTGTAATAATCATTATTATAATAATTTTGACTATCGTATTGCTTTGTGTTTATTTTCTTTTTACCATACACTATTGTGCTACTATTTACAATTCCATCACAAGAATAATTTGAATACTCTTTATTAAATGATAGCTCTACTCTATACATAGCCCCATTTTCTATTGCTAAGACTTCTGTTAAATCAATGGCAAATGCATTTTCTTTTGTTAAATCTACTCCTTGGTTGGTTAAATTTACTGTGTACTTTGCTTCTGGCCTTCCTACATAACGTAAATTTCCTTGGTTATTTAAATTATTATGTTGTAAAAATTGTAAGACATTATTTTTATAAATCTTGTAAACTGTTGCATCTACCGCTTTTAAATTAACAGATTTAAAATTGATTTTTAAATTGTTTGAGTTTGGTAAAATTGACCCACTTTTTATAAAAGAAACTGAAGGTTTTAATTGTTCAAAATGTAATGTTTTACTAAACTTTTCTTTTAAATCATACCCTTCTGAATTTTTTATTCCTTTAAAAACGTTTATAACTACCTTATTTTTAAAAGAAGATTTTGGATATATATTTACCACATTATTACTTATTTTGTAAGTAAATCTTCTTTTCTGTGTATTTTCAAATTGAATTAACCCGCTTAAATCTTGTCCTTTTTTTATTGGATCTGAAAAACTAATTTCAATGTGCTGTTTATCTGTATTAACTACTTCTGCATTTAAAACTTTAAAATTATTTTTCCCTGTTATTATTAGCTCTCTATCTCCTTTTGATGTTGATTTTATTGACGTTCCATCCCATTCAATTTTTAAAACTTTATCATCATCAAAACGTTGTAAGCTATCTATTTTAAAATGTATTTTCGAAGCAAATTTTTCAAAAGTCTCAAACTTTACTTCTGTTTGTTTTCCATTATAATTTGCTTTTATAAGCGTTGGTAGTTTTGAACTTTCTATCACATCGCTAGCCGTTAAAACTCCTTCTACGACATATATATCTTTACTTGAAACCTTTGGAGACTTTAATGATACATTAAAAAGTAATTCCTTTGTTTTTACTTTTATTGTAAAATCTTTTAAATCTGAATCTATTTCATCATATAATTTTGATAAATGTAATGTAAGTTTATACTCTTGATTACTTTGTAATTTTTCATTTGGAATAAAAGAAATTACATTATTCTTAAATGTTACTTCTCCTTTTACTTTCGGACTAATTGTAAAAACATCATTATTTACAGTTGCTTCTTCTATTTTTTTCTTTAAAAAGAAATCAAATTTTGGAGTAATAGATACTAGCTTTTCAGGAAATACAGATACATATTCACTATAAGCGTTTACATTACTTACTTTACCTGTTGTTTTTTTACAAGCATTAACAATTAGCAGTAAGATTATTAGCGCAATTATTTTTACATTTTTTTTCATTACAAAATAGCTTTTTCATTAATTTGACGAAGTATTTCAAAGTTAAGTATTTTAAAAACACTACTATAAAAAATAACTTAAATAATTTTATAAAAAAGCATGAGTTGAATTACTTTATAAAAAGAAAAGTAAGTACTATTCTTTCTTACATTTAATAATTCTTAATTTTGCCTTCCATCTTGAAATAAGAACATGTTAGGATTAAAATTTGAAACAGAAACTTCTTGGGCAGATATTGCTAAAGATAATTTACAACAGATATTAACAGATCATGCTTTTTTAGAACAAAAAGCTGCTTCTAATGCTGTATCTATAATTATTAATTATTCTGAAGAAACTGAGCTTGTACAAAGCATGAGTGCTATTGCTATTGAAGAAATGGAACATTTTAAAATGGTTCATGATTTTATGGTAAAACGAGGGATGGTTTTAGGTAGAGAACAAAAGAATGATTATGCTATTCAATTACAAAAATTCTTTACTAAAACTAAAGATCGTACGGAAGCTTTAATTCAACGTTTACTAATAGCTGCTATTATTGAAGCTAGAAGTTGTGAACGTTTTAAAGTTTTTTCTGAAAATATGGAGGACGAAGAGTTATCTAAATTCTACAAGGATTTAATGATTTCTGAAGCCAATCACTACACTACTTTTTTAGGTTTTGCTCGAAAATATCAAGACAGAGAGCTTGTTGATAAAAAATGGGACGACTTAGTTGCTTTTGAAGCTGAGATGATGAGAAGTCGCGGGACTATTGCTAAAGTTCATGGATAAATTAATACTTTTATGAACTATTTACTGAAAATAATAGAAATCTTTATAATACTTCTAATTATTTATTTATGGAATAAATATATTATTCCTTTCCTAATAAAAAAAGTAGTTAGTTTTCATAAAAGTTTCACAAAAATAGATGAAAACCCTGCTATCAAATTCTTTGTCAAAAATGAGCAAAAAATAATAAATTTTGCGCAATATTTTTACTGGGTTGGAGCTGTAATAATTACTATAAGTATCTTAATAAATTAATTAATGTTTAGTAAAGAAGAATCTGCTCTATTACGTAAAGAATTTTGGACTAGTTTTGGAAAATCTTTTCCAAGAAAATGGTTGTTGTACAATACTAAAATTAAAGGTTTTGCTTTTAAATTTCAAGCTGATCGAAAGAAAGCATCAGTATGTTTAGATTTTGAACATCCTGATAGTGTTGCTAACGAACTTTTATTCGATCAATTACTTTCTTTAAAAAACATTTTGGAATCAGAATATTTACCTGAAGTAATTTATAACGATAATTTTGAATTAGATAATAGAAAAATTATACATCGGATTTATGTTCCTTATGAGAAAAAATTTAGCATTCATAACAAAAATACTTGGCGTGATTGTTATGAATTTTATGTTGAGACCATGGAGCAATTTGAATTGTTTTTTTATGAATATGAAGATTTTATAAAGCAAGCTATCTAACATAGGAAAAACACCCTTTTTAACTAATAATCAACACATTAGACGTAAATATTAATTCTTTTGACATATATTTGTAACGTTTTTTATTAACCCCTATACCCCTAATAATGAATAACCAACCCCTACGGTTATTACTAGTGTTATGTGCATTAGTTTTAACATCATGCTCGTCAAATAGCGAAATAGAATTGGCTGGAAACACTTCAGAGCCAATAACTGTTATTGCTGAAAAATCTATTGAAGCGGAAATATTAGTTCTTATTAACAACTACAGAGTTGCTAATGGACTTTCTGTTTTAAATAAATTGCAAACTATAAAGTCACAAGCCAATACTCATACTAATTATATGATTGATCAGAATAAAATCTCTCACGATTTTTTCTATCAACGCAAAGAATACTTAACACAAAATGCTAATGCTGTTGGTGTTGGAGAAAATGTTGCTTATGGTTATTCTTCTGCTGAATCTGTTGTAAACGCTTGGGTTAAAAGTGAAAGTCACAAAAAGAATATAGAAGGAAATTTTACTCATTTTGAAATTTCTGCAGAGAAAGATAACGATGGTAAATGGTATTTTACCAACATCTTTATTAAAAAATAATGTTATTGTTTATTTGAATTTTTAACAATAGTAAAAGCCTTCATTCAATAATTATTGAATGAAGGCTTTTTGGAAAACCTGCTACTGGGAAACACTTAATTATTTATAATCGTTTAGTATTATAAACTTTGATCTTCTATTTTCTTGATGTTCTTCCTCTGTACAAGGAATATAATTACGACATTTATTTACTAATTGTTTTTCTCCATAACCTATTGCACTTTCTATTCTTTGTTTTTCTATATTTCTTGATATAATATAATCTCTAGTCGATTTTGCTCGTTTATCAGATAACGTTTCATTATATAAATCTCCTCCTCTACTATCAGTATGCGATTCTATTTTAATAATCATGTCTGGGTGATTATTTAGTACTTTAACTACATATTCAAGTTCAAAAGCAGCATCTGGCCTTATATTCCATTTATCAAAATCAAAAAATATTGGAGCTATTACAATTTCTTTATCAATTATTAACGGTGTTAAAAATAAATCTTGTTCTATAATTTTGTGATGGATATTTGTAGTTTCTACATTTTTTAAATCGTCTTTATAATCAATTTTTGTTCCTCTTAAAGTATACTTCTTATTACATTCTGCTTCAAACTCAAAGCTTCCTTCAATTGTTGTTGTTATTTTATTTATAACTTTTCCATCTTCTCCTATAAACTCAACTAAAGCATTCGCTAAAACTTCATTTGTTTTATTATCATATACTTTTCCTTTTATGGTTTGTTTACATTCATATGATTGAAAACTATAAATATCATCTTTCCCTTTTCCTCCTGGTCTATTAGATGAAAAATACCCTGTTTTATTATCTTCATTCATAAAAAAGGCAAAATCATCGTATCCACTATTAAAAGGTGCCCCTATGTTTTTTACTTCTGCTGAATTATTCTTTAATAAGCTTGATTTGTAAATATCTAATAATCCTAAATTTTCATATCCATCTGATGAAAAATAGAATGTGTAATCGTTTGATACAAACGGAAACATATCTCTTCCGCTAGTATTTATATTTTCTCCCATATTTACAGGAGGGCCATAAGTATTATTTGGTAATATTGCTACTTTATAAATATCTGTTAATCCAAAACCTCCGGGTTTATTAGATGTAAAATACAAAGTCTTATTATCTGGACTTAATGCTGGATGGCCATTTGAATACACTTCATCATTAAATGGAAGTTCTTCAATATTTGTCCATTCACTATTTACCAAAGTAGCCTTAAATATTTTTAAATGTGAGGTTCCTTCTTTGTCATAATCTAACTTATTTCTTTTGTTTAAATTATTACGAGTAAAATACATCGTTTTTCCATCATTAGTTATTGCAATACTTGATTCATGAAACCCTGTATTTATTTTTGATGATGTTAAAGGAATAACATTTTCAATTGATTTTGACTTACCATAATCAATGATTGTAGCTTCATATAAATCTAAATAAGGTTCGTTATTCCATTCATAAATTTTACCCTTTTCATTTTTTGTTGAAGCAAACATAAATTTTTGCTTATGTACATAAGGAGCAAAATCAGAGTTTTTTGTATTAACGTTCAAATTGGTTATTTTTATTGAATCGTTATTTAATGATTTTAACTTTTCATAGTCTACATTTAAAATTTCTGAACTGTTATCTGGTAATTTTTTTAACCACTCTTCTGCTTTCTTATATTCTCCTACACTTCTTAAAGATTGTGCATATTTATATTTACTTTCATTACTTAAACCTTCATCTTTTTTTGCCGCTATTGCATACCATTTATTTGCTTTTGATGAATTTGAATTATTATAATAACAATCCGCTAATTTTGTTAAAGTATAAGAACTACTATCTCCTCTTTTAACTGCTTTTTCATAAAACTCTGCTGCTTTAATATAGGCATAGTTTTTAAAGAACTTGTCGGCTACTCTTTTTTGTGAAAAAGAATAAGAAAAGGAAAAAATCAATATTAAAAATGTAATTTTTGTCTTCATATCTATACTTTTTAAAAATATCTTGGAGATTTTACTCTGCTTGCCTTAATTAATTCAAACATTAACAATACTTCATGTGTACCACTTGAAAATTGATTTATATCTGATAAAGGATATTCATATGCATATCCTATTCGAAATTGTTTTGATACTTGAAAGTCTACTAAAGCTCCTAATGAACCTGTAAATTCATTGAATCTATAAGATCCTCCTAACCAAAACTTTTCATTAAAAAGAAAGTTTGCTGTTATATCATATGATAAAGGTGCTCCACTTGTTGCTTTTATTAATGTAGCTGGTTTAAATTTTACACTATCACTTAAATCAAATACATAACCTCCAGTTAAATAATAACTCACTTTATCTACAATACCATAATCTATCCCTCCTACAGTAAGGTCATTATGATCTATATTTAATAACCTTGGAGCTGATAATCCTAAATACCATTTATTAGTATGTAAATAGAGCCCTGCTCCTATATTAGGTTCCCAACGATTTCTAACACCACTAATTCCAGGATCACCTCCTTCTGCTACTAATAATTCATTATCTAAATTATATTGAGTAAACCCTGCTTTCAATCCAAAAGCTAATCTAGTTTCATCGCTCAAGTTAATTGTGTAGGAAAAATCCCCATATAAATATGTGAATTTTTCATATCCTAACTTATCATTTATAAATGACAAGCCTAATCCTATTCGATCATTTCTAAGTGGTGTATGTACTGACAATGTTTGGGTTTCTGGTCCCTTTCCAAAACCTGCCCATTGACTTCTATGCAAACCTACAATACTTAATACCTCTCTACTTCCTGCATAGGCTGGATTAACAGATATAGTATTATACATATACTGCGTAAACTGTGGTAATTGCTGACTTTCAACATTAAATACTGTTGTAATTATTAAAACGAAAATTATATGAAATCTGTAATTTTGCTTCATAGCTTATACTTTATTTGGTTCCTAAATAAATTGCTCCTGTAAATGGTTTTAAACCACTATTTTCTAACACTACTATATAATAATAGGTTCCGGCTGGTAATCTTTTTGCTCCTCCAAAAGTTGATCCATCTGAAATTCCGTTCCAATTATTAGCATAGTTATTCGATTCGTAAACTTTTGCTCCCCAACGGTTATACATTTTAACATTGGTTATAAATCCACACGATTCGACTCCTGTTACTCTAAAAAATTCATTCCATGTATCTCCGTTTGGTGTTACTGCTTTAGATATTTTAACATCTTCCTGACCACATGGTAAAACAATACAATCATCATTAATATTAATGGTTACTTTTACTGATGTTAAACAACCTTCATTAGCAACTGTATAAGTAAATACATAATCGCCTAAAGCTATGTTTGAGGGATCAAAAGTAGCATCTGTAGTAAGTGTTACATTTCCACTTGTTACTTCCCATTTACCATCATCACCAATATTTAATAAATAATCATTTAGATCTATCGTACCATCATCTATACATTTTGAATCTGCTACAGTTGTTTCAATAGTTTCTATTGTTACATTAATTGTTTGTACAAATTCTGCAGTATTTCCACAATCATCAGCAACTGTCCAAGTTCTTATTATTTGATAATCATTATCTGTTCCATCAAAAGTATTATCCTCTTCAAAACTTATTTGAGTAACATTACTTGAACAATTATCTACAAATTCTAATGTTGGTATTTCTGGTATTGCGTCACAACTAACATCTATATCTGTTAATGTTGTAACCAGTTCTGGTGCTTCATTATCCTCAACCTTTATTTCTTGAGTATGACTTATATTATTTCCTGCACAATCTTCTGATATCCATGTTCTTGTTATTGTATATACCGATGCACATTCATCATCCTGTCCTGTAATTACCTCTGAATAATTTACTGTTACTTCTGAATCACAATTATCCGTTGCTGTTAATACTTCCGCAGTTGGAATTGCATCACAACTAACTGTTGTGCTTTCTGGTAAACTCTCTACAAATACTGGTGCAGTAGTATCTTC
>NZ_CANLTU010000015.1 GCF_947494125.1 uncultured Tenacibaculum sp.
ACAACTACCACCACTGCCATTTGTGAGAGTACTACCAAAACATTAGTCGGTAGTCCAGCAGGAGGAACTTGGAGCGTGGAGTCAGGAGGCGGAAGTATCTCAGGAACCACCTATACACCAGCAAATATTACCAGTGATACTAACGTAACCATACGCTATACCATCCCTGCTAATGGAAGCTGTTCAGCAACAACGGCAGATGTAAGCTTTACCGTAAATTCAGATTGCAATCCAGATGATGATAATGACGGAAATCCAGATACCACAGATCCAAATCCACTAACACCAACAACAGCAGATGATGCTTTAACCGTTACGGAAGGAACTACTGGAGTGATTAATGTATTAGCAAATGATGACTTCTTGCCTAGTCCTAATACATCATTAATACAAACTGGTGGAACAGCTGGTGGAACAGTAGTATTCGATCCTTTAACAGGAGAATTAAGTTATACTCCATTACCAGGAGAACAAGGAACTACAGTAACTGTAGAGTATCAAGTATGTAATACTGCGGTAACACCTAATGTATGTGAAACAGCAACAGTAACAATAACTGTTCAAGGGGATAATGATGGTGATGGAGATCCTGATATTACAGATCCAGACGATGATAATGACGGAAATCCAGATACCACAGACCCTAACCCACTTACACCAACAGCAGCAGATGATTCTTTAACTGTTACAGAAGGAACTACTGGGGTAATTAACGTATTAGCAAATGATGATTTCTTACCTGGACCAAATACAACACTTACACAAACTGGTGGAACAGCTGGAGGAACTGTAATCTTTGATCCTTTAACAGGAGAATTAAGTTATACTCCATTACCAGGAGAACAAGGAACTACGGTAACTGTAGAGTATCAAGTATGTAATACTGCGGTAACACCTAATGTATGTGAAACAGCAACAGTAACAATAACTGTTCAAGGGGATAATGATGGTGATGGAGATCCTGATATTACAGATCCAGACGATGATAACGATGGAAATCCAGATACCACAGACCCTAACCCACTTACACCAACAGCAGCAGATGATGCTTTAACTGTTACAGAAGGAACTACTGGGGTAATTAACGTATTAGCAAATGATGATTTCTTACCTGGACCAAATACAACACTAACACAAACTGGTGGAACAGCTGGTGGAACAGTAGTATTCGATCCTTTAACAGGAGAATTAAGTTATACTCCATTACCAGGAGAACAAGGAACTACGGTAACTGTAGAGTATCAAGTATGTAATACTGCGGTAACACCTAATATATGTGAAACAGCAACAGTAATAATAACTGTTCAAGGGGATAATGATGGTGATGGAGATCCTGATATTACAGATCCAGACGATGATAACGATGGAAATCCAGATACCACAGATCCAAATCCACTTACACCAACAGCAGCAGATGATGCTTTAACCGTTACGGAAGGAACTACTGGAGTGATTAATGTATTAGCAAATGATGATTTCTTACCTGGACCAAATACAACACTAACACAAACTGGTGGAACAGCTGGTGGAACAGTAGTATTCGATCCTTTAACAGGAGAATTAAGTTATACTCCATTACCAGGAGAACAAGGAACTACGGTAACTGTAGAATATCAAGTATGTAATACAACAGTAACACCTAACATATGTGAAACAGCAACAGTAATAATAACTGTTCAAGGGGATAATGATGGTGATGGAATCATAGATAGTATAGATATAGATGATGATAACGATGGAATATTAGACACTGAAGAAGGAGATGGTACAGTTGATACAGATGGAGATGGTATTCCTGATAGCATGGATACAGATAGTGATAATGATGGAGTACTAGATGTAATAGAAGGAAATGATGCTAATGGAGATGGTATTCCTGATGATATTCCAAGTGGAGACGATACCGATGGAGATGGTTTGGATGATGCTTTTGATCCAGATAATGGAGGTACGCCGGTTGACATCCCAGACACAGATGGCGATGGTACTCCAGATTATCAAGATACTGATGATGATGATGATGGAATAGATACGATTGATGAAAACCCTGGAGATAGCGATATAACTACAGATGATTCTTTAGATACCAACAACAATGGAATTCCTGATTATCTAGATCCGGATACAAATCCTTGTGGTACACCATACAACATCTTAACACCAGATAATGATGGAGAAAACGACACATTCTTTATTTCTTGTATAGATAATCCAAAATACAGTAACAATACCGTTGAGATTTTCAATAGATGGGGAAACATCGTTTATAAAGCTAAAGGATATAATAATATAGATGTAGTATTTAGAGGGATTTCTAATGGTAGATCGACAATTAACGTTGATGAAAAACTACCTCCGGGAACTTATTATTACGTGATAGATTTAGGAGATGGTTCAAATCCTAAAGTAGGATGGTTATACATTAATAGATAAAAAATTATGAAAATTAAATTTACAGTATTATTAATTCTATTAATCATCAGTAGAATTAACGCGCAACAAGATCCTCAGTACACACAGTATATGTACAACACAATGAGTGTAAATCCAGCATATGCTGGGTCAAACGACCATACAATTATAAATTTATTAGGAAGAGCTCAATGGGTTGGTGTAGATGGAGCTCCCGACACACAGACTTTAAGTTATGATACTCCGTTAGGCTATAGCGGAGTTGGATTAGGGGTGAATCTAACAAATGATAGAATTGGACCTGCAAGTGAAATATTTTTAGATATCAATGCTTCATACACCATACGTACAAGTGACGAAGGTAATTTAGCTTTTGGTTTAAAACTAGGAGGTCGCCATTTAAATGTAGATTGGAGTAAAGGTCTTATTCAAGATAGGAATGATAAAAGTTTACAAGGGAACATAAATAAGTTTTTACCTACAATTGGAGCTGGATTATATTACTACACAGAACAATGGTATTTAGGAGCTGCAATCCCTAATTTTATAAGTACTGATCATTATGATGATGCAACTAATGGAGGTGATGTAGCTAGAGAACGATTACATCTATTTTTAATAAGTGGCTATGTATTTAATTTAAATGAAAGTATCAAATTTAAACCAGCTACTTTAGTTAAAGCTGTAAGTGGGGCACCACTTTCGATAGATGTTTCAGCAAATTTTTTGTTTAATGAGAAATTTACAACTGGTCTTGCTTGGAGATGGGGCGATTCTATTAGTGCTTTACTAGGCTTTCAAACAAATCAAAATTTATACATAGGCTTCGCTTACGATTTAACATCATCAAATTATAGCAACTATAATTCAGGCACTTATGAATTAATGCTACGATATGATATATTTAGAGAACAAGCTATGAAATCACCTAGATTCTTTTAAAAAATAAGGAAAAAAATATGAGGAAAATTATTTACATAATGGTTCTATTAATAACCACTATTTGTTTGGGGCAGCGTAAATATGCAGCTGGTAAATATTTTAACGAATTTGCTTATAAGAAAGCAGCAGAATTATATCAATCAATTTACAATAAAGGAGACAACTCTTATTTAGTTTTAAGTAGATTGGCTGATTCATATTATTTCAATTTTGAATTTGATAAAGCTGAAGAAAATTACAAAAAACTAATAAACTCAAATGAGGCTATAGCTTCATCTGAGCATTTATTTAGATATGCACAAGTTTTAAAAACTAATGGTAAAATTACAGAGTCTGATAAATGGTTATTAAAATTGAAAAACAAAAACGGTAATGATAGTAGAGCTAAAGCTTTAGAAAGTAATAAAAATTATTTTGTAGAATATTCAAACAGAGATAAAACCTACATTAACATTCACAACTTATCAAGTAATACAGTTTATTCTGATTTTGGAGGATTTATTTACAACAACAATTTATACTTTTCTTCAACCAATCCAAAAACAGATAGAGATAAAAAATTATATAAATGGAATAAACAACCCTATTTAAACATCTATAAAGCAGAACAAAAAAACATTAATAAACAAAAAATATTAGATGTTGAAAAAGCAACAATATTAGACGATTTGAGTTCAAAATATCACGAATCCAACATTATCATTACTAAAGATGGTAAAAAAGCCTATTTCACAAGAGATAATTTTAATGGTAAAGAGTTAAAAGGTGATAAGAACCAGGTATCCCATCTTAAAATTTATAGCACAGAAAAAATAGGCAATGTTTGGGGGAATATTAAAGAATTACCTTTTAACAATGACGAATATTCATGTGGACATCCCGCCTTAAGCCCCGATGAAAAAATATTATATTTTGTTTCCGATATGCCAAAAGGTTTTGGTGCAACAGATATTTATAAAGTAGCAATCTTAGAAAAAAACACATTTAGCAAACCCCAAAATTTAGGAAAAACAATTAATACAGAAGGAAGAGAAATGTTTCCTTTTATAGATAATAACCATGTTTTATATTTTGCTTCAGACGGACATTTAGGGCTAGGAGCCTTAGATGTGTTTGAATCTAAAAATAAGGGTGAGAAATTTTCACAACCTGTAAACTTAGGAAGTCCAGTAAATGGTTCTTTTGATGATTTCGCTTTTGCAATAAACAATAAACATAGTTATGGTTTCTTCTCTTCTAATAGAAAAGGAGGTGTTGGTGATGATGATATTTATAGTTTTATCATCTATAAATGTAAAGAAAATATTAAAGGAATTGTTACAGATTCTAGAACTGGAAATCCAATAGAAAATGCAACCGTACAATTAATAAATGAAAAAGGAAAACCTATTTCAGAACAAAAGACAGGGCAATCTGGAGAATATTTATTCAAAAAAATAGATTGTGAAAAGAATTTTGTAGTACTTGTTTCAAAAAAAGACTACAAAAACAATCAAAAAAGAACACAAACTTTAGCTATAAATAAACAAATAGTTACTGAAAACATAAACTTAGAATCTTTAATTATAGAAGATCAAATAATAATAAATCCAATTCACTTCGATTTTGATTTATATAATATTCGTGAAGATGCAGAATATGAATTAGAACATATTATTACTGTTTTAAAAAATCATCCAGAAATGGTAATCAAAATAGAATCTCATACCGATAGTAGAGGACCTAGAGATTATAATAGACATTTATCAGACAAAAGAGCTAAAGCAACTAGAGATTATATTATATCAAGAGGAATAAATGCTAATAGAATTGAAAGTGCTATTGGTTTTGGTGAAGACAATTTACTTAACAATTGTAATGACCTTAATAAAAATAAATGTACAGAAGAAGAACATCAAAAAAATAGGAGATCATATTTTTATATTATTAAAGGGAAAAACAACATAAAAGTTAGCAATCAATAATATTAGTTTAAATAAAAAAAGAGCCTAAAGTAATTAGGCTCTTTTTATCTTAATTCTGTTAATCTTGCCACATATTTACCTATCACATCAAATTCAAGGTTAATTTCACTCCCTATTTTAAAATTTTTAAACGTAGTATGCTCTAAAGTATATGGAATAATAGCTACACTAAATTCATCTTTTTTAGAATTCACAACAGTTAAACTCACTCCGTTTATTGTAATGGAACCTTTTTCAATAGTTACATTATTTCCCTCAAAGTCGTAAGAAAAAGTAAAAACAGTACTACCACCTTGATCTAAAATATTTTTACAAACACCCGTTTTATCAACATGTCCTTGAACAATATGTCCATCTAAACGAGCTCCTAATTTCATTGCTCTTTCAAGATTTACCTCCTCACCTATCTTTAAACTACCAAGATTAGTCTTATCAATTGTTTCTTTAATAGCAGTAACAGTATACTCATTTCCTGAAATATTAACAACAGTTAAACATACACCATTATGAGCTACGCTTTGATCTATTTTTAATTCGTGTGTAATATCACTTTGAATTGTGATATGTACATTTTCTTTATCTTTTTCTATACTTTTTACAGTTCCAAGAGTTTCAATTATTCCAGTAAACATTCTCTAAATTTTAGTTACTTTTGTTAACATCAAAAATACAACTTTACGCACGAAAGTAACTATGGATAATACAAACAAAATTATTGTTGGAATTTCAGTAGGAGATATAAATGGAATAGGTATCGAAATTATTTTAAAAACTTTCGAAGACAAACGTATGCTTGATTTTTGTACACCTGTTTTATTTGCTTCAAACAAGTTAATTTCTTATCACAAGAAAAATCTTAAACTAAACAATAATATTCATGGCATTCATTCTATTGACAAAATTACTCATGGTAAAGTCAATTTAGTTAATTCATGGAAAGAAGAAGTTAAAATTGAACTAGGTAAAATAACAAAGATTGGCGGCGAATTTGCCCACAAATCACTTGAAGCAGCCACAACAGCGTTAAAAAACAATGCCATTGACATTTTACTTACTGCTCCTATAAGTAAAGAAAATATTCAATCAGAAGAATTTAATTTCCCTGGGCATACAGAATATTTAGAAGAGAACTTAGATGGTAAAAGTTTAATGATTTTGATGACTGATGAACTTCGAATTGGCTTAATTACTGGTCATATTCCTATTTCAAAAGTTACGGAAACTATTACACCAGATTTAATAGAATCTAAAGTTGATATTATGCACACATCTTTAAAACAAGATTTTAGCATAAATAAGCCAAGAATTGCAGTTTTAAGTTTAAATCCTCATTGTGGTGATAATGGTATTATAGGAAAAGAAGATGATGAAATTGTACGTCCAACGATAACAAAAATCAAAGAATCAGGAAAGTTAGTTTTTGGACCTTATGCAGCTGATGGCTTTTTTGGATCGGAAACATATAAACAATTTGATGGAGTTTTAGCTATGTATCACGATCAAGGCTTAGCTCCTTTTAAAGCTTTATCATTTGGAAATGGTGTAAATTACACAGCAGGATTAAGTAAAGTTAGAACTTCGCCAGATCATGGAACAGGATTTGACATTGCAGGTAAAAACAAAGCTAATCCTTCATCTTTCAAAGAAGCTTTATTCACCTCATTACAAATATTTAAGAACCGAAAACAGTACAAAGAACTTACAAAAAACACATTAAAAGTAAAATAGTGTATTTTTTTTAGGTAAAATATAAAAGTAAAAACATTTTTTATATCTTTGCACGCTCAAATTGATCATTATAAATGAAAGACTTAAAAGAATTCAATATACCTTTTGTAGGTTTAAAAGAAGGAAGTCATTTGTTTGAATATCAAATTGACAACAAGTTCTTTAATGCATTTCAGTTTGATGAATTTAATAATACAAACCTAAAAGCTGATATTATTTTTGTAAAAAAAAGCACTCATTTTGAGATTTCTTTTACTATTAAAGGAACAGTAAATGTCCCTTGTGATATCACAAATGAGCTATTTGATTTAGAAATCGAAGGCAATTTAGATTTGGTTGTTAAATTTGGCCCTGAGTTTGATGATAGTCATGATGAAATTTTAATTCTTCCTCATGAAGCTTATCAAATAAACATAGCTCAATACATATATGAGTTAATCGTTTTATCAGTTCCAAGAAAAAGAATCCATCCTAATGTAACTGATGGTTCTATGCAATCTGAAGCATTAAAAAGATTAGAAGAATTAAGAATAAACGAAGAAAAACCTGTTGAAGAAACGTCAACAGACCCTAGATGGGATAAATTAAAGGATTTACTAACAGATAAATAAAACATAAAATGGCACATCCAAAGAGAAAAATATCAAAAACTAGAAGAGATAAAAGAAGAACTCATTACAAAGCTTCTGTACCTCAGATAGCTGTTGATCCTACTACTGGAGAATCTCATTTATATCACAGAGCTCACTGGCATGAAGGAAAATTATACTACAGAGGTCAAGTAGTATTAGAAAGTGCAGCTGTTGAGGCTTAAAATTAGTTAAAAAAATAAAAAACCCTCTTAATAGAGGGTTTTTTTGTGTTTTTACATCAAAAATTAATGTTTTTGATAATTTTTTCTATACAAAAGTGAAATAATTTTCATTTCTTTGAAAACTCGTTTTACTACAAAACAAACAACTATGACTAAAATATCTGCAGCTATCACAGCAGTAGGGAAATATCTTCCAGAATATGCTCTTACAAACAAAGAGCTAGAGACTTTGGTTGACACCAATGATGAGTGGATAACTTCTAGAACTGGAATAAAGGAGAGAAGAATTCTTAAAGGAGAAGGCCTAGGTACTTCTTTTATGGCTATAAAAGCTGCTGAGGATTTACTTCAAAAATCAAACGTTAAACCTGAAGAAATAGATATGGTTATAGTTGCAACTGCTACTCCAGACTTACCTGTAGCTTCAACTGCCGCTTACACAGCTTCAAAAATTGGAGCCGTTAATGCTTTTTCGTACGATTTACAAGCTGCTTGTTCAAGTTTTTTATATGGTATGTCTACAGCTTCTAGTTATATAGAAAGTGGTCGTTATAAAAAAGTATTATTAATTGGTGCTGATAAAATGTCATCAATTATTGATTATACTGATAGAGCAACTTGTATTATATTTGGTGATGGAGCTGGTGCAGCTTTATTTGAGCCAAATAAAGAAGGGTTAGGTTTACAAGATGAATATTTAAGAAGCGATGGTATTGGTCGTGAATTCTTAAAAATTGAAGCTGGAGGATCTATTTTACCTGCTTCAGAAGAAACAATTAAAAATGGACAACATTTTGTTCATCAAGAAGGAAAAAGTGTATTTAAATATGCCGTTTCTAATATGGCTGACGTATCAGAAAGAATGTTAACTAGAAATAATTTAACAAAAGACGATATTCAGTGGTTGGTACCGCATCAAGCTAATAAAAGAATCATTGAAGCTACAGCAAATAGAGTTGGAGTTGAAAGTGATAAAGTAATGATGAATATTCATAAGTACGGAAATACAACTTCTGCTACTTTGCCGTTATTACTTGCAGATTATGAAAAAGAGTTAAAAAAAGGAGATAATTTAATTTTTGCAGCATTTGGTGGAGGCTTCACTTGGGGAGCTATTTACTTAAAATGGGCATATAATTCATAAAAAAACCAAACAACTAAAATTAGGAAAATGGATATTAAAGAAATTCAAAGTCTTATAAAGTTTGTAGCTAAATCTGGTGCAAGCGAAGTAAAGTTAGAAATGGAAGATATAAAAATCACCATTAAAACTGGAAGTGACGTCCCTGAAACTACAATCATTCAAGCAGCTCCACAAATGGCAGCGGCTCCGCAAATGATGGCACAAGCTCCTGTAGCACAACCTGCTGCGACTCCTACTAATGAAGCTAGTAGTACTGAAGATGATTCAAAATATATCACTATTAAGTCTCCAATAATTGGAACATTTTATAGAAAACCTTCTCCAGACAAGCCAAATTTTGCTGAAGTAGGTACTGAAGTAAAAGTAGGTGATACTGTTTGTATTATTGAAGCAATGAAATTATTTAACGAAATTGAATCTGAAGTTTCAGGTAAAATCGTTAAAATATTAGTAGATGATTCTTCTCCGGTAGAATTTGATCAACCTTTATTTTTAGTAGATCCATCTTAATTAACATATAACTCCAAATAAAAGTACTTACTTGATTATTTGGAGTTTTAAAATTTTTAGAACGTATGTTTAAAAAGATATTAATTGCCAATAGAGGTGAAATTGCGCTACGCGTAATTAGAACCTGTAAAGAGATGGGAATAAAAACTGTAGCTGTATATTCGAAAGCAGATGCAGAAAGTTTACACGTAAAATTTGCAGATGAGGCTGTTTGTATTGGACCTGCTCCTAGTAGCGAGTCTTATTTAAAAATGGCAAACATTATAGCAGCAGCGGAAATTACAAATGCTGATGCAATTCATCCAGGATATGGGTTTCTATCTGAAAATGCAAAATTTTCAAAATTATGTGATGAACATGATATAAAGTTTA
This sequence comes from uncultured Tenacibaculum sp., assembly GCF_947494125.1. Classification (GTDB taxonomy): domain Bacteria; phylum Bacteroidota; class Bacteroidia; order Flavobacteriales; family Flavobacteriaceae; genus Polaribacter. The sequence continues at coordinate 9,887 of NZ_CANLTU010000015.1, forward strand.
TTGGAGCTTCACCTGAAATGATTGACCGTATGGGAGACAAAGCAAATGCTAAGTCTACTATGTTAGCTGCTGGCGTACCATGTGTACCAGGAAGTGAAGGTGTTATCGAAACTTTTGAAGCTTGTGTAAAAACTGCAGTAGAAACTGGCTACCCTGTAATGTTAAAAGCATCTGCCGGTGGTGGTGGAAAAGGAATGCGTGCTGTATGGAAACCTGAAGATTTAAAAGATGCATGGGATTCTGCTAGACAAGAGTCTAAAGCAGCTTTTGGAAATGATGATATGTATATGGAGAAGCTAATTGAAGAGCCTCGCCATATCGAAATACAAATTATAGGTGATTCTTACGGAAAAGCTTGTCATTTATCAGAAAGAGATTGTTCTGTACAACGTCGTCATCAAAAATTAACTGAAGAGACTCCGTCTCCATTTATGACTGATGAATTACGTACTTCAATGGGAGATGCTGCTGTAAAAGCTGCTGAATACATTAAATATGAAGGTGCTGGAACTGTTGAATTTTTAGTAGATAAGCATCGTAATTTCTACTTTATGGAAATGAATACTCGTATCCAAGTAGAACATCCAATTACTGAGGAAGTTGTGGATTATGATTTAATCCGTGAACAGATTTTAGTAGCAGCTGGAGTGCCAATTTCTGGAAAAAACTATTTACCACAATTGCATTCTATTGAATGTAGAATTAATGCAGAAGATCCTTTTAACGGATTCAGACCTTCTCCAGGTAAAATTAGTTCTTACCATGCACCAGGCGGTCATGGAGTTCGTATAGATACGCATGTATATGCTGGCTATATGATTCCTCCAAATTACGATTCAATGATTTCTAAATTAATTGTTACTGCACAAACTCGTGAAGAAGCAATTAACAAAATGAAACGTGCTTTAGATGAATATGTAATTGAAGGTATAAAAACAACGATTCCTTTTCATAGACAATTAATGGATCATCCTGATTATATTGCTGGTAATTATACCACAAAATTCATGGAAGATTTCGAAATGAAATAGATAAAAAACAAAAAGGTCAATGATAAATTCATTGACCTTTTTTTATACCTTGAATTTTCTTGTAATAATTAGACACTTTTAACGTCTATTTTTTTATTAAAAACAAACTTCATGAAAAAATTTAACTTTATAATTTTAGTATTATTCCTTTCGATTAATTTATTTGCTCAAATAGACAAACCAAGCTTGAGCCCTAAAATTATTACACAACAAAAAGTTGGTCTTACAAATTTCACTTTAGAATATGGGCAACCCAGTAAAAATGACCGAGAGATCTTTGGTTCTTTAATACCTTATAACAAACTATGGCGAACTGGAGCAAATGCTTCAACCAAAATAACAGTAAACAAAGAAGTCTCTTTTGCTAATCATAAAATTCCTGCTGGAACTTATGGTTTATATACCATTCCTAATAAAAAAGAATGGACTATTATAATTCATAAAAAAAGTAATTTATGGGGTGCTGGAGGTTATGATAAAAATAATGATTTAGTTCGCTTTACTGTTCCTGTAGAAAAAACTCAGTGTCTTACAGAAACATTAAATATAGGTTTTGAAAAGTTTACTGTTAATGGTGCTCATTTGTTTATCTCTTGGGAAAATTCAAAAGTAATTATACCTGTTGACGTAGATTCTGATGCTATTATTCAAAATCAAATAAATGAAAAAATAATTAATTCGAAAACTACAGTTAAAGCACAAACTTATTTTGATGCTGCTCAGTATTATTATTTAAAAAATAAAAACTTAGATACCGCCTTTGAATGGTTTAGTAAAGCTGTTGATTTAAGACCTGGTGCTTTTTGGTATGTTTATTATAAAGCCGAATTGGCTTTTCTTTTAAAGAAAAATGATATTGCTAAACAAGGTGCTACAAAATGTTTAAAAGCCGCTAAAGAGAGTAAATCATCAGATTATGGATACATTTCTAAATGCTCTTTATTATTAAAAGCAATTAATGCTAGTGAAAAATAACTTTTCTTAATTATTTCATAGATTCGCAGTATGAATTTGCTCTATAACTTATTACTTTTTAAAGTATCAATCATACTTCCTATAATTGCCTTATTTAATAAAAAAATAAGGCTTTTTGTTAATGGCAGAAAAGAAACATTTAGTAAACTTGACAGTATTACCCCTTCAGATAAAGTTCTTTGGTTTCACGCTGCTTCATTAGGCGAATTTGAGCAAGGTAGACCTATTATAGAAGATTTAAAAAAACAATATATAGATCATAAAATTGTTGTCACCTTCTTCTCTCCTTCTGGTTATGAAATAAGAAAAAACTATAAACTTGCTGATGTAATTTGTTACTTACCTCTTGACACCAAAGCAAACGTTAGAAAGTTTATTAATAAAATACACCCAGATATTGCCATTATTATTAAATATGAATTCTGGCCAAACCTTTTATCTGAACTAAAAAAACAAAACATACATACAATTTTAATTTCTGGTATTTTTAGGAAGAAACAATCTTTCTTTAAATGGTACGGTAAATTTACTAGAAGTAAATTAAAAGCATTTGATCACTTTTTTGTTCAAAATGAAATATCTAAAAAATTATTATCATCCATTAATTTTGAAAACACTACAATAGCTGGTGATACTCGTTTTGATAGAGTTTATGATATTTTAAAGCAAGACAACTCTCTTGATTTTATTTCTCAATTTAAAAACAACTCTTATACCATTGTTGCTGGAAGCACATGGAAAGAGGATGAAAAATTATTAGTTAATTATATTAATAATGTTGCTTCAAATGATGAAAAATTTATCATAGCCCCTCATAATATAAATGAGAAACAAATACTAGAATTACAAAAATCTATTCATAAAAAAACAGCATTATATTCTAAGAAAGATGGTTTAAACTTATCAGAATACCAAGTTTTTATCATCGACACGATTGGTCTCCTAACTAAAATATATTCATATGCAGATGTTGCATACGTAGGTGGTGGTTTGGCTACTGGGCTTCATAATATTTTAGAACCGGCTACTTTTAAAATACCTATTGTTTTTGGAGGCAACAAGTATAAGAAATTTAAAGAGGCTACCGATTTAATTGATTTGAAGAGTGTTACAATTGTTACAAACAATGAAAAATTTTCTAGTATTTTTACCGTTTTAAAGAATGATAAAAATTTAAGAGAACAAATGGGGGAAACAAATCATAATTATATAAAAGATAATATTGGAGCTACAAAAGCCATTTTAAATTATATTAAAACCGTTATATAATGGATATTTTATTTCAACCTTGGTCTTGGTATGTATCTGGTCCATTAATAGCTTTAGTTCTATTTTTCTTTTTCTTTTTTGGAAAAAACTTTGGTGTATCTACAAATTTAGAAACTATGTGTACCATTGCTGGTGCAGGAAAAATCTCTGATTATTTTAAAAAAGATTGGAAAGAACGTGATTGGGCACTTGTTTTTATTATTGGACTTATTATTGGTGGATATATTACTATAAATTATTTATCGGCTTCAGCTACTATAAATTTAAACCCTAAAACAGTAAAAGATTTAGCTGATTTAGGTTTTGCTAATGCTGGTAGTTCTTTTTTACCTAGTGAAATTTTTAATATTGAAAACATGTTATCTCTAAAAGGTTTTGTTCTATTACTGGTAGCTGGTATTTTTATTGGTTTTGGTACTCGATATGCTGGAGGATGTACTTCTGGTCATGCTATTACTGGATTAAGTAGCCTTCAATTACCTTCTTTAATTGCTGTTATAGGTTTTTTTATAGGTGGTTTATTTATGACATGGATTTTATTCCCTTTAATTTTTGGATAGTATGAAGAATTTAAAATTTTTATTATTAGGTGTTTTCTTTGGAATTGTTCTAACCAAATCTGAAGCTATTTCATGGTATAGAATTTATGAAATGTTTAAATTTCAATCATTTCATATGTATGGAATCATTGGATCTGCTGTTGGAGTTTCTATGATTTTAATGTATTTCTTTAAAAACGGAAAGATTAAAGATTACTTAGGTAATCAAATTACTATAAAAGAAAAGAAAAAAGGTTTTATAAGAACTTTAGTTGGTGGAACAGTTTTTGGTCTTGGATGGGCTTTAGCAGGTGCTTGCCCTGCTCCTCTTTTTGTATTAATTGGTCATGGAATGTTACCAATCATAATCGTTTTAATTGGCGCAATGTTAGGTGCTTTCATTTATGGGATACTAAGCAAAAAACTACCCCATTAATCTTTAATTAAAATTACTTCTGATATTTTTGAGTTTGTATTATCTATAACCTCCCAGTTATAAATTTTTGAAAGTTGATATATTTTAGACAACTCTTCAAATAAGCGTGTTTTAGCCTCTTTTTGTAAGTTAGACACAGTAATTGTTGACTTTATCTTTTCAATTGATTTATCAGTAAGTTTATTCAATTCTGACTTAGAAAACGTATTGAATTGACTTTGTTGCAAATCGAAATATTTAATATCTGGTGAAATTACAACTTCTTCTTCTGGAATTTTATTAATAATTATTTGTTTACCTATACTATCTATTTGAATATCTAATTTAGATAAATCGTAGCCGACCTCAACTTTTGCATTAACTGATAACATTGCTTTTTTTTCAAAAGACAAATAATTGTAAAAGTATTTTTTGGTATCGGAAAAACTATACATCTCAGAAAAACTACCTTCAGAAACCACCAGTTTACTTAAATTCTGAATTCCATTTAAAACTACTTTAATTTCTTCCTGTTGGTGTTTTTCTTCTTTTCGCTCGTACCAAAATTTGGCAATTAAAAACCCTAATAAAAAAATGGCTGTATATTTTAAAAGACGCATACTATTTATTTTCTATAAATATAGAAAAACTATATGAAGTATATTTTTAAAAATTATGCTGTTTTTTCTTCTTTCGGAAACGCTTGTTTGTTAAACAAGAACAATAGTATTACTCCAATGGTAATCCAAGAATCTGCTCCATTGAATATTGCATTAAAAAATGTAAAACTCTCTCCTTCATACATTGGAAAATATAACATATCTACAACTTTCCCATAAAATAATTCTCCATAAGGTTTATCAGAAAATAAAGTTGCTACATTATTGTATGATGAATCGAAAATTACTCCGTAAAAAACAGAATCTATAATATTACCTACTGCACCAGCTAAGATTAATGCTATAGCTACAACAACAGCTGTATGAGCTTTCCTTTTTATAGTTTGCCATAACCAATATATAATACCAGATACTGCAACCACTCTAAACAATGTTAAAAATAACTTACCTGCTTTCCCTCCAAATTCAAAACCCCATGCCATACCGTTATTTTCAGTAAAATGGATTTTAAACCAATCGCTAAATACGACTACTTCTTCTCCTAAGTGAAAATGAGTTTTGACATATATTTTACTAATTTGATCAATTAATATTGCCAAAATTACGGTAAGTATTGCTATATTTTTTTTAGACATTTCTAGAATTTAATAGCAACAAAAATAAGAAAAGTATTGGTTTTTACTCTGTTATTAGAATAACATTAGCATTTATAGATTTTACTTTAAAATTAAAGCTAGAAATCTCTTTCTTTTTATAGTATTGATTATCTATTCTTCTAGTATTTAAAACTATTTCGCCCTTTGTGGTTTCTATATTTAAACTCGTGTTTTTATTTAATTGAGCGTATACATTCCCTAAAAATAAAGTGACCTGAGTATTCCCTAATACTTTATTTAGTTTAATATTTCCTTTTTCAATAAAAATTGACAAATCGCCTTTGTAACTTTTAGATGTTATCCCTATTGCTTTTCCATGCACTATAAGTTTTTTGTTTTTTGGAACTTTAATAACAGCTCTGGCTCTTTCTATCCGTTTTGTTATATATTTTCTAAAAACCTCTTTATGAATTGATTTAAAATTAAGTTTAAATCCAACTTCTAAAACTTCTTTTTTTTCTGTAAAAAGAATTGCATGTGTATTAGGGTTTTCATCTAATAGAATTATTTCTAACTCATCATTTATAGAATTTTCAATAACAAGATCATCTAGTCCATTCGTTATAATCTCTATTATTTCAGACTGTATACTTCTCTTTTCCATTAATTTTTCTTGTGAAAAAAGTAATAAATTTGAGAATGCAAAAAATATTAAAAAATAAATTTTCATACAAAAAAAGCCTCTTTACAGAGGCTTGATATACTTAACTTAATATTATTTATTGTTTACGTTTTGCTTCTATGCTCAATGTTGCATGAGGCACTAACTTTAAACGTTCTTTTTGAATTAATTTACCTGTAACTCTACAAATTCCGTATGTTTTATTTTCTATACGAACTAATCCATTTTTTAAATCACGAATAAATTTTTCTTGTCTTATGGCTAATTGCATATTTGCTTCTTTAGCCATAGTATCGGATCCTTCTTCAAACGACTTGAATGTTGGTGAAGTATCTTCAGTACCATTATCTGCTCCATTTTTATATGAATCTTGTAATAGTCTTAAATCTTCTTCAGCGTGTTCAATTTTCTTTAAAATGATTTCTTTAAATTCTTGCAAATCATTATCAGAGTATCTTATTTTAATATCATCCATAATGCTATATTTTTTCTATTAACATCTTACTTTTTATGGTATCGAATTCTATTTCTGTACCAATCTTTAAATCATCAACAAAAATTAATGTATCTGTTAATGTTTCAGCTTTTATATAGTTTTCATTTGCTATAACCGAATTTTCTAAATCGGCAGCTTGTAAAATTGTTAACTTTATTTTATCAGTTACATCTAACCCAGTTTCTTTACGTGCGTTTTGAATTCTATTAATTAATTCTCTTGCAACTCCTTCTTTACGTAAATCATCATTAATTGTAACATCTAAAGCTACAGTTAAACCTTCAGCATTTGCTACCAACCAACCTTCGATATCTTTAGATGAAATCTCTACATCAGCGGTTTCTAAATTAATCATTTTATCATTAATTTCAATAGAAATACTCCCTTCTTTTTCAATTTTAATTATTTCCTTCTGACCAAACTTCTGTATCTCACTAGAAATCAACTTCATATCTTTTCCAAACTTTGGACCTAATGCTTTAAAGTTTGGTTTTATTTGTTTTACTAAAATACCTGAAGCATCATCTAACAACTCTATTTCTTTAACATTTACCTCAGATTTAATTAAATCTGCTACAGCTAAAATCTCTTCTTTTTGAGTTGCTCCTAATACAGGAATCATTATTTTCTGTAATGGTTGACGTACTTTTATTTTTTCTTTTGCTCTTAATGACAAAACTAATGAAGAAATAATTTGCGCATTTTCCATTTTACGTTCTAATGATTTATCTACTAAATCTGCATTGTATTTTGGAAATTCTGATAAATGCACACTTTCAAATCCTTCTTTTTCTGTAGCATTAATTAAATCTTTATACAACCTATCCATGAAGAAAGGTGCTACTGGAGATCCTAATTTAGCTACTGTAAGCATACAGGTATATAAGGTTTGGTATGCTGAAATTTTATCTTGTGCATATTCTCCTTTCCAGAAACGTCTTCTACATAAACGAACATACCAGTTACTTAAATAATCTTGTACAAAGTCAGAAATTGCTCTTGTTGCTTTAGTTGGTTCATATTCTGCATAGAATTTATCTACTTTTTGAACCAGTGTATTTAATTCTGACAATATCCAACGGTCAATTTCTGGTCTATCATTTATAGCTATTTCAGCTTCGCTATATGTAAAATTATCAATATTTGCGTACAAAGTGAAAAATGAATACGTGTTGTATAATGTTCCAAAAAACTTTCTGCTAACTTCTGTAATCCCGTCTAAATCAAATTTTAAATTATCCCAAGGGTTAGCATTTGATATCATATACCAACGAGTAGCATCTGGACCATATTTATCTAAAGTAGTAAATGGATCTACTCCATTCCCTAAACGTTTAGACATTTTTTGTCCATTTTTATCTAATACCAATCCATTCGACACCACATTTTTATATGCTTTATCATCAAAAACCATGGTTGCTATTGCGTGAAGTGTATAAAACCATCCTCTAGTTTGATCTACTCCTTCTGCTATAAAATCAGCTGTTTTCCAACCTTCTTCTACTAGTTCTTTATTTTCAAATGGATAGTGCCATTGTGCATATGGCATAGATCCTGAATCGAACCAAACATCAATTAAATCCGATTCACGTTGCATCGGTTGACCACTATCTGAAATTAATGTAATCTTATCTACTACATTCTTATGTAAATCTACTTTATCATAATTTTCTTCTGACATGTCTCCAGATACAAAATCAGCAAAAATATCTTCAGTCATTACACCAGCTTTCACAGCTCGTTGCATCTCTTCTTTTAATTCTGATACTGACCCTACTATTTTGGTTTCTTTTCCATCTTCTGTTCTCCAAACTGGCAATGGAATTCCCCAAAAACGTGAACGTGATAAATTCCAATCATTTGCATTTTTTAACCAGTTACCAAAACGACCTGTACCTGTTGCTTCTGGTTTCCAATTAATTTCTTCGTTTAAAGAGTGCATACGCTCTTTTACATCTGTAACTTTAATAAACCAAGAATCTAACGGGTAGTATAAAATTGGTTTATCTGTTCTCCAACAATGTGGATAACTGTGCACATATTTCTCTACCTTAAAAGCTTTATTTTCTTCTTTTAATTTAATAGCTATTTGTACATCTACAGATTTTTCTGGTGCTTCTCCTTCTGCATAATATTCATTCTTCACATACATTCCTGCAAACTCTCCCATGTCTTTAGTAAATTTACCTTGTAGATCTACTAATGGGACTAAATTATCGTTTGCATCTTTTACCAACATTGGTGGTACTCCTGCATCTTTTGCTACCAAAGCATCATCTGCTCCAAATGTAGGTGCTGTATGTACAATACCAGTTCCATCTTCTGTTGTTACAAAGTCTCCTGGTATAACTCTAAATGCTTTCTCTGGAGTTTCGTATGGCAAACAATACGGTAATAATTGCTCGTATTTTATTCCTACTAAATCTGCTCCTTTACATTCTGCAACGACACTGTATGGTATTTGTTTATCTCCTGCGTTATATGAAACTAAATCTGCTTCATTTTCTACTTCTTTAAACTTTTTCCCTGCAAATTGTTTTCCTACTAAAGGTTTCCCTAGTAATACTTGAATCGGTTCAAATGTATATTGATTAAATGTTTTTACTAATACATAATCGATCTTTGGGCCTACTGTTAAAGCTGTATTACTTGGCAAAGTCCATGGAGTTGTTGTCCATGCTAAAATGTGTATATCTCCTCGGTTTTCTAAAAAAACTGGTAATGTTTCTGAAACAGCTTTAAATTGTGCTACAACAGTAGTATCTGTTACATCTTGATAAGCTCCTGGCTGATTTACCTCATGCGAACTTAATCCTGTACCTGCTTTCGGTGAATATGGTTGAATTGTGTACCCTTTGTACATCAAATCTTTATTATAAATTTGTTTTAACAGCCACCAAACTGTTTCCATGTACTTAGACTTATAGGTTACATATGGATCTTCCATATCTACCCAATAACCCATCTGCTCTGTCAAGCTATTCCAGATATCAGTATATTTCATTACCGCTTTTTTACAAGCAATATTGTATTCTTCTACAGTAATCTTAGTACCTATATCCTCTTTAGTTATTCCTAACTCTTTTTCTACACCTAACTCAACTGGTAACCCATGAGTATCCCAACCTGCTTTACGCTTAACTTGAAATCCTTTTAAGGTTTTATAACGGCAAAAAATATCTTTAATGGTACGTCCCATTGCGTGGTGAATTCCTGGTAAACCATTTGCTGAAGGTGGTCCTTCAAAAAAGATAAACGGTTTGTTATCATCACGGGTAGTTATACTTTTTTCAAAAATGTTGTTCTCCTTCCAATAATTAAGGATTTCTTCAGCAACATTTGGCAAGTTAAGCCCTTTGTATTCAGTAAACTTCGTACTCATTTTATTATTATATTAATTGAATGTGCGAAATTACGTATTTTCTTGTAATTGTTAAGATTACGAAATAAAAAAACACCTCTTTTTTAAGGTGCTTTTTTATTTCTATTTTGGCTTACTCTATTTCTTTATTTCTAAAGCTTGTTTTATACTAATTCTCTTTCCATTTAAAAAGGGGACAATAAAAGCATCCTTATATCCTTCATCTTTTAAGTTTTTAAGTTTTTCTCCTATTATTTCTAATGAAGAATTTTTACAACAATAAAATTTATATGACGTTCCTACACGTATTATTTCTATCTCTTCTAAATTAGCAAAAGGTTCATTTTCATATTCTTTTTGCTTAGTTGAAGCTAATTGTATCTTATAAACCAATTCTACACTATTTTTTCCTTCTGTTGTTTCTTTATTATTAAGGATATAAAAATATGATCGGCGGTTTATCTGATGCGCTTCCTCTTTACATTTAAACCCTTTTTTTGTATCACAATCATTTAACAATTGTTCCTCTCCTAATCCTTTTGCACTTTGTATTCTATCAGATGAAATACCTCTTGATATAATATAATATTTTGTAGCCTTTGCTCTTTTCTCCGACAACCATTTATTATAACTTAACTCTCCTCGACTATCCGTATGAGATTCTATTTTAATAATCATTTCTGGGTGATTCTTCATTACCGAAACAACATGTTCTAATTCATAAGTTGCATCTTCTCTAATATCATACTTATCAAAATCAAAATAAATTGGGTTTATCACTATTTGATCTTCTACTATTAATGATTCTAATTGTAAATTCGTTGTTATTGATTCTTTATTTACATCAAGTGTTTGAGTTATTTTTTCTTCACTTTTATAATCATCTTTTGATGCTACTACTGTGAATTTTTTCTCGCATTCTATTTCTCTAAAAGAATAAGTCCCATCTTCTTCTGTTTTTCTTTCTGCTACTACTTCTCCTTTTGAATTTATTAGCCTTACAACTGCATTTTTAATTGGTCTTTCTGTTTTTGTTTCTGTAACCAATCCAGAAATAGCTTCTTTACAATTATATATTAAAAAACTATAAATATCATCATCTCCTTTACCTCCTTCTCTATTTGAAGAGAAAAAACCATTATTACGTTTTTTATTTATTACAAAAGCAAAATCGTCATACGGTCCATTTATTGGCGCTCCTAAATTTAAAGACTTGGTATATTTACCTTCTTCAATTTTTGATTCAAAAACATCTAAAGCCCCCAAACCTAAATGCCCATCTGAAGCAAAGTACAAGGTATTATCATTTCCTACAAAAGGAAACATTTCTCTTCCTTCAGTGTTTATATTCCTCCCTAAATTTTCTGGTTCGCTATACTTTCCTTCTTCTAATAGGTTTACTTTATAAATATCTGTCAATCCAAACCCATTTGGCATATCTGATATAAAGTACAAAGTCTTTTCATCTAAGCTTAAAGCTGGGTGCCCTATTGAATAATCGTTATTATTAAAAGGAAGTTCAGTAATATTACCCCAAACATCACCTACTTTTTCAGCTTTATAAATTTTAAGGTTAGCAACTTTATTTTCTCCTCCTTTTAATTTTTTTCCATCAGAACTTGTCCTTGTAAAATACATTGTTTTTCCATTGGATGTAATTACAGCATTAGATTCATGATATTCAGAATCTAGAGACTGAACCCTATTAGATGCATATACATCTAAAATTTTTGCTCTTTTATTAAAAGATTCTTGCCCTTTATATATACTAAGATGTGGTTGATTGTTCCAACTATATAACTTTTTATCATTAGCTCCATTTGGTTTTGTTGAAGCAAAATAAAAATCATTATTAAATATAAAACCGCCAAAATCAGAATATTTCGTATTTATTGAAAGGTTATTTATATTTACATATAACTTTTCTCGATTGGTATATTCAATAAAATAATTGGTATTTTGTTTTAGTGCTTTAGCTCTACTATCTTGTTCTTTTAATTTATTTAATTTTAAAAGCCATTTATCAGATTCTTTAATCTTTCCATTACTTTTTAATGCTTGCGCATATTTGAAAATATATTCAGGAGAAATAATCCTTTCATACCTTTTCATTAATTCTTTGTACCATTTTTCTGCTTGAACAAAATCTGAGTTATTGTAATAGGAATCTCCTAAACGACTTAAAACAGAATAAGAATCATCTCCCTTCTTAAATAAACTTTCATATAATTTGGCTGATTTTTTATAAGCGTATTCTTTAAAATACTTATCTGCAGTCGATTTTCTTTGCCCCCAACAAGTAATACTTATAAAAAGAAATAGGTATAGTATCTTTTTACTCATAGTTAAAATGCGTTTTACGTATTTAAGCCACCCCATATAAAGATAGCTTTTTTTTATCAGTTTAAAAAATTAGCTAAGTCCTCTCTCTTTTTTTATCTGATCGTAAGCCGCTTGTATTTGTTGGAATTTTTCTTTCCCTCCTTTTTTATGTTCTTCCCCTAAACCTTGTAATTTATCTGGATGATATTTTTTAGCCATCTTTCTATAGGCCTTTTTTACTTCATCGTTTGTAGCATTTTTAGTTATTTCTAAAATTTTATACATGTTTCCAGAAGCATCATAAAACATAGCTTTTATTGATGAATAATCTCGCTCGTTTATATACAAATAGCCTGCTATTTTTCTTATTTCTTGCTCCTCAGACCCCGTAACTTGTCCATCTGCTTTAGCTATTCCAAATAAAAAGTGAAGTAATTGTAAACGAGTAGAATGCGTCATATGCTGACGAATCTGCAAACAAACTTGACGTGTTGAAATTTGTTTTTTTATAATTCCATTAAATAATTTAAATGCATGGTTTGCTCTTTCCTTTCCATACATCCTAACAAAATAAGATCGTACATAATCTAATTCTCGTTGGTCTACTCTTCCATCAGCTTTTATAACAATTGATGCTAAGATTAATAAGCTTATTTCAAAATCTCCCGAAGTTGCCCTTCCTCTTTGTTTTTGTTGTGCTTGTCTCTGGTATTCTTGTTGCTCTTGTGTAAAATCCTCCATAGAAACACCATCAATAAAACTACCTACTGCGAATCCTATGATTGCCCCTATTGGGCCTCCCATTGTAAATCCTGCTCCTGCTCCTAGCCATTTTGCAAATTTCCCCATTCTAATATTTTAAAGCTGTAAAGATACTATTAACTCTTAATATAAAAGCATCCGTTTTTTCGGTTTGATTCTTGGTTTTAAATGAAGTATCTTTGCTTTAAATTTTAATTTAGAAATATGTATCCAGAAGAATTGGTAAAACCTATGCGCGATCAATTAATTGACGCTGGTTTTGATGCTTTATATACTGCTGAAGATGTTGATAATGCTTTAGCAAAAGAAGGAACAACGTTAGTAATGGTAAACTCTGTTTGTGGTTGTGCTGCTGGTACAGCTAGACCAGGTGCTATAGCTTCTTTAGGAGCTGACAAAGCCCCTACACATTTAACTACTGTTTTTGCAGGTGTAGAAAAAGAATCTACAGCTAAAGCGAGAGAACACATGATTCCTTTCCCTCCTTCGTCTCCTGCAATTGCTTTATTTAAAGATGGTAATTTAGTACATATGTTAGAGCGTCATCATATTGAAGGTCGTTCTGCTCAAGCTATTGCTCAAAATTTAGCAGCTGCTTACGATGAGTTTTGCTAATTATTAGATAAACTTTATAATAAAAAAAGCCAGCAAATTTTGCTGGCTTTTTTTATACTTTCTTAATAACACTCGTTACAATTCCCCAAATAATAAAATTATTTTCTTGGGTTATTTTTATAATTGGATACTCTGGATTTTCTGGTTGCAACCATACTTCTTCTCCTTCAACACGTAAACGTTTTACTGTAAACTCTCCATCTAAAAAACAAACTGCTATTTTGTTATTTGTGGGCGAAATACTTCTATCAATTACCAGTAAATCATTATCATCCAATCCTGCACCAATCATTGACTGACCACTTACTTTTGCAAAGAAGGTTGCTTCCTTGTTTTTTATCAGTTCCTCATCTAATGAAATACGTGTTTCTCTAAAATCATCAGCTGGCGATGGAAATCCTGCAGAAATACCGATATCCATAAAAATAGCCCCTTCATTTTCACTCGTTTCTTTCGGTAAGAAAAGAGTTAATTTTTCTAATGTTTTCATATTTTATTTCACCTTAATAATTTCATTAATATTTGTGGTGTACTTCGGAGACAATCGTTCTTGTCGCATTTTCCAAGTACGCTTTAAATCTTGATTTGCTAATTTAACCTTATCTGACTTAAATGTTTTATTTAACTTATCAATAGCCTTCATTAAAGGCTTATGTTTTGGATTCTCTCCTTCAAACATATCTAACTGATAGTTATCTGAAGGTACCAATCCTGTTACAATAACACCAGCTCTTTTGTACTTAATTCCTTTTTTAAATATGCCACTTACAGCTTTAACAGCACTCTTACTAATTGTTAATGTTGAATCTGTTGGATATGGAAATAATACTGTTTTACTAACACTGTGCTGCTCGCTATCTTTTTTATGTCGATCACTTCTCAACATTACAATAACCATATGACAGCTAGAATTTTGTTTCCTAAGTTTTTCGGCGCAACTTGTGGCAAATGTAGCTATTCGCTCTTTTATATTATCAAGATCTGAAAATGTATACTCAAAACTTCTTGTTGTTGCTATTGCCTTCTTAGTTATTGGTTCATCTAATACTATTTTTGATTCTCCTTCTAAGTCTTTTTTTAGCTTCCAAACTGTAATAGATAAACTTTTACGTACCCAATTGTCGTCTAACTTTGTAAAATCATATGCTTTTATACATCCTTTAGCTTTTAACTTTTTAACCAAACCTCTACCAATTCCCCATACATCTTCAATAGCTATCCATTGCAATGCTTTTATTCTTTTTTCTTCAGAATCTATTATATAAACACCTCCTGTTTGTTTAGGAAATTTTCGAGCTATTTTGTTTGCAACTTTACTCAGAGCCTTTGTTGGAGCTATTCCAACACATGTTGGTATTCCTGTCCATTGTAAAACTGTATCTCTAATTTCCTTTCCATAAGAATCAAAATCATAGTTTTCAAATCCTTTAAATTGTAAAAAAGCTTCATCTATTGAATACACCTCTACATCTGGAGAAAATTGCTCAAGTATTTTCATTACTCGTGCGCTCATATCACCATACAATGGGTAGTTAGATGATAATACTGAAATCTTATTATTCTTACAAAATTGATCCCATTTAAAAATAGGTGCTCCAAATGGAAGATTTATCGTTTTTGCTTCATCACTCATTGAAATTACACAGCCATCATTATTACTTAAAATAGCAACTGGCTTTCCTTCTAAGTTCGGATTAAAAACCCGTTCACAGGAAGCATAAAAATTATTACAATCAACAAGAGCATACATGTTTGTAAAGGTAAAAATCTTCTTTCGTTATGCTTCTATAAATTCTAAAATATCTGCTGGTTGACAATCTAATGCTTTACAAATAGCTTCTAATGTTGAAAAACGAATTGCTTTAGCTTTCCCCGATTTTAATATCGATAAGTTTGCAGTTGTTATCCCTACAATTTCTGCCAAGTCTTTGCTTTTCATCTTACGTTTAGCAAGCATTACATCTAAGTTTACAATTATTGGCATAGTTATATTGTTAAATCGTTTTCTGTTTGAATTTCGATTCCTCTTTTTACAATTTGTGCAAAAATGAAAATAACTACAGATAGAAAAACAAAATCACTCGAAAACAAATCCATTTGAAAACCGTGTTTTTTCCCAATTAATTGCATGTGTGTGTTGTGTACAATTGCTAGAATCCATAAATAAAATATTCCATAACTTATTTGTTGCATTAATTTTTGCACTTCTATATTAAAAGGGTGCGCTATATTCAGCCTTTTAAGTAATTTAATTACCAAAAATGCAATATAAGCTTCGGTTGCAAATAGGATAATTCTATACCCAATAATAAACGAATATTGTATAAAACTATAATTTCTATACTCGTAAAGATTCAACCCTTCATACAAATTTTTTGAAATCTCTGGGTTATTAATACTCAATAAATAAGTTACTAAAATTGCTCCTGATTTAATCATTAATCCAATAAACGCGAACCATGAGAAAAAATTCATGATTTTTAATATTCTTTCTGTCTTCATAATTATATTGTTAAATTATTTTCTTCTTGTAATACACTTCCTTTCACTACTAAGAAGGATATAAACTGCACAAATAATGCAACCACAAGTATTGGTAATACTTTACTTATTGCTGTTCCTATTATATATCCAAATGTGTATCCAATTTTACCAGGGAGTGTTGAATCAGCATTTATACTTGGTTCTCTTTCTATAATCAAACCTAACACTATTGCAAAACATAAAACTACAGCTGCATAAATCATTAACCCTCTCCCAACTTTTCGTAATCGATCACTATTCTCTTTTGTAAAAACATTTTCTTTCGAAAAATTAAAAATCACTCTTCTAAATTCAACGATTAAATATATTAGATACCCCATTAATATTAAGACTATAAAAGACAAACTGTAATAATAATTATCATTCCAATCTTCTGGAATTGATAATTTAAACACCTTTGCTTTACTTCCTCCATAAATAGTATAATGCATTAACTTATACATTCTCTCAAAAAAATTTATTCCAGCGCTAACCACTAACAAGCTACAGAACCATTTTAAAACACTTAATACTTTTTTCATTTTTAAATTTTAATTAATTCTGGTGCAAATATATAAAAAATTATCGAAAAACAATAATTTTTTATTTTTTATTGATAATTAAACTTTCCTTATTTTTGCTGTATGCTTAAGAAATTAAAGATTGACGGAATTGATAAAATTATTATCAAACGACTTGTAAAAGATGCACGTACTCCTATTCTAAGTATTGCTCGAGAAGTAGGAATATCAGGTGCAGCAATACACCAACGTTTACGAAAACTAGAATCTTCTGATTTAATAGATGGTTACAAAATGACCTTAAATCCGAAAGCCTTAGGGTATACAACTACCGCTTTTGTCGGTGTTTTTTTAGATTCATCTAGTTTATATTCATCAGCAATTAAAAGATTAAAAGAAATTCCAGAAGTAGTAGAAAGCCATTATACCACTGGTAACTATGCTGTTTTTATTAAAATATTATGTAAAAATAATGAAGATTTAATGCATCTTTTAAACAAAGACATTCAAAACATAAAAGGTGTTTCAAGAACAGAAACTTTTATATCTTTAGACCAACAAATAGACCGACAAATAAAAATTTAAAAACCCCGAATGAACGATTTTATTTTTTACTTTAAAATGGGCTTATTTCATGTACTAGACATAAGAGCCTATGATCATATTTTATTTCTAATTGTACTTGCTGTTGTTTATCAATTTAAACAATGGACAAAAGTATTATGGCTTATTACGCTGTTTACTATTGGACATTCTATAACCTTAGCGCTTTCTGCTTATGGAATATTAAATGTTAGAGCAGATTTAATTGAATTTCTAATACCTTTAACCATATTTATTACTGGGTTAATGAATGTACTAACAGCTAAAAAAGCATCGGTAGGAAAAGAAAATCAGAATTTATTTTTTGCATTATTCTTCGGATTAATTCACGGGCTTGGGTTTTCTAACTATTTCAAAATTATGATTGGAAAAACTTCTGATAAACTAGTGCCTTTATTAGAATTTGCATTAGGTGTAGAAGCTGCTCAAATAATTATTGTTTTAGCTATTTTATTAGTAGGATCGTTAGTACAATCAGTATTTGGAGTAAATCGTCGCGATTGGATTTTAATCATATCATCTATTGTAATTGGCTTTGCTTTTCAGATGATGATTAACCGAGTTTTTTGGTAAAAAATTAACGTCCAAACATCTTAATTCTAATTATATTAGCATAACACACAATTATCAAAATTACTCTTGAATAAAAAACAATTAAAATACGATAAGGCCTATTTAAAAATGGCTAAAGAATGGGGTAAATTATCTCATTGTAAGCGAAAACAAGTAGGAGCTCTTATTGTAAAAGACCGTATGATTATTTCTGACGGTTATAACGGAACACCTTCTGGTTTTGAAAATTATTGTGAAGATGATGAAGGATACACTAAATGGTATGTTTTACATGCTGAAGCAAATGCAATTTTAAAGGTTGCTGCTTCTACACAATCATGTAAAGAGGCTACCTTATATATTACACTTTCTCCTTGCCAACAATGTAGTAAACTAATACATCAAGCAGGAATAAAGAGAGTTGTTTATGCTGAAGCATACAAAGATTCTTCTGGTGTAGGTTTTTTAGAAAAAGCTGGTGTTGAATTGACTTATTTACCTTATGAACAAAAATAACTTACCTATATATTTATCAATCGCTGTTGTTTTCGGTATTCTTATTGGAACTTTTTTTAGTGGTTCAAATTCAAACAATCTCATTGGTAAAAACTCATCTAATGAACGAAAAATCAAACGTCTTATAGATTATATAGATAATGATTATGTTGATAATGTTAATACAGATGAATTATTAGATGGCGCTATAACTGAGATGCTTGGGAAATTAGACCCACATTCTGTTTATATCCCAAAAGAAAATCTCCAATTAGTTACCGAAAATATGCAAGGTAATTTTGTTGGTATTGGGGTTCAGTTTAGAATGATAGGTGATACTATTACCGTTATCTCTCCAATAAAAGGTGGGCCTAGTATTAAACAAGGAATTAAAGCAGGTGATAGAATTTTGTTAGCAAATAAAGACACTCTTTATGGTAAAAGGCTACAAACAGCACAAATAATGAAAGCCTTAAAAGGTAAACCTGACACTAAAGTAGACGTACAAATTTATAGAAAAACTAACGATAGTATTTTTAATGTAACCATTAATAGAGGAAAGGTAAATATTAAAAGTGTTGACGTTGCTTATATGCTAAACGACAGTATTGGTTATATAAAATTAGACCGTTTTGCTCGTAATACTTATAGAGAATTTAAAACTTCCTTAGACAGTCTTTTAGAAAACGGAATGACCGATTTAGTTTTAGATCTTCGAGGAAATGGTGGCGGTTTTATTGATATTGCTAATAGTATTGTTGATGAATTCTTAGAAGATGAAAAACTGATTGTTTTTACCAAAAATAATAAAGGTGATGTTGTTGAATCTTTTGCTACCGAAAAAGGAGATTTTGAAAAAGGTGGTTTGTATGTTTTAATTGATGAAAACTCTGCCTCTGCTTCAGAAATTGTTGCAGGTGCTTTACAAGACAATGATAAAGGTATTATAATTGGACGTCGTTCTTTTGGAAAAGGATTGGTACAACAAGAAATGGATTTAGGTGATGGTTCTGCTGTTCGTTTAACCACTGCTAGGTATTATACTCCTACTGGACGCTCTATTCAAAAACCATATAAAAAGAAAAATTCAACTTCTAACTATGATAGCGATATAAGAAATCGTTACTCAAATGGTGAACTTTTTAATAGAGACAGTATAAAAACTATTGACAGTTTAAAATTTACAACCCCTAAAGGTAAAATTGTATATGGAGGGGGAGGAATTATCCCAGATCATTTTGTTGCTGTAGATACAACAGCTTACATTCCAACAATATTTTTTAGGCCTTTAAATAACTTTGCCTTTAACTACGTTGACGGTAATCGTAAAAAACTTTCAAAAACTACGGTTAAAGACTTTATTAAAAACTTTGATAAGGACAATGCAATTTCTGATACGTTTATATCAAAATTTAAAGATTATAAGTTATCAGAAAAAACAAAAGAACAGCTAAAGAAAAATCTTAAAACACTTATAGCTCGAGAACTCTTTAGTGATGATGGTTTATATAAAGTAAATCAGCCTAATGATAAAATGCTTCAAAAAGTTTTTGAACTAGAACTTCAATAAAAATAAGGCCTCGTAGATTTACGAGGCTTTTTTTTTGCAAAAAAAATAATATTAAATGTAACCTTTCTGTAAATTGATGGTTTTAAATATAGAAACTAATCAAAACTAACACATTGAAACATCTAACTGATGAAGATTTAATGCTAGCAGTAGCCAATGGAAATTTGGATACCATGTCAATTTTATTTGACAGATATCATGTTCGTATCTATAATTTCTTTAATAAGATGATTCATAATAAAATGGTAAGTGAAGATTTAACTCAAGATGTTTTTATTAAAATTTTAAAATATAGAACTTCTTATAAAAATGGAAATTTTGCTTCTTGGATCTATACTATAGCTAGAAATATATTTTCAACATATTATCAAAAACAAAAAAAGGAGAGAACTAATATTATTGATGATGATAAACTTAATTCAGAAGAAGTAGAATCATCAGGAAATAACAAAGAGGAATTGGAACATTTAAAAGTAGCATTATTACAACTTAGTAATTCAGATAGAGAATTAATTGTAATGCATCGCTATCAAGAAATAAAATACGAGCAAATTGCTGAAATAATAGGAAGTTCAGAAAATGCAGTAAAGGTTAAAGTGCATAGAGCATTAAAAAAATTAAAAAACATTTATTTTCAAACAGTAGGTAATGAAGTGTAACGATATAGAAAATAAACTTATAGATTATATTGAAGAGAATCTAACAAAAGAGGAGTCTTTAAAAATCAAAAAGCATATAGATGTTTGTACAATTTGTCAAAAAGAAGTTAATGAAATGCAACTCATTTTAGGTGTAATTGATAATGACTTAGAAGAAACACCTTCAAAAAACCTAAAACTTAATTTTGAAGCATTATTAAACGAAGAGAAAAAACAAACTAAAGTTATACCGCTTCAATCAAAAACAAGTTGGAAATCACACATACGTATTGCTGCAAGTATACTAATAGTTGTTAGTGCTTTTTTAATAGGAAAACATCAATCTTCATCGAGTACTAGCCAATTAAGTTTAGCTGAACAACAAAAAATTAAAGAAGAAAACCAAGTATTAGCTTTATTAGAAAATCAATCGGCTAGCCAAAGGATTTTAGCTGTAAGTAACGCTGAAAAATTTTCAAAAAATGACACAAAAATAATTGATGCTCTTATAAATAAATTATTTAATGACGAGAATGTAAATGTGCGATTAGCTGCAGCAGAAGCATTATCTAAATTCTCTACATTAGAAAAAGTAAAAGCAGCATTAATAAAATCGCTAGAAACAGAGAAAACACCCTCAATGCAAATTGAGTTAATTCAAATCTTAGGGAATATTCAAGAAAAAAGAGCGCTCGAACCTATGAGAGAATTATTAGAAAATGAAGAAACACCTAATTACGTAAAACAAGAATTACAATATAACATACCAAATTTATTGTAAAAAAACATATCAGAATCATGAAAAAAATTATCTTATTATTACTATTAATAACTGGAGTTGTAACAGCTCAAAATAAAGAATACAAACACTCTTTATCTGGAATTAAAAAAGTTCGTTTTGAAACAAATACTAAAACTAAAATCATAGTAGGTTCTAGCAACTCTTTAGTTCTTAAAAACTACAAACATTCACATGATGATTGTGATAACTGCGATCATGATGGTGATCATGACAATGACCATGAGAATACACATTGGTCTAATAATCATAACAAAAAAATTAAAACAAAAGAGGATAAACGAAAAGGGTTAACTGCTATTTATCCGGGTGGTAAGGACAATACTAATGGGTTTGGGTTTTCAGTGGAAAAAGAAGGAAATGTACTTATTGTTAGAGATTTAAAATCTCATTTCCAACGTCACGGAATTCAACTAGAATTACCAAAAAACATTAATATTTCTGTTGATACAGGTAACTTAGGGAGCGTCGAAGTTGAAGGTTTCACTTCTGAAGTTGAAGCTAATACTAATGTAGGAAAAATTACCATGAAAGATGTTACGGGTCCAATAACGGCGCATTCTAGCGTTGGTGCAATAAACATAGAATTTTCTAAAGTGAGTCAATCATCACCAATCACAATCAGCTCTTCAGTAAGTGAAATTGACATTGCAATTCCAGCTAGTACAAAAGCCGATTTAGATATAAAAACAAACGGAACAGTATACACAAACTTCGATATTAAAATTCCAACTAAAAAAGGAATGAAAAATATTAGCGGAACAAAGAAAATACAAAGTTCAATTAATAATGGAGGGGTGAAAATTAAATTAAAATCATCAATGGGTAATATTTATTTACGTAAAAAATAACCCTCCAAAAAAATAATCTACACATAACTTAAAACATTACTAATGAAAAGAATACTCTTCTTCATAGGATTACTATTGACTTTTAGTAACCTAGCAGCACAGAAAAAAATTACTAAAAACATAAAAGCATCAGGAATTAATGAAGTTTATGTTCATGCAAAATTTGCCGATAAAATTGAAGTAAAAAATTGGAATAAAAACGAAGTATCTGTTCAAGCTACTGTAAATATTAACGACAATAAGGATAATAATTATTTTAGTTTAAAAGAAGACAAAATAGGCACAACCTACACTATAAAATCTAATTATGGTGAACTATTTAAAAAACATAAAAAGGGAGTAACGATAACTCATAACGGTAATGGATGCAATGGCTATAATCATTGTACAAACCATAACGAAATGAAAATAAGCTATATTATTTATGCTCCCAAAAACATGAAATTAAAAATAAAAAGTATTTCTGGAAGTGTTGATGCTTTAACCTATAATGGTAAACTTACTTTAGATTTAATTAGCGGGAACATTACTGTGAAAAAACATTCTAAAAACATGAATTTAAAAACGATTAGTGGTGATATTGATGTTGTTGTTTCTGATGCTGAATTTAAAGCTGAAACTTTAACTGGTACTGTATATTCCGATTTAGATATTGACTTTAATAAAAACAGAAAGAAATCTTACGGAAGTCAAAAAATATATGGGACTGTAAAAAACGGAACAGCTTCTTTAAAATTAAAAACGATTAGTGGTGATATTTTCTTACGAAAAATATAAATTTTTCTCTCATTATATATTAAACAGTTATTCTTTTGGGAGTAGCTGTTTTTTCTTTTAAATTGATGTCCTTAAAGTTTATTTTAAAAAGTGTCCTCTTTATAATTTCGACATACGTCTTAATAGTAAATAACTTAAAACCTTAATTTATGAAAAATTTTATGATGATTTTTATCGGTAAAGAATATATCGATTTAGGACTTTCAGAAGAAGATGTGCAAGCAAGAATGGAGAAGTGGTTTGCTTGGGGCAACAAAATGGAACAAGCCGGTGTTTTACGTGGTGGAGAAGCATTAACTCCTCAAATAAGACGTGTTGTTGGAAAAAATAGAACGGTTACAGATTTAACATCTGCAGATGTTAAGGAAATTGTTGGCGGATATTATTTAGTAGCTGCTAAAGATTTTGACGAAGCACAAGAGATTGCACAAGATTTTCCAGATTATGATCTTGGGAATACTGTAGAAATTCGTGAAATCATGGTATTTGACAAATAATGAAACACACGCACATAGATCATCTTTTCCGCCATCACAGCGGAAAGATGGTTTCTGTTTTAACTCGAATCTTTGGTCTTTCTAACTTAGAAATTATAGAGGATGCTATTCAAGATACTTTTTTAAAAGCTAGTATTAATTGGCAAACCAAACAACCAGAAAATCCAGAAGCATGGCTAACTCAAGTTGCTAAAAATAGAGTTTTAGATCTTTTTAGAAAACTTAAAGCAGAACAGAAGTATTTTCCCGAATTTAAAAATGGAATAGAAGCTATAACTATTAATGAGCTTTTCTTAGACTCTGAAATTGAAGACGCTCAACTTCGTATGATTTTTACTGCTTGCCATCCTAATTTAGCTCCAAGAGATAGAATTACTTTTGCTTTAAAAACTATTTCTGGGTTTAGTACTAAAGAAATTGCATCTGCTTTACTAACAAAAGAGGAAACTATTAAAAAACGTCTACTAAGGGCTCGGAAAATTATAAAAAAAACAAAATTAGAGTTTAAAATTCCTCAAGGAAATGAGTTGCCAAATCGTATTGATAGTGTTTTAGAAGTACTCTACCTCATCTTTAACGAAGGCTTTCACTCAAATAAAAAAGAAATTTTAGTACGTAAAGAATTATGTGGTGAGGCCATGCGTTTATGTAAGAGCTTATTAAAAAATAAACATACCAATATTTCTGCTAGTTATGCCTTATTTGGCTTAATGTGTTTTCATGCTGCACGTTTAGATGCCAAAATAAATACAGAAAATGAACTATTAGATTTAAAGAAACAAGATAGAAATAAATGGTCTTTTCCCTTAATTCAATTAGGTAATGCAATGATGAATAAAGCTGTAGAAGAAAATGAATTTTCAATATATCATTATGAAGCAGCCATAATTGCCGAACACATTAAAGCTTCAAGCTTTAAACAAACTAATTGGAGTAAAATATTACAATGGTATCAATTCTTATACAAACTGCAACCAAACCCTTCTCATTTACTTAGCATGGCTGTAGTTTGCTTACAAAACAAGAACTACATAAAAGCGAATTACTATTTTGATCAATTACAACCAGAAATACTAGAGCAACGTTCTTATTTATTTTATAGTGCTAAAGCTGATTATTATAACGAAATAAAGAATAAAAAAGAAGCGCTAAAAAATATAACAATTGCAATAAAAAAAGTAACTAATAAATTCGAAAAAGAGTATTTAGAAAAGAAAAAAACATCATTATTAAGCTAATTTTCTTTTTAAAAAGTATAAATTCGTTTGTATTCAAAAAAATATAAATGGTAAACAATCATATAAACTACGTTGAATTTAAAGCGAAAGATTTAGAAGACATAAAACAATTTTACTCTAAAGCTTTTGAATGGACTTTTACGGATTATGGTCCAACTTATATTGCTTTTTCTAGTAGTGGTTTTGAAGGTGGTTTTGAAAAAACAGAACAAAACATTAATAATGGTGCCTTAATAGTTTTATACCATGAAAATCTAGAAGAAATAAAAGATCAAATTATTAAATTAGATGGAATTATTTCAACAGATATTTTTTCTTTTCCTGGCGGAAAAAGATTTCATTTTATAGATCCTTCTGGAAACGAATTAGCCATTTGGTCCGATAAATAACTAATTACATCCCTTTTTTAGCGCGCTTTTCTTGATACACTTCTGCTATTGTAGGATTATCTGAATGAGATTTTATAAGTGTAAACTCATCTCCCGATTTTACAAGACCGGTTTGTAGTATTTTAAAATAAACTCCAGGGTAATCTTTTTGCCAAAATTGCTTTACAATTTTCATGTTGTTAAATCGAACCCCTAATTTCATACATGGTTGACGTGGTTTCGTAACCTCTAAAATAGTTTCACCTACTTTATAAGTATCGCCTATATGAATTTTAGATTCATCCAAGTCATCAATAGTTAGGTTTTCCCCAAACATTCCATATTGCCAATCTAAATTAGGATATAATTCTTTCCAATACTTATAGTGTTTTTCTGAATATCCATACACAGCTTGGTCTATACCCCCATGATGTTCTCTATCACAAACAGCATCTCCTCTTACATCTTCTACATCTAAAAAAATAGGTTCATCTACGGAAAACTTGAAAATACCAGTAGTTATTAATTTTCCCTTCCAATCAACCTCTTTTCGATCCCCTAAATTTGTTGATATAATTTTCATTTGTTCTTTTATTCTTTTAAAAAACCTTCCAAAACATCAGCAATTTTTCTATTATCTGATAACTGTGGAATTTTATTTTGACCTCCGAACTTACCTATTGATTTCATATACTCATGAAACCCTCCTTTTTTAACTTTACTAATAATTAACGGTCTTAATACCTTTCCTTCTATCAAATCAAAATAATACACATTCTGCGTTTGCATAGAAGCATCAATTTTTAATGCCAATTCTTCTAAATTCTCTGGCTCATTTTCAAATTCAATAAACCATTCATGGTAAGGTAAACCACTTTCTGGATTCACTTGTGGTGCTACTGTAAACTCACTTATATTTATAGTAGTTCCTACAATTGCATCATTTAAAGCTTTCTCTACTTCTTTCCCTATTACATGTTCTCCAAATGCTGAAATAAAATGTTTAATTCTTCCGGTTACTTTAATACGATAAGGTAATAATGAAGTAAACTCAACCGTATCTCCTATATTATATCCCCAAAGTCCAGCAGATGTGTTTAATATTATTACATAATTCACTCCTAACTGTACATCTTTTAATGATATTCTTGTAGGATTTTCATCGAAAAACTCAATCGCAGGAATGAACTCATAAAAAATACCTGAGTTTAACTGCAATAACATTCCTTTTTCTGTTTGTGAATCTTGATAAGCTATAAACCCTTCTGAAGCTGGATATAATTCTATATAATCTATCTTCTTTCCTATTAATGCTTCAAACTTATTTTTGTACGGTTCAAAGTTTACGCCTCCATAGACAAAGAAATTAAAATTTGGAAAAATCTCCGAAATAGTCTTTCCTGTTTTATCTATTAGCTTTTCAAAATACATTTGTACCCAAGACGGAATTCCACTTATTACCGTCATATTTTCAGGCAATGTTTCTTCTACTACTTTATCTACTTTAGTGTCCCAATCTTCTATGCAATTGGTTTCCCAACTTGGCAAACGGTTTTTTAATAAATAATTAGGGACATAATGAGCTGCTATACCACTTAATCGTCCAAGTTTTACACCATTCATGTTTTCTAAAACTGGACTACCTTGTAAAAAAATCATTTTCCCATCAACAAAACTAGCGTCATTTGTTTCTGCTATATAAAATAACAATGCATTACGCGCAGCTTTTATATGCGTTGGCATTGATTCTTTTGTTATTGGAATATATTTGGCTCCTGAGGTTGTACCTGAGGTTTTAGCAAAATATAAAGGTTTTCCTTTCCATAAAACATTTTCTTCTCCCTCAACCATTCTATCTACATATGTACGTAAACCTTCATAGTCATTTACAGATACACGTTTTTTAAAATCTTCGTAATTATTGATTGAAATAAAATCATGATCTTGTCCAAAAGCCGTTTTACAACCTTCAGTTACTAAATATTGAAATACTTTTTCTTGTGTTTCATATGGCTTGTTTGCCCATTTATACACTCTTTTTCGTACTTGCCTTGCAAATGGAATTGCTAACTTTGATTTTATGCTCATTTACTGAAAATCTATATAATCTGTTGGATTCACTGGAAACCCATTACTCCATAATTCAAAATGCAAATGTGGTCCTGTAGTTAATTCTCCTGTTGATCCTACACTTGCTATTACTTCTCCTGACTTTACTATATCTCCTTGTTGCTTTAACAATTCTCCATTGTGCTTATATACTGATATAAATTCATTTGGATGTTGAATTGTTATTACATATCCTGTTTCTGCTGTCCACTCTGCTAAAATAACTGTACCATCTGCAATTGCTTTAACTGGAGTACCAGTTTGTGCTACAATATCAATTGCATAATGTTTATCGTCTCTATTAAATTTTTGAGATACATTTCCTGTTAGTGGTGAAAAAAACACAATTTTAGCTCTTCCTTCTGCTCCTTCTGACAGCGGAAAACGATCTTTTCCTTCAACTTTATCTCTAAACAATAAATCTTGTTTCGTTGGTTGTAATTTACTTTCATCAATTACAATATTTTCAGCAGCAACCTTTATAGAATCTATTTTATCAGGAGATATTTCTCCGGTAAAAACAGGTTTCAATCCTTGAGTATAACGTTCTAATATTGCTAATTTATTTTGTAAAGAATCTGATTTATAAGTTGCTCTGGCTGCTTCTTTTTTTAATGTTGTTGAAGAATATCCAGGTATATATTCTCTTAAGCCCGTAAAAGCAATTAATATTGAAGTTAATATTATAAGAATTATTGAAAACACCCCTCCAAAAACAAACACGTTAAGCCTTGATAATTTTAAAGAAAACTTTTCTTGAAAAGTATCTTCATTTAAAATTACTAATCTGTATTTATCAATCAGCTTTTGTTTAAGCTTTCGCTTTTTTTGAATTTTCGCCACGTTTAATACTAGTTTGGAATTCAAATATACAACGAAAAAACTGCGAAACTATTTTTTACTTTAATTAGACACCTGTTAAAAATTTATTAATTATAAATCAAATAAATACGACATGGAAAAATTAAAAAATCCTGTTGTTTTTAAATTGGTTTCCCCTTCCAACGCTGTTGGGAAATTAAATATATACCCTAATTCAAAATCTACATTACCTGTACTATATTGTAAGGGTATTTGTAATTGCGTATTTATTAAACCAAAATCATTGTTTTGAACATACCTTGTAAATTGAACTCCTCTAATAGTAAAGGTTTGCGATAATTGAATTGTTTGTTCAGCTAAAACAATATTTAATTGTGGTTGTAATTTTAAATGATAATGCTTCTTTTTTAACAAATTAAGAATTCCGTATGTAGATGATACTATTTGTAATGAATTATCACTTCCAAACAAATATGTTGTTGCTACTTCTGTTCCAAATGTTTTCTTTTTATTATCTACCTCTATTGTAAAAGATAGCGCATTTTTAAAAGGATTATTTCCTGATGTATTTGTATAAAAATATCTGTCATATGAAGTTTCCCATCTATATTGTTTATTTTTCCCAAAACTTTTACCATACCCTATAGTTGCTGATGTATAATCCCATTCTGGTGCAAACTCATCGTAATAAACTCCTTCTAACCCAAAATACAAACCATTTGAATGCAAATATGTTATTTGTGGACTTATATTAAACTGGTCTGTTCCAATATCTCTCCCCGAAAAATATGTTTTATTATTATATTCTATTGATAAATGGATAAACTGGAATTTTGTAACAGATTTTAAAAACTCTTCTTCACTTTCTTCCTCTAAAATGCTATCTATTATTTCATTCTCTTCTAAGAGTTGAACATCTTCTGTTCCTTCTGAATTATTTTGTCCATAGAAGTTTATAATACTCAATAATAAAAAGAAAAGTACTAACGTTTTTTTCATATATGTTATAAAAATACAAAAAGCGGTTGAAAAGCTCAACCACTATAATCAAATACATTGTAAAGAAATATTATCTCCTTCTATTATTTTGTATCCTTTTACGAATATTCTTTTTTAACCGTTTTTTAGAATCTTTATTTTTAAATCGCTTTCTTAATTCTGATTTTTGTGATTTTGTAAGTGTTCCTCTAAACTTTGATTTTACTAGTTTGACACTCTTGTTGTTTTGTGCTACTAGTTTTTTTTGCGGTAATGTTAGCGATTTTTTTAATGCTTGTTGCCTTTCTAATTTTGTTAACGCTTGATTTTTTAATATTGCTAACTGACTAGGACTAAGCGTAGCTTTAAATGCTTCCCTATTTTTTTTTATTAGTTCTTTTTGACTTTTTAACAATTGCTTTTGCTCTTTCGTAAGATTCAGTTTTTCTACTGAACTTTGCGCCACCAAATTTGAAATCCCTAATAAAAGCGAAAATATAACTGCTAATATAATTTGTAAAGGTTTCATTTTTTTATTCTTATTAATACTATTCTTTAGACCCTTGTTTTCTTAAAAAGTTTAGACTTTACTCTGAAAATATTTCATCTGTTAACAGTTCTTCATTTACATAATCTTCTAACAACTCATCTACATCTGCCTCTTCGGTTACTAAAGAAGCTATTAAAATATCGTTTTCCATATCGTTATTAACTGCTAATGGATTATAAACTGCTAAAGTAAACAATAACGCCACTACTGCTACTGCAGACCAAATAGATATTTTTTTATACAAAGAAACTACTTTCCCTTTTTTCTCTAAAACTGTTTGTTGTAGAATAGATTGTTTTGATTTTGAAAAGTAACCTTCTGGTATATCTAATCCAAGGTCAGATTTATGTTTTCTTTCTGTATTCATATCAAAAGTATTTCGAATGTTAAAGTTATCATTTTGTACACTCATAACAAACTATGCTTTAATTTTTTCTATATATGTTACCTTATTTATGTTGCTTTCTATGTATTTAACAGCCCCATAATAATGTGTTTTAACTGTTCCTTCTTTTGTATTTAAAATATTTGCTATTTCTCTAAATTTTAAATTATCATAATATTTCATATTGAATACCTTTTTCTGGTTTTCTGGCAACTTACTTAACACCGCTTGTAATTTTAATTGTACTTCATCTCCATCAAAATAAATATCATCTTGTAAATCACCTAAAAACTTATCACTTACATCTTGTAGTGATGAAAAAGTTTTCTTTTTTTCTTTCTCTAAAAAACGCATTGATTCATTATATGCTATTTTATACATCCATGTATGCAATGAACTTTGTTGTTTAAAATTAGCTAAGCTTTTATACACTCTTACAAAGGTGTTTTGCAACACATCATCGGCATTCTCATGAGTTCCAACTAATTTCCTAATATGCCAATACAAACGCTCTTGGTATAAATCTAATAATTTAGAAAACGCCCTTTCTTTATATTTCTTATTAGTTAATTGATTTATAAAATCAGCTTCGTTCATTGGTTTTTAATAGTCTTATTTTTTATTAGACCTTTAAAGTTTAAAAAAGTTTAGATTTTCTTTAACTTTTTTAAGTTACTAAAAATGAATCGCATAAAAAAACCAGCCCTTAAGCTGGTTTTTCCCTTAATTAATAAAAACTTACTTCTTTTTCTTATTCAGTTTTAAAGTAATTTCTTTAGTATCTCCATTCGCATCTGTTAAGGTTGCTAAATTATCACATGAACCATCTCCGAAATCTAAAGTAGCTGTTGCTCCATCTCTAGATATTTCAATTACACCGCTTACAATATATTTACAAGCCCATTCTCTTCTTAAATTTGTAGTAATTGTTGCAGTTTTTACAACACCGTTTTTGCTTATCGATTCCCAATTTCCAGAAATAGAATACACATCATCTCCTCTATCATCTGTACTAGTCCCTTCAATTTTCTCTTTTACTTTTGTGCCTTTCTTAATAATTTCTACACCAGGTTCTAAAGTAATTTTAATATCAATATTAAATGTAGCCTCAGGATTTCCGTTTGAATTTTCTTTTACTTTTACTATAGATTTTCCCCCTTCAACACTATTACCTTCTACTGAAAAATTTTCGAAAGTTAATGTTTTTGAAAAACTCGTATCTGTTTTAACGTATTCTATAATTATTTTCCCTGCAAATTCTCTTCCTCTTTTACCAACACATCCATCTCCAAAATCTAATGTTACAATTTTTCCATTTGCTGTATCTACTGACGTTCTTTCAACACAACTTGGATGATTTGAAGGAGTTGTAGCACTCTTACTTTCAAATCCACTTTCAATACCGTCATCTTCAACTACCTCATCTATTTCTGCAGATATATCATCTGCTAAAACTACATTTAAAGCTTCTTCTGTGGTAACACTATCTAAATTTAGATCTTCATTTGATTCACAAGAAGCGAACAACAATAATCCAATAATAAAAAGTCCGCTTAATTTTTTTTGTACATTACTTAAAGTCATAATTACTAATTTTAAAAGTTAATCAGTTCTTTGACCTAAGTATTTTAAAAAAGTTTTAAAAAAATTATTTTTTATAGAAATTCATTTCATCAACATAACCCCAAACCTTTGTAGACAATAGAGGTTTGATGTTTTTTTTAGCTTGAATTCCTTTTCGAATCATTGTTGAAGATACTTGCACTATTGGTGCATCAACTCTATGAATTTTAGAATGTTCTTTAAATTGATTTTCTACAATACCTTCAGAAATTCTTGGGTACACATAGATATTATAATCTTCTAAAATTGCTTCATAATTCCTCCATTTATGAAAACTCTTCAGATTGTCTTCCCCCATAATTAAACTAAAATTATGGCTAGGAAACTTCTCTGTTATATGTGCTAATGTGTTTATTGTATAATTAGGTTGTGGTAAATTAAACTCAATATCTGATGGTTTAATTTTATCGTACTCTTTAGTTGCTAGATATACCATTTCCAACCGATGATGATTATCTAATAAAGTACTTTTCTTTTTAAATGGATTGTGTGGCGTAACAACCATCCAAATTTCATCTAAGTCTGAGTTTTCAACCATGTGATTTGCAATAATCAAATGACCTATATGGATAGGGTTAAATGTTCCAAAATACAATCCAATATTTTTCATAATCTAAAAAACCTACTCTTCTTTAGAAACAATTTTATTTAAACCTAAAAACTCATCAACTAAATCTTCAGCTTCTTGTAAAGCTACATTTAAATCGTAATTTTTAATAATCTTATCGAACATTGGAGCTGTAGCTAATTCGATTGGAGCTTTTGCTATTCTTGATGCTATTTTTTCTTCACTTTCTTCTCCTCTATTTTTCAAACGTCTTAATAACTCATTAATATCTGGTGGCTTAACAAAAACTGCTAATGTCTCTTCTGGAAATTTCTCTTTTATACGTAAACCTCCTCTTACATCAATATCAAAAATAACATGTTTTCCTAAAGCCCAAATACGTTCTACCTCAGTTTTTAGTGTACCATAAAAATTATTCATATACACTTCTTCCCACTCTAAAAATTCTTCGCCTTTTATTTTTTGCTTAAAATCTTTTGCTGAAATAAAATAATAATCTTCACCATCCACTTCATTACTTCTAGGATCTCTTGATGTAGCTGAAATAGAAAATTCTAAACCAAATCTATTTTGCTTTAATAAATGACGAACAATTGTAGTTTTCCCTGATCCTGATGGAGCTGAAAACACAAATAACTTCCCTTTAAATTCTTTAGACATCTTATAAAACGTTTAAAATTTGTTCTTTAATTTTTTCTAACTCGTCTTTCATTTGAATTACTAATTTTTGCATTGGTGCAAAATTAGCCTTAGAACCTGTAGTATTTATCTCTCTTCCTATTTCTTGGATAATAAAACCTAATTTTTTTCCATTAGAATCGGCTGTATCTAATTGTTCTAGGAAATACTCTAAATGATTTGCTAAACGAACTTTCTCTTCGTTTATATCTAGTTTTTCTAAATAGTAAATTAACTCTTGTTCAAATCGATTTTCATCAATCTCAACCTTTAATTCTGTTAGCGCTTTTTGTAAACGTTCTTTAACATGCTCTATTCTATCTCCGTCAAGTTTTTTAACCTCGGCTAAAGCTAATTGAATATTAGCTATTCTAACTTTAAAATCTTCTTCTAAAGATTTCGCTTCATCTTTTCTATATTCAATAATTTCTTTTAATGCTTCATCAATATGTAAATCTATTTGATTCCACTCCTCTTCATCTAGTTCTTCACGTTCAGTTTTTAAGGCGTCTGGCATTCTTACTGCCATTTTTAAAAGCTCAACATCATCTGAAGATCCTGCTTGCGTTACATTTCTTAATTGTTGAATATACTCTCTTACAACAGCATTATTCACTGTTGTTGAAGTTTCATCCGCAGTCATTTCTACATAAATAGAAAAATCTACTTTACCTCTTACTAAATTACTAGCTAATTTTTTTCGAACAGATAATTCTTTCTCTTTATAGTATGAAGGAATTCTCGTATTCAAATCTAAATTTTTACTATTTAAAGATTTAATCTCTATAGTTACTTTTTTAGATGGTAAGTGTAATACGGATTTTCCATAACCCGTCATAGATTGTATCATAACTCCAATTTAATAATCTGCAAATATACATTTATTTATTCTTAGCAACCATTTGTTTAACAATCAAAAAGACTCTTTAAATAGATTAAAAAAGAATTAAATACTAGTTCTCTTGTATTTTACCCCGTCTAACTATTAATTCGCCTTACCTAGATTATGTAAACAAAAAAAGTACTGTAAAACAGTACTTTTTCTTTGGTTGATTAACTCTTGATTAGTCCACTAAAGGTGGTATTCTTAATACTTGTCCTGGATAAATTTTATCTGGATGTGATAACATTGGTTTATTTGCTTCGAAAATAACTGGGTATTTC
This sequence comes from uncultured Tenacibaculum sp., assembly GCF_947494125.1. Taxonomy (GTDB): domain Bacteria; phylum Bacteroidota; class Bacteroidia; order Flavobacteriales; family Flavobacteriaceae; genus Polaribacter. The sequence continues at coordinate 43,879 of NZ_CANLTU010000015.1, forward strand.
ATTGCATTACCATAAAATTCTTTTGCTATTTTTCCTAATGTATCTCCACTTACTACTGTATGAAACTGAGCCATTGCTGCCTCTTCTATTTCTTCAACTTCAGCAACAGTCATATTATCTTCTACAGATGCAATACCATTAGTATTTCCTACTACTAAAACAACCTTCTCTTTAGTCGCTAAATCTACAGCTTCACCAGATACTGTAGCTTTATCATCAGCTACTTCAACTGATAAGCTCTCTACTGATAATTCTAACTTATTTACAGCATCTACTAATTTTGAAGCTTTTTCTGCAGCCTCTTCTTCTGTTGTTTTTCCAATACCAAATACTTTCGCTCCGGCATTTTTAATAAATGAAAAAATTCCCATTCTTTTTTGATTTTTTGTTAATTATTAATTTTTTGCTTGACCAATATACAATTTTTATACCATTTTCTTTTGTCCTTCTTTTTAAAATTCAGACCAAAAAAACATTGCTTTTACAAGTAATTTAAAATATACTCAAATAAAAGAGCCACACTTTTTTAAAGTGTGGCTCTTTTTTATCTTAATACTATTTTTACTCTTCAAAAGAATTCCATCCTTGAGCTTTTAATTCCATTTCTTGATTAGCTCTCGTTACCAAATTCATTCCTTGATTTTCTTCTGTCATATGACCAATAATAGAGAAATTTGGGTTCCCTTTTATTTTATCAAATTCAGAAATAGGTACCGTAAATAACAACTCATAATCTTCTCCTCCACTTAACGCTATCATTGTACTATCCATATTAAACTCTTCTGAAGCTGATATCACTTGTGGATCTAACGGTAATTTATCTTCATAAATCTTACATCCAAGTTTACTTTGAGTACAGATATGCATAATTTCCGAAGATAATCCATCAGAAATATCAATCATTGCAGTTGGCTTTACTTCAAGTTCCTTTAATAACTCTGGAATATCTTTTCGTGCTTCTGGTTTTAATTGACGTTCTATTAAATAAGTATAATTATCTAAATCTGGTTGACTTTGAGGATTTACTTGAAACACCTGTTTTTCTCTTTCTAAAACCTGCAATCCAAGATACGCTCCACCTAAATCTCCAGAGACAACTATTAAGTCTGTAGCTTTGGCTCCATTTCTATAAACAATTTCCTCTTCCTGTGCTGACCCAATTGCTGTTACAGAAATTAACATTCCTTTAGTTGACGATGTTGTATCTCCACCTATTAAATCTACTTTATAAGTATCACACGCCAATTGAATCCCTGCATATAATTCTTCTACTGCCTCTAGTGGAAATCTATTTGAAATAGCAATTGATACCGTAATTTGCTCGGCTATTCCATTCATTGCATATACATCTGATAAGTTAACCATTACAGCCTTATAACCTAAATGCTTTAAAGGCATATAACTTAAATCAAAATGAACACCTTCTACAAGTAAATCTGTAGTAATTAATATTTCTTTTTCTGATGGACTTATAACAGCTGCATCATCTCCAACACCTTTTTTAGTTGATGAATTATATAATTTAAAATGCTCTGTTAAATGGTTAATTAATCCAAACTCTCCTAGTTTAGCTAATGAAGTTCTCTCTTGGTTTTTATCTTCTAACATACTGCAAAGATAACAACTAGTATCTAAACAAAACATTATAAAATAAGTACTCTAATTTAAAATTTTCATAGGGTTTAACAGTTTTTAAATGTTTTATAATTAGTTAATTCTTTAATTTAGTGTTTTTAAAAGCTCCCATTATGACAAAGTATAGAATTTTATTTGCTGCTATCTTCTTATCTTTTCTGATATCTTGCTCAACTTCAGATAAAACGGAACCTATTAATGATAAAGATGGTGATGGAATTGTTGACTCTAAAGACAACTGCCCATCCACAAGTAATCCTGATCAAAAAGATACCGATGGTAATGGAATAGGTGATGCTTGTGATTCTAACAATACTACCACAAATAAAGTTGATTGTGCTAGTGGTAAAGCAGGAATATATCCTTGTAACGGATATGATTTACTTTTAAATATTCCCTTAAGTACTTTTGGGGCTACTGAAGGAAATGATTCTTGGGGTTGGACAGATACTACTACCAATAAAGAATACGCAATTATATGTGTAAATAATGGAACTGCATTTGTAGATATTTCAGATACAGATAATCCAACTTACCTTGGAAAACTACCAACAGCAACTGTAAATAGTTCTTGGAGAGATGTAAAAGTATACAAAGATCATGCTTTTATTGTAAGTGAAGCATCAAATCATGGGATGCAAGTTTTTGATTTAACACGATTACGAAATGTTTCTAACGCTCCTGCTACTTTTACTGCTGACAAGCATTTTACTGGATTTGGAAGTGCTCACAATATGGTAATCAATGAAGATTCTGGCTATGCTTACCCAGTAGGAACTAGCAAAACAGGCACCTATAAAGGAGGTCCTTTATTTATTAACATACAAGATCCTAAAAACCCAAAAAGTGAAGGCGGATGGGGAATGGACAATTATAGTCATGATGCGCAAGTTGTTACCTACAATGGACCAGATTCAAATTATACTGGAAAAGAAATTTTAATAGGTAGTAACGAAAATGAAGTTGTAATTGTAGATATTAGCGACAAAACAAACCCTAAAAACATATCAAAAATATCATATCCTAATGTAGGTTATACACACCAAGGATGGTTTACTGAAAATCAAAAGCATTTTATCTTAGGAGATGAATTAGATGAACAGAAATTTGGTAATAAGACGAGAACCATTGTTTTTGACTTTACAGATTTAGACAACCCTAAACAAGATTTTATATATACAGGGCCAACTGACGCTATAGATCATAATGGTTATGTAAAAAACAACACTTTCTATTTAGCAAACTATACTGCAGGTGTACGTTTTATTGATATCTCTAGTATAGATAGTAAAGCAATAACAGAAACTGCATATTTTGATACCTATCCAGAAAATGATGGAGCTAGTTTTAACGGAGTATGGAATGTATACCCATATTTTAAAAGTGGAAAAATACTTATAAGTGACATTAAAAGAGGTTTATTTATCATCAAAAAACAATAAATGCTAAAAAGGTTTTCAATATTTTTATTTACTTCTGCAGTAATAATAAGCTGTAGTAATGATAATGGTATTAGTTTATCAAATTCAATTAAGGTCCCACAGGTTGATTTTATAAAAACATATGGGGGTACAAAAAACGAAAGCGGAAGAAGTGTAATACAAACTTCAGATAATGGATATGCTGTTTTAGGGTTTACCCAAAGTATAGATGGTGATATTTCTACATCTAAAACAGCTGTTCAATACGATTATTGGCTTTTAAAATTTGATAAAGACGATAAATTACAGTGGCAAAAAACATATGGAGGTTCTAAAGATGATAAAGCGTATCAAATTATAGAAACAAAAGATAAAGGTTTTGCTATTATAGGTTATAACAAAAGTAACGATGGAGATATAACCACCAATCAAGGGTTTGAAGATGTATGGATCTTAAAATTAGATGGCAGTGGAAACATTTCTTGGAAAACCACCACTGGTTTTTCAGGAACAGACCAAGGTTTTAGTATTATACAAACTAGTGATAACGGTTATTTTATTGGGAGTATTTTAGATGTAACTGCATCTGGAGGACAAGGTAATTCTCGATCAGCAGCTAGACACGCTGGTGGTGATTACTGGGGAATAAAATTAAATTCTTCTGGAAATATTGAATGGAGAAAATACTTTGGAGGTAAAAATACTGATACTTGCTATGGTATAATAGAAACATCGGACGGCTATTTAATGGTAGGGTCTTCTGACAGCATTGATGTTGACATTAAAAACAATAAAGGCTCTTACGATTTTTGGATTATTAAGATTGATAAAAGTGGAAATCTTATTTGGGAAAAATCATTGGGAGGAGATCAAATTGATGAAGCTAGAGGAATTACAGCAACAAGTGACGGAAATTTTATAATCATTGGAGATACTCGTAGCGCTAATAAAGACATAATCAAAAATAATGGAGGTGCAGATGTTTGGGCTACAAAAATTAATTCTAAAGGAGATTTAATTTGGCAAAAAAACTATGGAGGCTCTAGTTTTGATGTTGGTCGTTCAATCAAAAAAACATCAGATGGAGGCTTTATTATTTCAGGAAGTTCAAGAAGCTCCGATAATGGAATCATAAACAAAGGACAAAATGATGCATGGGTTCTTAAAATAGATCAAAACGGAAATCAACAATGGCAAAAAACTATTGGTGGAACTGAAATAGATTTTTGCTACGATGCTATAGAACTTTCTAACGGCAGTATTATTGCTGTTGGAGAAAGCAGTAGCAATAATCAAGACATAACAACAAACAAAGGTTTTTCAGACCTTTTAATTATAAAATTAAAATAAACAATGAAACAATATTTAACTCTATTCTTAAGTATATTACTTTTTTCATGTAGTTCAGATAGTGACGAACTAATCAAAGAGGTTACTGTTAAAATAAACTTCTCTCAAAATTGGGATGCAACTACCATTGAAAAATCAGATTTAAGTAATACAGAGTTTACTAATAAGTTAGGAACAGAACTTACCATAGAAAAATTAAGATATTTAATTTCAAGAATTACTTTAACGGACGGTTCAGATAAAGTTACAGTTTTTGATGGTTATAAATTAATTGATGTAAGTAAAACTGATGAATTAACACATACACTACCTCAAAAAATATCAGAAGGTTCTTACAAATTAGCAGTTACTTTTGGTTTTAATAATACTGATAATACAGATGGTACCTACCAAGATTTAAACTCAGCTTCATGGAATGTACCAGCAATGCTTGGCGGAGGTTATCATTTTATGCAAATGGATGGAAAATACCTTAACAAAAGTAATGTTCAATCTAATTTTAATTATCATGCCATTAGAGCTGTAGACAATACAGATCCAACAAATTTAAAATTCGAAGACACTTTTTTCACTATAGAGTTAGGTACAGTATCAATTAAAAATGATGCTACAATAGAAGTTAAAATGAATGTTGCTGAATGGTTCAAAAACCCTAACGAATGGGATTTAAATACATTAAACACTATGTTAATGCCTAATTTTAGTGCGCAAAAATTAATGGCTGAAAACGGAAAAGCTGGCGTATTTAGCTTAGGAACAATATCACAATAAAACTTAATGATAAAAAAAAGTATATATCTCATATTTTGTCTTCTTTTAATGAATTGTTCATCAAAAGAAGAAGATGTATATACTCCAAAACCTACTACATTAAAAATTCCAGAGCTTTTTCAGCAAAAATTAATTTCTCCTGTTATACCTTCAAATAATCCTTTAACAGAAGAAGGAGTTGCACTAGGAAAAAAACTATTTTTTGATGAAATATTATCAAAAAACAATACGCAATCATGTGCAACTTGCCACGATCCTAAAAGAGCTTTTACAGATGAAACTCAATTCAGTGATGGTGTAGATGGTAAATTTGGCACACGTAATTCTATGCCTCTTTTTAATTTAGCATGGAATTTCGATGAACGTTTTGCATGGGACGGAAAAGAACTAAGTCTTGAACGACAAGCTTTAGAACCCGTCCGTAATCCTATTGAAATGCATAGTAAATGGACTAATATTGCTCAAAAAGTTAAAAACCATGCAGAATACCCTACATTATTTAAACAAGCATTTGGAACAACCAAAATAGATTCCACATTAATTACCAAAGCATTAGCCCAATTTGAAAGAACTTTAATTTCAGGAAATTCTAAATTCGATCAATTTCTACTAAACAAAGTGCAATTAACTCCCGAAGAAAAAAATGGTTTTGATGTATTTATGGATGAAACTCGTGGAGATTGTTTTCATTGCCACGGAAGCAACAATAATCCTTTATGGACGGATAATCAATTTCATAATAATGGCTTAGATGCTACTTTTACCGATTTAGGTTTTGGGAAAGTTACTGGTGATCCAAATGACAATGGGAAATTTAGAACGCCATCTCTTAGAAATTTAAAATTTACTGCACCCTATATGCATGATGGTCGATTTACTACACTAGAAGAAGTTATAAACCATTACTCAACAGGCTTAAAACCCTCACCAACAGTTGATCCTTTAATGAAAAAGGTAAATCAAGGAGGTGTAAATCTTACATCAAAAGATAAGGCCGATTTAAAAACTTTTTTACTTTCTCTTTCCGATAATAATTTTGTTAGCAATCCTGATTTTCAAGAATAATCAAGAAAACTAATAACTCCATTAAAAAACACAATGAAAGGTTGTGCAATTAAATGAGACTTAAATTGTATATTTGCAAACTATTTAGAGTTAATCCACTTAAACAATGATAAAAGTTTCAGACACAGCTAAAAAGAAAGTCATTGAGCTAATGACAGACGACGGATTTAACGCTACAACCGACTTTGTTCGTGTTGGGGTAAAAAGTGGTGGTTGTTCAGGGTTATCATACGATTTAACCTTTGATAAAAGCACCCAAGAAAATGATAAGGTTTTTGAAGAGAACAATGTAAAAATTGTTGTTGACAAAAAAAGTTTTTTATACCTAGTTGGAACTACCCTAGAATATTCTGGAGGATTAAATGGAAAAGGATTTGTATTTAATAATCCAAATGCAAACCGCACTTGTGGTTGCGGAGAAAGTTTTTCTTTATAACATTACAACTCAATTATGAGCAAGTATACCGAAGACGATTTAAGAGAAGAGTTAAAAACCAAAGAATACGAATATGGTTTTTATACTGATATAGAAAGTGAAACCTTTGCAAAAGGTTTAAATGAAGAAGTGGTTCGTGCTATTTCAAAAAAGAAAAACGAACCTGAATGGATGACTGAATGGCGTTTAGAAGCCTTTAGAGTTTGGGAACAAATGGAAGAGCCTGAATGGGCTAATGTTCAATATGAAAAACCAAATTTTCAAGAAATCGCCTATTATTCAGCTCCAAAAGAGAAACCAAAATTGAATAGTTTGGATGAAGTAGATCCAGAATTATTGGATACATTTAAACGTTTAGGTATTTCTTTAGATGAGCAAAAAAAATTAGCTAATGTGGCTGTTGATATTGTAATGGATTCGGTTTCTGTTGCTACAACATTCAAAGAAACACTAGCTGAAAAAGGTATTATTTTTATGCCTATTTCAGAAGCAATTCAAGAGCACCCAGAATTGGTAAAGAAATATCTAGGAACTATAGTTCCTACTACCGATAATTTTTATGCAGCATTAAATTCTGCAGTTTTTTCTGATGGATCTTTCTGTTACATCCCAAAAGGTGTTCGTTGCCCAATGGAATTATCAACATACTTTAGAATTAACGAAGGAGGAACTGGTCAGTTTGAAAGAACATTAGTTGTTGCAGACAAAGGAAGTTATGTTTCATATTTAGAAGGTTGTACCGCACCAAGTAGAGATGAGAATCAATTACACGCTGCTGTGGTAGAGCTAATTGCTATGGATGATGCTGAAATTAAATATTCTACAGTGCAAAACTGGTATCCTGGAAATGCTGAAGGAAAAGGTGGAGTTTATAACTTTGTTACCAAAAGAGGTTTGTGTGAAACCAATGCAAAAATTTCTTGGACACAAGTTGAAACTGGTTCGGCTGTAACTTGGAAATACCCAAGTTGTATATTAAAAGGAAACAATTCAGTTGGAGAATTTTACTCTATAGCAGTAACAAATAATTACCAACAAGCTGATACAGGAACAAAAATGGTTCACTTAGGAAAGAACACTAAGTCAACCATTATTTCTAAAGGGATCTCAGCAGGAAAGTCACAAAATAGTTATAGAGGTTTAGTGCAAATAAGCCCAAGAGCGGAAAATGCACGTAACTTCTCACAATGTGATTCTTTATTAATGGGTAATGAATGTGGAGCACATACATTTCCTTACATTGAAGTAAAAAATAAATCGGCACAAATAGAACACGAAGCAACTACAAGTAAAATTGGTGAAGACCAATTATTCTATTGTAACCAACGTGGAATTGATACCGAAAAAGCAATTGCATTAATCGTAAATGGATTTAGTAAAGAAGTATTAAATAAGTTACCAATGGAATTTGCTGTTGAAGCACAAAAATTATTAGAAATCAGTTTAGAAGGAAGTGTTGGTTAATACCAAACGACAAAGATATATTACCATGTTAAAAATAGAAAATTTACACGCTAACATAGAAGATAAGTCAATCTTAAAAGGATTGAGTATAGAAGTTAAAGCTGGAGAGGTTCATGCTATAATGGGACCAAATGGTGCTGGTAAAAGTACCATGGCTTCTATAATTGCAGGAAAAGAAGAATACGAAGTTACTGAAGGAACTATTGAATTAAATGGAGAAGATATTAGCGAATTAGCTCCTGAAGAAAGAGCTCATAACGGTGTATTTTTATCGTTTCAATATCCTGTTGAAATTCCTGGTGTAACGGTTACAAATTTCATCAAAACAGCAATTAACGAATCTCGTAAGTCAAAAGGTTTAGAAGAAATGCCTGCTAAAGATATGTTGAAAATGATTCGTGAGAAATCAGAATTATTAGAAATAGATCGTAAGTTTTTATCACGTTCTTTAAACCAAGGTTTTTCTGGAGGAGAGAAGAAACGTAATGAAATTTTTCAAATGGCAATGTTAGAGCCTAAATTGGCTATTTTAGATGAAACAGATTCTGGTTTAGATATTGATGCGTTACGTATTGTCGCTAACGGTGTAAATAAGTTAAAATCTAAAGACAATGCGGTAATTGTAATTACACATTACCAACGTTTATTAGACTATATCGTTCCTGATTTTGTTCACGTTTTACACGATGGTAAGATTGTGAAATCTGGAGATGCATCTCTAGCCTTAGAGCTAGAAGCTAAAGGGTACGATTGGATTAAAGAAGAAGTTAATTCTTAAGAAAATGGAATTAAAAGAAAAATTTGCAGCCTCGTACGTAGCTTTTGAAAATGGTGTAGATGTTAACTCTGATGTGCACGATATTAGAACAAAAGCATTACAAAATTTTGAAGAATTAGGTTTCCCTACTAAGAAATTAGAAGCGTGGAAATACACTTCTCTAAATTCTGTTTTAAAACAAGATTATAGCATTTTTCCAAACTCAGAAGTCGCTATAGAATTGGCAGATGTAAAGAAGTATTTTATTCACGATATTGATACATATAAAATTGTATTTATAGATGGAAAATATAGTTCTTTCTTATCTGAAACTACACACGATACTATTGATGTATGTTTAATGTCATCTGCATTAACTAAACCAAAATACAAAGTTGTTATTGAAAATTATTTCAATAAAATAGCTAAACAAGATAATTTAACTTCGCTAAATACAGCATTCGCTAGCGAAGGTGCATATATCTACATTCCAAGAAATGTAGAGGTAGAAAAGCCTATACAAATTATCAATTTTACTACAGGCTCTGAAGACGCTATTATGACGCAACCTCGTAACTTAATTGTTGCAGAACAAAATGCACATGTTCAAATTATTGAACGTCATCAAAGTTTAACTTCTAATCCTGTTTTAACAAATTCGGTAACGGAAGTTTTTGCAGCAAAAGATGCAACGGTAGATATTTATAAAATTCAAAATGATCATGAAAATGCTTCGTTAATAGACAATGCTTACATAGAGCAAAAATCTAACAGTATTGTTTCTGTTCATACTTTTTCTTTTGGAGGAAATATCACTCGAAATAATCTAAACTTTTATCAAAGAGGAGAACATATCGATTCTATTTTAAAAGGAATAACTATTATTGAAGGAAAGCAACATGTAGATCATCATACTTTAGTACATCATATTGAGCCAAATTGTGAATCTCATCAAGATTATAAAGGTATTTATGACGATCGTTCTACAGCTGTTTTCAATGGAAAAGTTGTTGTTGAAAAGGAAGCCCAAAAAACAAATGCTTACCAACAAAACAATAATGTTTTAGTAAGTGATAAAGCTACCATTAATGCAAAACCTCAATTAGAAATTTTTGCAGATGATGTAAAATGTTCTCATGGTTGTACTATTGGTCAATTAGATGAACAAGCGTTATTTTATATGCAACAACGTGGTATTCCTAAAAAAGAAGCAAAAGCATTGTTAATGTATGCTTTTGCAAACACAGTTTTAGAGAGTGTAAAAATACCTGAAGTTAAAAAGCGAATTAATAAATTAATTGCCAACAAGCTAGGCGTTAATATTGGTTTTGATTTATAATTAGGTTCTTAAAAAAATAAAAACAGCCCTCTTAGAAATTAAGAGGGCTGTTTCTTTTATAAATTATTTTTTATTCTATTATAAATCGTTTACTAGTTTTAGTAAACTTATTCTCTAATCTTAGAATATATGTTCCAAAATTCAGTTTATCAACATTAATTGTTTTTTCTTCCGATAAGTTTCCTCTTTTCAATACTTGTCCTAATACATTTATTACTTTATAAGATGCATCAGATAAATTTCTCTTAGGGCCTACCAATTGTAATACTGTACCTTTTTTAATAGGGTTAGGAGCAATTTTAACAGATGTAAATATTCCTTCATCTTCATCTCCTAAGGTATCTACTCTAGTATCAAATATTTCTGTGATTATTACATTCGAATTCTCACATGATCCTTCATAAATTTTCACATTACTAAATGTAGAGTTATTTCCAGAACCACTATCATTATCGTTTATAAACACCAATCTAACCATAGCCCCTGTATAAGAACTTCCTACAGGAATTACATATTTTTTTGTTCCACTAACATAGTTATCAAAATTAGTTACTCCATAATTTTGTGTACCATGAACTTTAAAATATCTACTAGATGTTAAACTATTATCGTTTTCAAAACCTACACCGTGTATTTCTCCTTGAGAAGTACTACTGAATTCAAACTCAATTACAGTATTAACCGTAACTGTATAGTTTAAAGAAATGTACTTCCAAGTATTATTCGTTAATGTTAGTGAAGCTCCTCCAGAACCTATAGAATAATTTCCTGCATTATCTTGATTTGAAAACGAAGTAACTGTATAGTCATTGAAATTTAATGCTGAACATCCAGGATTCGGGTTACCTCCTCCAGAAGTTAATGCTAAATTATCAATAGCAATATCACTAGACCAACTAGAACCTGTTGTACCGACAAATCTTAATCTTACTTCATTTTGACCTATATAAGAACTTAAATTCACTGATTGATTATTCCATTGATTTCCTTTATTTCCAGAATCACTCCAAAGACTAGTCCAACTAGTTCCATTTGTAGAAGCTTCTAGCTTTAACGATCCAACACTTGTACCATACATATGATTGCTAAATGTAAATGTTGCTGAGCTTATTCCTGATAAATTAAAACATGGGCTTTCTAAAATCGCCGTAGCATTTGCACCTATTTGACCTGGACTGCTATTAGTAGAAGCTTCTAAAAACATATAATAATTTCCATCAGCTCCAGAGCTTGGCCCAGTTCCAGATGAAGGTGTTCCTGAAGCATCTCTTACCCAGTTTCCATTATCACCAGTGGCTTGTGTCCACACATCTCCTGTTTCAAAACTTTCAGCATAAGGAAAAGAGTTTACAGTACTGGAACATCCTCCTCCTGGATTTCCTCCTCCACTTCCTATTCCATTTATTGGCATAGAACTACCTATAGAGCTAATTAAATCGTCACTCCTTCCATAAGAACCATTAGGACAAAATCCTGTATTATGAATAGCCACTACAAAATTTGTATTATAATCTATTACAGGTGACCCAGAACTTCCTCCTTCTGTATCTGCATAGTAATTTATTCTTTTTCCTGCTCCTCCAGCATTTCCACAACTTCCTACACAAGAAACTTCTGAAAAACCAGTATCAGTATTTACAGATATTTCTTTTCTTCTTCCTCCAGGATGTTGTGGAATATAAATCCTATCCCCTACTGCAGAAACTGTTGGACTAATACTTAAATACCCATAAGTACTAGTTGGGTTGGTAGGTAATTTTACCAAAGTATAATCTAAACTTGAACTTGTTTTTACAAAAGTAGCTGAAGATGCTACTACGTTTTGAGTAGCACTAGTACTCCCTGTACAACCTTGATACTGATAATTGAAAATGAAATCTGTATTTTGAGCATCAGATGCAGAACCAATACAGTGATTATTTGTCATTAAATGACCTTCACTTCCTAAAAGCCAACCAGTACAACTAGAACTACCATTGATAATTAGTCTACAAACAGCTTTTGCTTTTTCATACATTTCCGTTCCACTATAACAAGCAATACGCTCTTTATTATCGCTAGAACAGATAGATTTTCCTTCTTGTTGTTCTACTGCTTTAATTAGTTTTTCCGGAGTAAATCCATAAGCTACTTTAGTAATCTCAAATCCGTTGTGTTTTCCAACATTTCCAGATGAATATAAGCGAACTTCTATTTTATCATCAAATAATACTTTCGACCAGAAATTACTTATCGTTGTCATATTATTATCAACTATTTTGCCTTTTCCAGCATAAATCAATGACTCTTTGCTTTTAGCTCCTATTATTTCTAAATAGTCTCCTGGTGCTAAATCAAAATTTTTGAAATACAATTTAATGTAAGATGAGTTTTTAGAATAAAACTCTTTTTTATACACTAAATCCGTTTTTTCTTGATTAGTACTTTTCTTTTTAAATTTTTGGTACGTTTTTGTAATCTTAATGTCTGAGTCAAATTCATCACCAATTTTGAAGGCTTTTTGGGCATTTACAATTGACACACATAGTAACATAATGGTACAAAGTACCATCTTGAAAAGATAATTTTTCATTTTTGAAGGGTTTTTAGTTAATTTAAAATCTAAACTACTAATAATCAATATAATAAACAACAAAAACATTTCAATTTCACCTACATTATTTAATCACTAAAATTAGATTTCATCCAAGAAACAATCATTCGTAACTCTCCCCAAGTGTATTCATCTTCTACAATCTCTTTTACTTTTGACAATTTATCAAAGCCTGTAGCATTTATGATTCTTTTTGCCTTTTCCAATTTCTTATCACTAAACAATGTTGTAATTTCTATGTCTCCTTGAGTAATAAAATGGGACAAATGACCTTCAATAGTTCCAATAACTAAACCTCTCTTTTCTGCTATTTCTTCTTTAGAAAAACCTTCTTTATATAAATCAAACGTAATGTTTTTGGTATTACGCTTATCTGTTTCAACCTCTATAATTTCTATTTGCGATTTTAAATTATTTTCTTTCGCATAATTATTAATTATTTCTAATATCTCATCACCATATTTTTCAATTCTAATTTTACCCATGCCATTTACTTTTTTAAGCTGAACTTTATCTAAAGGAAGTAATTCACATAACTCAAATAAAGTTTTTTGGGTGAAAATTTGGAATGGTGGTATGTTATCTGAATTTGAAACACTTGTTCTAAATAATCGTAAATTCTCAAATAATTCTTGGTGCTTAGTTGCAGTAACTTCTACTCGTATTTTCTTCTTTTTTTCTGGTTTTTCAATAACAGCTTTAGCTCGTATTTTTAAAAACTCTTTTGTTGAAAAACTAGAAGATAACGTGTTAAATAATATTTTTTTAATTCTTAAAAACTCTTCAAAAGAAGACAATTGTTTTTCAAAATCTTTTTCTAATGCTTTATTATCTGTGCTATAAGAAAAAGTATTGAATACTTCTATTACTTTTTCTTCAGTTTCTTTCTTAAAATATGCTAAAGCCTTTGTATAACGTTCTTGAATTACTTTATCGTTACTGTTTTCTGCTGTAATGGATAAGCTTTCTAATTGGATTTTAAATGAATTTGCTACTCTTAACAACGGTACTATTCCTTCATCTTTTATTTTTTTTAAAGGCTCAATAATATTTCCTTCCAAAGAAGTTTGATTGTTATAATATAGATCAATTAAACGTGTAATTGGTTGTAAAAATCCATGATAATTAAATAGATCATTTATTAAATTTAACTGAAATTTCTTTTTCGAAATTTCTAAATCTTTGCTAGTTGGTATATTATCTTCTACCTGTTTGTTAAAACTCTTTATTGTATTATCATTTATAATACTAGTAGTTTTTATAGGTGTTTTTAATACGATTCCTTCTAACGTTTTACATCTACTTAGGGCTACATAAGTTTGTCCATGTGCAAAAGAAGCTTCTGCGTCTATAATTGCTTTTTCAAAAGTTAACCCTTGACTTTTATGAATTGTTATTGCCCAAGCTAATCGTAATGGTATCTGTGTATATGATCCTTCTAATTTTTCTGATATTTCTTGCGTATCAGCATCCAGATTGTATGATATATTTTCCCATGTTTCAACTGTAGTCTCTATAATATCATCTTCTGAACATTTAACTGTAACAGAATCCTCTTCTAAAAAAACAACAGTTCCTATTTTACCATTATAATAGCGTCTATCTGGTGAACTGTCATTTTTAATAAACATTACTTGAGCTCCTACTTTTAAAGATAAATGTTCATCATTGGGATAATTTTTCTCATTAAATTCTTTATAAATTTCAGCTTTATACGTTTTAGATTTTTTTGTGATTTTACTTAACTCATTCTGGTTTATTGTATCCGCTTTTTTATTATGCGTGGTTAAAGTAATGTAACCATCTTCTTTATGAGGCTCAAAATCTGACTGATATTGATTATTTAATAAACTAGCTGAACTTTCTGAAAGTGTATTGGTACGAACTTCATTTAAAATAGTAATAAAGTTTTCATCTTGTTGACGATAAATATGTTTTAACTCAAGACTTACAGCGTTTGCTTGTTCAAAAGCTTTACTACTAAAAAAATATGCGGTTTTATAATGCAACCTCAATAAAGACCATTCATTTGGACGAATCACTGGAGACAATTGCTGTAAATCGCCAATCATTAATACTTGAGCACCTCCAAATACTTTATTTCTATTCTTATAGCGTCGTAAAACTTCATCTATTCCATCTAAAACATCAGCTCTAACCATACTAATCTCATCAATAATTACTAAATCCAATGATTTAATAATATCAATTTTAATTTTGCTGAATTTCCGTTGAATTCTATTTGTTTGTGAATTCTGTGTGTTGGGTAAAATTGGCCCGAAAGGCAATTGAAAGAATGAATGAATCGTAACTCCTTTTGCATTAATAGCTGCAACACCTGTTGGCGCTACAACGACCATTCTTTTTAAACTTTCATTTTTTATTTTATGTAAAAAAGTTGTTTTTCCGGTTCCAGCTTTCCCTGTTAAAAACAAATTTCGGTCAGTTTTTTCTATAAAATTAAATGCCAATTCTAACTCCTTATTCTCTATCATATAGCCTTAAAATAATATTTTATAAAAATATAAACTTAATTTTTATAAAAAGGTTTTCTAACCTAATTTAAAATATTTTGTAATGTATTAAAAAAAAATGCGTCAAAAGAAATCAAATGTCTCACACTATTTAAAACTAAAAAAATGCGAAAAATTATTACCCTTTTCTGTTTATTATTTATTAGTATTCAGTCGCAATCACAAACAGATGTATTTAACGCCCTTCTAAAAACTTATGTAACCTCACAAGGAGATGTAGATTATAAAGGGTTAAGAAAAAACCGTGCTTTATTGGATCTTTATTTGAAAGATTTGAAAAAAACAGTACCAGGAAAAAATTGGTCTGCATCAAAAGCAAAAGCTTTTTGGATTAATGCTTACAATGCTTATACCATTAAATTAATCTTAGATAGTTATCCTTTAAAAAAGATAACAGACATTAAAAGAAAAGGTAGAAACGCATGGAAAATACCTTTTGCTGTTATTGGAAATAAAACATATTCTCTTGACTATATTGAACATAAAATATTACGTAGATGGCATGATGATCCAAGGATTCATGTTGCTATAAATGCAGCTTCTAAGTCTGGGCCAAGATTTGCTAACTTTGCCTTTACTGCTAAGAATATTGAGTCAAAATTAGAATCTTTAATGAAAGGTTTTATTAACGATCCAACTAAGAATAAAATTACATTAGATAAAGTTGAAGTTTCTAAAATGTTCGAATGGTATCAAGAAGATTTTACTATAAAACATTCCCTAGTAGATTATATAAATAAATATTCAGATACACAAGTTAACGATGGGGCTGAAGTTGTCTATTTAGATTATAACTGGGATTTAAACGGTAAATAACCTATCTATCCCCTTCCCTTAGATTATATAACGGAAAAACAATATTGTTTTTCCGTTTTTTTATTTAATAAGAAAACCTATACATCAGTATAGGTCTTTACTTGTTATTATATAAACAAGAATTTAAAACTTCCCATTATTATGAGCCATTTCTGATGGGACTTCTTGAATTACATCCCAATGCTCAACAATTTTATTATCTTTTAATCTAAATAAATCATAAAATGCTTGAGCCTTTCCACCCCATTCTCCTTCACTCATTGTTAATACAAAATTTCCTTCTCCTAATACTTTATGTAGCTTATTGTATTTAAACATATTGTTTTGAGACGTTAAATAAGCTATTGCTTCACCTAAACCACTTAAACCATCTTTTATTGCAGGATTGTGTTGATGATATTCTTCTGTACTAACATATTCTGTGATTTTTTCTGGCGCTTTTCCAAACAAAACATCGTTAACAAAGTTCTTTACAATTGCTTTGTTAGTATTCGTTTTTTCTAAATCTGTAACCTCTGTTGGTCCATCAACTTGAGATCGTCCGCTAGCTGTTTTTTCTACTTTAGGAGTTAAATTATCCCAATGCTCAGCAATTTTTCCATCTTCCATACGCCAAATATCAAAAGCTATCATTTCTTTTCCTCCAAGAGCTTCTGCATTGTGATATGAATTATGGAAAACAATAAAGTCTCCATCCTGTAAAAGTCTATACGTAGTATAACTTGTATTTCCTTCTTTTAAAACAGGTAAAAATCCCAATACTGGTTCAATTCCTGTTGGTACATGAGGGTTATGTTGAATATAATCTTCTTTAAAATATTTTTTAACTCCTTCAGTACTATAATCTTTAAAGAAAGCTTCTTGTGCTTTTTCTGCTGTTGTTTTTAAGTTTTCCATCTTTTGTTCTTTTTTAGTTGTTTGTATTTCTTTTTTCTTTTCTGTTTTACATGCGCTTACTACTAATATTAAAGTGCAAACGATCACTATATTTTTCATACTATTATTATTTAATTAGTGTTAATGACCCATTAAAATTTAGAAATGTGTTCTCTTTATCTGGCAATGAAATATTAGTATGCACTATATCATTTTCAAAATCTTCTATATGAACAACTCTATTTCCACTTTTTTCTTTCCAATATACCATATATACATTAGGCCTAATTTCTACCATTGTAATATTTTCTGTGTGCGATTGTTTATCATCTCCTTTTAAAGGAGTCCAGGTCATTTTATTTTCTGATTGAAAGTTTAATTCAAACACAAAATCACCTCCAAAGTCAACTTTGAATTTGTTTCCGATTACTTGAATTTTTTTGGTTTCCATTTTTATAATGTTTTAATTACACTACAAAATTAAGACTAGTCAACAAGGTAGTGTAGGTTAATCCTTTGATAAAAATGGTAAATATCAAACCAAATTCGTTAAATCATATTTTTTTTGAAGTTATTAGGGGTAAATCCTGTGTGTTTTTTAAAATATTTTACAAAATTAGTTGATTCTTCAAAACCCATTAAATAAGCTAATTCAGTACTTTTAATAGTTGAGTTTACCAAATTTCTTTTAGCTTCTAAAATGACAAATTCATCAATATATTGTTTTGCTGTCTTATTAATTACCTCTTTACATACAATATTTAAATGCTTGTAAGTAATGTTTAAGTTTTGTGCATAATAATCTGCATTTCTATTAAGTGTATAATCATTCTTTAAAATGTTTTGAAACGATAAAAACAGGCTTAACTTATCAGATTCTTGTATATAATTTGTTTGATTCTTTTTTATTTCTTCAACCTTTGAGAAAATGATATTAAACAAAGAATTTATGATGTGCTTCTTGTTGAATTTTTCTGATGGGTTATAAAACTCTTTGTAAATCAATTCAATATATGTAGGGATATTAGAAGCTTCTGGAATTTGAATTTTAGGTGAAAAAAGTTGAGGTGTTAATAATCTAACTGCAGTATTCTGTGGAATATTATTTAATTGATTTTTAAAATACTCCTCAGTAAAAAGGATTAAATACCCTTTAGTATTCTCAGTAAATTTAAAAGCATTTACTTGCCCTTTAGAAACATAAACTACAGACCCCTTTTGTACTTTATGTGAAACAAAGTCTACTAAATGTTCTGTTTCTCCACTTATATAAAAAGCTAATTGATAAAAATTTAGTTGATGAGGTTTACTTGGTAAATGTTCAAACTCTTCTTTTCTCCTCTCTATATCTTCTAACCTAATTATTTCTACCCCTTCAATTTCCGAAGATTTAGATTCAAATATTAAACTAGGAATTTCTTTAGGCATAAAAAAAGCTATATAACCTTAAAGGTACTAATAAGAAATAAAAAATCCCGCACAAAAAGTACGGGATTTTAATATCTATATAACAACATTGTTGCTTACATTTCTAATGCTTTGGTAGGATTGTTATCCATTAATAACTCTACTGGATTTTCTAAAGCTTCTTTAACAGCAACTAAGAAACCAACAGACTCACGACCATCAATAATTCTATGATCATAAGATAATGCAACATACATAATTGGTTGAATTACTACTTCACCATTTACCGCCATTGGACGGTTAACAATATTATGCATTCCTAAAATTCCACTTTGTGGAGGATTGATAATTGGTGTAGATAACATAGAACCAAATACACCACCATTTGTGATTGTAAATGTACCTCCTGTCATTTCATCTACAGTAATTTGACCATCTCGAGCACGTAAAGCTAAACGTTTCACCTCACTTTCAACTCCTCTAAACGATAAGTTTTCAGCATTTCTAATTACAGGAACCATTAATCCTTTAGGACCAGAAACTGCAATAGAAATATCTTGAAAATCGTGTTTTATTTGTTCTTTTCCATCAATCATTGAATTAACATCTGGATACATTTGTAAAGCTCTTACAACTGCTAAAGTAAAGAAAGACATAAATCCTAATCCTACTCCGTGCTTCGCTTTAAAATCTTCTTTATACTGCTTACGTAAATCGAAAATTGGTTGCATGTTTACTTCGTTAAACGTAGTTAACATTGCTGTTTCGCTTTTTACAGCTACCAAACGCTCTGCTACTTTACGACGTAACATCGACATTTTCTTACGCTCTGTTCCTCTAGAACCGTTTGCTGGCTGTGTTCCCATTGAAGGAACAGCTTTTACTGCATCTTCTTTAGTTATACGACCATCTTTCCCCGTTCCTTTTATAGATGAAGCATCCATTCCTTTTTCAGCTAAAACTTTCTTTGCTGCAGGAGAAGCAGTTCCAGTTGCATAAGTTGCAGCTTTTACTTCTTCTTTTTTAGGAGCTTCAGCTTTTGGAGCTTCTTCTTTTTTTGCTTCAGTAGAAGACCCTCCTGCTGGTTTTGCTGCGCTCATATCTATATGGCATACTACAGCTCCAACCTCAACAGCATCACCTTCTTCTGCTTTTAAAGTGATAATTCCGCTTTCTTCCGCAGGCAATTCTAACGTTGCTTTATCAGAATCAACTTCGGCAATTGGTTGATCTTTCTCAACATAATCACCATCTTCAACTAACCAAGTTGCTATTTCTACTTCTGTAATTGATTCCCCCGGAGAAGGAACTTTCATTTCTAAAATCATCAGTACTAAATTTTATATATCTGAATTTCTTTTTATTCTATCTTAATCAAAAACTTTATCTAACACTCGTTCGTGACGACGTGTATAACGTGCGCTTGAACCTGCTGCTGGTGCCGAGTGATAATCTCTCGATGCACACTCTAATGTAGCCAATTCAAAACGTTCTAACATATATCCCCAAGACCCCATATTTTTAGGTTCTTCTTGAGCCCAAACATAACGTTCTACATTTGGATATTTATCCATTACTTCTTTAATTTGATCATTATGTAATGGAAATAATTGTTCTATTCTAATCAATGCTACATCCTCTCTCCCTAGATCTCCACGTCTTTCTAGCATATCATAGTAAAACTTACCTGTACAGAATACCATCTTTTTTACTTTAGAAGTATCAATAGTATCATCAATAACCTCTTGGAAAGTTCCATTTCCTAAATCTTCTATTGGACTTACTGCCTTCGGAAGACGTAACAAACTCTTTGGTGTAAAAACTACTAAAGGTTTTCTAAAATCACGCTTCATCTGACGACGTAATATATGGTATATATTTGCTGGTGTAGAACAATTTGCTACTGTCCAGTTATCTATTGCTGATGACTGTAAAAATCGTTCAATTCTTGCCGATGAATGTTCTGGTCCTTGACCTTCATATCCGTGAGGTAATAACATTACCAATCCGTTTTGTAATTTCCATTTATCTTCTGCTGAAGAAATATATTGATCAAATACAATTTGAGCTCCATTGGCAAAATCACCAAACTGCGCTTCCCAGATCGTTAATGTATTTGGAGCCGCCATGGCATAACCATAATCAAAACCTAACACTCCATATTCCGATAAATGAGAGTTAAAAATAGTCATTTCTCCTTTATTCTTCGGATTTGTGTTTAACAAATTAACACGTTCTAAAGTTTCTTCATCACGCATAATTGCATGACGGTGAGAGAATGTTCCTCTTTCTACATCTTCTCCAGATATACGTATGTTAAAACCTTCTTCTAATAAAGTTCCATATGCTAAATTTTCTGCGGTACCCCAATCAAGCTTATTATCTTCAAAAACTGCTTTATCACGGCCTTTTAAAATACGTTCTGCTTTACGAACAAACTTATGCCCTTCTGGTGTAGTAGAAATTACTTTTGCTATATCTTTTAATGCTTCAACCGAATACGTAGTATCTACTGGTTGTAACATATCTTGTAATTGTTTACGAACAAATCCATCCCATACTTCTGGCATAAATTCTTGAATCTTAGAAGTTGTCTTCTTTTTAGATTCTGTAAATTCTGCTTCTAAATGAGCTTTGAATTCACTCGTTATTTGTTTTACATAATCAGTAGAAATACTTCCTTCTTCGACTAATTTTGCTGCATAAATTTCTTTTGCATTTTCATGCTTAGAAATTGCTTTATATAATTTTGGCTGAGTAAAACGAGGCTCATCACCTTCGTTATGACCATATTTACGATATCCTAATAAGTCAATATAAATATCTTTTTTGAATTTAGTTCGGTACTCAACAGCCATTTCCATTGCATGACAAACAGCTTCTGCATCATCTGCATTTACGTGTAATACGGGAGATAACGTTACTTTAGCCACATCTGTACAATACGTACTAGAACGAGCATCTAAATAATTCGTTGTAAAACCTACTTGGTTATTTACTACAACATGAATTGTTCCTCCTGTTTTATAACCGTTCAACGTCATCATTTGAGCAACCTCATAAGCAATTCCTTGACCAGCAATTGCAGCATCTCCATGAACTATTATTGGTAAAATTTTACCATTATCTCCTTTATAATCTTGATCAACTTTGGCACGAACAATTCCTTCTGCAACTGCTGCTACAGTTTCTAAATGTGATGGATTTGGAACCAAATTCATCTTCATCTTCTGACCTCCTTTATATTCTTTGCTTAATGTTAATCCTAAGTGATACTTAACATCTCCATCAATATCTTGATCTTCGAAATCTTTCCCTTCAAATTCGCTAAATAAATCGCGAACTGGTTTTTTGAATATGTTTACTAATGTATTTAAACGACCACGGTGTGCCATACCTAAAACACATTCTTCTACTCCGTATTTTTCAGCAGCATCACGAAGTGCTACACTTACTCCTGGAATTAGTGTTTCCCCTCCTTCTACAGAAAAACGTTTTTGACCTACGTATTTTGTTTGCAAGAAACTTTCAAATGTAGATGCTTGATTTAACTTAGTAAGTATGTATTTTTTTGCTTCTAAATCGTAACTAGGGTGATTATCGTTTTTGTTTAAACGACTTTGCCACCATTTTAATTCTTCTGGGTTTCGTATATACATATACTCCACTCCTATACTATCACAATAAATTGCTTTAAGGTGTGAAACTATTTTTGATAAAGAACTCGGTCCCATACCTAAAATATCTCCTGCGTTAAAAACGGTATCTAAATCACCTTGTTTTAATCCAAAATTTTCTACATCTAGGCTAGGTGTATATTTTCTTCTATCTCGAACTGGGTTTGTTTTTGTAAACAAATGCCCTCGTGTACGGTAACCATTAATTAAATCGATTACTAAAAATTCTTTGCGTACTTCTTCAGGAATTTCTACTGAAATCTCTTCATCAGTTAACGAATAATTTTCGTTTGCTAAATCGTATCCTTGAAAAAAACTTCTCCAACTTGGTTCTACCGCATCAGGATTTTTCTGATACTGTTCGTACAAATCACCTATAAAACCTGTATGTGCTGCGTTTAAGAACGAAAATTTGTCCATATATTTTACTATGCTTTTCTATCAATAAGAATAATGCTGACAAAAATACAACTTTTAGTAAAAACAAGACTTTTTTTTATGCTTATTTTAAATACATTGCTGACCACAGAATTAACTTATAAAGCTATATTTTTAAAAAATAAAGTACTGAAAACCAGAAGCAAAAATTTTTAATAGCATTTTTTATTAAAAAAAATTTGCAGATATAAAAAAAGCCCTTAAATTTGCACTCGCATTTTAAAGCAAGTCCGCTTTAAATTCCTCCTTAGCTCAGTTGGTTAGAGCATCTGACTGTTAATCAGAGGGTCTTAGGTTCGAGTCCTAAAGGAGGAGC
>NZ_CANLTU010000016.1 GCF_947494125.1 uncultured Tenacibaculum sp.
CCCCCTATTTTTCCATTTATATTCGTGAAAGTTTCAGTTTTTGCTTCTATTACTGAACTATCCACAACTACTTTACTAATAACAGTACTACAATTAGATGGATTTAACTTTTCGCAAATTGTATATTCGTAATCATAAGTACCTGCTCTAGTTTCTGGGCTTACGCTTATTGTTCCATCAGAATTCATCAATATATTTCCGCTTAAAGGAATTGGTGTAGTGCCGGGTGTTAAAGTAATCTCTGAGGCATTTAAAACCGATCCATTTAATAAATCATTATCTAAAATACTCGCTGTGACTCCTCCTAATTTCCCATTGATACTTGCAAACTCTTCTGTTTTGGCTTCTATTATAGCACTACTTACAATCACTTTACTAATAACAGTACTACAATTAGATGGATTTAATTTCTCGCAAATTGTATATTCATAATTATAAGTACCTGCTGTTGTTTCTGGACTTACTGTAATTGTTCCATCGGAATTCATTACAATATTTCCATTTAATGGATTCGGAGAAGTTCCAGCCGTTAAATTGATGTATGAAATATTATTTAACAATGAACCATTTAATAGGTCATTTGAAAAAACACTAGCTGTTACTCCTCCTACTTTTCCATTTATATTAGTGAAAGTTTCAGTTTTTGCTTCTATTACTGAACTATCCACAACTACTTTACTTATTACTGTACTACAATTAGATGGATTTAAATTTTCGCAAATTGTATATTCGTAATCATAAGTACCTGCTGTAGTTTCTGGGCTTACCGTAATTGTTCCATCGGAATTCATTACAATATTTCCATTTAATGGATTCAGAGAAGTTCCAGCCGTTAAATTGATGTATGAAATATTATTTAACAATGAACCATTTAATAGGTCATTTGAAAAAACACTAGCTGTTACTCCTCCTACTTTTCCATTTATATTAGTGAAAGTTTCAGTTTTTGCTTCTATTACTGAACTATCCACAACTACTTTACTTATTACTGTACTACAATTAGATGGATTTAACTTTTCGCAAATTGTATATTCGTAATCATAAGTACCTGCTGTAGTTTCTGGGCTTACCGTAATTGTTCCATCGGAATTCATCAATATATTTCCGCTTAAAGGAGTTGGTGTAGTGCCGGGTGTTAAAGTAATCTCTGAGGCATTTAAAACCGATCCATTTAATAAGTCATTATCTAAAACACTCGCTGTGACTCCTCCTAATTTCCCATTGATACTTGAAAACTCTTCTGTAACAGCAATAAGCATTTTTACAGGGGCTATCTTAATAAAATAATCTTCTATTTGCCCTGTACTTATATAACAGCTGTTCATATTTCCATTATATCCAATTACACGCATTCTTAAATTTGTATCATACCCAACATCATCAGTAGGAATAGTTATAACCCCAGTAAAAGTGTCATCATTAGGTGTGCCTTGGGCTACAATTTCATTATAACCTGTGAAATCTCCATCATTATTATAATCTATATAAACAATATAGCTTAAATTATACCCTGGTGTATATGAATCGGTAATAGAAATTGAATAGTCCCTTCCTTCTTCTACATCATAAATTATACTTGTAAAATCCTCATAACCATTACTCCCTGAGCTATCATTAGAATTCCCATTAAAGGTTACATTTCTAATTCGTTTATACCATGGACTGCCTCCAACAATAGGCTCACATATAGTCTTATCAGTATCAAACTTAATAACATTGCTGTAAAAAGTTCTCCCTTCAGCAATGTATTTTATTCTAAACTGATATGTATTTCCTATAACAGTGTTAATATCTGTTGTAATATTAAATTGAGTATCTTTACTATATAATGAAGGGTCAAAAGAAATACTGCTATCAAAAATTGTAGTTCCATATTCTATATGCAACCTTTCTAAATTATTATTCTCTGGATAAACTACTCCTTTTAATTTCCATTTATTATTACCAAGATTTAAAGCTATTAAACTTTCTGCTAAAGGAATTTTATGTGGAATAAGCTCAAAACTTTGTTTATCTCCATAATGAACTCCATTTTGATCTCTAACAAATGGACGATAATAATATTTACCATTATAGTCTAAATTAGTAATCGAGTTTAAAAAAATGTTATTATTTAATATTACTGAAGGGTGTATACTTACATTTGAATTATCAACATTTAAGTTTCCATCAAATTTAGAATATACAAACCCTGAACTTATAATATTGACTGCCCCATCAAATGCTGCTTCTAAAGCTACACTACTACTCTTTATTAATGAATGTCGTATATTATTAAATTTTACCTTTGGCTTTATTTTAACTAGCATATCAATTGTTTGCCTCGTCCCACTTGTTTGGCATGAACTTGGAGGTGTTGAAGACTCTAATCCTGTTACTCTCATTAATAAAGGTTTATTTTTAACTGCTGTATTAGGTACAGTAAAATTTGATGAAAAGTCTTCAACTTTCCCTTGAGAATTAATAATTTCCTCATTTTCGTCATCAAAATCTCCATCATTATTATAATCTATCCAAGCCTTTATATAAAATCTATAAGCTCCTGTATAACTATCTTTAATAGAAATTGACGATATCTCTTCTGAAAACAATTTGAAAACCTTTTCTGCTTCTATATAATTATTTTTCGATGGGACACTATACACATCTCCACTTAACTCAATAGTTTTAAACCCTTTATACCAAGGAAGATTGCCCGTAGTAGTTAAAACACAAACAGGGTTTACCTTGGATTGAACTAAAATATATTGCTCCTTTACAATAACATCTGATCCATGGGCATTACTTGCCTTTAATGTTACCTTATAATATCCTAGGGTTGATAATATTATTTTAGGGTTAGTTTGATTAGATATATTAATTATATCATTTCCATTTTCTAATGTCCATTGTAATTGCGTTGCATTTGATGATTGATCTACTAAAGTAATTGAATTACCTGCTATGATTTCATTTGAGTCATTCCCATAAATAGTAAAATCTGCGATAGGCATATCTCCGTTTTTATTTAAAACTGATTGTAAACTTGAACTCCATACACCCCTTCCATATTTTGAAACATACAATCTACTATCGTTATTTGGATAATGAGCAATACGCATATCACTAAGGTTTTGTAATGGCAATCCTTTATTAAACTCTACCCAATTAGTTAAACCTTCATCTGTATAATATACAGTAAAACTTGTTCGTATATAAATTCCTTCTGTAGTATTTTTATCCATCAAAACAGAAATTGGTTTATTTGATGGAAAATTACCTTTCAACTTCCATGTTTCACCTTTATCTTTAGAAATATAAACTCCTATATTGGTCGCCAATACAATTATATTTTCGTTATATTCATGCGTAGCTATTCTATAAAGAGAAGCTTTTGGCGCGTTAGACAACTGTAGCCAAGTAGGTTCAGTTCCTGATAAATTTTCTGTATAAAACAATTTGTTCCCTACCTCATCTCCAAGAAAAGCTATTTCTTTATTCGCTCTAGATTGCTCAAAAGTACCTGCTTTTAAACTTGTAATTCCTGTGGAGATAATTGACACTGTTTCCCAATTATTATAAGTAGGTATCCAAGAATGTCCTATAGCATTTGCTCTATTCTCCCCTTTAAACCCATTCATTAACCAGCCATCTTTGTTTGAAGGTGAACGTACTAAACGTACGTCTCCTGTAGTAAAACCATACAGCCTATTAGAGTTAAAATGATCCGCTTCTATGTTATTATATACAGAAAAATCAGCTGTTCCTCCATCAAGTTTTACAGTAAGCTTACCAGTTATGAATTTAGTATCATCAGTAGGTTTTATTCTTCCTCTATAAACATCGGCTGAAGCCACATGACTATCTCTCCCATTTCTAGTAAATATTTGTCCTATGTCTTGCCCTCCTGTCATAAAAACTCCTTTATCCATCTGACTTACATCCATCTGTGATCCTTCAGAAACACAAATATCTCCGTTTTTTGAAATTACTTTACTATTTACATAATTATATTTTGATAAGCCTGAAGCTGTAACTTCGGCAACAGTCGGAAATAAGTCATTTTCCTTTATAGCCCACATACCTCCATCATTACACCAAAATAAAGTATCTTTTGCTACATTAGTCGTTACATATCTATTATCTGCCCAGTTACTTTCTCCATAACTTGGTTTTTTTTCCCATAATATACCACCATCTCCACTTCCCCAAAATTTCTCTCTAAATGTTAACATTCTATTAGGGCTGTTTGGACTTACATAATAATCACTTACCCAGGTTGCTTGTGAATATGGATTAATACTTCCATAATAATCTGAATCTTCTTCTGTAAATCCTTGAGCATTATTTTCTTTTACCAAAGGAACTGCTCCATTAGGGTAATTATATGTAGCGTGTTTCACTTCTACAAAATTAAAATAAGAAATGTTATCTACTGGATTTGGTTCATAATCAGACTTCCATAAACCGATGAATCTTGTAGGTTTATTATCATCAATTAAACCATATGCAAAAACTTTTGTAGCTCCTGTTGTTGGTTTATGAATACCAATATAAAAGCGATCAACTTCACTTAAATGTGTAATAATGTTTTTCTCTATAAAGTTATCTCCTTTATCTTTTGAAAAATTCAACACTGGTGCTACATTAGCATTATCATCAGATACTATTATTAAATCCCAATTATCCGTTAAATCAATATCTGTATACCTTCCACTTAGTTTAAGTTCCCAAGTAACTCCTGAATTAGTACTTAAGTAAATCCCTTTAGAAGTCGCCGTTAATACTCTAGATGCATCCGTTGGATCTGAATGAATATCATAAATAGTTCCCGAAATACCAACACTTCTATCCTCCCAAGAAACTCCCTCATTATTAGAATACCATATTTTTTGATCCTCTGCTGCTCCTAAATATAATATCGAAGGATTTTCTTGAGCAACCTCTATACAAGAGGTATTATTTGTTGCAAAATAATCGGTTTCTGGAGTCCAATTTCTTCCGTAATTTATCGTTTTCCAAAGTCCTCCATTTCTAGAACAAGCATACATTATTGCAGGATTTGTTGGATGCATTTCTAAATATTGTATTGCTCCGTTTCCTGTTGCTGACCAATGTACTTCTGGGTTACCAAAAGGCCCAATGTTTTTCCAACTACCATAGCTATTTTCATTTGGTAAATTTGATAAAAAAAACGTTTTGTCACTTTTATAATCTATTGTCTTTTTTTTAGTGTTAGGTAATGCTCTTCTATATGCTAAAAGTTCTTTATAATACCCTAAATCTGAAGTTAAATAACCTTCATTATCTAATAATGACTTCGCTCTTTTTTCTAATTTCTCAAAATGCTCTATAGTTTCCCTATCTAAATTATGAGTAGAAGCATAAGCTTTAAAAGCCACAACAACATCCGCAAACTTTACTTTTTCTTGTAAAAGCATGTCTTCCCAAACTGGATACTCATAAACATTTTTATTTAAAAAAATAAGTTTCTTTTTATTCTTACTATTACAAGAAAACAACAAACAAAGGGCAACTAGTAGTAATGATTTTTTCATATAAAATAATCAAAATATTATTTATTCATCTGCAAAGGGACACCTAAATCTACTAATAACCTTACACAAAACAATCTTCGTAATCATCTATGTAACTAACGGTAGGTATTACGTAATAAACGGTAAATCATAATACTCTTAGAATACATAGCTTTAATTTGTTATGAGAAAATTGTTAGACTATTTACCTTTTCATTTCTTATTATGTATAATTTTTGGAATTATAATACAGTTTTATGGAAAAATATGGAACTCTAACTTCACTTATTTAAATGCTTTTATCTTACCAATCTTAACTGTTTTATACTTTTTAAAAAAGACTAACCTCCGTAAACTATTTTCAATAATTACATTGCTGTTTTTTATGCTAATAGGCATTTTCGCTACCTTTATAAGTAACCCTAAAAATTATTCTAACTTTTATTACAAACATATTTCTAACAGTTCTTCCGCTACATTGGTTATTACAAAAAAATTAAAACCTACAAAATATTATCATAAATTTATTGTTCAAGTAGCTCAAATTGACTCACAAAAAACAATCGGTAGTGTTTTATTAAATCTGAAAAAAGACAGTACTTTTTTTCCTTTAAAAATTGATGATCGTGTTTTTATAACTTCTGAATTTAAAAACATAACTCCATCATTAAATCCTTATCAATTTAATTATAAAAACTATTTAGCAAAACAACATATCCATCATCAAGTTTTTATTTCGAAAAATGATTATAAATTTTTAGATAGAAGAAAAACCTCAATTAATGGTGTTGCTGAAAAGTTTAGAGATAAAATTCAATCTTCTTTAAAAAAACAACATTTTAAACCTGATGAATTTTCGGTAATTAATGCACTTCTATTAGGCCAACGTCAGAACATATCTAAAACACTTAGTGAAAGCTACATTAAAGCTGGAGCCATTCATATTTTAGCAATCTCTGGATTGCACATTGGTGTTATTTTTTTAATTTTCTCTTATCTTTTCAAACCTCTTGAAGCCTTAAAACATGGTTTCTTTATAAAAACAATTTTAATAGTTCTCTTATTATGGGGATTTGCTTTTATTGCTGGGTTATCTGCTTCTGTAGTTAGAGCTGTTACCATGTTTACCTTTGTGGCTATTGGTGAATCATTTAAGAAAAAGAAAATAGTAGAACATTCTTTAGTTAGCTCAATGCTATTCTTATTACTACTAAGACCATTGTATTTATTTGATGTAGGGTTTCAATTAAGTTATTTAGCCGTTTTTGGAATCATATGGATACAACCTATACTTTTTAAGTTATGGAAACCTAAACTCTGGTTATTTAATAAATTATGGAACTTATTTTCCGTTTCTATTGCTGCTCAAATTGGAGTATTACCTATTAGCTTATTTTATTTTCATCAGTTCCCTAGTTTATTTATACTTTCTAATCTTATTATTATTCCTTGTTTAGCAAGTATTTTAATTGGTGGTATTTTAATTATCATACTATCCCTTTTGAATATACTTCCTTTTTTATTTACTAAGGCGTATGCTTTTGTAATTTCTACAATGAATAATACTGTTAGTTGGATTGCTGATCAAGAAAATTTTTTATTCCAAGATATTTCAATGTCATTTAACGAAATGATTTTTTGGTACCTTATTATTATTTTCTCTTATCAATTTGTTATCCATAAAAAAATGAAACAATTTATATATGTTTTAATAACAGTCATGATTCTTCAGGTTAATTTCATTTATGAAACTTACCGTAAACAAGCTAAACAAGAAATAATTGTTTTTCACAAAAACAGAGAAAATATTCTAGCTACAAAAAATGGGAATCACTTACAAATATTAAATGTTGCAGATACTTTAAAAAACTCTACTAAAAGATTAATTAAAAATTATCAAAGAAGTGAAGGCATAAAAAAAAACTCAACAAGAAATACAACTAATTTATTTAAGTTTAAATCTGAAACGATTTTAATTATTGATAGTTTAGGTATTTATAATGTTTCCATTAATTCACCAATTGTACTATTACAAAACTCTCCTAAAATTAATTTAATCCGTCTAATAAACACTTTAAAGCCTAAACAAATAATTGCTGATGGAAGTAACTACAAAAGCTATATTAATAGGTGGAAAATCACCTGTAAAAACAAAAAAACTCCGTTTCACTATACTGGTGAAAACGGAGCTTATATTATTGATTAAAACGTATTAGATTGAACCTTTAAAATTCTTTTCAAAATCTTTCCAACTTGTTTTCTTATAATTACCTTTATTGAAATATGCTAATACTTTTTCAAAACGTTCTTTTGGCAGATATCCAGGTACCGTTTGAATTAGTTGCTCTTGTTCATTAAAAAATGCTGTAGAAGGGTAACTCATTTTCCCTTTCATTATAGCTGCTGCTAATTCATGATATTTGCTTCTACCTTGCTGAACAAACTTATATGTTTTTCCTTGGAAAGTAATATCTTCTTTGCCTTCACCGTCCATCTTTATCGCGTAATAGTTATCGTTAATATATTTAACTATTACTTCATTTTTATAGGTAGTTTTATCCATTTTCTTACACCAACCACACCAATCTGTATATAAATCGATTATAATCGGTTTTGGATTTTCTTTATTTTTTGCCATTGCTTCTTCAAAAGTTAACCAATTAACTTTATCCTGAGCTTGTACTCCAACTGAAACAATTACTAAAACTGCTACTAATATTAATTTCTTCATATCTCTTAAGTCTCAATAAGTATTCCAAATTTACAAAAAAACCTGTCAAATTTTAATATTTGACAGGCTATAATATTGTTTTAACTTTTATTTAGGGTTATTTCACCCCATGCATTAACTTTTTTATAACTGGATATAGCACTGCTGATAATACTGCTAAACCAAAAGAAATAAACGTTAGCAACCAAAAGAAACTACTTAAACCTTCTTCTTGTGCTATTGCTTCAGAAGACTCTGCAAATACACCTGCCAACTTCATTCCGATTGCTACTGCTAAATACCAAACACCAAACATAAAAGCAATCATACGTCCTGGCACTAACTTAGATACGTAAGAAAGCGCTACTGGAGAAACACATAACTCTCCCATTGTATGGAATAAATACACTAAAATTAACCAAATAACACTAACCGATGCAGTTTTAGCTCCTGGCTCAATATCGCTAGCACCAATAGCTATAACAGCCATTCCAAGACCTAATAATCCCATTCCAATAGCCCATTTCATATTTGCATTTGGATTGTATTTACTTTCCCACCATTTAGAAAACAATGGTGCTAATGTAATAATGTATAACGAATTTAAAACAGAGAACCAAGAAGCTGGAATTTCTGCTGTATCTTTCTGAAACTCTTTTGTTAACATCCCTATGGCAATTATCCAGATAATTAAGAAACTTATTGCTAAAAATATGTTTGACCATTTGTATTTAGCAAACGTCTTTTGGAATAATAAATACAACACCCAAGTAATTATTCCCAAAGGAATTAATGTCATTAAAGAGTTTACTATTTTAAAAATAAGGCCTGCACTTCCTTCCAAAACCCTATCAGTGTAATCTCTTGCAAAAACAGTTAATGAACTAGGTGATTGTTCGAAAATAGCCCAAAAGAATATCGTTACAAAAGCAAAGAACATTACTGCTAACATCCTATCTCTTAATACCGGTGTATATTTAGGTATTCTAATTACTAATAACAGAATAAATATCACAAACGCAGTAATTATTGCAATTGTAGATCCTGACATCCCTGCCATTTCAAATGGGAAGACATTGTATTTCCCTTCTGATATTTTTGATATTGGATCATTAAAAATCCATAATAAACCTAGTAAAGAAGAAACTGCTATTAGTCCTTTTTGGAAACCTGTAAATGGATTTCTTTGTCCGTCATCAGTTGAAGTTTTCTCGTCATTAATTAATGTATCAATAACATCTTCGTCTTTATCTTTAGGAGCTAAACCTATATCTCCAAAAATACCTTGTGCATACCAGAACTGTAATAATCCAAATAACATAAAGATTCCTGCTACACCAAATCCCCAAGACCATCCAATTTTTTCACCTAAATAACCACATAATAAAATACCTAAAAAAGCACCTGCATTTACTCCCATATAAAAAATGGTATAAGCCCCATCTTTCTTTTCTGGTTTCTCTGCATACATTTCAGAAATAATAGAAGTCATATTTGGTTTAAAAAAACCACTTCCTATCACTAACAAACCTAAACCTAAGTAGATGAAAAATGGAGTTTCCACTGCCATACACCCATGTCCTATAGTCATTAACAAAGCACCAACAACTACCGCTTTTCTTATACCTATTACGTTATCAGCAAAATAACCACCAACCATCGTTGATAAGTATACTAGTGAGGTATATGTACCAAAAATAGCAAATGCCCATTCTCTAGGCCATCCCCATCCTTCATCTAATAAAGATGCTGTGAAAAATAATACTAATAAAGCACGCATTCCGTAATACGAAAAACGCTCCCACATTTCTGTAAAAAATAACACAAACAATCCTGCTGGATGTCCTAATACTTTGTCTTTAAAAAGACTTTCAAGATTTGTACTCATATTTTTGTTCTATAGTTTATAAATGAAAGAAACCTTGCAATAGTAACTATTACAAGGTTTCGTTTTTATTTTTAATTGTTATCTGCTAATTCAAATCCTTCAGCTTCTTTTGTGCTAAAATCAACTTCATTATCTTCTGCTCCATGAGTAAGTGCTTTTAATTTCTTCAAGAAAATAAACACTAAAAGAGCAAAAACTACACAGAAAATAGCAATTCCTGTAAACACTTTGAATTCTCCAAAAATTGAAGAAGACTCTCCTAGTAATCCAGCTGCTTTATTACCTAAACCTGTTGTCGCAAAATAAATACCCATCATAATAGAAGCATATTTTGCAGGAGCTAATTTTGTTACAAATGAAAGTGATACTGGAGATAAACATAATTCTCCAATTGTATGAAATAAATAAGCTAAAACCAACCAATACATAGCAGAAGTTCCTGTAGTATCATATTCTGCTGCTGCTGCTGACATAAATAGGAATCCTATACCAGTAATTCCTAAACCAATAATCATTTTATATAAAGAGGAAGCTTCTGTTCCTTTTAATTTTCTTTTAGCCCAAAAACTAGCTACACCGACTCCTAAAGTTATGATGAAAAAAGAGTTTAAAGATTGAAACCATGTAGCTGGAACTTGCCATCCCATTAACATTCTATCTGTTTTCTCTCTTGCATAAATATTCATTAAACCACCAGCTTGTTCAAATGCAGCGAAAAAAGCAATTATTAATAAAAAAGAAGTCATTAAAACAATTATTCTATCTTTTTCAATTTTAGTAAGAGGCCTTTTATATGCTTCTTGATCTTCTACTTTTTCTGACTTTCCTAAATAATTCCCAACATGAACAAGGTATTTTTGACCCGCTAAAAATTGAATTAAACCTAACACCATTAATATCCCTGCTAATCCAAAACCATAATGCCAACCATGAACTTCACCAACATAACCTACTACTATTCCTGACAAAAATGCACCAATATTAATTCCTATATAAAAAATAGTGAATCCTTTATCTCTACGTACATCTCCTTTTTTATAAAGCCCTCCTACCATTGTAGAAATATTAGGTTTTAAACACCCAACTCCAAGAATTATAAATACAAGACCTGTGTAAAAAGCCCACATAGCTTCATAAGCAAGAACACTATGCCCAATAACTAAAAGAATTGCACCTAGAATCACTGATTTCTTTTGACCTAAAAATTTATCTGCCAAAATTCCCCCAGGGATAGACATTATATATACTAATGCTGTATACCAACCATAAAGAGCAAGTGCTTCTCCTTGAGACCAACCAACACCTGGATTTAAATCCGTTGTTTTTGAAGTTAAATATAAAACCAAAAGAGCTCGCATTCCATAATAAGAAAAACGTTCCCACATTTCTGTAAAAAATAATACATATAGTCCTACTGGATGCCCAAACAATTCTTTTTCGTGTGGTTGTTTTACTGTACTCATAGTTATATTTTATAAATTGTTTTTAATAAAGTTTGTCATTTTTGTGTACAAATGCATACGAGTATTTCCACCGTAAATCCCATGATTTCTATCTGGATACATTCCCCATTCAAATTGCTTATTTGCCTGAATTAATGCTTCTGCCATTCTATAAGCATTTTGAACATGTACATTATCATCTCCTGTTCCATGAATTAATAAATACTTCCCTTTTAATAATTCTGGGTAATTTAATGGAGAGTTTTCATCGTATCCAGTAGGATTTTCTTCAGGTGTACGCATATAACGTTCTGTATAAATTGTATCGTAAAAACGCCAAGTAGTTACTGGAGCAACTGCAATTGCCGCGGCAAAAACATCGTTTCCTTTTAATAATGAATTTGTACTCATATGACCTCCAAAAGACCATCCCCAAATACCAATTCTTTTAGCGTCTACATATGGTAAATCTGCTAATTTTTTAGCTACAGCAATTTGATCTTCTGTTTCATGCTTAACTAAGTTCATGTACGTTACTTTTTTAAAATCACGTCCTTTAAGCCCAGTTCCTCTACCATCAACACAAACAATAATATAACCATCTTGCGCTAACATTTGGTGCCAGTAATCATTTGCACTGTTCCAACTATTTGATACTTGTTGCGACCCTGGCCCTGAATATTGATACATCAATACTGGGTGTTTTTTATTTGGATCAAAATTAGCAGGCTTTATTGTATACATATTTAAGTCTTCTCCATTTACATTAATGGTTGAAAATTCTTTTTTACTTAAATTATATCCAGCAATTACTTCTTTTAAAGCTGCATTATCTTTAATTGTCTTTAATACTTTTCCTACATCGTTTCTTAAAGTATATACATTAGGTGTATTAACATCCGAAAAAGTATTAATAAAATAATGCATGTTTTTACTAAATGAAGCTCTGTTAGTTCCTGATGGATTACTTAACAGCTTTTTGCTATCACCTTTTAAAGAAATACTATATACTCCTCTGTTAATAGAACCATTTTCTACTGACTGATAATAAATTGTTTTTTTATCAGCATTATAACCATAATAAGATGTTACTTCCCAGTTACCTTTTGTAACTTGGTTTATTAATTTACCTGATTTATCATAGTGATAAATGTGATTATATCCATCTTTCTCACTAGTCCAAATAAAACTGTTGTCTTTTAAAAACGTTAAATCATCATTAACTTCTACATAAGCTTTATCTGTTTCATTTAAAACTAAAGAACTGCTGTATGTTTTTGCATCAACAAAATACATTTTTAAGTCATTTTGATGACGATTTAATGTACGAATCGATAAAACATTCCCTTCATTTGTCCAATTAATTCTTGGAATATACTCGTATTCCCCTACAGTAATCTCAGCTGTTTTATTCGTTTCAAATGAAAAAATATGCAACGATACTTTCGCATTGTCCTCTCCAGCTTTTGGATATTTAAATACATGTTGGGTTGGGTATTTTTCTTTTCCGTAAACATCCATAGAAAAAGTTTTCACTTTGCTTTCATCAAATCGTAAGTATGCTAAATATTTACTATCCTTACTCCATTCAAAAGCTTTTACAAAACCAAATTCTTCTTCGTATACCCAATCAGTAATACCATTTATAATTTCGTTTTTCTTTCCATTACTTGTAATTTGGTAAACTACATTGTTTTCAGAATAATCTTTAATGAATAAATTGTTACCTTTTGCATAAGCTACTTTTTTACTATCAGGAGAAAAAGTTGGTTCTTGAATATCTTCACCAATTAAATCTAACGATTTCGTAGCAATATCATAAACATAAAAGGTACCTAAAAAAGAACGACGAAAAATCGGTTTAAAGGCAGTACCTAAAATCAATTTTGATTCGTCGTTATTAAAACTATATGATTGAAATGCTTTTAAACCATTTAAATCTTTACTATCTACAATTGTTGCAACTTTTTCTAAAGTCTCGTAACTATACTTATCTACAGAAGAGCCTCCTTCGGAATAATTTAATAATGAATAAAAATCACCATTCATTGAATTTAAAGAGTTCATGTAATCTGCTCTAAATGTGCCCTTTTTCCATATATCTTCTAAAGAAATATCTTTTTTTTGAGCTTGTACAAGCGTAGATATCCCTATAAAAAACATTAATATTTTCTTCATATTGATTTGTTGTTTGTATAAAAAGTTTGCCAAGTTTACGGAAAAATCATCAAAAACACCTCCAAAATTGCTAGAAATCCTAAATAACAACCCCATTTTAACAGGATTAATTTATCTTTGACCCTTACAAAACTAACAAAGAATGTCTAAAATCATTTCAGGTTTTTCTAAGCTTTCGAAAGAAGAAAAAATAGATTGGTTGTCTATTAATTATTTCAACAACCAACCAGAAATTATTAAAACTATAAAACAATATTGGAATGTAGATGATAAATTACAACAGCTACACGACGATTTTATTGAAAATACTATTTCTAATTTTTATATGCCATATGGTATAGCTCCTAATTTTGTTATTAATAATCGAGATTATGTAATACCTATGGTAGTTGAAGAAAGTTCTGTTGTTGCAGCTGCTTCTTTAGTTGCTAAATTTTGGAGTACTCGTGGAGGTTTTAAGACAAATGTAATTTCTACTACTAAAATTGGTCAAGTTCACTTTATATATTCTGGAAATAAAAATGAATTAGAAGCTTATTTTAACGAACAAAAACCTCAATTATACAAAGCCACAGCTTCTATTACAAAAAACATGGAAAAACGTGGTGGTGGGATTTTAGACATCCAATTAATTGATAAAACAGATAAACTTGAAAATTATTTTCAAC
Organism: uncultured Tenacibaculum sp.; assembly: GCF_947494125.1. Classification (GTDB taxonomy): domain Bacteria; phylum Bacteroidota; class Bacteroidia; order Flavobacteriales; family Flavobacteriaceae; genus Polaribacter. Next base: position 14,403 of record NZ_CANLTU010000016.1, read on the forward strand.
TCCATGTAACTTTTGAAACGAAAGATTCAATGGGAGCTAACTTTATTAATTCTTGTTTAGAAGCTATCGCTAATCAGTTTAGAAAAGATGATATTGAAATTGTAATGAGCATCCTTTCTAATTATGTACCTGAATGTATCGTTAGAGCTGAAGTAAGTTGTAAAGTAGAAGATTTAGGAGGAGAAAATCCTCATAAATTTGCTCAAAAATTTGAACAAGCTGTAAAAATTGCAGAAATAGAACCTTATAGAGCTGTTACTCATAACAAAGGGATTATGAACGGAATTGATTCTGTTGTTTTAGCAACAGGGAACGATTTTAGAGCTGTTGAAGCTGGTGCACATGCCTATGCTTCAAAAGACGGTCAATACAAAAGTTTAACGCATTGTACTGTTAAAGACGGCATTTTTACGTTCTGGATTGAACTTCCTTTAGCATTAGGTACCGTAGGTGGCTTAACAGCATTACATCCTATGGCTAAATTATCGTTAGATATGATGCAAAGACCTTCTGCTAGAGAATTAATGGAAATAATGGCTACAGCAGGTTTAGCTCAAAATTTTGCTGCATTACGTGCTTTAACGACCAAAGGCATTCAGCATGGACATATGAAAATGCATCTACAAAACATTTTAAATCAGTTAGGTGCTTCTTCTGAAGAAAAAGAAGAGATAACAACTTATTTTGAAAACAAAACTGTTTCTCATAGTGCTGTTGTTGATAAATTTAACGAATTAAAAAAGTAGTTTGGATACATTTTATAGCAACGGAAAATTATTATTAACAGGTGAATATGTTGTCTTAGACGGAGCTACTTCATTAGCTGTGCCTACAAAATTTGGACAAGATTTAATTATTGAACCAATACAAGAACTTCAACTTATTTGGGGAAGTTTTACCAATACTGGTGAATGTTGGTTTGAAGCTAGTTTTGACCTACCTAAACTACGCTTAACCTCAGCTACATTTAATTCTAACAAAGAAGGTAGTGCCGAATTTATAGCTGAAACTTTACGAGATATTTTACTAGAAGCAAAACGTTTAAATCCTAAATTTCTGGATAGCAATAATGGATTTATTGTAAAAACAAACCTAACTTTCCCTCAAAACTGGGGACTTGGAAGTTCTTCTACTTTAATAAACAACATCGCTTCTTGGGCCAATGTAAATCCATTTACATTACTATGGAATGCTTTTTCTGGAAGTGGATACGACATTGCTTGTGCAAGTCATAACTCACCAATTTTATATCAGTTAAAAGAAAGCAAACCTATTATTGAAGAAGTAGAATTTAATCCAAGTTTTACTGATGAATTGTTTTTTGTGTATTTAAATCAAAAACAAAACAGCAGAGAAGGTATTGCACAATACAAACAACATAAAGAAGAAGCTAAAACACTTATTACCGAGATAGACTCTTTAACTCAAGAATTTTTAGCAACTAACTCATCTAAGAACTTAGGTGAAATAATTATTGAGCACGAACAGATAATTAGCTCTATTATTAAACAACAACCTGTTAAAAAACGTCTTTTCTCTGATTACTTTGGAGAAATTAAAAGCCTAGGTGCTTGGGGTGGCGACTTTATTTTAGCTACTGGTAATGATGATTCTATAAATTACTTTAACCAAAAAGGATTTAACACCATTTTACCTTACAAAGAAATGATTTTATAATGAAGAAAGTAGTAATTATTGGTGGTGGTGCAGCTGGCTTTTTTACAGCGATAAATGCAAAAGAAAATAATCCTGATTTAGACATAACTATTCTTGAAAAAGGAAAAGATGTTTTACAAAAAGTAAAAATTTCTGGTGGAGGGCGTTGTAATGTTACGCATGCTTGTTTTGACCCTAAAGAACTAACAAAATTCTATCCAAGAGGTGAAAAAGAATTACTTGGGCCTTTTCATCAATTTATGACGGGTGATACTTTTGAATGGTTTGACAATAGAGGTATTCCTTTAAAAATTGAAAACGACAACAGAGTTTTTCCTGAAGCAAACACTTCACAAGCTATTATTGATTGCTTTACAAACGCTGTTGATAACCTTGGCATTAAAGTGTTGAAAAACCACGGTGTAAATAGTGTTTCTCAACAAGAAAACAAATGGATTATTAACACCAAAGAGAAGCAATTTGATGCTGATTTTTTAGTTGTTGCCGCTGGTAGTTCTAAAAAAGTGTGGGATTTATGTAAAACTTTAAATCATACTATTATCGCCCCTGTTCCTTCTTTATTCACCTTCAATATAAAAGACAAACGAATTATTGACTTAGGCGGCATCTCTGTTCCTAATGCCGATGTTAAACTTGTTGGAACTAATTTAGAAAACTCTGGCCCTTTATTAATTACCCATTGGGGTTTAAGTGGCCCTGCTATTTTAAAACTTTCTGCTTTTGGAGCTCGCATTTTAGCTGATAAAAATTACCAATATAATGTTGAAGTAAATTGGCTTGGACAAGATTTTGATTCGGTTTTAGATGAATTAACCCTATTAAAGAAACAACAAGCTAAAAAGCAAGTAAATTTAAAATCTCCTTTTTCTGATATTCCACGTCGTTTATGGGAGCGCTTTGTTGTTGCTGCTGAAATTAAACCAAATCAGAATTGGGGTGATTTAAGTAATAAACAATTAAATAATTTAGCGAATCAGTTAACCAAAGGTTTATTCAATGCGAATGGACGAACTACTTTTAAAGACGAGTTTGTTACTGCTGGTGGTGTAAATTTAAAAGAAATAAACTTTAAACGTTTTGAAAGCAAGCTTCACAAAAACTTATTTTTTGTTGGTGAAGTTTTAAATATTGACGCTGTTACTGGTGGCTTTAATTTTCAAAATGCTTGGACTGGCGGATTTATTTGCGCAAAAAGCATTTCTGAATAAATAAAAAACACCTCGTACTAAAATTAAGTATGAGGTGTTTTTTATTTAATTTTCACTACTTAAGCTGTAGCCATTGCTTTTTTCGATTTTCTATAAATAAAAGAATTGAAAATGTTTCTTTTTCCAAAATTATTAATCGATTTTGCATTTATAAACTTGATGAAAAGTTTTTTGTTTACTCCAAAATACTCATATGTATTACCGTCTGTAAAAGTAACTTCTAACAACATGCTTTTGTGTTGATAATCTTCTACTTTAAATTCTGTAATTGTCTTGTGATATGCTTCTAAATTAGCTTCTTTTGTTTCTGGAGCAATACTTACTAAAAAATGATATCCATCAATAATTTCTGTACTAACCTCTTCTGCTTCTAATTTTTTCTCTTCGTCTTGGAATTTATCTGGATGCCATTCTTTTACCAACCCTCTATAAGTAGTTTTTAATTCTTTTAAATTAATAGCTCCTTCTACTTTAAAAAGTTTTTTATATTGTTTTATTCTCTTCATTATCTGAATTCAAAAATTTAGCCTGCAAAACTACTCATATTACCTGAATATCAACTAGAAAACTCATTTATTTTAAAAAAAACATAATCATTATCTGAACACGTATTCAAATTACACGCAAAACATAAACCCTTTATATTTATAATACTAATTGATTAGCCCTTTATTTTGTCTCTATTTTTATTTTATTTATTTTTAAAAAATAATGACAGAAGAAACTTTTATTGAATTTTGGATTCGTGATGCAACTCAAATTCTATTGCGTTACCTTTTTATTGCTGGATCAGCTTTTGTCCTATTTTATCTTGTACTTAAAAAGACTTTATGGTTTAGAAAATTCAAAAAAAGCTTCCTAAGCTTAAAGATTATAAAAGAGATGTTATTTACTCTTTTTTCTCTGTTTCTATTTTTGCTACTGTAGCTCTTTTTGTTTTTTACTATTTACTTCCTTACACCAATATCTATTTTAATTTCAATGAATATGGTATGGCATACTACATTTTAAGTTGGGCTTGGATGTTTTTCTTACATGACACTTATTTTTACTGGATACATCGCTTAATGCATCATCCAAAACTTTATAGAAGCGTACATTTAATTCATCATAAATCTACCAATCCTTCTCCTTGGACTGCTTATGCTTTTCACCCTTTTGAAGCTTTTTTAGAAGCTTTAATTGCTCCTCTGATTGCTTTTACCCTACCGGTTCACATTTCTTCTTTTGGCTTATTCTTTTTATTCCAGATAATTTATAATGTTTATGGGCATTTAGGTTTTGAATTATACCCTAAAAAATTTCATAAAACGCTTATTGGAAAATGGATTAATACTTCTGTAGCTCATAATTTACATCATAAGAAGTTCAATGGAAATTACGGATTGTATTTTCTTTTTTGGGATAGAATAATGGGTACTGTTAGAGAAGATTATAATACTACTTTTGAAAAAAGCACTTCTAAAAACACCAACAATTAATAACTCATAATTGTTCCGTAATATAATAACTGAAATGTTTTTACATCTAATAGTAAGCAATTCATAGACATCATAATTCCGTAGTTAGATTTATCGTAAAAATGATATTTAAAATAGTCTATCTCATTCCCATCATGATCATAAAAAACGTCGTTTGTTTTAAAATGCCCATTATAAAAATTCTCTAATTGCGATAACTTATGCACATTTATCTTAATAGAATGATTGTAGAGACTATCTATTTTTATTTTAAGTTTTTTCCCTTTATAACTCAATCCTCCCTCTTTTTCAAAAAGAATATCCTTATAAAAATCATCTACCAATAAATCATACAAAACTTGCTCTGTATTTGCTTTCTTTTGAAGCTTTTCTATATACTTAGATAAGTTATTAGAGAGTCTATTAAACTCTATTACTCTAGTTTTTGTTTTTTGAAACATTAGCGGTTTTTCTTCTGCTTGTTTTTCAAAAAAAGAAGTTCTACCTGCTATTAACTCATTATTTATACGAATAGCCTCAGTAATAGACTTATGAGCCGAATAAGTTAAAAATTTATGTTGAGAAAAACCATGTAAAGACACTAAAAATAGTGAAAGTAAAATGAACTTATTTTTCATACAACATAAATTTTCTGAAAAGGTACTGCATTTTGATTTGCTTTTCAAAAGAAAACAAATCTAGTCAGTACAATTAAACTATTCTTCTTCGTAACAATTAAAAACTATTGAGTATCCATATTCTACAGCATCTTCGTATAATTCTTTTTGGTCATCATCCACATCATTTACTGAATTCAATGTGAAATACTCTTCTTCAATCTCAGTTACTTTCCATCCTTCATCTTTTATATAGAATTTTGCCAATCGGATTGCCCCTTCTATATCTTTATAATCAATATACAAGCTTACATAAGCTCCTAAAACTTCATCGTAATGTTCTGATGATTTTTTTGGTTTTGCTAAAGCATTTATTAAAAACATATTTTATTTTTTTATTAATTAAGCTAGTTCTCCTCTATGAGGTTTTAAAGCATCTCTAAATACTTTCATATGAATCTCATCAACGGTAATATATGCATATGTATGCATCGGATTTAATTCCTTATAGTTTACCTCATCAAATGGTAAATTATCTATCTGTGCGAATTCTTTTAAATGCACACAATGGTGCTTTGCTGTTTCTAAACCATCTGGGCCTTTAAAATCCCAAATTAGTTTTATTTTTCTATTCATAGACCATACTCATGATTATACTACAAAAATACCCAATTCAAAATTGAACTGGGTACTTTATCTATAAACTAATCACAAAATAGTTTTAATTAATTTTCCAATCGTAGTTAATTTTTCGTTTTAAATATTCTTTTAAAGGTTCCAAACCAATCTCTTTTCTTCTATTATCTACATTTTTAGGATCTTGTATAGAAAACGGTTCTAATTCTCTTTTATTGTTATACCTAAATTGCATTCCATACAATTGCGATTTCCCTGTATTTACCAATATACGATCCTGAATCTTAGCATATTCTATACAACTTCCCTCTCCTTTTAAGCAAGCTCTTTTAATTTTTGGCAAGTATTTAATTCGAATAGCTTCTTCTTTATGATGATTAATAATTAATAAGGGACCATCTGCTGCCAATTTACCTACCTTTGTGTAAGTTGGCCAACCTTTTTCTGCAATTAATTTTTCCATTATAGCAAAATTCCCTTCAGTAATTTCTTTCTTCATTTGTGCTATTGGATAGTACCAATGTGGGGCTTTACCTTTTTTCATATAGTAACGTTTTGCAATGTCTAGCTGATAATCAAAAGACTGATCTTTCATTATTAACTGCAATAATTGTTTAGCGTATATTGGACTCTTCAATTTTATTTTCTCCTTCTGATATTTCGCTAATTGTTGTTGTTCAATTATTTTCCATCTTTTATCTTTTGTTAATGATAACAAGTCATTATCCGCCAAAGCCCATAAAGAACTATTCTTATTTAATGCTTTTTTTAAATAATAAAAAGCGCTATCTTTTTTATACATTAATGCATATGCACAAGCCAGATTGTATACATTATTGTAATTTTCTGCATCTTTTTCTAAATCTGCTTTATAAGCTACAATTGCTTTTTCTAAACTTCCTTCTTCTCTAAAAATATCTCCTTTACTTTGTGAAAATATCGACAAGCTAAATAATATAAAAACTAATAATAAATTCTTTTTCATAAGTTATTTTTTCACAGGTATTGGAGTACTTAATAATTTTATAATCATTCCTATTGCCACTCCTAATGTTGGGGTGATTAGCATATTTGCGAGCCCTCCAAAAAGCAGGTGATTAGCAATTCCTTCTGCTTGAGAAACAAAATAAAAACTATGTAAAAGACCTAATAATAATGAAAAAACAGCGATTAGCAAACTCCAATTAATTAGTTTTTTTATTTTTAAATTGTATTGTCCCTGGACTTCTTTTTGTCGTAATTTCTTGAAAAAATAAACAATTGCTATAATTAAAAAAGTGTATAAAATCATAACAAATTTTAGATCTCCATTTGCTAAAAAATCTAATAAAGGCATTCTCATATATATAAATATTATAATTAATAGTTTTTAATCATTGGTTTAAATCAGTTTTTAATAATCTCTGTGTTTCAGTAAAAAAAGAGCATAGAAATGCTGTAAAAAGAATACTTTTTTTCATGAAGAGATTTTTATATTAAAAAACGAGATTATTTCTTTTTAAATAGAAGTGCTATAATTCCTAATCTAGCAATTAAGAAAACAAACATTCCAAAAATAGGATTTAATAAAGCAATTTTTATTCCAGTAGCTAAAATATTTGGAGACATATCACTAAAAGCTTCTATGCTATCAAAAGCAGTAACCAAACCAATCATCTGCCCTAAAAACCCCCAAACCAAAGCAAACAAACCTACATGACCAATTAACTTTGTAAACCTACCATCATCCCCTTTTATAAAAGCATATATAATAAGAGCTATACATAATAATAACATTAATAAAAGTGGATACATAAAAACAGGACCTCCTTCTTGTAACCTATTAGATAATTGTCCAAAAAACAAAAAAATCATATTAAAAATTTTAAAAGTTAAACATACCTCAAAAGTATATTTACATTAATCTAGATTATTTTTATTTCGACATTTGCATGCAAAAACAATACAAATAACCAATTTAACTCAAGTTTTTACAATAGATGTTAAAATGGTAATATGCCGACAATTTAATGGATTTCATCTCTTGAATCATAAAATATTCTTTGAAAAATTAGATATTGCAGTATATATGAAAAAATTATTTTTTTTACTTCGTATAATTCCTCAGGTTTTAATCCATTTATTATTTTGGATTGGTGTTTATTTTTTCTACAATTATTTTTTAGGCTACGGAACAAAAAACACCACATATATTAACCGTTTTTCTTTATTTCTTCTGCCAGTTACTATTTGTGTTAGCTATTTTTTTCTTTATTTTTTAATCCCAAAATTTCTTTTAAAGAAAAAACAAGGTCTTTTTATTTTATACACTATTTATACTTTTATAATATCTTCTTTTTTTATAACCCTTTCTGTATTATACGGATTAGTTTTTTTACTAGGTTTAACAACTAACAATATTTCCCCTCTTACTAAAACACTCCCCTTTATCGTTTTAGGTGTCTATTTTATTATTTTAATAGTTATCATGCTTGGTATGGTTATGCATAACTATAAATCAACATTAAAAAATGAAGATTTAAAAAACAAATTTTTACAAACTCAATTACAGCTAAAAGAACAAGAATTGAAGTTTTTAAAAACGCAGATTCACCCTCATTTTCTATTCAATACTTTAAATACCCTCTATGGATTTGCTCTTAAAAAATCGGATTCAGCTCCCGATATGATTCTAAAACTCTCAAATTTATTAGATTATATTTTATACCAAGTAGACAAACCTTCTGTATTATTAACCAATGAAATTCAACACATAGATAATTATATAGTTTTAGAAAAAATGCGATTCCAAGATAGTTTAGATATCCTCTTTACTAAAGAGCTTAATCAAAAAAAAATAGAAATACCTCCAATGTTACTATTACCTTTTGTAGAAAATGCATTTAAACATGGAATACAAATTGATGGTGTTTTAAAAATAAAAGCTACTTTAACAACAACAAGCAATTTTATAGAGTTCAACATACAAAACACATCAAAAGAAACTTCCAACTCAAAAAAAGGGATTGGTTTAGAAAACATTAAAAAACGTCTAGAAATGTTATTTAAAAGGCATTACTCTTTAAAAATAACTCAACAAAACAACAACTTTGAGGTTAACCTTAAAATCCCATTAAATCATGTCTAAAAAAATAACTTGTGTAATAGTTGACGATGAACCGATGGCTAGAGAGATAATAGCTTCTTTTGTTGTAAAAACTCCTACTTTAAAACTTCTAACAACTTGCAAAAATGCCACAGAAGCCATTCGTTTTATTCAAGAAAACGAAGTGGGTTTATTTTTTTTAGATATTAACATGCCTGAAATAACAGGACTAAGCTTAGCAAAAATAATAGGTGAAAAATCAAAAATAATTTTTACTACTGCTTATCGAGATTATGCTGTTGATGGTTTTAATTTAAATGTAGTAGACTACCTCTTAAAACCTATTCCTTTTGAGCGTTTTTTTGAAGCAGTACAAAAAGTGGTTCCAACACAAACAAAACGCATTATTGTTGATACTAAAAATCCTATTAAAAAAGAGTTCATGTTTGTTCGTTCAGATAGAAAAATGTTTAAAATAAATTTTGACGATATTTTTTACATAGAAAGCTTAGGTGATTATGTTAAAGTTTTTCTAGAGAAAACTATAATTGTAACAAGGGAAACTATGAACAACATTGAGATTAAACTTCCTCAAAACAACTTTGTTCGAATTCATAGATCTTATATGGTTTCGCTAAGTAAAATTTCTTCTTACACAAACGAGTTTATTGAGGTACACAAAAAAGCTTTACCTATTAGTAGAGGCTATAAAGAAAGCACTTTACAAAAATTAGCAGAAGTGTAAGCGAAATTCTATCTTTACAGCAAAATTTCACACTTTGAATACAGCAGAATTTAAATTTCAATCTTCTAATAAATCAGTACAAAATTTATCCGTTACATGGCAAACACCAAGCAATATTGCCTTAGTTAAATATTGGGGTAAGAGTGATCCGCAAATACCAAAAAATGCTTCTATAAGTTTTACCTTAAACAATTGCCATACTACAACTACAATTGAATTTTCTAAAATAGCAAAAAATGAGAATGCTCAATTCGAATTGTTTTTTGAAGGTAAAAAGAAAGATGATTTTAAACCTAAAATAGCTAATTTTTTTGAAAGAATTCAAGAATATTGCTCTTATATATTAGAATATAACATGGTTATTTCTTCTGAAAACTCTTTCCCTCATAGTAGTGGTATTGCTTCTTCTGCAAGTGGTATGTCAGCCATAGCCATGTGTTTAATGAGTTTAGAAAAACAATTAAGCCCAAACATAACAGAATCCTTTATTAATAAAAAGGCTTCTTTTTTAGCTAGACTAGGTTCTGGTAGTGCTAGTAGAAGTATTGAAGGTCCATTAGTTGTTTGGGGGAAACATGCAAAAATAGAAGATAGCTCGGATTTATTTGGTGTAAAATTCCCATATAAAGCACATCCTATTTTTGAAAATTATTGTGACACAATTTTATTAGTAGACAAAGGAGAAAAACAAGTAAGTTCTACAGTAGGCCATAATTTAATGTACAACCATCCTTATGCAGAACAACGCTTTTTACAAGCAAATAATAATTTGGAAAAATTAACAGAAATACTTCAAAACGGAGATATTAAAAATTTTATAAATTTAGTAGAGAGCGAAGCATTAACATTACATGCCATGATGCTTACTAGTAACCCTTATTTTATTTTAATGAAACCAAACACTTTAGAGGTTATAAATAAAATATGGGAATACCGTAATGAAAACGATAGCAATATCTGTTTTACACTAGATGCTGGGGCTAATGTACATGTCCTTTACCCTAACTCAGAAAAGACTGACATTGAACTATTTATTAAGAATGATTTAGCAAATTACTGCCAAAAAAATCAGTATATTTGTGATAGTGTGGGATTGGGAGCAAAACCACAATAACCTTAAATTCCTTGAAATTATGAAAACTTCAACATTAATATTAGTTATGTTTATCGGTTTTTTAACTTCATCAGTAACTGGTCAAGAAACTATCTGGTTTGATAAAAACTGGCAAGAAACTTCTAAAGAGAATCATGAATTTTACAGACCAGCTCCAAAGAAAATTAAAAATGGCTTTTGGATTGTAGATTATTACAAAAACGGTCAAATACAAATGGAAGGTTATAGCACAGTTAACAAACCTGATGGCGAAGTGTTTGATGGTTTAGTTATATATTACCATGCTAACGGGAAACCTTTTCATAAAGCAAACTATAAAGATGGCAAGCTTGATGGTGTCCGTAAAGTCTTTTACGAATCTGGCGAGTTAAAAGAACAAGGAAAATACAATGATGGTAAAAGACAAGGCGTTTGGAAAACTTTTTACAAAAATGGTAAGATAGAAACCAAAGGAAAATATAGAGATAATGAAAAAGTTGGTGTTTGGAAGACTTTTTATAAAAATGTATACTAGTTTGTAAACTAACACATTTACTTGTACTTTTGCCCTGTAACTAAAAAAAATATATGAAAGGACCTTTATTTTACGCAAAAATATTACTCTTTGGTGAGTATGGAATTATAAAAGACTCTAAAGGCTTGGCTATTCCTTTTAACTCATATAAAGGTGCCTTGAAATCCGCTAATAATTTAACCGGTGAAGCCAGTAAGTCAAATGAAAGTTTAGCTAAATTTTCTCGTTATTTGACTGACTTAAATTCAAATATAGTTTCTTTTGATTTAGTTTCTTTAAAAAATGATATCGATAACGGAATGTATTTCGATTCATCAATCCCACAAGGATATGGCGTAGGAAGTTCTGGAGCTTTAGTTGCATCTATTTATGACAAATACGCTAATAATAAAATTACAGTTTTAGAGAATTTAACTCGTAATAAATTATTAGTATTAAAACAAATTTTTTCTTTAATGGAATCTTTTTTCCATGGAAAAAGTTCTGGTTTAGACCCTTTAAATTCATATCTAAGTTTACCAATATTAATTAACTCTAAAGAAAATATTGAGCCGGCTGGTATTCCATCTCAAAAAGAAGGAAAAGGAGCAGTCTTCTTACTAGATTCAGAGCAAATTGGGGAAACTGAGCCAATGGTAAACATCTTCATGAATAAAATGAAAAATGAAGGGTTTCGTAAAATGTTAAGCGAAGAATTTTCTCTTCATACTGATGCTTGTATTGATGATTTTTTACAAGGAAATATAAAATCTTTATTTGGTAACGTAAAAAAATTATCGAAAGTTGTTTTAATGAACTTCAAACCTATGATTCCTACTGCTTTTCATAAAGTTTGGGAAAAAGGTATACAAACTAACGATTATTATTTAAAGCTTTGTGGCTCTGGAGGAGGAGGCTACATCTTAGGCTTTACTGAAGATTATCAAAAAGCAAAAACTAGCCTAAAAGATTATAAATTAGAGTTAGTATATCGTTTTTAAAATAGTAAAATGAGTAGTATATTAAAAACAAATACATTTTTGTTAAAACTATTCAGTCTTCTATCTGTAATTAGGGGATACAATATATTAGTATTAATAGCAGCCCAATATTTGGCTGCTATTTTTATTTTTTCAGATCAAAAAGCAATAAAGCCAGTACTTTTAGATTGGCACTTACTTTATTTGGTAATTGCAACTGTTTCTGTAGTTGCTTCGGGTTACATTATCAATAACTTTTACGATAAAAAGGCCGATAGAATTAATCGCCCAATAAAAACTGGATTAGATTCCTATGTTAAACAAGAAACCAAATTATCTTTATATTTCTTCTTAAACTTTGTTGGTTTTGTTTTTGGTTGGTTAGTATCTTGGAGAGCTGCTCTTTTTTTTGCAGTATATATTTTCGGAATTTGGTTTTACTCTCATAAGCTTAAAAAACATCCTTTTATAGGTTTAATTAGTGTTACTATCTTAACTATTCTTCCGTTTTTTGTGATTTTTATACATTATAAAAATTTTTCAAAAGTTATATTCATACATGCTATATTTCTTTTTTTAATTATTATGATTCGTGAATTAATTAAAGATTTAGAAAACATAAAAGGTGCAATAGCTAATAATTATAATACGTTCCCTGTTAAATACGGCGAAAAAAATACTAAAAAGCTTATTATTTTATTAATGCTTTTAACTTTAATTCCCATTGGAATTTTATTCAACTATCCAGCTATTGAGTACATGAAATACTATTTCTACTTAGCTGCACTCACTTTGTTTTTCATTGGGTTTTACACATGGAAAGCGACCAAAACAAATCAATACCGCCTATTACACAACATTTTAAAAATGCTTTTATTAGTCGGTGTATTTAGCTTATTGTTTATAGACAAGTCTTTAATACTAGATAAAGTCGTTGAAGTTTTAGATTAAAAATCAAATAATTAACGTACATTTGCCCACTTTTTAAAAATTAAGTATGAACTCAAAAAACTCGTCGAGAGGACGACAAGCTGATCGTAACAGCAATCCTCAAGAAAAAAAATCATTTAGATCTGATAAACCTCAGAAAAACAGTAATTCTTCAGACAAAAAAAGGTTTGCAACTAGTTCTTCTGATAACAAGAAACAGTTTAAAAGAGATTTTAAAAAATCTCAACCTAATAAACCAGTTCAGAAAAAAACTGAAGACACTGGTATTCGTTTAAACAAATTTATTTCTAATTCTGGTATTTGTTCACGTAGAGAAGCTGATACGTATATTGAACACGGTAGTGTTTCAGTAAATGAAAAACTAGTTACCGAAATGGGATATAAAGTTCAACCTGGTGATCAAGTTCGTTTTGATGGAACTTTAATTTCTATAGAAAAAAAACGTTATGTTTTATTAAACAAGCCTAAAAACTATATTACTACCATGGAAGATGATCGTGGTCGTAAAACGGTAATGGAAATTGTTGCTCATGCTACAAAAGAACGCATATACCCTGTAGGAAGACTAGATAGAAATACTACTGGTTTATTATTATTTACAAACGATGGTGAATTAGCAAAAAAACTAACACATCCAAAACACAACGTACGTAAATTATACCACGCTTCTTTAGATAAAAAATTAACTTTATCTGATTTAGACAAATTACGTGGTGACGTAATTATTGAAGGAAAAAAAGTTTTTATTGATGCCGTTTCTTATGTTGAAGGAGAAAGAAAAACTGAAGTAGGTATTGAAATTCACTCTGGAAGAAATAGAATTGTTCGTAAGATTTTTGAAAATTTCGGATACACTGTAACAAAATTAGACAGAGTTGTCTTTGCTGGCATGACAAAAAAGAACTTACCTCGTGGTAGATGGAGAGAATTGACAGAACAAGAAGTAAATACTTTACAAATGATATAAAAAAAATCCCGAGTTTTAAACTCGGGATTTTTTTATTATTTCTTTTCTGCTTTATGATCTTCTTGTATTTCTTCATCTCGATACTTACAACAAGGGTGTAAATTGTCATAAGCTTCCTTAGGAGCTTTCATTGCTTTAGTGTCGTGTCCCACATTTGCCATTTTTTGCTGAATTGCCTTTACGCTTGTTTTACGCTCATCAATAATTAATTTTAGCTCATGTGTTTTCACATTCCATTGGGCAAATTTTACTCCTTTAGTGTTTAACGCTGCCTTTTCTATTCTTTTTTTACACATCATACAAACCCCATCTACATCTAAAGATACTTTTGCATTTTTCTTTTTTTTCTGAGCTTGTGCTGAAAAACCAATCAACAACAAACCAATTATAAATATTATTTTTCTCATGTTTTCTTCATTTATTATTTTATAACTCTACTATTTATTTTCTATTAATCAATCTTAAATCGTAACCCTGTATAAAAATTACTTCCAAATATTGGTGCATATACAATTGTTGTATCAAAACTCGAACCAAATGGGTTATTACTTTCTAGTATAGGATTTTTCTGTTTATAATTCGTAATGTTCTCTGCCCCTGCATATATTTCAAATTTCTTTGAAAACACTTTTGTTATCTGCGCATTTAATAAATTATAGCTCTCAGAATATTTTTGCAATTGATATTGAACTGGGTTAGATTGTGTATTAGGTAATCGTTGTTCTCCAATCCAATTATACGTTATATCAAACTTCCAATGCGCATCATTTTCTTTTTTAGGAGTTTCATACGATACATTACCGAAAAAACGATGCTTTGCTTGTAAAGCTTTATCTAAATTACCAGATTTATAATCTGTAGTAACATCATAAAACTTATATGAAAATCGCATATTAAAGAAAGGTATAATGTTTTGATTTACCTCTATTTGAAAACTGTTCGCTATACTTTTTCCATTTAAATTATAAAATGAAATTTCTTGTGGGTTTTCCCAATCTACAACTACTTGATTAGAGAAATTTGTTTGATAAAAATCAAAAGTAACGTCTCCCTTTTTTCCAAAAAGCTTATATCCTTGTAAAAATGAAACACCATAATTCCATGCTTCTTCAGGGCTTAATCCATAAATTTTCCCACCAGCATCATCAATATTAATTTGTCTTGATGAAGCAAAAAATTGTTGATTCTCCGCAAAAATATTAGCACTTCTCTTACCTTTCCCTATTGACGTTCTTAAAACTCCTTTTTCCCAAGGCACGTATCTAATATGCAAACGTGGTGTAACAAAAGTTCCTAATAAATTATGAGTGTCTATCCTTAAACCAGCAGTAACACTGAAATCTTCAGAATTATCATAGGCATATTCAAAAAAAGCTCCTAAAGAATTTTCTTTACGATCAAAGTTTTGAGCTATAGAAACATTTACAAACTCATTATACTTATCGTATGTAAAATTAAGACCTGTTTTAAACTTGTTTCTAGTGTCTCCAATAATTGAATTGAAGATAAAATTACTATAAAAACTTTGATGCTCAATATTATAATCTCTCAACCCAAAATACGACTCTTGCTTATGATTACTATAGGCTGCTTGAAACCCCATACTTTGAAATGGTAAGTCTGGGAAAACATATCCTATTTTAGCAGAGCCATCAAATCTTTTGGTTTTTATCTCGCTTCCCCAAATAGTATTTGAACCTTTATGAATAGTGGGATTAAAATTTATCTGCCCTACCTGTTTTTCATCACTTAAATATCTAAAATTAATAAAACTTACCCAACCTTTTTCAGCATCTGTATATTGCCATCGGTTCATTATATTAACTTGTTCCGCTAATGGATTATCTAAAAAGCCATCTTTATTTTTATCAAATTTTTCTCCTCTATAATTTCCATGAACATACAATCCTGTTTGCCATTTATCATTCAGTTTTTGATTAAAATGTGTATTCAACTCTAATCTACCACCAACAGACCCATAGGCATTCACAAAAAATTTATGATTTGTATATGGCTTTACTAATTCTGCGTTAATTTGTCCAGAAATACTTTCATAACCATTTACAACACTACCTGCGCCTTTTGTTATTTGAATACTTTCTACCCAAGTACCTGGTGTAAAAGAAAGACCAAATGCCTGAGAAGCACCTCTAATTGACGGTATATTCTCCTGAGTTATTAATAAATATGGACTTTCCAAACCTAACATTTGAATTTGCTTGGTTCCAGTTAAAGCATCTGAGAAATTCACATCAATTGACGGATTCGTTTCAAAACTTTCAGACAGATTACAACAAGCAGCTTTTAATAACTCTGCACTATTAATGGTTACTAAGTTTTGAGTTTGCAAATACGATCTTTGAGTCGCACTCTTTTTAGCCTTTACAGAAACCTCTTCTAAGGCATTATTTTCATTTAAAAAATGACGTATAGGCTTTAAACTACTAACAGTTATTGTATCTGTTTTATAACCAACAAAGCTAATAATAAGCTTTTTATATTCTTTTTTATAAGGTATTACGAACTCACCTTGTTCATTGGTAGTTGCACCTACATTTGTATTTAGCCAGTATACACTAGCTCCATAAATACCTAAATTATCTTTAACATTATTATCTTTAACTATCCCTTTAATTTTTTCTTGAGAAAAAGTTACAGCTGTTATCAATAATAAAATACTAAGTATATTATTTTTCATTATTTATATCATACTAAATTCTACAATTCTTATTTCTTCTAAAAAGAATTGTAAAATCAAATGATAAAAACTTCGTGAAGCACCTGTATATCAGAAATTAAATCAGGTGGTGAATAATATTGATGAGGGTTAAATTGTTTTTCTACATTTTGAAAAAGCAATTTATATGATATATTAAAGGCTACAAATAATTTAACCTTTTTAAAGTCTATTTTTTCAGAAGAAACTTTTTGAATTTCATCTTGACCTTCAATTTGGTCAACTTCATTTTTACAACATTTCTTTTTCTTAAGATTACTATCACAATCGTCCTTAGTTAATCCGTTACAAGAATCAGCTTCACCAAGATAAGAGACGTCAACTAAAAAATCGCCACAATAATGCTTATCTACTGTAAAAGAAAAAGTAGAAAACAATACTAAAAAAGCTAATATTGTAGAAAATATTTTAGAAATTATTTGTTTCATCGACTGCAAATATACAAAAAATGAAAATTGTGTTTTTTATAACAGTTGTTAAATCTATTTTTGTAAGCTCTAATGCTTTATTACGAACTAGGTATTAAATTTATGAATAATGAACTTACAAGAATTAAAAAATAATATTGATAAAATAACTGATAGCAATTCAGATAAAGAATTAAAGCTACAGCAAATATGCGATTATTTAGCTTCAGAAATTTCTTTATATGACTGGGTTGGATTTTACTTTAAAAACGGAGATAAAGACGAATTAAAGTTAGCTCAATTTAACGGGGAACCTACAGATCATATTATTATCCCGTTTGGAAAAGGAATTTGCGGTCAAGTAGCCGTAAGTAATGAGAATTTTGTTGTGCAAGATGTTAGTGAACAAGACAATTATATTTCTTGTGGATGGAAAGTAAAATCTGAAATTGTAATTCCAATTTTTGTAAACAACGAAAATATTGGTCAAATAGACATTGATTCTCACACAGTTAATGCTTTTTCTAAAAAAGATGAAGAATTATTAGAGTACACTTGTAAAAAAGTTGCTAGTTTTTTATAATTTTTACGTAATCATTTGATTATTAGGATTTTTTTTCTTTTATTTGAAAAGTTTTATTAATCCCACATAATCCCCTTAATTATGAGCACTAAAGAATATCCTTCTTATGCTGCATTAGGTAATGCTAATGCTCAAGCAAAATCTCAACAATCTTTAATCGAAAAATTCACAGTATGGTTTCGTGATTTCTTAGAAAACGCGGAATAAAACAATACTTTTTTCACACTTTGTTGTATAAAATACCACCAAAATTCTAGTAATTTTGGTGGTATTTTTCTTTAATAGTCTTCTAAAATAATTATTGCGTAACCCTTACTGTTTTAGTAGCTTTGTTCGCTTAACAACACAACAACAATGAACAATACAAAAACTATTAAATCTGCCCTAATTTCTGTATTTCACAAAGACGGATTAGAGCCTATTGTAAAAAAACTTAATGACTTAGGTGTAATTATTTATTCTACTGGAGGAACAGAAAAATTCATCAAAGATTTAGGTATTAATGTAGTACCAGTTGAAGAAGTAACTTCTTATCCATCAATTTTAGGAGGTCGTGTAAAAACGCTACACCCAAAAGTATTTGGAGGAATTTTAAATAGACAAGATCATGATGGTGATATTGCTGAAATGCAAGAATTTAATATTCCTCAATTAGATTTAGTAATTGTAGATTTATATCCTTTTGAAAAAACAGTAGCTTCAGGAGCTTCTGAGCAAGATATTATTGAAAAAATTGATATTGGTGGAATTTCTTTAATACGCGCAGCAGCAAAAAACTTTAAAGACACTGTAATTGTTTCTTCAATGGAACAATACGATGCGTTTTTAAATATAATTTCAGAAAACAATGGAGAAACTTCTATTGCTGATAGAAAAAAGTTTGCAGCTAAGGCTTTCAATATCTCATCTCATTACGACACTGCTATCTTTAATTACTTTAATGCTGACCATGAAGAAGAAGTCTTAAAAATTAGTGAAACTAACGGAAAAATATTACGCTATGGAGAAAACCCACATCAAAAAGGTTTCTTCTTTGGTGATTTAGAAGCTATGTTTGATAAACTACATGGCAAAGAATTAAGTTACAATAATTTGCTTGATGTAGATGCCGCTGTAAATTTAATGAATGAATTTAGTGGAGAGGCTCCTACGTTTGCTATATTAAAGCACAACAATGCTTGTGGATTTGCCCAAAGAGAAACAATTTACCAAGCTTATGTAGATGCTTTAGCCGGAGATCCTGTTTCTGCGTTTGGTGGAATTTTAATTTCAAACTCAAATATTGATAAAGCAACAGCTGAAGAAATTCATAAATTATTCTGTGAAGTTGTAATTGCACCATCTTTTGATGATGATGCTTTAGAAATTTTAAAAGGAAAAAAGAACAGAGTTTTACTAATTCAAAAAGAAGTAGCATTACCTAAAACTACTGTACGAACTTGTTTAAATGGTGCTTTAGTTCAAGACAAAGACTATAAAACTGATAAATTAGAAGATCTATCATATCCAACGAACAATAAACCAGACAATAATGAGTTAGATGATTTATTATTTGCATCTAAGTTATGTAAGAATACAAAGTCTAATACTATTATTTTAGTAAAAGACAAACAATTATTAGCTGGAGGAACTGGACAAACAAGTAGAGTTGACGCTCTTAAACAAGCCATTGAAAAAGCAAGTAGTTTTAATTTTGATTTGAACGGAGCTGTAATGGCTAGTGATGCTTTTTTCCCTTTTCCAGATTGTGTTGAAATAGCATATAATGCGGGAATAAAAAGTGTAATTCAACCTGGTGGTTCTATTAAAGATCAATTAAGTATTGATTTCTGTAATAACAATGAAGTTTCAATGGTTTTTACAGGAACTAGACATTTTAAACATTAATAATTTTTAGATGTAAATACATTACAGATTTTTATTAGATTTGTAAGATTCCACTTAAATATATAAAACAACGATACCATATGGGGTTTTTCGACTTTATGACTGAAGATATTGCAGTAGATTTAGGAACTGCAAACACGTTAATTATACACAACGGAAAGGTTGTTATCGATAATCCATCCATTGTTGCTCGAAATAGATTGACTGGCAAAATCATTGCTACTGGTCATGAAGCGAACAGAATGCAAGGAAAAACGCATGAGAACATAAAGACAATACGTCCATTAAAAGATGGGGTTATTGCCGATTTTGATGCGTCTGAACAAATGATTAAAGAGTTTGTAAAGCAAATTCCAGCAATAAAAAAGAAACTTTTTCCACCTTCATTAAGAATGGTTATTTGTATTCCTTCTGGAATTACTGAAGTAGAAAAACGTGCCGTTATTGATTCTGGTCGCCATATGAATGCCAAAGAAATCTATTTGATTTATGAGCCAATGGCAGCTGCAATTGGTGTTGGCGTTGACATTATGGAGCCTAAAGGTAATATGATTATTGATATAGGTGGTGGTACAACTGAAATTGCTGTTATTGCTCTTGCAGGTATTGTTTGTGATCAATCTGTAAAAGTTGCTGGTGATTTATTTACAAGTGACATTATGTATTACATGCGTACTCAACACAATTTATATGTTGGTGAAACTACTGCTGAAAAAATAAAAATTCAAATAGGTTCTGCTACTGAAGATTTAGATACTCCACCTGAAGACATGATGGTTCAAGGACGTGATTTATTAAGTGGAAAACCAAAACAAGTACAAGTTTCTTATAGAGAAATAGCAAAAGCTTTAGATAAATCTATTCTACGTATTGAAGATGCTGTTATGGAAACATTATCTAAAACGCCACCTGAATTAGCTGCCGATATTTACAATACGGGTATTTATTTAGCTGGTGGTGGTTCTATGCTTAGAGGCTTAGATAAACGTTTATCTAGAAAAACAGATTTACCTGTTTATGTTGCAGAAGACCCTTTACGTGCTGTTGTACGTGGAACAGGTATTGCATTGAAAAATCTTGTGAAATACAAATCTGTATTAATCAAATAAATTTTAATGATTACTTATGCAACAGCTTGTTTATTTCTTACAGAGGTATAAAAACTTTTTGTTTTTTCTATTTTTAGAAATTATTGCTGTTGCATTAATCATTAATAATCATTCTTTTCACCGAAGTAAGTTTATTAGTTCAACAAATTTTATTACTGGAGGCTTATATGAAAAGTCATCAGAAATTTCAGAATATCTAAACTTAAAAGATAGAAATATAACACTTACTAAAGAAAACAAGATATTAAGAAATAAACTAGAAAAACTATATGCTCTAGTTGATAGTACAAAAATTTCTTTCGTTGTTGACTCTTTACATCCTAATCAACAATACAAATATATTAATGGGAAAATAACCAATAACTCATACAATAAAGCCAATAATTTTATTACTATAAACCAAGGTGTTAAAAACGGAGTTTCTACAGAAATGGCTGTGATTAATAGTAAAGGAATTATTGGTATTACAGATAATGCTTCAAATAAATATGCTAGAGTACAATCTATTTTAAATTCAAAAAGTAGAATTAATGCTAGTTTTAAAAACAATAATCATTTTGGAACTTTAACCTGGGATGGGAAAGACTATAACACAGTCCAATTAACTGACATTCCTCGTCAAGCTATTTTTAAAGTGGGTGACACAATAATTACTGGAGGTAAATCTACAATATTTCCAAAAGGAATTCCAATTGGAACTATTTTAGAGGTACCAGAAAACTTATCAGCTTCTAACACTATCAATATTAAATTATTTAATGACATGTCTAACTTAGGGCATATATACATTATAATAAACTTAAATAAAAAAGAAATTAAAACTGTAGAAAACAAAAATGAATAAAACCATTTACATCATATTTCTATTTATTTTTCTCTTGTTATTACAAGTTTTAATTCTTAATAATATATTATTCTTAGGATATATTAATCCATACTTATATATCATATTTGTGTTTCTTTATCCACTAAACACAAATCGATTTCCTTTTTTAAGCTTAGCTTTTTTATTAGGCTTATGTGTTGATGCTTTTTCGAATTCTGGAGGAATACATGCATTTTCTATTTTATTTATAGCTTATATAAGACTCTTTTTGGTTAAAACTATTTTCAAAAAAACTGAATCTGATTATCTATTATTTAACTTAAGGCTTGAAACATTTGATAAAGTATTTAATTACACTGTAATTTTAACACTTATACATCATTTTATTTTATTTAGTTTAATTAATTTTAGTTTCTATAATTTTTCAAACGTAATGATTAACACACTTTTTTCCAGTGTCTTTACGTTAGTATTATACTTTTTAGGAAGTTTTATCTTTAGAAAAAAACTTGCTTAACAAAATTGTAGCATACAACACCTATCTCAATAACAAAGATAAAAGCAACGGATGAAACGAAGTTTTTTACTACTTTTTTTAATAACATTAATTGGAATCATATACATTGTAAGACTATTCCAATTACAAGTAATTCGTGGGGGTAATCAAAACCCTATACAAAGTTCTACTGTAAAGATTGAATACGATTACCCAGAACGAGGTCATGTATATGATCGGAATGGAAGACTACTGGTGGCTAATCAATTGTCATACGATGTAATGGTGATACCAAAAAACGTTGAACCTCTAGACACATTAGAATTTTGTTCACTTTTAAAAATAAACAAACAGAGTTTTAAAAAACGTTTTAAAAAAGCAGAAAAATTTGCTCGTTGGTTACCTTCGGTTTTTTTGAAACAATTAGCTAAAGAAGATTTTGCTTATTTACAGGAAAAACTTTCTAAATACAAGGGGTTTTATATTCAAAAACGTATTATCCGAAATTACCCTATTAAATCTGCTGCTAATGCTCTAGGTTATATTAGTGAAGTAAATGAACACATTGCGAAAACTAGTAATTATTATGAGCAAGGTGAATTAATAGGTAAACAAGGGGTAGAAAAAGAATACGAAAAAGAATTAAGAGGAATAAAAGGAAAAAAGCATTTTAAAAGAAATAATTTAAATAAAATTACTGGGATTTTTAAAAATGGTAAATACGATACTTTAGCTGTACCAGGGAAAGATTTAACACTAACTATAGACAGTAAACTACAGCAGTATGGAGAGTTATTAATGAAAGGTAAAAGAGGTGGTATTGTTGCTATAGAACCTAAAACTGGTGAAATTCTTGCTTTAGTCACAGCACCTTCTTATGATCCAAATTTATTAGTTGGACGTAAACGATCTCCTAATTCTGTAAAATTATTTAATGACACTATAAACACACCTACTTTCGATAGAGGTTTACAAGCCATGTATCCTCCTGGATCTCCTTTTAAAATAATTAACGGCTTAATAGGATTACAAGAAGGTGTTATTGACGAAAACTTTGGGATCTATTGTCACCATGGGTATAAGTATGGTAGTAGAAAAAATGAGTTTATGGGATGTCACTGTGGAATTGTAGGCAGACCAATTCGCTTAAAAACAGCAATTGCAAAATCTTGTAATAGTTATTTTGCCACTACTTATAAAAAAATTATTGATAAATCTGGTGATCCAAAAACTGGAATGCAAAAATGGAATAAACATGTTGAAAGTTTTGGGCTTGGTAATTATTTAGGTTATGATTTACCCTCTGGAAGAAAAGGAATGATTCCTGACACTTTATTTTACAATAAATGGTATAAAAACAGATGGAAATCAACCTATACCATTTCTAACGCTATAGGACAAGGAGAAATACTTACCACCCCAATGCAACTAGCTAACATGACTGCTGCTATTGCTAATAAAGGATATTTTTACACTCCTCATGTTGTAAAAAAAATAGGTGACAAACCTATTTCTGATTCTATATTTACTACTAAAAGAAACACAACAATAGACTCAAAGCACTTTCCTATTGCTATTGAAGCAATGCACGAAGTATTTACTTATGGTACCGCTAAATGGTATCAAATAAAAGGAATTGATATTTGTGGTAAAACTGGAACTGCAGAAAATAAAATTAAAATTATAGATGGAGAGAAAGTACAAGCTCCAGATCATTCTATATTAATTGCTTTCGCTCCAAAAGATAACCCTAAAATAGCTATGGCTGTTTATATTGAAAATGGGGGATATGGATCAACAATAGCTGCTCCGATAACAAGTTTAATGATTGAAAACTATATTAAGGGAAGTGTTTCTCGAAAAAACTTAGAAGACAGAATGATTAATTTAAGTCTTCAAGATCAATATAATAAATTAATTCAAAAGAAAGATACACTTGCGCAAGGAACGAAATAACATTTTTGAAGATATAGACTGGGTACTAGTCTTATTATATATTGTATTAGTTGGTTTTGGCTGGATGAATATTTATGCAGCTTCATCTACAGATGATACCAGAGAAGCTTTTGAGTTTTCTAGTAAATATGGGAAACAATTAATTTTTATTTGTCTCAGTGTTCCTGTAATTATTTTAATCTTATTTTTCAACTCAAAATTCTATGAACAATTTGCTAGTGTTTTATATATCTTTTCACTAGTATTATTAGCAGGAGTCTTGGTGTTTGGTAGAAAAATAAATGGAGCAACCTCTTGGTATAATTTCGGAGGAATAGGCCTGCAACCTTCCGAATTTGCAAAAGCTTTTACAGCATTAGCACTTGCAAAATTGATGAGTGATAGACAATACAATTTAAAATTGATTAAAAACCAAATTAAGGCATTCTTTGTAATATTTTTACCTGCTTTTTTTATCGCTCTTCAACCAGACATGGGATCTGTATTAATTTATTTTGCCTTCTTTTTTGTATTAAATAGAGAAGGATTAACACTTGCTTATATTTTATTTGGAGTATTATCAATAATTCTATTTATACTAACAATATATTTTGGAGCAAAATGGATTCTATTTATTTGTTTAATTATAATCACCTTATCTACTTTATATGGTCTTTACAAAGACAAACGTTTTTTTCGTTTTAATGTTATTAGAATAATAAGTCTATATCTTTTTACCAGCCTTTTTGTTTTTGGTATTGGCTACACTTACGACAATATTCTAGAGCCACATCAAAAAGATAGATTTGACATTCTTTTAGGCAAAACAACAGATCTTAAAGATAAAGGATACAATACGTATCAATCAGAATTAACAATTAGCTCTGGAGGCTTTTTTGGAAAAGGTTTTTTACAAGGTGACAGAACACAAGGTAAATTTGTCCCAGAACAAGAAACAGATTACATCTATAGTACTGTAGGTGAAGAATGGGGGTTCTTAGGTAGTTCTTTAGTTATAATTCTATTTATGTTTTTATTATACAGAATCATATATTTAGCAGAAAAACAGACTAACAAATTTGGGCGAATATATGGTTATGGCATAGCCTCAATTATCTTTTTCCACTTAATTGTAAATATAGGAATGGTTATAGGTTTGTTGCCTACTATTGGAATCCCTCTTCCCTTTTTTAGCTATGGAGGCTCTTCGTTATGGGGATTCACATTACTCCTGTTTATTTTCATTCGTTTAGACGCGCATAAAAAGTACGACTGGTAGATGAAAACCGAAAGACTTCAACAAACATAATTTATACCTCAATACTTTAAAAACTATGACATATACTTACCAAGTATATGTACTAAGACATTTTATAATAGCACAAAACCTCTTCCCTTTTATATTATCAGTATAATTGTTACTGTTTAATGTTAATTTAATCAATCTTACACCTTTCTTTTCATTTCTAACATTAAGAATTATTACCCTACAATAATACCTTAAAATATTATTTTAATTTATTGCACACAAAAAACGCTTCAATAAATATTGAAGCGTTTTAACTATTAACTAATCTTATTTTTCTTATAAAGCTGCTACGTGCTTAGCTAATTTAGATTTTAAATTTGCTGCTTTATTTTTGTGAATTATATTATTCTTTGCTAATTTATCTAACATAGATACAACTGACGAAAACATTCCTTCTGCTTCTTTCTTATCTTCACTAGCTCTTAATTTTCTAACAGCATTACGAGTTGTTTTATGCTGATATTTATTTCTTAAGCGCTTTGCTTCGTTACTTCTAATTCTTTTAATTGCTGACTTGTGATTTGCCATTTTATTAATTCTTATTTGTTTATAAAAAACTTTGTAGTCCGTACGGGAATCGAACCCGTGTTACCAGGATGAAAACCTGGCGTCCTAACCCCTAGACGAACGGACCAAAACAATCGCTTTGATTGCGGGTGCAAATATACAATACTTTTTTATATTTGCAATAATTTTATTTTTTTTAATTCTCAATTTATAAAAATGATTAAACCCTTTATAAACATCAATTAAACTAGTAGTCCGTACGGGAATCGAACCCGTGTTACCAGGATGAAAACCTGGCGTCCTAACCCCTAGACGAACGGACCAAAACAATCTTTTTTCTGATTGCGGGTGCAAATATATAAACTGTTTTTTATTTGAACAAAGCTTTTTTTATTTTTTTTCTAAAAAATGAAAAAGCTATAAAACACCCCTTGCTATTAACCAATATAATCAACTGAAATTCAAAAAAAATATAAAAACTAAAAACCGGTGATTTCAAAAATATTTTTTTCAAACAAAACCAAGAAACCTTCATTTATTATCATCCCAGTTTAAATACAAATTAAGACCTTACAACAGAACACAAAAAACCCTGCTTTTAGCAGGGTCTAATTTATTTAATATGCTTTTGCAAAAAGAACTCTTTTGGATGATTCTTTACCCGTAAAAACACATTTCCCAGCTTCTTCTTTCGCATCGTTAGGAATACATCTAATAGTTGCTTTTGTTAGTTCTTTAATTTTATCTTCAGTCTCAATTGTACCATCCCAGTGAGCAGAAACAAAACCTCCTTTATTTTTAATTACATCTTTAAACTCTTCAAATGTATTTACTTCTGTAGTATGAGTACTTCTATAGTCTAAAGCCTTTTTAAACAAATTCTCTTGGATTTCATCTAATAAACCTACAACAACATCAACAACCTCTTCTCTAGAAACAGTTTGTTTTTCAAAAGTATCACGACGTGCTACTTCAACTGTACCATTTTCTAAATCACGATTTCCCATCGCTATTCTTACTGGAACACCTTTTAATTCGTATTCAGCAAATTTTGCACCAGGTCTAAAAGTATCTCTATTATCAAACTTAACAGACACTCCTTTCTTTCGTAATTCTTTAACTATAACATTAACTTTTTCTGAAATAGCGACTAATTGTTCTTCTCCTTTATATATAGGTACAATTACCACTTGGATAGGCGCTAACTTTGGAGGTAATACTAATCCAGCATCATCAGAGTGCGTCATAATTAACCCTCCAATCAAACGAGTTGAAACTCCCCAAGAAGTAGCCCAAACATGCTCTTGTTTACCTTCTTTAGATGTATACTTTACATCAAATGCTTTTGCAAAATTTTGTCCTAAAAAATGAGAGGTTCCTGCTTGCAACGCTTTACCATCTTGCATTAATGCTTCTATAGTTAATGTATTATCAGCTCCTGCAAAACGTTCACTCTCAGATTTAGCTCCTTTTATTACTGGCATTGCCATAAAATTCTCAGCAAATGTAGCATACACCTCTTGCATTTGTTCAGATTCAGAAATCGCTTCCGCTTTTGTTGCGTGTGCTGTATGCCCTTCTTGCCATAAAAATTCTGCAGTACGTAAAAATAAACGTGTACGCATTTCCCAACGAACTACATTTGCCCATTGATTAATTAACAAAGGTAAATCTCTATACGATTGTATCCATCCTTTATATGTATTCCAAATAATAGCTTCAGATGTTGGACGAACGACTAATTCCTCTTCCAACTTAGCCTCAGGATCAACACGTAATTTACCTTCATTATCTGGATCATTTTGTAAACGATAATGAGTAACTACCGCACACTCTTTTGCAAAACCTTCCGCATTTTTTTCTTCAGCTTCAAACAAACTTTTAGGCACAAATAAGGGGAAATAAGCATTTTCATGTCCAGTTTCCTTAAACATTCTATCTAATTCTGCTTGCATTTTTTCCCATATTGCAAATCCGTAAGGTTTAATTACCATACAACCTCTTACAGCTGAATTCTCAGCTAAATCAGCCTTTACAACTAATTCGTTATACCATTTAGAGTAATCTTCTGCTCTTTTTGTTAAATGTTTGCTCATAATCAAAAGTTTGGCACAAATATTGTTATTTTTTATGCGTAAAATTGTATTTGCAAAACTACATTAAAAAGGCTACAAGCCCAACAAAGAAATTGTTTTTTGCATTTCAGTTTTTAATAAGCTCATTCTAATCTAAAAACATAAGACATGAAGTTACATTACTACAATACTAAGCTTCCTTTATACATTCTATCATTATTTATGATAACTACAATTGTTTCTTGCGGAACAATGCAAACGGTTGCTAGTAGTGATGACGGCATTTACGATGAAGGTAATGAAAGACAAGAGCAATCACAACGAAAAGTTGTATATGCTAATGAAAGAGAAGCTAAAGAATATAATGAGAACTACTTTACAAAAGAAGTTGAGCGTTTAGATGCTTTAAACGGCACAGATATTTTCACTGATATTGAGAATTATAAATCTGACAATACTGACTTTAATGACGAGGAAGATATTATATATGAGGATGATCAAGAATCTAATATTGGCTATAATTCTAATGAGCCATGGGGATACAATAACAATAACAACAGTGATGTTGTAATTAATATTAATACCTCTCCAAGATGGCACTATTATAACAACTGGGATTGGGATACATATTATGGGTACTCTTATTATAGACCTTGGTGGCGTTCTCGTTATTATGGTAACTATTGGGGATATAATTCTTATTGGCACCCATATAACTATGGACATTATTATAATACAGGGTTTTACGCAGGTGGTTTTTACAACTACTGTCCGCCTTATTATAGAAACAATTACTATAGCCCATATAACAACTACAATAATAGATATTATAGATCACGTAGAGGTGCAAATCCTTATAGAGGTTATAGAACTACCTCTACATCTAGAAGAGGGTATACAACTGGAAGAAGAGGAACTTCTACTTCTAGAAGATCTTCTAGCACGTATAGAAGAAACAATAGAAATTCTTCTATACGTAGTACAAGAGGAACAAGAACAATTAGAAATACTAGAGGCAATACTGGTGGATATAAACCATCTAGAAGCACTAAAAGATCTACGAGAGGATATAATTCTAACGGAAGATCTACAAGAAACACAAGAGGATATAATACTCGTGGTTCTTCAAGAAATTCAAATAGATCTTATAACAATTCTAGAAGTACTCGCAACAACTATAATACAAGAGGTAATAGCAGTGCTAATTCTACAAAAAGAAATACAAGAAATTATAATACTGGTGGACACAAACCTACCAGATCAACAAAGAGAACCGTAAAAAAGTCTAATTATACTACTCCATCCAGAAGCAGTTCAAGAAGCTCAAAAAGTTACTCTACTCCTTCTAGAAGTACTCGTAGTTATTCTACACCATCTAGAAGTAGCTCTACTAGAAGCTCTTCAAGTAATAGAAGCTCAAGAAGCAGACGTAGATAAATTTAACCAACTTTTTTAAATAAGTTTTTAAACTAATTAACAAAGAACATGAAACGATTTTTAACTTATGCGATACTCATCGCTAGTACTTATACTGCCTACTCTCAATCTTTAGGATATAATGACTTAGGTATTCTTTTTACAAAAGACGATAATTTTGGAACCGCTCGTTTTGAAGCTATGAGTGGAGCTTTTGGAGCTCTTGGAGCTGATGTTTCTGCTATAAGTATTAACCCTGCAGGTGGTGCTGTGGCTAAGAAAAGTATTTTTTCCGCTACTTTAAACAATCGAAATACTGAATATTTAGCATCTTACTATGGTAATACCGTTGGTATTCAAGACGATTATTTAAACATTTCTCAAGCTGGAGCTATTTTATCTTTCGATTCTGCGTACAGTTCAGATTGGAATCGTTTTTCTTTAAATGTAAACTATAGGCTTAAAAGTGACTTTGAAGGTTCTTTTTCTTCAAGTGGAAATAGTGGTCAGGCTTTATTTAATGAACATCCAGATGACACAAGTAATCAGTTTGACAACGGACAAGAACAACGTTTTACCAATACTACTAGAGGAGAAAGTTCAATTTTAGAAATGGGATTCTCAGCAGTACATCAAAATAAATTATTTGCTGGAGCTAGTATCAAATTTCATAGTTTTAAATTTGGTCAAATAACAAGGTTAAGAGAGACTAATCAAGATACTAATGGTAATACTCTAAATGCATTAAACATTCAAGACAGTTACTTTGAAGGGAATGGTATTTCATTAAGTGCAGGTTTCATATACAAAGTAAATCAAACATTTCGTTTTGGGTTAGCTTATGAAACACCTACTTGGCACCCTGAGGTTTTTGAAGAAAGCAACTTAAATGTTTTTGATCCCAATGATTCTAGATATGATGATTGGCTAGGTTATACCGATATTTCAGCCTCAAATCAAGCTACCGATATTAATAGTGGTGAAGAATTTAGTTCTAATATTTTTAAATTAAGAACTCCTAGTAGATTAACTGCAAGTGCCGCATTAGTATTTGGAAAACAAGGTTTAATTAGTGCCGACTATACATACAAAGATTATAGCGGAACAAAGTATCAAGAAAATGATGCAGTTTTTATAAATGCAAATCAAAATTTCAATAATGATTTTAAAAATGTTCAGGCCATAAATATTGGTACTGAATGGCGTTTTGATAAAATGAGTATTAGAGGGGGGTATCATTTTGAGGAAAGTCCTTTTAAAAATGCACTAGACAGAGACCACACCAAAGGATATTCTCTAGGTTTAGGGTATAACTTTGGAGACATGAAGTTTGATTTAGCATATAGTAAATCAGAAAATAACAGTCCTTATAATATCTATAATTCTCCAAATGTGAATGTAAACCCTATTGAATTAAACAATAATACTACTAGAATTTCTGGAACTATTACTTTTAGTCTATAGTTTAAAAAACATAAATAACATTAAGGTCCTGCTTTTGCAGGACTTTTTATATATACATATATCAGTTTTTTACCGTAATTTTGCACTTCATTTTACAACTTATGAGCTCAATTAAAATAAATATACAAGAAACTAATAACGAGACTATCCTAAAATTTGTTAGTAACACTATTTTAGTAAATGGAGGCAGTTATGAGTTTAACAATATAGACGAAGCTAAAAACTCACCTTTAGCACAACAACTTTTTTATCTTCCTTTTGTAAAAAAAGTGTTAGTTACAGCAAACTTCATAGCTATTCAGCGATATGATATAGTTCAATGGGACGATGTTGAAGAAGAAGTTCGTGAACAAATAGAAAACTATTTACAAGAAGGTAATACTATTGTTACAGAAGAAACTACAAAGAAAGATGCCGTTGAAGTATATGCTGAAGTTACTCCAAACCCTGCAGTAATGAAATTTGGTACAAATAAAGCACTTACACAAACCGATGTTGAATTTAAAAATATTGATGAAGCAAGCAAATCATCACCTTTAGCACAACGATTATTCAGTTTCCCATTCGTGAAAGAAGTTTTTATTTCAGAAAACTATATATCAATAAGTAAATATGATATGGTCGAATGGAATGAAGTATATCAAGAAGTTCGTACTTTTATAAGAAGTTATATTCAAGAAGGAAAAACTATTATACAAGAACTTCCTAAACAACAAACAAAGCAAAACGTTGAAATTCCAAAAGAAGACTTAACTGATACCGAAGCTAAAATTGTTGATATCTTAGATGAATACATAAAACCAGCTGTAGCTTCTGATGGTGGAAACATTGCATTTCAATCATATAATGAAAGTACTAAACAAGTAAGTGTTATTTTACAAGGTGCTTGTAGTGGATGCCCATCATCAACAGTAACTTTAAAAAATGGTATTGAAACCATGCTTAAAGAAATGCTTCCAAATCAGATTAACGAAGTAGTTGCTATTAACGGATAATTTCATCGCAAAAAAAATAACATGTCAAAAAGCATCAAACCATACAAAAATTCTGAATTAGGAAAAAAAGAACAAGTCGCTAAAATGTTTGACAATATTTCTGAAGATTACGACGGATTAAACCGTGTTATTTCTTTAGGAATTGATGTTAGCTGGAGGAAAAAAGTAGTGAAATTAGTTGGAGAAAACAACCCGCAACAAATATTAGATATAGCAACTGGAACTGGTGATTTAGCTTTAATGATGGCTGAATTAAACCCCAAAAGGATTGTAGGTTTAGATATCTCTGCAGGAATGTTAGAAGTTGGTAAACAAAAAATAGCCAAAGCAGATTTAACTAATAAAATTGAAATGATTGTTGGTGATAGTGAAAGCATCCCTTTCGAAGACAATACTTTTGATGCTATTACTGTTTCTTTTGGAGTAAGAAATTTTGAAAACTTAGACAAAGGCTTAACTGAAATACTTCGTGTATTAAAACCTGGAGGTAAATTTGTGGTTTTAGAAACATCAAACCCAACCAAGTTTCCTTTTAAACAAGGTTATAAGTTTTACACTAATTTTATTCTTCCTATTATTGGTAAAATATTTTCTAAAGATAAAGTTGCCTACTCTTATTTATCAGAAAGTGCTAATTCTTTTCCATTTGGAAAAGCCTTCAACAATATTTTGCAAAAAAATGGGTTTAAGAATGCAAAGAATTTACCTGTAACTTTTGGAGTTGCATCAATTTATACCGCCTTAAAATAGTATGCTAAAAAAACTTTTATTTTTTGGGATTTTTGGAATCGTTTCAATTACCTCTCAAGCACAACAAGAAAAAGTATTGAATTTACCTAGTTTTGATAAGCCTCTTTTTCATTATGGTTTTTATTTAGGTTTAAACAGTAATGGATATAAAGTAGGATACAAACCTAGTGGATTTAACAATGCTGAAATAGAAGTAAAATCTTCAGTAGGGTTTAATGTAGGATTAATTGCTGACCTTAGATTACATAATAATGTAAATTTAAGATTTGAACCAGGTTTAATGTCTAATACCAAAACCCTAACTTTTAAGCATATTGTTGGATCTGACAATGTAAAAACAAGAGAAGTTGGAGCTACATACTTACACTTACCTTTAATTTTAAAATTAAGCACAAATAGACTTAATAATATAAGGCCTTATGTATTAGGAGGAATATCTTACGATTATAATTTTTCAAGTAATGAAAATAATAGTGATGATAATTTTGCCGGTGAGTTTAGAACAACTACAAGTAATCTAATGTATGAATTGGGTGTTGGAGTAGACTTTTATTTTAGTTATTTTAAATTCTCACCATCTATTAGAGGTGTTTTTGCTGTTAATAATGAAGTTAAATACGATAATAAATCTCCAAGTCAATGGACAGACCCTATTGATTTTCTGGGGACCAGAGGGGTTTTCTTACACCTCTCTTTTGAATAAAATTAAAAAACAGCTAATTAAATTAGCTGTTTTTTTGTGGTTATAATTTATAAAAATTATATTTCCTTTTCTTTTCTATAGTATAAGACACCTATAATTTGTTTTGGTCACAAAGTTTAAGTCCTAAAAATCCTTATATATAAAACGAGTGGTTTTTGTTTCCAAAAACCACTCTCATTTACTTAAAAGATAGATGCCCCCCGATAACTATCTTCGTTTATTTAGACACTTTTTATTTATTTAAGTCACAAAAAAGGACAAAAAAAATGACCATCTTTAGATGGCCATTTAATTAGTAAAGAATAAATTCTTTACCTATAAGATAGAAGTCCCCCGAAATCTATCATTTTTTAAAATCATTTTTCTATATATAAATATGGCTCAAATATATAAAAAAAAATTTAATCATTTATTTTTTTACAACTATTTTACTGTTTACCACATCCTTAATAGGTAAAACTACCTTACCTTCATCTGTTGTTACAGTTAAACAAATATTATCTATTGCTGTAACCACTCCTACTACATCTCCAATAACAACCTTTTCTCCTATACCTATATTTTTTCTTGAATAATAACCAAAAAGCAATCTAGAGACTGCGTCTCTTGCACCTAAACCAAAAGCAATTGTAAATGCTAGAAGAATTGACCCAATTATAAGAGTTAAATTACTTTTTATCAGAGAAGTATCTACTCCCGCCTGATCTAATGCTGTTATAGACAAAAATATAACTATTAAGTAAAACGCAATATTTCCAACTAAATTGCCTCCTGAAATTTCAAAAGATTTAAACATAGATTGAATTGCTTTTTTTACAATAGTTCCTAAATACGCACCTGCAACAAAAATTCCAAGAGCAGTTAATAATTTTGGTAAGTAAGCAAAAAAGCTTTGTATACCTTCAGAAATTACATTTATTCCAAAAATATTAGACCCAGCCATTACAAAAGTTAGTATCAAAAACCATTTTAGTACTGCTAAAATCACATTAGTTAATACTATATTTATAGTACTATTACCAAAAATTTCAGTTTTCCTTAGTTTTTTAGACCATTCATCAATTTTTGTTTTTGCTAAAGCTTTTCTTACTATATATAAAAATACTTTAATAATTATCCAGG
The DNA here is from genome assembly GCF_947494125.1 of uncultured Tenacibaculum sp. GTDB lineage: Bacteria > Bacteroidota > Bacteroidia > Flavobacteriales > Flavobacteriaceae > Polaribacter. The sequence continues at coordinate 48,657 of NZ_CANLTU010000016.1, forward strand.
CAAGAATTACAAATCCTATAAAACCTAATACCGTTGGTAAAGAATCTTTAACATTTTCAAAAACATCTTTAAAGGATTCTAAAAAACCTACTTGTAACGCATTCATAATAATAGTTTGTTTTGGTTATGTAATTTAGTTTTGATTATTATTCTTGTCCTTAGCTTCTTTTTTAGGCGTACCACCTCCTAATAAATCTGCTATTGTATTTGGGTATTTAACCACAAATAAATCAGCCATATCTATTGAAAGCTTAATCATTGCCACATCGTTTAGTACTTTTTCTTTTAGTACCTCTGGCAATTCTTCATTATGTAATATTTTCTTAAATGGATTATCCATAATTATTACAATTTGTTATACGCTTTAACTACTTTTTCTTTAGCTCTTTTTAAACGCATTTTTACTGCGCTATCACCCAACTCTAATAATTCTGATATTTCTTTAATACTCATATCATCTTGATACTTCATTAATAAAATCATTTTCTCCGACGGAGATATCATTTCGAGTGCTTTTGCTAGTTTATCTGATTTCAACTCAAATAAATCAGCGTCATCTATTTCATTTTCGTTAATTTCTTCTTTAATTTGGTCCGTTACTATTGTTACTTTTTCCTTTTTCTTTTCTTTATTTCGCTGCACGTAATTTACACAGAAATTATAAGTAAAAGAATAGAGCCATGTAGAAAACTTAGACCTTCCTTTAAAAGTTCTTAGTTTTACAAACAGGCGTATAAAAACATCATGTGTTAAATCTTGAGCTTCTTCTTTACTTTTAGAAAAGCCATAACATTTGTTATATACAACACCAGCATAACGGTCGTACAAAATAGCGAATAAATGAGTATCATTTTTCTCCACTATTTTAGCAACCAGTTCTTCATCACTAAATTTTGTAGCATCAAGACTTTTCAAGGGCTAAGTTTGGTTTCCTTATTGGTTATAATTAGACTTGCTATTTTAGACACCTAATATTAAAAGAAGTCACATAAAATTTTCTCTTCAAGTTTCAAAATTAACAATTCTTTAACAAATTGAGAAATTTTATAAAAAACTTTTTATTTTTTGTAACATTAATGTAACATCTTACGTATAAGAATATGTAAGCCAATAGATAAATTAAAAATATTTCGTAATTACATGAGACAACTTAAGATTACAAAACAGGTTACCAATAGAGAAACCGCATCTTTAGATAAATATTTACAAGAAATAGGAAAAGTAGACTTAATTACCGCTGATGAAGAAGTTGAATTAGCGCAAAGAATTAAAGCTGGTGACCAAAGAGCCTTAGAAAAATTAACTAAAGCTAATTTACGTTTTGTAGTTTCTGTAGCAAAACAATACCAAAATCAAGGATTAACTTTACCTGATTTAATTAATGAAGGTAATTTAGGTTTAATTAAAGCAGCAAAACGTTTTGATGAAACCCGTGGTTTTAAATTTATCTCTTATGCTGTATGGTGGATTCGTCAATCTATATTACAAGCCTTAGCTGAACAATCTCGTATTGTACGTTTACCTTTAAATAAAATTGGATCTATTAACAAGATCAATAAAATGTATGCTTTCTTAGAGCAAGAAAACGAAAGACCTCCAAGTCCTGAAGAAATTGCTAAGAAATTAGATATGACTGTTAATGACGTAAAAGAATCAATGAAGAATTCTGGTCGTCACGTATCTATGGATGCTCCATTAATTGAAGGAGAAGACTCGAACTTATATGATGTATTAAACTCAGGTGAGTCTCCAAATCCAGATAGAACTTTATTACACGAATCTTTACGAATTGAAATAAACCGTGCTTTAGAAACATTAACTCCTCGTGAAGCTGATGTTGTTAAACTATACTTTGGTTTAGGTGAACATCAACCAATGACTTTAGAAGAGATTGGTGAAACTTTCGATTTAACTCGTGAGCGTGTTCGTCAGATTAAAGAAAAAGCTATTCGTAGATTAAAACACACATCACGTAGTAAAATATTAATGACTTACTTAGGTTAAAAAACATATACAATAACGGTAGTTTATTATAACTATTCGTTTTTTGATTATTAAAAAGAAAACTCTCGAATTATCGAGAGTTTTCTTTTTAATACACTCTATAGTTTTGACTATATTTGCCACTCAACAACAACACAACAAATTATAATGGAAAAACTAGTAGCTCCTTCAATTTTAGCAGCTGATTTTGCTAATCTACAGCGTGATGTAGAAATGATTAACAATAGTAAAGCCGATTGGTTTCACGTAGATATTATGGACGGAGTATTTGTTCCTAATATTTCTTTTGGTATGCCCGTTTTAAAAGCAATTTCTAAACATGCTAATAAAACTATCGATGTACATTTAATGATTGTAGATCCAGATAGATATATTGATACTTTTGCTGATTTAGGAGCAGACATATTAACTGTTCATTATGAAACATGCACCCACTTACACAGAACAGTTCAAGCAATAAAAGCTGCTGGTATGAAAGCTGGAGTTGCACTAAACCCTCACACTCCAATTGCTGTTTTAGAAGACATAATAGAAGATTTAGATTTAGTATGTATTATGAGTGTTAATCCAGGTTTTGGAGGGCAGTCTTTTATAGAAAATACTTATAAAAAAATAACTCAATTAAAACACTTAATTGAGTTTTCTAATTCTGAATGTCAAATTGAAATTGATGGTGGAGTTACCGATAAAAATGCGAATAAACTTATTGAAGCTGGAGCTGATGTTTTAGTTGCTGGTAGTTTTGTTTTTAAAAGTGATAATCCTACGGAAACAATTTCTAATTTAAAAGCAATTATTAATTAAGTAAGTAAGATAAATTTTTAAAGCCAATTTTATTTATATAAATAAAATTGGCTTTAAAATGTTGTTATTAATAATCTTCTAATAAATAAAAAGTTAAACTTTTAATTTTTATACTCCCCCACAAAAAGGTTTATTCATACAAATATAACCACTAGGTAGAGGGTCACATGTAGTGCACATAACATAAATCCAACCTCCTTTTATAGATTTTTGTTCAGATTTATTTAAAACTGAGCCTAAATTTGAAATATCATTCAACATAATATAGTGTTTTGAGTTTCTCAAAAATAAATTATAAAAAATAATATCAAGTAAAAAAAACCATACTAAAAGTAAGGATTTCACTTACTTTTAGCACTTTAAAATTGCTCTAACAAATAGTAAATCAAATCTGTAGTAGTAACAATTCCTACTAGGCTCCCATTATCTACTACTGGTAATGCGTGAAACTCTTTTTTAGATAAAATTTCTGCAACTTCTTTAATTGTTGCTGATGAACTAACAGTTACTAGGTTTTTAGCCATAACTTGCTCTATAGTAAACATATTATATACTACGGTATCTACATCTGTTTCATCTTGGTCTATAGCATCTGCAAAGCTAATTCTTAATAAATCAGTATAACTTAACATACCTTTTATTTCTGTTCCACTCACTACAGGAATATGTCTTATATGTTCTTTTTTAAATAACTTTTCTGCTCGTATTAAATCATCTGTACTACTTAGAGTAATTACATTTTTACTCATAATTACTGATACTGGCGTTCTTTTTTTCATTTTAATGTGGATTTATTGTTTATTTCTATATCAAATTTCTGAAATAAATCCACTAGAAAAACTGATTAAAATCATGCTGTTTTATTTTATTTCTTTGTACATTATACTTTGTAAATAAAAACAAAATTGATACTAGATTTAAAAAAACATTACGGATACATATTTGAAGATGAATTAATTAATGAAATTTCAAATTTAGCCGTTTACAAAGAGTTTGAAGCTAATACTATTATTATTGATGTTAATAGCTATATGGTTTCTATCCCCTTAATAATTAGTGGTGCTATTAAGATTTTAAGGGAAGATAAAGATGGTGATGAATTAGTTTTATATTATATAGAAAAAGGTGACACTTGCGCTATGACTCTTTCTTGTTGTTTGGGAGAAACTAAAAGTAAAATTAAAGCTGTTGCAGAAACTGATATTAAATTATTAATGATTCCAAAAAATAAAATGTCTGAATGGTTAAGTAAATATAAAAGTTGGCAAGAATATATTTTACAAAGTTATCATTCTAGGTTAAATGAATTTATTGAAGCTGTAGATTCAATTGCTTTTTTAAACATGCATGATCGTCTGTACAAATATTTAAAAGATAAAGCTATGGTTACAAATAACGATCTTATTTCTGCTACACATCAACAAATAGCCAATGATTTGCATACTTCTAGAGTTGTTATTTCTCGTTTATTAAAAGCTTTAGAAAAGCAAGACAAAATAGAGTTAAATCGAAATCAAATAAAAATATTAGAATTATAATTTTGTTGACTTATAATTAAGCATTATTTCAATTTTTCTAAACAACACAGGAAACTTATTTTGTAAATCTTCAGGCGTTTCAAAAAAATGCTCCATTATTACAGCTACAAATTCTAATTTATTAGTTAGCGCATAATCTCTAAAATAATTAGATTGTTTAATTGCTTCTACATTGTTTTTATCACTCATAAAAGACACTATTTCTTCAAATATCTTATAAAATATCTTAGCACTTACATCTTTAGATTTACTTCCATGAAAAGTTAAAGCATGAGTGAATTCATGAATTCCAAGATTTAAATTATCATTTACAATAATTTCACCTAATAAAAAATCTTCCCAAGAGAAAGCTATTGTTTTATATCTAGGGTTAAACTCCCCTTTATGATATAGTTTTGTTGTTACTGAATAAAAGCTTTTAGGATAGATCACAATTTTATTAAAAGTAGTAGTAATATATCTTCGCATACCAAAAGTTAATTTTATATATGACGACGCTATTAATACTTTAATCTCTGGTGTTAACTCTACATTTTCTCTTTCTATAAAATCATATTTCCTAAAAAACTGTACTAACCTATGCTCAAAATATTCTTTTTGTTTGTTATTTAGTTTATTATAAAATGATATATTTTCTACTAAAAAAGCTTTCTTTTTTTTAGGTAATTTTTTCTTTACCAAATAGAAGTGGACAAATATTGGTTTATTAAAAACAGCCACATACATCGTTTCTAAAATGCTTACACTAACACCTAAAAAACTGATTACAAACCCAGTATACTTAATTATAGAAAAATACCTCATTATTCTTAAATAAAAAACCTCTTATGTAACAAATGTTACATAATTTGAAATAGTTGTTTTATACTTTTATTGCTCACTCGAAAAGAGTGCACCCCTTTTTCTTTTTCCCTAAAAAAGCAGTAGAATAACTTCTACTGCTTTTTATTTTGTGACCCAGAGAGGATTTTTTTTACAATCACTACCTGATGATTTACAATACATTAAGCATCACCGTGGGAAGTAAATGGGACGTAATTGATATTTTTCATTAATTTTATGTTTATGCTTTTTATAACTTTTGATTTATTTCTATTATATTTTACAATATTAATTTATTTATTATAATTTCTATACTAATTGTACTCAAAAAATAAAAACAATAATATAGATACTATAATTATAAGGAAAATAGTGAGTACAAAAATGAGTACAAAAGCGAGTACATTATTTTTTGAGTACAAATAAAGACCTTCTCTTTACATAAAATTCAGCAGATTTTTCTTTAATAAGAAGATTACACACTTTTTTTATGTGTTAAATTTGAGTAATTATAGAACTAAATCTTAAATACATATTTTCTCCAACTATTACAGATATACTCTGAGTTTTATACGTTTTTTTTCTGTAATACACAATACCTAATACCCCTAAACAGCTAATACCTAATACCCCTATTTTTTTAAGAACTAGTTTTATTTATGCAGTTTTAATTTTAAAAGCATTAAATTTGTTTGATTGCATAGAAAATGTTAAAATGTATTGGATAATTAGTTTTTAATAGACTTTTTATCTTTTTCATATACCATATATTTACTTAATAAAATATAAAAAAAGTAAATAATGAAAAAAGCATTAAAAATTTTAGTAACAATGATTACAGTATTAACATTTTCAAATTGTACCGATGAAAAATTAGAAAATTTAGAAGAAAAAAACAGTTATGAACTTAAGCTTATTCAAAACGATGAAGTTGGGGACGATGAAGATGAAGAACAGCAAGAAAAACAATTTATTCAAAACGATGAAGTTGGGGATGAAGATGATGACAACCAACAAGAAGGGTAAATTTAAAGCATTATTAACAGGGGTTTTATTTTTTACAATTTGTTGCTTACCATATAGTCATACATATTGGGGACAATTAAAAAATTGGAAACCGTATAAAACCCATTTTGCTAAGTATAAAAAAATAATTAATAAATCAAACAAGGAAAGAACAGATTTATTAAATCAGCTTGAAAATAAAAAAATAGATATTGCTACATATATTCAAAAAGCGAAAGAAGTAGAAACTACAAAGAAAATTGAATTAAAGAAATATCATGCAAAAAAAAATGTACTTAAACAAGAATACTCTTTTTTAGGATACTCTTCGTTTAGGTATTTTTTATATGCTATAGGACTACCTTTCTTAGCCCTCTCTGTATCAATATTCTGTATTTATTTAGTTTTTAAATCAAACTCCAACGTAAGAACTAAAAAATTATATAAAATTGCATGTATTGGATTTATTTACGTTTCTTCATTCTGGGTTTTACGTTCATTTTTAACAAGAACTGATTTCCCTAAACTTTCCTATGATTTAAGTTTTGTAATTACTGCAATTATATCAACAACTATTATCTATAGTTTTGTATATTTATTGAACTCCTTAGAAAGAAAGAGAAAAGAAAATCAAAAAGAAATTGAAAATTTGATTTTAAACGGTAATGAATTAGTAGAATTATTAAACCCCTCGACATAAGTGAAATCCTTAAAACTAATCAATAAAGAAATAAAAGATCTAACATCTAAATTTAAAGACGGAGATCTCACTCATAAAGAAACTATTTGTAAGTTTCAGATTATTATAAATGATTTAAAGAATGTTCTTGGAGAAAACAATAAAGCTTTATTCCTTTTGCAAACAAACTTTATAAAAACAATAAGTCGATTAGAAAAATATAAAAACTTAACAGAATCGTTTACTCAAGAAATTGAGCTAAATATATCTTTAAGAAAAAAAGCGGGCTTACCTTTAAATTACTAATTAAATTATATTTTTTCAAAAAAAAACAACTCTCAATTTTAATTCACTTAATTGAGAGTTGTTTTTTTAATTTCTTAATTTTTGATATTCTCTATGAATTTCATTTTCCTTTTTAGTAAGCTTTAAATCTAGCCACTTATTGAAAACAGGATCGTCTAAAAGCTGTTTTTCATACATTAATATAGCTTCTCTTACTATTTCAATTTCTTTTATGGTTAACTTACCAGATACCTCCCCCGATAAGCTAACTTTATTATTAAATACATCTGAGGTTTTTGATAAATTCTTATTTACAATATCATCAATAGAAATTTTATACTTTTCAGAAATTTTCCGTAATGTATCAATTTTCGGTTTTGCTTTCCCATCTATATAGCTACTTATAGCTCCTCTATTTAACCCAAATATTTTCCCAAAGGCATCTTTAGCAAGATTCTCCCTCCCAACTAAGTGGTTGATATTTAGCGAAATAAAATCTTCAGTCATATTTTTTATGTAATATTTTACAGAAATTATATGCTAATGCAGAAATTATCTGTATATTCGTGTCACATTGTAACACAAATATACAGAAAAATGTCTAGCAATTATCAAAATATGGGGTCTCCTCCAAAAACAATTTATCAGATCATAGCAGAAGAATGTAATGTTACCCCAAGATATGTAGGAAAAATAGCCAGAGGAGAGAAACAGCCTAAATACGGTAAGAAAGGTTTACAAGTAAAAGAAGCTTTAAAAAAATTTAAATATTCTTCAAATACCAAAGAATAATTTATGCAGCAATCTCAAAACAATGAACGCTACTATTTAAAATTAAATAGTAATAGAATTAGCAGATATAAAATATTTGATAAACGAAACGAGACTAAGTAAATCTTTTTCAATGAACTACAAGTACAACACCTCTGATCTTTACAACGCAACTAGCGATGGTTTAGATATTCTACATAAACACTTTCCAAATTGCGTTGGTTGCGAAACATCAGGTAGTAAGAAGTTCAAATTCCGTACCAATGAAAAGACTGCAAGTGCTTCTTTATTTAAAAAAGAAGGTAAATGGTTAGTTGTAGATTTTGGTGATAAAAGTTATGATGCTGTTAGCGCGATTATTAGTAAAACAGGGCTTTCTTTTATAGAGGTAATGAAAAAATTATATGCTGAGTTTAATATTGGTGAAAATAACACCGTTTATACAGCAAATATTGAATTTAAAAATAACACAGATAAGTTACCAAAAACATATTTTGAAGTAAAGACTAAAGAATATCATAACTTAATAAGTATAGGTAGGTTTATTACTTCTCCAATAGCAAAAGAATTCAATTTTTTTGAAGTAGAATATTATAAAAAGATTACCAAGAAAGAAGGTAAGCTAATGATCACAAGTAGTACTGAAAATTATCCAATTTTTGCGTATTCGAATGATTTAAAAACATGGGCTAAAACCTATAAACCAGCAGAATTTAAACGAAAAAATACAGAAGGAAAAACTGTAAACTTCAAACATGGCTATTTAGGATCAAAAGACAATGATTATATCCATGGATTGGATAGAATATTAAAGAAAGTTGATGAAAACCTCATTACTTCATTATATGAAGATTTAACACGTACTTCAAGTAGAGATGCTCGAAAAGAAATTCTTAATGAGATAAAAGAGCTACAAGTTAAAAATATTATTATCTGTAGTGGAGGCTCAGACGGTTTAAACCTAGCTTCAATATCAGACGATTATTATCCAATTTGGTTAAATAGTGAGGGACAACAATTAAGCTATGATCAGTATAGTAGATTAAATAAACTATGTCAAAATTTTTACAATTTACCAGATATAGATAATTCTGGTAAAAAATATGCTTTTGCGTTAGCAAATAAATATTGGAACTTAAAAACTATATGGTTGCCATCTTCAAAAATGGGGCAAAATGGTAAAGATTTTAGAGACTGGCTGAAATATTATACAAACGCAGACAAAAACGCAATAAAACGCAAATTTGAAAACTTATTATTAGTTGCATTAAAATGCAATTTTATTGATAGTAACGATAAAGGTCGTCCACAAATAAACTTAGCAAATTTGCATTATTTTTTAAATGCAAACAATTTTTATAGTTATAGGCAAGATTTAAATATTCAAGATAAAAATAACGAGGACACATCATTTGTAGTTAAAATAGAAGATTATAAAGTATCTGTTCCAGAGACTTCTGAAATACGCAAGTTTTGTATAGAATATTTAAAAGACAAAGGAGCTTGTTTAGATAAAATAAACTTAATAAAACGTTCAAGATCATTCTCAGTAAATGAGTTGAAAAACATTGACTCTATTGATATTGATTTTAAAAATTGTAATGCAGTTAGTCAGTTGTTTTATTTTAATAACGGTATTGTTAAAATAACTTCAGATAACGTTGCTTTTAGTTCACAAAACATTTCAAACAGCTTTGTTTGGTCTCACAAAGTTGTAAATAAAAACTTTATAGTACAACAAAATTACTTTGAGTATTATAAAGATCAACAAGGTCGTAATCGTGTAAAAATAAAAGATACTTCATGTGATTTCATGGCGTACATAATAAATGGAAGTCGTGTACATTGGCGAAAAGAAATTGAAGAACCTTTTGATACCGTTCAAGAGCAAGAAAATTACAGAAAAGCTAATTTATTTACGCTAAATGGAGAAAAACTTTCAGAAGAAGAGCAAATAACACAAGAGCAACATTTTTTAAATAAATGTTTTGCATTTGGTTATTTAATACACCGTTACAAAAGAGAGGATTATGCGAAGTTCATTTACATTATGGATGATGCTGTAAAAGGAAGTGATGATGATGCAAATGGAGGTACTGGAAAAAGTTTAGGTATTAGGGGCTTAAAAGAGTTATTAAATATTTTTACAGTTGATGGTAAAGATGATGATTTAAGTTCAAATAAGCATTTGTTAGGAGGTTTACAAAAAGAACATGATGTAATAAATATAGAAGATGGAAAAAAAGGTGGAGCATTTGATTTTTTCTATAATAAAATTACAGGAGAAACAAATATAAATCCAAAGGGGAAACAAGGTTACTCATTATCTTTTGCAGATTCTCCAAAATTCGTAGGTACTTTTAATTATGGCTTAAACAAAAATCGAGGTTCAGATTTACGACGTTTATTCTTTGTTTCCTTTAGCGATTACTACCATGCACATACAGATAACTACAATAGTGAACGCAAAGTTTCAGATGATTTTGGGCATTCTTTTTTTCAAGATTGGAACGACGAACAGTACAATAAGTTTTATAATTTTTTAATGCAATGTTGTCAGTTGTATTTAGCTAATGTTAGAAATGAGTTTTTAGCGCCAATGGACAATATTAAAATGAACAATTTAAAGGCACAAATCGGTGATAATTGTATGGAATGGGCAATGGAATATTTTTCAGATGAAAGCAGGTTTAATGTTAATCTTTTAAGGAGCAATCTTTATACTAATTATGTTGATTTTGTTGGAAAAAAATCAGCAGTTGGAGCAAGTAAATTTAAAAAGGCTGTCGAAACATATTGCAAAATGGAAGACTATATTTTTAATCCTAAAGAGTATAGGGATTCTCAGGGAAGAATAATGAAAAATGAAGTTGATATGGCTACTCAAAAACGTGTAAAAAAAGAACATTTTTATATTAAAAAGGAAATACCTAATCAAGAAGAGCATGAAAACGTAATAACCAAAGAAGTAAATACAGATGGAATTACATTTTAAAGCAATGAAATGGTGCTGGAATAATGGAGTGAAAATAACACCATTTCCAATAATTTCTGATGGTTCAATTTTAAAAATAATTGTTAGCAAGAATGGAAATGAAACATTAGGAGAACAAAGCTACACTTCTAAAGAGGTTTTTATAAAAATTAATGAATTGTACTTATCAATATATGAGAAGAATAACAAATTATATGAAACTATTACAAATAACTAAAAACTATAACAGTAGCTATTCTGCTACATTTTAAAACAAAAAAAATGAATTATACCCCGAACGAAAAAAAAATAGGTTTGAACAATAGCTCAAATCTTAAAGTAATGTTTAATGAAGATCTTTCTATGTTACCAATATATCAAGAAAGTCTAATTTCTTTGATACAGTCCTCGTTAACTACAGAAGAAAATCATTCTTATTTTAAAAACTCTCATGTTATAAATTGTTTAGATGTTTTAAAGGGGTTAATGATTGGTAGAGATGAATATGTAAGGTTAAGTAAACAACATAAATATGAAGACAAGCAACATAAAAAATATATAAATAGAAAAATAAAAGAGATGGAGGAAAAAACAAAAGAACAAGAAAGAATAATTGCAGAATTATTAAAAACTGCTAAAAATAATATAGCTGAATTGGTGACTGAGTTAGTAGAGGAGGTTTAAGAGCTTAAATATACCCTCTCTGATTCTATAGGAGAGAGTATTGAAAGTTTTGAACTTTAAAAAACGGAACAAAAAGACAACAAAAATAATTTATTTATGGAATTTCAATACCCGCCTTTTAAAGATACAAAAAAAGCCTTATCGGAATACTACTGGAGGTTGCCAAAAAGATTTTTTAGAAGCACAATAAATAGAATAATATCAGAATCAAGAGGTGTAGATATTAATACTGCAAAATATATAAAAATAATAACTCCTAAAGAATTTAGATTATTTGTTGATGAAGTTGATCGAGTTTAGAGAAGTACTAGTAATTATGAAATTTTCAGATTTAAATATAAAAGACAAAATAATATTAATCGCTTTGCTAATAATTGCAGTTTTAGCATTCTACAAAGCATTTAATCTGTAGATAAAATGAAAGCATAAAGAAAACTCCCGAAGGAGTTTAATTAGGGAATTAACAATAAAAAGGGGTGGAATTTAAGGATATATATTTTGGGAATATTTTATTTCTTTCTATTTAAAGATAGTGAAATTTTAATGAAATAGATATATGCTATTCGACCAAATTCCTTTATGAAGAAGTTGAATAGTAAAAAAGTAAAGATTAATTAAACTGTAGGTAAAATGACTATGGAATAAGAAATGAAATTTATTTACAATAAGTAAAATGCGTATTACACTTGTTGTGGTT
>NZ_CANLTU010000017.1 GCF_947494125.1 uncultured Tenacibaculum sp.
ATTTATAGAATCTAATGATTTACAAGAACTTTTTTAAGTTCAGTCTTTAAATAGCCTTGCAACAGACTGCAACAAAAATATCCTTGTTGCAACAAAACAGCAACAAAAGCGCAACAGTTTTGCAACAAAAAACCTCTGTTGCAACAAAACAGCAACAAAAGTGCAACAGTTTTGCAACAAAAAAACTTCTGTTGCAACAAAACAGCAACAGAAGTGCAACAGTTTTGCAACAAAAAACCTCTGTTGCAACAAAACTGCAACAAAAGTGCAACAGTTTTGCAACAAAAAACCTCTGTTGCAACAAAACAGCAACAAAAGCGCAACAGTTTTGCAACAAAAAAAACCTCTGTTGCAACAGAACAGCAACAAAAGTGCAACAGTTTTGCAACAAGGTGCAACAAAACGCAACAGTTTGCAACAAAGAGCAACAAAATATATTTAAGGAGAATACCCCGAAACCCACTATAAATACTGGGTTTTTTAAAAATATCACAACAAAAGTGCAACAGTTTGCAACAAGGTGCAACAAACAGCAACAAAGTGCAACAGAATGTTTTCTAGAGATTACTTATAACTATACTTTATTCAATATCAAGTATAATTTATTTTACAATTAGGGTTGTGTTTTGTTATTAATTTAATTTCATCTATAGGTATACAATTGTCTATGTAAATTATTTCTAATTTTCTAAAGTGTGCTATGTGATTAATTGAAGTAACCTTAGTCCTAAAGCAATATATTTTTTTTAAATTTAATAGATTTGAAATAGCTTTTAACGATTCAACTTTAGTATCTACTATGTTTAGCTCTTCTAAATTATAAAGTTCAGATAATGGTTCTAAGTCTGATATCTCTGAGATACTACAATTAATTTGTTTTAATTGTCTTAAGAACTTAAGAGGTTCCAAAAATTTAATTTCTTCTCTCCATATACTTAGTCTATCAATAAGTAGTATTTCTCTTAGTTCTTTAATGGATATTTTACACAAATTAGCTTCTGACTCATTTAGTTCAAATTGCTTGTGTATTCTCTTTTTGAAGGTATATTTCCATCCTATATTGAGTGAACTCCACCAATTTATTAAATCACTATCAGAAAGCATATTTTTAAAAAACTCATTTTCTATAATCTCTATTGCTAAACTCCCTTCTATTTCATAAAATGAACTACTCTTAGGTGATTTATATTTAGATAATAAATTTTCTAATTTAGATGAAATAAGAGAAATATCTCCATTAATTTTTTTTGAGTATACTATTCTGTAAAAGTCATTTTCTATATTTGAATCTGAATATTTAAAATTTAAGTCAGCACACATCTTTTCTGGGGATTTACCTACAATGTTTACCAATGAATGTTTGCTAAATCTAGGGTTTATTATAATATTAATATGATTCATTTATTAAATTTTTAAGTACCTGCTTGATATACGCTCTTTTTATTTGCAGCGTAAATAGAGATTAAAAAAGGTGAATGTAAAATAAAATTTAAAATGTAATTTAAATATGGTCTATTGTAAATCAGGGGGATTTTGTAAGCAATCCAAGTAACTAAAGAAATAATACCTATTAAAATGATAATCCCTGCAATTGATCCTAAAATATTTGGAACATCTCTATGTACAGAGTTAGTAAAAGGTAATATAATTAAAACAATAATGATAAGAATAAAAAAATAATTAGAGGACAATATCATCCATAAACTAGATCGAACTTTAACATTTTTATTTATATCATCTTTTTTAATCTCTGTTTTTTTAATTGTAAGAATATCTGATTCTTTAAAGGGATTTATTTGACTTAAATCTAGGTTTTTTAACCGATCAGAGTAATGTTTTCTATTAAATATTTGAATTTCTAATTCATTTATTTTTGACATTTTTATAGAATCATTTTTATATATTTTCTTAAGTTTATCTATAGATTCTAATTTTTCAATTTTCTTACTCAAATGATAGTCATAAGAAAAATTAAGATAATAGTCACAAGCAGTAATAACAAATATTGAGATGATAAATATTGAAGTTCTTAAACTGAAGGAAATTGATTTATTTTCGAATAAATTAAGTAATCTTTCTATTAGTTTATCCATTTTTTAAGTTATTCCTACAGTAGTTTTAGTTTGCTAAAAATCATGACCTTACAGATTTATAATAATTACCTGAATTTTCAAGCTCACGAATGTAAAATAAAAATAAAAATTAATTCTACGGAAATCCATATTAAAAGTAAGGTTTTACCCTATTCTTATAAAACCTAAAGTCTATTATGTAATTAAACTATAGAAAACATTCTGTTGCTGTTTGTTGCGTTTTGTTGCAAACTGTTGCAGTTTTGTTGCAGGGTGGTTAAAAAACTATAGTATAAATTAGTCTATTAATTTTTTTGCAACAGTTTTGTTGCAGTTTGAAAAAAATCAGTAATTATAGGTGTTTGTATAGTGTCCTCTTAAAATATTTTTGTTGCAGTTTCCCAACAGTTTTGTTGCAAGGCGATTTTAAGATTGTAGTTATAAGTAACCTCTAGAAAACATTCTGTTGCACTTTGTTGTGTTTTGTTTCATCTTGTTTCAAACTGTTGCATTTTTGTTGTGATATTTTTAAAAAACCCAGTATTTATAAGGGTTTACGAAACGTTCTCTTTAGGTATATTTTGTTGCGCTTTGTTGCAAGCTGTTGCATCTTGTTGCATCTTGTTGCAAGATGGTTTAAAAACGATAGATTTAAGTTCTAAAAATGTTGATAAGTATAGAATACACAAGAGGATTTTAACCTTATTAAAAATAGGGTAAAACCTTACTTTTAATATGGTTTTTCGTAGTGTTAAATCTCATTTTTATTTTACATTAGTAAGGTTTGAAAACTCCATGAAAATTATAGTAGTTTATGATTAAATTTCTTAAGCTAGGAGATTTTGAAGAATTGTAACATCTCATTTATTTATATAACATGTTATAGAGTTGGAAAAAATAAACGGAACTTCTTTTATTAAAAATTCCGTATACCCAACAAAATTAGACACTAAGTGAAATTTCACTAAATAAAAAACTCAATCAATTATGTATTCAAAACAATACTTCAATTTGGATATTAATTCAGAAACAATTAAATCTGATTTAAATGATATTTTACTTTTTAAACACTACACTTATCTTTTAAGATGGACTAATAACACGGAAATTGTTCTTCTAGGTTTACTAATAGAGATTAATGGAAACTTTCATTCTTTGATAAGTCAACCTATTTCAGATTTTGATGGAGCGATTACGGTACCAATTGGAAACCTTGATACAAACGATTTCAAAATTCATTTTAGGATATACAACCCAAGCACAAATCTGATAATTCCAGAAATGAAAGTTTTTGTTATCAATGACACTGACCATATAGCTCATAAAACAAAACCAGCAGAAGATGAAAAAAAAGAATTAAAACCAAGAAAATTATGGCAATCAAAACTTTAAAGAAAACTCAATTAATCTGTTGTTTTATTTTAACCTTTTATTCTGTAAAAGGTCAAAATAATGCATCCACAATAGATGATTTACCTTTAAATCATACACATGATTCTTATACAGGATTAAATGCAGACGCCAATATATTTAATGATATTAGTCTTAATTCATTTGAATTACTAAGTACTAATATTCAATTTTCAAAAGATAACGACTTACAGAAAGTGATTTTTGCACCTTTTCAGTTGAAAAACATTTCAGCAAATGAAACGTATTGGGATAGCTTTCTAAGAAATACAAAATTAAACTTAGCTCAAAAAAACGGTATCTCTACTTTTGGATTAGGGTTCACTTGGGATAATTCAATGCATAATTCAAAAAGGGGAAGAAGTATAGGTAGACAGGTTATTCAAGCTAATGCTATCCGTTCAAATAAAATGATTAATAAAGAATTTGTGGCTGTTCTTAAAAAGGATATTGAATCTAGCAAAAGTTCTCAGGGTATCTATAAGTTATCTGATAAAATGATTGCTTTTCTTAACAAAATAGTAAATCTTTTAGAAACACAACCAACTGTAGGTTTTATTCCATCTAAGAACAAAAAAGACTTTGATAAAAATGGATTAACTCTAGATGATTATTTATACTTCAAAGAGCTATATAAGTCCTATATTGAGGAATCAAAAAAGAAATTAGATAGAGAATTAGCACTTGAATACTTCAAAGCATTACAAGAAAATAGCGTCAAAATTACATTTGGTGGTAACCTATCATTTTTTAGTGTTTTGGGTAGTGATGATGTCGATTTAGATAATGATAATCTTAATGATAACGAGTATAGTTTGCAACAGCAAAATTTGTCTTTGGGATTCACACATATTGTTAATGAAGTTTGGGGATACAGTATTACAAGCTATTATATAGAAAAAAGAGCTACGGCTGAAGCAGAAAATGAGTTACAGCCATATGTAGGTTTAAGTACTGCAATAGGTTTCAGAACTTGGATATTAGATAAGAATTATAAAACCAGTAAAAACTATTTAGAAAGTCTTTTTGTATCATCTATACATACAGGGTTAGCATTTGAATATTTAAAGTGTAACGCAAGTGACAATAGTGATTGCGCAGATGGCATCTTGAAAACAATAGGTTTAACACCTTATGTGGAGTTTAAGATAAATCCGAAAAACCAATTTAGAATAGGTATACCAATTTCTAGTAATAACAGAGTTGACTCTAATAGTGAAGAAATAGGACCGTTCTTTCAATGGAGATTACAATTAACCGGAAAAAATTAAAACGCTTTATAGTATTATCTAAAAACAATAGAAATTATGATAGGATTTCTTAAAAAGGAGATTTTGAGGAATTATAACATCTCCTTTATTTATATTGCATATTATAAAGTTGGAGAAAATAAACGGAACTTATTTTATTAAAAATCCCGCATAGCCAACCAAATTAGATAAATATAAGGAATAAAGTTCCGCATATAAACAAGTTAGTGTTAATTGCAAAACTGAACGAAATCAAATGGGATATTTTAGTGACTTAATGATAGATATGCAAGAAAGACCTGCTGATTTTAAATTAGCGGAGCATTTGGGTTTAACAATTCACGAACTTGACGAACTTGTATATGACATTGAAGAAGATGAAAGCTCAGACGGATTATTGTATAATTATCGAGTTGAATTCGATATAAAAAATAGCAATCCTGTAATATTAAAAAAAATAAAAAACTTGTCTGATGGTGTTAGAATTTATCTACAGCCTTATGAATTAAATGAAGATCATTACTACGAAGAAGAATTTGAAGCTTTTTCTGAAAATGAAAATCACTTAACGAAGTTTAACGATGAAATTTCGAATCTCTCATCTTTACTTACATTAAAAATTGAAAATCCAGAATTAGAGAAAATCTTAAATCGCCAATTATTTATTGGAGTAATAGGGACAATGGAAACTTTCCTATCTGAGGTTTTTATCAAATTGACACTTGAGAATAAAGAATATTTGAAAAATTTCATATCAAGTCATCCAAAATTTAAAACAAATAAATTTGAACTTAGAGAAATCTTTAAAGAATACGAAGTAATAGAAGAGACTGCTAAGAAAGTAATGCTTGATACAATTTATCATAATCTTCCTTCTGTCAGTTTAATGTTTAAAAGTACGTTCAAAATTGAATTCCCTTCTATTGGAGAAGTTTATAAATATGTGATGCTAAGACACGACCTTGTGCATCGAAACGGAATGACGAAAGAGGGAAAACCTGTTCCGGTTAACGACATTGAAATAGTAAACTTAATCGATGAAGTATCAAAATTTGTAAAGAAAATAGCTGAAGCATTAGAATTGGATAAATAAAAACTAACACTAACAATGTATATAAAACATAGCTATTATAGGCTTTCCGAAAGGTTTTTGCATATTTACTAAGACCGCCAAATTTAAAAATTTAGCTTTTTGAGAAAATTAAGATAAAAAAAATTAAAAATTCGGCTCGTGTATAATCCGAAACGAAAGCGCCTTTTTACACGCTACGTTTCATATACAGAGACGTTCTACATCATTTGAAGAAACACCCAGACAAAATAAATGAAATGTATTTTTTGCGATAATGAAAATGAAGCCAAATCAATTGAGCATATAGTTCCTGAATCATTCGGAAATAATTTCTATACTCTTCCAAAAGGTGCTGTTTGTGATGAGTGTAATAGTAGATTTTCGACTTTTGAAGGAAAGGCTTTAACAAGTTCTGTTTTTGCAATGGAAAGAGCTCGACTTGGAGTTGTTACTAAAAAAGGAAAGAACTCAAAAGGGAAAGTAAACGAGTTGATTATTGAGGGAGATAGAAACTTTCGAAAAACATTTTTGACAATTAAAGGAGTTGACAAAAACAATTCTAGAAATTACGATTCTGAAAAAGGAACTTTTCAGGTAGTAGTTCCAACTTTTGACAAAAGTGAGGTAGCTACTTCAAAATTACTTTTAAGTATTGGTTTGGAATCAATTTATAAATCCCAAAATAAGGTTTTTAATAAATACGATTTTACGGACTTAAAAAACTATTTAACGACTAAAGAAAATAAAGATTGGCCTTTTACAACAAGTAAATATGAAATTCAGAAATTTAAAAGTGTTCCGACTTTCTATGATAAATATAGATTAAAAAAAGCGCATTGTAAGTTAGCATTTTTGGAGCTTGATGATGATAATTTAATTTTTCAATTTGACTTTGGAGGAATATCAATGATGATTAACTTACTTAATAGAAAATTGGATTGGTTTAATACATTAATAGAAAACGATAAACAAGCACAAGTTTATCCCGAACATTATAGAACAAAACTCGGAATAAAAACGATGTAGAAAAGGTGTATAAAACATAGCTAATAAGTGCTTATCCGAAAGGTTTGTGTATATTTATAAAGTCCGTCAAATTTTTAAATTTAACTTTTTAAAAAGAGAAAAATTAAAAACAAAATATAAAAATTCGGCTCTGTGTTAATCCGAAAAATTAGCGTCTTTTTATACGCTACGTTTCATGCACAACAACGTTAGGCTTAATTAGAAAAAATGACTAGAAAAGACATTGAAAATATAATTGAAAATAAGGTCAGAGAAAGTAATACTCTTGAGTTTAAACAAGCTGAAGCATTATATAACTTAGCTAGAAAACAAGAAGAAGATATAAATGAGTTCACTAAAGATATTACTGCTATTGCTAATTCTAGCGGAGGAATAATAATTTATGGAATTCAAGAGTTTCCAAAAGGAAATAATAAAGGAAAAGCCAAGAAATTATCACCAATCGATAAAAGTAAAATATCTGTCGAATGGATGGAACAAATAATGAATTCTAGAATACAACCAAGAATTCAAAATTATAAAATATACGAAATTGACATTAATGAAAATCAATTTGTAGTTGCAATTGATTTTCAAGAAAGTACAACTGTTCATCAAGCAAATGATAAACGATATTATAAAAGATTTGAATTTCAATCAGTAAAAATGGACGATTGGGAAATAAAGTCTTTAGTTAATAGATATAATAAACCTATTATTCAGGAAAAAATATTTATTCAAAAAAAACCTGATTACTTAATAAAACAGTTAACTAAATTAAGAGCTTATGATTATGAATTGGTAATTGCCGTTGAAAACACTGGTAACATTATGGTAAATTATTTAAATTGTTTTTTGCAAATTGAAAAATCAGCATTCAAACATATAGACTTTACTAATCTCGAAAAAAACTCTCTATCGGATTTTTTTGAGATACCTTTTTCAAATAAAATAACAAGGACAATTACAATCCAAAATAATAAATTCGAAATAGGCTCTGAATATGAACCTATAATGCCTAATTCTTGGAGAAGGCTAAAGATTATTCCTATTAATAAAAGTTTTTTTGAAGAAAAAATTGAGTTTGAATTTTTCACATCAACAGAAAGTACACATTCAAATCAAAAATATTTAACATCTGAATTAGAAGTAGTAGAAAAATAACTAAGCCTAACAGTGGCTATAATTAATACGGGTTTTAGTGCTTAATCCAAAGTTTTGTGTTTTTTCATAATGTTACTTATTCTTATTTTGAGTATTTTTAGGTCAACAAAGAAAAAGTGCAAAATAAGTATAAGCCTGAGGTTCAGCTAATAATTTACGAATTGTATACCTCCTATACTAATCTTATACAAAACCGTTAGAGACAATTAAAAAAACATTGAAAACATGGGGGAATTAAGTGAAATAGCTAAAGAATTAAATTTACCCAAACAACTTCTTGATAAAGGTGAAAAAGTAATTAAGGCTGTTCTTGGCCCTTCAGTTTCTCAAATTTCCGAAACATTTGCTGATAATTTTCGATTAAGAAGGTTTAAAAATCAAATTAAAATTTTAACAAAAGCCCAAGAGCATATCGAAAAATTAGGTTTTGACCCAAAACAAGTAAACCTTAAAGTTCTAGCGCCTTTAGTTCAGCTAAGTTCCTTAGAAGAGAATATAGAATTACAAGAAAGATGGGCCAAATTAATAACTAATATTGTAAAAATAGAAGGACAAACTCTACTTAAACAAAATTCAATCGAAATAATTAGTAAAATATCGAATGAAGAAGCGCAATTAATAGATTTCTTATATGATTATTTTATACAAAAAAGACTTAAAAGATTCCAAAACGATAATAGAACACCAAGTCTCTATCCTTCAATAAAAAAGAAAGAATTAGAAGATTATCCATTGAAATGGTTTTCATTTTTACTAACAGATATTTCAAAGAAAAGAAAAATTAGCATTGCCGAATTAGAATTAATGATTTCTAATTTAACTACTTTAGGAGTTATTAAATGGGACCCAGAAGTAGAAGTTTATAACGCTGAAAAGTCATACACTGATCCAGAAGATACATCTTTGGATATAGATATAGAAGTTTATGACAGTGAAACAATAAAATTAACGAATTTAGGATTTGAATTTGTTAAGATTTGTAGGTTAAAAAAGTAACTTCCCCAACACCGTATAAAATTAATTGCTGGTTTTAGACTACTTACGAAAGTCCTTGCGGACTTGTTATCTGTGTTTATTTGCTAACTTAGGTACTTGAAATACGTAACTAATTTTATACAAATACGTTGTTAAAATCTATAGTTATGAGTAATATCTAGAAGACATTTTGTTACATCTTGTTGCAAAATTGTTGAGTTTTTATTGCAAGGTGGTTTAAAAATTATAGAATAATAAGTATTATAATTATACAGTATTATCGAGACGTCATAAGACTTCTTTTTCATAGCAATTTTCCCACTCAATCTTTTGAGTGGGTTTTTTATTTATATACTGTTTATTTTCTGTTGCAACAAGAGTGTTTTTGTTGCAGAACTGTTGCGCTTTTGTTGCTATTTTGTTACTGTCTGTTGCAAGGTGGTTTAAAACTATAGTTATTATCCTATTATTTTCGTTTTAATCTTTAGGAAATCATAAATTTGTTTGGCTCTTAATTTCATTTTTTTGTCATCAGTGATGAAAAAGTCAGAACAAGATGCATATACAAGATGGTCAATATCATATAAAGAACTTTTTATTGTCCTTTCATTTTTATCTGTTTTATATCCTAAATTGTCTAAAACATTATATAATGAATGTATTACATTTTGAATTTCAGAAAAAGTACAGTTTTCTATTTTAAATTCTGAAATAGTTTTTTGATAACCTGAAAAAAGTAATAGTTTGTTTAATTCAAGTTCAGTTATTTCACTAAATATTTCTTTACTATTTCCTGTTTTAATATTAAATTTTCCTCCAGATATTTTTTCCCAATATATGTTTTTATCTTTTTGTTTTATAATTCTATTCTCCTCTAAATATTTATTTACTGAAGTATTGGTTAAAGCTATTTTATAGGATTCCTTTGGGTCTTCACAATAAAAATCTAATTTATCATCTACGTTTAATATAAAATTATTTTTAGTAAAACTCCGTATTGTCTCAATTCTAATTTGAATTTTTTCATCATCTTTCATTCTATGAGTTTCTTCCAAATGGATTGGGGAATAACAATAAATAAGATCTTTTGATGTTTCTATTTCTGGTATTGGTATTCCTCTATCTATTCTGTCGAATAAATTAAAATCTAAATAAACAGTAGATTCTGTGTTTGTGTTAATTGATGATTTTGGTGGTATTTGAGCTCTACCTATTGTTATATTATCTATTATTTCATCTGTGTTTTTAGCTTTTTTCCAAAATTGTAATTTTTCTGCTAAATCTTTTTTATCTCCATTATTCTCTATTATGTTTTGTAATAAATCTTCGTAGTAAGCAAAATCTAAACAATTTCCACAATCGTAGCATTTAACAGGTATAATTCCATTTAATTCTTCAACAATTTGTTCTATTGATTTTCTTAAATCAGAATATGTTATTTTATCTTCATTGTAACTTGAAAGCAATTCCTCTGATTGAATTGCCATTTTTTTAGATTTTAGACAGTCGTTCATTTTAATTAATGTAAACGTTTTGGCTAAACTGCGTTTTAATGCAGTTTAGGTTTTGTTAGGCATATTTTTAATTATTTCTATTAGCGCATGAGCAATACGCAATTGTTTATGCTTTAAAACAACTTGGTCCTTATTAGATTCTGATAATTCATTAATAACACTCATAATTCGTTGATTGATTTCTTGTCTTGAACTATTAAAGTGGGAAAAATTAACAGCTCTGATTTCCCCGTTTTCAGATTGATTAATTCCATTTATAAATTGAATTTCTTCTATTGGTTCACTTGTGAAGGAAATGACAAATTTTGTATCATCTAATTCCACATTTTTTATCTGTGGGATATGATCTTTGCTTATTGCAACATTGTAAATTTTATCATCAAGTTTCAGTTTCAGTATTTTTCTGAATTCAACATTTATAAAATTCTGCAAATTTGTTATGTCTTGAAATTCCATATTATTTGCTGTTAGAATTAAAAAACACACTATAATTTGAAACTACATCTTCAATTTTTCTGAAGTCTACGTTATCTAGACCATTGTTATCCAAGGAGTCAATAATTATAACTCCATATAAATCCTCGGAACCAAAATATTTAATAGGACAAGCCAAATAGGAAATTGATTTGTCATTCAACTTTTTTGCTTTATGTAAAGGAAGACTCAAACGGTTCTTTTGAATATTACAGTATTTGATAATATCACTTGTCGTATTTTTAGGAATCCTTTCTTGAATTATTTCTCCAATTTTATAACAAGAACCAACAACACCTTCATCCGGTAGAAATTTTACTCTTGATAACTTCATTTCTTGCCTAGTTTGATACCTTCCAACATTTCTTAAATAAGTTCTGAATTCTGGAAGAAAGTATTTTTCTTGTCTAAACATAAAGCCCTTTTTCGCTTTAAAAAAACTAACCCTATATTTTGAATTCGAAAGGGTAGTGTCTGGTGTAATGAATTGATCGAATAATAGTTGACAGATATTATTATACATGTTTCTTATCTCCTTCGATTCTTTTAAACCATGAGATAATACATATAGAATAATATTTATCCCCCCTAGAATTGCTAAAATTGTCTTAGGACTGTCCAAAATATATTTTCTCAAACCATCATCCAGCAATCCTTTGGTTAGTAATAATTCTTTACTTGCAATTGATTCAATATAAACTCCAATTAAAAAGAGTATGAAGGCTTGGCACGCACCAATTATTATTTTTTTTATTCCCATTTAATTGTTTTCAGTTCAGATCGTGTTATTTATTATGCCTAACAATTGTATATGCCTATTGTTGATATATCGTATATATGTTATATGGTTTGAAATTATTTTTTTTTAGCACGAATACCAATATTAATTATTTAATAATAAACGCTAAGGTTTCTTTTTTTTTGTTGACATAAATTCGTGAAATTTTTAATCTATTTAAATTTTAATAAATTTTCAGCGCTCGAATGTAAAAGATAAATTAAACTTAACTTTGTTAAAACCCGTAATAAAAGTAAGGGTTTACCCTATTTTTAATTAATTCAAGTACTTTTTTCAAAAGTATTAAATGATATAAAACTAAATTTATGGTAATCCGTATAAAAGAATAGACAAACTATAGTTAATCAGCTCTACTAAAAAGCTAAAAAGTTCATTGACATAATTGTAGTAAATAATAATTTTTCTAAATTAGCTAGGAAGATAACAACGTAATTTATACTTATATAAACAAGTTAGACATAATTATATGAACAGAGAAGAATTAAAGAATTATTTGGATAAGGGAACTGATATAGTTGGTGGTGGAATTGGTGGAGCTTTAGGGCTTATAGGTGGACCTTTAGGAGCTATTGGCGGAGGAGTATTAGGTGTTGCAATAACTCATGGAATTAAAGAAATTGTAAATCGTCAACTATCCAATAGAGAAGAAATTCGTGTTTCAGCTTCAACAGTTTATATTTTAAGTGGATTATCTGAAAAATTCGAGAGAGGAGAACAAATAAGACAAGATGATTTCTTTAATAACCTAAATGGAAGAAGTAACGCAGAAGAATTGTTTGAAGGAGTGATACTCAAATGCAAAGAGCAATACCAAGAAAAGAAAATTAAATATATCTCTAAGATTTATGAAAAAGCAATTTTTGATTCGAATATATCATCAGAGACTGCTAATCAAATTTTAATAATAGCAGAAAGCTTTACATATCGAAAGTTTTGCATTATTTCATTTTACAAGAGAAATGCTGAGTTGTATAATATTAATGATCTTATGCAAGACCCTTATGTATGGTATCCAAACTTGGCTTCTAGTTTAGGACTTGACATTTTGAAACAAGATATTTTTGATTTAATTAATCTAGGTATAATTGATTCAAATAATACACTTATGACAACAAGTAATGATGTTATGCCAGGAAAATTAAAACTAACTAAGATTGGTATGGAATTATTTGAGTTGATGAGTTTAAATGAGATTTTAAAAGAAGATTTAGATCCAATATTTAATGAATTAAAATATAAAGAAGAGTTTGGTATTAGTCAATATGGGACTAAAAATGGAATACAGCAAAACTAAGCTTAACAATAAATATTATTTACTACAAACACTTTTTTTAAGGTGTTTTTTTATGTCTAAGATTTAAGTAAAAGAATATTAAAATAAGTGTAGTATAAATTAGTCTGTTGCAAACTGCAACAGTTTTGCAACAAAAACATCCTTGTTGCAACAAAACAGCAACAAAAGTGCAACAGTTCTGCAACAAAAACACTCTTATTACAACAATCAGCAACAAAACGCAACAAAATATATTTAAGAAAAACACCTCGAAAACTCCTATAAATACTGGGTTTTCAAAAAACATCACAACAAAAGTACAACAGTTTTGCAACAAGGTGCAACAAAACGCAACAAACAGCAACAAAGTGCAACAGAATGTTTTCTAGAGATTACTTATAACTATAGATTAATTACTCAAGAGACTTTAATTGAATTAAAAATAGGGTAAACCCTTACTTTTAATACGGATTTCCATAGAGCTAACTTTTAATTTTATTTTACATTTGAAAATTCAAAATTCTAATGAATGTTTGAGTTATATAAAAGTACCAATTAAATATTAAGCTATGGTAAAATATTTCATTCTTAACGATAAGAAAGAACCTAAAGAAGTTTCTAAAAAGGAGTATTCAAAATGGGTGAAAAATAACTCTTCATTATACAATCGAGAATTTGAAAGAAAGGACGGAACAAAGGACGTAAGTTTAACATTCCAAGGAGTACAAAAACAGAACAAAGAAATATCATTATTTTCTGTACGTTCAACTTTCATGGGATATGATGGAGAAATTATTACCGATTTCAAACATGAATTTGCATCTTTAGAAGAAGCAACAGAACATTATGAAGGTGAACTTTTTTTAAATGGCGATAAGGAATAATATATATAATTTATTGCTAGTATTAATTAAAAAGTTGGAATTCTTAAAAAGGAGATTTTGAGGAGTTATAAGATCTCTTTTATTTATATTGCATATTATAGAGTTGGAAAAAATAAACAGAACTTATTTTATTAAAAATTCCGCATAGCCAACCAAATCATACAGATACTAGGAACAAAGTTCCGAATGTAAACAAGTTGTGCACTATTTGAGAAATGAAGAAAACTATAGGGAAACCTGAAAATTGGCAAGATTTTGAATCACTTTGCAAAAAGCTTTGGGGAGAAATTTGGGGAATTCCTAACAAAATAAAAAAGAACGGAAGATTAGGACAAGAACAGGCAGGCGTAGATGTTTACGGAATACCTAAAAATGAGACAAAATATTGGGGAATTCAAGCCAAAGGCAAAGACGAAAACATAAAAGCAAAACTGACTGAAAAAGAAATTATAACTGAAATTCAAAAAGCTAAAACTTTTAAACCTGAATTAGAAGTCTATATCATCGCAACTACTCAAAATAAAGATTCAAAAATTGAACAATTTGTTAGATTAAAGGATATTGAGAATAGAGAAAATGGTTCATTTGAAATCCTACTTTATTGTTGGGAAGATATTGTAGATCTATTAGAAGAAAACCAAGATACATATCAATGGTATCAGCACGGAATTGGTCAAAAAGGAAAATTCGATTTCAGAGTATCATTTAACGAATTAGAGGATAATTTGACTTTAAACCCAATATTCGAAAAAGAAATCACAAAGTTTAAGCACACAAAAAAATCTACATCCGAAATTTTAATGGAAAGTTTAAATTCTCATAAGTCTATACTTGATGGAATTAATCCGTTGTTTCCATTTCATTCTAATAAAATAAATAAGTCGTGGTGCAGTTTCGATTTTGTAATGGAAAATATCGGTTCTGTTGTTATTGAAGATTGGAGAGTAAGAATTAAATTTTTAGAAGGTGTTGCTAGACTTGATGAAGGCACACCACTTTTTCCAAAATTATCTCTGACCGAATTTGTTGATGACGAATCAAAAACAATTACCTATCGACCTAGAGACAATAAACCTTTAATTCAAAAAGACAACACATATTTTGAATTATCACTTTTACCGAAAACAGACTCTGACAAAATAGTATTCGAGTGGGAATTGTTGGCTAGAGATTTTCAAAGAAAAGAAGTGGCAGAGATATTAATTGAACCTGAATATGTAGAAAAAATCGAGTTTGAATTAATTAATGATGAAGATGAATTGAAAGAAGATGAAGTTTTTATTTCATATTACGTTGTCGAAAAAAAATAAAAACAGTGCACAACACCGTATATAGTTTATTGCTAGTTCTAGTCTACTTACGAAAATCCTCGCGGATTTTCTATTCGGTTTTTATTTGCTAAATTACGTGCTTAACCACGCAACAAACCATATACAAACACGTTACCAGCAATAGATGAAAACGATAGAACTAAGAGATTTTTACAAAACATTATCTGAGTTGAACAACAGTTTCACTCATTATTCATTTGTATGGAGTCAATTCAATATCGACTATTCTGAAACTCTGGAAAAGAATCCTGAGACCTTAACTAAAGATTATTTTGAGACCAATCCTTTCAAAAGAAAGCATAATATTAAATTTAGCGAACTGGACAAAGAGCATTCAAAAACTAATGAGTCATTAATTAAGGGGATTTTTCTCTTAATATACACTCATTTTGAAAGCTACCTCAAAGACCTCTTTTTATTTGCGAAAACAGTTGACAATGAGATTCAACCATTAGAATCAAAAATCGAAGATGTTGATAATGACTTTATGCTCATTGATAAAACCTTTAACCGAATCGAAGTAAAAAAAGAGAAACTTCAATCCGAATTATTAATTACTCTCGATTATATAAGGCTTAAAAGGAACCGATTGATTCATAGTAACACTGAAAATATTAGCAAATCTTTAAACAAACTTATCAAATCTGACGGAAAAACCTTGAATGAATATTGGAACTCAAAATTACCGAGTGGATTGCAAGGTATTGATTTTAATAACAAGGACAACGCAAATGAATTAACATTCAGTATAGTAATTGATGTAATAAATATTTTCAGAAGGATATCAAACGAAATTGACAAGGTAGTAACGGAAAAACTAACAGAGAATTTAATAATCGAAAAAATAGTAATCCCAAAATTTAAAGACGTTTTGCGGAAAAAAATAAATGGAATTAAAACACAAAGAGTGATTTCAAAATTTGTAAAGTATTGTCAATCTGAATATTCGCTGACAGTTAATGATAAGCAAATAGAATTACTTAAACGCAGTATAGTTTAATGGTAAAATACCCCCTCGGAGAAGAAATCTTCAGTTTCTTGTTCAAGGGGCGACTGAGGTTCGATTCCTCATATTGCACTAAAAAATAAAGCTGGTAACAAAGTGTATAGTGCATAGCTACCCTTCGGGATAGCTACGACACCATACACCAACCGTTGGCAAACATTAAAAAAATGAATTGGAAAGAAGCATATAATGTACCATCAAAAGAATATAAATGCGGGTTCTGCGAAAGAGAAATTGCATCTGAACTTGGATTTACTGCAATCGGAACAGTAAGTGCCAATAAACACGGAAGGCACGAATCTTATGAAGGAATTAAAGGCAGTATTTATATATGCTATAATTGTAAAAATCCAACATATTTTGACGAGGATAATGAACAATATCCTGACACAAGTTTTGGGAATTTAATCAAGCACATAAAGGAAAAACAAGTCGAAGATTTATACCAAGAAGCTCGTAGATGTATGTCTTCACACTCATACACTTCGACAGTAATGTGCTGCCGAAAATTACTAATGAACATTTCAGTTAGCGAGGGAGCAAAAGAAGGTTTAAATTTTGTTGATTATGTCAACTATTTAAAAGATAAAAATTACATTCCACCAAACGGACTAAAATGGGTTGACGAAATAAGAAAACACGGAAATACGGCAAATCATAAAATCGTATTGAAAACAAAAGGCGAGGCTTTTAAAATATTATTATTTACAGAAATGCTTTTAAAATTCATTTACGAATTACCGAATATGATTAATGATTAAAAAACGACTTACCAATAAAGAAATGTGGTGAAAAGCAAGTAATATTTATTTAATTTTCATTCAAAGTTCTCCTATAAGTTTCATCATTTGTTAGTCCTGATTTTGCAATTGGAAATGCTTGTTTTAATGGCTTATTACAAACGGCTATTAATGCAAGTTTTTTACTCTTTCCTTTATTTTGCAACTATTTGTTCATAAATCTCTCTATACCCTTTGATATATTTGTAAGCATTAAAACTATAGTTATAAGTAACTTTCGGAAAACATTCTGTTGCACTTTGTTGCTGATTGTTGCATCTTGTTGCAACAGTCAGCAATAAAAATGCAACAGTTTAGCAACAAAAACATGCTTGTTGCAACAATCAGCAACAAAGTGCAACAAAACTGTTGCAAAAATATTTTAAAGAGGAATCTATGCAACCTCCTATAAATACTAGAGTTTCTCAAACTGTTGCAACAACTCTGTTGCAGTTTGCAACAAAACTGTTGCAAGAAAAAACAGACTAATTTATACTATAGGTTTCAAGATTTTGAAAAGCATTAAAATGATATTTTTCTTTATGAGTACAAAACTTCATGTTTGAAAGAGTACTAAATAATAGGTTTATTTTAGTATTATACTCAAGTTTGTACTAGTGTTAATTAACTGCCTATTAGGTCTTTGTGTGTTTTTATTTCAATTAGAGTACAATGAGTATAGTTTTTTGAAAAATAATCTCGTTAGTAGTTTAGTTTATTATATCATCCATGTTGTTGATTTCTTCATTCATAATACTATCAACTATATGTACATAAATCATTGTCTCTCTAATATTCGAATGGCCTAATATTTTTTGTAAATTTTCAATTCTTCCTCCTTTAATTAAAAAGTTTGTGGCAAAACTATGACGAGAAACATGAAAAGTAATGTTCTTTTTAATTCCACAAGCGCCAGCAATAAATTTCAATTCTCTATTTATATGCTCATTGGTGTAGGATCCATTGAATTCGTTATTGCTATTTATAAATTTTTTTGCAGATTCATTTAATTTAATTTTTTGAAATTTCCCTGTTTTTTCTGATTGAAACGCAAGGAAGTTTCCGATGATATTTTTATCAGATATGTTTTGTATGTCGGATATCCTTAATCCGGTAAAGCAAGAAAATAGAAAACGATCTAAAATATTTTTTCGAGCTTTAAAAATGAATTTAGATTCTCTATACTCGTATAAGATTTTAATTTCCTCAGGAGTTAAGAAGGTTCTATCTCCTTTGAATGATTTTACAGTAATATCATCAAATTTTAATTCGGTTCTAATGCCTTTTTTATTAGCAATGTGTAGGAATTTTTTAAAGTTTTTTAGGGTTGTTTGAATTGTAGTGTCCTTGTTTTTTAATTTTTTCTTACAGTGAATTATTAATTCATTAATAAGGTCATTATTTATTTCTTGAAATAGAATTGAATTTTTGAATTTCTTTAATTTAGTGATGGTTGAAAGTTGCTGTCTATAAGTTCCTTTAGCTAACGTGTTTTTTTGTTTTTCTAATTCTTTTTCACAAAATTTTATAAAATCAACTTTAGATGATGGGTTGTTTAAGTCCTCAAGTAGTTTTTCTAATGTTAAATATGCTCCTGAAAGCCTATAATTTACAGCAATATGATTGATTTCGGCTAATTTTTGTCCTATTACAAGGTTGTTGTCCTTTACTTGTTGAGAGTTACCTTTTATCACTTGTCTTTTTTCGTCAAATATTTTTGGGTTTACAAAAATATTAAGAGGTAAACGTTTTCTTTTTCCATCTAGAAATAATTGAATATACAGAGCACAGGTGCCGTCTATTCTTACGTAGTCCTTTTTTATGATGATTTTGTGTGTAAACTTCCCACTCATTTTCGTTGGGTAGTTATGTGGGACGTATAATTTATTTGTATGGATTTGCATAGCTGTAGATTTTCTTTTACAAACTTCTGTAAATGACAAAAACTCAACGTTTTAGATTTTAATCTAAAAGCGTTGAGCTTTGCGTTTTTTATTATTTGTGACCTCGACAGGATTCAAACCTGTAACCTCTTGAGCCGTAATCAAGTGCGCTATTCAGTTGCGCCACGAGGCCGTTTTGCGGGTGCAAATATAGGAATGTTTTTTAATTCTAGAAAATAAAAAAACAGTTTTTTTGAACTTTTATTTAAGTTATAAATTTAATTCCTCTTTAAAATCAGTAATTATTTTTTGAGCACCCTCAAAATCAGATTTATAGATAAATAAATTGCTAGAACCACCAGTGGTTCCAAAACCAGCAAGTCTTCCAGATTCTTTATCATCTTTTATTAAAGTAGCTATTTTAGCTTTATCAAGCAAGAAAGCAAGTCTGTTAGTTAAAATAGAAGTTCCAGTGTAAATTTTTATATGTTCTTTCATAATTGTAAGATTTTAATCCATCGAATTTATTGTTACAAAAGCACGCCATCCAATAATTGCTAATTGAAATTTAGATGCTTTAGAGATATCCAATTCTTTTTTAGTAAAAGAAGGTAAAAGGGCCTTGTTTAGTTTGGCTAAAAATTTAAACACTAGTTTTTTCATTGTAAGTTGATTCTATATCAAAAATACTGAAAAAATATTTAGTTTAAAATTCAAATTAATTAGGTTCACTTACAAATTTGAATAATTAAAAGAGTAAATATATAATTAGGGTAGCAATTTTTACAGCAATAATAATTAATTTTAGAGTGATAGCAATCATTAGTTTTAAGTGTTTTTGATTAGTTAAATTAGTTGATTTCTTAATTGTTTTTTAAATATATGAGAAAGCAAACTATAGCACCAAAACTTTTATAGTGAATTAATTAATTTGAATTTTAAATTAAAGTTAAAAATGTCATTTCTGTTTTAATATGCAACTTTATTTTCTTCAAATTAGTTTAATTTTATAACTTTTAAAGATGTTTATTGTTTTAAATTGAAATAAAATAAAGGGTTTTTTTTCTGTTTTTTAAAAAAGTAAAGGAAAGTAGATTTTTAAAAAGGTGTTTTTTATGGTTTAGATCTTTTATGAGATTTTAAAAAACAATTGTCAGTAAAAAAGAGGTAGCTATTTTATGGTGTTTTGATGCTTGTGTATTTCCGAGTCAAAACATTACCTTCGCAAAAAAAAATATATGAGTTTCGTTTATTTAATACTCGGATTGCTATTATTGGTTCTTGGGGGAAATTGGTTGTTGAAAGCTGCAGTAGGATTATCTTTAAAACTTAATATACCAAAAATAGTAATTGGTATGACGGTAGTTTCTTTTGCTACTTCTGCACCAGAATTAATTGTAAGTGTTAAGTCGGCTTTAAATGGAGCAACAGGATTGGCAGTCGGAAATGTGATAGGATCAAATATAGCAAACATAGGTCTGGTATTAGGAATTACAGTAATTTTATCTACAATAGAAGTTGAAAAAAGTTTTTATAAGACAGATTGGCCTGTAATGATGATTGCTTCTATGTTATTGTATTTTTTTATAGCTTTTGATAATATAATTCAGCGATATGAAGGTGTAATTTTATTTACTATGTTAATTGCATTTTTAATTTATTTATTACGTTTTCAAAAAACAGCAGTGGTAGATGAAATGCCTGAGGATGATGAAGAGTTGCCACTGTATAAAATTGTACTATTTTTAGTAATAGGAGGTATAGGTTTATGGGGCGGTTCGGAACTTTTAATAGATGGAGCAATAACAATGGCTAAGACTTTAGGAGTTAGTGAGGCTATTATTGGTGTAACCGTGGTTTCGGTAGGAACAAGTGTTCCTGAGTTAGCAGCGTCTATAATAGCGGTAATGAAAAAAGAAAAAGCAATTTCTTTAGGGAATTTAATAGGATCTAATGTATTTAATATTTTAGCGGTATTAGGTATTACTTCAATGATAACGCCAGTAGAAGTAAAACCAGATGCATTAAGCTTAATAAATAACGACATCTATTGGATGTTAGCCATTTCATTTATAGTATTGCCATTGGTGTTTTTTCCAAAGAAATTACGTTTAAACTGGAAAGATGGAATTGTTCTATTAGCTTCATACGTAGTGTTTATATATTTAACAATTTCATAGGTGATATTTTATTTTAAATAAAGCATAAAAAAGCCGCTATTAGCGGCTTTCTTGTTGTTGTGTGTTGTGTTGTTGTGGAAATTTATAAACTATCGCAAACTGGTTTTACAGTTTTTATAATTCTTGAGGCAATTTTATATGGGTCACCGTTTGATGCAGGTCTTCTGTCTTCTAAATAACCTTTCCAGCCACTTTCTACAGTTAAAATAGGAATACGGATAGAAGCACCTCTGTCTGAAATACCGTAACTAAAATCTGTAATAGAAGCAGTTTCATGTAAACCAGTTAAACGTTGGTCGTTGTGCGCGCCATAAATGTCAATATGTTCTTTGGTAACAGGTCTAAAAGCTTCACATACTTTCATGTAAATTTCTTTGGAACCACAAGTTCTTAAAACTTCATTAGAAAAGTTAGCGTGCATACCAGAACCATTCCAGTCACCTTTAACAGGTTTTGGGTGGTACTCAATATAGTAGCCATATTGTTCAGTTAATCTGTCTAATAAATATCTAGCAACCCAAATTTCATCACCAGCTTTTTTAGCACCTTTGGCAAATAATTGGAATTCCCATTGTCCAGAAGCAACCTCTTGGTTAATTCCTTCGAAATTTAATCCAGCATCAATACATAAGTCAGCATGTTTTTCAACAAAGTCTCTACCATGCGTATTTCTTCCACCTACAGAGCAGTAGTACATACCTTGAGGTCCAGGATAACCACCTACAGGGAATCCTAAAGGAAGTTGTGTCGTACGATCCATAATGAAATATTCTTGTTCGAAACCAAACCAAAAATCATTATCATCATCATTAATTGTTGCACGAGCATTTGATTCGTGAGGAGTTCCATCAGAATTCAAAACTTCAGTCATAACTATATAGCCATTAATACGAGTAGGATCTGGGTAAATAGCTACAGGTTTCAATATGCAATCAGAAGAGCCTCCTGAAGCTTGCTTTGTTGAAGATCCATCAAAAGACCAGTTTTTAATTTCGTTTAAAGTTCCTTGAAAATTGTCGTGATCTTCAACTTTAGTTTTGCTTCTTAGGTTTTGTGTTGGTTTGTAACCATCTAACCAAATGTACTCTAACTTAATTTTAGCCATGATAATATGAGAATATATTTTTTAGATTTAAATTCTTTGCAAAAATGAATATTTTATTTTAAGTATTAAAATTTTCAGGGGTTAAACTTTAAAAAGTTAACTTTAATTTAATTTAACCCTGTTTTTTTAGGGGGTGTTTACGGATTCATTAAAAATTTATATTTTTGCTACTGAATTTATACCATATATATAATGTCTACTTTAAGATTTAATGCATTACAAGAAACGTTGCACAGAAAACCAGTTTTTATTGAAGAAAAAGGGCGACGTTCTGAATTATTCGGGAAGAATGTTTTTAATGAACCAGCAATGCGTCAGTATATGACAAAAGAGGCGTATCAAAGCGTTATGGATGCTGTTGAATTTGGAACTAAAATAGACAGAAAGATTGCTGATCAAATTGCGGTGAGTATGAAAGATTGGGCATTGTCTAAAGGAGCAACACATTATACACATTGGTTTCAGCCATTAACAGGAGCTACAGCTGAAAAACATGATGCTTTTTTTGAAACAATAGAAGGAGGCGGTGCAATGGAACGTTTTGATGGTGGGCAATTAGTACAGCAAGAACCAGATGCATCTAGTTTTCCGAATGGAGGAATTAGAAATACATTTGAAGCTCGTGGTTATACTGCTTGGGATCCAACATCGCCAGCATTTATATATGGTACAACTTTATGTATTCCTACGGTTTTTGTAGCTTATACAGGTGAAGCATTAGATAATAAAGCACCTTTGTTAAGGGCGTTACAGGCAGTAGATACAGCAGCAACAGCAGTTTGTAAATATTTCGATAAAAATGTTTCTAAAGTAAATGCAACCTTAGGTTGGGAGCAAGAATATTTTTTAATAGATACAGCATTAGCATCAGCTAGGCCAGATTTAATGATGACCGGTAGAACTTTGTTAGGACATTCGCCAGCAAAAGGTCAGCAATTAGATGATCATTATTTTGGTTCAATACCTACCAGGGTTATGAGTTTTATGCGAGATTTAGAGCAAGAATGTATGTTATTGGGTATTCCAGTAAAAACACGTCATAATGAGGTAGCTCCAAATCAGTTTGAACTAGCACCTATTTTTGAAGAAGCAAATTTAGCCGTAGATCATAATTCATTATTAATGGACGTGATGGAAAAAGTTTCGCAACGTCATCAGTTTAAAGTGTTGTTTCATGAAAAACCATTTGCAGGAATTAATGGGTCAGGAAAACATAACAATTGGAGTTTGGCAACCAATACAGGAGTTAATTTATTAAGCCCAGGGAAAACTCCTATGAAAAACTTACAATTCTTAACCTTTTTTGTAAATACAATAAAAGCGGTTTATGATTATGAAGAGTTGATAAGAGCGTCAATTGCAAGTGCTAGTAATGACCATCGTTTGGGAGCAAACGAAGCGCCGCCAGCAATAATATCAGTTTTTATAGGGTCACAATTATCATCGGTATTAGACGAATTAGAAAATGTAACAAAAGGAAAGTTATCACCTCAAGAAAAAACAGATTTAAAATTAAATATAGTAGGTAAAATTCCTGAAATATTATTAGATAATACTGATAGAAATAGAACCTCTCCATTTGCTTTTACGGGGAATAAGTTTGAATTGCGAGCAGTAGGTTCGTGGTCTAATTGTGCAGGTCCAATGACAGTTTTAAATACTATCATAGCAAAACAATTAAAAGAGTTTAAGATTGAAGTTGATAAACTAGTTGAAACAAAGAGTTTAAAGAAAGATGAAGCCGTTTTTAATGTATTAAGAGAATATATTAAAGCATCAAAGAAAGTGCGATTTGAAGGGGATGGTTACGGTGAAGCATGGGAAAAAGAAGCTAAGAAAAGAGGCTTAAGTAATAATAATACAACTCCAAATGCATTAAAGGCTAAGGTTTCAGATAAAGCAATTAAGCTTTATGAAGAAATGAAGGTGATGAATAAAGTAGAAGTGGAGGCAAGACATGAAATTGAGTTAGAAGAATATTCGAAGCGTATTCAAATAGAAAGTAGAGTGTTGGCAGATGTAGCAAGAAACCATGTAATACCTACAGCAATTCAATATCAAAATACATTGATAGAAAATGTAAAAGGTTTAAAGGAAATTTTTGGAGAAGAATTTAAAAAGTTTTCAAAAGAACAAATTGATTTAATACAGAAAATATCAAATCATATTGCAGAAATAAACTCCAAAATAGAGCAAATGACTGATGAGCGAAAGAAAGCTAATAAATTAGTTGGACAAAAAAATGCTGATGCATACTGTGATAAAGTAACACCTTATTTTGAGGAAATTCGTTACCATTGTGATAAACTAGAATTAATGGTGGATGATAATTTATGGCCTTTAACAAAGTATAGAGAATTACTTTTTACGAGATAAAAGACTTTATTTAATTAAAGGATTTACTTGTTTGAAAAGGGGGTTTTCCCCCTTTTTTAATGTTGTAAATGAAATATAAAATATACTTCTCTCCCTTATATTTCCTTGTTTTTTTAATTTTTAAGATTTTTAAAAATTAAGCTCTAAAGTAAATAGGTATTTTAATAGATAGTTAAAAGTTGTATCTTAGCTATGTTTAAACACGCAAACTATATATAGTTTTTAGTACGACCTACTCAATAGGTTGATGAAAATGAAAAGTGACGCACCTCAGTCATATCATTTTACCCTAGTAATTTTATTCTACCCCAATATTTTAATAACATACCCTAATCGTTATAAGTATATAGCGTAGATATATGGTATGTTAAAATTTAACTAACGTATTTTAAAATTATTAATTATGAAAAAATTATTAATAGTAGCTTTATGTTTAGCTACAGGTATGGCATTTTCTCAAACGCAAAATGTTTATAGTCCGTCAATTCAGGATGCTATTGGGAAAAGAGCTGGTACGCCAACACATGCAAAAGCAAGAACTAATGCTGAAAAACCAGTATGTGCTGACTGTGAAGTGGAGCAAGTAGAGTGTCCAGAAGACTTTATTATTGAAGGAAAAAATAAAGTAGATATCCAGCAGATTGGTGATAGTAACCAAGCTAAAGGAGAGCAGTATGGTAACAGTAACATGTCATTAATTAGACAAGATAATTCTAACTTTGTTCCAGGAGGAGAAGGTAATTTAGCATCTACTGAACAAATAGGTAATGGTAACGGAGCTGATGTTAAACAATTTGGTAATGCAAATAAGGCTCGTGTTTGGCAAAGTGGTGATGGTAATTATGCAAAACAAGATATAGGAGACGATTCAGCTAAACAGGCAGAAGGTAACTTAACTTATGTAGCGCAATGGGGTGACGATAATAAATCGTATCAAAGACAAAGATATGATAATAATGAAGCTTCAGCATATCAAACAGGAAATAGAAATTCAGTTGTGCAAAAGCAAACTAGTGGGCCAAATGGATCTAGTGGTAGTGTAGCTTTTGCAAATCAAATTGGAGATGATAATGCAGCAGAACAAGACCAAACAGGTTCTCATAACTATGCGTCTGTTTATCAGTCAGGAAATGGAAATAGTTCATTAGAAACTCAGACAACTACAACTGATGACCCAAGTATTTGTAACATATCTACAGTTAATCAAGTAGGAGATGATAATAAATCATGTGTTACTCAAGACTCAGATATGGGTAATAACTGTAGTTTGGTAAATCAAATTGGAGATAAAAATTCATCTGTAGTAAATCAAATAGCTAACCAAGGAGGAAACAATGCTTCATGTGTATTACAAAGAGGTAATATGAATAAAGCACAAGTTATTCAAACTGGACCAGGTAGTATTTAATAGTTTAAAATGGAGTGAGAATAATATTCTCGCTCCATTTTTTTAAATTAAAAAACAAAGATATGGGAGTGATTAAAAAAATAATTGTTGTTTTAGTTTTATTGTTTTCATTTTTGTTAAATGCTCAAAATGAAAAGCTTCCTAGCTATTTTTCAAATGAATTGCAGTTAAATCAAATAGAATTATCAGAAAAATATAATAACGGTTTTCAAGTTAGATTGCAACAAACAAATAGCACAATAATTTCGTTAAAGCAAATTGGTAATGAAAATATAGCAAACATTGATAATAAACTAGCACAAGGAAAACATAAAGTATATCAAATAGGAAATCAAAATAATTATCAGTTTTTGAATTATAGAAATAATCAACAAATAAATTTAGGAATACTACAAACAGGAAATGCTAATTCATTAAAAATTATTGGCACAAACTCTATGTTTAGTAATCTTAAAATAACTCAATTTGGAGGGGCTAGTATGAATATTATTAATTATTAGTTATGAATATTAGCTTTAAAAAAAATACTGCTTTTTGGGTGTTAGCTGTTTTTTTTGTATCTTTTGTTTGTGGTCAAGAGTTTGATAACTACAAAGTTAAGGGTGGTATTAATTTAATTAAAACAGATGATTTTTTAACATTAAGAGCTCAGGTGTTGAACCTAGAACAATTTTTTATAGATGAGTTGAACTACAATTTTGTAGCATTAAAAAAAGGAGCTTCAGGGAATTATTCAAAAAATAGCCAGTCAAATGATTTTTCACTTAGGCCTAAAGAAGAAAAACAATTATCGGTTATTAAGATAAATGTAAAAAAGAATGAGGAACTTAAAGTGTACTTATTTATAAAACATAAAAATAAGTTAATCCACAGAGATACTTTATTTCTTATTCCAAAAGAGAAAGTGAAAAAGGTAGTAAATGAAGCACAATTTTTAATTAGAGGAATTGTAATAGATGAAGCAATTACCAGAATAGGTAAAGATTATCATGATTTTTTTTATAAAGAGTATTTAGTAACAGGTAAAAATTACCCTTTTATAGTGAAAATAGTAGAAAAACCAGCGCTAGGCCGTAATAGTATGCTGTCAATAGAAGTAGAAGGAAAAAAAATTCACGAGTTTTTTGCAAGACCACAAGAAGATTATTTAAAAACGAATGTTGTAAGAGCGATGAGGAAGCTAAGAGTGTATAATCAAAAGTATAAATCAACTTTTAGTAGAAAAATATAAAATTTAAATAGAAATAGATATGAAACAAAAATTACTACTTTTTTTATTTTTAGTCTCTAGTTTTGTGTATTCGCAAGATTTGGTATACAGACCAATAAGTCCATTTTTTGGAGGGGACACATTTAATTACCAGCAAATTATAGCTTCTGTAACAGCACAAAATGATTTTACAGAAGAAGATGATAGTCAAAGAAATGTACCTACAGACTTAGAAAATTTCACAAATAGTTTAAATAGAAGATTGCTTAGTTCGTTGTCGCAAAGTTTATTTCAACAGCAATTAGGGAATACAAATTTAACAGTGGGTACCTATACTTTTGGAGACTTGGTTGTAGAAATTACACCAGGTACTAATGGCTTGAATGTGAGTATACTTAATGTGACTACAGGAGAGCAAACACAAATTACAATCCCTAACGGTAACTAAATAACTATGAAAAAATGCACAAGTATAATTTACTTGTTAATACTATGCGTATTAACGAGCTGCGGAGCTTATTTTAACCAACCATTTACTCAAACAAAAGCAAGAATAGGAGAAAGTACTTCTCCAGAGGCTTTAGCAAAGAGTTTTTTACCATCAGATAAAATTATTGTAGGAGTTTATAAGTTTCGAGATCAAACGGGACAATATAAACCTGTTCAAAATGGATCAACATTTAGTACAGCAGTAACACAAGGTGGTACAACAATTTTATTAAAATCACTAGAAGAGTCCGGATGGTTTAGACCTATAGAACGAGAGAATATAGGGAATCTACTAAACGAACGTCAAATAATTAGAAATACAAGGCAAGAGTATGCAAATGGAAAAAAAGTAACCATGCCGCCATTACTTTTTGCAGGTACAATAATTGAAGGAGGAGTCGTTTCATATGACTCTAATATTATTACAGGAGGCTCAGGGTTGCGATATTTTGGTGTTGGAGCATCTAATCAATACCGTCAAGATAGAATTACTGTTTATTTAAGGATAGTTTCTACATCAACAGGAGAGATTTTGAAGAATGTATATGTTTCAAAAACAATACTTTCTCAAGGAATATCAGCAAATTTATATCGCTATGTTTCCTTGAGAAGATTATTAGAAGTTGAAACAGGGGTTACAAAAAACGAACCATCTCAGTTGGCTGTAAAAGAAGCCATAGATAAAGCAGTAGATTTATTAATAGTTGAAGGAGTTGTTGATGGAATTTGGCAGCCAAAAGGAGGTCAACCAGCGATAGATTATATAAAGGAAGTATATAGGAAAGAAAAAATAGAAGCGAAAAGCACAAAGCTTTTTAATAGAAAAGAAGAAAATAGAAGAGATAAATTGGCTATAGGAGCTAGTATGGGAATGTCTAGAATTAGTGGCGATTATGCTAGTTCAACATATCAATTTGGTTTCGATTTTAAATTTAAATACACATTTAAAGATCCTAAGTTTAATTTTTGGGGAACAATAGGAAGATTTGAATTAGATAATAAGAGAACTTTTCATGAAGCTTTTATAACATCAGGGCTTAATTTAGAATATACAATTTTACCATATGAAAAATTCACACCATACATCTATGGGGGAATTGGATCTATATCAAGGAAAAACTTAGAACATACTTTTTTTAAATTCCAAGGAGGATTGGGAGTAGAATATTTAATTACAAATAAGGTTGGGATTTTTGTAAATGGAGAATACAACATGCTGCTAAGTGATAATTTAGATAGGCAAATAGTTGGTGAGAAAAACGATTTAGTATGGCGTTTTGGAGCAGGTATTAATGTCTATTTTTAAAAAAGAAATTCAGATGAAAAAAATAATTAAAAAAATAAGCTTGTTGTTACTAATACTCGTTTTTATTCAATGTGGTGAAGATGGAACTGTAGGTTTAATAGAATATGGAGATTTAACGGGGAAAGTTGTTAAAAAGGACGGTTTTATTCCATTAGAAAATGTAAAAATAACATTGTCGCCTACAAATAATACGGTATTTACAGATGCAGAAGGAAATTTTAAATTTGAAAGAGTAGAGGTACAAGAATATTCGGTACAAGCAACAAAAGAAGGGTATTTAGATAAATTTGAAGGTGCTACAGTGAGTGTAGAAGCTGTAGTAAATGTTGTTTTAGAAATGGAGATTTCAACAGCTTTGAATAAACCACCAACAAAACCTGAACTTTTAACACCAAACGATGGGATAGTAGATTTACCAAACGAAGTAGAATTAACATGGGAATCAACAGATCCTGAAGAAGACGAATTAACGTATGTTATTGAAATTAGAAATGATTTTAATAATGATGTAACTAGAATTACAGATATTAAAGAAAAAAAGCATCAATTATCTGATTTGAAATATGGAGCAAAATATTTTTGGAGTGTTGAAGTAACTGATGGTATAAATACAGAAGTTATAAGTAGTATTCGGTCTTTTACAATTAAAAGCGACCCAGGAAATCGATATTTTTATGTGAAGAATGAAGGAGGGAATAATGTTATTTATTCTTCAAGTTTTAACGACGCAAATAATGAAGTTTCAAATACAGTTCAGTTAACAAATTCTAACTTAAATTCATGGAGACCAAGGAGAAATAACATAACAAATTTAATAGCTTTTCTAAGGATAGATAATAATGAGGCACATATCTATACAATGAAAACCAATGGAAATGATATTCAAAAAGTAACATCAACAATTCCAGTAGCAGGTTTTAATTTAAATGAAATGGATTTTTCATGGTCGCCAGATGGAAGTAAATTACTATACTCTAATTTTGGTAAACTATATTCAATAAACAAAGATGGTAGTGGTTTACAAAGTATATATGAAACCACAGATGGGAGTTTAATATCAGAATGTGATTGGAGTAGTGATGGAACAAAAATAGCGATAAAAACCAACAATGCAAACGGATACAATGGAGCTATATTGATAATTGATACGGATGGAAATGTTTTAGATACTGTTATATCAGGTGTTATAGGAGCTATGGGAGGTATAAACTTATCAGCATCGGGAAATAAATTGTTATTTGCTAGAGATATTTCAAATCACCAAGCAACAAACTATAGACAATTAGACACTAGACTATTTATTTACAATTTTACCGATATGAGTTTTATTGATGCATCAAGTAGTGAAAAAGTAAGTGGAACAAATGATTTAGACCCGAGATTTTCTCCAAATGAAGCAGATCTTATTTTTGTAAACACATCTAATGATGGTATTTCGCAAAAAAATATAATGAGAACTAATTTATCAGGAAATATAGAGCGTACAATTGTATTTGCAAATGCTATAATGCCAGATTGGGAATAATACGGTATAACTAACTCAAAATTAAAAAGCGAACGTTAAAAAACGTTCGCTTTTTTCTTGATATGAAATTAAGAAAAACTAAATTTGCACTAACAACAACACAACACATGAGTAACGAAGTATCTAAACGCTACGCACAACGCGGAGTATCGGCATCTAAAGAAGATGTTCACAATGCTATTAAGAATATTGATAAAGGATTATTTCCAAAAGCATTTTGTAAAATTGTTCCAGATTATTTAACTAATGATGATGATTATTGTTTAATTATGCACGCAGATGGTGCAGGAACAAAATCGTCATTAGCTTATATGTACTGGAAAGAAACAGGAGATATATCTGTTTGGAAAGGAATAGCACAAGATGCATTAATTATGAATATTGATGATTTATTGTGTGTAGGAGCTACAGATAATATAATGTTATCGTCAACTATAGGACGTAATAAAAGTAATATTCCTGGAGAAGTATTATCCGCAATTATTAATGGAACAGAGGAGTTAATTGCAGAGTTGAAAGATTTTGGAGTAACAATTCATTCTACAGGTGGTGAAACTGCTGATGTAGGAGATTTAGTTCGTACTATTATTGTAGATTCTACGGTAACAGCACGTATGAAACGCACTGATGTAATTGACAATGCCAATATAAAAGATGGTGATGTAATTGTAGGTTTAGAGTCTTTTGGGCAAGCTACTTATGAAAAAGAATACAATGGAGGGATGGGGTCTAACGGATTAACATCTGCACGTCATGATGTATTTCATAAGTATTTAGCAGATAAATATCCAGAAAGTTTTGATGCTTCTGTACCCACCGATTTAGTTTATTCAGGTAATACAAAATTAACGGATGAAGTTAAAGATTCTTCAATAGATGCAGGTAAGTTAGTATTATCACCAACAAGAACGTATGCACCAATTATAAAAGAAATTTTATCAAAATTTAATTCAGATACTGTTCATGGAATGATTCATTGTTCTGGTGGAGCGCAAACTAAAATATTACATTTTGTAGATAATTTACATATTGTAAAAGATAATATGTTTCCAATTCCACCATTATTTAAATTGATACAAGAACAATCTAAAACAGATTGGAAAGAAATGTATCAAGTTTTTAATTGTGGACACAGAATGGAGCTATATGTTTCTCCAGAAATTGCGGATGAGATTATGACTATTTCTAAATCGTATAATGTAAATGCACAAATAGTTGGTAGAGTTGAAGCGACTGATAAAAAGAAGCTAACAATTAAAAGTGAATACGGAACATTCGAATATTAGAGTGTTTGAAAATAGCGTAAAGCCTCGCAATTTTGCGAGGCTTTTTTTATTGATTATTACATAAATGATTGTAAATTTTTATTTTTTTTAATGTTCTCCAAATAGTATGATTAAAGTTTTTCGGAGAGAATTTAAATAAAATAAAGGTCCGTTGTTTTTTCTTACAATAAGAACTCTCAATTAAAACATTTAGTTTGATTCTTTTGTTGGTGGCAAATCGATCAAATGTTTTTACATATCCTTTAAAATATGTGGTAAGTTTTTCTTTTTTAGTTTTAGTCATTTTTGCGGAAGCATATCGATTATCAGTAGCTGCATTCATATCAACTTTATTTAAGCTGTTAAAATATTTTACTAAAGCT
Source organism: uncultured Tenacibaculum sp. (assembly GCF_947494125.1). GTDB lineage: Bacteria > Bacteroidota > Bacteroidia > Flavobacteriales > Flavobacteriaceae > Polaribacter. Next base: position 32,139 of record NZ_CANLTU010000017.1, read on the forward strand.
ATTTCTAATTCTTTTTCAGGAATTTTCCTATTCACATTAATATTCCAGGCATATGTGTAAGACCAAAAGAAAGGATGCTCTGGTTTTATCCAACTTCTTTTAGGAGGGAATCTAATTTCTCCAACACCGATATAATCCATGTGTCTTGCTGGAAAACGAATTACTTCTTGCCCCCAGGTAGAGTCTAATGCTATTAATTTGAATTCACTTTTTTGCCCAAATGTACTAATCGAGAAAATTATTATTAGTAATAGTAAAATCACTTTTTTCATAACTATAATTTTAAGGTTACTTCAAATCCGATTGCATCAGAAATAGCTCCATCCTTAACTGTACTTTTATAGCTAACATTCCAAGCTCTTCTGTCAATTTTAAAACGAGTTTTTATTTCTTTTTTATCATAATTAAGTTCAGCTTTAAAGTTTATTGGTTTTTTAATTCCTTTTAGAGTTAGGTCAGCTTCTAATCTTGCATGCGTGGGATCTGAATATTTAACTTTAGTAATAACTAGTTTAGCTAAAGGATATTTTTTTACATCAAAAAAATCAGGCTCCTTTAAATGATTAACTAAACTTTTTTTTCCTTTTTTCTTTTTAATATCTGTATTGGAAATGGAATTCATATCAATAACAAATTCTCCACCAGTAATAACCGCACCAGTTTTTATAAAATGACCACTTTTTAATTGTATAAAGCCATCATGTCCGCCAAAATAAAAAGTATATTCACCAATCCATTTAATAGTACTTTTAGAAATATTTATTTTAAGTTTTTCTTGAGAATTACTGGCAGTAGATAAACATGTAAGACAAATAAGTAGGATAATAATTTTTTTCATTTTATATATTTTTAAGTTTTCAGTAAAACTATTTTAGAGGAGGAAAAAAAGTGTCAAAAAAATGTAAAAGAAGTGTCAATAGATGTGAAAAGTCATAAAAATATATGTTATTTACAGCCATTATGAGTAGAAAGAAAGTTTATACATATGTTGTTTTAATAGTTATTCTTTTTTTAGGTTGGATATTTTCTAATGTAAATATAGATGATGAAGATTTCCCTGAACGAGTGAAAGTTTCATTACGTGATGTTGGGAATCAATTATTACTTTCTAATAAAGATTCTACTTCATTAGTATTACCAGTGGTTGAGTTAGGTGAAAATAGATATGAAATTTTATTTCAGAAACAACTGTCTTTTGAGCCTAGTAATTTGGTAACTCTTGTTAAAAATAGTTTTAGGAAAGCTGACTTATCAGATCATTATAGAGTAGAGGTATTACAATGTGTAGATAACCAAGTAGCCTATAGTTATGAAATTAAAAACTCGAAAGGAAAAGATATTATACCTTGTAGAGGCAGAGTTCTACCAATTAATTGCTATACTATTGAAGTAAAGTTTACTAATCTAGCTACTACATTTTTTAATAAGCTATTCTTTTTATTTGGATTGGTATTCCTATTAATGCTTTTTGGGTTGGATTATGTGTTTTCTAAATCTAAAACTGAAGAAAAACCCGTTAAAAAAGCAAATGATGCTACAATTATTGGGAGTTTTCAATTTTACCCAGAGCAAAATAAATTAGTAAAACAAGCTATAGAAATCAATTTATCTAAAAAAGAATGTGAGCTCTTGAGCATTTTTGTTGATAGCCCAAATCAGATTATAAAAAGGGATGAGTTAATGAAAAAAGTTTGGGAAGATAATGGTGTTTTTGTAGGTAGGAGTTTAGATACTTATATTTCTAAGTTGCGTAAAAAATTAAAAGAGGATACTTCAATTAAAATAACTAATATACATGGAGTTGGGTATAAGTTAGAGATAGGTTAATGTTTTATTTTATTAAACACAAAATCTATAGAGAATTTATCATTAGAAATTTTACATTTTAACTGTTTGTTTTCTTTATAATAATAAATCTTTTTAGGAAATTCATTCTGTTCATTCTCACAAACAAAAGAAGAGTCAGTTTGTTTTGTAAATTTGAATAATGTAGGAGTATCATTTACTCCTTCAATTTTTAAATGCAAAGTATCTTCAATTGTTACAATACTCATGGTTTCTTTAAAAATAGTATCCGATTCTTTTAAGGTAAAACCAATTCCTGTTAAATCTTTGTTCCAAAAATCAAAAGTACTTTTATCAGGTTTTTCATTAATGCGCTCCCATTTACCAAATAGCCAATTTGGTTTATTGTTTTTCTTCTTTGTTTGACAAGAAAAAAATAGAATACAAGTAAGTATGAATAGGTAATAGCGCATAATGCTGGTCTTAAATGAGTTAAAGATATGGATTAAATTCGATAAAAAAGCGTAAATTCGCGAACCAGAAAAGCTAGAAGATGTTAGATAAAATAAGAATTATAAAGCAACGTTATGATGAGGTTTCGGATTTAATTATCCAACCAGACGTTATAATGGATCAAAAACGTTACGCTAAGTTAAGTAAAGAATATAAAGATTTAGGTAAAGTTGTAAAGAAGGGTAATGAATATAAAAGCCTAACGGATTCAATAGAAGAAGCTAAAGAAATTATAGCAGACGGAAGTGATGTGGAAATGATGGAAATGGCTAAAATGGAAATGGATGAAGCTAAAAAGCGTATTCCGATTTTAGAAAGTGAAATTAAATTCATGTTAATTCCTAAAGATCCAGAAGATGCTAAGAATGCTGTAGTTGAACTTAGAGCAGGTGCTGGTGGTGATGAAGCAAGTATTTTTGCAGGTGAATTATTTAGAATGTATACTAAATATTGTGAAAGTAAAGGTTGGAAAGTTTCTACGGTAGATTACTCTGAAGGTACCAATGGCGGATTTAAGGAAATTCAATTTGAAGTTTCAGGAGAAGACGTATATGGAACTTTAAAATTTGAGGCAGGAGTACACCGTGTACAACGTGTACCACAAACTGAAACGCAAGGACGTGTGCATACATCGGCAGCTACTTGTATGGTTTTTCCAGAAGCAGAAGAGTTTGATGTAGAGATAAACCCGAAAGATGTACGTATCGATTTTTTCTGTTCTTCAGGTCCTGGAGGTCAGTCAGTAAATACAACCTATTCGGCAGTGCGTTTAACACATATTCCTACTGGCTTAGTAGCGCAATGTCAAGATCAGAAATCACAGCATAAAAATAAAGAAAAAGCCTTTAAAGTATTACGTTCTCGTTTATACGAGATGGAGTTAGCTAAGAAAAATGCTGAAGATGCTTTAAAAAGAGGAACAATGGTTACTTCTGGAGATAGATCTGCAAAGATTAGAACTTATAACTTCCCACAAGGTCGTATGACTGATCATAGAATCGGATTAACCTTATATGATTTATCAAACATTATAAATGGTGATATTCAGAAAATTATTGATGAATTAATGATGGCAGAAAATACTTCTAAATTAAAAGAATTAGGAGAAACTATATAATAAAAAAGCCCAATCATTGATTGGGCTTTTTTATTATATAGAATCCTTGTAAAACAAGTAAATAAGCAGTAACTTCGTGCGATATTAATATTCTATCCATAAAAGGAGAAAATCTACACATCTTAAACACTATATTTTCAGTTATTTATAGTTTTCAGTTGCTTTAGTTAAGCATTTTTAATAGAATTTTTAATTTAAAGAATAAATCATTATGCCAATGGTCTTATAATATAAATAAGAAGGTTGAGGTATTTATGGTTAAAAACAATCAACCAGTAATAAAAGTCTTATATATGTTAAGAATTATAGTAAAAGAAGGTGAAAATATTGATAGAGCCTTAAAGCGTTACAAACGTAAGTTTAGAAATGTAAAAGTTCTACAAGAATTAAGAGAGCGTAAGCAATTTACAAAGCCTTCAGTAGAAAGAAGAGCATTGATAAAAAAAGCAGCGTACAAAGAACAATTATTCAAACAAGAATAATAAAATAAAAAAAAGCAATTAGTTTACTAGTTGCTTTTTTATTTTAAGCATATGTTATAGCCTTATTATTAGTAAGTTTTATTAAGTATTCCTTAGTTTTGTTGTATGCAGAATTTCATTGATTTTATTAAACAACACATTTTTATTTCTGAGGGAATTGAAGAAGCAATAAAGAAAGTTGCCGTAGAAAAAGAATATTTAAAAAATGGTTTTTTAGTTGAAGAGGGTAAAACGTGTAGGTATTTATACTTTTTAACAGAAGGAACTGTACGAGCTTACTTGTATTTAAAAGGAAAGGATATAACACATTGGGTGTACCCAGAGAATTCTATTATTTACTTATGTTTTAAGAATATATTGAAATAACCAAACAATCACTACAAAGTTTTTTCATAATTTTCTTTTCAAACAAATAATTACCATTACTTTTTCTTTTTTGCTTTATAACGGGCTCTCCATTTTTTGTTCATAAGTTCAACTAATGTATTGTTTATTTAATGTAGGTTTTTACTCATTTATGTTTCTGTAGGAGAAAATTATTTTTTGCATAAATTCAAATACGATCTCAGTCAACTAATTTTGAAAAGCTTATTAGAAATTTAGATAAGATTAATATTTAAGTAAGGTGAATAGTTAAAATAGAATGGCAGGTAAAAATAGTTGTTAAAAATAAAAAAGTTTCCTTATCTTAGGAAAGCTTTTTGGGGGAGCTATGAAACAATATTTTATTTTTAATATAGTACTACTATTTTTTATACTTTCTAGTATAGAAGTGAATTCCCAATCTTATAAATTAAAAAAAATACCGATAAATAATGGACTAGATTCTAAGTTAAGAAGTAAAGTACCATATATAGATAGTGATGGCTTTTTGTGGTACATTATACGTGGAGGAATTGTTAAAGAGTACGGGGTAACACGAATAGTTTATCCGATGAGGTCGCCCAATGATTCTAATTATAATAGCTCTGTAATCTACAAAACAAAGAACAATCAATTATGGGTTGCTACCAATATAGGAGCCTATTGTTTGGATTTAAAAACAGGAAAATCTTTTTGGGTACAGCGTTTAAAAAAGGAAAATAATAATTTTATAGAGTTTTCATCTTTTATAGAAGGTTCAGATGGAACTATTTGGATGGGAACAAGAAGCAACAAATTATTTTCATATTCTTTAGGAGGAGTAATCACTTCGTTTGCTATAGATGATTCATTTTATAATGTAACAGAATCATTTTATAATGGAATAGTAATTAAAGAAGAGTTGGCAAATGGTTCTTTGCTATTATTTAAAGGAAATAAATGGTTTCAGTTTAAAGATTTTAAATTTAAGTTATTAATAGATTTTAGCCCATTTTATCGCCCATTTTATGGAGACTATTTTATAAGTTTTTCTCCAAATAAAAGTCAATTTAAAGAAGGGGTTTCAGGGAGTTATAAATTTTTAGATAAAACATATCATTATTTTTATGTAAAAGAAATTAATAAACTCATTACTTCTGTACCCTATAATCGAGAAACAATCTTATCAGGGAAAAATAAAAAAAACACTGAAGAATTATTTAAAACGGTTGCTATTAATGAGCATAAAATAATTTTCTCTAGTTTTAAATTAAAAAATAACAAAATAGAATATGAAAAATTAAATGAAGTAGATACAGGCTCTCGAATACGGGATCTAGGACTAGATAATGAAGGGAAAATACTAATACAAAATGAAGATAGGTTTCATCTAACTAAACAATTAGAAGCTCAGTTTGAAACTTTTCTGAATAATAAAGAAGAATATGGGGTGAAAACTACAATTAGTTGTAGATCTATTATAGAACAATCAGATGGTAGTATTATTGTTTTTAGTGTAGGTAATGGATTTTTTAAATTATCCCCAAAAGCAGATAAGTTTAAACAATTATCAGTAGCTAAAGAGCTTAATAATTATATCTATGGTGTTCATAAGCAAAACGATAGTATTCTTTGGGGCTATGGCTATGGGAAACATTTATTTAAAATTAATTTAAATACAAAAAAAGTAACATCATTTTTTTCTAAAATACCAGGACCTATAGAACATTCAACTTATGATATTGAGCAAATAAGTGATGATAAATTAATTGTAGGGGGAAGTTTTGGATTGGAAGAATTTAATTTAAAAACAAAACAATTTAGAGATCTTTCTAAAATAGGGCCCTATAATATTAGAAATAAAACGGTGGGTGAAATTTATTTTGATAAAGAAAAAAATACACTCTGGATTGGAATGTTAAAAAATGGAGGTTTATATAAAAAGAACCTTTCTCAGGATAGTGTTATACATTTTAGTTCAAAAAATAAAGAATACCCTTTGGTAAACGACAATGTTCGATATATTTATAAAAGCGAACAAAATTCTATTTGGATAGGAACAGAAAACGGCTTGCAAAATATTCATCAAGATAATTCTACAAGTTTAAAAAATAAAATAAAAATTACAGAAGAAAACATTACTGGAATTTATGAAAAGGGAAATAATGTTTGGTATGCAACTTATAATGGATTGAAAAAACTAAATAAAACAACCAAAAAGATAGAAAGTTTTTATAAGTATGATGGATTACCAGATAATGAGTTTAATTATAAATCGGTTTTTGAAGATAGCAAAGGCAACATTTATTTTGGAGGGATTAACGGATTATTACGGTTTAACCCATATAGTAAAATAGCAAAAACGAAGCCAAGTAAAATATTTTTAGCAGAAATTAAAAAATTCGACGAACAGAGTACTACAAATAAAAGTTTTGTTTATAATGTAGCTGCAATAAAAAGCTTTGACATTCCATATAATCGTAATTACCTTACATTAAAGTTCGGAATAAATGATTTGTTTAATTACGATAACAATGTTTACTTCTATAGAATTAAAAAAATAAATAAAGAATGGATAGCATTAGGTAATAATGGTACAATTCAATTAAATGGAATAGCGCCAAATACATATACACTTGAGGTAAAAGGAAGAACACCTAATGGTATAGAAACAAATATCCTAAGTTATAAAGTATATATCGAACAAGTTTTTTATAAAACATGGTGGTTTTTAACAATAATTATAATTTTAATTATTTTAAGTTTTCTACGCATAAGTTTTTATAAAATAAAGCAAATAAAAAAGAAGGAAAGCCAAAAAGTTAAACTCTTAAATTTAGAAGCGAAGGCACTTAGAGCTCAAATGAATTCTCATTTTATTTTTAATATATTAAACAGTCTTCAAAATCTTATAATTATTAATGATGAAAGAGAAGTAAATAGGGTTTTCTCAGAGTTTTCAAAATTAATACGCTACACATTAAATATGAGTAGAACAGAGTTTATCCCTTTTGAAAAAGAAGTAGAATATATAAAGTCGTATATTTCTATGGAAAAGTTTAGATTAAATAATAATCTTGATTTCAAGTTAAGTATTGAAGAAAACATAGGCGATAAACAAATTAAAATACCCTGCATGCTTTTTCAGCCAATTATAGAGAATGCAATTGTACATGGTTTAAAACCAAAAAGAAATAATAGAAAATTAGAAATAGTATTTAGCTGTACAGAAAATTCTTTGATAGGAATAGTTAAGGATAATGGAATTGGAAGAGAAGCATCAAGTAAGAACAATCAAAGAAAATATAATTCTGTTGGAACACATATTTTAAAAGAACGAATAGAAACATTAAACTATCAGAAAAAAAACAAGATTTTAATTAAGTTTATTGATTTAAAAGACAAAGGTAAAGGGGTTGGAAGTGTTGTGGAACTAATTATACCAACAACGCATTCGTAAAATAATAATAGATGGAAAAAATTAGCGCAGTTGTAATAGATGATGAGATAAATAGTGTAAAACTATTAATTCGTTTTATCAAAAAATATTGTCCAGAGGTAGAAGTTATAGGAGAAGCTTATACTAAAAAAGATGCAATTAGTTTAATTAATACAAAGCAACCTAATATTTTATTTTTAGACGTAAGATTAGATGTTGGATTAAGTTTTGATCTCTTAAATGAATTAACATATAAAAACGCAAAAATTATTTTCGTAACAGCTTATGATGAATATGCAGTTAAAGCCTTTAAATATAATGCCATTGATTATATTTTAAAACCAATAAATATAGATGAATTAGTAGTTGCAGTTGAAAATGCTATAGAAGATATAAAGAAAGATATTTATACTAGTGATGAGCAATTAAATAGAACTCATGATTCAATACTAGATACTAAGTATGAGTTTAATTTTATAGCCATACCAACAATTAAAAGAATAGATTTTGTTAGTATTAAAGATATCATTTATTTAAAGTCAGATGGAAGATATACATTTTTACATCTAATAAATGATAAAAATATAATAGCAACTAGAAATTTAGGAGAGTATGAAAGTACACTCAATCCTTCCGTTTTTTTTAGAATACATAAAAGTTACTTAGCAAATTTAAACTTTGTAACGAGTATTTTTAAAGGAGATGGTTTTTATTGTGAAATGAAAAATGGAGAGCAAATCCCTGTCGCTAGAAGAAGGGTAGAATTTTTACTTGATTTAGTAAATTCTAAGTAGTAAGCATTTTTATTTTATCAATACTCTTACCTTAAAAACGTAAAAACATACCGTTTATTACATATGTCTGCCGCTGGTTACTTACGGGCGAGTATACACATATAACTTATCTAATTTTGATTAGTATTAACCAGTATTAAGCAAAAAACAGTCAATTTTTTCTTGCTTGGAATAGAGCATCTGCTTGTTTTATTTAAGGAAAAATAGGGGGGTTTAATACTAAATAAAGAAAATTAATTTTTTAAAAGTAAGTTTATGAAACAACAATACAGTTACATTATAGGAATGTTCCTAATGTTTCTTGTTCAAGAATCCTTTAGTCAATCACCCGGAGGGGTTGAAACATCATTAGTGAACGGAGTTTCCTATGAGTTATATTCAGGGTTTGATGATACACCAGAAGATGGTATAACAGGAACATTATTGAGCACAGGTTATATTAATAGCCTTGATAATGCACAGACAAGTTTTACAAGTGAAATTGGAAGTAATTTTTCATTAGTGTTAAAAACGAAATTAAATGTTATTACTTCAGGAGATTATGTATTTCGGTTTAATAATTTAAATGACGATGCAGTTCTATTAATTAATGGAGCAGAATACTTGGTAGGAAACTGTTGTGGTGCTGTAGCAGGAGGGCTCGTTAATTTAACTGCAGGATCTCATGATATAGAAGTGAGATTTAGTTCTAATGGAGGCTCTATGCTTGATTTAGAATGGGCGCCTCCAGGAGGATTGCCAACCGATTTTGTAGAAATTCCAGATAATCAACTTTTTATAGACGTTCATATAGGATCTTGGCATAAGGCAAATGCAGGTGTTGTAGGGTCAGATGGAGCGACTCCAAGTGCTTGGAATGATCAAACATCAAATCAAAATAATTTAGTGCCAGGAGGGGCTCCATTATATTATGCAACTACAGCAGATAAATTAATGAACTTTAATGCAACTGTTAAGTTTGGAAATGGTAATATGAAAGTGCCAGATCATGCTAATGACTTAGCATATGGTAAGCAATCAAGAACTACGTTTGTAGTATCTACAAAAGGGCTTACTTCTCGAAACGTAATGACGGGGTATGGGTTAGCAGCCACGAATTCTAGTTTTAATGTAAGAGATGCAAATCAAGATTTAGGGATTAGTTTTGGTGGAGGTATTTATCACGATAATAATACCGATGATTTATATGAATTAGAAGGAAGTTATATTACAAGAGCGCAATATGTAAATTCAAATATATTGACTTCCGATAATGTTTTTGGAAGTGTAAATTCAAAATCAGATATAATCAGTACAGTAACCAATGCCGCTACAAGGTTAAGTGGAGGGAGTGATTTTACAATAGGAATAGCACCAGATTATACTTCAATTGATAATTTTTCAGGAAGTATTGCAGAAGTTATAAATTATCCATGGCAATTAAATGCTACAGAAATTAATAAAGTAGAATCGTATTTAGCAATAAAGTATGGTGTTAGTTTAGATCAAACAGTTCCAACAAATTATATTCTTAGTGATAATACAGTGGTTTGGAATGCAGCAACAAATGCAGGCTATACAAATGATATATTTGGAATCGGTAGGGATGATAATTCAGGGCTAAATCAAAAAGTGTCAAAGTCTACACAGATAGATGGAGATGTATTAACGATAGCGTTAACTAAAGATTTTACAGAATCAAATAATAGTCCTATAAGAACAACAAATCATATTAATGACAAGCAGTTTTTAATATTGAGTAATAATCATGCTTCTTTAGGTTCTAAAGTAACAGAATTAGGAGCATCATATACCGAAAGAGTTGGAAGAGAATGGAAAATTAGTAACACTAATTTTTCACAAACAATTAATTTAAAAATTAATAAAAACAAGCTTCCTTTTCCCACTTCATGGCGATATTATTTATTAATGGATGCTGATGGAGATTTTTCATCTGGAGCTACAGAGTTAGGAGAATTTGATGTTAATGGAGAACTTTCAGGAGTTGCTTTAACAGATGGTAATTATATAACTATAGCAGCATACATGCCAGGGCCGGGAGGTGTTCTTTCGGGAGTTAATGTAAATGGAGTTACTTATGAATTATACTCAGGGTTTGATGATACTCCAGAAGATGGTATAACAGGAACATTATTGAGTACAGGTTATATTAATAACCTTGATAATGCGCAGACAAGTTTTACAAGTGAAATTGGAAGTAATTTTTCATTAATACTAAAAACTAGAGTAAATGTTATTACTCCAGGGGATTATACCTTTCAGTTTAATAATTTAAATGACGATGCGGTTCTACTAATTGATGGAGCAGAATACTTGGTAGGAAACTGTTGTGGTGCTGTAGCAGGAGGGCTCGTTAATTTAACTGCAGGATCTCATGATATAGAAGTGAGATTTAGTTCTAATGGAGGCTCTATGCTTGATTTAGAATGGGCGCTTCCAGGAGGATTGCCAACCGATTTTGTAGAAATTCCAGATGATCAACTTTTTATAGATGCTCATATAGGATCTTGGCATAAGGCAAATTCAGGTGTTGTAGGATCAGAAGGTGCTGTTCCAAGTGCGTGGAATGATCAAACATCAAATCAAAATAATTTAGTGCCAGGAGGGGCTCCATTATATTATGCAACTACAGCAGATAAATTAATGAACTTTAATGCAACTGTTAAGTTTGGAAATGGTAATATGAAAGTGCCAGATCATGCTAATGACTTAGCATATGATGCTCACTCAAGAACTACGTTTGTAGTATCTACAAAAGGGCTTACTTCTCGAAACGTAATGACGGGGTATGGGTTAGCAGCCACGAATTCTAATTTTAATGTAAGAGATCAAAATCAAGATTTAGGGATTGATTTTGGTGGGGGTAATTATTACGCTAATGATACCGGTGATTTATATGAATTAGAAGGAAGTTATATTACAAGAGCGCAATATGTAAATTCAAATATATTGACTTCCGATAATGTTTTTGGAAGTGTAAATTCAAAATCAGACATAATCAGTACAGTAACCAATGCTGCTACAAGGTTAAGTGGAGGGAGTGATTTTACAATAGGAATAGCACCAGATTATGGTGCAACTGATAATTTTTCAGGAAGTATTGCAGAGGTTATCAATTTTCCATGGCAATTAAATGCTGTAGAAATTAATAAAGTAGAATCGTATTTAGCAGTAAAATATGGTATTACTTTAAATCAAAAAGTTGCAACAAACTATGTAATGAGCGACGGTACTGTAATATGGGATGCCGCAGCAAATGCAGGATATACAAATGATGTTTTTGGTATTGGTAAAGATGACGATTCGAGATTAAACCAAAAAGTGTCGAAATCTATAGGACAAAACTCTTTTTTAATAGTATCTATAGATAATAATTTTACAGCACCAAATGACGATGCCACAAGAACAATAGATCATGCTAATGACAAGCAGTTTTTAATGTTGAGTGATAATGGTGAAACGACAACTGTAGATGAGATAACAGAAGTTCCAACAGCAGGTCCGAATTTTTATAATACAAGAATGAAACGTGAGTGGAGAGCTTCATTAACTAATTTTTCTCAAATAGTAAATATAAAGGCAGAAGGTTATGGTTCTAATGGAAATATTAAGTATTATTTAATGAAAGATACTGATGGAGATTTTTCATCAGGAGCTACAGAATTAGGAGTATTAGATGCTGATGGGGCAATTACAAATGTATCTATTACAAATGGAGATTATTTAACAATAGTTGCTTATAAACCATCGCCAGGAGGTGTGGTAGAGGGGATTCAATTTTGGTTAACTGCAGATTATGGAACAAATGCAACAGCTTCAGGAATTGATAATATTACCCAGTGGAATTCTATACAAGGTAATCGTACTTTAGAAATTAATCCAGGTAAAGGTAATCCAGGATATTCAGACCTTTCTCAGAACTTTAATCCAGCATTAGTATTCGATGGTACAGATGGATTACGAGGATTTCCAACCACAGGATTAGTAACAGGAAATAACTCCAGAACAGTCTTTGCTGTAGCAAATTCTGATAATAATGCAGGTTGGAGATATATAGGTGGCTTTGGAGTATACAACAACAGTGCAGGTAATGGGTTTGATTTAGGAAAGCAACAAAATACTAATGGGGCTATATTAGCATCTCATAATGGAGGCGCTTCTTTAGTTAGGCAAGACTATTGGGATGATGCATTATCAACTATAGCAAAAGTAGGAGTGTCAACTACCGAAATTTCAATGTCTTCTAATGGTGATGTATCTGGAACAGTTTCAAAAACAGGATTAAATACTGCTTTAGGTTCTTACTTTACAATAGGTCAGAATTCTTTAGGAAATTCATCTTATGCAAATAAAGAGCATTGGTCTGGAAATATAGCAGAAGTTGTTTACTATGATAGAGAATTAACTATTAATGAATCAGCAAGGGTAAATTCATATTTTGCTTTGAAATATGGAATTACATTAGATCAAACAACTGCACAAAATTACTTAAATAGTGAATCTACTGTTGTTTGGGATGCAGCAGCAAATGGGGATTATAAAAAGGATATTTTTGGTATTGCTGGAGATAGAGCTTCTACATTAAATCAAAGAGTTTCGAAGAGTGTTAATTTGGGAGTTATTTTAACACTTGCATTAGATGCTAATTTTACAGTATCTAATATTAATGCACTAAGAACAACAACTCATACTAATGATAAACAATATTTAGTATTATCAAATAACGGTGGGGCAATATCTACACAAACAACGGAGATGAACCCTATAAAGTATACAAACCGTATAGGAAGAGAGTGGAGAGTAAGTGCTACGAATTTTACGCAAAAAGTAAATTTTAAATTTGATGGATTCGATGATAATTATTTTTTAATATCTGATGATGATGGAGATTTTTCTACAGGGACAACTATATTAGGGCAGTTAAATGCAAGTGGAGAACTTACAGATGTTAATTTAAATGATGGAACTTATTTAACATTAGCAATACTTGTAACAACTGATACTGATAACGATACGGTGTATGATGCGCTTGATATAGATGATGATAATGATGGGATTTTAGATACCGTGGAAACTGCAGGGAATGATCCTTTGTCAGACGGAGATAAAGATGGAGTTCCATTGTATTTAGATGACAACGATGCAGATAATACAATAGGCGATGTTAACGGTATTGTAGAAGCAGCGTATGATGCTGATAAAGATAATATTCCAAATCATTTAGATCCAAATTCAGATAATAACGGTTGTAATGACGCCTTAGAGTCTGGAGGAGTAGATTCAGATAATAATGGATACGTAGATGGAGATGGAGTTAATAATTTAGGACAGGTTACTACAGGAGGAGTTATAGAGAGTACAAACTATAATGGACTTACAGGAAACGAATATAATGCCGCTACAATTGAAATAGCAGCACAGCCAGTAAATCAAAAGGTATGTATAGGAGAGAATGTAACACTTACAATAGATGCAGTTTCTAAAGTAACAACAAACTATACAGGTACAGCACCAGCAACAGTTCCAGATTTTTCTACAGGAACCTCTAGTACTCTAGGGTTGGTTTACCAATGGGAAGAACAAGTAGGAGGTTCAGGACCATGGAGTGCAATAACAGATGGAGGAATCTATAGCGGGGCAACATCAACATCTTTAACCTTAACAAATCCATCACAGTTAGTATCAACAAATAAATATAGAGTACTATTAACAAGTACTAAAAATATTTGTACAACGGTTATATCTAATGAAGCACTATTTATTATAGATTCAGATAATACCGCAGGAGCAGCGTCAAGCAATCCTAGTTTATGTATAAATACGGTACTTACCAATATTACACATACAACTACAGGAGCTACAGGAATAGGAACAGCCATAAACTTACCAGCAGGAGTAACTGCAGCATGGGCAAGTGATGTGATTACCATTAGTGGAACGCCTACAGTAGCTGGAACTTTTAATTATGAAATTCCATTAACAGGAGGCTGTGGAACGGTAAGTGCAAAGGGTACAATTACGGTGACTCCAGATAATACCGTAGCAGCAGCATCAAGCACGCCAACGTTATGTATGAGTACAGTGCTTACCGACATTACTCATGTAACTACGGGCGCTACAGGAATTGGTACAGCAACAGGCTTACCTGCAGGAATAACTGCAGTATGGGCAAGTGATGTGATTACTATTAGTGGAACGCCAACAGCAAGTGGAATTTTTAATTATGAAATACCATTAATAGGAGGTTGTGAAACGGTTAACGCAACAGGAACAATTACAGTAACACCAAATAGTACAGTAAGTGTAGCTTCAAGCAGTCCTGGTTTATGTGTTAATACGTTAATGACAGACGTTACACATACAACCACAGGAGTTACAGGAATAGGAAGCGCAACAGGTTTACCAGCAGGAGTAACTGCAGCATGGGCAGGTGATGTAATCACGATAAGTGGAACACCAACGGCTAGTGGTGTATTTAATTATGATATTCCATTAACAGGTGTAAGTTGTGGAAATGTAAGTGCAACAGGAACCATAACAGTTGTAGTAAGTAATACAGTAAGCGCAGCTTCAAGCAGCCCAAGTTCATGTGTAAATACGTTAATGATAGATGTTACGCATACAACAACAGGAGCAACTGGAATAGGAACCGCAACAGGTTTACCAGCAGGGGTAACAGCAGCATGGGCAGGTGATGTAATCACGATAAGTGGAACACCAACAGCTAGTGGAACCTTTAATTATGATATTCCATTAACAGGAGGCTGTGGAAGCGAATCAGCAACCGGAACAATAGATGTAATTACAAGTGGAAATACGGTAAGTACAGCTTCAAGTACACCTAGTTTATGTATAGGAAGTGTTGTAAGAGATATTACACATACCACCACAGGAGGAACTGGGATTGGAGTAGCAACAGGCTTACCAGCAGGAATAACTGCAGTATGGGCAAATAATGAGATTACAATTAGTGGAACACCTACAGTGAGTGGAGTTTTCAATTACAGTATTCCATTAACAGGAGGCTGTGGAAGTGTAACAGCAACAGGAACCATTACGGTAATACCAGATAATACAGTAAGTGCAGCCTCAAGCAGCCCAAGTTCATGTGTTAATACATTAATAACAGCGATTACGCATAGTACTACAGGAGCTACAGGAGTAGGAGTAGCTACAGGTTTACCAGCCGGAGTAACTGCAGCATGGGCAAATGATGTGATTACTATAAGTGGTAGTCCAACAGCATCAGGAACTTTTAACTACGACATTCCATTAACAGGAGGTTGTGGAAGTGTAACAGCAACAGGAACAATTACGGTAACACCAAGTAATACCGCAAGTGTTGCGTCGAGTACACCTAGTTTATGTATCAATGGAGCTATGGCAAACATAACACATACAACAACAGGAGCTACAGGAATAGGAACTGCAACAGGTTTGCCAGCAGGGGTAACAGCTTCATTTTCAAGTGATGTGATTACGATAAGTGGAACACCAACAGCTAGTGGAGTGTTTAATTATAATATTCCATTAACAGGAGGATGTGGAAGTGAATCAGCTTCAGGAACAATTACAGTTATAATAAGTAATACGGTAAGTGCAGCTTCAAGCAGTCCTAGTTCATGTGTAAATACATTAATAACAAACATTACACATAGTACAGTAGGAGCCACAGGAATAGGAACCGCAATAAACTTACCAGCAGGGGTAACAGCAGTATGGGCAAGTGATGTGATTACCATTAGTGGAACGCCTACAGTAGCTGGAACTTTTAATTATGAAATTCCATTAACAGGAGGTTGTGGAGCTGAAAAAGCAACAGGAACCATTACGGTACTACCAGATAATACAGTAAGTGCAGCCTCAAGCAGCCCAAGTTCATGTGTTAATACATTAATAACAGCGATTACGCATAGTACTACAGGAGCTACAGGAGTAGGAGTAGCTACAGGTTTACCAGCCGGAGTAACTGCAGCATGGGCAAATGATGTGATTACGATAAGTGGAACACCAACAGTAAGTGGAGTATATAATTATGATATTCCGTTAACAGGAGGTTGTGGAAGTGTAAGTGCAGTAGGAACGATTACAGTAACGCCAGATAATACGGTAACAGTAGGATCAAGTACGCCTAGTTTATGTGTAAATACACTAATGACAGACATAACGCATGCAACAACAGGAGCTACAGGAATAGGAACTGCAACAGGTTTACCAGCAGGAGTAACAGCTTCATTTGCAAGTGATGTGATTACGATAAGTGGAACACCAACAGTAAATGGAAACTTTACTTATAGTATTCCATTAACAGGAGGTTGTGGAAACGAAACTGCAACAGGAACAATTACGGTTGTAGTAAGCAATACAGCAAGTGTAGCCTCTAGCAGTCCTAGTTTATGTGTAAATACACTGATGGGAGACATTACACATACTACAGCAGGAGCTACAGGAATTGGTATAGCAACAGGCTTACCAGCCGGAGTAACTGCAGCATGGGCAAGTGATGTGATTACCATTAGTGGAACACCAACAGGAACAGGAACTTTTAATTATGAAATTCCATTAACAGGAGGATGTGGAACTGAAAAAGCAACAGGAACAATACATGTAGATACAGGTGGAAATACGGTAAGTGGACCATCAACAATTCTTAGTTTATGTACCAATGGAGCTATGACAGACATTACACATACAACTAGTGGAGGAACAGGAATCGGAATTGCAACAGGTTTACCTGCAGGAGTAACTGCAGCATGGGCAAATGATGTGATTACCATAAGTGGAACACCAACAGTAAGTGGAGTATATAATTATGATATTCCGTTAACAGGAGGTTGTGGAAGTGTAAGTGCATTAGGAACGATTACAGTAACGCCAGATAATACGGTAGCAGCAGGATCAAGTACGCCTAGTTTATGTGTAAATACACTAATGACAGACATAACGCATGCAACAACAGGAGCAACGGGTATAGGAACTGCAACAGGTTTACCAGCAGGAGTAACAGCTTCATTTGCAAGTAATATGATTACGATAAGTGGAACACCAACAGTAAGTGGAAACTTTGCTTATAGTATTCCATTAACAGGAGGTTGTGGAAACGAAACTGCAACAGGAACAATTACGGTTGTAGTAAGTAATACAGCAAGTGTAGCCTCTAGCAGTCCTACTTTATGTGTAAGTACACTGATGGGAGACATTACACATACTACAGCAGGAGCTACAGGAATTGGTATAGCAACAGGTTTACCAGCCGGAGTAACTGCAGCATGGGCAAGTGATGTAATTACCATTAGTGGAACACCAACAGGAACAGGAACTTTTAATTATGAAATTCCATTAACAGGAGGATGTGGAACTGAAAAAGCAACAGGAACAATACATGTAGATACAGGTGGAAATACGGTAAGTGGACCATCAACAATTCTTAGTTTATGTACCAATGGAGCTATGACAGACATTACACATACAACTAGTGGAGGAACAGGAATCGGAACTGCAACAGGTTTACCAGCAGGAGTAACAGCTACATGGTTAAATAATGTAATTACCATAAGTGGAACACCAACAGCTAGTGGAGTATATAATTACGATATCCCATTAACAGGAGGTTGTGGAAGTGTAAGTGCAGTAGGAACGATTACAGTAACGCCAGATAATACGGTAGCAGCAGGATCAAGTACGCCTAGTTTATGTGTAAATACACTAATGACAGACATAACACATGCAACAACAGGAGCAACTGCAATAGGAACCGCAACAGGTTTACCAGCAGGAGTAACAGCTACATGGTTAAATAATGTAATTACCATAAGTGGAACACCAACAGTTAGTGGCGTTTTTAATTATGAAATTTCATTAAACGGAGGTTGTGGAAGCGAAAAAGCAACAGGAACCATAACAGTAACGTCAGATACTACAGCGAGTGTTGGGTCAAGTAGTCCAACAGTATGTGCAAATAGTAGTATAACAG
>NZ_CANLTU010000018.1 GCF_947494125.1 uncultured Tenacibaculum sp.
AACCTTTTTAATGAACTTTTACTAACTTTAAAACCTTACGTTTTTCCCTTAGCGGGTGCAAATATAGAACCCTTTTTTAACATAACAACACCTTTTTTAAAGTATTTTTTGAAGTTTTTCTCAACTCCTATTCTATCAACACATTAACCGCAATCTTTTTTTATCCCTAACCCTTTTTAAACTGCCTTATTCTTTTTTAATTCACTTTTATAAGATACTTCTTTCTTATTTTAACCTTATATCTAAACTCTCTTTATTTCCTTTTTAAAGGAACATCTATTAATGAGGGTTCTTATTAATAGTAAAAAAGAACGTAGTTCCTTTTTCTATCTCACTCTCCAACCACACTTTACCTCCTGCTCTTTCTATAATCTTTTTCACCAAAGCCAAACCAATTCCAACTTCACCTATCTTTTGATCAACATCTAATCTTTGAAACAACTGAAATATCTTATCAAAATACTTACTCTCTATACCTGGCCCGTTATCTTTAACTGAAAACATATACTCTTTTTCAATTTCTTCACACCTAATCTCCACCTTTTTTCTATCCTTATTATTATGTCTTATCCCATTCTGTATTAAATTTTGAAAAACCTGAATTAATTGTGATTCATTAAAAAACACCTTTGGCATTTTATTTTTTACATCAATTTCACAATACTTACTTTCATTAACTCCTTTTATTTTCCTTACAACAAACTCAACATCTACCTTTCTTAATTCCTTTTCATCTTCCTTATATAGGGAATAGTTTAATATCCCTTCTATAAGTTTATCCATTTGCTCTGCTTGTGCCTTTACCTTACCTAAACCTAAAGCCAATTCTTTATTTCCATCATCAATCGCCACAGCCTCACTCCACTCTGTTAATGTATATATATTTCTCAATGGCTGTTTTAAATCGTGTGATATCACATATGCAAATTCTTCTAAATCGCTATTCCTTTCACTTAATTCTTTTGCTCTGTACTCAAGAGTACTTGTTCTCTCTTTTACTTTATCTTCTAAACTAATATTAAGCTCTACTAACTTCTGCCTATACCTTATAAATCCATTTAAAATTATAAATGAATACACAAATATGGTTGTTGTTGATATTATAATAGCTCCTTCATCTACGATATCTAAATTAGATTTCACTACCCAATAACTCATATGTACAAGTTGCAAAGCACTAAACAACACAATTAACAATCTATTATTTAACATTAATACCCCTCCAAACATCACTATAAAAGTCCCCAACAAATAATCTAATGAAAAATTATTTAATGCCACCGTATATGTTAAATAGTGCTGAAACAACAATAGAGCTATAAAGACAAACACCCCATAATAGTCACTTACAATCTTACTCTTTGTATGCGGCAACAATCCTACAAATAAAAATAGAAAAGCAAAAAACTCTCTTAAATAAGGAAGTTCCACTGCATTGACATTATAATTAAATATTAATAATGAATATACATATATACCTGGTGAAAGCAAACAAAGAACTAAACTATTATTCTTTATCTCGAACGATTCTAAACGTCCAATTCTTTTCAAGAAGTTTGAAAACATATTATACAGTATTGTAAACTTTTAAATATAGGGATTTCAACTCAATCTCTCCCTTAAGTCTTAAACATTTTTACTCACTTTTTTCCTTAATTATTATTTTTCCTTTGTAAAATACAATAGATTATATATTGTACAGCAAACGGTTTTACAATATCTTTGCATCTTAAAATTTCCACTTGTAAGGAAATTTAACCAAAACATATATTTATATAATGATTAAAATTACATTACCAGACGGAAACGTCAAAGAATTTGAAGTGAATAGCACTGCTATGGATGTTGCTAAAAGTATAAGTGAAGGTTTTGCAAGAAACGTGATTTCTGCAAACTTTAATGGCACAACCATTGAAACCTCTACTCCGCTAACCACTGATGGTTCTTTAATTTTATATACATTTAATGATGAAGGTGGCAAAAAAGCTTTTTGGCATTCTTCTGCCCATGTATTAGCACAAGCTATTTTAGAATTTCATCCTAATGCTAAATTAACAATTGGTCCTGCTATTGATAATGGATTCTATTATGATATAGATTTAGGAGAAAAAACTATTTCTGAAAAAGATTTTTCTACAATTGAAAAGAAATTTCTAGAATTAGCTAGAGGTAAACATGAGTTTAAATTACGCTCTATTTCTAAAGCTGATGCCTTATCTTATTATAAAGAAGAAGGCAATGAATACAAAGTTGAATTGATTGAGAATTTAACTGATGGCGATATTACTTTTTGTGATCATAGTGATTTTACTGACTTATGTAGAGGAGGTCATGTTCCTAATACAGGAATCATTAAAGCCATAAAAGTAATGAATGTTGCTGGCGCCTATTGGAGAGGTGATGAGAAGAACAATCAACTAACCCGTATATATGGTATTTCTTTTCCTAAGCAGAAAATGCTTACAGAGTATTTAGAGTTACTAGAAGAAGCTAAAAAACGTGACCATAGAAAACTTGGTAAAGAATTAGAATTATTTACTTTTTCTCAAAAAGTAGGGCAAGGTTTACCTTTATGGCTACCTAAAGGTGCTGCTTTACGAGGTAGATTAGAAGATTTCTTAAAGAAAGCTCAGAAAAAAGCTGGATACGAAATGGTGATGACACCACATATTGGTCAAAAAGAGCTTTATGTTACTTCTGGTCACTATGCAAAATACGGTGAAGATAGTTTTCAACCTATAAGAACTCCTAAAATGGATGAAGAGTTTTTATTAAAACCTATGAACTGCCCTCATCACTGTGAAGTGTACAATTTCAAACCTCATTCATACAAAGATTTACCTAAACGTTTTGCTGAATTTGGCACCGTATATAGATATGAACAAAGTGGAGAGCTACATGGGTTGACTCGTGTTAGAGGTTTTACTCAAGATGACGCTCATATATTTTGTACCCCTGAACAACTAGATGAAGAATTTAAAAATGTTATTGATTTAGTTCTCTACGTTTTTGGCTCTTTAGGCTTTGAAGATTTTACTGCTCAAGTTTCTGTAAGAGATCCTGAAAATCCAGACAAATACATTGGTTCTGTAGATAATTGGGAAAAAGCTGAGCAGGCAATTATTAATGCTTCAAAAGATAAAGGCTTAGATTTTGTTATTGAAGAAGGAGAAGCTGCATTTTATGGACCTAAATTAGACTTTATGGTTAAAGATGCTTTAGGCAGAAGTTGGCAACTTGGAACTATTCAGGTTGACTATAATTTACCTGAACGTTTTGATTTACAATACAAAGGTAGTGACAATGGATTACATCGTCCAGTAATGATTCACCGAGCACCATTTGGTTCTATGGAACGTTTTATTGCTGTTTTACTAGAGCATACTGGGGGTAACTTCCCTCTTTGGTTGACTCCTGAGCAAGTTATTGTACTGCCAATCAGTGAGAAATATCAAAAATATACTAAAAAAGTTTTAACTTTGTTAGAAAATTCCGAAATTCGCGCCCTCGTAGACAATCGAAGTGAGAAGACAGGGAGAAAGATTCGTGATGCCGAAGTAAGCAAAATACCTTTTATGGTTATTGTTGGTGAGAAGGAAGAACAAGACGGAACTGTGTCTGTAAGAAAACATGGTGAAGGAGATATAGGTACATTTACTATTGAAGAATTTATTTCTTTAATACAAGAAGAAGTTAATAAGACATTAGTTCCTTTTGGAAACTAAAAAATAGATAATAATTTTAAATTTATAGGCCATAGCAATTAGAAGAAGAGGCGGACGTAGACCGCTGAGAGTAATTAAAGAAGATCAACATAGAATTAATGATAAAATTAAATATGTTGACGAAGTTCGTCTTGTAGGCGAGAACATTGAGGTTGGTGTATATCCTTTAGCTAAAGCTAAAGAAATAGCACGAGAGCAAGAACTAGATTTGGTTGAAATTTCACCTAAAGCTGTTCCTCCTGTTTGTAAAGTTATTGATTACAAAAAGTTTTTGTACGAGCAAAAGAAACGAGAAAAAGCTTTAAAATCGAAAGCCACTAAGGTTATCGTTAAAGAAATTCGTTTCGGACCTCAAACTGATGAGCATGATTATGAATTTAAAAAGAAACATGCTATTAAGTTTTTACAAGATGGAGCTAAATTAAAAGCTTTTGTTTTCTTCAAAGGACGTTCTATAGTATTTAAAGAACAAGGGCAGATTTTATTATTAAAATTAGCTCAAGAATTAGAAGAATATGGTAAGGTAGAACAAATGCCTAAACTAGAAGGAAAACGTATGATTATGTTTATTGCTCCTAAGAAAGCAAAATAACATTATCTTTTATAAAATATAAGCAAGATAAACTAAAAAACAAAGATGCCTAAAATTAAAACAAAGTCTAGTGCCAAGAAACGTTTCAAGTTAACTGGTTCTGGGAAAATCAAAAGAAAGCACGCGTTCAAAAGTCACATCTTAACAAAGAAGTCTAAAAAACGTAAGCTTGCATTAACTCATTCGACTTTAGTTCACAAGTCTGATGAAGCTAATATTAAGCAACAATTAGTATTAAAATAATTGTTAGCCAGGGAATTTAATTATTAACCATGGAGTTGGGCTCAATTAAGTATCGAAATTCGATCGCCTACTACAAAAAACATTTGAATTATGCCAAGATCAGTAAATTCAGTAGCCTCAAGAAGAAGAAGAAAAAAAATCTTGAAGCAAGCAAAAGGTTACTTTGGAAGACGTAAAAACGTTTACACAGTAGCAAAAAACGCGGTAGAGAAAGCAATGACATATGCTTATCGTGACCGTAAAAACAATAAGAGAAACTTCCGTTCATTATGGATTCAACGTATTAACGCTGGAGCTCGTCAGTTTGGAATGTCTTACTCTCAGTTTATGGGGAAAGTAAAAGCTAATAATATCGAATTAAACCGTAAGGTTTTAGCTGATTTAGCTATGAACAACCCAGAAGCTTTTAAGGCCATTGTAGAAAAAGTAAAATAAGTTTCATAACCTTGCTTATACTAAAAACCCAAACTTAAACGTTTGGGTTTTTTTAAACCATTATCATTCATTATTTGAACATAAAATCTTCACCTATGAAAACTTTAAAAATATTATTCGTTTTTATATTTACTCAAAGCATCATTGCTCAAAACACGAGTAAAATTGAACAACCAAACACTGTTGAAAATCAATTTAAAAAACTTTATAAAAACTCTAATAATTATCAGATTTATAAAGTTATTAAAAAGAACGAGTTTTTAAGCTTACAAAAAAACATATTAGACAGTGTTAAAGTTATAAAAAAAGATGCCGTTTCTAAACAACTCAAAATAAACGAGCAATTAAAGAATATTACTTCTTTGCAAACAAAAATTGACACTTTAAAAAGTAACCTATCTGTTTCTATAGAAAAAGAAGATGCAATTTCTTTTATAGGTATACCTCTAAAAAAGAGTGCTTATAATAGTATTTTATGGAGTATTATTGGAGCACTTCTTTTTGGTTTAGCTTTTTTCATATACCGTTTTAAAAACAGTAATACCGTTACTAAAGAAACTAAAGATTTACTAATTGATGTTGAACATGAATTTGAGCAATACAAAAGAAACTCTATTGATAAAGAGCAAAAATTAAGACGTCAATTACAGGATGAAATTAACAAACAGCGTGGTGTAAATTAATATCTTTAAATATAATAACCACAAAAGTTTTCAAATAAAAAATCCCGAGCACTAAGCTCGGGATTTATATTTTCTATAATCTTTTATTTTATGATAGTCCAGATATTACTCCCTCATTATTAATTGTCATGTTTTCTGAAGCTGGTATAGCTGGCAAACCAGGCATACGCATCATTTTTCCTAAAATAGGAATAATAAATTGAGCTCCTGCTGCTATTTCTATTTCACGAACGGTTACTGTAAAACCTTCAGGTCTTCCAATTAATTTATCGTTATCTGAAAATGATTTTTGCGTTTTGGCCATACATACTGCAAAATCATTAAAACCTAAACGATCTATTCTTCTTAAATTTAATTGTGCTTTTTTACTATATTCTACTTTCTCTGCTCCGTAAATTTCTTTAGCAATTATTTCTATTTTCTCTTTAACAGGACTTTTCCAATTATACAATGGTTTAAATTGTGTTGCCTTGTTTTCTACAATATCAACTACTGCATTTGCTAAATTCTTGGTTCCTTCTCCTCCTTTTGCCCATCCTTCAGAAACTACAGCTTTTACTCCAAGTTTATCACAAGCATCAATCACAAAATTTACTTCCTCTTCAGAATCTGAAATAAATGAATTAATCGCAACTACTGGTTCAATATTATACTTACGTATATTTTCAATATGCTTTTCTAAATTTTTAAAACCCTCTTGAACTTGTTCTATATTTGGCGTATTGTATTCTTCTTTAGAAGCCCCTCCATGGTGACGTAAAGCTCTAACAGTTGCAACTAACACTACACACTTAGGATTTAACCTTGCATATTGTGATTTAATATTTAAGAATTTCTCAGCTCCTAAATCTGCTCCGAAACCTGCTTCTGTTACTACATAATTAGATAATGACAATCCCATTTTTGTTGCAATAATTGTATTTGTTCCTTGGGCTATGTTTGCAAAAGGCCCTCCATGAATAATTGCTGGATTTTCTTCTAATGTTTGTACTAAGTTTGGTTTTATTGCATCCTTTAATAAAATAGCCATTGCATCTTGAGCTTTTAAATCGCTAGCAAAAATTGGTTTTTTATCAAAAGTAAATCCTATAAAAATATTACCTAATCGTTTTTTTAAATCATCAAAATCTGTAGCCATACAAAGTATTGCCATTACTTCAGATGCTGGTGTAATGTTAAATCCATCTTCACGAGGAATTCCGTTTGCAGTTCCACCTAGTCCAATAGTAATATTACGTAAAGCTCGATCGTTCATATCAATAACGCGTTTCCATAAAATGGTACGAGGATCAATATTCAAATTATTTGTTTTACTCTGTAAGTTATTATCAATTAATGCGGATAATAAATTGTTTGCCTTTTCTATTGCATTGAAATCCCCTGTAAAATGAAGGTTTATATCTTCCATAGGTACCACTTGAGAATACCCTCCACCAGCAGCTCCACCTTTTATTCCAAAAACAGGACCTAATGAAGGTTCTCGTAATACAACAGTTGCTTGTTTACCTACTTTATTCAATCCTTCAGTTAAACCTATTGAAACTGTAGTTTTCCCTTCGCCCGCAGGCGTTGGAGTTAAAGCAGTTACTAATATCAAGTTATTTTCTTTAACTTTATCATCATCTATTAAACTTAATGGTAATTTAGCTTTGTATTTACCATACATTTCTAAATCATCTTCTTTTACATTAAGCTTATTTGCCACATACTTAATGTGCTGTAAATCTTTTGCTTGAGCTATCTCAATATCGGTTAAATGCGCCATAGCGAATTGTATAAATTTAAGTTGTTTATTTTGCTTAAAAAGCAGGTAAATATACATAATATAATTCCCATAAAAACTTCCATTTATTAGCATTTTTTAACTAATCATATACTAAACAGATAAATATGACAAAAGAATTGGCAAATCTTTTTTGAAATACTATATTTGCACGTTCTAAAAAAAGTCGATTTAAATTAATAAAAATGCAAAACAAAGGTCTTATTAAATTATTTGCTATCCTGTTCGGATTAGTAAGTTTGTACCAGTTGTCGTTTACATTTTTCGCTAACAAAGTAGAAGATAGCGCTAAAGTATACGCAAAAGAAAATGTTAAAGATAACAACGGTAGAGCGTTAGCTAGATACGAAAGGAAATATCTAGATAGTGTAGCAAATAAAGAAGTATTAAATTTAGGAATTGCCGAGTACACTTTTGATGAAATTAGGGAGAAAGAAATGAACCTTGGTTTAGATTTAAGAGGAGGAATTAATGCAATTTTACAAGTATCTGTAAAAGATATCTTAATTGGATTATCAAACGATTCAAAAAATACAGTTTTTACTGAAGCGTTGGCTAAAGCTGATGAAGCTCAAAAAAACAGTCAAGACGATTACTTAGATTTATTCTATAGTAATTTTATTGAATTATCAAAAAACAATGTAAAGTTAAGCGATCCAAGTATATTTGGAACTAAATCGTTACGTGAGAAAATCGACTTTAATAAAACTAACGAACAAGTAAAATCGACTTTACAAGAAGAAATTAACACATCAATTAACACAGCTTTTGAAGTACTACGTAGTCGTATTGATAAGTTTGGTGTTGTTCAACCGAACATCCAAAGAATTGGAACTTCTGGTCGTATTCAAGTAGAATTACCAGGAGCTCAAGATGTGGAAAGAGTTCAAAAATTATTACAAAGTACTGCTGAATTACAATTTTGGGAAGTATATACCAATGCAGAAGTTCAAAACTTTTTATTTGCTGCAAATGCTAGGGTTGCTGAATTGTTGAAAGATGATTCTAAAACTGAGCAAGTAAAAGATTCAACTAAAACTGATAGTATTGATGACTTATTAGGAGAATCTGCTGATTCTACTAAAGTTGCTACTCAAAAGAATTTATTCACGTACTTGTTTCCTAATGTAGCTCAAAGTCAACAACAAATGAGTTCTTTAGTTGCACAAGCTAAAGTACAAGATACTGCAAAAGTAAATAGTTTTTTAGCTGACAAAAGCGTTAGAGCTTTATTACCTAACAACTTAAAATATGTAAAATTTTTATGGGACTATAAAGCACAACCAAGTGCTGATGGTGCTACAGAAATTATCGGTTTATATGCTATAAAATCAAACAGAAACGATAAAGCTCCTATTGACGGTGATGTAATTGCTGATGCAGCTCAAGATTACGATCAATTAAGTAAGCCTGTAGTTTCTATGACTATGAATGGCGTTGGTACTAAAAAATGGGCAAAAATGACTGGCGAGAACGTTGGTAAATTTGTAGCTGTTGTTTTAGATGATTATGTGTATACTGCACCTGTTGTAAATGGGGCTATTACCGGAGGAAGTACTCAAATTTCTGGAGGGACAATGACTGTTGAAGAAGCTCAAGATATTTCTACAGTATTAAAAGCTGGTAAATTACCTGCTCCAGCAAGAATGATTCAAGCTCAAATTGTTGGACCTTCTTTAGGTCAAGAATCTATTAACGCAAGTATGTGGTCATTTGGATTGGCTATTTTATTGGTATTAGGATGGATGTTCTTATACTACGGTAAAGCTGGTTTATATGCAAATATTGCATTATTAGTAAATATCTTATTTATTTTTGGATGGTTAGTTTCATTCAACGCGGTATTAACATTACCTGGTATTGCCGGTATTATCTTAACCATAGGTATGTCGGTAGATGCTAACGTAATTATTTTCGAAAGAATTAAAGAAGCTTTAAGAGGCGGAAAAGGTTTAGATACTGCGGTTAGCGAAGGATTTAGTTTTAAAGGTGCTTTATCTGCAATTATTGATGCAAACATTACTACTTTCTTAACAGGTGTTATCTTATTTGTATTTGGTACCGGACCAATTAAAGGTTTTGCTTATACTTTAATGCTAGGTATTGCTACTTCTTTGTTTACAGCAATTTTTATTACTCGTTTATTTATTGACGGAGGTGTAAGTAGAGGTACCAATTTAACATTCAATACTAGTATTTCTAAAAACTGGTTTAACAATATTAATATTGAATTTTTAAAGAAACGTAAGTTAGCTTATATTATTTCTGGATTCTTTATTCTTGCTGGATTAGTATCAATCTTTACTTTAGGGTTAAAGCAAGGAGTTGATTTCAAAGGAGGACGTTCTTATACTGTTCGTTTTGATCAAGAAGTGAAAGCTAACGAAGTAGCTTCTGCTTTAAAAGGAGTTTTTGGTACTGCTCCAGAAGTTAAAACTTATGGATCTAACAATCAATTAAAAATAACAACTGCTTTCAAAATTGATGATGAAGGTAAAAATGTTGATGAACAAGTACAAAGTGCTTTATATAATGGTTTAAAGCCTTATTTAGGAACTACTTCTTACGAAAATTTTAAACCTGGTTTTGAAAAAGCTGGTAGCGGAATTATGGAATCTATGAAAGTAGAGCCAACTATTGCTGATGATATTAAAAAAGCTGCATTATGGGCTGTATTAGGTTCATTAATAGTAGTATTCTTATATATCTTATTACGTTTTAGAAAAATGTCTTACTCTATCGGTGCAGTAGCTGCGGTATTCCACGATGTATTAGTGGTACTAGGTGTTTTCTCAATTTTCTACAAATTAATGCCATTCGATATGGAAATAGGGCAATCATTTATTGCTGCAATTTTAACAGTTGTTGGGTACTCATTAAATGATACAGTGGTTATTTTTGATAGAATTAGAGAGTACGCTGCTGAAAGCAATTCTTTAACTGCTGGTTTAGTAGACAAAGCATTGAGTAGTACTTTAGGAAGAACTATTAATACTTCTTTAACTACGTTATTAGTAATGTTAGCTATCTTTTTCTTTGGAGGAGACAGTATTAAAGGATTTATGTTTGCACTAATTATTGGTGTAGTTGTAGGTACTTATTCATCATTATTCGTGGCAACACCAATTATGTTTGATGCTTCAAAAAAAGAAGACAAAAAATAATATATAAATAAACACTCAAAAAACCGTTTTGAATAATATTCAAAACGGTTTTTTCATTTAATATCAAGCAACTATCTTTGCAATCTGATGAAAATTACAAAACTCCACGATTTATATTTTAAAGAATTCATTTCTGCTAATGAAATCTCAACTATTGTTAAAAAACTAGCTAAGCAAGTAAAGAGTGATTTGCCTAAAAACGAGATTCCTTTTTTTATAGGTATCTTAAATGGCTGTTATGTTTTTACTGCAGATTTCTTGCGTGAATACAAAGGCAATTGTGAAATGAGCTTTGTAAAATTAGCTTCTTATGAAGGAACAACTTCAACAGAAAATGTAAAGAAATTAATTGGTGTTAATGAAGATTTAACCAACCGTACTGTTATTATCTTAGAAGATATTATTGATACTGGTACAACTTTACAGGAAATCTACGAGATTTTCAAAACAAAAAACATAAAAGAACTAAAAATAGTATCGCTTTTTTACAAGCCAGATGTTTACCGTAAAGAGCTTCCAATAAACTATATCGGAAAAAGTATTGAAGATAAATTTATTGTTGGTTACGGATTAGACTATAAAGGTTATGGAAGAAATTTGCCTGCTATTTACCAATTAACAACACAACCCAAAATGAAAAACATCGTATTATTCGGACCTCCAGGTGCAGGAAAAGGTACACAAGCTGAAGTATTAAAAGAAAAGTATAGTTTAGTACACATTTCTACTGGTGATGTATTCCGATTTAATATTAAAAATGAAACTGAATTAGGTTTATTAGCTAAAACTTATATGGATGCTGGTAATTTGGTTCCAGATGAAGTTACTATTAGTATGCTTAAAGCTGAAGTTGATAGAAATGCTGAGGCTGCAGGTTTTATTTTTGATGGATTCCCTAGAACTGAATCTCAAGCAGAAGCTTTAGATGCGTTTTTAGCTGAAAAAAACGAACGTATTAACGGAATGGTAGCTTTAGAAGTTTCTGAAGATTTATTAGTTAAGCGTTTATTAGAAAGAGGAAAAACTAGTGGACGTACAGATGATATGGATGAAGGAAAAATCCGTAATCGTTTTAACGAGTACAATACTAAAACAGCTATTTTAAAGGATTTTTATCAAAATCAAGATAATTATTATGGTGTAGATGGTGTAGGTTCTATTGAAGATATTACACAACGTTTATCAGACGTATTTGACACTTTATAAAAATTAATTTCATTACGCCAAGTAATTAAATTAATTATAAATTTTACTTCTGTTTATATATAAACAGAGAACAACTTAGAAAGAATGACTGAAGGAAATTTTGTTGATTATATAAAAATCTACGCATCTTCTGGTAAAGGAGGTCGAGGATCTGTTCACTTACATCGTGAGAAATTCATTACTAAAGGTGGACCTGACGGTGGTGATGGTGGTCGTGGTGGTCACGTAATTTTACGTGGTGATAAAAATATGTGGACACTTTTCCATTTAAAATTTAAACGTCACTTTAGAGCTGAATCTGGTGGAGATGGTAGTAGTAGCCGAAGTACCGGACATGATGCAGAAGATATTATAGTTCCAGTACCTTTAGGAACAATTATTCGTGATGCTGATACCGATGAAATTTTATTTGAAATCACCGAAGATGGTAAAGATGTTATTTTATTAGAAGGTGGTAAAGGTGGTTTAGGAAACTGGAATTTTAAATCGTCTACGAATCAAACACCTCGTTATGCACAACCTGGTATTGATGGTTTAGATGGTTGGTTTCGTATTGAGCTTAAAATCTTAGCCGATGTTGGTTTAGTTGGTTTTCCAAATGCAGGGAAATCTACTTTATTATCGGTTATAACTGCTGCAAAACCTAAAATTGCTGATTATGCTTTTACTACATTAAAACCTAATTTAGGAATTGTAGAATATCGTAATCACCAAAGTTTTGTAATGGCAGATATTCCAGGAATTATTGAAGGTGCTGCTGAAGGAAAAGGATTAGGTCATTATTTTTTACGTCATATTGAACGTAACTCAACCCTATTATTTTTAATTCCTGCTGATAGTGATGATATTCAAAAAGAATATGAGATTTTATTAAACGAATTACGAAAGCACAATCCTGAATTGTTAGATAAAGATCGTTTATTAGCTATTTCTAAATCAGACATGTTAGATGACGAATTAAAAGAAGAAATGAAGAAGGAATTACCAGAAGGTATTGAAACCTTATTTATCTCTTCTGTTGCTCAAATGGGACTGATGGAATTAAAAGATAAATTATGGTCTATGTTGAATTAATTTTCAACCTTATATAAATAAAAAAGCAATCTCTTTAGAGGTTGCTTTTTTGTTTTACATTAATCTACTCTGGATAAATTATATCTAACTTAGATTAATAAATACTTAAATGGTTTAAAATGCACATTCAAGAGACCATTCTGTAAAAAAAGCCAATTGCTCAGCTATCCAAACCTCAGGATCAGCAATTCCTTTTACTTCAGCAATACATTTAAGTATATCTGAAAAATTCCCATGTGTTATTCCTTTTACACAGTTTTCTACTTCAGAACCATAATGGCTAACAACTTTGTTTTGCATACAACTTGACCAACTCATAATTTTAATTTTTAAAATATATCCTACTCTATTTAAAATAGGCTTTTCAGATTACGCCTATGTAATTAAAAACAAATAGTAGCTACTTAATAAAAAATATTTTTGATTACTTTTCAAAATTGAGAAAATAATAAACTGGACTTTAAAAAACTGTAATAAGGATAAGAATTTTGGGTATAAAGAAATAATAAACAAGAATAAGAAAAGGTATAGTAGAAACACTAACTTAAACTTAAAAAACCTTTTACAAATCGGATTTATAAAAAATCAATAAAAAACAGCAACTTACTCTTTAAATAAAAGGTCATTAATAACATAAATATAAGTTATAAACCAAAAGAGTTAATACTTAAAACCAGAGAGAGTATTCACACGAAAACCGTTAAATGAACTAAAAAACTCGTTTCGCTATTACAAACTCTTTTTTCCAATAGCTTTCGCTCATTGAAGAAACAATTACACCTTTTGAAGTTGTTGAATGAATAAATTGAATATCTCCATTATCAATTGAAGTAACCAAACCTACATGATTAATACCACCTTTTAATCTGGCAATATCAAAAAACAACAAATCACCTTTTCTTACTTCATTTAAGTTTATTTCTTTCCCTTTGAAGCTTATTGCACTTGAAGAACGTGGTAATTGAATTCCTATTTGTTTAAAAGAACTGTTTACTAAACCAGAACAATCCATTCCTTTTTTGGTAGCTCCTCCTGCTCTGTAGGATATTCCTTTATAGGAATTTGCAACAGCTATTAGTTTATTAATTTTTGAATTTTCTGAATGAATGATACTATTATTAGATGTTTCTTTTCTTTGACTACAATAACGAAAAGTTATAAAACTTATAATGAGGAATAATAAGAGTAGTCGTTTATTCATATTACAATACTCTTTTTGCTTTTATAAAAGCTTTTTTCCAGTATTTATTAAATAAAGAGGTAACTATAACTCCTCTTGAGCTTGTTGAATGTATAAAATGAATATCTCCATTTTTAACTGAAGTAACCAACCCTACATGATTTACTTGTCCTTGTTTACGTACTGTTTTAAAAAACAGTAAATCTCCACGTTTTACTTTTCTTATAGGTATCTCATACCCTTTTGTATACATTTCTCGAGAAGTTCTAGGTAAACTAACATTTCTCTGTTTAAAAGATGTATGAATTAAACCTGAGCAATCCATTCCTTTTTTTGTCATTCCTCCATATTTGTAACGGACACCTTTATAAGAAACTGCAGTCCAAACAATTTTATCTGCTGCAGATGGGACTGACTTTACCTTTGTAGTTACTTTTTTCGTTTTCGGTTTTCTACTCGATGGCACATTTTTAGACGCTCCGCAAGAAATCATTAGTAAAGAAAGTACAAGAATGAAAAATAGTTTTTTTATCATATATTCAATAACATTTCTAAATTCTATAACGAATAAATAGCTTCATCACATTTGTAATAATGCCTCATTAATTTATTTCTTGTGTAAACCGTTAACTATTAATTTAGCAGTTTTTTCAGAAGCTCCTTTACCTCCTAGTTTTTGTTCTAAATCAAAATAAGATAAAAACAATTGTTCTCTTTGTTCTGCTTCTAAAATACGCTCTAATTCATTTTTTAAATTTTCTTTTGTAAAATCATTTTGAATTAATTCTTTTACAACTTCTCTATCCATTATTAAATTAACCAACGAAATATATTCTAATGTTATAATTCGTTTCGCTATTTGATACGAAATATTACTTCCTTTATAACAAACTACTTGTGGTACTTTAAACAAAGCTGTTTCTAATGTTGCTGTACCAGAACCAACCAAAGCTGCGTGAGAAATACTTAATAAATCGTATGTTTTATTACTGATCAACTTCACATTTTTATTACCTATAAAAGTTTGGTAAAATTCTTTCGTTTGACTTGGCGCTCCTCCTACCACAAATTGATAATCAGAAAAATCGTCTACTAACGATAACATAACCGATAGCATTTTAGCAATCTCTTGTTTTCTACTTCCAGGTAATAAAGCTATAATATCTTTCTTTCCTAAATCGTGTTCTTTTCTAAAAGTTTCTTCATCAACTTGTTTTCTACCAGCAATTCCATCAATTAATGGATGCCCAACAAAATTTACTTCGTAATTATATTTCTTATAAAATTCTTTTTCAAACGGAAGGATCACAAACATTTCATCCACATCGCGTTTAATATCTTTAACTCTACCAGCTCTACTTGCCCAAACTTGTGGCGAAATATAATAATTAGTTCTTATTCCTTCTTGTTTAGCCCATTTAGCTATACGAAGATTAAATCCTGAATTATCTATTAAAACAAGTACATCCGGATTAAATTGAGCGATATCTTTTTTGCAAAAAGAAATCATTCCTAAAATCTTACGCAAATTCATTAGCACTTCTATAAATCCCATAAAAGCACGTTCTTTATAATGCTTTACAAGCGTACCTCCTACTTCTTGCATTAAATCTCCTCCCCAAAAACGAATCTCTGCTTTCGGATCTTCCTTTAACAAAGCTTTCATCAAATTAGCTCCATGTAAATCACCAGAAGCCTCACCTGCAAGGATGTAATATTTCATTAAATATTTATTAGAAAAATTTTATTATGACTGTTAACAATGCTATTAATATAGTACCTAATAATACACCTCTAGCTCTATAATCTTGATTCTTTTTTAGAAACACCCAAAACACTAATAAATTAGGTATTGCTGCTAAAGCAATAACTGAGCCTAATACACCTCCAGCTCGTACTTTATGAAAAGTAGTACTTAAGCTATCATGCGATATATATTCTAAATAAATAAACAATCCGCAAGCGGTAGCAATTAAAGATACTAAGATTCCAATTGCTATTTCTTTTTTTATATGTCCCATGAATTTAATTTTTGAATTGCATGATGTGCTGTCATATCAAACTGAACAGGAACTACAGATATATAACCATTTTCTAATGCCCAAATATCGGTATCTTGTCCTTTATCTCTATTAACAAATTCTCCTGACAACCAATAGTACTCTTTTCCATAAGGGCTTTTACGTTTATCAAAATCTTCTTTCCAATATCCATTTGCTTGACGACAAACACGAATACCTTTAATATCGTTTTCCTTTAATTTCGGAATATTAACATTCAGTACGACACCTTCTGGTAATCCATTTAATAAAACATTTAAAGTTATTTTTTCTATAAATTTCTTAGCAGCTCTAAAATCCGCATGCCAATCGAAATCTAACAATGAAAAACCAATTGCAGGAATTCCTTCGATACCAGCTTCAACCGCAGCACTCATTGTTCCTGAATAGATTACATTAATTGATGAATTAGATCCGTGATTAATTCCAGAAACACATAAATCTGGAACTCTGTTCAAGATTTCATTTTTTGCCATTTTAACACAATCAGCCGGAGTACCTGAACAACTATATTCTATCTGTGGGCCTTCATCAATAGTAATTGGATTACAATGCAGTACATTATTAACTGTAATTGCATGCCCCATTCCACTTTGTGGACTATCTGGTGCAATTACAACTACATCTCCTATTTTATTCATTATTTCAATAAGCATACGAATACCTGGAGCGGTAATTCCATCATCATTTGTAACTAATATTAAGGGTCTTTCTTGCATATAGATTAGTTTTACAACAAATGTAACATAAAAAAAGGATTCTTATTTTAACATTTTGTAAAGACAAAATCCTCCATTTTATGTGTAAAATTGTAGTAATCAAACACAAACGTTATGATACGTATTATTGTCTATATAACTATTTTCACTTTGAGTACATTTTTATCGGTAGTTAATGCCCAAAATAAAGTTACAAAACCATGTAATTCTCCTGAATATTCACAATTTAATTTTTGGGTTGGTAATTGGAATGTTTATGACTCCAATGATAAACTTATAGGAACTAATAATGTTGTTAAACTTACGAATGCTTGTGCTATACAAGAAAATTGGGTTTCAAAATCATCAAAAAGCAAAGGAACTAGTTATAATTACTATAATAAAACTGACAATTCTTGGAATCAATTATGGGTAGATAACTCTGGTTTTTCTTTAGAATTAAAAGGTCATTACGATAAAAATGCAATGATTTTAAAAAGTAAACTTGTAAAAAGTAAAAGCGGTGACTTTTACAATCAAATTACTTGGACAAATAATAAAGACGGCTCAGTAACTCAAGTTTGGGATTATTTAGATGAAAATCATCAAAAAATAAAAGAAGTTTTTAAAGGAATTTACAAGAAGCAACAAAACTAAAAAATTTGGCATTATTTTAGTAGCTTAGCAACATAGTGACACAATTAAAAAATAAAAAAGATAGAAGATACATGAAGACGAAACTTATCATACCATTTTTAGCAATAACATTATTATTTTCTAACTCAATTTTTTCTAATTCAGTTTCTAACACTGACCCAGATAAAGATCGAGTGATTGTTTATGTTTTAAAAAATATATTATCAAGATATCATTATGTTCAAAAAGATTTAAATGATGATTTTTCTGAACATGTTTACAATACTTTTATTGATGGTTTAGATCCAAGTAAAAGATATTTTACTCAAGAAGATTTAAAAGAATTTTCTCAATATAAATATCAAATTGACAATCAACTAAAAGATACAAAAATTGATTTTTATAAGTTGGTTTATAATCGTTTTTTAGAAAAATTAAGTGCTGCTAAAAATAATTATCGCACTTTATTACTTGAACCTTTTAATTATAAAAAAGATGAAGTAATTGATGTTGATTACGATAAAATTCCTTTTGCAAAAAATGAAAATGAATTAGTTGATTACTGGAGAAAACAATTAAAGCTTTCTATTTTAAGTAGAATTGAAGACGCAGAAGATCAACAAAAAGAAAAGGCTAAAAAAGATAAAACTTTTAAAAAGAAATCATTTACAGAACTTGAAAAAGAAGCTCGAAAAGAAGTTTTAAAAAATATGAATGATTTATATCAACGTATTGATGAACTTGAAAATTCTGATTGGTATTCTACTTTTTTAAATAGTGTCGTTAGTGGTTTCGACCCTCATACAACTTATATGTCTCCTAGAAGGAAATCTCGTTTCGATCAAGAAATGTCTGGGAAATTAGAAGGAATAGGTGCTCGTTTACAAAAGAAAGGTATTTATACACATATCGTTGAATTAATTTCTGGTGGACCTGCATGGAAACAAGGTGATTTAGAGCCTGATGACATCATTTTAAAAGTAGCTCAAGGAGATAAAAAACCTTTAGATATTGTAGGAATGAGATTGGATGATGCTATTAAATTTATAAAAGGTAAAAAAGGTACTGAAGTTCGTTTAACTGTTAAGAAAAAAATTGATGGTTCTATTAAAGTAATACCAATTATTAGAGATGTAGTTGAATTAGAAGAAACTTTTGTAAAGTCGAGTATTGTAGAGAAGAATGGTGAACGTTATGGAGTTATTAACCTCCCAAGGTTTTACATTGACTTTAATGACTTAAGCCGTAGAGATGCTGCTAAAGACATGGAAAAAGAAATTGAACGTTTGAAAAAAGAAAATGTTAAAGGATTAATTGTTGATTTACGTGATAATGGAGGTGGATCTTTAAAAACGGCTATCGAAATTGGTGGTTTGTTTATTAATAAAGGACCAATTGTACAGGTGAAATACAGAGATGAGCAACCTTTAGTTAAAAATGATACTGACGCTAAAATGCAATGGGATGGCCCGTTAGTAGTAATGGTAAATGAATTTTCAGCTTCTGCATCGGAAATTTTTGCTGCAGCAATGCAAGATTATAAAAGAGGAATTATCATTGGTGGTAAACAAACCTATGGTAAAGGAACTGTACAAAACGTTTTACCTATTAATCGTTTTTATGAAAAGTATCCTAGTGATTTAGGTGCTTTAAAAATGACTATTCAAAAATTTTATAGAATTAATGGTGGTTCAACCCAAATAGAAGGTGTTTATTCTGATATTTCTTTACCTAGTAGATTAAGTTACATGAAGTTTGGTGAACGTGATTTAGATGGTGCTTTACCTTGGGATAAGGTACAACAAGCTAAATACAATGCAACGAATTCGTATAGTAATTTTGCTGACGTTGTTTATAACAGTAAGCAACGCGTTATGAAAAACGAGAAATTTAGTAAAATTAATGAATATGCAAAATGGTTAAAAAAGAACCAAGAAGAAAGGATATATTCTTTAAACTATTCTAAATTTAAAAAGGAAAGTGATAAAAAATCAAAAGAAGGTGAAAAATTCAAAGAAGTTTTTAAGTTTGATTCTAACTTAACTTTTGATTCTCCTAAGTACGAATTAGGTTTATTTAAAAAAGATACTGTTTTAAAAGAAAAGCGTATTGCTTGGCACAAAAACTTAAAAAAAGACATTTACATGAACGAGGCGCTTAATGTGCTAAGTGAATTAAAAATGAATAAAAACTATACTATTGTAAAACATTAAAAAAATTGTATATTTATATTGAAGTATAACTACTTCGTTCGGGGGATTACAAGTTTCAATAACAATTATTAAAAATTGATATGCTTTTAATCCGAAAAATAAACAATATACTAAATAGCAGAAAGTACTATAATCATTATTATAATCAAATAATAAAAAAGTACAAGAACATAGATAGTTACACTGCTATATTTAATAATGTTTTACAACAAAACAATAGTATTGGAAGTAAAACTCCAATCCGTTTTTCTGATGATATCCAATTTGGAGATTGTATTAGTAAAGTAAAAAAAGGAATAAATACTTCGTATAGGTTTATTAAGAATGTAGCTTTATGTGATATTATTTTTTTTACAACTAAAGTAGGTGGTTATATAATAACTACAGAACTCCATTTTTTTAAAAATAAACTTATTTTTTTTAAATACACCTTCCCTTCTTTATTAAATAAAAAAAGGATTGAAAAATTAATAAAAAGAAAATACTTAATAAAAGAATCTGTAACTAATAATATAAATAATTTATTAGTTACAGATTCTTTTAATAGTTATTTAAAAACAGAAAATGAGGTCACATTTTCAATTTATTATATATCCAAAAATTATGGTTTTTATGATTTTTTAAAACAGCATCAAGAAACCTCAAAACTAAATATATTGAATCAATATTCTAATTCAGAATCTCAATTATTAGAAAAAATTTAAGTTTTTTTATTTCAATAACTAGCACTTCACTTGTTTGGCCATTAAAAACAGTTTATCTTACTACTACTAAACAACTTGTATTTGTTTGCTTATTTTCAATATTTATAGCTTTAAGTAAAAAAAAATGTAAACCATTAAAAATAAAAACGGTATATCTATATTTGCACTAATATTTTACTCTGGGGGGAGGGATTTTAAGTTTCAATAACAATTTAAGAATTGACATGCTTTTAATCCGTAAAATAAACAATCTGCTAAATGGTAAAAAATATTATAATTACTATTATAGTCAAATAATTAAGAAGTATAAAAATATAGATAGTTATACGGCTGTTTATAATAATGTTTCACAAACTAATAATATCTATGAAAGTTTAACTACTATAAACTTTTCTTCGGATATTGAATTTGGCTCCAATATTAACAAAGTAAAAAAAAGTATTAATTCTTCTTATAGATTTATTAAAAACCCTAAATCTTGTGATATTATTTTTTACACAACTAAAGTAGGTTATTATAAAATAATTGTAGAACTACACTTTTTCAGAAGTAAGTTTGTTTTCTTTAAATATACTTTTCCTTCCTTGAAGGATAAAAAAAAGATTGAAAAATTAATACTAAAGAAATATTTTAATAAGAAAACCCCTATCGGGGATCAACTAATCACAGACAACAACAATAATTATATAAAAATAGAGAATGAAGTTACATTTTCTATTTATTACTTCTCTAAAAATTATGGTTTTTATAGTTTTTTAAAAGAGCAACAAGATAACTCTAAGATGAAAATCTTAAATAAGCACTACAATTCAGATTCTCAATTATTAGAAAAAATTTAAGTTATTTTTATTTCAATAACTAGTCCTTCATTAGCACGAACATTAAAAACAGTTTCATCTTCAAAAATTAGATACTGACCTTTTATACCTACTAAAGTACCTGTATAGTTTTGTTCTTTTACAATATTTAAACTTTTAGGTTTTAAAGGGTATTTATCTACAGGGAAATTAATTGCTGTCTCTTTATTATCTTCAATAAAATATTGTAAAGCTTCTTCAGGAATAAAAGCTTTTAGTTTTTCTTGCCAAGACACTAAACTTTCATCGGCAATATCATTTTTCAACATCTTTCGCCAATTAGTCTTATCTGCTACATGTTCTTTTAATGCTACCTCTGTAATACCCGCTAAATACCTGTTAGGTACCTCAACTATTTCTATTGCTTCATGCGCCCCTTGATCTATCCAACGTGTTGGGACTTGTTGTTTTCTAGTCACCCCTACTTTTACATTACTTGAGTTTGCTAAATACACTATATGCGGCTGTAATTGTACTCTTTTCTCATATTCTAAATCACGATCTTCTTCTCCTAAATGAGCCTTACTTAATTCAGGCCTCATAATCCAATCACCAGCATTTGGTGTTTCAAAAAAACATTTTTTACAAAATCCTTGACGGTATATTTGTTTTTCTAAATGACAGTTTAAACATTCATAAGTAACAAAGCTTAAAGTTATTTTCTTGTTTAAAAGCTGATTCATGTTTAAAAAATCAGATTTCATGTCTAAATAATACTGTACAGTATCTAAATTTTCAGTCGTCATTTTTTTTAAAACTCCTTGGTATTGCATGTCTTAAATTTTAT
The DNA here is from genome assembly GCF_947494125.1 of uncultured Tenacibaculum sp. Classification (GTDB taxonomy): domain Bacteria; phylum Bacteroidota; class Bacteroidia; order Flavobacteriales; family Flavobacteriaceae; genus Polaribacter. The sequence continues at coordinate 22,041 of NZ_CANLTU010000018.1, forward strand.
TACTTTTAGCTTCACAAACTTACAGTAAAAAAATTGAATTAAGAGTTAATCTATGTCGTTTCCATTTATAAATTCTATTATTTCTTGGTTTTTAAAAAAACGTAAACATCAAGTGGAATTATTTTTAAAATATCCTATTGATGTTCAAAATGAGTTGCTTCAAAAATTATTAAATGCTGCTAAGAATACTGAATTTGGAAAACTGCATAATTTCTCTTCAATAAAAAATCATACCGATTTTACCAACAATATTCCTATTCAAAAATATGAAAGCATTGAACCTCTTATAGAGCGATGCAGAAAAGGAGAACAAAATTTATTTTGGCCAAGTCCTATTAAATGGTTTGCCAAATCTAGTGGAACTACCAATGCTAAAAGTAAATTTATCCCTGTAAGTGATGAAGCCTTAGAAGGCTGCCATTTAAAAGCTGGAAAAGACATGCTGTGTTTATACATTAATAACAATGAAGAAACGCAAATGTTTACGGGTAAAGGGTTAAAATTAGGTGGTAGCACAGCTATTTACGAAGACAACAATTCTTATTTTGGAGATTTATCGGCAATTATAACTGAGAATTTACCTTTTTGGGCAGACTTTAGCTCAGCTCCAAGCCAGGAAGTTGCTTTAATGGCTGAATGGGAAACCAAAATGGAAGCCATTATTGACGAAACTATTAATGAAAACATTACGAGTTTAGTTGGGGTTCCTAGTTGGATGCTAGTCCTTTTAAATCGTGTTTTAGAAAAAACAGGAAAAAATAATATTTTAGAAGTTTGGCCTAATTTAGAAGTTTACTTTCATGGTGGAGTGAATTTCAATCCTTATAGAGAGCAATACAAAAAATTAATTCCTAAAAAAGATTTTAAGTATTATGAAACCTATAATGCTTCTGAAGGTTTTTTTGCTATCCAAGATCAAAACAATTCTGAAGAATTATTACTAATGCTCGATTATGGTATTTTTTATGAGTTTATACCAATGGACACTTATGATGGTGAAAACTCAACAGCAATTTCATTAGTTGAAGTAAAACAGAACATCAACTATGCTGTTGTTATCACTACTAATGGAGGTTTATGGCGTTATTTAATAGGAGATACTGTAAAGTTTACTTCTTTAGACCCTTATCGAATTAAAATTACAGGTAGAACGAAACATCATATCAACGTTTTTGGGGAAGAATTAATTATTGAGAATGCTGAAGAAGCGCTAAAAACAGCCAGTAAAAAAACCAATGCTAATATTAAAGATTATACCGTTGGACCAATTTTCATGAATGATAATAAAAGTGGTGGACATGAATGGATTATTGAATTTAGTACTCCTCCTGAAAACATAGATACCTTTACTGAGTTATTAGACAATGCCTTAAAATGTATTAATTCAGATTACGAAGCCAAACGTTATAACAATATGACTTTATCTTTACCTAAAGTATATCAAGCACGTGAAGGATTATTTTACGACTGGTTAAGTAAGAAAGGTAAATTAGGTGGACAGCATAAAGTTCCTAGGCTTTCTAACTCTCGTTGGTTTGTTGATGAATTACTTAAATTGTAAAATGAAAAAATATAGTTTTATTTTATCCTCTCTCCTATTTTTATGTTTTTCTTGTAATAGAAATAAATATGAAAAAAGGCTTATTGGTAGTTGGTATTCTATTGATGAAAATGAGAAAATTGTTTTAGAGAAAGATTCTTTATCTATATACCCCTTATATAATAAAGTAAAATGGTCTGCAACAGATAACTCAATAATATTCAAACACAAAAACTTTTTCAATGATTCTATTCATAAAGTTAATCTAAAATATATTTTTAAAAACGATACTCTACTAATCACTCCATTCAAGGATTCAATAAATATCCCTATAAAATTTATAAAGAAAAATAATTTTTTAGATTTTTTATTTTCGAAAAACCAAGTAAATATAACTTTACCTGTAAATTATAATATTGAACACATCAGAGTTGAGCCAAAATATGGAATAAAAATATTTTTAGATTTAGAAAATGACTCTATAATAGCAAAAACTAATTATTCTAATAATTTAAAAAAATTAAATTCTGACTTAAAAAAGCATGTATCTATTTTAAAAAAAGATATCATTTTTTTTAAGGAAGATTACAAACACATGTACAAAGATTTAAATGACAAAGAATTAGAAAAACTATGGATAAAATTTAATGTACATTTTTCAATCTACGCGGATAAAGAAATTTCTACAAAAGAGTTAAGGTTCTATTATAAAAAATTAAAAAAAGTAAAGGAAATAAATAAAATTTATAGAATTTATGATATTAATGAATCAATGTATGTAGATTTTTATAGATTAAAAGGTGTTAAATTATGAATTCTTTTTTTGAGCAAAATGCAGATTTGCTATTAAAAAACCCTGAATTAGCTAAAGTTTTTCAAGGCATTATGAAGCCTGAAAAATATGCCAAACATCATATACTACATGAAGCTGGTAATATTTGCAACCATATGTACATTATTACATCTGGTATTGCTCGTGTATTCTATTACAAAGAAGAAAAAGATATAACAGTACATATTTCTGCTGAACAAGAAACCATAACCACTATTGACAGTTTTGTGCAACGTAAAAAAAGCAAGTACAATATTGAAGCCTTGGAAGATTTAGAAGTTTTAAAAATTGCTCATTCAGATTTAGAAAACCTATTTGAAACCAATCCTAGATACGAACGTTTTGGTCGTTTATTTTTGCAAAAAATCTATATAGATCTTGTTGAAAGAATTGACGACTTACAATTGCATACTGCACAAGAACGTTACAATATTTTATTACAAAAAAAACCATATCTTTTTAATAGAATTGCTTCAAAACATATTGCTTCTTTTTTAGGTATGACTCCAGAAACTTTTAGTAGAATTAGAGGAAAGTAATTTCTTGATAATTGTCAAGAAATACTTAATAACCATAAAATATCTTTGTAGTATAAAACAACTACAACATGACTATAGCTAAAGCATTACAACAATTTTACATAAAAAATAACCTTTTACAAAACGGAGGAGAAGATGAAAATACTTTTGAACTAAAGTTTAAATTATTTACTTTAAAACTACCTAATTCTCAATTTAGAAAAGATATAATTCATATTCATGATATACAACATGTTTTATATGATTGCGATACTACCTGGAAAGGTGAAGCTTTTATAGCTGGTTGGGAAATTGCCACTGGACTATGGAAAAAACTACCTATTGGTATAATGAGTTTATGGGCGATGGGTTTTTCTTTGCTTAGCTACCCAAAAGATGTTTTTCGAGGATACAAAGCTGGCTTAAAAGTAACAGGAATTATAGACTTAAATCTCAGTAAAGAAGAACTCTTAAAGTTTTCTGTTGAAGATCTAAAAAAAAGAATAAAAAAGAAGAATCAAAATAAAATGAACCTTACACAAGCTATCTATTTTACTTTTTGGGTATTTTTAAGCCTTTTTATTTTCTCTTTTCCTTTTAGTTTATTTCCTCTTCTATTTGTATTCTAATGGGTAATTGATATTGTGTTGCCACTGGTATATCTCTTTTAAGCCCTGGGGTTATTTTAGGAAGTTTTTTTATAGATTTTTTTATAACACTATCTAATTTAGGTAAGTATTCTTTAATATTATTTGAAGAAGAAATATTTTTTAATTCAAATTCTCCTCTTCTATTAATTTGTAAGTCTATTAAAACTACTTCATCAATTAATTTTTTACTCACAAAATTATACAGTTGCAACTCTTTTGTTATTCTTTGTTGAATTTCTTTTCTAAAACAGTTTGTTTTAGCTTCATTCATAAGGTTTTTACAAATATTAAAAGAAGGGGAAATATCTACTTTAGAAAAATCAATAATAGTATCTATTTCATGATTTTTATTCTTCTTTGTCGAAGAAAAATAATCACACGAAGCAAATAGTAAAATTATAAAAAAAGCAACACAGCAATACCTCATCTCACTGATTTTGAGATGAAAATACGAAATTTTAAATTATTCTAAAACATCTCCTTTCATGAAATAATATTTCTTTATTTCTTTTATTCTAGTTTTTACCTGACTTGTTAGCAAAGAATCTTTTTCTTCAAACTTATCTATATAATTTTTATAGTGTTTAAAAGCTATCTTTTTATCTTCATAATAATGCTCTGTAGTATTTGCTAATTGATAAAGTGATCTAAAGTTCCTCCCATTTTCACTGTAAGAATTCTTATAAGCATTCATCTCCGCTTTTGGCTTACCTAACTCTTTATATACTCTTGCTAGTTGATAATATTCTATGTCTCTAGATTCTTTACCAACATAAGTGGCGATCATATAATTAAACATTGCACTTTTATATTCTTTTTGATCAAAATTTATATCACCCAAATAAGTGTACGACTTAAAATCTGAACGATCTATTTTTAATGCCTTCTTAAAATACTTTTCTGCCTCTTCATAATCTTTTAATTTATATAAAGCACGTCCTAACATTTTTTGAATATAATGTTCATTCGGTTTTAAAGTATCTATCTTTTCTAATAAACTAATAGCTGATAAATAATCTTTTTTACGATATAGGCTATTAATTTTTAACTTATTTAATTCAATATGGTTTGGATTCACCTCTAATCCTCTATTCATAAAAATAGTAGAAGAATCTCTGTCTCTTAACAAAATATAAGCAACAGCTAATTGATGAATTGCTTTTATATGTTCATTATCATTTTTATAAGCTTCTAATAAACTATTTATTTTTAAATTTCTCTTTTTCAACATTGCATACATAACCCCTTGTTGATAATGATAATTCGCATTCTTTTTATCTTTCTCAATGAGTCTTTTAAAAGTATTTTTGGCTTTTAATGGCTGTTTCGTTTTTAAGTATAACTTTCCTAATTGATATTTTATCAATAAATTTTCGTCATCATTCTCTACAATTTCTTCAAAAATTGAAATAGCCTTTTTTAATTTTTTCTCTTTATTATAACTTTTTCCCAACTTAACTTTTACAGCATAATCATTTTTAATATCTAGTGCTTTTTCATAATATTTAGAGGCTAACTTATAATTATCTATAGCTTCATAAATATGAGCCTTCTTAGCGTACGAAGCAAAACTTGAAGGCATATTATTCAATTCTTCTAAAGCCTTCTTATAACGACCTTTATTCACTAGATAATCTATGGATTTAAAAGTCGAAGTTTGTGCTTCGACTTTTGTAAATCCTATTAAAAGTAATACAATTAAAATTTTATTTTTCATCACTTTTTGTATTTTTATAAACTATTTTACTTCAAAAGTAATTGGCAATGTATAACCAGTAGTTACAATTTTTTTATCTTTCATCCCTGGTTTCATTTTCGGTAATTTCTTAACAACCTCTATAGCATATTGTTTTAATTCTGGACGTGGAGCACGAGCTTTTACATCAACAACCTCTCCATTCTTATCTATTTTAAACTGTACATAAATTCGTTTCTTACCTCTCTCCAAACCTAAATTAGCTGTACGAGAAAAATCAAAATTATCTTTCACAAACTTTGCCATACTTTGGTTAAAACATTCTTTATCTCCATCTATACAACCAGGGAATGTTGGGTGTTTGTCTAACATTGAAAATGGTACGTTATCAACATTATGATTACCTCCTTCCTTATTGCTTTGTCTCTCATATTTAAACATCTTCATTGTTTTTTCTAAGTCTAAATATATAATTCTTCTTTCCTTAACATCAATACCTTCAAAAAGTCTAAGAGGAATATCTTTTCCAAACTTTTGAAACTCTTCTTTCTTTTTGTTGAACTCAATTAACTCTACACTTGTTAGATCCTTTACCTGAAGTTCTTTTGTTTTTGGAGATTCTATTCCCAAATACACGTCCATATATGTTTTCTTCGTTTCTGAAACATGCTTTTTCATCTCTTTAATATCCATATACATCACCGTATTTTCTTTCTTCTGTTCTGGTGCTGTAGAGCTTGTCTCTTGAGAACAAGCTGTGTAAAATAACATACTCGCTAATACAGGTATTAACAACAGGTACTTTAATTGTTTAATTTGTTTCGATTTTTTTTTCGTCATCATAATAATCCGTTTTTTAATTAATGAATGTTTATAAAATTGATTTATGAATGAAATGTTCTCAACCTGAAAAACATCAGAGAGTAAATTATTAATATAGCCTTCTTTTAAACTAGCCTTAGTTACTACTTCATCAGAAATATATTCGTGCACCAATGAAATACGGTTTTGATACACATATACCATTGGGTTAAACCACATAAGTATTCTTAGAAATTCGAAAAATAATAAGTCAATCGTGTGTTTTTGTTTACTATGAACTAATTCGTGTTGAATTATTTTTTCTTGTTTATCTAACGGGATTCCTTTTCCAATAAAAATATAATTAAAAAACGAAAATGCTTTTGTGTTCTTAGGTAATAGCACCAATTTGTATGCTTCTCTTCGTTCAATTTTGAATTTAAAAATCAATCGAATTATACGTATTAACTTTACAATAAATACTACTAAAAACATAAGGCATCCGCCCCAAAACAATACATCTAAATAATCAATAGATTGATACCAAGTTGCTTTTTCTATTACTTTTTGAGGTGATAAAACCACTTCTGGCAACAAAATAGTATACTCTATTGGAATAGCTTTCTGTATTGTTGATATTTTAAGTAATGGTAATATAAAAGAAACCACAGCAGTACTTAACAAATACCATCTGTTCTTAGTAAAAAAAGTTTCTTTACTTAAGAAAAAATCATAGACTGCCACAAATAACACTTGAAATAAGATTACTTGAATTATATAGTTTATCATGATTTTTTATTTTTATTTACCTCTTTCAAAATACTTTCCAACTCGTTGATATCCATTTTATTTTCTTTCATAAAAAAAGACACCATACTTTTAAAAGAACCTCCAAAGTAACCGTTCATTAACTTATGTAAACTTTCATTACTATATTCAGATTTTTCAACCAGCGGATGATATACGTAACCTCTTCCTTTTGGCTGATGACCTACAAACTCTTTTGTTTCTAAAATTCTAATAATAGTAGAAACTGTATTATAAGCAGGTTTTGGATCTGGTAACTCAGTTATAACTTCCTTTACTGAAGCTTGTTTTAAATCCCATAATACTTGCATTATCTGCTCTTCTGCTTTTGTTAATTGCTTATTCATTCTTACTTTATTGAAATATTTCATCACAAATATAACTAAAAAATTAGTTTAAACTAATTTTTTAGTTATAAAAATGTAACAAACTAGTTTTAATCTCGTCTTATCTATAGAAAATAAAGCTATTTTAAACTAAAAAAAGAATATCAAATATGGATATATTACTAACCTTATTAGGTTTTTTACTTGTTTGCCTAGGTATAATTGGTTCATTTTTACCAATTCTCCCAGGCCCATTAACTGGTTGGTTGGGATTATTATTATTACACTTAACTAAGGCTATACCTCAAGACTGGACTTTTTTAGGCATAACTTTAGCTATTGCTATATTTATATTCATAATTGATTATTTTATACCTGCCATAGGCACAAAACGCTTCGGAGGAAGTAAATATGGAGTATATGGAACAACAATAGGTTTAATTATAGGCTTATTCTCCCCTATTCCATTTGGAATATTAATAGGTGCTTTTTTTGGGGCTCTTATTGGTGAATTAATATACGACAGTAAAGATACTTCTAGAGCTATTAAAGCTTCTTTTGGTGCTTTCTTAGGCTTCTTAGTTTCTGCTACCATTAAATTTTCAATAGCTACAGTATACTTTGTTTTATTTTTAACTACTTTGTGGGAATATAAAGACGCTTTCTTTTAAGCAAAATTAAGGCAAAAAAAAAGCAACCCATCTCAGGGAAGCTTTCCATTGGTTAACAAAACCATGGTACTATTTAAAGTACCTAACAACACAACTAAATGCTACTTTACAAAAAAGCAGCCTGCAAATATACAACCTTTTTCAACTCTACCAAATTTTTTTTTATTTTTTACAAAAAATGTGAATCTGTTATTCATTGTTTAATTCTTCAATTGATTGTATCTTTGCATCTTCATTAAAAATTATAAAAAATAACCCATGCAATTATCAGAACAAGAAGTTGTACGTAGAGAAAAATTAGGTAAATTACGTGAATTAGGAATCAATCCATATCCTGCAGATTTATTCCCAGTAAATCACAATTCCAAACAGATTAAATCTGATTTCTCTGACGGCAAACAGGTAATTGTTGCAGGTAGATTAATGGCTATAAATGTACAAGGAAAAGCTTCTTTCGCTCAATTACAAGATGCTGAGGGGCGTATTCAGGTATATTTTAATAGAGATGAAATTTGTACAGGAGAAGATAAAACTTTATACAATGAGGTTTTTAAAAAATTATTAGATTTAGGTGATTTTGTTGGTATTGAAGGAGAATTATTTAAAACAAAAGTAGGTGAAACTACTGTTCGTGTTAAAAACTTTCAATTATTAAGCAAATCTTTAAAACCTTTACCAATTCCTAAAGAAAAAGATGGTGTTGTGTATGATGCATTTACAGATCCTGAAATGCGTTACCGTCAGCGTTATGCTGATTTAGTAGTAAATCCTCATGTAAAAGAAGTTTTCGTTAAACGTACAAAATTGTTTACTGCAATGCGTTCTTTCTTTAACGATGCAGGATATTTTGAAGTTGAAACACCTATTTTACAACCTATTCCTGGTGGTGCAGCTGCAAGGCCTTTTATTACACATCACAATGCTTTAGACATTCCATTATACATGCGAATTGCTAACGAATTATACTTAAAACGTTTAATTGTTGGTGGTTTTGATGGTGTATATGAGTTCTCTAAAAACTTCCGTAATGAAGGAATGGATAGAACACATAATCCAGAATTTACTGCAATGGAAATTTATGTAGCCTACAAAGACTACAACTGGATGATGGATTTTACTGAAAAGTTATTAGAACATTGTGCAATAGCCGTAAATGGAACTACTGAAGCTACTTTTGGTGAACACCAGGTAAACTTCAAAGCTCCTTATGCTAGGGTTACAATGGCAGACTCTATCATGCATTTTACTGGTTTTGACATCAATGGTAAAACGGAAGATGAAATCCGTGATGCTGCTAAAGGAATGGGTATAGAGATTGACGAAACGATGGGGAAAGGAAAGTTAATTGATGAGATTTTTGGAGAAAAATGTGAAGGTAATTATATTCAGCCTACTTTTATTACAGATTATCCTAAAGAGATGTCTCCTTTATGTAAAGAACATAGAGAAAATCCTGAATTGACAGAACGTTTTGAATTAATGGTATGTGGTAAAGAAATAGCAAATGCATATTCTGAATTAAATGACCCTATTGATCAACGTGAACGTTTTGAACATCAGCTGAAACTAGCTCAAAAAGGAGATGATGAAGCAACTGAATTTATTGATGAAGACTTTTTACGTGCTTTAGAATATGGAATGCCTCCTACCTCTGGTTTAGGTATTGGAATGGATCGATTAATTATGTTTTTAACAAATAATCAATCTATTCAAGAAGTATTGTTCTTTCCTCAAATGAGGCCAGAAAAAAAAGCGCCATCTATTGAATTAAATGATGATGAGAAATCTTTATTAGGCTTAATTGAAAAAATAGAGAAAATTGATTTAAATGAATTAAAATCTCAATCTGGTTTATCTAATAAGAAATGGGATAAAACTATAAAAAGTTTAACTAAAAATAAGTTAGCTAAAGTTGAAAAAACTGATGAAGGTTTATTTGTCCTAGCTATGTAAACAACTTATTTAATATAAATAAAAAAGCCACCTTTTAGGTGGCTTTTTTATTCTAGAAGCTTAATTTTTTTTTGCTTCATTTACCTAATCGGGTAATTCAACAGAACTTTCGTTCCTTTCGTCTAATTTAAAATAACAAATTGCTTTATCAAATTACCTTTACAGTATAATAGCTAGTTTATTTGATTAGCTATAATAAAAGAAGTAATCCGGGGGGACGCTTCTTTTTTTTTGTTTAAAAAGACAATTCATCTATATTTTTTTGCTTTTCAACAAGTAAATTATTCCATTTATCGAAAAACTACAAATAATTATTTATTTAAAAGGTAAATTAGAAGTAGGAAATTGACACAAAGCACAACCACCCCTTATACAAAAGGCTCCTCAGGGAGCTTTTTTGTTTTTAACTTACTTCTTAACAACCTACTTCTCCGATAGAAAATTCAAATTCTTGCTGAACCAGCTCTCCTTTGTTATTTTTTGCGGGATCCCAATTAGGCATTTTATACAACAATTCTATAATTGCCCTATCTACAGTAATAATCCCAGTTGTTTTAGTAATTTTCACATTTTCTGCCTCCCCTTTTTCATTTATTATAAATGAAGCGGCAGCATTTTGCATTGGGTTAAATTTCCAATTTAAAATCTCACTATTACTATTTTCTTCAAAATACTCAGTCAACTTTTCGTTTCCTTTCTTAAATTTTGCTTCAACTTCTGGAACTACCGTCATAGTAATATTTATTTCTTTTACCTGTGCTTCTTTTTCTAAAGAATCATTACTCTTATAAAGAACTTTAATTATTAAATCATCTCCTATCTTAGTATTGTTAAATAGCTCTTGTTGCTTAGGAGTTAGTTTAATATTTTTTCCTATTTCTTTTAATTTGATATTTTGTGTAGCTCTTTCTATTTCAACTGAAATATACTCACTAATCCAATTAGAAGGAAAGTGTTCAATAATATCTTCTAATGTTTTTACTTTATTAATTTTATTTTTTGTAATAGTTCTATTATTTGCTCCTCTAACTAAATAGTTTAGTATTACTTTAGGTAGTTTATCAATTGTACTGCTACTAAGACAATTCAAGTTACCACTTGTTCTTTTAATTACTTTTTCTACTTCTATGCTTTTTTTGTTGTGATCCTTTTTATTTACAAAACCAACAATTATTGAGCTTCCTATAATTAATAAAATTCCAACAAATAATATTTTTACTTTCATAATTTGATACTTTAATGGTTCATATTACAAATTTACCTCTCCCCTTATTAATTCTTGAAAGCGAAGTGTAAATAGTTGTTAATGAAGTGTAAATAAATGTTATCGATATGTAAATAATTAAAAGCAAAACAATAATTAGTTTAACTTTGTTTATATGTCAACCAAAACTATACGTATTATATTATTTTTAATGCTCACAACCATATTTGGGTTATTTATTACGCAAGTGTATTGGTTTAAAAAATCTTTTTCCCTAGAAGAAAAGCAATTTGACGACAAAGTAAATTTAGCTCTAAGAAACGTTGCTCATAATTTATTAATCTTAAATAATGATACTATTTCAACAATTCCTCCCATAACTAAAATAGCTTCTAATGAATTCTTTGTTCAAACAAATTCATATTTCAACCTCACAACTTTAGATAAAAGCATTCGAAAGGAGTTTTCTTCAAGGAACATTAATGTTAATTTTGACTATGCTATTGTTAAATCTAAAAACAACGAAATTGTATTAGGGAATACTATTTTTGATATTTATAAGTATACTGAAGTTTCTTGTGTAAAAAGGATTCACAATTTAGAACGATTAAATTTCAAAATTATAATTAATAACAAAACTACCCATATACTTAACTCAATGGGAATATGGATGTATTCTTCTGTTAGTTTACTAGCAATACTTGTTGTTTTTATATTTATAATTATTTCTATCCTTAAAGAAAAAAAGTTAGCACATTTGAGAAATGATTTTGTTAACAATATGACGCATGAATTAAAAACTCCTATTACTAATATTTCAGTTGCTTCAGATGCCATTAGAAATAGAAGTAATAAAATGGATACAAAAAAATTGAGTAAATATGCTGATATTATCTACAATGAGAACAATAGGTTACTTAATCTAGTTGATAGTGTATTACAAATTTCTACCATTGAGAAAAAAGAAGAATCTTTTTCTTTTAAAGAAATCAACGTTCATTCTGTAATTAAAAAAGTGTTGTTAAGTTTTGAACCTATTATTGAACAAAAAGAAGGATTTATAAAATCTTTTTTAAACGCTAGTAATTATACTATAAAAGCTGATGAAACTCATTTTACTAATGTGATATATAATTTAGTGGAAAATGCTATTAAATATTCTAAAGTACATCCTGAAATTATAATTAAAACGATTAATTTAGAAAACGGAATAAATGTAGAAATTATTGATAATGGTATTGGTATGAGTAAAGAAACTCAAGAACGTATTTTTGAAAAATTCTTTAGAGCTGAAAGTGGAAATATTCATAATACCAAAGGGTTTGGACTAGGTTTAAGCTATGTAAAAACCATAATAGAGAAGCATTTTGGAAAAATCACTTTTACAAGTAAAGAAAACTTAGGTAGCACTTTTATTATATTTTTACCTGTATAACTATGAATAGTCAAAAGCATATAATATTAGTAGAGGACGATGATAGCATGGGGTTTTTATTAAAAGATAGTTTAGAAAACTATAATTTTAAAGTAACCCTTTTTTCTAATGGTAAACTAGCTTTAAACCAATTTAATAATAACTCTTTTGATATCTGCCTACTTGATGTAATGATGCCTATTATGGATGGTTTTAGCCTAGCTAAAGAAATAAGGAAACTTGACACCAATATTCCTATAGTTTTTTTAACCGCAAAATCTATGAAAGAAGATAAAATAAATGGATTTAAAATTGGTGCAGACGATTATATAACTAAACCTTTTAATATTGAAGAATTAGTGCTTCGTATTAAAGCTATTTTAAAAAGAAGTAATTCTGTTCAAACTCATAAAAATATCATCCCTTTTTCAGATTATAATTTAGACCTTGATAACTTAATCTTAAATTCTAATAATAATGAAGCTGTACAATTAACCCAAAAAGAAGCAGATATTTTAGCTTTATTTGCTAATAATAAAAACACCTTACTTAAAAGAGATTATATTTTAAAATCAATATGGGAAGACGATAACTACTTTGTTGGAAGAAGCTTAGATGTTTTTATATCCAAACTCCGAAAGCATTTTAAAAACACACCTACTATTAATATAAAAAACATCCATGGTACTGGCTATAAATTTATAGTTAGCGATTAAAATCTATATTTAATATTTTACCTCTTTAAAAATTTAGATTCCTTTTTATATCTATTACTAGAAATATTTATAATATACATCCCTACTGATAATTTACTTGTATCAACTTGAAAATCTTCACCTGTGTAAGATTCACGTTTCTTATAAATTAATTGCCCATTAGCATCAAAAATATTAATATAAAAAGAGTCTCCTATAATTCCATTTGTAGAAATAAATAATGTATTTGAAACTGGAACTGGGTATAATACTACTGGAACTACAGTAACAATATTATTTTCAACCACTACTTTACTAATAACAGTACTACAATTTGAAGGGTTTAATTTCTCGCAAATTGTATATTCGTAATCATAAGTATCTGCTGTAGTTTCTGGACTTACCGTAATTGTTCCATCAGAATTCATCAATATATTTCCGCTTAAAGGAATTGGTGTAGTGCCGGGTGTTAAAGTAATCTCTGA
>NZ_CANLTU010000019.1 GCF_947494125.1 uncultured Tenacibaculum sp.
TCATCACCATTAACAAATCCTGAATAACTTGCTGTTAATCCTGGGTTTGCTGATCCATAAGTTTTACTCTTATCGTCAGCTGTTACCGTTAAGGCTGCTTTATTTACTGTTAAAGTTATATCTTTAGTTCCTGATGTATATATTCCATTTGCTGCAACTGTTGCTCTAATAGTTACTGTTCCTACATTTCCTAAGGTTACTGTTTGATTATTAGCACCTGATAAACTTGTTCCATTGGCTGCTCCTATTATTGAATAGGTTATTGTTCCTCCTGAATTTGTAGTGGCTCCCAAATTAAAATCAACATCACCATAAGTTTTCGTGATATTATTGAATGTTATTGTTGGATCATCATTAGTAATGGTTCCTGTTGCTGTTGCTGTTCCTATGACTGTATCAACAGGACTAGATAACGTTACTGTATAACCTTCATCTGGTTCTGCTGTGGTATCTCCACTCACATTAAGTGTAATTACTTTACTTGTCTCTGTTGCTAAAAAGTTTACCGTACCACTTGGTAAGGTTCCTCCAAAATCTGCTGCATTTGCTGGATTTCCACTACTTCCTGTAACTGCATAGTTTACTGAACTAGTACCACTCGTATCTCCTGTACGTGTTACAGTAAATGTATATGCTGTATTTCCTGACGTTCCTTCATTTTTTACAGCATCTGTTGCTGCTATTGAAACTGAAGCATCGTCATTGGTTATAGTAACAGTAGATGTAGCATCTGCTGTTTGAGGTTCTACAGATAAATCATCTAAAATTAACCCTAAGGTTGCTGTAAGCGTTGAAGTAAATAATATTCTAGACGTAGTTCCTGTTGCCGTAAACGAAAAAGTACTTTCTGTATATGCAAACGTAGTGTTTGTTTTGGTTATCGTAGTACTATTTAAATTTGTTATTGTACCTCCATTATTATTTTGAGCTGTTATTGTTCCATTAACCGATGCTGGTGACCCCCCTGCTGTTCTTCTGGAGGTTATAAAACTAACATCATAGGTAGTTCCATTTACCGTTGTAAAATCCTGATAACCTTGAGATAAACAATCAACCTCTAAAACTCTATTAGAAGCATCGCTTCCTCCATAACTTGTTTCTGCATTTACCTCAAATGAAAAACTACCAGTACAATTAGGAGTTCCTGTTACTGTAGTCCATCCTGTAGTTCCATCTTGAAAACCTGCGTTTATAATTAAATCTTTTGTTACTTGAACGGTAAAAGATTTATTAGACTCTACTACAGTATCTCCAATAATTGGAATACTAATAGTACCACTAGTACTACCCGCTGGAATAATTATTCTCGCATTAGCTCCTGGAGCAGTATAGTCTACTCCTGCCATAGCTGTTCCTGGTACTACAGTATAATATATTGTGGTTCCTCCTGTTGGTGCAGGTGAACTCAATGTTACTGTTATATTAGCATTGCTTGTTCCACTATCACCTTCTGCAATTGTTGGGCTAGAAACAGTAATTACATCAGATGTAACTGTTAAATCACCTGGTACATAAGTAATTGCATAATTACTGGATGTAAAGGTTCCCCCTGTAGCTGCTGAAATACCAATCGCATTGGTATAGGTTGCAATAGGATCTGCTGCTGCTTCTCCATCTGCATACGCAACCGTTACTGATCCTATGGTCTCACTATTAACTAAACCGCTTGAAGAAAAATCAGTATACCCTGTACCTCCAGTTAAAGTATTTCCAAATTCTTTATTTTGATTTGTTGCTGTAATTGTTAAGGCTTTTGGGTCTAGAGTTACAGTAATAGGAATATTTGCACTAACACATCCTGTTAAAGAATTAATTACTGTTAATACTGCATTATAGGTTCCTGTAATTGCTGTAGCGGGTACAGTAATTACTATTGGTGATGCTGGTAATGAAGCCGCTGTAACATCTGAAAAGCCTTGCCCCTCTGCTGTTACATCAAAATTTATACTATATTGATTTGGACTATTTGTTACAGCTGTATAAGCTAAATTAACCGAAGTATCTCCATATGTTGCATTAACTCCACTTGATGTAAGAGAAATAGTTGGCGGAGAAACTCCTGTTTCTTGAAGAGAAATATTATCCATATTTACATCACGTCCAGCTCCATCTTCTAAGGCTTCCCAAACTAATGCTAATTGATAATTTGCACTAGAAGCTACCGTAAAAGTATAGGAGTAATTGGTACTAGAATTAGCAACTTGTGTACTTCCTGTACCTCCTGGATTTGTAAAAAACGTGTGAATTGTTTGAACTATACTATTACTATTATCTAATAATACCCATGCAAAATTAACATTTGTAGTTCCTGTATCTTGGAATTGATCTATAGAAAATGTATAATTCGTTCCTGCATTTAAATTAAACGATGTATTATTTTTTAAAAGTACATTTCCAGCTTCTAAATTCCCATCATTATCTACATTAACCTTTAGTCTACCCGTAACACCACTGGTATAAGATGCTGGCCCTGTTATAGGGCTTGTTGGATAACTATCTGACCAATTTGTAGCTCCATTAGTAAAATCTCCATTTACTATTAAGTTACAAGTTTGGCTAGAAATGCTGTTTGAAATAAATATAAAAAAGAGAATAAAAATTAGAGGTTTTATATTAGGGCCTCTTTTCCTTATTTCTTTGAAATTAGAAAACTTACTAAATAGGTAATCTTTTTTTCTCATGTAGGTAAGGTTTATTAATTTATAAAATGTTATTATGTTTTCATGCTTATCTACTTTATGTAATTAAAAAGGGTATTACATAAGTATTAATGTGCTCGTATATTATACAATAGCAACTATTGTATTTGTTTAAAAAGTATCAGATAAAAAAATGTTCGAATATATATTGCTTCCAATAATAGAAGTATTGATTTTAGAAGCTTTTTTTTGAATTAAGTATTTTTTCCCCATATTAAATAGTGTTTTTCCCCTTTAGGAAATAGTGCTTTTCTAATTTAAATTCTTACTAAAATAATAAATAAAAACATATTATACCCATTTATCGTTTTGTTTTAAATGAATTGATAATCTTGTAATTAAGATGATAATACAAATACCTCTCATTTACTAAGCTCTCATTACAAAACCCTAAAAAACTATAAGTTAGCTTCATTTTAAGTCATACAATCTCTTAACATATCTCTTTCATCACGCTCACTTTCTACAAAAAAAAAGTATTCATTAAATAAACAAAGTCATTCATTATTTTTTATCTCTTTTAAATATAATTTTTTTATACATATTTATATGTACTACTTTATAAGTACAATATTATACTAGCTATTAATTCACTCTTTTCGAACTTTAAAATTTACGTCTCAATATTATCGAAAAAACATTTTTCACACTCAAATTACTAGTTAAAAACTAACTTTAGTCCGTTGAACATCAAAAAAGTATCGTTAAATGGTTTTAATAAATAAATCATTTTTAAAATTGAAAGGACAGTACATAAATTAAGTACTTAAAAACGAAAGCTAGAAACCGATTCTAGAAATAAAATATAGATTTAGCTATTGTAATGAATCATATAAAAATGTATCCTAAAAACAATGTAACCTTACTTAATTTTTCATCGTCTAAAAACAAAATTTAGAAATTAATCATGAAGAAAACATTCTTTTTATTCGCAATTATAGGCATACTACAAACAAGTTCTTTCGAATTAAATGCCCAAGAAACTACACAACCAACAAGTCTTTTTTCAAAAATAGATAACTATCTAACTGCTGGAACTAAAAATGGTTTTTCTGGTGCTATTACTGTTGTACGAAATGGAGTAACAATTATTAATAAGGGGTATGGTATTGCCAATAAAGAAACAAATACTGGTATCAATTCTAATACCATTTTTGATATTGGTTCTAATACCAAACAGTTTACTGCAACTGCTATTTTAAAACTAGCTGAATTAGATAAACTAAAACTAACAGATTCTTTAAATACCTTTTTTAAAGATCTTTCTGTAGACAAACAATCAATTACAGTACATCAATTATTAACACATTCTGCTGGTTTTGTAGATGCTCTTGGGCGTGATTTCACTCAAATATCGCAAAAAGACTTCTTTGATAAAGTGTTTTCAAGTACCTTATTATCTAAGCCCGGTGAAAAATATTCGTATTCTAATGTTGGGTATAGTATTTTAGGAAGAATCATTGAGCTAACTTCTGGTCTGCCATACGAAACCTTTCTTAATAAACATTTATTTATTCCTGCTGGAATGCGACAAACTGGGTACCTTCTTCCTAAATGGAATGTAAAAGAAATTTCTAATAGTTATAACAGAGGGATTATAAAAAGTGAATCACCTATTTTTCACTATAAAAAAGATAAAGGAGTAAATTGGCATCTAAAAGCTAATGGTGGAATTAACTCTACTCAAAATGATATGCTACTTTGGTTTAAAGCTTTAAAAACAAATAAAATTTTATCTGAAGAATCCTTTAAAAAACTAATTACCCCCTATATTCATTACTCAAGAGGAAAGTATAAATATGCTTATGCTTATGGTTGGGGTGTTAGAATATTAGATAATAACATTAAAAGAATTGCGCATAACGGTTCTAATGGAGCATACTCTCATTCGTTAATTTGGTTTCCTAAAAAGGACATTTATATTATATATGCAACAAATGCTAATAGTTCTAAAGTAGAATTTACTGCGTATTCTATTGCTAAAATGATCTTAGACAGCAAGTATGTTCCTAAACCGATACAAAACAATGTCTTTTCATTCATCTTTAATTATACCAAACAACATCCTACTAATAAACATAAAGAACTTTTAGCTATTCTAAAAGAAAAATACAGTTCCGACTTTACACATGCTGGAGTATTAAATACTATTGGAAACCTTATCTTAAAATCTAACAAAAATTTAGATTGGGCTTTAAATTTATTTAAAAGTAATGTACAGCTATTCCCTAAAGACGGTAATCTTTGGGATTCTTTAGGTGATGGTTATATGGCTAATAACTTACAAAAAAACGCTATTAAAAGTTATCGAAAAGCAATTGAACTCGGTTATACAAATTCTCAAGAAAAACTTGATAAATTAAATAAGAACTAAACTAATTGTTCTTTTATTAATAATCTTAAGAAACTATTTTACATAGGTTTAAAAGCTACTATTTTAAGTAGCTTTTCTTTTATTACTAGCTTTTTAAGTATGCTATTCGTATTGTTTAATTACAAAGAAACATTCTTCTAAGTATCTAATTTAAAAATGATTATTTTTAAAACTTAATTAGTACCCTATTAAATGAACAAAACAGTATTTGAAATTACTAAAATGGACTGTCCTTCTGAGGAGAATCTAATCCGGTTAAAATTAGAAGGGATTACAAATATTGCTAATTTAGACTTTGACATTCCTAATAGAAAATTAACTATTTTTCATAGCGGAGAAATTGACTTAATTGAAAAATCTGTTTTTGAATTAAATCTTGGTGCAAAGAAAATTTCAACAACACAAACTACTCAAACAACTTTTCAAGAAAATAAGAACCAGAAAAAACTTCTTTGGTCTGTACTTATTATTAATTTTATCTTTTTTATTATTGAAATGACCACGGGGCTTATTTCTAAATCTATGGGACTTATTGCCGATAGTTTAGATATGCTTGCCGATAGTTTTGTTTATGGGATTAGTTTATTTGCTATTGGTGGAACTATTTATAAGAAAAAACAAATTGCTAAACTTGCTGGATACTTTCAAATTATACTTGCTTTTATTGGTTTCATTGAAGTATTAAGGCGTTTTTTAGGGAATGAAAAACTTCCTAATTTTTCAACAATGATTATTATATCTACTCTTGCCTTAATTGCAAATGGAATTTCTCTTTACATTTTGCAAAAATCAAAAAGTAAAGAAGAGATACATATGAAAGCTAGTATGATTTTTACTTCAAATGATATAATTATTAATTTAGGGGTTATAACTGCTGGTATTTTAGTTAATTGGTTTCAGTCTAACAAACCCGATTTAATTATTGGTAGTATCGTTTTTACTCTCGTTATTCAAGGAGCTTTTAGGATTTTAAAACTCAGTAAATAACACTGTATAATTACAACAAAGTAAACTTGTAATTTTTATCCTATTTCTATTAGGCTTTTTATAAAAATTTATTAATAAACCACAGTAAATTCTTCCATTAATGCAAAATTTTAAATAACAATTCTTTTAAAATATCTGCATGCGATTGATTCGCTCCTACACCTTTACTTTTTACATCAGCTTCACGTAATAATGCTATTATTTGTGATACTTTTCGCATTGGATAGTTTCGAGCTGCTGAACTATAATCGTCTACAAAATATGGGTTTACTCCTAAGTTTTTGGCAACAGAAGCTTTCGACTTATCTTGTAATCCATGATACATTAACAACTGTGTAAAAAAACTATTTAAGAGAGAAATAGTCATTACCAACGGATTGTTCTTTGGGTTTTGCGCAAAATAATTGATAATTCTATTGGCTTTTACTACATCTTTTTGCCCTACAGCTTTTCGTAATTCAAAATTATTGAAGTCTTTAGAAATCCCTATATTCTCCTCAATATGCTTATCGGTAATTATAGTTTCTTTTGGTAAAACCGATGTCAGTTTATCTAGCTCATTAGAAATTTTACTTAAATCAGTCCCTAAAAATTCTACCAGCATTTGTGATGCCTTAGGCTCTATATTGTATTTCTTTCCTCCTAAAACTTTACGAATCCAATCAGCTACCTGATTATCATACAGCTTCTTACTCTCATAAATTAAACCATTTTTAGCAATGGTTTTATATGATTTCTTACGTTTATCGAGCTTCTTATATTTATAGTTAAATACCAATACCGTTGTAGGCTGTGGGTTTGCAGCATATGCTTCTATCTTATCAATAGTACGACTTAAATCTTGTGCTTCTTTAACTATAATTACCTGACGCTCTGCCATCATCGGATATCGTTTAGCCGACGATACAATTTCTTCTATAGAAACATCTCTTCCATACATTACTACTTGATTAAATCCTTTTTCAGACTCGTCAAGTACATTTTGTTCTATATAATCAGAAATTTTATCAATATAATAAGGCTCTTCACCCATTAAAAAATAAATAGGTTTAATAGTTCCTGCTTTTATATCTGATATGATGGATTTAATTTCGTTCATTTTCTTACTTTTGAATTATGCAAAAGCTCAATCTTCCTAGCTATACATTCAAGCTCAAAAGTAACGAAAATAAGACGCTTATTTTTGATAATTTGAGAAAAAAATATGTGGTATTAACTCCTGAAGAATGGGTACGTCAACATTTTGTTGAGTTCTTAATAAAAGAAAAAAAATATCCTGTTTCTTTAATTGCTATTGAAAAACAATTGACAATTAATAATAGAAAAAAGAGAACTGATATTTTAATATTTAATTCTAATGGTAAGCCAAATATAATTGTTGAATGTAAAGCGCCTTCTATTAAAATAACACAAGCTACCTTTGATCAAATAGCCCGCTACAACCTTAAATTAGATGCCGATTTTCTTGTTATTACCAATGGCTTAGAGCATTATTATTGTAGTCTAGATAAAGAGAATGAAACTTATGTTTTTTTAAAAGATATTCCTTCCTACAATTAACAAATTATTACATTCTTAAATCACATTAAAAATGTAAGTTTGCAATCTTGAAAACTGCAATCGTCATATTAAATTGGAATGGAAAAAAACTACTAGAACAGTTTTTACCTTCTATCGTAAATTTTAGCTCAGATGAAGCTGAAGTTTATGTTGCTGATAATGCTTCTACTGATGATTCTATACACTTTATAAAACAAAATTATCCTTCTGTTAAAATTATCCAAAATACTACCAATGGTGGTTATGCTAAAGGATACAACGATGCTTTACAGCATATTAATGCAGACATATATTGCTTATTAAATTCTGATATTGAAGTTACACAAAACTGGTTAACGCCTATTTTGAAAGTTTTTAAAGATGAAAAAAGTACTGCTATCGTACAACCTAAATTATTAGACTTTAAAGACAAAACTAAGTTTGAATATGCTGGTGCCGGTGGTGGCTTTATTGATTTATATGGCTATCCATATTGTCGTGGTAGAGTTTTTAATCATTTAGAAACCGATAACGGTCAGTTTAATGATACTACTACTATTTTTTGGGCTTCTGGAGCTTGTTTATTTATACGTTCTGAAGTATACCATCATTTAAATGGTTTTGATGAAGACTATTTTGCCCATCAAGAAGAAATTGATTTATGTTGGCGTGCTCAAAATGAAGGTTATACTATTAAATATGTTGGTAGTTCAACTGTTTTTCACGTTGGTGGTGCCACTTTACAAGAAACTAACCCTCATAAAACTTTTTTAAACTTTAGAAACAGTTTATTAAATGTTGTTAAAAACGTTCCAAAACAATGGTTTTTGTTTGTTATTTTTTCTCGTTTAATTTTAGATGGTATTGCTGGGCTTAAATTTATACTTGAATTAAGACCTATACATACTTGGGCTATTATAAAAGCGCATTTTAGTTTTTATAAAAACTTTTTTAAATTTTTAAGTAAACGTAGAGTTCTTCAAAAAAAGTCCAACTATAATTTACATACGTCTATTGTTTGGCAATATTTTGGCTTAGGAAGAAAAAAGTTTGAGAATCTTCGCTAAATTTATTTAAAAAAACTTCTACTAAAGATCTAATATTTTATTCTCTTGTAAGTCGAATAATTTAAAATCTTTAACTTCTCCTACTCCTTTAAATTTAAAACGTACTCCAACTATATCTCCTATAGATTCATTATAAGTATTTGTATAAATTTCTATTTCATCTATATAAATTTTTACTTTTTTATTTTCCGTAATAACTTTTATCTTTCTAAATACAGACAAATCTGTTCCAAACACAGATAAGTCATTCTTTTTTCCATCTAAAAAAACATTGCTTAGCATTAAACTTATTTCTGAAGCACATCCTGAAATAGAAAATGGAATTAAAAAAGCACTCTTAGTTCCAATGATGATTAAAGTTGTTTTTTGGCAAACACCCCACTTTTCATTAAACGTACTTTTAATTGAACTTTCTAATTGAAAATTATCACCAGAGAAATCTCCTAAATCATTTACAAAATGAAAAGTAGATGTTACAGGTTCTTTATTTAAGCTAATTTCATCAAATACTCTTTTTGAAAATACTAATTTGTCTTTGTTCTTTATTTCCGATTGCTTAAAATATTTAGGTATTGGTTCATAGTCTATCGTTCCCATCCAACCTTTTGACTTTATAAATAAATCGTGTTCTTTAACAATCTCATTATCTATCAATAATTTTGCCCTAAAATAACCTGGATAATAATACTGTCCAATAGCTTGTGCTTGGCTTTTGTCTATTTTTATGGTTTTCGAAGTATCCCAATATTGTTGAATTAAAATATTATCAGAATCTATTTCTTTTAAATCGAAATCAAATACTACAGAATTAGGCAAACCTTCTACTATTGGCTTGCTTTTAAAAAGTACTTTGGAATAATCTTTAACTTCAGCACTTCTGTTATTAGACATAGAAAATATTGACAAAAACAAGACAGCTATGATAAAAGCTGAAAGCATTATTACTCTAATGTTTGTTATAAAAGTTCTTTTAAAATGTATCTCTTTTTTTCTTGGTTCTTTATTTTTAAAATCTCGCCAGTTTAAGTATCCTGCAAATTGAGCCAAAGCATTTAAAGTACTTATACTTGGTGCACTATTGTAATTAACTTTACCCCAAACTCTTTTTAAGGTAGTTGAACTCAATAACACTTTTGTTTCATCTTGGATTTTTTCGCTTAATTCAATAAAAACGTCATTATGCCATAAATTGGAATCGCCCCAGTTTAATTTCTCTTCTATTAAACTCAAACACTTCTGTACTTCTGTATGTTCTTTATATTTATTCATTTAAAACAAAAATCACTAAAAAATACCACTTGAACAACTATGAATGAACTTGAACCTGTTTGTTTCTTTCTGATAAATAGATTTTTAGACTTTTGAACCTCACTTTATTCTTTTGAAATCATGAATTCTAAACTATCTATCATCTTTTTATTTTTTGTGAATATAATTTATAGTCAAAATTATATTCCTATTGATACTACAAACTGGGACATAAAAGCAAAAGCTTATCTTATAGAAAACTATAAAGGTAAAAACGCTATTTATTTACAAGCCGGTTCTATAACCCTTAAAAATAAAACGTTCTTAAACGGAACCATTGAATTTGATATTTTTTTAAAAGAAGAAGCTGCTTTTCCTGGTGTTTATTTTAGGACTACCAAAGACTTGAATTCAGAACAATGGTATATAAGACCGCATTTATCGGGGAAACCAGATGCAAATCAAGCCGCTCCAACTACTAAAGGAATAAGTCCTTGGCAACTATATTTTGGGAAAAAATATTCATTTCCTTATAAGTATAAATTTGATGATTGGACACATGTTAAACTCGTAATAAACGATAACAAAGCGCAAGTATTTTTAGACTACTCTGATAAACCTAATTTGTCTTGGAACTTATTTAATCCAACTCAAGAAGGAGGAATTAGTTTTAGAGGTGGTAACTCTAGTGGTTTGCATTTAGCTAATATTAAAATAACTCCTAAAAAAACCAAGATTATCGATTTTACTCCATTAAAAAGAGCTTCTATTAAAAATCTCATTTCTAAATGGAAGGTATCTAATAAATTCAAAGAAAAACAACTTGATAATTTAGTAAACTTTGAAAAGCTTCTAAACTCAAGAAAATGGATTGGCACTACTGAAGTTGAAGAAGGAATTGCTGCTAATATTTCTAGAGTAGTGCAATTAAGAAACGGAAAACCAGGAAATACTGTTTTTGCACAGATTGAAATCTATTCTGAAAAGGCACAAACTAAAATTTTTGAATTTGGCTATAGCGATAGAGTTGTTGCATTTTTAAATGAGAAACCTATTTACAAAGGAACTAATAAATGGAGATCTAGAGATTATAGATACTTAGGAACTGTAGGCTTATTTGATGCTATTTACTTACCTCTTAAAAAAGGAAAAAACACATTAATAATGGCTGTTTCTGAAGACTTTGGAGGCTGGCTAATTACTGGGCGGTTTAAAGACAATAACCTAATTAAAATTATAGATTAATGGCTTAAAAATTCTGATTTGTTATATATAACAAATCAGAGTTTTTAAACTAGCTCTTCTTCATCTTTGTATATATAAAATAACAAAAAGAATACGGAAATTCCACCAAACAAATGCCACAACCAATGTGTTCCCATAGGTAATACTATCATTAAATTATCTAAGGTTCTAAAAAATACAGCTATTAAAAATATAACACATGCTAATACCATTAATTTTGCATGTTTCCATTTAGTTAAATATAAATACCAAAAAATTGGTCCGACTAACGATACTGCTGTGAGCAAATAATTAACGGATGAATTGTACTTTTCTGGAATTGGTAACATTCTTGGCAAAACAGATAATACAATAATTATCGTTATAATTAGTAAACGAGGTTTCCATTCTTTTTTTATTTTAAAGATAAAGTAAATCACTCCCATCAAACTCAATAACATAATAGGTACCCAATCTAACATTATCCAAAATTCATGACTTCGAGTTGCATGGTAAACTGTTCCTCCAATCCAACTTATAAAAATAATAGGCAAACTACTTAACAAGAATAAGTGCTTTCTTTTACTTTGATATATTTTTTTACTCAAGTAAAATATAATCGCTAAAAAAACTAAATTGCTAAAAGTATTAAAGGGTTCTACAGGTATTCTTCCTGCTAAAGTTTCTTGGTAAATAGGACCGCTATCATTTGGAAATTGTTGAAGTAAACAGTAATTAATTATCATATAATATCTTTCTATCTACAATATACAAAAATGATAAGTTACTTTACAAAACGTCTAAACTTCCTTTACCTTCACGAATTACTTCTGGTTCTCCCTCTGTTAAATCGATGACTGTAGATGCATAATTATCTCCATAACCACCATCTACCACAACATCAACTAAATTTTGCCATTTTTCAAAAATTAACTCTGGATCTGTGGTGTATTCTAATACTTCATCCTCATCATGAATAGAAGTTGATACTATTGGGTTTCCTAAAGCCTCTACAATAGCTCTCGCTATATTATTATCAGGTACACGAATACCTACTGTTTTTCTTTTCTTAAAAACTTTAGGTAAAGAACTACTTCCTGGTAAAACAAAAGTATAAGGACCTGGTAAGGCTCTTTTTAAAATCTTATAGGTAGCTGTATCTATTTGTTTCACATAATCTGACAAATGACTCAGATCGTTACAAACAAATGAAAAATTAGCTTTATCTAATTTAATTCCTTTAATTTTTGCTATTCTTTCAAGTGCCTTAGTGTTGGTGATGTCGCACCCCAATCCATAAACAGTATCTGTAGGATAAATAACCAAGCCTCCTTTTTGTAAAACTTTTACAACTTTTTCAATCTCTTTAGCGCTTGGGTTATCACTATATAATTTTATGAATTGTGCCATACTTTAGTAATTATCAAAATCGAAGTCATCTAAACTTTCGAAATCATTAAACTCATCCTCTAAGTCTTTTGATAAATCATCAGCTTTAAATTCTTTATCTGGTGCTTCTGCTGGTATTTCACCCACTGATAAAATTGTTTTCGATTCATTAATAACATCGTTAGACTGCTCTATTATTTCAACATAGAAAGTCCACATTTGTAAAAAATCATAAACATAAATAAGCTTATCATTATTATTAGGTAATGTTTCATTTAAAATACAAGTAGCCATTGAGATTCCTTCTCCAGCCTCAGCCATATTAAATAAAGGAATTTCCTCCCCTTGGTTCCAGCTTTCATCAGTACGGTAAAAAGATGCCATTTCTTGTCCATCAAAACCAAATGATTTTGATATATCAAAGTGTAAATTTTCTAACGATTTTACTTCGTTAACCAATAAGGTTCTAATTACATCTTCTTCTGTATCTAAAATTACTCGTACTTTATACATTCTATCATTTTTAGTAGCCACAAAAATACGTATTTTTGAATGATAATTTAACAAAATGGATAAGCAACAATCTCTCGATATACTTAATGGGTACAATAAGAATACCTTAATGGAAACTTTAGCTATTGAGTTTATAGATTTAGGCGACGATTTTATTACTGCAAAAATGCCTGTAAACACCAAAGTACATCAACCCTATGGTTTGTTACACGGCGGTGCTACAGCTGCTTTGGCAGAAACTGTTGGTAGTTGTGCCTCTGCTTTTTTATTAAAAGATTCTAATAAAATAGTTAAAGGAATTGAATTAAGTATTAATCATTTAAAAAGTAAAAAAGACGGTACTGTTTTTGCCACTGCAAAAGCGATTCATGAAGGGAAAACTACTCATTTATGGGAAGTTAAAATTGTTGATGAAGATGACAACTTAATTTCTTTATGTAAAATAACGAACATTGTTTTAGACAAAAAATAAATGACTCTATTAAAAAAAATATTAAAGATTACTGGAGTTATAATTTTTATAGCTTTTTTAATTATTTACTATTTATTTGCTAGCTTTTCTGCTCCTAAATCTGATGAAAAAATTTTAGGAAGCTTTAAAAATAGTAATAGTAAACCTATAATATCTTACGATAGTTTTAACTCTTATAAGTTTAGAAAACTAACAATACAGAAAGATACAACTTTACCTACTTTAGTATTTGTACACGGAACTATTGGTTCATCCATTGATTTTATTGAATATATGAAAGATAGTTTACTACTAAGTAAAGCTAATATGATTTCATATGATAGAATTGGTTATAATTTTAAAGACTCAAATTCTGTACAAGAAAGTATTACTTTTGAACGTGATATGTTACAACACATCATAAAAAATCTAAACCTTAAGAAAACAATTCTTGTTGGTTATTCTTATGGAGGCCCAATAGCTTTAGCTATAAGAGATAAAATAAATAAAACTATTTTACTTGCTCCTGCTGTTTATAGTAAGGTAGAACCTATGCCATGGGCTGTTAATTTATATAAGTCTAAATTAACCCGATGGTTAATTCCAGATATTTGGAAAGAAGCTTCTAAAGAAAAAATATCCCATAAAAAAGATTTACAAAATTTTGAAAATAATTGGAAATCTTCTCCCAATGAAATTATAAGTATTCACGGTGCTAGCGACTGGATTGTCCCTTATGAAAATTCAACATTTTTACAAAATCAATTTCCAAAAGAACAATTTAAATTAATTACTATAAAAGATGCTGGACATGGTTTTATTTGGAGTAATTTTAAAGAAATTAAACAACAACTACTAAATCAAATAGATTGAATATATTTTCTGAAACAAAAAAAACATTAGAAAAAAAACTTCCTTTTGTTATTTACCGAAAACCAAATACTACTATAATAAAAGCTTGGTTTCAAGAAAATGACAACTTATATACTTCTGAAAATTATACTGAAAGTGGATTTATTTTTGCTCCTTTTGATAATAAAGACATTTCTATTCTACTTCCTAAAAGCAAATCTATTTTTATGCAAGAAGAAGTTGATTTAGAAAATAATACAGTAAAAGAATATAAAAACTATTCTAGTTCCTCTTCTGAAACAATGCATATAGAATTGGTTCAAAAAGGAATTAAAGCTATTGACGACAATTTATTTAAAAAAGTTGTTTTATCTAGAAAAGAAGAAATTAAACTTACTAATTTTAATCCGGTAGAAACACTTCAAAAATTATTAAAAAGTTATCCCACAGCTTTTACTTACTTGTGGTTTCATCCAAAAGTTGGAATGTGGTTAGGTGCAACTCCTGAAACCTTAGTTAAAATTAAAGGTAATAACTTTAAAACAATGTCTTTAGCTGGAACTCAAGTATTCAAAAACACACTAAACGTTACTTGGCAAACAAAAGAAATTGAAGAACAACAATTTGTTACTGATTATATAAATGATAGAATTTCTAACATTTCTAATAATATTAAAATATCTAAGGCAGAAACTATAAAAGCAGGAAAATTATTACACTTACGCTCTGTTATTACTGGAGAAATAAATTCTAAAAATGCTACTTTAATAAAAACTTTACATCCTACTCCTGCTGTTTGCGGTCTACCTTTAGAATCCTCGAAAAAGTTTATTTTAAATAACGAAAACTATAAGAGAACTTTTTATACTGGTTTTTTAGGCGAATTAAATTTAGATAAGAATAATGAAAATACATCTGAGCTTTTTGTAAACCTTAGATGTATGGAAATCAAAAATAATTCGGCTTTTGTCTTTGTAGGTGGAGGCATCACCATAGATAGTAATCCTAAAAGCGAATGGGAAGAAACTATTGCTAAAACTTCAACAATGAGAAAGGTTTTATAAGTTAAAAAACTTTCTTCTAAAATATAAAAACCACCTATTGTAGTTGATTACAATGGTGGTTTTCGTGTGTAAATTGAATTTGAATTGATTTTTTCAGTCTACTATAAAACATAAAACTCTTTTATGTTAAATATAAACTCTAAACAGTTTCTTCTGTCTTAAATATCTTCAAAAGAAACATCTGTAAAGCTCTCTGTAGATGCTTTCTCTTCTATTCCTTCTTCTTTTTTATAATCTTTTTGGTGACGCTCACTAATTACTTCAGATCCTTTTTCATTTACAATAAAATCAGTTGCTTTATTTAACATCTCTTTAAAGTCAGAAAAATCTTCTTTATATAAATAGATTTTATGTTTTTGATAATGAAAAGACCCATCATCATGAGTAAATTTCTTACTTTCTGTCACAGTTAAATAATAATCATCTGCTTTTGTTGACCTAACGTCAAAAAAATACGTTCTTCTCCCTGCTCTTAAAACTTGTGAAAAAATTTCTTCTTGTTCTACTCTCTCGCTCATAATTCGTTTCTTAAATAATAGTTGTTTACTTAAAATTGCTCAACAAAACTAACAAAATATTTGACTTGGCAATACGAAACATTACATTTCTTTTTCTAAAAGTTGTTGTTCATATAATTCTTTATAATATCCTTTCTCTTCTATTAATTGATTATGAACACCTTGCTGAATAATATTTCCTTCATCTAACACTATAATTTTGTCTGCGTTTTTGGCAGACGAAACTCTATGACTTATTATAATTGTTGTTTTATCACTAGATATTTTTTCTAGATTTGATAAGATTTGTTCTTCTGTTTCCGTATCTACTGCAGATAGACAATCGTCGAAAATTAAAATTTTCGGATTCTTAATAATTGCTCTAGCAATAGATGTACGTTGCTTTTGCCCTCCTGATAAAGTAACTCCTCTTTCTCCTAAAATTGTTTTATACCCTTCTTTAAAACCAACAATATTTCCATGGATTACAGCATTTTTAGCTGCTTCTATAATTTCTTCTTCAGATGCATTTTCTTTACCAAACTTAATATTATTTTCTATCGTATCAGAAAATAAAAATGGATCTTGAGGAACAAATCCTACCTTACTTCTAACATCATTTAAATTACAATCTTTTATATTCTTACCATCTATTAACACTTCTCCTCCAGTAACATCATACAAACGAGAAATAAGATTAATTATGGTAGATTTCCCACTACCTGTCTTTCCTAAGATAGCTAATGTTTCTCCTTTATTTATAATAAAACTTACCTTATTTAGCGCTTTAATATGTGTATCATCATAAACTAACGTAACATCCTTAAACTCTATCTCTCCTTCTATTTCTGTAGACGCATCAATTGTATTTTCAATTTCAGGGACTTGTTCTAAGAATTCATTAATTCTTTGCTGAGAAGCTTCAGCTTGCTGTACCATTGAGGTTACCCAACCAACAACTGCAACTGGCCAAGTAAGAATATTTACATACATAACAAAAGCTGCTATAGCTCCAACTTGTATTTCTCCTGCTATATATTGTTTTCCTCCTACATATAATACAATTATATTACTAATTCCAATTAACAATATCATTAATGGAAAAAACAATGCTTGCACCTTATATAAATTAATGTTCTTTTCTTTACTTTGATCTGCAGTCTCATTAAATGACGAAATTACTTCTGACTCAATTGCATAAGATTTCACCACATTAATCCCTGAAAAAAATTCTTGACTAAATGTTGTTAATTTTGATAAATACTGCTGAACAACCGTACTTCTTTTATTTATTTGTCTACTTAAAATAAAAACAGATACTGACAAAACAGGAAAAGGTATCATTGTATACAAAGTAAGCTTAGGTGAAATAGCATACATTTGAGTAAATCCAATAATAAAAGAGATTAACATGTTTAAAGAATACATGATAGCAGGACCAAAATACATACGTACTTTAGATACATCTTCACTAATACGATTCATTAAATCTCCTGTTCTGTTTTTCTTATAAAAATTTATTGATAAGTGTTGATATTGCTGATAAATTTCATTTTTTAAATCAAACTCTATCAAACGAGACATTACAATAATGGTTTGTCTCATTAAAAAAGTAAAAAAACCACCTAATAAAGTTACACCTATAATAAGTAATATGTTATCTAACAAAATAGATTTAACTTCAGATAAACTTGACATTTTACCTAGTTGATAATCTTCTACTACATTTAAAGAATCCCCTACAAAATCTGGAATTTTAAGCGTTAATATTTTAGATAGTACTGTTATAAATACTCCTAAAAGTAATCTCCATTTATATTTTACAAAGTATTTATTAAGGTATTGTAATGCTTTCAATTTTGAATATCTTTTTAATTTAAAAATTAAACTAACAAATGTCTTATTGTTAATAATAACATAATTTAGCCCTCTTTTTTTGCTTATGTTTTGAGGATTTCTTACTTTTGTGCTCGAATTTTTGAGATTCCTAAAACAATCTTGAATAAAAAAACAACTACAAATGACATCAGAAATCATTGATACTAAAGATCTTAAGAACGACCCAGTATTTGGTCAACTTTCTTTCGATAATCACGAACAAATTGTTTTTTGCAACGACGAAGATACAGGTTTAAAAGCAATAATAGGTATTCATAACACAACTTTAGGGCCTGCTTTGGGAGGTACTAGAATGTGGCAATATAAAAGCGAATGGGAAGCTGTTAATGATGTATTACGCTTATCGCGTGGAATGACATATAAATCGGCTATTACAGGATTAAACCTTGGTGGTGGAAAGGCTGTTATTATTGGGGATGCTAAAACCCAAAAGAACGATGCTTTAATGCGTAAATTTGGTGAATATGTTAATTCTTTAAGTGGAAAATACATTACTGCTGAAGATGTTGGAATGGAAACTCGCGATATGGATATTATCCGTGAAGTTACTCCACACGTAACTGGTGTTTCAGAAGCTATTGGTGGCTCTGGTAATCCTTCTCCTGTAACTGCTTATGGAGTTTACATGGGAATGAAAGCTGCAGCTAAATATAGATTTGGCTCTGAAAAATTAGAAGGCAAAAAAGTATTAGTACAAGGTGTTGGTCACGTTGGGGAAACTTTAGTTAAGCATATTACAGATGAAGGTGCTCAGGTTATTTTAAACGACATTAATGAAGCTCGTTTAGAAGAGTTAAGTAAAAAATATGGTGCTAATGTAGTTTTAGGAAATGACATTTACGGATTAGATGTTGATATTTATGCTCCATGTGCCTTAGGTGCTACTGTAAATGACAATAGTATTTCTCAGCTAAAAGCTAAAGTTATTGCTGGTGCAGCAAACAACCAATTAGCAAATGAATTAAAACACGGTAAATTATTAAAAGAAAAAGGAATTGCTTATGCTCCTGACTTCTTAATTAACGCTGGTGGAATTATTAATGTATATGCAGAAGTTGTAGGTTACGACAAGGCTGAAAGCTTAAAAAGAACTGAAAACATCTACAATACAACATTAGAAATTTTCAATTTAGCTGAAAAAGAAAATATCACTTCACATCAAGCTGCATTTAATATTGCGCAATCAAGAATTGATGCTCGTAAAAAAGAGCAAAATAGCTAGATAAAAAACAAAAAAGTTTTACTTTTGCAGAGCGTTAGAAATAATTTCTATCGCTCTTTTTTTTAAAGTTCTTTAAAATGATTAACAGAAGACATATTCGAGTTAAAGTAATGCAATCGGTTTATGCGATGCAACAATCACACAATGATGATTTAATAAAGGAAGAAAAGTTTTTAAAACACAGCATTCAAAAAATGTATGATCTGTATGTTTTAAATCTTCAACTTCTAGTAGAAGTACAAAAATTAGCTCGTAAAAGAATAGAACTTTCTAAAAAGAAAATACTTGCTACTAAAGAGGACTTAAATCCTAATACAAAATTCATCAACAACAAACTTATTAACTTACTTAACGAAAGCGTTAGCTTAGAAGGTTACGTTGAACTTAACAAACTTAATTATTGGGAACTTGATGATGAATATGTAAAAATTCTATTAGATAATCTTCAAAATAGCGACATGTACAAAAAATACATGAGCACTGTAGAAGATTCTTATAATGTAGACAGAGCTTTTATTATTGAGTTTTTTAGAGAAATTATAGCTCCTAACGAAAAGTTAGCAGATTATTTTGAAGATAAAATGATTTCTTGGGTCGATGACATCCCTTTTGTTAACACATGGGTAATCAAATCCTTAAACAAACAAAAACCTCAAAACCCTTTTATCTTAGGAAGCCTTTATAAAGACAATGAGGATAAACTATTTGTCTCTAAATTATTTACAAAAACTATGCTAAACCAGCATAAATACGAAGAAGACATTATAGAAAAGACTCCCAATTGGGAAGCCGATAGAATTGCCGATATAGATATGATAATTATTAAAATGGCAATTACAGAATTCTTACACTTCCCTTCCATACCTAGTAGAGTAAGTATTAATGAATATATAGAGTTAGCAAAAGACTACTCAACAAATAAAAGTGGATATTTTATTAATGGAGTTTTAGACAAATTAGCTAAAGACTATTTAGCATCTGACAAGATGGTTAAAATAGGTAGAGGTTTATTATAATAATTTATTATTTTTACAACGAAATAAAATAAATAATTTTAAAATGAAAAAAATAGCAATAGCAGTAGCGTTTTTTGTTTCAACAGGAATGTTAATTTCTTGTGGACAAGGAAATGCATCATCAAAAGTAAAAAAAGAGAATGTAGAGAACGCTGAAAAAAGAGATACTTCTATTAATTTAGGTGCTCCTGTTGTTTCTTTCGATAAAGAAGAATACGATTTTGGAACAGTAAATGAAGGTGATGTTGTTGAAACTACTTTCATTGTTACAAATACTGGTAAATCAGACTTAGTAATAACTAATGCACAAGCTAGTTGTGGATGTACAGTGCCTGTATGGCCAAAGGCGCCAATTGCACCTGGTAAAACTGGAGATATAAAAGTTAGCTTTAATACTAATGGAAAACCAAATAAACAATCAAAATCTATAACATTATCTACCAATTCTGAAAAAGGAAGAGAAGTTATTAAAATTTCTGGTATGGTAACTCCTAAAAAGAAAACTTTATAATGTTTACAACTATTTTCTTACAAGCAAGTACACAAGAAAGCATTATGAGTATGCTTCCGTTTGTAGCCATGATTGGTGTTTTTTATTTCCTAATTATACGCCCACAAATGAAACGTCAGAAAAAAGAAAAACAATTTCAGACAACTGTTAAAAAGGGAATCAAAGTAATTACTTCTAGCGGTATTCATGGTAAAATTGTTGAAATAAATGACTCTGATAATACTATAATTATTGAAACTGGAGCTGGTAAAATTAAGTTTGAACGCTCAGCTATTTCAATGGAACTTAGTAAAAAATATAATACTACAGACAAAAAATAGTAATTTCATATTTTATAAAAAGTGAGCTAAATAGCTCACTTTTTTGTTTTTTATGTAAATTACATAATATTTTTAATTTTGAAAAAGACTTTTAACATACCTAAGACTTTTTTTGGTTTTTTAATTGCCTCTATTCTATTTTGGCTACTTATAAATTTATCAAAAAAGTATACTTCTATAATAAATATGGAAGTAACATATACCGACCTACCTCAAAAAAAAGTATTACTTAGTTCTCCTTTAAAAAAAATACCTATACTTATTAAAGCGAGTGGTTTTAATCTAATTTCAGCAAAATTAAATAACAAGCCTATTAATTTAAGTCTAGAAAAAATTAATAAAAAAAGTGCTAATGACTACTTTTTCTTATCAAAAAATGTATTTCAAGAAATTCAAAATCAATTAAAATCAGGAATAGAGCTAATTCAAATTCAAAAAGATAGTATCACCTTAAAAATTGGGGCATTAGACTCTAAAAAAATTCCTTTAAAATCTGACTTAGACATTTCATTCCAAATTGGATACGATTTTTCA
This sequence comes from uncultured Tenacibaculum sp., assembly GCF_947494125.1. Classification (GTDB taxonomy): domain Bacteria; phylum Bacteroidota; class Bacteroidia; order Flavobacteriales; family Flavobacteriaceae; genus Polaribacter. Next base: position 21,407 of record NZ_CANLTU010000019.1, read on the forward strand.
AAACCCACAACCATTCAACCTGACAGCATATTAATTTCTGGTGATAAAACACTTTTAAAAAATATTAACTACTTAATGTTAGAAAAAGTTAGTTTAGAGAATATTTCTAAAAATAAAAATATTCAATCTCTTATAATATTTCCAAAAGAAGGGAAAATTAAAACTAATCTCACATCAGCTAATGTGAATATTTTTGTTGATAAATTCACAGAAGGCGAAATTGAAATCCCTGTATTGGTTAAAAACGCTCCAAAAGGAATAAATATTTATCCCAAAAAGGTGAAATTAATTTATAAAGTAAGTTTAAATAATTTTAATAAAATTACACCTGAGTTATTTAAAGTAGAATGCGATTACCAGCAAATAGAAAATAATGGTACAAATTATCTTACTCCTAAACTAATTACTTCATCAGATTTAGTATCTTCAATAAGATTAACCCCAAGTAAAATAGATTTTTTAATTCATAAATAATGGTTGTAGGCATAACAGGAGGTATAGGTAGTGGAAAATCAACTATTTTAAAAATGTTTTCAGAATTTGAAAATATTACTGTTTACATTGCTGATGAAGAGGCTAAAAAATTAATGAACTCTTCTAATAAAATTAAATCTCAACTAATTAACGAGTTTGGCAAAGAAACTTACGTCAACAACCAATTAAATAGAGAACATTTGGCTAGTATTGTTTTTAAAAACAAAGAAAAACTGGCTCTTTTAAATGCTATAGTTCACCCAGTTGTTAATGAACATTTACAAAATTTCATCATTCAAAATTCAGGAAAAGAATATATCCTTTACGAAAATGCTATTCTTTTTGAAAATGGAAGTAATGTTATTTGCGACAAAATAATTACTGTTACCGCTCCTGAAAAAACTAGAATTGAGCGTGTTTTAAAAAGAGATAACTCAAATATAGAGTCTGTAAAAAATAGAATAAAAAATCAGTGGAGTCAAACAAAAAAAACACTACAGTCTCATTATGTAATTGAGAACTTGACACTTACCAATAGTAAAGCTCAAGTATTAACAATTCATAATAATTTAACAAAAAAACACAAGTAACTTACGTTTTATTAATAGTTTTTCTTAAATTTATCTTAATTTTGCACAAACTTTGTTAATCTAAGTTAAAAGAAAACATCCCTTCACTTTATTGATTTATTTTTGAATAATGGGTAAGAAAATTTTTATTCTTATTGTTGTTTTAATGAGTATTTCTTTAATAGGAATTATCTCTGTTCAAGTATATTGGATTAAAGATGCTATTAGAAATAAACAACAACAATTTGACAACAATGTAATTATTGCTTTAGCTGGTACATCTGAAAGTATAAAAGACAGAGAGTACACTGAATTTGTTCAAAATAGTAAAAATTTTTTTGAGAGTAATAAATTTAGAACAGATGCAGAAATAAAGACTTTTTTATTTCAACAAATAGATACTACCAATAAGAAAAAGTTTTCTTTTGGAAGTACTATTTTGGAGGAGAACTTTAAAATACCGGGCGATTTTGTTAACAATGATTCTATTATTGTAAAACGTTATACAGGTAAAGATGATATTTATTTTTCTCAAGTTTTAAAATCACAAAACAAAGATTTTAGATCTTCAAATGTTGAAAGTCAATTTTCTACTTTTAAGTATTATGACAATTGGAACAAACAACAATTAGAATATGTATTTCGTGAGAGCAAAAGGATATACCCTATAAATCAACGTATAAGTAACAAAGAGTTAAACGAAACTATCAAATATGAATTAGCAAGAATGAATATAACTCAAGATTTTAAATATTGTGTATACGAAGATGGTTTTGCTACACAATTAAAATCAGGTTATTTTAATATTAAATCTAGTGATACTAGTTATCCACTTTTTGAAGATGAAGAAGGTAATAGTAAATATAAACTATATATAAGATTTCCTAACGAACGTAAAAACCTATTATCTGGGATGATGAAAATCTTAGGATTATCTTTACTTTTTATAGGTATTATTATTGCTGCATTTTCAGCGTCATTGTATCAATTAATTCGTCAAAAAAAGATATCTGAAATTAAAACAGATTTCATTAATAATATGACACATGAGTTTAAAACACCTATAGCCACTATTAATTTAGCTTTAGATGCTATTAAAAACCCAAAAATCATATCCGATGAAGATAAAGTAAAACGTTATGTTCAAATGATACGTGATGAGAATAAGCGTATGCATGGACAAGTAGAAAACGTACTGCGAATTTCTAGATTAGAAAAAAATCAATTGGAAATTAGTAAGGATGCAGTTGATATGCACGACATTATTGAAGAAGCTATTGAACACATACAGCTATTAATTGATGATAAAAAAGGAAGCATAACAACTCATTTCATGGCTATTTCTACGGAAATATTAGGAAATCAGTTTCACTTAACAAATGTTGCTGTTAATATGCTTGAAAACGCTTTAAAATATTCAGAAAGCGCTCCTAAAATTGATATATATACAGAAAGTACAAATAAATACTTTATCTTTAAGATAAAAGATGAGGGAATAGGAATGAGTAGAAATGCTCAAAAATATGTTTTCAATAAATTTTATAGAGAACATAAAGGAAATATTCACAACGTAAAAGGTCATGGTTTAGGGTTAGCCTATGTTAAAGAAATCATAGATAGCCATCAAGGAACCATCCACGTTGAGAGTGAAAAAGGCAAAGGAAGCTTGTTTACGGTTAAATTACCATTAATATAAATTTAAAATAAAATGGGGAGTAAAAAAATACTATTAGTAGAAGACGATCCAAATTTCGGAACAGTACTTAAAGATTATTTAGCATTAAATGACTATAATGTTACACATGCTAAAGACGGAATAGACGGATTAATCATGTTTAAAAATGCAGAATATGATTTATGTATTTTAGATGTAATGATGCCTCGAAAAGATGGATTTTCATTAGCTCAAGATATTCGTACAACAAATAAAGAAATTCCAATTATTTTTTTAACAGCTAAAACATTAAAAGAAGATGTTTTAAGAGGTTATCAGGTTGGTGCTGATGATTATTTAAATAAACCTTTTGACTCAGAAGTTTTATTACATAAAATCAAAGCTATTTTACAACGAAAAGAAAATGAAAAATCAAACGAGACTGATGAATTTGAATTTAAAATAGGTGGTTTTGATTTTAATTCTAAATTACGTCACTTAACTCTTAATGATGGAGAAACTCAAAAGCTTTCACCTAAAGAAAGTAAATTATTAAGAATGCTAGCTATTCATAAAAATGATTTAATGCCTCGTGAACTAGCCTTAACAAAAATATGGAGAGACGATAATTATTTCACTTCTCGTAGTATGGATGTATATATTGCTAAGCTTCGAAAGTATTTAAAAACTGATGAGAATGTTGAGATTTTAAACATTCATGGTGAAGGTTTTAGATTAATTGACAAATCATAAAAAGAACCTTAAAGAATAAAAAAGAAAAGACTTCCTAATATTAGGAAGTCTTTTCTTTTTTTATAAATTGTAACAATAATTCTATTAAGTCGTCAAATACATATAATCAACAAAATCAAAGAATTTGGAAACAATTTTATCTATAAAAAACCTTGATAAAAAATACGGAAAAGTCCATGCTGTTAACAACCTTTCTTTTGAAATTCAGAAAGGGAATGTTTATGGTATCTTAGGACCTAATGGGAGTGGGAAATCAACTACCTTAGGTATTATTTTAAACGTAGTTAATAAAACTTCTGGAGAATTTAGTTGGTTTGATGGTAAACTATCAACACATGAAGCTTTAAAAAAAGTAGGAGCAATTATTGAGCGTCCTAATTTTTACCCCTACATGTCTGCTGTTCAAAACCTACAATTAATTTGTAAGATTAAAGGCGTTTCATCTGATAAAATTGAAGAAAAGCTAAAAGTTGTAAATCTTTTTGATAGAAAAGACAGCAAGTTTAAAACTTATTCATTAGGTATGAAACAACGATTAGCTATTGCTTCTGCTCTATTAAATGATCCTGAAATTTTAATTTTAGACGAGCCAACTAATGGCCTAGATCCACAAGGAATTCATGAGATTCGTCAAATTATAAAAGAAATTGCTAAAAATGGAACCACAATACTTCTAGCCTCTCACCTACTTGATGAAGTTGAAAAAGTTTGTTCTCATGTTCTAATTATTAGAAATGGAGTAAAACTTTATAGCGGTAAAGTTGATGAAATGAATACTACAAATGGTTTTTTTGAATTAAATTCAGAAAACAATAAAAATTTAATTAGTTTACTAAATAATCATCCTTCGATTGGTAACATAAAAGAAGAAAACGGTAATATTATTGCTTTATTAACTAATGAACTATCTTCTATTGAAATTAATAAATTTCTTTTTGAAAACAATATTACTTTATCTCATTTAGTAAAAAGAAAACCAAGCTTAGAGCAACAGTTTTTAGATTTAACAAACAATAACTAATTCAACTACAACTCCTTACCATGTTACGACTTTTATATATAGAATTTCATAAATTAAAACACAATAGAGCTAGTAAAGTTCTTTCAATTATATATTTCGCCTTATTAACATCTATAGCCTTAATTGCTGCTATTAAATTTGACATTGGCCCTATAAAATTTCATTTAGCCGAGCAAGGTATTTTTAATTTCCCATACATCTGGCATTTTAACACCTACATGGCCGCTATTTTTAAATTTTTCTTATTACTGGTTATTGTTTCTATGATGGCTAACGAATACAGTTATAAAACACTAAAACAAAACCTTATCGACGGTTTAAGTAAAAAAGAATTCATTTTATCTAAATTTTATACTGTTATTGTTTTTGCTGCTGTTTCAACATTATTTGTTTTCATAGTTTCTTTAATACTTGGAGCTATATATTCAGATTTCAATGAATTATCTATAATTTTCTCTGATTTAAGTTACTTGTTTGCTTTCTTCATTAAACTAGTAGGTTTCTTTTCTTTCGGTTTATTCTTAGGTATTCTAATAAAAAGATCAGCTTTTGCTGTAGCTGCCATGATAGTTTGGCTAATTGTTGAAAGTATTTTAAAAGGTTATTTATACTGGACCTTCAAAGATTTAAAAACTAGTACAGATGAGGCTGTAAACTCTATTTTACAATTTTTCCCTTTAGAAGCCATGGCTAATCTAATTAAAGAGCCTTTTACAAGATTAGGTGCCGTTAGATCAGTTGCTAATCAAATTGGTGAAAATTTTGCTAAAGATTATTCCGTAAGCTTTGTAAACATTTTAATTGTTTTAGTTTGGACATTTATTTTTATATATGCTTCATATTTTTTGTTAAAAAAACGAGATTTATAATGGGTTTTAAGTAGTTTAGCTGTTCTATATTAGCAAAAATTACTTAAAAGAATGAAAAAACCATTACTACTACTCTTATTTTTAATTTCAATATCAGTATTTTCTCAAAAAGAAGCAAATTTTTGGTATTTCGGAAATAACGCTGCTCTGGATTTTAATTCTGGAGTACCAGTACCTGTAAGTAATAGTGAACTAAGTACAACAGAAGGTTGTTCATCATTTTCAAATGCTAAAGGAGAGTTGTTATTTTATGTTGGTGCTCCGACACCTAATGCCAGAAACCTAACTATCTGGAACAGAGATAATGTTCCAATGCCTTTTTCTGACGTTACTAGTGGTGGACAAACTTTAAAAGGAGATTCTTCAAGTTCTCAATCCGCTTTAACTGTCCCTGCTCCAACAAAAGATGATATTTATTACCTTTTTACTGTTGGAGCTACAATAGGAGCAGCTGGAGAACATGGTTTTTGGTATTATACTGTTGATATGACTAAAGATGGTGGCTTTGGCGATATAGTTAATGGTCCTATAGAGCTACATACTCCAACTTTAAAAGATCAATGGAGTGAAAAAGTAACAGCTGTAAGAGCAAATGCTTGTAATACTTTTTGGGTAATTTCATTTGCTACTGGTAATACTTTTTTTGCGTACAAAGTAGATAAGAACGGTGTTGATAAAGCAAATCCTGTCATTTCCACGATCAATGGATTGTCTGTAAATGATCCTAGAGGTTACTTAAAAGTATCTCCAGATGGGACTAAACTTGCTTTAGCTAATATGACTAGTGGTGCTCATTTATTCAATTTTGATGATAAAACAGGGAGAGTTACTAATTACAATAATGAAACTACTCCACAAGTAATAAGAACCAATATTAGTAGTGCTTATGGTATTGAGTTTTCTACCTCTAGTAGAAGAATGTATGTATCTACTGGGGAGTTTATGAACGCTACAGAAAATCTATATCAATTTGATGTTACAAAAAAAACAATGAATGAAGTTAATAATTCAAGGTTTACTGTACATTCATATTTTAATGCAAGAGGTGCTTTACAGTTAGGCCCAGATAATAAAATTTATTGGACTAGTCATCAAAATAATAGAATAAGCGTTATAAATAAACCCGAAGAGTTAGGAGCTGCTTGTGATTACTCTCATCAATCAGTTTCTTTAGGAGGAGCTATAGCTACTCAAGGATTACCTCCTTTTTTATCTTCATTATTATTACCTATAGAAATTACTGATAGTTCTACTGGGAAAATTTTAAATAATATAACTGAACAAAATTGTATTGGAGAATCTTTAACAGTTACTCCAGAAAGTATAACAGCACAACCTGGCTCAACTATTGACTATGAATGGTATTTCAATAGTGGTACTACCCCTATAGCCACAACTAGCAATTTAGTTTTACCAAGTTTAATTCTCGCTAATGCCGGTGACTATAAATTAAAAGTTAGTTTAACAGATAATTGTGGTAATGCAACTACTTTAGAAGGTGTTTTTAAACTAGAAGTTTACCAAGCCACATCTGCTACACAACCAAATGATATTTTCTTTTGTGATGTAGACAATGATGGTTTTAATACTTTTGATTTACAGACTTCTGTTACTCCTCAAGTATTAAATGGACAAAGTAATACTATTTACGAAGTAAAATACTTTCTTTCTCAAGCTGATGCTAACACAAACAATAACGATATATCAAATCCTTATACAAACCCAACAGCTTTTAGTAATCAAACTATTTATGCTAGAATGCATAATATATCTGCTCCAAATGCTTGTTATGATACTAAATCTTTCAAATTAGTTGTTACGGGCAACCCAATCCCACAAACACCAGTAGACTATGAAGAATGTGATGATGCAGCAAATGGTGGAGATACAGATGGATTTTTTAATAGTTTCCTATTAAATACAAAAGACAACGAAATTTTAGGAGCACTATCTACTACTATATATGAAGTATCATATCATACAACATTAGCAGGGGCTAATACAGATAAAAATACAGATGTTATTGATAAGAATACTCCGTATAGAAATAACACCATAAATTCTCAAACAATTTATGTTAGAGTTGAAAACAAAAATAATGCAGCTTGTAATGATACTTCTAAATCTTTTAATTTAGTAGTAAACCCTTTACCAGTTATTGTTAATGATCCTGTAATTATTAGGCATTGTGATACAGATGCAGATTTAAACACAAACATTAA
>NZ_CANLTU010000020.1 GCF_947494125.1 uncultured Tenacibaculum sp.
GTCTGGACGGGACTCGAACCCGCGACCCCATGCGTGACAGGCATGTATTCTAACCAGCTGAACTACCAGACCGTTGCTCTAAGCGGATGCAAATATATAATCTTTTTTTAGAAAAAAAAGATTTAATTACACTTTTTTTTGCCTGCTGATTAAATAGGAGGTAAGTATTTTGTCGTAACCTTCATTAATATCAACAGGTATATAATCTATTTTATATTGTAAACATTTGTTCTTTAGATTCTTGAAAAAAGACTGACTTAATTCAGTATAGTTTTTTTGAATGTTTTCAGCGTATAAATTTATTTCTTCTCCAGTTTCTACATCTACAAATTTTTTAGGAGTATTATCAAAATCAAATAAAAATTCAGTCTTTTTATCATAGGTATGAAATAATACAACTTCATGTTTATTGAATTTTAAATGCCTTAAAGCTTCAAAAAGCTCTTCTTCATTTTTTGTTGTTTGAAACATATCCGTAAATAAAAAGATTAAAGAGCGTCTATGTATTTTTTCAGCTATTTCATGTAAATACTCATGAGTTTCTGTTGTAGAATTAGATTTTGAGTTTAATAATCCTTCTAATTGATTTAACAGCATTTTTCTATGACGTTCACTGCCTTTTTCAGGAGCGTAGTACTCATAAGTATCAGAATAGATACTTAGACCTACAGCATCCCTTTGTCGCTTTAAAATATCCATTAAAGAAGCAGCAGCAATAGCAGAAAACCCAATTTTGTTTAAGTTATCAATAGATTGACTTTTAATTATAGGGTAATGCATTGATGCAGAGTTGTCAATAATTAAATGACAACGTAAATTGGTTTCTTCTTCATACTTTTTAGTATACAATTTTTCAGTTTTAGCAAAGAGCTTCCAATCTATATGGCGAGTACTTTCGCCTTTATTGTATAACTTATGTTCTGAAAATTCAACAGAAAATCCATGAAAAGGACTTTTGTGCATACCAGTTATAAAACCTTCTACTACTTGTTTTGCAAGTATTTCAAGATTTTTAATTTCTGAAGAAGTATTGTTTAAATCAATCATATAGTCCGAAAATAAAAAAAGGTTTGGCGATAGCCAAACCTTTTGAATTATATATTATAATACTACTGTTTATAAAGCAGCATCAATTTTATCAGTATATGCTTTTTTAGGAGCAGCACCAACTTGTTTGTCTACAACTTCACCGTTTTTGAAAATTAATACAGTAGGAATGTTTCTTACTCCATATTTAGCAGCAAATTCTTGGTTATTGTCAACGTCAACTTTACCAACAACAGCTTTTCCATCATATTCAGTATGAATTTCATCAACAATAGGCCCAACCATTCTACAAGGTCCACACCAAGCTGCCCAAAAATCAACTAATACTGGTTTATCAGATTTTAATACTACTTCGTCAAAGTTTGCATCTGTAATTTCTAATGCCATTTTATTATATTTTAATTAAGTTAATGTCTTTGTTTGTATTTTACAAAAGTAAGCAAATATTTTACCAATGCAATTTTACAAAAATTACTTTTTACTATCATAGTATCAATAGTTTCTATTTCCTTACAAGTTTAAAATACTTCTTTTGCTATTTGTTGAATATTGGTTGATTTACCCATAGAATAATAATGTAATAAAGGAACTCCAGCTTTTATTAATTCTTTACTTTGATTTATGCACCATTCAACACCAACTTGACGAACCGCTATATTGTCTTTGCAATTAACTACATCCATAATTAGATCATCAGGTAAATCAACTTTAAAACGATGTGGAATTAAATTCAATTGTTTCTTTGTTGAAATAGGTTTTAGTCCAGGAATAATAGGAACCGTAATTCCTTCAGCTCTGCATTTGGCTACAAAATCGAAATATTTTTGATTATCAAAAAACATTTGCGTTACAATATAAGTAGCTCCACTTTTAATTTTCTTTTTTAAAAAGTGAATGTCCGAATCTAAACTTGGAGCTTCCATATGCTTTTCAGGATATCCTGCAACACCTATGCAAAAATTTGTTTGGGATGAATTTAGTAATTCATCATCTAAATATTTTCCGTTATTTAAACTTTGAATTTGTGAAACTAATTCATTTGCATATTTATGACCTTCTTTCTCTGGTTTAAAATAAGTTTCGCTTTTTACTGCATCACCACGTAAGGCTACAACATTATCGATTCCTAAAAAATCTAAATCAATTAAAAAATTCTCAGTATCTTCTTTAGTAAACCCTCCGCATAAAATGTGAGGAACAGCATCGACTTGATATTTATTTTGAATTGCTGCACAAATTCCTACAGTACCAGGTCTTTTTTTTACGACTTGTTTTTTTAATAATCCGTTTTCAAGTTCTTTATAGGTGTATTCCTCTCTATGATAGGTAACGTCTATAAAAGGAGGATTAAATTCCATTAAAGGATCTATATTATTAAAAATTGATTGTATATGTTGTCCCTTTAAAGGAGGTAATATTTCAAACGAAAACAACGTTTTTCCGTTGGCGTTATTTATATGTTCTGTTACTTTCATGATTTTATTTTAATTGTCAGCAATTGTTGGGTGCAACCATTTTCTTGCTTTTTCTAATGAGATATTTTTTCTTGTTGCAAAATCGTTTACTTGATCATCTGTTATTTTTCCTAATCCAAAATATTTAGATTCTTCATTGGCAAAATAATAACCAGAAACAGCTGCTGCTGGCCACATAGCTAAGCTCTCGGTTAAAGTGACTCCTATTTGTTTTTCTACATCTAATAATTGCCAGATAGTTTCTTTTTCTAGATGATCTGGACATGCAGGATATCCTGGTGCTGGACGAATTCCTTTGTAGTTTTCATTTATTAAATCTTCATTTGTTAAGTTTTCATTAATGCCATATCCCCAATGCTTTGTTCTTATTCTATGATGTAAGTATTCTGCAAAAGCTTCAGCAAAACGATCTGCTAACGCTTGTGCCATGATAGCATTATAATCATCTTGTTGATTTTTATATTTTGTTGCTAATTCATCTGCACCAAAAATAGCCGTACAAAAAGCCCCCATATAATCAGTTTTACCTGTTTCTTTAGGAACTATAAAATCGGCTAAAGCGAAACTTGGCTTGTCGTCTCGTTTTTTTAATTGCTGACGTAGTGTTCTAAAAACAGCAATTTCTTTCCCTTTTTTCTGAATAGAGATATCGTCTGTATTAACAGTATTTGCTTCAAATAACCCAAAAACTCCTTTAGGTTTTAATAATTGTTTTGAAACAATTTCTCGGAGCATTTTTTGAGCATCTTCGAATAGGGTAGTGGCTTGTTCTCCTACAATATCATCGGTTAGTATATTAGGGTATTTACCATGTAAGTCCCATGAACGAAAGAAAGGAGACCAATCTATAAACGGAATTAGTTCTTTTAAACTTACTTGTTGTAATGTTTGAATTCCTAACTCTTTTGGTTTTATAATGTTTGAAGAATTCCAATCTATTTTAAATTTACGTTTGCGTGCTTCTTCTATTGAAATATATGCTTTTGTTTTTCCTCTTTTTAAAAACTTATCACGAAAGGCTGAATAGTCTTTTTTTAATTTAGCTACATATTCATTTTTAGTTTCTTTATTTAGTAGATTACTAACAACAGTTACTGCTCTAGATGCATCATTTACATGTATTACTGCATTTTTATATTGTGTGTCTATTTTTACAGCGGTGTGAGCTTTAGAGGTGGTTGCTCCTCCAATTAATAAAGGAACTTCAAAATTTTGGCGTTCCATTTCTTTTGCTAGATAAACCATTTCATCTAAAGAAGGCGTTATTAATCCGCTTAAGCCAATAGCATCAACATTTTCTTTTTTTGCGGATTCAATAATTTTTTCTGGAGGTACCATAACTCCTAAGTCTACAATTTCATAATTATTACATCCTAAAACAACTGAAACAATATTTTTACCAATATCATGAACATCACCTTTAACAGTAGCCATTAAAATTTTACCTAAGGCTTTTTGTTCCTCACCTTTTTCAGCTTCAATAAAAGGGTTTAAATGTGCGACAGCTTTTTTCATTACTCTAGCAGATTTTACAACTTGCGGTAAAAACATTTTTCCCGCTCCAAATAAATCTCCAACGACATTCATTCCAGACATTAAATGCCCCTCAATTACATGTAATGGACGTTCTACACTTAATCTTGCTTCTTCAGCATCTTCTATAATAAAAGCATCAATTCCTTTTACTAATGAATGTGTAATACGTTCTTGTAAGGATAAATTCCGCCATTCTAAAGCTTTACCATCGTCTTCTTTTTTCTTTCCTTTTACAGTTTCAGCAAAATCTAATAAACGTTCTGTAGCATCATCACGTTTGTCTAAAATTACATCTTCTATGTGTTCTAATAAACCTTTAGGGATATCATCATAAACTTCTAGCATTGCGGGATTTACGATTCCAATATTCATTCCAGCTTGTATAGCATAATAAAGAAAAACAGAATGCATTGCTTCACGAACTGTATTGTTTCCTCTAAAAGAGAAAGAAACATTACTAACGCCACCACTTATATTAGCATTTGGTAAGTTATTACGAACCCAACGTGTAGCTTCTATAAAATCAATTGCGTTTTTACGATGTTCTTCCATTCCTGTAGCAACAGGGAAAATATTTAAATCGAAAATAATATCTTCAGAAGGGAAGCCTACTTTATCTACTAAAACTTTATACGAACGTTCTGCTATTTCAATTCTACGTTGATAATTATCGGCTTGTCCAACTTCGTCAAAAGCCATTACAATTACTGCTGCTCCGTAACGTTTTATTTGGGTAGCTTCCCATATAAATTTTTCTTCACCTTCTTTTAAACTTATAGAGTTTACGACACATTTACCTTGTACTACTTGTAAGCCAGCCTCTATAATTTCCCATTTAGAACTATCAATCATAATAGGTACGCGACAAATATCAGGTTCTGCTGCTATTAGATTTAAAAAACGAACCATGGCTTCTTTTCCATCAATTAAACCATCATCCATATTTATATCAATGATTTGCGCTCCTCCATCTACCTGATGACGTGCTATTGCTAGTGCCTCATCGAATTTTTCTTCTTTAATTAATCGTAAAAACTTACGTGAACCTGCTACATTGGTACGTTCACCAACGTTTATAAAGTTGCTGTTTTCATTTAAAATCAAAGGCTCCAATCCTGATAAATGCATGAATTTTCTTTCTTCTCTACTCATTTTCACTTAATTATCAATGGTTTGTATTTGTAACTTTTCTCGGTTTATATTTTGAAGCTACTTTTGCAATGGCTGTAATATGTTTTGGCGTTGTACCACAACAACCTCCTATAATATTGATTAAATCTTTTTTTAGGTATTCTTCTATTTGAGATGCTGTTTCTTCAGGAGTTTCATCATATTCTCCAAAAGCATTTGGAAGTCCTGCATTTGGATGAGCCGAAGTAGCAAAATTTGTTTTTGATGCTATGACTTCTAAATGAGGTTGTAATAAGTTGGCTCCTAAAGCACAGTTAAAACCGACAGATAATAAAGGAATATGTGAAATAGATATTAGAAATGCTTCTGCAGTTTGACCGGATAGTGTTCTTCCTGAAGCATCTGTAATTGTACCTGAAATCATAATAGGTATTTCAATAGCACGTTCACTTTTTACTTCTTCTATGGCAAATAAAGCTGCCTTCGCATTTAAAGTATCAAATACTGTTTCTACTAATAAAATATCAGCTCCACCATCTAATAAAGCTTCTGTTTGTTGTTTGTAAGCTATTCGTAATTCGTTAAACGTAACGGCTCTATAACCAGGGTCGTTAACATCTGGAGACATGCTTGCTGTTCGATTGGTTGGTCCTATAGATCCTGCAACAAATCTGGGTTTATGAGGTTCTTTTTTTGTAAACTCTTGTGCAACTTCTTTAGCTATTTTTGCCGACTCATAATTTAATTCGTACACCAAACCTTCCATTTGGTAGTCTGCCATGGCTATGGTTGTACCCGAAAAAGTATTGGTTTCAACAATATCAGCACCTGCTGCAAAGTATTTTCGATGTACTTCTTTTACTGCTTCTGGTTGCGTAATTGATAATAAGTCATTATTACCTTGTAGTGGTGTTGGATACTCTTTAAAACGTTCTCCGCGAAAATCCTCTTCAGTGAATTTATATTCTTGAAGCATAGTACCCATAGCTCCATCGAGTACGAGAATTCTTTTTTGTATTTCTGTATAAATGTTTGACATTCCTGATAATTAAAAGTTTTGTTATCAGGAAAAGAGGAAGTAAAATCCTTTCCGTTATCTCTCTGCCAAGCAGTAGAATGTAGCACCTTCTTTGTTTACACAAAGGGTTGCTAAGGTTTCAAAGGGTCTATTCCCTCCACCTTTCTTGATAACATCAATTAAGTTAATGAACTAAGGTACAAATCTATTGGTTTATTTTTAGTTTCCCAATAAATTATTCTTTTTATTTTTAATAAAAAATCTCACTTACAAATAGTAAGTGAGATTTTAAGATTTAGTATTTTCCCTTTTTAGTTATTTATTTTTTTATAATTTTTGATTCTTTTATGGTTGTATTGCCAGAAATAGCTTTTAGTATATACATTCCTTTTTTGATACTTTTTACATCGATAGTATTACCTCTTGAAGTGGCTATTCTTGTACCGTTAAGAGAATAAAGTTCTAACCTGTCAATATTGGTATTTGACTTTATGTTTATTATATCTGATACTGGATTAGGATAGGTTGTAACTTCTATATTTGTATTTCTTTCAGGTGTTAATTCACCTAAATCAGGATCCATTACTTTCATATTAGAATAAATAACGTTTATTGTTTTTGTGGTTGTGCATCCTGTATTTACATCTGTAACTTCAACCGTATAATAATAATTGCCTTCTGCTCCTTTTGTAACATAGAGCCTATCATTTGTGCTTAATATTTGTGTTGTATTAGCAGCATACCATTTGTATGTGTATTGACCATTTTGTGGTAGTCCTAATACTTTTAAGGTAATTGTTTGTCCTGGTTTTACCGTATATAATGTCCCAAAATAAAAACTAGGTTTTCCTATAACGTAAACTTTCATTACTTTTTCAATCCAAGTATTATTTGGTCCTGAATTTATTGCTAGTTTAACATGGTATTGAGTGGTAACACCTTGTGGAGAAGTTAAAGGAAATTGAGTTTGTAAGTCTAAATCACTATAAGGAACTCCATCATTCCAAGTATGAGATCCATTTACAGCTTGACCGTTACTTCCTATCTTATAAATAGCAGTAAAATATTGAATTCTCTGATTATGATCTAAAGAAGTATCTACTGTTCCTCTACCATCTAAAATTACTGGATCTCCACTGCAAATTTGAATTCCTACATTGGTGTCAGAATTATCACCGTTAAGAGCCATTGATACTTTTCCAGGCTCGTTTAAATCACCTGTCATTGTAACTCCATCGATATACATTTCACCTTGTGCAGTAGCTTGAGTAGAATAATATACAAATAGTAGCTGTGTATAATCTTTGGTAGGAGTAAATGTTACATTAACGCTTGTGTTATTTCCTGTAGGAGAATTATTACTCCAATGACTACTAGTGTTTAAAATAACTTTTTTTACAAGTTTTTGATCATTAGACGGTAAAGAACTGTATATACTATTATTATTTACAGTTCCTACATCTTCAATGATATTACTGTTAATATTATAATTTGCTGTGGCACTATTTGTAGCTATAACATAAAGAGTTCCACTATTTTTTTTATAATCAAACTTAAGTTTATATGTTTTATTACTTTTCATAGGATAATACATAAACATTGAGTTTCCTTTTTTTTGTCCATTAGTATTATAATACTTTAAGGAAGCATAGTTTGAACCATTCCCACAAGGTCCACAAGTGTAAACCCCATTATAACCGTTATAGTGAGTTATCGGGTTACCTTTATAAGCGTACCAACTTGGTCCTAATCTTCTTGCTGTAAAATGAGCATATATATTATTCGCATTACCAGCAGAGAGTGTTTCAAAACTACCGTTTTTTAATTCATAAGGTGATTGTGAAAATGTTTTACTGAAATTAAATAAAACTAATGCATACAACATTAGTTTTAAAACTTTTACTTTTTTCATTTTTATGATTTTTTTCGGGGGTTAACACTAAATCTATGATAAAAGTAAAAGCTATATCTTCTTGAAGGTTTTATAAATTTCCGAAATAAAGAAATATGTTTCCGAAAGATTATTTTTGAAGAAAATTATGAATTAAAGAAATTTTCTATAAACCGTATAATTCTGAAGACAAATAACGATCTCCTCTATCACAAACAATAGCAACTACCACTCCTTTCTCTATAGAGTTAGCAACCTTAAGAGCTGTAGCAAATGCACCACCACTACTCATACCCGCAAAAATGCCTTCTTGCTCTGCTAACTTAATTGTACCTTCTTCAGCTTCCTTTTGGTTTACTTCTAGAATAGTACTGATTTTTTGAGGCTTAAAAATAGCAGGTAAGTATTCTTGCGACCATTTTCTAATTCCAGGAATTTTAGCACCTTCTTTAGGTTGAACTCCAATAATTTGAATTTGTTCGTTCTTTTCTTTCAAATAATCAGAAACTCCAGTTATTGTGCCAGTGGTTCCCATTGCAGAAACAAAATGAGTTATTTCACCTTCTGTATCTCTCCAAATTTCAGGCCCCGTAGTTGTATAATGTGCTTTTGGATTGTCAAAATTATCAAATTGATTTAACCTAAAATATCCTTTTTTATATTTTAATTCTAAGGCATGGTCTATGGCTCCTTCCATTCCTAATGCGGTGGGCGTTAAAATAACTTCAGCACCATAAGCTCTCATTGTTTTTACTCTTTCAACAGTAGCGTGTTCAGGCATTACCAATACCATGTTTACACCTAATACTTTTGCCATTAAAGCCAACGCAATACCTGTATTCCCACTAGTAGCTTCTACTAAAGTGTCTCCTTTTTTTATGTTTTTTCTTTTAATTGCTTCAGAAATCATAAAATATGCAGCTCTATCTTTTACACTACCTCCAGGGTTATTTCCTTCAAGTTTCAATAATAGTTTAACATTTGGTTTATTAAAAGCATTGGTTATTTCTACTAGTGGAGTATTTCCTACAAAATCGATGATACTTTTTGTCTTCATGGTTTATTTCTTATTATGAAAATCATTTTACATATGATTTTCTGGTGGTAATTTTATTTTCTAATTCATAGGTAACTATCGATCCTTCAGGAACTGATTCAGTTACACATACATTAGCGCCAATAATACTATCTTGTCCAATAATTACATTGCCTCCCAATATGGTAGCATTGGCATAGATAGTAACATTATTTTCTATTGTTGGATGCCTTTTTGTAGAAGCTAATTCTTTTTTTACTTGAATTCCTCCTAAGGTTACTCCCTGGTAAATTTTTACATTATTATGTATTTTAGTGGTTTCTCCAATTACAATTCCTGTAGCATGATCAATAAAAAAAGAAGAACCAATAATTGCTCCGGGATGAATATCTGTACCCGTTACTCCATGAATATATTCACTCATCATTCGAGGTAAAATAGGGACATTCAATTTTATTAGTTCATGGCTTAATCGGTATACAGCTATTGCATGAAAACCTGGATATGCTAAATAAACTTCCTCTAAGCTTTTACAAGCTGGGTCGTTCTGTTCAAAAGCAATGGCATCTAAATCTAATTGTTCTCTTATTTTGCAAAAAGTATCTTGATATAACATCCAAAAATTTTCACTCTGAAGAACATTTAATTCATTTAAGATCGCAATAAACTGTTCTTTTAAATGTGTTGCTTTTTCTTGACAAACATCACTAAATAAAGCATAAAATAACTGCTTGGTAAAAGCCTCGACATTGTCTTTTAATGATAAATTATAATTTTTAAACTGCATTTTGATAGTTCTTTTTATACAAATGAATTAGTTTTCTGGTGCTAATTCTATTTCTAATCCTTCTAACTCAGGTGTCATTTGAATTTGACATCCTAAACGACTATTATCTTCTACATGAAATGCTTCTGCTAACATCAAATCTTCATCTGGAGTCATTTCTGATAATTGATGATCTGATTTTATATAGCATTGACATGATGCGCACATTGCCATACCTCCACAAATACCAATTGTTCCTTCTTCTGCTAGTTCATACGAACGAACAATTTCCATTAAATTCATTGCCATGTCGGTAGGTGCAATTATTTCGTGCATTATACCTTCTCGATCGGTTATTTTTATGTTGACGTCTGACATTATTTATTCTAATTAACTAATTGCTTTTACCACTGCTTTTGGTGCTTCTTTTTTTGTTCCGTCAAAACCTTCAACACCTCCAACAGTTGTATATTTCATTACATATTTTTTTTCTGGATGTATACGTTGAAATGCACTTTGACACATTAAGGTTGCTTCGTGAAATCCACATAAAATCAGTTTTAATTTCCCAGGATATGTATTTACATCTCCAATGGCATAAATCCCTGGTATATTTGTTTGATAATCGAGTGCATTATTTACTTTAATTGCGTTTTTTTCGATTTCTAATCCCCAGTTTGCAATTGGTCCTAGTTTTGGAGATAATCCAAATAATGGAATAAAATGATCAGCTTCGTACACATACGGTTCTTCTCCTTTTTCCACAATTTGAACCCCAGTAACATGGTCTGTCCCATAAACTTTTTTTATTTCTGCAGGCGTTATTAAATGAATTTTTCCAATATCTTTTAATTCTTGTACTCTTTCTACAGAATCCAAAGCTCCTCTAAACTCATTTCTACGATGTACTAAAGTTACTTCCGAAGCAATATCAGATAGGAAAATAGCCCAGTCTAGAGCTGAATCTCCACCACCAGCAATAACCACTTTTTTATTGCGATAAATTTCTGGTTCTCTAATAATGTATTCTACTCCTTTATCTTCAAAATTTGAGATATTTGGAATTGGAGGTTTTCTCGGCTCGAAACTACCTAGTCCACCTGCAATTGCTACTACTGGAGCACGGTGTTTAGTTCCTTTGTTTGTGGTAACAATAAAAGTCCCGTCTTCTTGTTTCTCTATAGAATCGGCTCTTTCTCCTAAGGTAAAACTAGGTTCAAATTGTTTAATTTGTTCTAGTAGGTTTTTGGTTAAGTCGCCAGCTAATATTTCTGGATATGCAGGAATATCATAAATAGGTTTTTTAGGATATATTTCAGAACATTGCCCTCCCGGTTGGGGTAGTGCATCAATTAAATGACATTTTAATTTTAATAATCCTGCTTCAAAAACAGTGAATAAGCCTGTAGGTCCCGCACCTATAATTAATATATCTGTTGTAATCATTTCTTTATTATTTCACTAAACTCTCAGTGAGTTTGTTTAATGTTTCTACTTTTTTTTCAAAATCACCTTTAATGGTTCTTCTGTATTTATTTAAATTTTGAACAAATTCATTGATGTCCTTTGGTATAACTTCTTCAAAAAACTGACGTAGTCTTTTTGCTGTTGTAGGCGATTTTCCGTTCGTAGAAATTGCTATTTTCACATTCCCTTTTGTTACAATTCCTCCTAAATAAAAATCACATAGTTGAGGTGTATCAGCTACGTTTACTAATAAATTTTGTTTTTTACAATCATTATATGCTTGTATGTTCACATCGTTATCGTTGGTAGCAACAATTATCAAATCTTTATTCTTTAAATAATTTGAATTATAAGCTTCTTGGATAATTTCAACTTTATGTTTTATAGCTAAATCTCTTACTTCTGGAAGAATATCTATTGCTACTATTTGAACTTTTGCATTTGGACTTGATTTTAGTAAAAAACTCAATTTTTCTAAACCTACATTCCCTGCACCTATTAAAAGAACATTTAGCTGATGTACTTTTAAAAAAATAGGGTAGAGGTTGTTCCTTTCTTTTAGTATCATACAGCTATATTGGTTTTTACTTGTGATTGAACTAATTGAAGTTCTTGCCTATGATTTACAACTTCCCCTAATATTATTATAGCTGGATTGCTTAACTTCTTTTTAGAAACTATTTGCTCTATCGTATCAACTGTACCAATACCTATTTTTTCTTGCGGAGTAGTACCATTTTGAATAATAGCGACAGGTAAATCATGTTTATTTTCTTTTTGAAAAAGTTTAATAATTTCTGGTAGTTTTCCCATTCCCATTAGAATAACAACTGTAGCACTAGATTTTGCTGCTAAAGCCACATCATTTGATATTTGATGTTGCTTTGTAGTACCGGTAATCACCCAGAAACTTTCTGAACTTCCGCGCTTTGTTAATGGTATATTTTGATACGCAGGAACTGCTAAAGATGAAGAAATGCCAGGCACAACAGCTGTTTGTAAGCCAAATTTTGCAGCATATTCCATTTCTTCTGCTCCTCTACCAAAAATAAATGGATCTCCACCCTTTAAACGTACTACATGCCCATGAGAATGACCTCTAGCGACTATTAATTCATTAATTTGTTCTTGTTGATAACGGTAACAACCTCTTCTTTTACCTACAAAAATAATTTCAGCATTTGGATTTACATATTCTAATAAATCGTTATTTACTAAAGCATCATATAAAACAACATCTGCTTGTTTTAAAGCATTGATTGCTTTTAAAGTGATTAATTCTATATCACCTGGCCCTGCACCAACTACGGTTAATTTTGGTAGATTTCTCATGTTCTTTTATCTTTAACTTTCTACTGCTACTTTCCTGTAAGCATCTATCGTTTTATAAAACAACTTTGTTTCTTCTAGGTATTTTTTAGCAAAAGATTCTGTTGGTTTATTTTCTTTAATTTGGTATATAAAATCAGCAAATGAAGTTGGTAATACAATTTTGTTAGTATTCACAAAAACTTCATCAAAATTTGTAATAATTCCAGCTTGCGAATTTGTTTTTGCTCCTTCAGAAGTTAACAATGCCTTTGCTGTATTAATAATTGCTGAATAAGAATGATATATACTATCCGACCATTGTTTTTCTTTAAATGCTTCTGTAGCATTTTCTATTTTTTCTTCACTTTCAAATAGTAAGGTTGCTATTAAATCAATAACAACTCCAGCACATTCTCCTACACCTATGGCTTTTACATAGTTTTTATCATGTCCCCAATCAATAAAATCATCTTGTTCTAAATTGGTAGTATCAGATAAATGCTTTAATAAATCATAGAAATACGTTTTTCCATATCGATCATAGTATGCCAAGAAGTCTTCGTTTTCTTGTTTGTTATCTTCAAAATTATTCAAAAGCGTACGTAAAGCTTCTGGTCCTCTTTTACTTGGTATTTTTACTAGTTTATCAGAAAAACGACCATTACCATCACCTAAAATACCCCCTCCAATTAATACCTGTAGGGCAGGGGCTAATAAGGTTCCTACTTTTACAGACATTCCTTGGAAACCAATATGTGCCATGTTATGTTGTCCACATGCATTCATACAACCACTAATTTTAATAGTGATGTCTTTGTTATTTATGTATTGTGGATATTCTGATTTTAATACACCTTCTAATTCTGTTGCTATACCTGTACTACTTGAAATACCTAAATTACAAGTATCTGTACCAGGACATGCAGTAATATCTGCTAAGCTATTATACCCCGCTTCTGTAAAACCTAATTTTTCTAATTCAGTATAGAAAAAAGGTAAAAATTCTTCTCTTATATGACGAATTAAAATGTTTTGACGTAATGTAAAACGTAATTCATTTGCTCCATATTTTTTAATTAAATCAGCTAATAAACGTGCTTTGTCAGTATAAAAATCTCCTAAATGAACTTTAATTCCTACAGCGTATAAATCGTCTTGTTTTTGTTTAATGACATTGGTTTCTTTCCAGTTTTTATAAGCTTCTTCATCTGTTATTTTTACTGATGGTATTTCAGTTGTTTCAAAATGAATTTCCTTTTCAAATTCTGATGTGTCAATTGGGTATGTTTGATAGGCAAATGCTTTTTGCTCTTCTGCAACCAATTTTAAAAAAGCATCAACACCTAAATCTTTCACTAAAAATTTTAAGCGTGCTTTTGCTCTTTTTGAACGTTCTCCATATCTATCAAAAACACGTAAAACACCTTCAATTGTAGGGATTAATAAATCTGTTTCTAAAAATTCATATATAACATCTGCATGACGAGGTTGTGAACCTAATCCACCAGCTAATAATACTTTAAAACCTTTTGTTTCTTTGCCGTTTATAGTTTTTGTTTTCGCTATAAAACCTAAATCATGCATAAAACTTATTGCTGTATCTTCATCTGTTGCTGAAAATGAAATCTTAAATTTCCTTCCCATTTCTTGACAAATAGGGTTTCGTAAGAAAAATTGAAATGTTGCATGAGCAAATGGAGTTACATCAAAAGGTTCATTTACATCAATACCTGCAGTTTCTGAAGCAGTTACATTACGAACTGCATTTCCACAGGCTTCACGTAAAGTAATATCATCTTTTTCTAGTTGCGCCCATAACTCAGGTGTTCTATCTAAACTTACGTAATGAATTTGTATGTCTTGACGTGTTGTAATATGCAAACGACCTCGAGAATATTCGTCGGATACATCAGCAATTCGATGTAATTGTTCACTCGTAACTTTACCATATGGTAGTTTTATACGGATCATTTGTACACCTAGCTGACGTTGGCCATATACACCTCTAGCTAAACGCAAACTTCTAAAGCGTTCTTCGTCTATTTGTCCCTCTTTAAATAAACGGATTTTACGTTCTAATTCTAGAATGTCTTTTTCTACAATTGGGTTTTCTATTTCGGTTCTAAAACTTTGCATTACTCTATTTTTTAAAGCTTGTAAGCGTTACTTTTAATTATGTAAGAACTGTTGTTTTGTTAATAGTTCTTCTTCTGTTTCAATTGTATCTTCATCGGGCACACAACAATCTACTGGACATACAGCTGCACATTGTGGTTCTTCATGAAATCCTTTACATTCTGTACATTTGTCTGGAACAATGAAATAGTATTCATCAGAAACTGGTTCTTGATCTTCATTTGCATCTATTTCAGTTCCATTCAATAATTTTATAGTTCCATTTAATGAAGTTCCTTCTTTATAATTCCAGTCTGAAGCCCCTTCATAAATAGCTGTATTTGGGCATTCTGGTTCGCATGCTCCACAATTGATGCACTCATCTGTTATTATAATAGCCATTTGATTTTCTTGTTACTGAATAAAGCCTACTCCGGCTGTATTATTAGTTTTTGGATTTATTAAAATGAAAGTTCCATTTGCTTTATTCTTTTTGTAAGAATCAAAAAACAACGGTTTGCTTACTTTTAAAGTAACATCACCAATTTCATTTAAAGTTAATTGTGATGGATTTTCTTCTTTACCAGAAAAATCTGTTTTTATAATGGATGATAAAGACATAATTTTAGCCTGCGCATCATTTACACCGTGTTTTATATAATATTTATTCAAAGCTTGTAATGGAGATTTATCCATCCAACATATTGTAGCAGTTAATTCTTTAGAAACAGTAGGAGTTTCTTTAGTTTTTACCAGCATATCTCCTCTGCTTACATTTACATTATCTTCTAGAGTAAGGGTTACAGAGCTTCCTCTTTTTGCTTGTAAATATTCTTTTTCAAAAAAGTGAATGCTTTTTATTTTTGATGCTGTAGTTGATGGTAATACCGTAACTTCATCACCAACAGCTAAGTTTCCACCGTAAATTTTCCCTGCGTATCCTCTAAAATCATGGTAATCCTCTGTTTTAGGTCTTATTACGGTTTGAACAGGAAAGCGTGTTTGTGATTGCTCTTGTAAATCTTCAGATTCTAGACTTTCTAAATGGTATAATAATGTTTCTCCTTTATACCAAGGTGTACTTGTCGATTTTTTAACAACATTGTCTCCTTTTAAAGCTGAAAGAGGAATAAAAGTTAATTGTTGGCTTTTATAAGCACTCTTACCTGCTAAATATTCAATTTCATTTTTTATTTGATTGAATTTCTCTTCTGAATAATCAACTAAGTCCATTTTATTAATAGCAATAACTACATTTTTTACTCGTAGTAAATTGTTTATAAAAAAGTGGCGATACGTTTGTTCTATTACACCATTACGTGCATCAATTAAAACAATTGAAACTTGTGAATTTGAAGCTCCAGTAACCATATTTCTAGTATATTCAATATGTCCAGGAGTATCTGCAATAATGAAACTTGTTTTTGGAGTTGAAAAATATATATGAGCTACATCTATTGTAATTCCTTGTTCTCTTTCGGCAATTAAACCATCGGTAGCTAATGAGAAATCTAAGTAATCAAAACCTCTTTGTTTACTTTTTTCTTCTATAGCTTCTAATTTGTCATCTGTTAATGAATTGGTATCGTATAGAATACGACCTATTAAAGTACTTTTACCATCATCGACACTTCCTGCTGTTGCTATTTTTAGTACGTTCATTTTTTTGCTTTTTGCTATTTTAATAGCTTATATTAATTCCTAAAGTGATTTTTAAAAGTATCCTTGTTGTTTACGTTTCTCCATTGCTGCTTCCGATCGTTTATCATCTATTCTAGCACCTCTTTCAGATATTGTTGATACTTTAATTTCATCTACTACTGTATTTATATCTATAGCATTTGATAATACTGCAGCTGTACAGCTCATATCTCCAACTGTTCTGAAGCGCACCATTCGTTCTTGTACTTCTTCATTTTCATCTCTATAAACTACATTGTCTTCTGCAGACCAAATAAGTCCATCTCTTAAAAAAGTTGCTCTTTTATGTGCAAAATAGATAGATGGTATTTCAATATTTTCATTTTTTATATAAGACCACACATCTAGCTCTGTCCAGTTTGAAATAGGAAAAACTCGTACGTTTTGCCCTAAATCGATTCTTCCATTTAACATGTCGAATAATTCTGGACGTTGGTTTTTTTCATCCCATTGACCAAAATCGTCACGAACAGAAAAAATGCGTTCTTTAGCTCTTGCTTTTTCTTCATCTCTTCTCGCTCCACCGATACATGCATCAAAACCAAATTCATCAATGGCATCTAATAGCGTTTCTGTTTGTAGCATGTTTCGGCTTGCGTACTTTCCTGTTTCTTCTTTTACTCTTCCTTTGTCAATATTATCTTGAACATTTCTAATGATTAATTCAACACCTAATTCATTAGCTAAACGATCTCTAAATTCAATAGTTTCTGGAAAATTATGACCAGTGTCTATATGTAAAAGAGGGAAAGGAATTTTAGCTGGATAAAATGCTTTCTGTGCTAATCGTACCAATGTTATACTATCTTTTCCTCCTGAAAATAATAGTACTGGTTTTTCAAATTGAGCAACAACTTCTCTAAATATATATATGGCTTCACTTTCTAAAGCACCTACTTTTATTGTTTTTGTATTCATAATCATATTCTTTAAATATGTAAACCACATTCTCTATTACTTTCTACTTTTGTTGGATCGAAATATTTGAATTCATTTGGTAGTTTATGCTCTTCTAAGTATTTATTTAAATCCTCATCTGACCAATGATAAAAAGGACTTACTTTTAAAATTCCATCTTTACTAAAAGAAAGCACTCCAATATTGTCTCTAAAGGAAGTTTGTCCTTTTCGTAAATTTGTAAACCAAATTTCTGGTTGATGTTCTGACATCGCCCTCTTAAAAGGTTCTAATTTTACTTGTTCAGTAAATAACACATGATTTTTATCTTCAATTGAAGGAATTCCTAATACAGAATTTCTATGTGCTACCGTTTGCTTTGGCACATATAAATAAATATTTAAATCTAATTCCTTAATTAATTCCTCAGCATGCTTATAGGTTTGAGGAGTGTTATATCCTGTGTCGCACCAAATAGTTTTTATTGAAGGATTTTCTTTTGAAACTAAATGTAAAATAGCTACTTCATAAGGCCTAAAGTTTGTTGTAAGAATTGTTTTCTTTTTTAAATCGAAAATCCATTCTATTATTTGATTTGGGGTTAGTTTTTCTAACCCTTTATTTAATTCTTCTATGTTTAACTGACTTTGTAAGCTCATTTTTTGCCCCATTTTATTTTGTTCCAAATTCTTTCATGAAAAAAATACAATACCATCTTTGTTCCTAATTCTATGCTACCTATTGAAAAAGCTGTACTTATTTCTCCTGTAATTAGCCATGATATTAAAATAGTATCTATAGTGCCAATTACTCTCCAACTAACCGATTTCACAATACTTCGTAACGGATTTTCTGAAACTTTATCCAGTGTGTAATTTTTTTTATTTTCTATTATTTGTTCTAAAATCATTTTTAAAGTTCTATTACCCTATCGGGTAACTAGGTTTTAAGAATTGACAAATGTATACATTCATTTTAAATGTGAAAACATTTATTTGAAAATTTTACAATAGAATAACATTTGTGTTATTTTACACTAAATCTGCAAGTGTATTATTACGAAGTACTTGTAAGGTGTTATCTCTAACTTGAATCATTAATTTATGTACTGAACATGCGTCTTCATCAGGGCAGTCATCACATTTTTCATAATAGTTTAAACTAACACAAGGTAGCATGGCTATTGGACCCTCTAGCGTTCTAATAACATCTGTCATTTTAATTTCAGACGCTTCTTTTAACATGTAATAACCGCCACCTTTTCCTTTTTTGGCTCCCAAAAAACCAGATTTTCGTAAGGTAAGTAATATACTTTCTAAAAATTTATGAGATATATTCTCTTTCTCGGAAATAGTAGCTATTTGTACTTTATTTCCTTTTTCTTGTCGAGCAATAAAGGCTAGTGCCTTTAAACCATATTTTGTTTTCTTAGAAAGCATATTACAAAAATACACTTTATTTATTTTTTAAGTATCTAATGCTTGTTTTAAATCGTTAATAATATCCTCTATATTTTCTAAACCAATCGAACAACGAACTAGTCCGTTTGTAATACCAACTTCTAACCTGTCTTCTATGCTTAATTTACTATGAGTTGTTGATGCTGGATGTGTAACGATTGTTCTTGTATCTCCTAAATTTGCAGATAATGAACACATTTTTATTGCGTTTAAAAATTTGCGACCTGCTTCAATTCCTCCTTTAATTTCAAAAGCTACAATATTACCGCCTAATTTCATTTGCTTTTTAGCGATATTATATTGTGGATGTGATTTTAAAAATGGATATTTTACTAGATTTACTTTTGGATGTTCTTCTAAAAACGTTGCTACTTTTAAGGCATTTTCACAATGCTTTTCTACTCTAATACTTAAAGTTTCTAAACTTTTAGATAATACCCAGGCATTAAAAGGAGACATAGCTGGCCCAGTATTTCTTGAAAAAAGATAAATTTCACGTATTAAATCTTCTTTTCCAACGGCAATTCCTCCTAAAACTCTCCCTTGTCCATCAATTAATTTAGTGGCTGAATGAATAACCAAATCTGCACCAAATTTTATTGGATTCTGTAAATATGGAGTTGCAAAACAATTATCTATAACTAAAAGTAAATTATGCTTTTTAGCAATTTTTCCTAATAGTTCTAAATCAATAATATCTACAGCTGGATTTGTAGGAGTTTCAGCATATAAAATTTTTGTATTTGGTTGAATTAATTGTTCAATTTTATCAACCTCATTTATTTTAAAATAACTAGTACTAATATTCCATTTTGGTAAATATTTAGTTAATAGACTATGTGTTGATCCAAATACAGATCTGCAAGAAACTATATGATCTCCTGCATTCAACAAAGCTCCGAAAGTGGAAAATACCGCAGCCATTCCTGTTGCAAAAGCATAACCGGCTTCAGCCCCTTCCATTTGAACTATTTTGTCAACAAATTCTGTTGTATTTGGATTCGAGAATCTACTATATAAGTTCTTTTCTTTTTCTTCTGCAAAAGAAGCACGCATATCTTCGGCATCATCAAATACAAAACTAGACGTTAAGTATAAGGGAGTTGAATGCTCTGAGAATTGTGTGCGTTCTGTTTGTGTTCGTATGGCTTTTGTTTCGAAATGGTTGTTCATGGTTGTTTGTTAAAAAGGTTTTAATTGTGCTTGACCTAACATTAATTGTTATTTTTGGCTAATCGTAAAATATCTCCAAATACACCTCTTGCTGTTACTTTAGCTCCGGCTCCAGCTCCTTGAATTACAATAGGTTGTTCTCCATATGATTCTGTATATATTTCAAAAATAGCATCAGAACCTTTTAAGCTTCCTAATGGAGAATTTTTAGGGACTGAAACTAACTTTACATCTAAACTCCCTTTAGTTTGTTGTAAATCTCCAGATAAGTCACCTATATATCTAAGTACATGATTTTGTTTTTGATTTTCTTTTTGTTTTTGAAAAGAAATGTTTAGTTTTTCTAAATCAGATAAAAACTCTTCAGAAGAAATGTTTTGAAGTTTTTCTGGTATTAAATTTTCAATTGAAATATCTTCAAATTCATTTTCTAAATCTAATTCTCGAGCTAAGATTAACAGTTTTCTAGCAACATCATTTCCACATAAATCTTCACGTGGATCGGGTTCAGTAAATCCTTTGTTTATTGCTTCTTGTAATACAGTTGAAAACGAAACGTTATCAGCAGAAAAACGATTGAAAATATAACTTAAAGAGCCTGAGAAAACACCTCTAATTCGTGTAATGTTTTCACCCGAATCATGTAATAATTTAATTGTGTCAATTAAAGGCAGTCCAGCACCAACATTGGTTTCGTACAGGTAGTTTTTATTTGTGCTATCTAATGTTTTTCGTAACTTTTTATAAAAATCATACGATACTGTATTGGCTATTTTATTTGATGAAACTAAATCGAAACCTGCATTCACTAAAGGAATGTAATTGTTTATAAATTCAGTATTAGCTGTATTGTCAACAGCAATCAAGTTTTCTAAGTGATTTTCTTTAGAAAAGTCAATAATATCTTGAACAATTGTTGAAGTTTCCTTAGAATTATCTAAGTTATTACTCCAATTTTCTGTTGCTCCATTTTTAGTTAATAGCACCTTTTTAGAATTAGCAATGGCAAATACATTTAACTGTATTTTTCGTTTCTCTAAAATAGTTTTTGAATTTTCTAATATTTGTTCAATTAAGGTTCCACCTACTAATCCTTTTCCAAAAACGGCGATATTTATTTTTTTAGCAACTCCAAAAACTTGCCCATGAATTACATTTAGAGCTTTGTGTAATTGCTCTTTTTTAACAACTAAACTTACATTTTTACCGGTAATAGTGTTATTGAATAATAATGGAGTAATCTGGTTTTTTATTAATGCATTATAGGGATGATGGAACTCGCTTAAATCTTGACCAATTATTGAGATAATAGATACATTTTCTACAATTGATATCTTATTAACATCTTTAGTGTAAAAATCATTTTCAAATTCTTGCTCCAAAGCTTTAACCGCTTTTTCAGCACTGCTTTTTTCAACAACTAACCCTATGCCTCTTTCAGAAGATCCTTGTGAAATAAAACTAACACTAATTCCGGAATTACTTAAAACTCTAAAAATACGCGCATCAACTCCAACTTTACCTAGCAAACCTCTTCCTTCAAAATTTAATAAAGCTACATTATCTAAAACGGATAATGATTTTATTCCTTTAGAGTTCGTTTTTGCTGTTATTAAAGTGCCTTTATCGTTAGGATTGAAGGTGTTTAAAATTCGAAGATTAATGTTTTTTTCAAGTAACGGAATAATGGTTTTAGCATGTAAAATGGTAGCACCAAAATTTGCTAGCTCATTTGCTTCTGAAAAAGAAAGTCTTTCAATTTTTTTTGCATCACTTACCAAATCTGGATTTGCAGTGAAAATACCATTTACATGCGTATAGTTTTGTAATTCTTCCGCATCTAGATAGTTTGCTAGCAAAGAAGCTGTGTAATTACTACCGTTTCTTCCAAGAGTGGTAGTTTCGTTTTTTAAGTTTGAAGCTATAAAGCCTGAAACTATATTAACTGTTGTACCATTAAATTGTTTAAAATGTTTTTTTACATTTTCTTTTGAAACATCTATAATAGGTTGCGCATTTCCGAAACTCTCATCGGTTTTTAATAGTGTTCTTGCATCTGTAGGGTTAGCATTTATACCTTTTTGATTTAATAATTCTGATACTGTTTTTATAGATAATAATTCTCCTTGTGCTAAAACTTCGTCTTTTATTTTAATGCTAAAATCACCTAATAGATTTACACCTTCAAATAGTTTTTCTAAACGAGAAAATTCTGAAGAAAAATCGGTTAAAGGAGTTAATAATGATTGTTCGTGTTTAAAAGCTTCTAATTGTTGTTGGTATGTTTTATTTTTAGCTGCCTTATTTAAAATATCTTCTAAAATATCTGTTGCATTTCCACGTGCAGAAACTACTACAGCAATGTTTTCTCCTTCATTAATCTTACTTTCTATGATAGAAATTACATTGTGTATTCCTTCATTTGATAATGATTTCCCACCAAATTTTAAAATTTTCATTTTTTTGTTTTTTGAATTTTTATTGAATATTGGTTCAATAATTTCTTCGAGTTGTTTGTTTTCTATTAAAAAAGCATCGTGACCATGATCGGAATTGATTTCATTATAGGTTACATTTGAATGTACTGTAGCTAGAGATTTTTGTGTTTCTCTATTTTCTTCCGCAGTAAAAAACAAATCAGAATCAACACCTATAATGTGAATGTTTGCTTCAATTGTTTGTAAAATATTTAAAGCTTTTCTTCCTTTGGTTACATCAATTGTTTTTAATAATTGATTCATTAGTTTATAAGAAGCGAGTTGATATCGTTTTTGTAATTTTTCACCATGGTGAAGCAACCAGCTTTCTACATTAAAAATCTGTAATTCTTCATTTTTTGAACGCTGAAATCTTTTTTTAAACGATTCAGGTGTTCGGTAACACAGCATTGCATGCATACGAGCATCGTGTACAGGATTACTTGAATTTGTTAAGAATTGTTCTTGAATTTGACAATTTCCAATTAACCAATCGGTAGATTTCCAATCTGTAGCAACAGGAATTAAATGTTGTGTAATAGTAGGATTTAATATTGCCATTTCCCAAGCAATTCCTCCTCCTAATGAACCTCCAATTAATGCAAATAATTTTTCAATTTTCAATTTTTCTAATCCTAATAGAAAAATGTTTGCAATATCTCTGGCAACAAAATTTTTATAATTATCTATTAAAAAATCATCATAACCATTACCAGGAATATTAAAGCATAGGATAGTATATTTTTGAGTATCTATTGCTTTGTTTTTTCCGACAATGTTTTTCCACCATCCATTTTTTCCTGCAACATTACTGTTCCCTGTTAATGCGTGATTGATTAATACAACAGGAGCGGTACCCAGCTTTTTCCCAAACAACTGATAACTTAATGGTATATCGTTGAATTGAGCACCGCTTTCTGTTGTATAACTAAGAATATTTATATGTAATAATTTGTCTTTCATTATTCTAATAATCTCTAGTTTTTAAGCAAAAACTTCTTTTGGTATTTTAGCAAAAGCTTCTTTTAAATCAAATTTTAAATCTTCTATATTTTCTAAACCTACTGATAAACGTATTAAATCTTCAGTAACTCCTGCACTTGCTTGCTCTTCAGAATTTAATTGTTGATGCGTTGTACTAGAAGGATGAATGATTAAAGATTTTGTATCTCCAATATTTGCTAATAAAGAGAATGTTTTTGTAACGTCTGCTATTGTTTTTGCAGCTTCAAAACCACCTTTAGCTCCAAAAGTTACGATTCCACTTTGTCCGTTTGGTAAATATTTGTTAGCTAATGTTTTGTATTTGCTGCTTTCTAAACCAGGGTAGTTTACCCAAGCAACTTCATCTTGTTGTTCTAACCATTTAGCTAAAGCTAACGCATTTTCAGAATGTTTTTTAATTCTTATAGCTAGAGTTTCTAATCCTTGAATTATATTAAAAGCATTGGTTGGACTTAATGCTCCACCAAAATCACGTAAGCCTTCTAAAATTAATTTAAAAGTATAAGAAGATGCCCCTAAAGTTTCATAATATTTTAATCCATGATATCCGGCAGAAGGTTCTGTAAATTCAGGAAATTTACCATTTGCCCAATTAAAAGTACCAGCGTCAATAATAGCACCTCCTAAAGAATTTCCTTGCCCTCCAATGTATTTTGTTAACGAATGAATTACAATATCTGCTCCATATTTAATAGGGTTCAGTAGGGCAGGAGTAGCAACAGTATTATCAACAATAAAAGGAACTTCAGCTTTTTTAGCGTGAGTAGATATTTCTTGTAAGTCTAATACGTCAAGTTTAGGGTTCCCTAAAGATTCAACAAAAAATGCTCTCGTATTTTTTTGTACTACATCTGCAAAGTTTTTTGGTTCAGATGCATCTACAAAAGTGGTAGTAATACCCAACCTAGGTAAAGTAACTTTCAATAAATTGTAGGTCCCGCCATATAAACTACTTGAAGCAACAATATGATCTCCAGCTTTTAATAAGGTTAACAATCCAGTTGAAATAGCAGCAGTACCTGAAGCAAAAACTACTGCTCCAATTCCACCTTCTAAAGCAGCTAAACGCTCTTGTAAAATTTGATTTGTAGGATTATTTAAACGTGTGTAAATAAACCCCAGTTCTTTTAATGAAAAAAGATTTGCGGCATGATCAGAATCATTAAAAACATATGATGTTGTTTGATAAATAGGAACAGCTCTTGTGCCTCCAGTTTGTTTTACATCATGTCCTGCGTGCAACGCTTTTGTTGCAAATTTTTGTGTACTCATTTTTCTTGTTTTTGAATTAATTAATAATTAAACCAAAAGCCAAATGCGTCAAATTTTTGACGTACTTACTAGAAAAATGTTATTAAGAAATATTAGAAGTTTCTGTGTATCATTATAGAAACTTCTTTTTGGTTATCTATCCTTAAAGAAACTTCTTGATTGCTCTTGAAGTAACATTTTGGTAGAATTTAGCACCTTCTTTGCATAGAGCAAAGGGTTGCTAAGGCTTCATAGGGTCTAATCCCTCGGCCTTTCTTGATAACATCGTCAATAAGTGTTTGAACTTTTACGAGTGCAAATATTCAGTTATAAAAATTTAATATCCAAACTTTTTTTAATGTTTTTTTACTTCTAAAGTTTTATATACTACGTATATAGATTTTTAATTTTAATTCTTTTTTAACAAAAAGCTTTTTTAAATATGAATTTAATCAATAACTTTGCGATTGAATTTTGAGGAAAAATTTGATCTGATTGCAACCTCTATAAAAAATGCTAAAGCAGTAATTATCTACTTCTTTTAGCGACCAAGCAATCCAAGTTTTTCTTCCGTTAATTTTTAAAAAGAAGTTTATGTCATATTTATTTACTTCAGAAAGTGTTTCTGAAGGACATCCAGATAAAGTTGCAGATCAGATTTCTGACGCTTTAATAGATAATTTTTTAGCTTTTGATTCACAATCTAAAGTAGCTTGTGAAACATTAGTAACTACAGGTCAAGTTGTATTGGCTGGGGAAGTAAAATCTAAAACATATTTAGATGTTCAGAAAATTGCAAGAGATGTAATTAACAAAATTGGATATACGAAAAGTGAGTATATGTTTGACGGTAGTTCTTGTGGTGTTTTTTCAGCAATACATGAGCAATCACCAGATATTAACCAAGGTGTAGAAAGAGCAAATCCTGAAGATCAAGGAGCTGGAGATCAGGGGATGATGTTTGGTTATGCTACGGATGAAACTGATAACTATATGCCTTTAGCATTAGAGTTGTCGCACCGTTTATTAATTGAATTAGCAGAGTTAAGAAGAGAAAATAAAGATATTACCTATTTACGACCAGATGCTAAATCTCAAGTAACTATTGAGTATTCAGATGATAATGTTCCACAAAGAATTGATGCTATTGTAATTTCTACTCAGCACGATGATTTTGATGAGAGTGAGGAGGTAATGTTAGCAAAGATTAAATCTGATATTATTTCTATTTTAATACCTAGAGTAGTCGCTAAATTACCAGCAAATATTCAAGCATTATTTACCGATAATATTACATATCATATCAATCCAACTGGAATTTTTGTTATTGGAGGACCTCACGGAGATACTGGTTTAACTGGACGTAAAATTATTGTAGATACTTATGGAGGAAAAGGAGCACATGGTGGTGGAGCTTTTTCAGGAAAAGATCCTTCTAAAGTAGATCGTTCTGGAGCATATGCAACACGTCACATTGCTAAAAACTTAGTAGCTGCAGGTTTATGTAAAGAAATATTAGTACAAGTTTCTTATGCTATTGGAGTAGCGAAACCAACAAGTATTAATGTAGAAACTTATGGGACTGCAACGGTTGATATGACTGATGGGGAAATTAGCAAAGTAGTTGAAACTATTTTTGATATGCGCCCATATTTTATAGAGCAACGTTTAAAATTAAGAACTCCTATTTATTCTGAAACTGCTGCTTATGGGCACATGGGAAGAGCTTCTGAAAAGAAAACGGTTACTTTTTCTAATCCAATGGGAGAAACTATTGAACGTGAAGTAGAAACATTTACTTGGGAGAAATTAGATTATGTAGATAAAGTTAAAGCTGCATTTAAATTATAGAAAACCTATAGTTTTATATAAATAAAATTAAAAATCTTCGAAAGTTAAAACTTTCGAAGATTTTTGTTTTTAATGATATTTGAAGAACTATAAGTATTGCTGTTTTAAAGAGATATAATATACTTTTTAATTGATAATCATCTTTCTTGTGCTAATTCTTTCACTATTTACGTATAATGTATAGTAATATATCCCAGAAGCTAATCCGTCTGTGTTAATATTTATATCACCTTCTCCTTTTTCTTTGATTTCAATAGTAGAAATAATTTGACCTGTAGAATTATTGAATATTATAGAGGCATTACCACTATTTTCAGGTAAGAAATATCCAATTGAAGATTTATTACTAAATGGATTTGGGATATTTTGATATAATATTGCTTCTGTCATTGTACTAGTATTACTACAACCACATTCTTCTAATTTTTCTAATCGAGATAAAATAGTAGCCATTTGTGTTTTTAATTCTGAAACTTCAGTTTGAGAATCTAGTAAATCATTTTTTATATCTGAAAGAATAGGTGATAAATCTACTGAAACAGAAGTCCCATTTTCTATGGCTATAATTAAATCGTTTCCTGAGAGTGCTGCAGATGTTAAGTTTTGATTATCCGTTCCAGTTCCATCTTGCAATGAAGATATATCAATTGTATTTCCATTAGCAATCGATAAATTAGTTCCAGCTAAAGAAATAGTTTGCGCATCGGTATTGTCTAGATATTTAGCTAAATCTACAGTACTAGCATCGTTACTTAAACTTAAGGTATTCGTGTTTAGGGTTAAATCTTGATTATCTGT
>NZ_CANLTU010000021.1 GCF_947494125.1 uncultured Tenacibaculum sp.
AGGAGGGGCTGAAATATGTTTATTTTAGCTAATCTATGAATATCATCAAAGAAGGAGATTTTCTCCAAACAACTAGTGCGAGTTTTCCTTAAAGCCTTGTAAGTAAAGGGTGCTATGGTTTTCGCTGGGATCTCAAATATGAAAAAACAGATTAAATAGAAAACTTGAAAAATATACCTTTCCTACTCGGCGTCTCCACTATTAAACCCTGTAAGCATTCTGTTTACAGGGTTTTTATTTTAGGTCCCAAAATACAAACAAACTTTACACCTTCTCTAGTTTCAATTTTAAAATAATGATCTTTTAGAGCTTTAATCAATGTATTTAGACTTGTTTTTACCGTTTATAACGTTAAGTTAATCATTTATTACACTTTCGTATCCGTTTGTTACTTCTCATTTTATAGCGCCACTTATTTCAACTAGATTGAATTAATAAAAACAAATTTTATTAATTAATAAGTACTTCCGCTATGGGAAATAAAAAAAATAACTCGATTAAATTAGGTGTTTTTCTGTTTAGTATTTCCTTATTTTTATGGAATTGCCAAAATGAAGAAGTTTATCAACAGCAAAACGGTACACAAATCAATGAGTTTACTTTAGAGAAATTAAATTTTATCGAATTAAAAAATGATATTGAAATACAAAAGATATTACCCATTCTAGAAAAAAGGAGTAGAAACAATAGTACGTATCAAGAGAAACAAGAAGAAGTTGCAGAAGGCTTATTTATAAACACTTCTCAAATACACAAAATTACTCAAGGAGAAACAATTAGTTGGACTTTTAAAGTTGACAATCCAGTATTACAAGCTTCTAACTTTGAGAATTTCTTAGTAAAAAAGTATAACAATGTATTTAGTTATTTCTTAGTTTCCTACCAATCAAATAATACTGAAAACAAATATCAACAAGCCTATTTGCATAAAATACCAAAAGACTACTTAAACACAGATAACTTAAATTTAAGTTCTAAAGATAGTTTCGATTGGGCAGATGTTGAAAGCGGTGGAGGAACTAATCCTTGTGAGGGTAGAATAATAAGAGATATTGCAAAATGTGATAAAGGTGGCGTTCATTTACCAAAATATGCTTGCGGTCACGCATCACGTGAACATGGAATGTCTGATTTCCCCCCTTGTGATGAATTTTGCACGGGAACGACAATACTAGCAACTTATTTAGATTTTTCACATTGTGCTGGTGGTACTTATACACCTCCAAACCCAAACAATAATTTAGGTGAGCCAAACGACGACCAACTTAGCACAGGCGGTGGTGGTAGTGGTGCAGACCCAATAAGCACGGGAGGAAGCACAACAACTTCACCAGTTGATATACAAGATATTAATTGTCCTCCTTTTAGTGGTAAAATTTTTGTAAATGGAGACTGTATTTGTCCTATTGGATTTAGAGAAGATCCAGTTACAGGAAACTGTATAGAAGATGATTGTAATACTTCTAGTGAAGATTTAGCCAATGTATTTCCAAATGCAGATCAAAACGGACTAAATGTATTAGCAGAATTAATTAATGATTTAGGTACGATTTTTAGTTTAAATAATAAGTTCGAACTACAGCATTTTCTAGCGCAAGCAGGACATGAGTCAGATGGATTTGAGAATATAGGAATTGCAGAAAATTTAAATTATTCAGCACAAAGATTAGTAGCGGTATGGCCAACTAGATTCTCATTTACAGACCCTAAAAAAATACACCCAAATACTTATGCCAATGATCCAGTTGCATTAGGAAATTATGTTTATGCAAATAGAAATGGAAATGGTGATATTGCCTCAGGAGATGGTTATAATTATAGAGGTAGAGGTATTATACAATTAACAGGTAGAGCTAATTATGAAGATTATAAAGGTTTTTTGAATAACAATGGTAGTGGTTGGGCATATACAGGACCTCAATCTCTAGAAGATATTAAATCAGCTGTTATTAGTGGGTTATGGTTTTTTCAAGATCGGGTATTAGCTAATGTAGTTATTGATAAAAACACAACTGTAGATGATATAACTGATGAAGTAAATTTTTATACAGATGATGATTCTAGAGAAGCTCGAGAACAAGTGTTTGAAATAGTAAAAAATTATATAAATTGTATTTAATCTTTAAAAAATGAAAAATATTTTAACATTTTTAACATTAGCATTATTTTCTTCTTGCGTATTGTTTTCACAAACAAATGACAATTCAACAATAGAAGATTACAGAAAAGAAATTATTGGAACTTGGATTAATGAAAATAATTCTAATACAAAAATTGAATTTACTAACGATGGTAAAATTAAAAGGTATTTTAAAAATACTCTTAAATTTATAAATAAATATTACATCTCAAGAACTTGTGATGGAGAGATGATTTCCTTAAATAAAGGATATTTTTTAAAAACTATTACAAATAAAGGAAATGAATTTTGTGCTTATATTGAAGGTTTAAACTATGAAAATAATGGGTTGTTTTCAATTATGACCAAGAATCAAGGTAAAATAGTAGTTTATAAGAAACAGTAATTTTTATAAAATGAAGCATACTTTGGCACTTTTAATATTGATATTTTTGTCTTCTTATGTATTATTTTCACAAACAAATAACAACTCAAGTATAGAAGGATTAAATTATGAAAATAATGGACTAATGTCATTAATGATGAAAATAGAGGGATTATTGTGATCTATAAAAAACAGTAATTTTTATAGAAATAAAAACAATTTTAATCAAAACAATGATTATAATATTCTCATTAAGTTGTAAAATCTAATAAATAGAAGAACCTAATTAAAATACTTAAACTTGGGCTCATAATGAAGATAGGTGTGGCCGGTTAGAAAGAGTAAAAAACAATATAAATTGTTTGTGAAATTTAAAAATATAAAAAATGAAAAATATTTTAACATTTTTAACACTAACATTCTTTTCTTCTTGCGTATTATTTTCACAAACAAATAACAACTCAACTATAGAAGATTATAAAAAAGAAATTATTGGAACTTGGATTTCAAAAGAGGATCCATCTAATAAGATTCAATTTTTATCAAATAATATATTAAATATATATATAGATAACAATTTAGAAGATACTTCTGAATATAAATTGAGTATCGGATGTAATACAAATTCAAAAAGTGATTATAATATATTCTTAAAAATAAAATTAAATACAATTGATTATAGTTGTGACATAATGAACACTATAAATACTACCTCCTCTGGTAAAACTATTTTGTCAATTACAAGCGAAAGAGGAAAATTAGAAATCTACTTTAAACAATAAAAAAACTAATGTTTTATTGTTTACTTTCATTTAAAAAGAATTAATAAAATGCAAATCAAAAATGAAAGCAATTTTAATCATAACAACTCTTTTGGTATTATCATTAAGTTGTAAAGCTCAACAATTACAAGAACCTAATTTAGATACTAAAATACTTGGAACTTGGATTCATAATGATGATAGTAATATTAAACTTGTAATTAATTCTAATGATATAACTACTTTGTCTATAACTTCTGAAAGAGGCAAACTTCATTTGTATACAAAACAATAAAAGGATGAAAAATATTTTAGCACTTTTAACATTTGTGTTTTTGTCTTCTTGTATATTGTTTTCACAAACAAATCACAACTCAACTATAGAGGATTATAAAAAAGAAATTATTGGTACATGGGAATTAGAAAAAGATTCAAGAACTAAAATTATATTTTCTAAAAATGGTAAGTGTTATGACTATTCTGATGGGAAATTAGATAAAACTTATT
This sequence comes from uncultured Tenacibaculum sp., assembly GCF_947494125.1. GTDB lineage: Bacteria > Bacteroidota > Bacteroidia > Flavobacteriales > Flavobacteriaceae > Polaribacter. The sequence goes on from NZ_CANLTU010000021.1 coordinate 3,773, forward strand.
ATTATTCAATAAATACTACATCTCCTCAATGCTCAGAGAAAGTTCCAGTAGGCGAACTATATAGCTATCTTAAAATAACAAATATAAAAGATCCTAAAGATATTTATGAATATGAAATTAATGGTTTAAATAAAGAAATTTTATACTTAGACTATCAAAGAAATTTAAATACTAAGTTATCTAAATACACTAGACAATAAAACACTAAGTTTTTCAAACGTATATTTTCAATTAAACAAGTGAATCTGATAAACTTTGTAACTCTGACGAGTTTAATGATATAAAATGTTAATTATACCTCGGAGAAATGCCTAAGAAGAAAACTCCAATGCACGAAAAACAGATCAATAAAACCAATTTTTGTTACTAATTTAGTAGGCTGATTAAAATTAATATAAATCAATTGTTACATTCATCACAATATTGACGAATAATACTTTCTGTTCCATTTTTGTTAATAATAATAAAGAATGTCATGCATTATTTTACCAACACATGACATTCTTATTAAAAACTTCATCTCATTCTAAAAATAAGATACAATCGTTTATCTATTCCCAGATAAAAGTATTTCCTGCAACTTGTCTTACACCACTAAATATCCCCATACATAAGGTATACGTTTTTCCATGATCTAAGGCATTTTGAAAACTAATTTCACCATCTCCTATATATGATGATTTTGAAAGTTTAAACACTTTATTTTCTATAGCATATCTCTCTTCTTTAATATCTTTTCCTTCTACCAAGTATATTTTAACATCCGTATTATTATCAAAAATAGATGGCGGTACATTATACTCAAATAAAACAGCTTTAGGGAGGTTCATATTATAATAAACTGCCGAAGATTCAAATTTTCTTGGTCTTCCTTGAATTATTGTTGCAGTTGCCCCAACTGAATTCACATTTGTAGCTGTAAAATGAGGTCCAAATTCTAATGTATAAATTTGACTCCTAAAATCTAAATCATTTGATTCAATTGTTCCTGTTACCGGATTTGAAGTAGCAGCACGTTGATGATAGGTATCCTTAACAATGTTTCCATGTTCATCTTTAATTCTAACAAAATATCCTTTATTAGACCCATCTAAAGGTAATTCAGCTTGAAAATGAAGCATACTTCTACCACTTGTCTTTACTTGAGTGATACTTGTAGTTTGAATCCATTTATGATCTGCGTTGAATTCTTTGTATAATGTAGATAATTCTTTTAATTGTAAATCCATGATTGTTTTTTTTAATTAGTTTTATTCTTTTTAAAATAGGCTTCTCTAAATTCCACCTTTGAAATCAAAAGAAATGATAGTAGCTACTCAATCGAATATTTTTCTTTTGATTACGTTTTAAAATTATTTTGGTAATTGGGTTTTACCCTCCTTACCAATATTGTCTACTTAGCTTTTGGACAATATAAAGTTCAGAAATAAACAAGTAAGTATTTGACAAAATGATGCGGTTAGAAATATTTATGTTGTAAATGACTTGGTTTAGATACATGAATACAAAAAACAACAATAACACACTGAAAAACAACACCTTAATGACGTTCTTTTTTTTATAAATCCCCTATTAAACACAGCGCTATTACTAACTTCATTTACTAGCTACCTCCATAAGCAATATCCATAAACGCTGCTATAAAATTGTCTTAAAGGGTTTTATCCTATTTTAAAAATAGGGTTTTCCCTTACTTATAGTAAGGTTTTTCTATACAAAACCTTATTTTTTTATTATATATTCAAATGCTCATAAAATTTAATGAAGAATTAAGGAGTATAAAAATGTATAATCACCCCTTGTATACATAAATAGCCTATTCATTAAAAATGAGCACTTAACTATTTAAAACCCTCAAAAACCAACACAACCTTCATGAACTTATCAACAATCAAAACTCCAGGGGTATACATTAACGAAATAAACGCTTTTCCAAACTCGGTAGTATCTGTTTCCACGGCAGTACCAGCATTTATTGGATATACACCACAAGCCAACTACCAAGATAAATCGTACATCAATGTACCTACAAAGATTACTTCCTTTGCAGAATTTCAATCAATTTTTTGTTTACCAAACCCACCAGCACCTGCTGAACCCACAAAACAATACAATCCAGAATATTATTTAGTAAAACAAGCGAGTCAACCGAGAGTTGGCGATTCTATACTAATTGCAAACCAGTATTACGCTATGTTGCCAGACCCAACAACTATTTACTACCTATATAATAGCATTAAATTATTTTACGACAATGGCGGTAAAGAAGCCTATATCGTATCGGTAGGTTCCTATGGTCCTACCTCAGGAAATACCACCAAAGTTGGACGTCAAATTGTAAACCCTAATGTAAAAGTTAACGACTTAACTAACGGATTGGCATTATTACAACAAGAACAAGAGCCTACCTTATATATATGTCCAGAAGCAACCTTACTTTCTTTAGAGCAAAATGCAACCTTAATGCAAGCAATGCTAGAGCAGGCCTCTGAAAAGCAAACTGCCATCTGTATTTTTGATATTATTGGCGGCAACACACCGCATCAAAATACTTATACAGAAGATATAACTGCGTTTAGAAATGCCACGGGAACCCATGGTTTAGATTATGGCGCTGCTTACTATCCTTTTGTTGAAGCAACGGTAATGCAAAGTAACGACATTAATTACACCAATTTATTTGGCGGAGATCTTACAAAATTACAAGAAATATTAAGCCCAGCTAACAATCCGAATGAAGCCGTAAACGCCATCATTGCGAAGATTCAAAACCCATCCAACGGGCAAGCACAAACGATAAATGAAAACAATAGTGCCTTAATAGCGGCGAGCCCTATTTACAGTACTATTATCACCCATATATTATCCAATGCAAATTTAGTACCTCCAAGTGGTGGAATGGCGGGGATTATTACAAGAACAGACAGTCAATTAGGGCCTTGGAAAGCTCCTGCTAATATAGCCATGACCAATGTTATTAACTTGCCAATTAATTTAACCAATGCACAACAAGAAACCTTAAATATAGATCCTATTACTGGAAAGTCTATTAATGCCATTCGCTTTTTTAACAGAGCAGGAATTCTAGTTTGGGGCGCAAAAACTTTAGATGGCAATAGCCAAGACTACCGTTATATACCCATAAGAAGAACCCTAATTTTTTTAGAACAATCCTGTAAACTTGCCGCAAATGCTTATGTTTTTGAACCAAATGATGCCAGCACTTGGACATCTGTTAAAAGAATGATTAGCAGTTTTTTACACGGTGTTTGGCAAAAAGGCGGATTACAAGGAGCTACGGCTGCCGATGCTTTTTCTGTTGAATGTGGTTTGGGTACCACCATGACCGGTGAAGATACTCTTAACGGTATTATGGTGGTAAGTATAAAAGTAGCTGTGCTAAGACCTGCAGAGTTTATAATCCTTACTTTCCAACAACAAATGGCTACCAGCTAAAGTTTAAATAAAACGACAGCTGTTAACTTCAAAATAATTTAAACGGGTTTTCTCTTTTTTAAAAATAGGGAAAACCCTTACTTTTAATATGGATATCCGTAAGGTTACCCATTTTTTTTATACTAGATTCGGGCACTCAAAATTTAATTAAAATAGTTAAACTATTAGTAAATTAAATAATTATTTACAAGCATAATTTGGTATAAGCAACTATATATAACAAATGAACAAAGAATTAGAAAATTTAAAACAGCGATTCTTAGAAAAGTGGCCTATAAAAAAGCTACAAGAGATGCAACTAAATGAATATACTAACACAAACAGAGAAGATTCTTTTTGTTATTGGGTAGAACATATTACCCGAGATTTAGGAAGTGTAGTTGGTGGTAGCTCTTATAAGTTTGGTGTTTATAAAAAAGGTACTAATAGTAAAACAGAAAAAACTAATAATCGTGATTCAGATGGAGAATACGCGTGGCATACAAAATATGGAGCAACAGCTGAAGAAGCATTTGAGAAAATCAAGCAAATAATTATTGATATAGCTACCAATGCTCAAGGAGATACTATAGAAGCTATTGATGACATAGATTTAGGGACAGCCTATAAATGGAAAATTGCTTTTTTATATGGAAATTATAATAGTTTAAATATTTTTAAAGAAGAAGCTTTAAAAATAATAGCAGATCATCTACATATAGTTATCTCAAAAAAAACTGATATATCTTTTTTACATCGAAAGATATTACAACAAAAATCGGAAAATAAAAATTATTATAACTTTACAAAAGAACTTTGGCAGATAGCTAACTTAAATACAGAAGGTATTAAAAAAGAATTTTCAAATTGGTTAAAAGGAAATGAAACTAGTAATAAAATTGGTTCTTATTTGAGAGCTATTGATATTTTAAATGAAATTTTAGAAATCGATTTGTATTTACAACATGAGTTAGATGAATTACAATTACTTTATGACAACCTCATAAAAGAGCAAAGAAATATTCATGGAAAATATTATTATGAAAAAGCACCTTCTTATGGAAATAACGGGTTTTATTCTGCATCTATAAAAGCATTTATGAATTTTTTAAAAAAGATAGAAATTATGGAGTTTGAAAAAGAAGATTTATTTTCGTTATATCACGAATATCTACTAAATAATAGAAGAAATGAAATAGCCGACAATACTATTGATAGTTACGCCGAAAGAGCTTCAGTAGAGATACCTGAAAGGTGGGAAGAATATTATCATACAAATTTTAAAACTTTTAAATTAGACTATCACAATTTAAAAAGAATTATCCCTTTATTAGAACGAGGATTTTCAGGTTACTCCTCTTTTACTCCATTTATATATGATTTAATAGATCAATTTAAAATAAATGTTACATCTACTAACCAAATATTATACGGTCCTCCAGGAACAGGAAAAACTTACGCTACTAAAAAATTAGCAGTTGAGCTTATAAATAAAATTACCTATAAAAATTCAGAAGAAGATAGAAAAGCCATAGTAGAAAAATATAATGAATTCCACAAAAAAGAACAAATAGTATTTACCACTTTTCATCAATCTATGAGTTATGAAGATTTTGTAGAAGGTATTAAACCTAAAACAGAAGACAAACAAGTAACTTATGAAATAGAAGATGGAATTTTTAAAAAACTAGCAAACAAGGCTAAAGGAATTAAAGGTGAAATAGTCTCAGATAATCAGCAAGTAGATTTTAAAAAAATCAACTACTTTAAAATGAGCGTTGGAGGTAAAACTCGTAAAGACATTCACGATTGGTGCATTAATAATAATTATATCGCATTAGGATATGGAACAACCAATGACTTGGGAAGTATTATTCATAATTCAGATCAAAAAAGCTTTAGAGAAGCTTATGAAAAAGAATACTTCGTTGAAGGAGAACATTCATCATATAGTATTACGGCTATTTCTGCATTCAATTATTGGTTACAAAAAGGTGATATTGTATTAGTTTCTTTAGGTAATCATATTATTGATGCTATAGGCGTAGTGACAGGAGATTATGAGTACAAAAATATTGAAGGTATTCCATATCATCATTTTAGAAAAGTAGAATGGTTAGCAACAAATTTAGATGCAGATCCTAGTTTATTTGTAGATAAAAACATTACACAACAAACCATTTATCAATTTAATAACGATGACATAAAAGTTGATTATTTCGAACAAACTTTTACTAGAAAACATGAAATTTCTATTCCAGAAGATCATGTTTTAATTATTGATGAAATTAACAGAGGAAATGTCTCTGCTATTTTTGGAGAACTAATTACCCTGTTAGAACCAGACAAACGCTTGGGACAAGATGAAGCAATTACCATAAAACTTCCTTACTCTAAAAAAGAATTTGGTATCCCTTCAAATCTTCACATCATTGGAACTATGAATACAGCCGACCGTTCTGTAGAAGCCTTAGATACTGCTTTACGAAGACGTTTTGAATTCAAAGAAATGATGCCAAAACCAGAATTATTAGAAAATATTTTATTTGATGGTTTTAACTTAAAAGAAGTTTTAGAAACTATTAACAACCGTATTGAATTATTATTAGACAGCGATCATACGATAGGTCACTCCTACTTCATAGCTGTTAATAGCGGAGATACTGAAAAACTAGCTTCCATTTTTAAGAATAAAGTAATTCCCTTATTACAAGAATATTTTTATGGTGATTATGGTAAAATAGGATTGATTTTAGGAAAAGATTTTATTAAAGAAAAGGAAAATAAAAAAGTGAAATTTGCTAGCTTTAATTACGAAAATTCAAATGACTTTAAAACGGCTTCTTTTCAATTGAAAAAGATTAATGCTCAAAACATTATTAAAGCAATACATAAAACATTAGGTATAGAAACAGAAATTAATCCTATTGATATAAAACAAATTACTCCTGAGCTTGCAAATGCCTAAGCATATTAAAATATATGAACACCAACGTTTGTATGTTGGTCAACGGGGTTTTAATCAACAACATTTAGATGCATTGTTAAAATTAAACGAATATCACGATTGGAAATATTTTCAACCTATTGCAAAAGGTATTCAGTTTAACCAATATGTAGGCATCATTCAAATAGATGGCTTATCGATTGAGATTCACCCGAAAGCGGATAAAAATGATGACGATAGTAAATGGCAAGGAGTTTTGTTACATATGCTACAAGCATGTGGTAAACTTAACCCAGAATCAGCAGGTGCAGCGAATGTAAAACGTACAAACCTAAATTTATTAGAAGTTTATTTTGAATTGTATTTATCTGAAATAAACAACCTTTTACGTAAAGGATTTATTAAACAATACCATAAAAAAACTAGCAACACCAAAGCTTTAAAAGGAAAATTAGAGTTTGCAGGTCATATTCAAAAAAATCTAGTACATAAAGAGCGGTTTTATACGACACATCAGGTTTATGATACAGATCATTTATTACATCAAACTTTATACAATGCATTAGAAATTGTAGGCAAATTTACCAAAGGAACTAGTTTGTACGACCGTTTTAAACGTTTAGAACTTAATTTTCCAATAGTTAGTCGAAAAAACATAACCAAACAACAAGTAAACTCCATACAATTAAATAGAAAATCGGCTAGTTATAGTTATGGTTTAGAACTCGCTCGATTAATTATATTAAACTACTCTCCTAATATTTCAGGAGGTAAAGAAAAAATGGTTTCCTTATTATTTGATATGAATGTATTATGGGAAACGTATGTATTAAAACAATTGCAAAAAACTTGTGAAGGAACAAATATTGACGTTTTTGAGCAAGAGTCTAAATCTTTTTGGGGTAATAACAGTTTACGCCCAGATATTGTTTTAAAAGTAGCTGGAAAAACATATATCATTGATACCAAATGGAAATGTCCTAATAATACTTCCGCTTCGGTTGCTGACTTACGACAAATGTATACTTATTGTCGTTTTTGGGGCGCAGAAAAAGCATTACTATTATATCCTGGAACAGATAAGAATAATCAATTTAAATCTTTTGAAACGGATGACTATATAGTTCCTCAAAGAATAATAAAACATCAATGTAAAATGGGGTTTGTTTCTGTGTTAGATGGTGAGAAATTCTCTGATAAAATTGGAACAGAGATATTAAAATTATTGGAGAACTAAGAATCTATTTCAATTGCTCCAACATAAAACAAAGGCTTCTACACAAGCAACAGCAAGTGTAAAAGCCTTTATGTATAGGTATCCTTTTACTTATTGGTAATATCAAAACTAATTCCGAAATAGATTTTTGGATTGCGATCAAATTCAAAACTAATGTCTTTCTGTACAATCGACGCTCCCCCTACTTTGTCTCCTACGTTTAAGTCATTTAATTTAGGCATCCAGGTAAATACCGCCCCCGTAGAAAAGGTAAGCTTTTGTAACAATTCAAAACCGCCGCCTAAAAAGAACAAGGGTTTTTCTTTTGAAGGTCCAATACCAAATTGCAGAAATACTGGAATATCCCAATCGTTATTAAAATACAGGTTCAAATAGGCGGCTACCGCTATTTCGTTTTCTTTATCTTTTGTTTGTGCTACAATGGTTTCTCCTGCCGCATTGGTATCTGTACTGTATTGTGGAAACGATAAATTGGTATACAATACCCCACTACTTAACACAGGTATAAAGGTTGTTTTCTTTCGCACATGTAGTAAAAAAGATTTGGTATTTTCTACTTTAATAGACTTTTCAGTATTATTGAATGCTATTTTTTCCAACACAACTGTAAGCTCATGTCTTTTAGAACTTTTAACATCTTCTATTTTAGAAACAAGAAATTTATTTTCTCCTAACTTATGTTTTCTCTCATAGATATCATTAAAAAGCTCAGTTATCTTATCATATTTAGAATCAATAGCTGTTTTTAAACTTTCAAGAGTTTGCATCTTAGTTTCAAATGTAGCTATTGTGGTTGCAATATATGTTTTAATATAAAACTGATTTTCTGCAAATTTTAATTCTTGTAACTCTTCTTTTAAATCTATAAATCGCCTTTTTAAATTTTCAAGAATTAACTTATTGTTAGCTAACGAAGTTTTATTTGAAGCAACTGTTTTTTTAATTTCTGAAATTATGGTGAGCTTTTTTAAATCTTTAAAAGCATTGTTATAATTTTCAGAAATGCTTTTACTTGCTTCTATAAAATTAAGTTTATTCATCGCTATCTTAAATGCGCTGTTTGTTGAAAAGAAGCTCGAATCGATTGAAGTTACTAGTAAATACATCTCAACTAATTCTGGTTCTAGTTTATCATTTTTGGGAACGCTAAACATAGCCTTTTCATTTATCTTCTGAATTCCAGCAATATAACCCACTGCTCCTTGAACAAATTCTTGTGAAGCTTTAAACAACTCATCATCTAATGTTTTCTGAGAAGATTTGTATATATATTCAAATGGGTTTACAAAATCTGCATACACCCGAAACTCTTTCGATTTTACTTGAAAATAATCGGTGTCTTTGAGTGTTTTTTCTGTTGTTACATCTAAATCTGCAAAATAATCTAGATGATCTTTATCTACCACAGAAAGTGTTATTTCGTTTTTAACCGTTTTACTTTTATATATCTCTTCTCGCCCAAATTGTGCGCTCAGTGGCAGAGAAATAAAGCATAGCCATAGTAGTAATTTATTAAATTCCATTTTAGTTTAGTTTTTAGTTATTTATACCCCTAAAACTAAATGAAACACGCTCCCTATAAATACCCACAAATAGGTATTTATTTTAATCGTTGCATTATAAATTAATGTGAGTTGTTTTCTATTTTCTCATACTGCTTCCTACCAATTAAAAGGTTTAAACCCAATACCGTACTCTACCCAATCAGCACCTCCGTCGGTTTTAAGCCCCACTTGCGCAAAAAATCTTTTAGAGATATTATACCTCAATGCTGGTCTGAAGAAAAAATTAGATTTCCCTTTGCTGTCGGTTATATAGGTAAGCGCTTGAAATTTCATTTCTAACTTCCAAAACATTAAATCATAACCAATATGAGCTGCCATAAGATGCTTGTTTGTGTATTGAGTTAAACTACCATCATAAAAAAAGTCAATTCCTGCTGAGAACCCACTCATAACATTTAAACGATATTGATACTCAATAACACCAGAGAAAGTACCGTACCTATGGTCTGTTCCTTTATTTTCAACATTTTGAACCGTACCAATTGCCGCATAAAAACTTATGTTATGATCGTTAATCTTTTCTTTTGGTGTAGCCATTGGCTTTTGAAATCTCGCTACTAAAGTATTGGTAGTATATACATTTCTGTCGAGTTCTTTTTGCTTTGAATTATAATTATAGCGCAATCCTAAGTTAATACCAAACATATTTAAACCATAATTAGGGGAGTATGTTCTACCATTACTAAAATGCGTAAAGTCGATACCATATTTAAAATCTAACTCTCTAGTTAATTGATATCTCCCTCCAAAATCTAGACTAAAATAAACAGCCGCTTTGGCTCCAATAGCATCATTTAAAGGATTGCTTTCAGGATCAAAAGCATTAAAATTATAGGCAATACCTACAGCAGGTTCTACACTAAATACGTTTTTTTTATTTTGATTGCCAATAGGAAAATTAATAAAACCAAATAGTGCATTGGGATTTCCAAAAACTTTAGAGTTCCCAAGAAAACCTACATAAGCTCCAAAACCATACGATGGGTACCCATACATGCTTGCCCAGTGTTTTTCATTAGAAGGTTGCCATCCAAATTTTACATCTAAGCCTCCGTATCCTAAATCTAAAATGCCTGTGTCTTGTAAACCTTCTCCTGAATAAAAATAACTTCCATAATGAGAGGTAACCTCAATATATTTAAAACTATTTTGCTTTTTTTGAGAAAAAACTGTTCCTACTAGGAATATAAAAAAGACATTCAGTACCGTGTATTTTTTCATCTATTCTTAATTTTAAAATTGTTTTACAAAGCTTCCTAAGCATCAGAAGAAAATAAAAAATATACTTTTCTGCTGAATACAAACCTACATTAATTACTGACTTTCAATTTATTAAGATATAAAAAATAGCTCATATTAAAACGCTTAATACCAAAAAAATCTTATTTAAGCAACTGTTTTACAATACCTTTTGAAAAATCTTTCGACACTTTTTCTAATGATTGTGGATTGTCTATCTCTGAGTTAATAATAGATACAAGTTGTTCTTCTTTCGATTTGGTTAAATCGTAAATAACCGTTTCTAAAACATACTTTTTAACCTTATAAGTCTCATAACTCATTGGAGCTGTTTCATAATAAACAGTAGTATAATACCTATAAAATCCTTTATTATATCGGTAAACTACAGGGTAGGTATAACTAGCATAGTTTGTACCTGATGAAACTGTTTTAGAATACTCATGTACATTTTTTAATGAGGTAAGAACAATTACATCAATTCCCTTATTTCTCAAACCAGAAACAAAAGCTAATTGCTCTTCTAAATTTAGTTTTTTGTTTGTATCTATTTTAGGAAAAACAGTAAAACTCTCAATACCCTGTATCTTATTTTCTTTTAATACCGTAGTTAAGTCACTTTCAAATTGCTTTCTAATAAAAGCATCATTTGTTTTGCTAAAAACAATAACTTTTTTGCTTTCTAAGTTCAAGCTTTTATTCTTTTGCCAACTATTAACAGTTTTAACAGAAGAACAACTTACTAAAAGTGGTAGTGCTAAAAATCCTACTAAATATTTAATGGTTTTCATCTTACTAAATTTTATGGTTAAAAAATAACTTATCTTCTTAAGGCATAACCAGCAGCCTTACCATATTCTTCTAGTTTATTATTTAATTTTAAAAAAGTTGTTTTAAAAAATCTAACTCCTTTTAAATAAATAAGTACATCTTTACTTATTACTTCTTTTTTTGTTATCGTATGCGTGTTCATAATGCTAATATTTAAATTCTATAACAAAAGTAGTTCAGGGCTACGAGGTCTATGAAAACTATCTATGTGAAACGTCTAAAAAAGCAAGTGAAATGTTTGTTTTGTAAGGTGAACTTTTTAAAGATCTTTTTCTTTAAAAAAAAGAGTGTTTGTTAGTATATTTTCAAAAAAATAAGATGCTTACCAATCACAAAAAATTAATGTAACTTCGTAAAAAACCTTATAAATGTATTCTAAAGTTAGTAAATCCTTACTTATAAGTATTGCTCTAATTGTATCTATATTACTAAACTTACCAAGAATAATAGAGGTTTTTATAGTGAATGAAAATAAGACCTTGGGGCTTTCGTTAAAAGAAACTATTCTAAATTTAGTATTCCTTTTTTTAACATCAATTTTGCTGTTAACAATAAATGCAAATTGGAGATATCAATTTAAAAAAGTTCCCATATATATTGAGGTCATACTTACAATAGTACTCCATGTATGCATTTATTTTAGTGTAATTCAGCTCCTTTTAATAAGCTTCCCTTTATTGGTAGGGCATCGTCCAGAAAAAATTGGATTTGTTTATTTTGGTTATGGTATTGTATTTATTTTACTCTACTTTATAGCTAAAATAGTACGCTACCAATTAGTTCATAAAGAAGATGTACTTGAAAAAGAAATTTTAAAAAGGCAGAGTATTCAAAATGAATTAATGGCCTTAAAAAACCAAATAAATCCTCACTTTTTATTTAATTCCTTAAACTCTTTAAATTCACTTATTAGAGACAATACAGCAGCTACAACATTTGTGAATCAATTATCATTTATGTATCGCTACATATTACAGAGTAAAGAAAAAGAATTGGTTACTATAAAAGAAGAACTCACTTTTTTAGAAAGCTATATACACCTCTTAAAAGTACGGTTTCGAGATCGATTTGAAGTAATAATTACAATTGATCATAAATACATAGAAGACACGCTTCCTATTTTATCGTTGCAATTGCTCGTAGAAAATGCTGTAAAACATAATGAAATATCTAAAGAGAACCCTTTATATATTTACGTCTTTACAGAGAATGGCTATTTAATAGTAAAGAATAAAATAAAGCTTAAAAAAACATTAGCAGCTAGCACAGGACAAGGATTAAATAATATTAACAAACGCTCTGTTTTACTGAAAAAGAAAGAGATATTAATCAATAAATCAACTGAGTATTTTAAAGTAAGTTTACCATTAAACATGTAACAAATGAAGGTTTTAATAATAGAAGATGAAATTACAGCAGCTGAGCATTTAGAATACCTACTTACTAAAATTGATTCTGAAATTGAAATTCAAACGGTTTTAGACTCTGTAAAATCTAGCATTGCCTACCTTAGTAAAAGCAATGTCATAGAACTTATTTTTATGGATATCCATTTATCTGATGGGCTCTCTTTTGAAATTTTTGACCATATTAATATTCAAACTCCTATTATTTTTACAACTGCTTATGATCAATATGCTATTAAAGCTTTTAAAGTTAATAGTATTGATTATATATTAAAACCAATTACAGAAAACGAATTACTCATAGCCATTACTAAGTTTAAAACCACTAGAGAAACAACAAACTCAATTCATTTTAAAGTAGAAAATGTATTAGAATTGTTAAAAAAGGAATCTAAAACATATAAATCTACTTACTTAGTACAAAAAAGAGAGATTTTAATTCCTCTAAAAATACAGGAAATAGCTTATTTTTATATTGAAATGGGAATAGTTAAATCAGTTTCTTTAGAAAACAATTCCTTTATTATTCAAGAAAAATTAGAAGAAATTGAGGAAGAAGTAGATCCTGCATTGTTTTATAGAGCAAACAGACAAATTATAATAAACAAAAATATAATTAAGCATGTGAAGCATTTTTTTAACGGAAAACTACTAGTAGAAACGGTTCCTAAATTTGAAGAAAAAATAATAATTAGTAAAGCGAAAGCTAAGGATTTTAAAACATGGTTAGACTCATAACTATTCAGTAAAACAACTTTTAAATATCTTATTTCAACATACTTCATACAGCTAATTTATCATCTGAACTTTTTAATAAATATTTTTTTTACAATAAATAAGTACTCAAAAAAATAGTATCTTAGAAGAAGCTATGTATTGGTATACCTATACCATTAGTAATTAACGTCCCTTATCGCTCACTATTTTAAATAACCTTACTCCTTTTTGTTATAGCAAGTACATAGTTAATAACTATGAAAAAGTAATAAATTTAAAAATTGAAACGATGAAATATTATTTAATTGAAAACAAGTTAACTGAAGAACGCAATTATATAGCACGTGTACTCACAACACGTAAAATAAACCAAACAGGTTTAATAAAAAAAATGTTACGCAAACGTAACCTAGTAAGTAAAACAGACATTGTTGCCGTATTAAATTCTTACTATGAAGAAATTATACAATCCATAAAAGATGGCTATGCTATTAATTTACCTTTATTAAATATAGGATATTCTATTACTGGTATTTTTGAAAGTAGCGAAAACAGTTTTACTAAAGAAAAACATAAACTACATGTAAAGCTTAATAACGGACGACTAATTAATGAAGTACTTCAAAACATTCCACTTAAAAAAGTAGTTTCACCCAATAGTACAACAGAAATTACTCACCTAGTAGATGTTACTTCCAAAACTATCAATACTATCATTACCTCAGAAGGTCTTTTTGAACTTAGCGGTAACCGTTTAAAAATTGCAGGAACCCATGCAACGATAGGCTTGTATTTTGTGGCTGAAAATGGTAACGAAATCAAAGTAACTCTTTTCTCTCGCAATAACTTTAAAAATATTATAGCTCAAGCTCCTCAACTTTCACCAGGGTCTTATGCAATTCGAATTAAAACACAGGTTACTTCAAATGCGCAATCTTTTTTAAAGAATGTACGAATAACCGACAGTCCTTTCCTTGTTACAGTTGCTAATAAATAAGTAAGCATGTTACATAAAAACACCTTATTCGTGTTTCTATGTAACATACTTACTTCTTATTTTTCTTGCACTATAAATATTAAGACATCATATCACGTGATATGACTATATCATATCGGTTGATATACTATTAACAACTCTATTGATATGGTGTTATCATATCGAGTGATATGACACCACCTACCTTAAGCACTTAGTGTTTCTTTTTTTAAGTATAAAGTATATACAATACCTTATATAAAATTAGTATGTAAAAGCACCTAAAGAAAACTAGTACACAGCATTTAAAGTATATTTTTATATTTATTATTAAAACAATAAAAAGGCTACTATGGAGATAGTAGCCCTTTCTTGTAGCTTATAAAAGCTACGGGGTTTAGATAATTAGATCCTTACCTCTTTAAATCAAACAATAACATTACTTCATGAGATCCTGAATTATACTGCCCGAAATTACTTAGCGTATAATCAAATGCATAGCCTATTCTTGTAAAATCATTTACCCTAAAGTTCAAGAATGTTGATATTGAATCATCTAACCTTGCTGAAACTCCTAAAGTAACTTTGTCTAAATAAGTTAAACTACTCGATAGGTCTAACGACATCGGAGCGTTTGAAACTGCTTTCAACATAATCGATGGTTGTAAAACCATATCTTTTCCTAAATTAAACTTGTAACCTGCTATTAA
>NZ_CANLTU010000022.1 GCF_947494125.1 uncultured Tenacibaculum sp.
TATACTGTTTTTCTCATTAAATCCTTCACCATATTAAAAACCATTGCATTAAACTCTTCCTTAGCTTCAGCATTATCATTAATTATTTTATAGAAATCAAAATTTGTGGTAATATGTTTCAGTAATTCTTCCTGTGCTATTTTATCACTTGTAATACGTGCATTTTGTTCATCAGAATGATGTATAGAGTTTAACATATCCTCATTTTTAGCTACGCCATTGACTACACTTTCTGCCATCTGTCTAACCTTGTCTGCATCTTCAAATTCAGTTCCATAACGCTCATTAAATGATTTTATAATATTAGAAAGTTGGTCTATCTCAGGCTCATTAACACTACCTCTCATTTCTGTAGGTATAGCTTTTAAATCTTCACCTTGCTCCATTGCAATATTAGAAGTAGCTTCTAACTGTAAACGGTAACTATCCATATCAATATTGTCTAATACTCCTTGTGATAAATCTGGTTCTACATCTGTAACTAATTTATTTTGCAAATGATTTAAGAATATATACAAACGTTCTAAGTAGGCATTTTCGAAATCAACAATTTGTGATAAGAAAATATATAAACGTACATAAGTTTTTACTTTAGCTCTAAAATCAGCTTGCTCTTCTTCATCTAACTCACCTCTATATATAGTGCTTGACTGGTCTAATATAGCATGTAACTGGTCTATAGGTACATTAGCTAATATTTTATTTGAGAACTCTTCAATTTGTTCACGAGAATATACTTGAAAATTATCCAAAGCATCTTGTAAATCAAATAATTTATTAGGGTCAGTTCCTTCCCCTAAGATTGTACTTTCAAAATAAGGAGAAAAAGCTTTTCGTATTTCATCGGAAGAGTTTGCAAAATCTAATACAAAAGTATCCTTTTTTAAGGGGTGGCTTCTATTTAAACGAGATAATGTTTGAACTGCATTTACTCCTCCCAACTTTTTATCTACATACATTGTATGTAGTAATGGTTGGTCAAATCCAGTTTGAAATTTATTAGCTACCAATAAAAATTTATACTCATCTTTTTCAAATTCTTCAGGAATATCACCACTAGGAAAGCTATTTAAACTGGATTCTGTTTCTCCTTCTACTTCTCCAGAAAACCCTACAATTGCTTTATAAGGACTGTTAATAGATTTTAAATAAGTATCAAAAGCATGCTTATACTGTACCGCTTTAGCTCGACTATTTGTAACCACCATTGCTTTAGCTTTACCTTGCATTTTTTTCTTTCGGATAACATTATTAATAAAATGCTCTATCATTAAGATAGATTTCTTTTTTATGGCATGGTCATGAGCTTCTACATAAGCTTTTAATTTTTTTTGAGCTCTTTTCTTATCATATTCGGGGTCGTCTTCTATTTTTTTCAATAAAGCATAAAAACTTTGGTAAGTTGTATAATTTAACAATACATCTTTTATAAAACCTTCTTCAATAGCTTGCTTCATCGAATATAAATGAAACGCTCTATATTTAGTTTTACCATCTTGTTCAAATGGTTCTCCAAATAATTCTAAGGTTTTGTTTTTAGGTGTTGCTGTAAAAGCAAAATAACTAGCATTAGGTAATAGTTTTCGAGCTTTTATCATTGCTCTTATAAAATCTTCTCCAGTTACTTCATTACTTTCAGTTTCATCATAATCTTCTAACTCTTTCTCCAACTCTGCTTCATCAGAAACTTTAGCAAGTGTTTCGTTTAATTTACGAGCCATTTGACCACTTAAACTACTATGTGCTTCATCTATTATAATACCAAAATTATTACTAGGTAAATTACCAATATCTTCAACAATGTATGGGAATTTTTGAATGGTAGTGATAATAATTTTCTTTCCTTCTTCTAAAGCTGTTTTTAATTGTTTACTGCCTTCTGTAATAGCAGCCACTACACCTTTTACTTGCTGATATTGTTTTATGTTTTCTCGTATCTGTTTATCTAAAACTCTACGGTCTGTAATTACTATAACAGAATCAAAAATAGTTTTAGTACCTGCTTTATCATGTAATCCTACCAGTTGATGAGCTAACCAAGAGATAGAATTACTCTTTCCAGAGCCAGCTGAATGTTGAATTAAATATTTTTGTCCAGCTCCTTTTACTTGAGCATCTTTTAAAATTTCTGAAACAGCTGTTAATTGATGAAAACGAGGAAAAATAAGTTTCTTGGTTTTCTTTATTTTCTTCTTTCCACTAGTATCTTTATACTCTTTTTCTTCAGTAATTAACTTTGCATAATTTTGTAAAATATTGGTAAGTTTATCTTTAGTTAAAATTTCTTTCCAAAGATAATCTGTTTTTATACCACCATTTGGTTCATTTCCAGCTCCGTTATTACAACCTTTATTAAAAGGTAAAAAATAAGAGTTTTCACCTTTTAATTGTGTACACATCCAAACCTCTTCAGTATCTACAGCAAAATTGACTACCATTCTTCCTAAACGTAATAACTCTTCATTTGGATTACGGTCTGTTTTATATTGCTTAATAGCATGTTTTACATTTTGCTTGGTTAATTCGTTTTTTAACTCAAAGCTCATGATTGGTAAACCATTGATAAAAGTAACTATATCTAAAGAGTTTTTGTTTTTGGTAGAATAATAAACTTGTCTCATTACAGAGAACAAATTAGAGTCATATAAGTCTTTTGCTTTTTTATTATAAGTAGAAACAGGTCTATCATAAAACAAACGAATTTTAGTATCTGTAAAACCATCTATAACTCCTTTACGCAACACCTCAATAATACCTTTAAGTTTTATTTGGTCGTTAATACGTTTAATAATCTTTTGCTGATATAGTTCTTTGTGGTAGCGTTTTAATTTTTCTAATGCTTTAGGTTGCGTAGCCTCTAAAAAATTAAATAAGAGTTCGCTATCTACACAATTTATATTATCATAACTTTTTGATGTACGTAATAGATAACCATTAGTATCAACTAAATAGTCTATAATATGTTTCTCAAAACCGTTTTCTTTAGTATTGGTAGTTTTACTCATATTAAAATTTCTTGTTTAATCTTTCTAATTCATCTTGTATTTCAGTAAGTAGTAGTATGCGACTTTGTCTTGGTAAGTCTGGATGAATCCAAAACCTTGATTTATTTTGGAGCTTATTACCTAATTCTTGGTCAATCAATCTTGTTTTCATTGCAGCAATATTCCATAATTTTGAAAGCTCTTGGCTAGGGGTATATTCCCCATTTTGATTTTTCAGATAATCAAAGGTACACAACCAAGCTTCCTGAATTGAAGCAATTGCCTCATTTACTCTTACCTTTTGTTTATCACTATACGATAAAAGTTTATCAATAACCCATCCTAATAATTTTATATCTGCAATAGAACTCATTTTTAATCTATTTTATTATAATTTGAAGCTTCTTCTGCCACCATCGCTAAAGACTCTTCTTTCTCTGGAATTTTAAAACTTCTTACATCTATCTTTCCTGTAACGGCTTCTGATATTAATGCTGTTTTGTATTCCTCTACAAGTGTGATTTCTTTTTCTATGGTGGAAATAGTTTTGTCTATTTTAGAAGTTTCTGTTTTGATGAAATGTGAAATTTCTTTTTGTTCTTGAACGGAATTAGGAACTGCTAATTTCAATGTAACTAAATCACTTGCATTTATTGCAGGATAACTAACTCCAAATGAATTTGCACAAACCGTTTCAATAAAATAATTTGCTCTAACAGCAGAATTTAGAAATTCAGAGTTTATATTTATTCTAGGTCTTAAAACTGCAAACCCTGTAGATACAATAACGTCTTCATCATTTTCAATTTTTGCTATTGCTTTTAAATAGGTTCTTACCGTAGAGAGAATTACGTCTCCTTTTTTTACAATTCTTCTTGCTCTTGAAGGAGCGTCTTGAAAAGTATATTTAATTATTTCGTCTATTTCACCATCTTTATTAACATTACTAATATCAATATAATTTAGTTTGTAGCTTTTATCTGTACTATTTGGTAATGCCTCATCATTATAAGTAACAAAATATTTTAAAGGTTTAACTTCCCAATGTTCAGGAATTTCACCCAACCATTCAATACCAGAATCTTTCATTGGTACATTTTGGTCTGAACCTTTGGTAACAGCTTGGTTAATAATGGCTGCTTTTTGCTCTGTAAGTAGTGCTATTAACTGCTTTTTCTTTGTAATAAAACGGTTTGTTTTTTCTAGTTTGTAATCTAGAAAATTGGCAATGGAGATTTGTTCACTTGTTGAAGGAATAATTATTTTTTCTCTTCTAAAATCAGTAAAGCCAATTGATTGCCTAACACCACCACCGCCATTATAGAAATGCTTTATCAAGTCCATAAAGTGCAAGAGGTAATAAAAATATTTAGTGTCACATTCTATTTTTGAATCTAAACCAATATATGCACTTGTTATAATACCTCTTTCAGGAACATAACCTACCCTTAGACTATTCTTGTCATTTTGTAAGTCTAACATTCTGAGCACTATCATTCCTTTTGTCAAAATTTGATAGCTATCAAAAGAAGCAGGGAGCAAACCACCAGCTGTATTTATACTCTTTCGTTTTATAGAACCATAGGATAATGTTAGTAGGTTGTTTTCTTCAAGCTTTTCATTTTTAATGTCATTTTTTGAAAAGACATTTCTTACTTCAGTTACGAGCCAATCTTGTGGTATTTCCTTGACCCAAGGAATATCACAATCTTTATATTTACTATATCTATGATACGCCATTAGTCCACAATTTCTTTAAGTAAATGTTCAGTTTCATTTTCTAAAGCTAGAATGGCATTTGATATATCAACTAAAGGGCGTAAACTCTTAAATTCATAGAAGTATTTATTAAAAGGAATCTCGTAACCAACTTTCATTTTCTTTTTATCGTACCAAGCATTTTCAGCAAATGGTAATACTTCACGAGCAAAATAGTCATCAATATTTTCCGCCATTGGAACATTTTCTGAATCCTTTAAATTCTTATCTGGTTTTGGGTTTCCCTTTTTGTCAGTAATAATATTTCCTTTTTCGTCTTTTTCTGGTTGATGAGTTGTTATTTGATAAAAGCCAAAGTCTTCATTGTTAAATATTTTAGAATATTCATTTTCTTCAAAATCAAAATAGATATTTTGAATATCAATAATTTGCTTTGGAGCAAGTTCAACTTTTTTATCACCTAAGCCTTTACGCATTTTAGTGTAAAACTCTTTAGAAGAAGCATTAATCAATTGTACTTTTCCTTTACGTTCTTCACTTTTATTGTTACTTAAAATCCAAATATAAGTAGCAATACCAGTGTTATAAAACATATCATTAGGTAACTGAATAATGCACTCTAATAAATCATTTTCTAAAATGTATTGTCGTATGCCACTTTCACCACTACCTGCGTCTCCAGTAAATAAAGCAGAACCATTATGTACAGAAGCTATTCGGCTACCTCCATCTTTTGGGGCTTTCATTTTAGAAAGCATATGTAACATAAACATTAATTGTCCATCAGTGCTACGAGATGTTAAACACTTCCTTTCTAATTCACCTTTAAAGTTTTTAATTTCTAGATTAAAGCGAGTGTCTTTTATTTCAATTTTCTTACCCGTTCCTTCATTTAATTCTTTTTGGTCTTCTTTCCAACTTGTACCATACGGAGGGTTGGTAAGCATGAAATTAAACTTTAAGTTGGGGTCAAAACCATATTTACTAAGTGTAGAGCCAAATTGTATTTTATCTGGGTCTTCTCCTTTTAATAACATATCTGATTTACAAACGGCATACATTTCTCCCGTGTTTTCTTGCCCGTATAGGTGAAAGCTTGCCTTTGACTTTATTTCTCCTTCAGGATTAGTTGCGTACTTTTTAGATTGTGTAAGCATTGCTCCAGAACCAGCACATGGGTCATATACCAAATATGTTCCTTTTTGTATTTTATCTTTTACAGGTAAATACACCAAGTGAGTCATCAATTCTATGATTTCTCTAGGGGTAAAATGTCGTCCTGCTGCTGCGTTAGTTTTTTCATTAAACCTTCGAATTAAGTCTTCAAACATATACCCCATAGCCATAGGTGATATTTTTTCTGGACTTAACTCAACTTTAGGGCTACAAAACTTTTCTAATAAGGAAAAAGTAATTCCCGTAGATTCAAAAGTATCTAATTGGTTACGAAATTTAAATTTTTGAATAATGTCTTGGACATTTTCAGAAAAACCATTTAAATAATCTAAAAAATTAACATCAATGTTATTAGGGTCTTTTAATAACATTTTCATTGTGTATGGTGAAGTATTATAAAATTCTAATCCAGAACCATGGTCTTTACTGGTTAAAATCCCAGTAAGATTATCCATTTTACTTTTAAATTCATTGTGGGTTTTAAGTACTTTGTCTTTTGTTGGCTCTAAAGCCAAATCTAAACGTCTTAAAACCGTCATGGGTAAAATAACGTCTTGGTATTGGTTTTCTAAATATTTGTTTATTAATACATCATCTGCAACTGCCCAGATGAAGTTTATAATTGGCTGTAGACTTTGTGTATCTAAATTCATTTCTTATCCTTCGATTCTACTAAAAGTTCTTTGGCTTCAATGCCTAATATTTCTCCAATTCTATAAAGGTCTTCAATACTAGGTTGTCTTCTGTTTTGAGCGTATGAGTTTACCATATTGTAACTTTTACCCAATTGTTTAGCCAACCAAATTTGCTTAATTCCTTTTTTCTCTAAAACCTCTTTTATTCGGTTCATTTTTGAATTGTTTTATTCAAAATACAAAGTAATAATTTTATTTAAAAACATCTCACAAAATGAGTATAAAATGAATCGTTATATTTAAATTTATTGACTATTAAGTTATATTGCAAACTTATTTATTAATAACATATGAATTTCGAAGAAAAACACCAATACTTAGTTAAAAATATTTATGATGGACTAACAAATCTAAATACTGGTTTTGATAGTCCATACATTTATTACTTTAATGAATCAGATTTTGAAATTATTTTGGATAGAGTAGAAAAACATAATATTACTATATCAGGAATTGAGCCATGGAAAAATGGCGAATACTACGATGTTAGAGTTATGGAAGAGTATCCTGATGATAAGCTATGGTATAGAAAGGTTTTTGAAGATTATAAAGCTTTAAAAGAGAATTTTCAATACGCAGCTAGTTATTTATTACCAAGTAAATAAACAATATCTTATTTTTTTTCTTCAAACTTTAATAATTCTGAAGGGTGCATTAAAAATGCATCAGCTATTCTTTTAAGCATAGATATTTTCATTTCTTGTTTACCTAATTCATATTTACGAAGGTTTTGTGCATCTATACCAGCTTTAAAAGCTATTTCTTCAATAGGTATATTTTTCTCATTTCTTAATTTTCTTATGTGTTTTCCTAATTCAATACAGAACTCTGGAATTTCACGTTTTCGTGTTCGTTTATCCATGAAACAAATCTGCACACAAGAAACCAAAAACAACCAATTGTAATCAACGGGTTGTTTGTAACCTTTTTTGATTATTTTTGCATAAAATAATATAACATATAAATTATGAAAAGAACATTAATAGCCAATAAACTAATTTTGTTTATTACCATTTTTTCTAACTTAATTTCATATAGTCAAGAAAAAATAAGATTTATTAATCTAAAAAAATTGAATAATACTATCTATGAGAAATCAACTAAAGATACAGAACTACCTGATTTTAGCTATCCTATAACTGATAAAAATTATTCAGAGAGCATAAATGACACATTAACTATCTATAATAAAAAATTAACAGTACTTAAACGTATAAAAGATTTAGAAGAATTGGTTAGCAACTTTCAGCAGCTTAAACTAAATACAAACTCTAAAAAAGAAAGAAAAAAACTTCTGGAAAGGTCATTTAAAATCTATGAACAAAACAAACAAAAAAGGTTAGATTTCTCCCCATTAAAAATAGAGAAATCTGAATTTAAACCTTCTCTTTTTGGTTATTCCTATAATTCAGATGACATAATTTTAAAAACTAAAAAAGTAATTAAGTTTCTGAATGAAAGAGTTATTATTAAGCATAATAAAGAAATACAAGAAAAAATAAGAAATGCTAAAAATAATTTGAGTCAAGATTATATTAAGTCATTACCTAAAATAAATAGAAAACTCCAAACTTTAAAAGAAAACACTGATTTAGAGACTATAAAAGGAGAGTATATCCATAAAGGCGTCATATATGTATCCTATAAGAATGACTATTTTAATAAAAGATATAAAGGAGAAATAGTAAACTCTTACATACAAGGGAGTACATATACATATGAATATTATAAAAATATAAATGGTGATGGAGAAGATGTTTATATACGCGACTTTAGATATCCTAAAGAATTTACTATAGAAGCTGATGTTTATAAAACTATATCTGAAGGAGCAAAACAAATGGGTGGTACTTTTAATATTACTGCCTTAGGTTGGACTATAAAGTTAAAAAATGGGAAAAAGATTAATGTTACAAAGGATATTTATAATGCTTTAGAAGCTAAAAATTATAAATACATTCTAAATAAATCAAAGATACCGTCGAAAGTTAAGTACTATTTAAAACAAGCTACCCCATATTTAAAAACAATGTATAATGGGATTTTAGCTCATAAAAATTGGACATTAACAAAAGCCAAGAAAACTTCATGGATAAATGCTACGAAAAAAGTAAAATTGATTGATAAAAAAATTAGAGCTTTATATAATAATAATGAAGATAATTATTATGATTTTCAAAAATTACTTGATACAAAGACTATAGAAGACAAAACCTATTTTGATACAGTGCTTAATAACTCTAAACATATATTAGGATTGTATTGATATTTGTAGAACATATATTTTATAAAAAAGTTATATAGTACTTAAATTTGTATTATATAGCTTTTTTTATTAGATTTGCATCGATTCCAAAAATAACTACGGAATTAATTCAATAAAAAAAACAAACTTTTTCTTATCAATAAAAGAGTCCTAAATTTTTTAGGGTGATATTTTTTTATTTTTAAGCGAAGTATCTTTCAACTTTTTTTAGACTAAATAGTAACATTATTAATTATGTTTTAAAAGGTCATGTATAGAAAAGTTTCAATTTAATAATTCAAAAACCATTTTATTTTAAAAAGAAAGCCTCATTTATGAGGCTCATAAATAGTATTATTAATTTTAAATATATGTATATATGACAAAAACAAACAATTTTAAATGTAGTATAACTACTGTAAAACATTCAGAAAAACACAGAACACAATTAAATTTAGATGATAAGTATTTCACTGATTACCATCCAAGGTTTACTAAAAAGTATAGAGAAAGAAAAAGAAAAACTATTTATGCAGAAAAACCCTTGAATAACCGTTTTATTACAGCAAATAATAAAATAAACGAACGTTGTAATTATAATGGTAAAAAAGGAAAAGATGAGACTATTAATGGTATATATGCCCATCTTTCTTTAAATGAACTTGTATATGCTATCAAAAAATTTTCTGCAAACAATCACTATTTCATTTTTAAAAAGAAAGAAAAAGGAGAAATTATAAAAGGACATGGGCTTTGCATATCTAAATTACTTCTACAGGGAGGTATAAGTCCTACCAAGAATTCCATTTGTAACGGTTCTCCGTTTTTATTTTATGATATCGATGTAAAGAATAAGTTAGATAAAAAGGAGAATATTACTCTATATTCAGAAGATGGCAAACCAAATGCTTTGAACAACAAAGTTTTTGAATTTATGAAGTCTATATCACTTATAACAGCCCGTTCGTCAAGTGGTCTAGGAATTTGTGGAGTTCTATACTGTCCTTTCTTGGAAAATATTAATAATAATAATTTACATAAAGAAATAGGTATAACAGTTTATCGTTTTATAAATGAGAACTTAAACCCTCCAACTCAAATTGAATTTGATGAAGCACAAGCCCAATTTACACAAGGAAGGATGTTTCCTGTTCAACTTTCTAATACTACTAATGCTGACTGGGATAGGGTTGAACTAAATAAGGAAGCTTTAGAATTTGATGTGGAACTTACACATAACGAAGAAAGTTTTAATAAGGAAACTATTAAAAAAAATAGTTTAGCAAAGACATCTGAAAAAAAGGAAAGTAAAATATTAAATTTAAATAATAGTTTTAGCTCTGAATTTGACAATAAAAAAAATGTAAAATTATTTAATCAAAGAATTAAATGTTCATACTTATTAAATATTAGTGAGTATTATGAGTATGTATGTACTAATATTAGTGGGTTCGAAGTTTACCAAAAAGTAGGAAAAAATAATAAGTCGGTAAATATTAATCCAGAAAGGAATTCCTTTACTTGTTTTACAGGTAGCTTAAATGGATATACTCCATTCCATTTATACGCACAACTTTTTTTTAAAGGTGACTTTAAAAAAACATATTTTTCATTGGAAAAACAACTAGAATACGAAAAAATAGTAGAAGATAATTATTGGTTAGACTATTTAGAACCTTTATCTGTGATATACAATTGGCAGGAGATTATAGAAATATTAAACTCTAGTTATAAGTACTCTGATATATATTTATCTGAAGATGGAGTAATAAAATCCAGAAGTAAAAGCCTTGTAGATATTTTAGGAATAGATGAAAGAGATATTACTAACTCACTTCATTTATTATTAAAAACTAGAGGTTTCGAATATCCTATATTTGATATTTTAAATGACAAAAATATTACTTCAGACTTAAAAATAAACAAGTATTTAAGTCCTGAATTGATAATAAATAATTGTACAGAATTCATAAATTATGTTTTCTCACCTTGTGGTACAGGAAAGACAACTACTTTTTTAGGAAATCAGGAATCTAATATTGATGGAATGTCTAAAAATAATAGTGTATTATTCATAGTTCCAAGAAAACTTATGGTAGAGCAACAATCTAAAAGCTGCAAAAAAAGCCATAATATAATTTCTTCTACTGGAGATAAACAATTAGGTTTCGACAATAATACAGAATACATTTCTTCAATAGGAAATAATGTGAGCAAACTTTTTGATAATAAAAACAAATTAAGGTCAGTTATAACCACATATGACCAATTTGTTAATATTCCTAATTCAATAATAAATGAATATGATTATGTGGTTTTGGATGAAGCTCACCTGTTAGCATCTGATGATTTTAGAGAAGCAATATCAGAAACTTATTTAAAATTAAAGGAGTCGCATAATAATAGAAATGTAAAGTATATTTTATTGTCAGCAACTCCTAGTATGGAGGTATTTACACTTAAAGAATATTTTAAAAATAATTTTAAAATATTAAATATTAAAAAAAACGAAGATTTAAAGCCTTGTGTTTTAATTAATGGAATAGATGAAATTTCTAAAGAGAAAAAAGAGCTTTTAATTTTTAAGCAAATTTTAAATGATATTTCAGAAAATCGAAAAGCAATTATTTTCTGTGAGAATAAAGAAAAAATAATTCACAAGATAAATGCATTCAAAAGTTATTGTGACTCAATATGTCAATCAACACCTACTATTGGAATTATAAGTGCTGATTCTAAAGAAATGAATGCATATAAACAAATTGTTAATAATGAGTATTTAGAGCCTAAAGTAACTTTTACAACCTCTGTTCTAAATGTAGGAGTAAACATCACCAAAGGTACAGAAGGAGGAGCAAGTTTTTTCTTTGATTTTAGCTCAACTGCACACCATACTTCTGCATGCAGTTTATTACAACTAATGTTTAGGAATAGAAATAAAAAAACAAAAGTTCATTGTTATGCTGAAGTTTTTAAAGTCGATGATAGAAAATTAAAAACTAATTTAGTAGATAGATTTAATAATTTTAAAAAAAATAAATTATATGAAAATGAAAGTATCAAAAAGAGATATAAGTTTAGTGAAGTGAAATTAAAGACTCAGAATCAAGTATCTGAAACCTATATAGCAACATCAGATTTAGAGAAAAACACTAAAATAGAACAAAAATCTTTAGGTAGTTTTGTTAACTTAGCCGTTAAAAATGGGTGTTATATTGATTATACTTACAAAACGATAGAGCCTGAAAAAGGTATTAAAAGTGATAATATTATAAATTCTTTGGTTTATAATATTCTAAAACAACTTTTGGAAATTAAAACAAATAATAGAATTAAATTAATTAATTTAAGTGAATTTAACAATGAATTAATTACCCCAGAAATTTCTATTGCTAAATCGCCTAATAAACTAGAAGATGGACAAGAATTTTATGAATGCCAATATAATCCAAGTCTAAAAAGTATAGAAGAAAAAATAACACGATGTTTCAATTTCTTGAAAATTAAATACGGAAGTAGAAATAAAGTTAAAAATGTTTTAAACTTTATTTTAAATGATAAAAAAAATAAAAAGAGATTGGATAGAAAATTGATAAATTATATTGATACTCTAAAAATAATTGAAAAAGAATCTATTATTAGTAAAATATTATTATCAGAAATAGAGAGGTTAGAAGATTTTTCAAAGAAAAAAATGGAATATATTTTAGAGACTAAAATTCCTAGTAAAATTTTATCCATTCTTGATGATGAAATTACAAATACCAATCTAGAAAATATTCATCTAGATTTAGTTAAAAACAAAAACTTTAGAGAATCTTTCGAAGAGTATATAATAGGAGAAACAAATAAAACTTTTAAAGCCTTATTTCTAACTAAAGAAGAGCAAAAGAAGTTCACTTTGACAGAAAAAATGATTCTAAACATAGAAAAAGAAAAAAACATTACTGAAGAAGACTTTAGAGATATTCTCATTAAACTGAACCTTAATAATAGTATTATAGAGGAAAATATATTTGATGCTTTATCTCATAAATTATCTTTAAACTATACAGGTGTTACATTAGATAAATTCAAGGCAGAATTTAATACTTCTTTAAAAGATTATTTCAATGATGAACTCCATGAAAATG
>NZ_CANLTU010000023.1 GCF_947494125.1 uncultured Tenacibaculum sp.
TCGAGTAGTTTAACTTATTTAGACAAAGTTACTTTAGGAGTTTCAGCAAGGTTAGATGATTCAATATCAACATTCTTAAACTTTAGGGTAAATGATTTTACAAGAATAGGCTATGCATTTGATTATACGCTAAGTAATTTCGGACAGTATAATTCAGGATCTCATGAAGTAATGTTATTGTTTGATTTAAAGAGGTAAAAGATTTACCCCTTATTTACCGTAGCTTTATAGCTACGAAAAAGGGCTGCTATCCCCCATTTAATAGTAGCCCTTTTATATATTTATAAGGGTAAAAGAAAATAGATTTTAAAAAGTGTATCCAAATTTTGTCTCTAAGAGAAGTAACACTTTACTTCTAATGAAAATGTTATTAAGGTTTTTGTCATAATAATACTAAAATGAATGTAGATTTTCTATTCGGTTTGATTTTGATTTGTTGTGATTGCATTTTCTTCTTTTAGTTTTGAGATTTCTTTCTTATAATATTTTATTTTTTGTGCGTTCTCTTTGAAAGTACTGATTGTCTAAATATTTCTGACTTCTTCTGAATTTTTGAATTTGATATTGCTGACTATCCCTTTTAGTTTTTGATCTAATTCGTTTAAAACTTCATCATAACTCTCCATAGCGTATTTTACACTTAATTGTCAATCGGGACTTAAGTTTTTCTATTAAAATAGGAATTAAATTATTAATTTTTATTTTAAAGGTCTCCTGTTTTTTGTTAAGTTCTGATGCTTAGTTAATTACAATGTTTGTTTTCTTTTTTGATTTACAGTTATTCTTGCATAAATAAGAGCTTAATTATTCTTTGCATTTTTTTGGTCAGCCCCAAAAAGGATAGAAAAAGTGTTTTTTGTGCGAATAGTTGTTGTGTTAAATCGTTAATAATCATCGAGACGAAAGTAAAAATCAACGATACTATTCTTAAAAGGTGATTTCTGAAAGTGTTAGTTGAACTGAACTTTGAAAAAAATAACTGTCGATTAACTGACGGATTAAATCAAATTGTATAAAATTAAATGAATTTCTAAAAACGTGAAAACCACATAAATCATAAGATTCATGTGGTTTTATAAGAGCTTTAACGCTCTTCTTTGTGACCTCTGCCAACTTTGGGGTTGGTATTTAACCCTTATTATTTTTACGCCTTGTTGTGTATAGTTTACTTTGCTATCCATTTAGTATATTTTGTTTCAACGAATTCTTTAAAATATTCATTCAATTCAAATAATTTCTTCTCAGCAATTGTTTTGAAACATTCAATTGGTAATCCATCTGATATATGAATGTATTTAGTCTTTTTATCAAGATTAATAAAAATTTGTTGACTTCCAATGTCGGTTATGCAAAGTCCTTCATAATCGTATTCTTGCTTTAATGAGTTATAGTTTGAAGAAAGTAAATTTTCAATAAGTTCTAATTCTCTACCCGTCAATTTTTCTTTTTCAATTAATGAATTAGAATTGTTGTTAGTTATTTTATTATGTTGAAATGCATTTAATTCTAATGTGTAATTATATTCATAGTCTAAAACAAATTCAGCGCTTAATAATCCATGAGAAAATCCATCACCTTTAGAATAGGCAAATAAATATTTGTCATCTAATAAAATAGTGTTAAGTTCTTTGTCAAATTTCCTGAATTGTTTCAATTTTAGTTACATTTTTTAATTACACACAACGTTTAGTATAAACGGTCGTTTTGATGCCGTTTATACTAAACGTTGTGTGTTCGGATTTATTTATTTTTATCGTCAAGACTTTCTAAATATTCAATTGGGTCTATCAAAAAACTATGGGCGTTTGAATTCCTAATACTGTCTTTAATTTCCTCAAAGTCAGCGTCCATTAATTTGCCTTTTCTGTCCATAAACATCCAATTATTTTCTTTTCCCAATTCAATCATATTTTTAAGGAAAGTAAATTCATTTTCTCTCAAATCCGCTCTAAATGAAAATTCACTTATTGAGAGTGTTATTTCATCTAGCCCCATAAAGGCATCATTGTCTAAGGTTTCAGTGTATGTTTTCCAATTAAAACTCGTTTTACTATTTCCCCAGTCAGCTCTTTCCACAATTGAGTCAATTTTTGGTATCAATTCATCTGCTTTTTCATCAATTTCTTTCCAATATAGTTCTGCATCAGACTCAAAATATCCAGTTTCGGTACTAATTCCGATTTCCTTAGGAATTAATTCGTGCCTTTTTTGAATTCCTTCTTTTGGAATAACTGCTAAGTAGTATTGATAAACTGCCATTTGTTTTCGGTTTTCTCTGCTGACGCAGAACGTGCTTGTATAAGATTAGTTGCAGATTTGGATTAAACACTAAAATAGCAATTAATTTTATACTGTGTTGTGTGTAGTTTTTATTCTATTTTTTCAAATCCACTACCAATCCCGTCGTAATTATTGTCAGAAATATCAAACTTATTATTTTCGTAAATCTTAATTATTCCATTTATAACAATTCCTACGTATTGTTGGTTTTCAGGAAATTGAATAAATCTTTCCATTTCTCCAGAATAAATAGATTTTTTCATATTCAATTCATAAATCCCACTCGATATCTCAGTTCCATTTTCGGTTACTGAATATTCATAGTTTCCCATTAAATTCAGGCGAATTGTTTTTCCAGTCGTTTCTGGTGTTTCGTGAATCTGCGCTGCAATTCCTCCATCGGTACTTATCCAATTCCATTCTCCAACTAAGTCTGTATTATTAATTTCAGTTTCATTATCTGAACTACAAGAAATAATTCCTAAAGTCAGAATAAATAAGTAAATTAAATTTTTCATAATATTATTTTTCTATTAGATGTTCAAATTCCGATTTGGTTGCGTCAAATTACACACAACTTGTTTATATACGGAACTTTATTCCTCGTATTTGTCTAATTTGGTTGGCTATGCGGAACTTTTAGGTAATACTAGTCAACTTATTTATTATATGTTTTTAGCTAAATGTAATAAATCTATCTTGGTATTCCAAGGTTATTTTTGTTCAAACCATAGGCTTGAACATGGTCAATTCGTTAAGCACACAAATACACCTTTACATCTATAGCAAAATTATATGTTGTTACTTTCCAGATAAATTAAACAGGAGGAAAGTTTTAAAATCGCATATCTAAAACACAGAATAGTTAAAGTAATAATGAATACGTACGTTCAAAAAGATGTTTAACAATCTTTACGTTAGTGAGATTGTTGAACTTCATTTTAAGAATAAGCCAAAGGTTTTTTTGCTATGTATGATTTTAAAATAGAGTAGAGAATAGATAAGTAAAAATACCGACGGCTTCAAATATGGAACTATCAACAACTACTTTTGTTTAAAAAAAAAATGAAGCTTATTTACTTTTAAAAAAATTAGCGATAATTGATGTTTAGATTTCTGTGTTTCTTTGTTTTTAAATCATTAAGTTTTACTTTTAATAAGTTAATATCTTCACTAACCATGCGCTCAATAACTCGT
Source organism: uncultured Tenacibaculum sp. (assembly GCF_947494125.1). Taxonomy (GTDB): domain Bacteria; phylum Bacteroidota; class Bacteroidia; order Flavobacteriales; family Flavobacteriaceae; genus Polaribacter. The sequence goes on from NZ_CANLTU010000023.1 coordinate 3,478, forward strand.
GCATAAATTTGTGTAGTTGCAATCTTTGTATGTCCTAATAATTTTGATACAGTCTCGATAGGTACACCATTACTCAGTGTAACAGTAGTTGCAAATGTATGACGTGCCATATGAAATGTTAGATTCTTTGTTATTCCACAAGCATGCGCTACTTCCTTCAAATATAAATTCAACTTTTCATTGGTAATTACTGGTAGTAAAGTTTTTGTTATTTGTGTAATGGGATGGTCAAAATATTTATCAATAATATTTTGAGCTTTATCAAGAAGGGGTATTTTAATAGGTGTTTTGGTTTTTTGACGTTTGGTAACTATCCAATTATTACGATCTATTCCTTTTTGAATATTACTTTTGGTAAGACTCATAATATCTACATAGCTAATGCCAGTATAACAACTAAATACAAATAAATCACGCACACGGTCTAAACGATCAATAGGAAAGAAATAGTTTTCTAAATTATATAATTCGTTTTCCGATAAAAACTGACGCTCTCTTTTTTCGTAAGTTGGTTTCCAACGTAAAAATGGGTCTCTGTCTAACCATTCTAAATGATAAGAAAGCGTTGTAATTTTACGTAATCTCTGTAAGTGTTTCATTACAGTGTTTTGGCTTATTGCTTTCGGATGTCCTTTTGGCCAATATTCGTGTAGGTAAGTTTCAAAATCACAAATGAATTTATAATTGAGTTGTTTTAAGTAAACATCAGAAGTTTTTAATTTAGCTTTTAAAAAGCGATTGAGGTAGCTTTCAGTTACTCCAAAATTTCTAATTGTTCCTTTAGCTAATGTTGTTTCAATTTTTCTTCGATGATAATCTAAAAGATTTTGAAGTGTTTTTGCTTGTTCGCCTTCTCCTAAGAAAATAGCTTTAAGAAGTTGGGAGGTAATCAGCTTATCTTGAAGTTTTAAATCCTGATAAGATTGAAAAAGTTTAGAATGAGCTTGATCTAAAGTACGATTCACAATTTTAGCTTCTTGAGTAAAACCTTTTACTCGTTGCTTTTTAGAATCCCATTTAGTAATATCTGCCTTAATTTTTAAGCTGATGTTAACTCGTTTGCTGTTTACGGTTACACGTGCATAAATACCTGCTTTGTTGTTTACCGCTCTTTTAGAATATATCCAAAAGAAGATTGAAAATGTTGAAGTTGAGCGCATGGTTGATGTTTTTTTGTTAAACATTAGTTTAAACGAAAGCCAAATCAACTATACTTTTTTGTTTGTTTAAACTGTCAACACTGTTGACAGTTGTGTCTTTTTGTTGACACTTTGCAAACATATCAAATCAAATTGTATCAAATCTTATGTAGGTCTTAAAACCAATAAAACCTTGCTAATCATAGATTAAGCAAGGTTTTTTACTCTTTTCAAGAGCTTTAAATAGTGACCTCGACAGGATTATTTCTTTATTCATTTATGTTTGATTATCAGTGTTTTACTTTTTGTTTTGGGAAGTTGTTGGGAAGTGTTAATAAAAAACACACTTTTTGTTATTGAAAAAGAGGTAAAATAAAATTAATCTTTTCTAGTGTTTGTCAATAGTATACTTCTTTAAATTATTAATCTATTCTAATTTATATATTTCTATACTCTTAGTACTCAATAAATAAATATAAAGTGTAAAGTACTATAAATTATAATGAAATCATGAGTACAAAACTGAGTACAAAACAGAGTACAGTTGTTTTTGAGTACAGTTTTAAAGTTATATTTACTTTTCTTCTTTTAATTAAATCTAAACTATAAATTTATGTTATAAATGTATTAAATAAAAATAACAGATCTTTATTTTTTAATATTCTTATTTTTAGCTATTTATGTTTTTTTTATTTATAAATAGGGAAACGTCCACTTCATATTTTAGCTAAACAATATACATTTGTTGTATGAAAAGAATTAAGGTACATGTTGCTGATAATCATAGTTTAATATTGGAAGGCATTAAGTCTCTAACAAAAACAAGTGATATTGATGTTGTAGGATATTCTAAGAATGGCTTAGAATTAATTGAATGGTGTAACAGTAATATTTGTGATGTTATCGTGTTAGATTTATCTATGAAGGTTATGAATGGTATTGAAGTTTTAAAATACTTTAAACAAAATCAAAATACCCATAACATAGTAGTTTTTTCATCATATTTAGATAGTCTTTTTATAGAGGAGACATTAAAGTTGGGAGCCAAAGCATATTTAATAAAAGATGATAAGCCTGAAAATTTAGTTAAAGCAATTACTAATGCTAGTATTGGGAAAACTTACTTTTCAACTAAGATAAAAAAACACCTGATAAATGAACACATCCAATCAAAAGGGGAATCTGGAAACTTAAATATCTTAACAGAATTGTTATCTAAGAAAGAATTAAAAATTGTTAAACTGTTAGTTAACGATCACAATACAGTTGAGATTGGAAAAGAAATGAATATCTCACCTAGTACAGTAAGATCAGTAACATTAAAATTAAGAGAAAAGTTTAATACACCTACAACAGTTGGTCTTGCGTTGCGCTTTGCGTTCTTACATGATGACTAATTAAGCTTGTAAATGAAATTATAAGCACAGAAATTTATTTACTTTTAGCAGTTAATCTAAAAATAAATAAAGATGAAAAATTTAATATTTCTATGTGCTGTCATTTTAGCTATTTCTTTTACTTCTTGCGGTGGTAATAAAACCGAACTAGTTCCAGAAAATAAAATTGAAACAAAATATGAATTACAATCAACAATCGGAAAAGGGGATTCTCAAACCTCAGAAGGGGATGGTGGAGCAACACACACTATGGACGAAGATTAAATCTAATGGAGTAAAATTTTTAATAGGTGTATTTTTAGGTTCACTTTTTTACTCTTACATATTTATACCAAAGCATTCTATAGACTATTATGCTGCTGAGAAATCCTTTCTAAAAGCAAAGGGGGGTAATACTATTGCTTTAAATGAAGTTAAAAAATCTGTATTTAATAAACCCGTTTATGAGAAGTATAAAGAAGCAAGGGCAAAGAAGCAAGAAGCTTTTAATAAACTAAATTTTGAAATTGAAAGAGAAAAGACATTTGTTTTTCCTTCTTTTCATTTTTTTTGGGAACGATTCGGAGGAAACACAACAGATTTTATTTTTGGAATATTTGTTTTGTTTATGTTTTTTACAAACACTAGACCAAAAGAATGGTCTTATTTGTTTACTGGTTTTTATCTTTCTACCAAAATATTTACTTATATCTGGATATTCAGTAGACTAGATGATTTTTCAAGATTCACTTATTATTTAATGACAATTGTTTCAGCAGCTGTAATTGTTTATGCAGTTTACCTATTTACAAAATATCGTAAAACTAGAATACAAAAACTTGAAGCGCAAAAAGCGCAACTGCAAAAGCAAAAGAAAGAAATAGCAAAGTTTGCTTATATAAATATACCTGACGAAATGAATGATGAAATGATCGAGGTGTTAGATAAAAACATGTAATATGAATAGAAAATTAGAAGAAGTAAAAAAAGATATAAAAGAGCTTAAAAAAAACACATCATTATCTTTAAAAGAAAAAACTAAAAAATTTATTGCCCTTGACAAAGAACTTGATCAGCTTTTAGATTTTGAATTTAATAATAAAGTAGAGCCTTTAAGTTCGCAAAAAGAAAAATCTATAGTTTTCCCGCTAATTTATAAAGCGAATCTTTGCTAATATCTAGCTTTGTTGCCAAAATTTCTAATACTCGATATAATTGGTCTATTTGTCTTTCTTGGTTTCTTACTGTAGCTTCTATAGAATATTCTCCTGATATTTTCTCACCTTCACTGTTTAGCATATCACCATTATTATTTATTAACCAATATAAAGATATATTGTAATTAATAGAGATTAAAGAGATTGCTTCTATTGAAGGGTTCATTCTTTTGTTCAGGATTTCTGAAAAACTACTATTGCTTAAGTTTAATTTTTTAGCGATTTCACCTTTTTTAACTTCAGTATTTTCAGAAAGTATGTAATTTACCGCCTCTATAAACCTTTGACTTACTAGTTTTTTCATGTTTTTTCAATTTTTCTGAAAAATAATTTGTTTATTTCAGAATTTCTGTAATATATTTGTGATGTAAATTTCTAATCCAGATTTATAAAACTAAAATATATTTCAAATGTCTGCAACAAATATAAAATACAAATATGTATTAAAAAAAGAGGTAATCAATAAACTTAATTCTTGCAATGCAATTGCTAAGCTATCTGTTGATACAGGAATTAAGTATAGTACACTTAAAAGACAAATAAAAGAAAATCACGAGTATCTAACATTATATGCTGTACTCGAGAGTATTTCAAATTATTTAGGTAGGCCATCAAGTGAATTATTAAAAAAACTAGAAGCCTAATCCAATTTTAAGTAACTCTTTTTTAATGAATTATAAATATAACACATCTGTTCTTTATAAAGCAACTAACGGAGGTTTAGATATTTTACATAAATATTTTCCCGATTGTATTGGTTGCGAAACTACTGGTAGTCATAAATTCAAATTCCGTGCCAATGAAAAGACAGCAAGTGCATCATTATTTAAAAAAGAAGATAAGTGGTTTATTATAGATTTTGGAGATAAAAATTATGATGCAGTTAGTGCAGTAATTAGTAAAATAGGACTTCCTTTTTTAGAAGTAATAAAAAAATTATATGTAGAATTTAATGTAGGTGAAAATAACACAGTTTATTCAGCAAATATTGAATTCAAACATAACAATGATAAGTTACCAAATACATATTTTGAAGTTAAGACTAAAGAATATCAAAACTTAAAAAGTATTGGCCGATTTATTAACGCTTCTCTAGCAAAAGAATTCAATTTTTTTGAGGTAGAATCTTATGAGAAGATTACCAAGAAAGAAAGTAAGTTAATGATTACTAGTTGTACTATAAATTACCCAATTTTTGCATATTCAAATGATTTAAAAGTATGGGCAAAAACATATAAGCCAGCAGAATTTAAACGAAAGAATAAAGAAGGAAAAACTGTAAACTTCAAACATGGTTATTTAGGAACAAAAGACAATGACTACATCCATGGATTAGATAGAATATTAAAACAAGTTGACGAAAATAGAATTTCATCATTATATGAAGATTTAACACGTACTTCAAATAGAGATGCTAGGAAGGAAATTCTTAGAGAGATAAAAGAACTACAAGTAAAAAATATTATTATTTGTAGTGGAGGTTCAGACGGTTTAAATCTAGCTTCAATATCAGAGGATTATTATCCAATTTGGTTAAATAGTGAAGGAGAACAATTAAGCTATAATCAGTATAGTAGAATAAATAAATTATGTCAAAATTTTTACAATTTACCTGACATAGATAATTCTGGAAAAAAGTATGCTTTTGCGTTAGCAAATAAATATTGGAACTTAAAAACTGTATGGTTGCCAACCTCTAAAATGGGGCATAATGGTAAGGATTTTAGAGACTGGTTGAAATATTATACAAACGCAGACAAAAACGCAATAAAACGCAAATTTGAAAACTTATTATTAGTTGCGTTAAAATGCAACTTTATTGATAGTAACGATAAAGGACGTCCACAAATAAACTTAGCAAATCTCCATTACTTTTTAAACGCAAACAATTTTTATAGTTATAGGCAAGACTTAAATATTCAAGATAAAAATAATGAGGATACATCATTTGTAGTTAAAATAGAAGATTACAAAGTATCAGTTCCAGAAACCTCTGAAATACGTAAATTTTGTATAGAATATTTAAAGGATAAAGGAGCTTGTTTAGATAAAATAAACTTAATAAAACGTTCAAGGTCATTCTCAGTAAATGAGTTGAAAAATATTGATTCTATTGATATTGATTTTAAAAATTGTACTGCAGTTAGCCAATTATTTTATTTCAATAATGGTATTGTTAAGATTACAGCAAATAATGTTGCGTTCAGTACGAAAAACACTTCAAGCAACTTTGTTTGGTCTCATAAAGTTGTAAATAAAAATTTTATAGTACAACAAAGTTACTTTGAGTATTACAAAGATCTACAAGGACGAAATCGTGTAAAAATAAAAGATACTTCATGTGATTTTATGGCGTATTTAATAAACGGTAGTCGTGTACATTGGCGCAAAGAAATAGAAAAGTCTTTTGATACCGTTCAAGAACAAGAAAATTACAGAAAAACTAATTTATTTACACTTAATGGCGAAAAACTTTCAGAAGAAGAACAAATAAGACAAGAACAACATTTTTTAAATAAATGTTTTGCCTTTGGTTACTTAATACATCGATACAAAAGGGAAGATTTTGCAAAGTTCGTTTATATAATGGATGATGCAGTAAAAGGTAGTGATGATGATGCAAATGGAGGAACTGGAAAAAGTTTAGGTATTAGGGGCTTAAAAGAATTGCTAAATATTTTTACAGTTGATGGTAAAGATGATGATATAAGTTCAAATAAGCATTTGTTAGGAGGCTTACAAAAAGAACATGATGTAATTAATATAGAAGATGGTAAAAAAGGAGGAGCATTTGATTTTTTCTATAATAAAATTACTGGAGAAACAAATATAAATCCAAAGGGGAAACAAGGCTACTCATTATCTTTTGCAGATTCTCCAAAATTCGTAGGTACATTTAATTATGGCTTAAACAAAAATAGAGGTTCAGATTTGCGTCGTTTATTTTTTGTTTCTTTTAGCGATTACTACCACGCACATACAGATGATTACAATAGTGAGCGTAAAGTTTCAGATGATTTTGGACATTCTTTTTTTCAAGATTGGAACGATGAACAATACAATAAGTTTTATAATTTTTTAATGCAATGTTGTCAACTGTATTTAGCTAATGTTAGAAACGAGTTTCTAGCACCTATGGATAATATTAAGATGAACAATTTAAAAGCGCAAATCGGAGATAATTGTATGGAATGGGCAACAGAATATTTTTCAGATGAAAGTAGGTATAATATAAATTTATTAAGAAGTGATTTGTATACAAACTATGTTGATTTTGTAGGTAGAAAATCAGCATTAGGAGCTAGTAAATTTAAAAAGGCAGTAGAGAAGTATTGTAAAATGGAAGGCTTCATTTTTAACCCAAAAAGATATAGAGATTCTCAGGGGAGAATAATGGTGAATTTTGATGATGTAGCAAATCAAAGGAGAGTTAAGAAAGAGCACTTTTTTATTGAAAAGAAAATTTTACAAGAGGAGGGATGTGAGACTATAAGAAAACAAGAAGTTGACACAGATGGAATTACATTTTAAAGCAATGAAGTGGTGTTGGGATAATGGAGTGAAAATAACACCATTTCCAATAATTTCTGATGGTTCAATTTTAAAAATAATTGTTAGTAAGAATGGAATTGAAAGATTAGGAGAACAAAGTTATACTTCTAAAGAGGTTTTTATAAAAATTAATGAATTGTACTTATCAATATATGAGAAGAATAACAAATTATATGAAACTATTACAAATAACTAAAAACTATAACAGTAGCTATTCTGCTACACTTTAAAACAAAAAAAATGAATTATACCCCGAAACAAAAAAAATTAGGCTTGAACAATAGTTCAAATCTTAAAGTAATGTTTAATGAAGATCTTTCTATGTTACCAATATACCAAGAAAGTCTAATTTCTTTAATACAATCCTCGTTAACTACAGAAGAAAATCATTCTTATTTTAAAAGCTCTCATGTTATAAATTGTTTAGATGTTTTAAAGGGATTAATGATTGGTAGAGATGAATATGTAAGGTTAAGTAAACAACATAAATATGAAGATAAGCAACATAAAAAATATATAAATAGAAAAATAAAAGAGATGGAGGAGAAAACAAAAGAACAAGAAAGAATAATTGCAGAATTATTAAAAACTGCTAAAAATAATATAACTGAATTGGTGACTGAATTAGTAGGGGAGGTTTAAGAGCTTAAATATACCCTCTCTGATTCTAAAGGAGGGGGGACTGAAAGTTATGAACTTAAAAAAACGGAACAAAAAGACAACAAAAACAATTTATTTATGGAATTTCAATACCCGCCTTTTAAAGATTCAAAAAAAGCCTTATCGGAATACTACTGGAGGTTGCCAAAAAGATTTTTTAGAAGCACAATAAATAGAATAATATCAGAATCAAGAGGCGTAGATATTAACACTGCAAAATATATAAAAATAATAACTCCTAAAGAATTTAGATTATTTGTAGATGAAGTTGATCGAGTTTAGGGAAATACTAGTAATTATGAAATTTTCAGATTTAAATATAAAAGACAAAATAATATTAATCGCTTTGCTAATAATTACAGTTTTAGCATTCTACAGAGCATTTAATCTGTAGTTAAAAGCAAAAGCAATTTAGGTTTCCAGCAAAAATACAACCATTAAACCCTGGTAAAACTTCAGAACAATGACAAGTTAAAAAATCAGGAACAATTTGAGACAAAGGAGTGGTTAGAAAAATTAAGATAAGGGTAAGTGAAATTAATTTAAGAAAAGGAGAACCCTTTTTTGTTTCTATAAATTCTGTTTTAAGTTGATCATAGCTGTTTTCCATGAAGTAAAAATAATAAAAACAAAATAAATTAAAAGTGTAGTTATTCAACTATAAAACATTAATCGGCCACTCAGCCATAAAACCAAAATACATGGATTTTAAAAAGAAAAAATACATAAAAGAATTTAGTCCTTTTGGCCAATCTCCGAATGGCCAGTTTACAATCAAAACAGATGATAGTTTAAAATTTCCATTAGCAACTGTTTTTGTTCCTGTCGGTGGGCCCAAAAATGTAAAACAGATGGCCGAGGAAAGAGCAGATCATATTATTGAGTGTTTAAACTCATACGTACCTAAATAAATGTAGGTAAAATGACTATGGAATAAGAAATGAAATTTATTTACAATAAGTAAAATGCGTATTACACTTGTTGTGGTT
>NZ_CANLTU010000024.1 GCF_947494125.1 uncultured Tenacibaculum sp.
CAGCACCACCAAATTTCTTTAGAAAACTTACCAAATTTAATTTTATGGCAAGTGTAAAGTTTTTTATCAAAGGGAAAAGTAATCCAACCACAATTTATGTTCGATTATCTGGTTCTAATAAGATTTTATTAAGAAAGAGTACTTCATTATTAGTTAATCCCGAGTTCTTTAATAGAAAAAAAGGAACTATCAAGATGACTAAAGTTAATGAGGATTTAATCAATCTGAGCACTAGTTTAGAGGCTTTAAAAATCAAAATTATAACTTCTTATAACAAAGAGATATCAAGAGGAGTTGAAATCAATTCTTCTTGGTTAACTAATGTAATAGATGTTTACTTCAATCGAAGTAAAGAAAATAAATTAGATTTTGTAGTGAATTATGCTGAAGATTTTATAAAAAGGCTACCTACTAAAACGAATCCAAAAGGTGGTGTTGGGGTTTCAGTTGCTACTATTAAGAAATATAAAACTATTCGGAGAAAACTAAGAAAATATGAAGTCAGTAGAAAAGTGAAACTAAAGTTAAAAGATGTTAATTTAAACTTCAGAGAGGATTATTTAAAATTCTTATTAGTTGATGAAAGAATGAGTATGAATACTGCTGGTAGAGATATTAAATTTGTTAAAACAATTTGTTTAGATGCTAAGAATAATGGGATAGAGGTAAGTTCACAGTTAGAGGCTATTAAAGGTTTTTCTGTGAAGGTTGAAAGTATATTCTTGGATTTTAAGGAGATAGATTTAATCGCAAAAACTAAATTTTCAGAGGAGTATTTAAAAGATGCAAAAGACTGGTTGGTTATGGGGTGTTACTTGGGACAAAGAGTTAGTGATTTGTTAGTTATGAGGAAGGAAAATATAATAGAAAAAGGAAAATTGAAAATGATAGAAGTAACCCAGAAGAAAACTAAGAAGAAAGTAAATGTATTATTACATCCTAAAGTCATTGAAATATTAGAGTCTCGAAACTGGGAATTTCCTAAAACTTTTTCGAATAATTTAGAAAGTAGTAAAACGTTATTTAATAAGTATATAAAAGAGGTAGCAAAAGAAGCAGGTCTTGTTTATCGAGTAAATGGAGGGAAGGTTAGTAAAAAGACAAATCGTAAAGAGAAAGGAGTGTACGAAAAATGGGAGTTGGTTACATCACACATCTGTCGTAGAAGTTTTGCAAGCAACTATTATGCTACTATTCCTACACCTCTTTTAATGAATATTACAGGACATTCTACAGAGAAAGATTTTTTGTTGTACATAGGGAAAAGTTCTTCTGATTATGTTGAAAATCTAGCCCAATATTGGGGGATGAAAAAAAAGGATTAGAGTTTTAAGTGGTTTGAGAATAAAAGTTCCATTTTAAAATAAGTATTTACAACAATTTTTAAGAAAATTTGATAATAATCTATTTGTCTTTAATATTTTTTATGAATAAATTCACAAAGAAATCAATCCTAGAATGTAGTTGAATATAGAAACAATGTTGTAGGGTGTTAAAACAATCACAATCAAAAAATGGCAAATGAATTAGAGAAAGCAATAACCATCAAAAATGCGATTGATAAAATTGATTCAGGCGATTTGCTTTTGCCTTCAATTCAAAGGCGTTTTGTATGGAATACAAAACAAATAGAGTTTCTTTTTGATTCTATAATGCAAGATTATCCAATTAATACTTTTATGTTTTGGTCTGTAACGGATTCGGAAATCAAAAATAATTTTAGATTTTATGATTTTCTTAAAAAATATCAAGAATATAAAGGAGGGAATAATCAAGAGAGAAATACAAGAGGTTATAAAGATTTTCAAGCAGTAATTGATGGACAACAAAGACTTAATAGTTTATATATTGGATTAAAAGGAGCTTATGCTTATAAACGTTATGTATATAGAAAGAAGAAATATAAAAAGGATGAAGAGGACTATCCTAGCCGTAAATTATTTCTTGACCTTCTGAACCCCATCATAAATGATGATGAAAAAAAAGTTTATGATTTTAGATTTTTAATTCATAATGAACATGAACAACAATATAAACAAAAGGTCAAGTTAGTTGAAGATGAAGAGGGAAATAAGTGTGAAATTCCTTGTTTTTGGTTTGAAGTTGGAGAGGTTTTAGCTTTTGAAAAAGAACATCATGTAATTAAATATTTATCAAGAAATAAACTCGATATAGGTGGATTTGCAGGAGAGACATTACTTAGGTTGTATAAATTGATAAATGAAAAGGCAATAATTAACTTCTTTTTGGAGAAAAACCAAGATTTTGATAAAGTATTGTATGAGTTCATTAGGACAAATTCAGGAGGAACAACATTATCGTTTGCTGATTTGCTAATGTCAATAATTACTGCTTCATGGGAAAAAGGAAAATCCACAAAAGGTGCACGTGAAGAGATTGACGAATTAATTAGACAAGTTGAAGAAATAGGTTTTATTATTAACCAAGACTTTGTATTGAAAACTTGCTTAGTCTTATTCTCTACAGATATTCGATTTGCATTAAAAAACTTTCAAGGAGAGACAATTCAAAAGATTAAATCTGAATGGGGAAAAATTACTAAGAGTATAAAATCAAGTTTTGAGCTTGTAAAATCCCTTTCGTTTAATAATCATGCTCTAAGGTCAAAAAATGCAGTTATTCCTATTATTTATTATGTTTTTGTCAATGATAGTTTTCATGAACTAAACAAAGAAAATAAATATTTAGAAAACAAAAGAGTTATAAAAAATTACTTGCATTTATCCTTATTGAATAAATTATTTGGTGGAAGCTCCGATGGTTTTTTGAAATCAATAAAACAAGTATTAGATGAAAATTCAGAGAGTATATTTCCTTTAATTAGATTAAAAGAGAGGTTTAAAGGAACAAATCGTAGTTTCATAATGGATGATGAGAAAATAGAAAGTGTGCTTAGGACTTCATATGATAGCTTAGATAGTTTTTATGTATTATCTCTTTTATTTCCCAAGTTTAATTTCGAGTTTAAAAACCCTAATATTGACCATTTGCATCCAAAAAGTCAGTTTGAAAATTCTGATTTTAACTTTCTCGCGAATCAAAAAGATATTGACTTTTATAGAGATTACTGGAATACAACTTTAAATTTAGCTCTTCTGTCTGAAGAACAGAATAAATCAAAGAACAAGAGAGAGCTTGATATTTGGATTAAAGAACAAGAGAAAACAAATAAAGGGATAAGAAACTCTTTGTTGATACCAGAACTAGTGGGATTAAGTTTTGAGAATTTCAAAAAATTTATACAAAAGCGAGAAGAAGTTCTTAAGGAAATAATAAAAGAAAATATAGGACAAAAACAAAAAAAAACTCACTAAATCAGTGATATATAGTAAAACTATTATTTAGTAGGATAATGATAATTTAAAAATGTCTAATGGAAGAAGTTATTAATGATTTAGAAATATTATTTCAAGAAGCAAAAGATATAAATGAATTTGATTTTGTATTGACTTTATTGAACTATAGAGGTATGGGAACTCATAAATTGATGACTAATTTATATGAATGGTTTGATGCAATTGAATTTTATAAATCGCTTTATCTAGAATTAACTGGAAAAGAAAAGACAAGAATTGGAGCACTAATATATTCAACATTTTTTGAGAATAGTGATTTTTATAACATTATTGGTAGTTTATGTAATGTCAAGCTTGGATTTAAGCCTTCTTCTTATCTGTATTGGAAAACAAAAAAATATGAAAGACTATTAGGAATTGGTGAGAAACAGGAGGCATTATTAGAGCTTTTGCATGATGCTGATAAAAAAAATATCATTAATTTTTTTAATGAAAACCACTATAAAGAGATTAGAAATACATTTTTTCATTCTGCATATGCATTAAGTGATACAGATTATATACTTCACGATTCAGAGCCTATTATAATTGAAAATCTTGGGATTTCATCATTTAATGTTGAAGAATTTTTTTATCCGAGAATTGAAAAGATATTGGTTTTTTTTACAACATTCAAAAAGCTCTATATAGATTCGTTTTCTAGTTATAAAGAAGACAAAGAAGTTATTGGGTGTTTTCCAATGCCAACTAGAATTACAATAATGGGAGGAGTTGATGGACTACAAGGCTTTCGAATTAAAAATTCGGTACAGATATATGGGGAATGGCATGATTCGGGAATTTGGTATAATGAATTATATGATATGTATGAAGGGCATAACATTAGATTTAATATTCCGAATATCGAAACAGTTGAGGTTGGAGAGCAACTCACTCGTTATGAAAATAAAGATGATATTCATCAAAGTGATGTTGAGTTTCACAATCTAGTAGAAAAAATATCGGACAGAAAAAGACCTGTAGAGATTGAAAGAGCTACTAAGTTATTATTGAAATTTGGTGATTTAAGACATCAGAAAATGGAGAAAGAGACAAATGCCTTTAAGAAAAGGAGCTACCCAAAATATATCATTCCTTTTTATAAAAAAGCTATACAAATTGGAAGTGGTTTATTAGATATGAAATCAATTCAAGGTAAGCTAGATAAGTTTACTGAATAATTAGACACAACTGATATAGAAGTTAACATTAAATCAAAGTTATATGAGTTTATCATCATAAATTTTTTACCTTAAATTATAGAATTACAAAAAAATATGAAGCAGAGAATATTTCATCCAATTGGTCAAGGAGCATTTTACACTGAAAAACATGATAATTTAAATATTGTTTTTGATTGTGGGAATTGGAAAAAATCTAAAAGAGCATCTAAAACAGTTTCTCAGAGTTTTAAAAAAACAGATGTGATAAAAATCTTATTCATTTCCCATTTTGATTTTGACCATGTCTCATTAATTCCTACACTAAAAAATAGCGTTGCTAATATTGAAATAGTCGTTATGCCATTATTACATGAAAATGAAAAGTTTTTTTTAATAAACCTCTATCGAATACTAGGTTTTGATTTTATTGAGCTTATTCGAAATCCTGCTTCGTTTTTTGGAGAAAAAACAAAAATAATTTATGTGAATTCTTCATCACCTCAAAAAATATTGGAAAATCAGGAAAATATGGATATCTCTACTCTAGAAACTAATACAGAAATAAAAAGCGGAACAAAACTTTTATTATCAACAGAATTACCTGATTGGGTTTTTATTCCTTATAATTTTGAATACCCTCAAAGAAGTACTGATTTAGAGAACAAATTAAGAAATGCTGGTTTTAATGTTAGTAAGTTAAAGAATGATGCTAAATATACGTTAGATGAAATAGTTAGTGATATTAATTTAACGGTAAAAAAAGGGGGGAAATTATTTCAGCAAATATACGACTCATTAAAAGGTAAAATAAATCAAAACTCTATGATTTTATACTCAGGACCAACAGAAGATAGCTATAAAACTTACAAGAAAAGAATTTTTATTCCATATAAACCACATTTTTTTAAAAGAAGTTTTACTAATGATGTAGGTTGTGTTTATAGTGGAGATAGTGATTTTAATGTTATTAGTATAGATAGTATTTATCGAAATTTTTGGACATTTATTGGTACAGTACAGATTCCGCATCATGGAGATTTAAAATGTTTTGAGTCTTCTTTTTTAAACAAAACTTTATTTTGCCCGTTTTCATATGGCACTAATAACAATTATGGTCACCCTTCAACCGTTGTAACTGCTGAAATTCATAATCGAGGTAGTTTACCAATTTATGTAAATGAAAATCTAAACACTGCGTACATAGAAGCGTTTTAAAAGGTGTTCTTATTTTAGATAGAATATAACTTATTGACTTCTTTAAGCTAAATTCAAAAAGCATTGGAGTTTTTGAATTATTAGATTTAATTTTTAAAATGTAATGAATAACCCATTCTTTAAAATATAAGATATGATTTGTGCTCTATGTAAGGAAAAAGAAGCTACAAAAAAAAACACCCACTATTTATCTGATGGTGTTATAAGAAAGTGCTTAAATATTGGTGGAACGAACGAAAGAGAACGTGGATATTATTTTGATATATCAAATGGAAATCCCTTTGTTGAATTTAATTTTCAGAGGATTGATGAAGTAAATTTAGAAAAAGGATTGGGTAGACCTCCAACAGATGAAGAGCTTGAGAATGCAAGAAAAATACCTTTTTCTGTTGATTATGTTTTTTGTAATACTTGTGAAAAATCTTTTACTGAATTTGAATCTAAGTTTTCTAGTGATATTATCCCGAAATTAAGAAACGTAAACCTTAATCAAATTAATCATTTGAATTTTGAGGAGGTTTCATTAATTAGAATGTTTTTCTATATCCAAATTTGGAGAAACGCAATTTGTGAAGAGATATTTAGTTTAAGTCCTAAAGTAGAAGAAGAATTACGCTTAATAATTTTAAATAAACAAGTCAAAAATATTAATCATTTTCCATTAATGATAACTTATTTAGAAACATTAGGTGGAGACATGTCTTTTACAGAAAATTATGTCGGTTCAACAAGTGATAGGAATCCAAATGTTATTTTTATGAATGATTTTGTAGTTCAATTTTTTGACGATATAGATTATGTAAAATATAATAAATTTTATGGGTTAAATGATGAGGTAGATTTTAAAGAGTTTGTGAATTTTGAAGAAGAAGTTTTTAAAGTGAAAGTTCTGTCTAATATCAAAAGAAAAGAATTATTAAGTAATA
Organism: uncultured Tenacibaculum sp.; assembly: GCF_947494125.1. GTDB lineage: Bacteria > Bacteroidota > Bacteroidia > Flavobacteriales > Flavobacteriaceae > Polaribacter. The sequence goes on from NZ_CANLTU010000024.1 coordinate 6,661, forward strand.
TAATTAATACAGAAAAGGTAAAACAAACATTAAGCTTTTTAGAAAAATCTTTTGACCTAATTTGGCAGAGAATGTTTTATGGATTTCCTCCAATTCAAATAAAACAAGAATATATTCATGGAATTATTGGAGATGATGATTTTACAGTATTGAAGTATTCTCAAAAGCAGATAGCAGAATATACTGAAAAATTTATCTGGGATAGAATTAGAAGATAAA
>NZ_CANLTU010000025.1 GCF_947494125.1 uncultured Tenacibaculum sp.
CTCTTCTCTTCTCTTCTCTTCTCTTCTCTTCTCTTCTCTTCTCTTCTCTTCTCTTCTCTTCTCTTCTCTTCTCTTCTTGTTTTAAAACATAAATAGAAGTACATACTTCCTATTTATTCTTTCAGACATATATTTATACTATAAATTCCTTTTATAACCCGTTTAAAATTACCTTTTGGTAATATAAATACGTCAATTATAAAAGGAATTAATTATATACTTTGTTGTAAATTAAATTAGTTTTTGTACTCTATTTGAATATTCTTTTTATCATTACAATTTGTTTCCTCTCCTTTAAGGCATTTACTATCTTCAGCCCTAGAAGATTTATTAGATTTTTTGAAATTTTTTCTTAAGAATTGTAAAAAATTGTTTCTTTTATGTATTCTCTTTTGCACTGCTATTTTTTCTGCTTCTTGTCTGGCTTTAATTTTATCAGTTCCTTTTACTATATAGAAATAAGATCGCCTATTTTTTTGATGTTCTTCTTCTGAACATTTATTTTTATTAGCATTGTTACAGTTATTTAGTAATTGATCCTCACCAAAACCTATAGCACTAATAATTCTGTTTTTAACAATACCTCTTGATAAAATATAGTCTCTAGTTGATTTAGCTCTTTTATCTGATAATTTTCTATTATAATCACTTGGACCTCTACTATCTGTATGAGATTCAATTTTTATAATTACTTCTGGATGATTCGTCATCACAGTTACAATATTTTCTAATTCATATTGTGCATCTTCTCGTATAACAGATTTATTATAATCAAAATAAATAGGGTTTATAACTATTTGATTACCTATAATTAAAGGTATTAAATCTAAATTTACTTGAGTTTTTTCTCCCTTAACAATTTTAACTTTTCTCTTACTAGTTGATTTATGATCAAGTTTACTTGCTAAAACAGTATAATTTTTATCGCATAAAACATCGTTAAAAATATATCTACCAGTTATATCAGATATCGCTTCCATAACAACTTTCCCCTCTAAACTAACTAATTTTACTGTTGCTCCATCCACAGGTGTCTTATTGACAGTTTCCGTTACAACACCTTCAAAAGATTGTTTACAAATTGGAGGATCTGAATAAATAAAGAAACTATAAATATCATCATCACCTTTTCCTTTTTTTCTATTTGATGAAAAGAATCCTTTTTTACCCGTTTCATTAATATAAAATGAAAAATCATCTCTTTTACTATTGAATGGATGTCCTAAATTTTTAACTGGCGAATAAGTTGAATCATTATTAATTTTTGACTGAAATATATCTAAGAGTCCCAACCCTAAATGTCCGTTTGATGAGAAATACAAAGTATTATCTTCACCTATAAAAGGAAACATTTCTTTATCAGAAGTATTAATAGTTTTACCTAAATTTACAGGTGTACCATACTCGTCATTTTCTAATATATCAACTTTATAGATATCAGTAGCTCCAAAACCTCCTGGCATATTAGAAACAAAATACATTGTTTTTTCATCTGGACTCAATGCTGGATGCCCCACAGAATATTCTTCTCCATTAAATGGAAGTTCCCTTACATTAACCCAAAAACCATTTACAAAATTTGCTTTATATATTTTTAAATTAGACGTATTTTTTTTATCTCTTCCTACCTTTTTTCCATTTACATTATTACGAGTAAAATAAATGGTCCTACCATCTTTAGTGAAAATTGGAGTAGATTCATGATAGTCCGAACTAATAGGTACATCCATCAAACGATGGTTTACAAGTGTTAGAACTGTATCCTTTACATTATCTTCTAATGTTTGAATTTCTTCCTCTGCTTTATATATATTTAAAAATGGTTGATTATTCCATTTATAAATACGTTCTTTTTTTCCTCCTTTAGGTGCTGCTGAAGTATAATAAGACTTCCCGTTAAGTATTATTCCTCCAAAATCAGAAAATGGAGTATTTATTGCTAAATTTCGTACTCCTATTCTTGTATTCTTATTTGAAGAATAGTCCAACAGGTAGTTCTCTTTTTTTAATTCTTCTTTTCTATTATTTTTATCAGCCGAAGCTAATGTTAAAAAAATAGAGTCTGACTTTTTATATTTACCATTACTCCTTAATACTTGAGCATACTTAAATAAATATTTATCTTCAAGATTAGCTTTATAAATATTAGCTAGTTTCTTATACCAACCTTCTGCTTTTTCTGTATCTGCATTATTATAATAAGAATCGGCTAAACGACTTATTACATGCTTAGAACTATCTCCTTTCTCTTCTATTAGTGCTTTGTATAATTTTGCAGATTGGACGTATGAAAACTCTTCAAAATAACGATCTGCTACTTTTTTGCTTTGCCCATAACTCTTAATAGAAATCACCAATATTATTAGTAATAACGTATTTTTTAAACTCATAAAATGTTATTTTAAAAAAATCGGGGAGATCTATATCTAATATTTTTTAATAATTCATAACGTAACATAATTTCATGTGTTCCTGAATTTGTTACATTATAATTAGAAGTTGTTAAATCATATGAATAACCTATTAACAAAGAATCTGAAGCTTGAAACCCTAAAAGCCCACTAATAGAATCGCCCCATCTCCAACCTAAACCAACTCTAAATTTTTCATTAAATAAAAAATTACCAGATATATCTAATGATAATGGTGCACCTGAAACTCCTTTTAATAAAGCAGCTGGTTTAAATTTCAAATCTTCATTTATATCAAAAACATAGCCTGCTATTAAGAAGAAATGCATTCTTTCTACTGCTGTTTCACCTATTGTATTTTCTGCATCATAATGTTCTTTTCTCAAAATATTAGGCACAGATAAACCTACATACCATTCAGGTGCATGATAATAAATACCTGCTCCAATTGTAGGTAGAAATTTATTTACAGGAGGGAAATTTTCTACATCCTGGACCGTTCCCTTAGTCCAGTCAATATTTAAAATTCTACCTCCTAAACGCAAACCAAAAGCTAAATTACCGAGTTCTCCAGTTTCAACAGTATATGAGACATTAGCATCTAAATAAATTTCATGCGATGGTCCGATTTTATCATTTACTAAATTTACTCCTAAACCTAAACCTGAGTAGCCTAAAGGAGTGTCATAACTTAAATTCTGTGTTTCTGGTGCTCCGTCAAAACCAACCCACTGAGCTCTACCAATAGCTGTAATAACTCCATGTCCTCTAGATCCTGCATAAGCTGGGTTTACACTCATTGTATTATACATATACTGTGTATATTGGGGATCTTGTTGTGCCTTTATATTTAATATAAAACACATACTAAATACTAAGATTAAACTTAATTTCATTTCACTTTAACTTTTATACATCAATTTATTCTACTCTAAAATACTAATAATTATCGATTTATATATACCCATCCTTTTCTTATTGGTGTTCCATTACCTAAATTTAATTTATAAAAATAAGTTCCAACTGGCAATTTATCATCAATACTTATAGTTGCTCGTCCATTTGAAATTCCTTCAAATCTCTTAGTACTATCAATATTTGAATAACCATTCACTTTATATACAACGTTACCCCAACGATTGAATATCTCTAAAGTATTATTTATGTATTCTGGATTATCAATACATTCAATATGCAAATAATTATTCAAACTATCACCATTTGGAGTCATAATATAATTTTCGTCTTTTATACAATCATCTTTATAAGCATCACCAAATCCATCTAACCCATCAACGCTGTCTGCTATACCATCACCATCAGAATCTGAACCACTATCTGTAACTACACCATTTCCCCCACTATTAGGATCAATTGCATCTGAATCATTATTAGGATCATTTGCATCTCCATGACCATCAAGTCCATCAACACTATCTGCAATTCCATCACCATCGGTATCATCCATTGGATTATCTACTTGACCATCTCCATCAATATCTGAATTTCCTCCTTCAACTACATCATTAACCCCATCATCATCACTATCTAAATCTTGATAATCTGAAATTCCGTCTCCGTCAGTATCTATTGTATCTCCTTCTCCAGAAGTTCCTTCTCCAAATCCTGAAGTATCTCCATCTATACTATCCGATATTCCATCGTCATCTGAATCGTCTCCCCCAGTATCATTTGAATCTATTACTCCATCTTCATTTGTATCTAATGATCCATTTCCGTTCTCAATTACATCATTAATTCCATCATTATCACTATCTAAATCTTTATAATCTGGCACTCCGTCACCATCAGTATCTGGCTCTTCATCTAGATCTACTGAATTATCTGCTTGACCATCTCCATTTGTATCTGCTCCAGAAGCTCCATCATTAATATCAATAACTCCATCTCCATTTACATCTAATGATCCATTTCCGCCTTCATCTACATCTAAAATTCCATCATTATCACTATCTAAATCTAGACTATCTATAATTCCATCTCCATCAGTATCTCCTGTTCCTTCTGCTGTATCTGGGATTCCATCATTATCATCATCTAAATCTATAGCATCTGATATACCATCTCCATCAGTATCAATTGCATCACCAAATCCGTTTAATCCGTCAACACTATCTGATATACCATCCCCATCAGTATCTGTACCACTATCTCCTACAACTCCACTTCCTCCACTATTTGGATCTATTGGATCTGAATCATTATCTGGATCATTAGCATCACCAAATCCATTTGATCCATCAGAATCATCAGGAATTCCATCCCCATCTGAATCATTATTTGGATTATCTATTTGACCATCTCCATCTCTATCTGGGTTACCTCCTTCAACAACATCATTTATTCCATCATCATCACTATCTAAATCTTGATAATCAGGTACTCCATCGCCATCTGAATCTATTGTATCTGCTGTTCCTCCATTACCTTCTCCAAAGCCTGAAGTATCACCATCGATACTATCTGATATTCCATCGCCATCTGAATCCGATCCTCCAGCATCATTTGAATCTATTACACCGTCTTCATTTGTATCTAATAATCCATTTCCATTCTCAATTACATCATTAATTCCATCATTATCACTATCTAAATCTTTATAATCTGGTACTCCGTCACCATCAGTATCTGGCTCTTCATCTAGATCTACTGAATTATCTGCTTGACCATCTCCATTTGTATCTGCTCCAGAAGCTCCATCATTAATATCAATAACTCCATCTCCATTTACATCTAATGATCCATTTCCGCCTTCATCTACATCTAAAATTCCATCATTATCACTATCTAAATCTAGGCTATCTATAATTCCATCTCCATCAGTATCTCCTGTCCCTTCTGCTGTATCTGGAATTCCATCATTATCATCATCTAAATCTGTAGTATCTGGTATACCATCACCGTCAGTATCAATACAATTTACTGTTACTATTTGATTACATGTAATAACATTTCCAGAAAGGTCTACTACCGTCCACACTACTGTAGTATTTCCAATTGAAAAAACTGCAGGTGCATTATTACTTATATTAAGGTTACTTGAAGCTGTACAATTATCTGTAGCTGTAATATTTCCTAAATTTATATCTGTCAATGCAACACTACATCCTAAAATTGCATTTACTGTAACTGCTGATGGACAAGCACTGATCGTTGGATTGATATTGTCTACAACTGTTACTGTTTGTGTACAA
>NZ_CANLTU010000026.1 GCF_947494125.1 uncultured Tenacibaculum sp.
GTAGTTGCTGTTAATGTTTGACTCGCTACTACTGTTCCGCCTACTGTTAAACTATATACATAAGTTCCTGTTCCTCCAGCTGCTGTTACTGTGATACTTCCGCCTGTACTCGAATCACATACATTGTCATTCTCTACTACAGTGAAAGTTACTGGAGCTGGAGTTGGTATATTAACTGTATTAGATCTAGGACAACCATTACCATCGGTAACTCTTATTCTATAATCTCCTGGTGCTAATCCTGTAAATACATTATTATTACTATATGTATAACCGCCTATAACATTATTAGCTAAATCTTCTAATTGGTATTGGTAACTTCCCCAACCTCCAGTTGCACTGGCAGTTATAGTTCCGTTTGATCCTCCATTACAACTTACTGGTGGATTTACTACTCCACTTACTAATAAAGGATTCGCTGGCTCTTCAATGGTAAAGTTCGCTGATCTTGCTGTACAGAAAGGTGCTCCTGTAGAAGTTAATGTAGTTATTACATAATATTCTCCAGCTGGTAAATTTGCAATTGGTGAATTTCCTGTTTGACCATTAACTGTTCTAAAAATTGCGTTTGTAGCTGCAATGTATACAACATAATCATAATTACCTGCATATGGTGTTGCTGGACTAAAATCTAATAATGCACTACCATCATCATTTGTTCTACACGTTTCGTTTGTTACATCTGATATTAAAATATCAAATTGTGGTGCAACTCCTACTGTATGGAAAGTCTCTAAAAGACATCCAGTTGTTGGATGTGTTATCGTTATTTTATATTCACCAGTTGGTAAATTATCAAAATCTCCTGTTGTATTTGTTACTGCTGCATATACAGTACCGTTTGTTCCTTCAATAGTAATATTTGCTGCAACAGCTACTGTTGCTGTATACGTTACTGTAATATCTTCTCCCGAATTACAAGTAATAGCATTATCTATTGTTACTACTGGTGCACTTATTGCATTAAAGGCTCCAATAGCTGAATTCACAACTGCGGAAGAACATCCTTTATCATCGAACACTACAATTGTTACTGGTCCTCCAGAAGTATTTGTAGTTGTAAAACTTAAACTAGCACTATCTTGAGTTTCTACTGCACCTGTTACTGGTGTATATGTAAATACTACTCTAGTATAGGTTCCTGTTCCTCCTACCGTACCTGCTGGTAATGTTATATTTGCACTATTTACTACATTTCCTGTAGTACAAGCAAACTCTGTTATAGTTGGCACAGATGGTACAATTGGATTTAAATCTCTAATTTCAACTACTTGCTCTGTAAAACAACTATTTACTGTTGACGTTCCTCTAATCGTATAATTACCCGCTGGTAAACTACTAAATACAACTCCTGCCGCTGAAGAAATTGTTCCTGCTGCTGCTGGATCTGGAGTAATTGTATAATTCAATGGTAAAATTCCATTATCTGTAGTAGTTACCGTTATTTCACCTGTATTCGCTGCATCACAAATATCATTTACTGTAGCTACGGCTGAGAATACTGGCTCTACTCTTGCTGCTATTGTAATTGTTTTTGTAGTTGAACAATTAGGTGTTTCTGCTATATCAAAAATTGTTACTGTATATGTACCTGCTGTTGTTGGATTAAAAGTTAAAGGATTTGCACCTAAAGCTGTTCTTACAACGGCTGCACTTGGTCCAGTAATTTCGTATTCATAATTTGCTAAACCTGAACCTGTAGTAACATTAATAGCTACTGCTGCTGCCGGTGTAACTGAACAATCTATATTTTTAGTTTGCACTAATGTAAAATCTAATGGCGCTTGTATCGTTGTTGCTTCCACTGGACTTGTACATCCATTTGCATCTCTTACTATTACATTATAACTCGCTGGTGTTAAACCTTCTGCTAAATATGTAGTACTAGTTGTAGGTGCACTATATGTTGTTCCTCCATCTGTAGAGTATTGATATGGTGGTGTACCACTTCCTGCTGTAATTGTAATTGTATTGTTAGCTCCACAACTATTTGGTACAGTTGCTACTGTTGGTGAAGGGCTTACGGTTAAAGTTTCTGGCCCCACAGATGCTGTACAACTATTTCCATTACTATCTGTTATTGTTATATTAATACCTGTTACATCTAATGCAGGGTTTGTTACATCTGCATAAGCAAATTCTATAGTGTTACCTGTAACTGTTGCATCTCCTGGTGTAAAATTTGTAGATGATCCTACAGAATATGTATATGGTGCAGTTCCACCTGTAACATTATCCACTCTAATAATACCATTGGTACTACATGTAATATCATTTACAACCGTTAAATTAGCATTTATAGGTGCATTTTCTAAAATCTCAACATTTGGACTAGCAAATGTACATGTACCTGCTGCATTTTCTATTTGTAAATAATAAGTCCCCGGAGCAAGAGTTCCATTAGCTGCTGGTAATATAGCTGCTAAACTACCTTGAGTTCCTGTTTCTACTGAAGTTGAAACTCCTGTTACAATATCAAGATTAAAAAGCTCCCAATTAAATGGTGGAGCACCTCCATTTAATAAATTAGCACTAGTGTCATCAATATCAAATTGCAAACTACCCGTAGCTCCTCCATTACATGATTGACTTAATATTGAAGGTGTTATATCCACATCAATATTAATTGTAAAAGTATCATCTACCTTTACACAATTATTATCTCCTAGATCTCGAACAAAGAAGAAGTATGTTCTTCCTGGTATTAAACCTGTAAATGTAAATGTACTAGAAGCTGTACCTCCAGCTGGTACCCAACCTCCAGGTCCAGGCGCTACTTGAATTGTGTTATAAGTATACTGATATGGACCTACTCCTCCTGTTACATTTACTATTGCTTCTGCTCCTACAGTACAATCCAATGAATTTGTAGTAATATTAACAACTAATGGACTTACTTCAAATGGCATTGTGTATGACCCTAAGTTATTTAAACAATACGTAATTGAACTTGTCGCAATATCTGTAATTCTAATTGCAGGGAAAGTTACTGTTCCATAATTAAAATCTGGATTACCGGCAGTTCCTCTAAACGTAGGGCTATCTTGCCAAGTTGCTCCATTATCTACACTATATTGTATTTTTTGACCAGCTAAAACTGCTGGAACGCCTGTAAAATCGTAACCAAATAATGTTTCGTTACCTACAAAAGGTGTTCCACAAACTGGTCTTTCTGGTACAATTGTAGCTGTTAATGCTGGAGGATCTGTTAATGTTACTGTTTCAGTATCTGAACATCCTAAAGCATCAGTTATTGTTATTGTATATGTTTCTGCTACTAAATTGTTAAAACTTGTGTTTGATCCTAAAAAGTTATTAACTGTAGTTACTGGTCCTAAACCATTTGTTACCACAATGGTATGTGGCGATTGCCCAGTACCAGCGTTTATTTGTAAATCTATACTACCCGTATCTCCATTACAAGTTGGCTGATTACCTGTAACTGTTAATGCTACATTTGGTATTTGATTTACTACAACATCTTCAATAATAAATTGACAGTATGTTCCTGTTCCATTATTATCTCTTACATACACATCATACGTTCCATTTCCAGTTAAAATAGGATTGGTATTATTATACGTTCCATCAGCTGGTTGTGCTGCATTTGCTGCTACTAATGAGAATACATAACTTCCTGCTCCTCCTGTAGGGTTCACTAATATTTGTCCTGTATTACAACTTGCATCTGTAACAGTTGCCGTAGCTGATAATTGGTCATTAATTGTATGATTATTAGTTGTAGTTGAACATCCTAATCCATCTTGTACTGTTACACTATAAGTTCCGTTTGTTAAACCTGTAAATGTATACGTATTTGTACCTGATGCTTGTAATGGTCCTCCATCTAAACTAAATTGGTAATTACCACCTCCTGAAGTTACTGTTATTACTAATTCTCCATTTGAACCATCATAACATACCTCTGGTACAACATTAAATGCCACTGTTGATGGCGAATTTACTGTTACTGGTGTTGAAGAAGCACAATTGTTAGCATCTTCTATATTAATAGTGTACGCTGTTCCACTTGCTGCAATTCCAGTAAATACTGGTGAAGTTTGCCAAGCACCTCCATTAATATTATATCTATATGGTGCTGTACCTCCTGCTGGTGTAGCAGTAATTGTTGCTCCTGTTGGTGCAGCACAACTTGCTTCTTTAGTAATTGCTGCCGTTACCGATATAACAGTTGGATTTGCTAAAATAACTGTACCTATTGTTTTAGTACAAGCCGCTGGAGAACTATTATCTGGTCTTACTTCTACAGTTTGACTTCCTGCTGATAAACCTGTTATTGTAAATGGATTTGATGTTGTTGTATTCCAATTTGTTCCCCCATCAGTTGAATAATCAAAATTACCAACAATATTTATAGCTTCAATTGTTATTGTTCCATCATTTGAAGCATTACAATTATTACCTGTACTTGCTGTTATTGTTGCATCAAAAGCATTATTTGGCTCAACATTTACAGAAATATCTGTTGTACAACTACTTCCGTAGGCTACTGTTATTGTATGAGGTCCTACTGCAACATTATTAAATGTAGCGCCTGCTTGTGCTGCTGCTCCATCTAAACTGTAAGTATATGCTCCTGCCGGTGCTGTTGTTATTGTTATGTTTCCTGTACCATCACAATTATATGCAACTACACTAGTTAATGTTGGTGCTGTTGGTAATGGTGCTATAGTAACATCGTTTAAATTTAAAATACACCCATTAGCATCTACAACTCTTGTATTATAAGTACCTGCTGCCAGGTTAGATACTGAAGTACCTACTACTTGAGTATAAGTAGCATCTGCTAATAACTTATAAAAATAAGTATACGCTGTTGTACCTCCCGTTGGTGCAGTATATGATATTCCACCTAATACTGTACCACCTGCAGGATTACATGTTAATGCTGTTGCTGCTGCTGATCCTCCTGTTAATGCATTTGGTGCTGCTACTGTTTCTGTTGAAGCTGCTGTTACACATCCATTTGCATCCGTGATTATTACTTCATAGGTATCTGATGCTAATCCTGTAAATGATACAGTGTTTGTATTTAAGCCTGCTTGTGTACTTGTAAATGGCCCTGTTGTACTATTTATTGTTGCACTAAATGGTGCTGTTCCATCTGAAATTACAACATTTACTGTTCCATTATCTCCATTACAATTTGGTTGAACTACCGATGTTGCTATTGTTGGATCGGTAATTCGTTGAATCGTTATTGTTTC
>NZ_CANLTU010000027.1 GCF_947494125.1 uncultured Tenacibaculum sp.
ATATTTCAACTGTATAAGTTAACATATTAGTAAAATCATATCGTAAATTGTCAAAGAGTTTCGCTTCCCTCACAAGGAGGGAAGACTTATACATAAGCCTATGGGTTATTAGTACTACTCGGCTATGACATTACTGCCTTTACACCTGTAGCCTATCAACGTCGTAATCTCCAACGACCCTTTAAAGAAATCTCATCTTGTGGTGGGTTTCGCGCTTATATGCTTTCAGCGCTTATCCCTTCCGAACGTAGCTACTCTGCAATGCTCCTGGCGGAACAACAGATACACCAGAGGTTCGTCCAACTCGGTCCTCTCGTACTAAAGTCAGATCCACTCAAATTTCTAACGCCCACAGCAGATAGAGACCGAACTGTCTCACGACGTTCTGAACCCAGCTCGCGTGCCACTTTAATGGGCGAACAGCCCAACCCTTGGGACCTTCTCCAGCCCCAGGATGTGACGAGCCGACATCGAGGTGCCAAACCCCCCCGTCGATGTGAGCTCTTGGGGGAGATCAGCCTGTTATCCCCGGAGTACCTTTTATCCTTTGAGCGATGGCCCTTCCATGCGGAACCACCGGATCACTATGCTCTACTTTCGTACCTGATCGACCTGTATGTCTCTCAGTCAAGCTCCCTTATGCCATTGCACTCTACGCACGGTTACCAAACGTGCTGAGGGAACCTTTAGAAGCCTCCGTTACTCTTTTGGAGGCGACCACCCCAGTCAAACTACCCACCACGCACTGTTCTCATTGCTGAGTTAGGCTCTAGATAAGCAAAGGGTGGTATTTCAAGGACAACTCCACAACGCCTAGCGACGCCGCTTCATAGTCTCCCACCTATCCTACACATTACTTATCCAAAACCAATACGAAGCTATAGTAAAGGTTCACGGGGTCTTTTCGTCCCGCTGCGGGTAATCGGCATCTTCACCGATACTACAATTTCACCGAGCTCATGGCTGAGACAGTGTCCAGATCGTTGCACCATTCGTGCAGGTCGGAACTTACCCGACAAGGAATTTCGCTACCTTAGGACCGTTATAGTTACGGCCGCCGTTTACTGGGGCTTCATTTCAGACCTTCGCCGAAGCTAAGCCCTCCATTTAACCTTCCAGCACCGGGCAGGTGTCAGGCCTTATACATCATCTTTCAATTTAGCAAAGCCCTGTGTTTTTGATAAACAGTCGCCTGGACCTTTTCACTGCGGCCCTCATTGCTGAGGGCGACTCTTCTCCCGAAGTTACGAGTCTATTTTGCCTAGTTCCTTAGCCATGAATCTCTCGAGCACCTTAGAATTCTCATCCCAACTACCTGTGTCGGTTTACGGTACGGGTTCTTATAATCTGAAGCTTAGAGGTTTTTCTTGGAAGCCCTTAGGCACACTATCAACGCATCCGAAGATTTGTTGTACTATCACACTTCAGCTAGATCTGCGGATTTGCCTACAGTTCTAATACCTACATGTTTCAACGAACTATTCCGTCAGTTCGCGGTGCTTTCATTACTCCGTCACCCCATCGCAATTATAAGAAGTACAGGAATATTAACCTGTTGTCCATCGACTACTCCCTTCGGATTCGCCTTAGGTCCCGACTAACCCTCAGCTGATTAGCATCGCTGAGGAAACCTTAGTCTTTCGGTGAGGGGGTTTCTCGCCCCCTTTATCGTTACTTATGCCTACATTTTCTTTTCTATCCGCTCCAGCATACCTTACAGTACACCTTCTGCGCAAATAGAATGCTCCCCTACCACTTATACTAAAAGTATAAATCCATAGCTTCGGTAATATGTTTATGCCCGATTATTATCCATGCAAAACCGCTCGACTAGTGAGCTGTTACGCACTCTTTAAATGAATGGCTGCTTCCAAGCCAACATCCTAGCTGTCTAAGCAGTTTCACCTCGTTAGTTCAACTTAACATATATTTGGGGACCTTAGCTGATGGTCTGGGTTCTTTCCCTCTCGGACATGGACCTTAGCACCCATGCCCTCACTGCTGAGTAACATTTTATAGCATTCGGAGTTTGTCAGGAATTGGTAGGCGGTGAAGCCCCCGCATCCAATCAGTAGCTCTACCTCTATAAAACTTTCGCTCAACGCTGCACCTAAATGCATTTCGGGGAGTACGAGCTATTTCCGAGTTTGATTGGCCTTTCACCCCTACCCACAGGTCATCCAAAGACTTTTCAACGTCAACTGGTTCGGTCCTCCACTGTGTGTTACCACAGCTTCAACCTGCCCATGGGTAGATCACTCGGTTTCGCGTCTACTACTACTAACTATGGTCGCCCTATTCAGACTCGCTTTCGCTTCGGCTCCGGACCTTAAATCCTTAACCTTGCTAGTAACAGTAACTCGTAGGCTCATTATGCAAAAGGCACGCCGTCACACAGTAAATGTGCTCCGACCGCTTGTAGGCGTACGGTTTCAGGTTCTATTTCACTCCCTTACTTAGGGTTCTTTTCACCTTTCCCTCACGGTACTAGTTCACTATCGGTCTTTCAGGAGTATTTAGCCTTACCGGATGGTCCCGGTGGATTCATACAGGATTACTCGTGTCCCGCACTACTCAGGGTACTGCTATATCTTCTTCGCTTACCTATACGAGACTATCACTCTCTTTGGTTCGTCTTTCCAAACGATTCTAGTTCACTTAGATTCTAATGTCGCAGCCCTACAACCCCAATACTGCCGTAACAGCATTGGTTTGGGCTAATCCGCGTTCGCTCGCCACTACTAACGGAATCACTATTGTTTTCTCTTCCTCTGGTTACTTAGATGTTTCAGTTCACCAGGTTTGCCCCCTTGCGGGTAACATGTCTTCAACATGCTGGGTTGCCCCATTCGGAAATCTACGGATCATAAAATGTGTGCTTCTCCCCGTAGCTTATCGCAGCTTATCGCGTCCTTCATCGCCTCTGAAAGCCTAGGCATCCGCCATACGCCCTTATTTAGCTTATTGTACTTTTTGCTCTAGTATTAATACTAGAACGAGCTCTTTATAATTTATTTTTATAAAAATTTTGTTGTTAAATATTAATTTAACTTCTCTATCTTGATTCTTTACGATATCATTTTACCAATATGTCAATGAACTTGTGGCGAGTCGACACTTACTAGTATTTAAACTTCTGTGAACAACTTTATGCCGTTGTGGAGAATATCGGAGTCGAACCGATGACCTCTTGCGTGCAAGGCAAGCGCTCTAGCCAACTGAGCTAATCCCCCATTATAAACCCTAGAATACTATTCAGAATTTGAATGTCGAATCCTCTAATTTCTAGAATTTCCTCTCTAATAATTAAACTTGTTGTAGTCTCGGGCAGACTCGAACTGCCGACCTCTACATTATCAGTGTAGCGCTCTAACCAGCTGAGCTACGAGACTATAATAGCTTTCATTATTAGTGTTTTTTAAAATTAACAGCAAAGAGTAAAATACCTCTTATGTAACTCACCATCTTTCTCTAGAAAGGAGGTGTTCCAGCCGCACCTTCCGGTACGGCTACCTTGTTACGACTTAGCCCTAGTTACCAGTTTTACCCTAGGCCGCTCCTCTCGGTAACGAACTTCAGGCACCCCCAGCTTCCATGGCTTGACGGGCGGTGTGTACAAGGCCCGGGAACGTATTCACCGGATCATGGCTGATATCCGATTACTAGCGATTCCAGCTTCACGGAGTCGAGTTGCAGACTCCGATCCGAACTGTGATATGGTTTATAGATTCGCTCCTATTCGCATAGTGGCTGCTCATTGTCCATACCATTGTAGCACGTGTGTAGCCCAGGACGTAAGGGCCGTGATGATTTGACGTCATCCCCACCTTCCTCGCGGTTTGCACCGGCAGTCTCGCTAGAGTCCTCAGCATTACCTGTTAGCAACTAACAATAGGGGTTGCGCTCGTTATAGGACTTAACCTGACACCTCACGGCACGAGCTGACGACAACCATGCAGCACCTTGTAAAGTGTCCGAAGAAAAAGCTATCTCTAGCCCTGTCACTCTACATTTAAGCCCTGGTAAGGTTCCTCGCGTATCATCGAATTAAACCACATGCTCCACCGCTTGTGCGGGCCCCCGTCAATTCCTTTGAGTTTCAGTCTTGCGACCGTACTCCCCAGGTGGGATACTTATCACTTT
The DNA here is from genome assembly GCF_947494125.1 of uncultured Tenacibaculum sp. Classification (GTDB taxonomy): domain Bacteria; phylum Bacteroidota; class Bacteroidia; order Flavobacteriales; family Flavobacteriaceae; genus Polaribacter. Next base: position 4,144 of record NZ_CANLTU010000027.1, read on the forward strand.
CGCTTAGTCACTGAGATAAATCCCAACAACTAGTATCCATCGTTTACGGCGTGGACTACCAGGGTATCTAATCCTGTTCGCTCCCCACGCTTTCGTCCATGAGCGTCAGTATATACGTAGTAGACTGCCTTCGCAATCGGTATTCTAAGTAATATCTATGCATTTCACCGCTACACTACTTATTCTATCTACTTCCGTATAACTCAAGTCAACCAGTATCAAAGGCAGTTCCATAGTTAAGCTATGGGATTTCACCTCTGACTTAATTGACCGCCTGCGGACCCTTTAAACCCAATGATTCCGGATAACGCTTGCACCCTCCGTATTACCGCGGCTGCTGGCACGGAGTTAGCCGGTGCTTATTCTTACAGTACCGTCAAGGCCGTACACGTACGACTGTTTCTTCCTGTATAAAAGCAGTTTACAACCCATAGGGCAGTCTTCCTGCACGCGGCATGGCTGGTTCAGAGTTGCCTCCATTGACCAATATTCCTCACTGCTGCCTCCCGTAGGAGTCTGGTCCGTGTCTCAGTACCAGTGTGGGGGATAATCCTCTCAGACCCCCTACCTATCGTTGCCATGGTAAGCCGTTACCTTACCATCTAGCTAATAGGACGCATAGTCATCTTGTACCCATAAATGTTTAATTAGATAGTGATGCCACTTCCCAATATTATGGAGTATTAATCTTCATTTCTAAAGGCTATCCTCCTGTACAAGGCAGATTCTATACGCGTTACGCACCCGTTCGCCGGTCGTCATCTGATGCAAGCACCAATGTTACCCCTCGACTTGCATGTGTTAAGCCTGCCGCTAGCGTTCATCCTGAGCCAGGATCAAACTCTTCATTGTATAATCTTTAATATTATTAATGAATAAGTTCCAAAAGAATTTTCGTCTAACCGTAGTTAGACTTGGTTATTCTACTCTTTGTTTACGCTGTCAATTTCAATATTTTCAATGAACTTTATTAATCGCTATATTTAGTCTTATCAACCAAAACATTAATTA
>NZ_CANLTU010000028.1 GCF_947494125.1 uncultured Tenacibaculum sp.
GATAAAAAAATAGCTTTCAGACAAGAAATGAAAGGTACCGCCAATATAGTAACCGAAGATTTACGTTTGATTGAACGTTTCTTCTATCAACTTAGAAATATTATTAAATAAAACATTCTTTCGCGAAGAATAGACATAGCCCTTGAGTGTCTTTAAATGATCAAGGATTTAATCAATTTTATAAATAAATTAAAATGAAAAAATCAATTTTAAATTTAGGTAAAGCTTTAAATAAAGCTGAACAAAAGACTGTTAAAGGAGGAAATGAAGAAGGAAATAATGGAAATGGACCTAATAGACAAGGGTGCTATAAGTATAGAACTACGGCTGTAAATTGCATTAGTCCTTGGATTTATGCTCCAGGTTGTGGGTGGGTGTGTATGGTTGCTCCTGAAGCTCCATAATTCAAAGTTAAACATTAATAATCTAAAAAACTAGAGGGTTATTCCCTCTAGTTTAAATTACCTTAATTTAATGATTTACCTCGTAAAACAAACATAAAAAATAAACTCTTAGATGGATCAAAATTTAAAGGTAAATATTCTCCTTTATCTCTTTTATTTAAAATTAGTCCATCACTATATAATTTAAACTTTTCGTTAATTTTCCATAAGCATACAATTTTATCATTTCTTAAAAAATATTCTGTAAGAGTTTGTCTATTATCTAATAATGAACTTTTATTTGGAAAATACAATTCCCATCTATTTATGTTTATAATTTCAAAAAGATACTGATGATAATACATATTTAATACGCCTCCCCATCTAAAAGAATCTGGATCTGCCACTTTTATAGGTGGAGCCGGTGCTCTAAAACTATACATATTATATTGTTCATGAAAAGCTATTTCAAAGGGATTGGAATCAATTACATCTCCATCTAAAACTTTTATCAATTCAATTTTTGTTGTTCTAGGGTTTGCTATATGTTTATAAAAATAGTCTCTTGCTTCTTCGTTTTCTACAAGTACTTTTCCTATTAAAAAAGAAGTCATATACATTAACTGTTCTATTCTTTTATTATCAGATGTCTTTGTAGCTTCTATGTCAAAAAAGTTTTCTCTTGAGCTATTTTGAATAGTATTTATTATTTCAATTTCTTCTGCATTTTTATCACAAGAGGTAAAAATAATTAACACAAAAAAAAGTAATTTCAAAAATTTCATAATCTTTTTTTAATTATTGGACACACACAAAAGTACAATGGAAATTATAGTATCTTTAATACAGTTCAAATTCGCTTATGATAAATTCAAATCCGCATTTATCTTTATTAAAACAAAGTTTTTAACACCATCTCTTTTCTTCTTGTTGCTACTGGTATTTGCTTACCTGTTTTAGTAACTAGAAAACCTTCATTTGTATATTTTGTTATATATGACTTATTTACAATAAAAGATTGATGACACTTTATAAACCTTTTTTCATCTAACAATTCTTCAATTTTTTTCATGGGCTTTGAAATAACAATTTTCTCTTCGAAAAGATAAAATGTTGTATAATTCCCTTCTGATTTACAATAAAGAATATCTTCAAATGAAACTAAATATTGAGTATCTAATGTTTTTAAGACAATTTTACTATGTTCTCCTTCTTTATAATAATGATTTGCTATATTAATTGAGCTTCGAATAGTATTTTCTTTATCAATAGTACTAATTGCTTTTTTCACAGCATCTTTAAACTCATCTTCGTCAATTGGCTTTAATAGATAATCTAAAGCTCCAAGCCGTATCGCTTTTACTGCGTGAGAATCAAATCCTGTAATAAATATTATTTTAAAATTAATTTCTTCAAATGATGATAAAATATCAAAACTAGTTCCGTCTCCAAGATCAATATCCATAAAGACTAACTGAGGTTGATATCTTTTAATTTTCTCTACTCCTTCCTTCACTGAAATAGCTTCGTCAACAATAGATAACTCACTTTTAAAATCTCGAAATACTCTTTTCTTTAAATCTTCTCTAACGTGTCTCTCATCTTCTACAATTAGTGCTCTTAACATGTTTAAAATATATTATAAGGGATTTTTAACTCTACTTTGGTTCCTGTTTCTCTACTTTCTTTTTCTACTTCTTTTTTATTTATAACAACCACACCTTCTCCTGTCATCTTCCTTAAAAAATCATCTATTAATTTAACAGAAGACTTTTTACCTACATTATTCTCATCAATTCCTATACCATCATCATCTATAACACAACAAACATATTTTTTATTAAAACTAAGTTCTATTCTAAGATTTCCTATTGATTCTTTTTTTCTAAAACCATGAATTATGGCATTTTCAACAAAAGGTTGTAATAGCATTGGGGGTATAAGAATCTCTTCTTCCGTATCAATACTATTATTTATTATATAATTAAACCTTTTGGGAAATCTAAATTGTTGTAATTCTATATAATCCTGTAAAGACTCTAATTCATCTTCAATAGGTACATAATTTTTAGTAGAATTTTCAAATATAGCTCTAAGTAGTCTAGAAAACTTTTGAATATACTTTATAGACTTCTCTGTATCTTCTCCAATATTATTCTTTATTAAACTTAAGCTATTAAAAGTAAAATGAGGGTTCATTTGTGACCGCAATAATCGTTGATGTAATAAAAAATTCTGTTGTTCAATTTTAAATTTTTTCTGTCGGTAAAAATTTAAAAATAACACCCCTATTATTAAAACCATTAATAACAGAAGAATTAATATATATTGATTTCTTTCTAATGTTAAACTTTGAATTTCTGCTTTCCTTTTAGCCTTTTCTAATACAATCTCATTCTTATAAGATTCCTTTAGAGCGTTTAATTCTTTATTTATTTTATCTGAATAACTTTTCTCTTGATAAGAAAATATTGAATCTAGTTGAATCATTAATTCTTCTATTTTCTCATTTCTTTTATATGCAATTTCTAAATTAATCTTCAAAGCATCTTTCTGATTGATATAGTCAATATTATTTAAACCTAATTGAAAAATAGAATCAACATATTTCTTTGCTAACCCATATTTATTAAGTTTCATATAAGTACTTGATAAATTTATATAATTATTAATTACCCTTGTCTTTGCTAAACTTGATGGTAGTTTTTTAGAAATGCTTAACGATTTTCTATATGCCTGAATCGCTTTATTATATGACTTATTATAAAATAAATAAAAACCTAAAGTTCCATATAACTGATACTTACCTGTATTTTTTAGACTTTCTTCATATTTACGGGCTTCAAACAATTCTTTTATTGCCTTTTCTTGATTACCTAAACTGCTATAAATACTAGATCTGCTTATTTTTGACATTGTATAATTAATAGTATCTCCCGCTCTTAAATACATTGTTGCTGCAGAATCATTCGCTATAAGTGCCTCCTCAAATTGATTTAATGCTGCTTTTACATTCTCTCTAAAACCATAAACATAAGCTCTATTTTTATAATCCTTTTCATCTAATAATGAGTGAAGTTTTTCATTTACTCCTTCTCCATTTAAATAATCATTTTTGAAACTATAATAAGTATCCATCAAAGCTCTAAAAAAAAGCACTTCTCTATTGTCTTTTATTCTTTTTTTTGAAAAAGAAGTTGCTTTATTAAAATTGCTAATTGCTGAATCATACTTTTTCAACCGAATGTTATACCTTCCAGTTACATAGTGAAATTCTGCTTTTAATGAATCTGATAAATTATTTTTTGATATCTTTTTTAATTGTTTCAAATAGAACCCTAAAGAATCTTTAGACATACCCTTTTTTATTTTACTATTAAAATAACTAGGGAATTTTGGTGATACTACTTCTTGCTCTTTCTTACAAGCAATTATTACTAAACAACATAATAATATTATTATCTTTCTTTTCATATTTAATTGAAGTACAAGACAACAAAGCTAATTATTTTCTTTTCAAATACTCTATTTGTCATTTTCATTTTAGGTTTATATTATTATCAGACAATATTCCAACACGTTTGTTACAAATAAAAAGATTGATAATTGTTTTAAACAATAACTTAAAACCAATTGCTATTTAAACATTCCATTTATGAATTAATGATACTCAAATATGAATTACTTTCTGTAATAACTTATTTCTTTCTTACTTTCGTCAACAACACATTATAATAGCCACATCATAAATAAATTTAAGATTTTAAATCCCTTGAAAGACACATTAATAAATTTAGTACAGAGATTATTACGCCGAAATCGCATATCTTTTGATAAAGAAGAATTATCATTTCAAATACAAAGTCACCCTTCGTATCCAAGTTTACATGCCATAACTGGAGTCTTAGATCATTTTAACATAGAAAATGTAGCAGCCGATGTACCTGTAAACACAGAAACACTTTTACAATTACCAGATTGTTTTATAGCTCAGGTAAATACAGCACAAGGAAAAGATTTAATTGTTGTAGAAAGAAAAGGCTTAGATTATACTTTATACAATACAGAAAATAAAAAAGAGAAGCTTTCAGAAGACGATTTTCTTAAAAAGTTCACAGGAATTATAGTTGCTGTAGAGCAATCAGAAGATAGTATACCAGTAAAAACTAGTTCAAACAGAACAAGTATTTTGGCTTTAGGTATTCTATCGGTTTTTGCAGCTTTTATGGTTT
>NZ_CANLTU010000029.1 GCF_947494125.1 uncultured Tenacibaculum sp.
GTGTATTTAAACATTTATCTAGGTTATTAAATACCCCGTCATTATCTTCATCCAATTCACTTTCTGAGCATCCATCAATATTTACTATTTCTCCTGCTGGTGTATTTAAACATTTATCTAGGTTATTAAATACCCCGTCATTATCATCATCTAACTCACTTTCTGAGCACCCATCACTGTTTACTGTTTCTCCTTCTGGTGTATTTAAACATTTATCTAGGTTATTAAATACCCCGTCATTATCTTCATCCAATTCACTTTCTGAGCATCCATCACTGTTTACTGTTTCTCCTGCTGGTGTATTTAAACATTTATCTAGGTTATTAAATACCCCGTCATTATCTTCATCCAATTCACTTTCTGAGCATCCATCACTGTTTACTGTTTCTCCTGCTGGTGTATTTAAACATTTATCTAGGTTATTAAATACCCCGTCATTATCTTCATCTAATTCACTTTCTGAGCATCCATCACTGTTTACTGTTTCTCCTGCTGGTGTATTTAAACATTTATCTAGGTTATTAAATACCCCGTCATTATCTTCATCTAATTCACTTTCTGAGCATCCATCACTGTTTACTGTTTCTCCTGCTGGTGTATTTAAACATTTATCTAGGTTATTAAATACCCCGTCATTATCTTCATCTAAAACTATATTTAATTTTATTTTATTTCTATATAATGTTAATTTAGGTAATTTGCTATTTGTAATAACACAGTCATACTCTCCTACATCTTCTATTTTTGCATCAGATATTGTATACGTTGCTTCATTAGCTCCAATTATATTCTCTTCATTTTTCCTCCATTGATATGAGTTATTAGAACTTTTAGTTTGTACAACAGAAAGTATAACATCCTTTTTTACTAAAATTGACACATTCATTTCATCATCAATTTTCGACTGGTTATTGTATAATAAATATTCCTTATATATATCTATAACTGGTTCAATATCTTCAAAAATGTATTGATTTTGGTGTATTCCAAATCTTTTTAATCCACTAGAAGCAGTTGTAGGTACTTTACCAGACAAATTATTGTCTGCAAAATTTGCTTGAAATAAATTTGTTAATGTTTCAAAACTAGCTGGAATTTCGCCTGTTAAATTATTAGTAAAAACGACAAAAGAAGAAAGTTTTGTTAGTGAATCAAATACATTTGGTAAGCTTCCTGATAGATTAGTTTTTATTAGAGAGATATTTCTTAAATTAGTTAAATTGGATATTTTTTCAGGAATTTCATATGCATCAAATTGTACTGCATCAAAACTTATATTTTCTATTTTATTTAAGTCCCATAAAAAATCTGGAAAAGGTCCTGTTATATTTGTATTTCGAATATGAATTGTAATTAAATTCACTAAGCCACTTAGGTCTGGTACACTACCTGATAAATCTTTATTGAATCCTAATCTAATACTTTTCAAGGTTGTTAAAGTATTTAAGGATGCAGGAATAGTTCCTGTCAAATTATTATGTGAAAAATCAATACTTTCAATTACTTTAAGGTTAGCTAAGGAACTAGGTATATCTGTTAACCCATTAATACTAAGATTAATACTCCTCAATAAAGGTAGATTTCCGATAGCGCTTGGAATACTCCCATTTAATTGATTATCACTAAGGTTTATAGTTTCTAAACCAAGCATATTACCTATTTCGATAGGAATAACTCCTGTAAATTTGTTATAAAAAAGGTTAAGTTTCCTTAGTTTAGTCAACTTACCAATTTCTTTAGGAATATTACTACTAAGATTATTATTTGATAAATTAAGGTCTTCTAAATTTTCTAAGTTTCCTATTTCATTAGGAATAGCCCCTATCAATTTATTAGAATAAAAATGTAGTGTTTTTAATTTAGTTAGATTGCCAATCTCCTTAGGAATTTCATCTTTAAGATTATTATTTGATAAGTTAAGAAATTCTAACTTCTCTAAACTTCCAATTTCAGAAGGAATGTTTCCTTTTAAATTATTCGAATGTATTATTACTTTTATAACCCTTCCTTCAGCATTTAATGTTATTCCATGCCAATTTTTGGGAGGTTTATTTAAATCCCATTTATAAGTCCAATTTACACCATCAGTGACATTGTATAAAGTTAGTAAAGCTTGCTTATCGCTTTGAGAAATTTCCTGTGCATTTACGAGCACCCCAAAAAAGGAGAGTACTATAAGTAATAATCTCTTCATAATAATTTTTTTTTAATTTGAAGCCAAAAATAATTAAAACCGCCTTAAAAGAAAAGACATTATTCATCATTATAAAACACCTAAGAAAAATGCTCGAAAATATTCGAGCTGGTTCCCGATAAAAACACTTTTAAAAAGTTTCCTAATTCTAATTTAGCAACGGTTTCTGTAAATCTTTTTAAACCTAAAGGATAAAGACCTTGATCATAGTTTTATATTATTAGTTTTATTAACATTACGTGCTTATAAAAACTTTTATAGTATATAATGTCAACACTTTATGTTTACTAAAATTTTTATAAAATATTACATTAACACCTTGTGTTAAGCAAAACTTTTAATAAATAAACTATCAACATCTTATGTTTACTAAAATTTTTATAAAATATTGCATTAACACCTTGTGTTAAGCAAAACTTTTAATAAATAAACTATCAACATCTTATGTTTACTAAAATTTTTATAAAA
>NZ_CANLTU010000030.1 GCF_947494125.1 uncultured Tenacibaculum sp.
TTAATAAATTATTTTCTTAAAATAGAGAAGTGGCCTTGATGTTGGTGCATTTTTCCTTTTCTGTCTACGAGTTGAATTTTAAACCAGTAGTCACTAGAAGGTAGTAATTTACCATTGTAGGTTCCGTCCCAACCTTGGCTATCTATAGGAATAATGGCTACAATTTTCCCATATCTATTAACAACAGTTATATTGCTAGAAGGATAAAAACTAGAGTTTGCTCCTTTAATTTTCCACGTATCATTTTTCCCATCTCCATTAGGAGTAATAAATTTAGGGTATTCAATAACAGATACTTTTAATTGAGCATCAGGTTTACAACCATTTTTATCTCTTACTATAACATTGTAAAAACCACCATAGATATTGTTAAATAAAGGATCGTCTTGAAACCCAGTCATGTTATTTTCTTCATCAACAATTGCAAATTCATAATCACCAATTCCTAAATTTTTATTTTCAGTAATTATTTTAATAGAATATGCATCAAGTCCATTATTGTTTGTGTCATCAACAATAACGATGTCATCATCATTTAAAGTAGGGTTAATAGATTCATTCACTACAATTTCTCTACTTCTGGTACATCCAGTTCCGTCTTGCATTGTTGCAGTAACAAGATAAGTACCTCCTTTTAATACATCTAAAAATGCGTCTGTTCCAAGTACATTAGGATCTCCTTTTAAAGTCCATTCATAGCTATAAGTAGCATTAGGATTAATAGGTTCTAATCTTGTTTGAGGGTTATTCAAACATACAATTACTGGAGTGTTTACTGTAAAACTAGGTAATGGATTGATTACAATATCGAAAGATAAATTATCATTTACACAAGAAGTTTTAGTATTTACAACTCTAACATATATTGTTTGATTATTAGCAGTATTTTCATATTTATTTTCATCTAAAGGTGCATTTCCAGTTTGTGCATCAGCCAAACTATTATGGAATGTTATTTTATAGTTGGCATGATCTGTAATAGGATAATTAGCTAAAATTTGAGGGATTTTATTTTTCAGCGTTATGTCCCCATTAACTCCATTAGTATCGTCAGAGCTAGCATCTGATTCATTATCACAATCAATATAATTAACAATATTCAAAGGAATATTAGGTTCTGGCATTATTACTAATTGTAATGTTGCAATTCCATATCTACAACCAGTAGTTTTATTCAATAAGCTAATGTGTATAATTTCGGTAGCAGGATCATCACTTAATAAATTAGCAGGAAAGTTAGTAAATGCAGGATCGTTAGAATAGCTAGTTTTTGATAGTGGTAAAACTCCGTCTATTGCGTTTTGAAGTGTTCTGTGGTAAGAGACTTCAAATAGGTTCGGATCCCTACCGTTCAATATATCTGTATCTCTTTGTGATAAATCAATGTTTTGGGCAAGTCTATTTCTAGGATCGCCATCACTAGCTGTAGCTACATCACAAACTTCTAAGTTAGGAATTGCATTTGCTATTGTAGGAAGTGGATTAATAATAATATCAAAAGTAGTATGATCATTAAAACATCCCGTTGTGTTATTGACTACTCTAATGTATATTGTTTCTTTATCTTTCGTTTGGTTTGTATAATTAGTATCGTTAAGAATAGGAGCATTTCCTGTATTTGCATCTGCAGCACTAGTATGAAAAGTAACTGTATATCCTGTTGTTTGTGCAGGGCCTAAAATGGTATTAACTCGATCTCTTAAGTTAATATTAATATTTACCCCATCATCAATAGCACCACTATCAAAATCGTCACAAAGAATAAAGTCTAAAGCTTTATTAGCTACGGGTGGTTGTTGTGCCCAAATAGTAAAACTACCAATCCCTGTACAATCATTATTAATTGTATTTATAATTTTAATATATAAAGGTTGTGGTGTATGTGCAGGTACATTTTTATTTCTGTAGTTTGTTAGATTTGGAATAGCATTAAGAACAGCATCTCTATCCGCAATAGTTTCAAATATTAATACATCTAAGTTAGGGCGGATTGCTACAGGGAACAATGCTTTTACATCATTTATAACAGAACTTATATTAAATGTAGTAACTCCATCTGTATCGTTATTATTGGTGTTGTCATTACCATCAATATCTAAAAAGTCATCACAAGTTTCAAAAGGAGTATTGTAAGCAACATCTGCAGAGAATCCTACAATTATTTCAACTCTAGAGATTCTATAACAGTTTTTATTAGTACTAGTTTTAACCCAAATAACATCTCCATTGGTAACAGGGTGTGCTGTTTGATTTGTTATTTCAGCAGTATCATTAATCGCATCATTTTGAGTAGGGTAGTACTTAAACGTTTCGTTAAGATGATTCGCGGAAATATTTACTTGAGCCAATGTTAGATTAATGTTTGTGTTTAAATCTGCATCTGTATCACAATGCCTAATAATTACAGGATCATTAACAATAACTGGTAAAGG
>NZ_CANLTU010000031.1 GCF_947494125.1 uncultured Tenacibaculum sp.
GCTCACATGAAGAACTTATAAAATTAAAAGGAAGTTATTACCATCTAGTTAAAAACCAGCTAGACTTAGGTAAATAACATATATATAAAACATTCTCTCGCGAAGAATAGACATAACCTTTGAATGTCTTTAAATGATCAAGGATTTAATCAATTTTATAAATTATTTTAAAATGAAAAAATCAATTTTAAACCTAGGTAAAGTTTTAAGTTCTATTGAACAAAAAAACGTTAATGGTGGGCAAGTATTTATGGGGCCATGTTTTGAATGGTGTGCAGATCCTTATATACAACAAATGTATTGGAAACCATTGCACTGTAGCTGTAATACAGGAGGAGGCACTGGAGGAGGAAATAATGGAGGGGGAGACACTGGAGGTGGTCCGGTTGATCCAGTTTAAAATAAAAAGTAATTAATAATAAATAAAATGAAAAAATCAATTTTAAATATAGGAAAAGTTTTAGCTAAAACAGAGCAAAAATCTATTAATGGAGGTATTTCACAATGTGATGCATATAATCATTGTAGTGGTTCTGACTTTTGTTGTTCAGGAGGAGGATGTAAACGTATCGGAGCTTCTGGAGTTATTTGCGACGCTGAAATACCTAAACCTGATGATGAATTTTACCATTAAGATTTAATAGTGGTTAGAGAAATAGACACAACCCTTGAATGTCTTTAAATGATCAAGGATTTAATCAATTTTATAAATTATTAAAAATGAAAAAGAAATTTTCAAGCATAGGTGTAATTTTAGAAAAAGTCGAACAGCAATTAATTAATGGAGGTAATGATAATTGTAATTACTACGCTAGTAGAGGTCTTTGTTTTGGAGATAATGACCCATATTGTATACCCTGTAATCTAATGAGTAACTACCCAGGAGCAGCGTCTTGCATTAATTTAGATACAGCTTGTTTCGATTTATAGGACTAAGTATTCTCTAATAAAGAATAGACACACCCTTTGAGTGTCTTTAAGTGATCAAGGAATTAATCAATTTTATTAAATTATTATAAAATGAAAAAATCGATTTTAAACTTAGGAAAGATTTTAAATAAAGCTGAACAAAAAGTAATTAGTGGAGGAGTGAATTACTATTATCCAATTTGCGAATGTGATCGTAATTGTAACGTAATAAACAATGGAAGATGTGAAGATATTGGATGCCCAATGCAAGAACCATCAGGACCTATAGGACCTGGAGGACCAACTTTACCTGTTTGTTAAAAAAACACAATTAAAAGTAAACTGTTGAATGCTTTAAATAAAATATAAAAATGAAAAAACAAATTTTAAACTTAGGAAAAACTCTAAGTAAGAAAGAGCAAAAAGCTATAAATGGAGGTGTTGACTGTTTTGATTGTCAAGACTATTGTATAGCCAATAGTGGAGGTAATAGAATGGTATATGGTATTTGTATGGACGAGTGTATTTCTCAATATTGCTAACTATACTAGATTAGCATAGTTTTAACGTTAAAATATTCTCTTGCGAAAAATAGACATAAGTCTTGAATGTCTTTAAATTATCAAAGACTTAATCAATTTTATTAAATTTTTATAAAATGAAAAGATCAATTTTGAATTTAGGAAAAGCTTTAAATAAAGCAGAACAAAAAGAAATTAATGGAGGAAAGCATGAATCATGTTTAACTCATGTAGATTGCCCTGCAGGTCAAGGTTGTTGTCCAGAACTAGAATTGTGTTTTAGAGATGATTATCCAAGATGTAACTTAATTTAAGAAAATGAAAAAATCAATTTTAAGTATAGGGAAAACTTTAAATAAAATAGAACAAAAATCAATTAGAGGAGGTAGTCTTAGAGATTGTCATGAATATTCAGGTCCTTTTTCTTTTGATGAAAATTCTTGTGGAGATTACTATCGTTTACCTAATAAATACAAAGCTTGTGTTTTAGTTGATCCAGTTTGCCTTTAAGGTATTTGTTGTTATACTTAATGAACAAATAAATACTAAAAGTAGGTGATATTTTATCCTAACTAATGAGATTATTATTAATACTAAAACTCTTAATAATAGTTGAAGGTTTTCAGTATTGATGTTATACAAATAATATTTTATTAAATGATGATGATGCTTGTTTTAACAGGCATCATTTTTTAACCTTTTAGATTAATGCCAATAGAAATAGAAGACATAGAGATACGTAGCGAAGAAGTACAAGAAATCTTAAACCAGGTACCCAATTGGAT
>NZ_CANLTU010000032.1 GCF_947494125.1 uncultured Tenacibaculum sp.
CATAACAGTAACGTCAGATACTACAGCGAGTGTTGGGTCAAGTAGTCCAACAGTATGTGCAAATAGTAGTATAACAGACATTACACATGCAACTACGGGAGCAACGGGTATAGGTATGGCTACGGGCTTACCAGCAGGAGTAACAGCAGCATGGTTAAATGATGTAATTACGATAAGTGGAACACCAACAGTTAGTGGAGTATATAATTATAACATCCCATTAACAGGAGCTTGTGGAAGTGCGAATGCAACAGGAACTATAACAGTAATGTCAAATAGTACTGTAAGTGCAGCTTCAAGTACACCTAGTTTATGTACAAATGAGGCTATGGCAAACATTACGCATACAACAACTGGAGCAACCGGAATAGGAACCGCAACAGGTTTACCAGCCGGAGTAACAGCAGCATGGTTAAATGATGTAATTACCATAAGTGGAACACCAACAATTAGTGGAGTATATAATTATGAAATTTCATTAAACGGAGGTTGTGGAAGCGAAAAAGCAATAGGAACCATAACAGTAGGGTCAAATACTACAGCGAGTGATGGGTCAAGTAGTCCAACAGTATGTGCAAATAGTAGTATAACAGATATTACACATACAACAACTGGAGCCACAGGAATAGGAGTTGCAACAGGTTTACCAGCAGGAGTAACAGCTACATGGTTAAATGATGTAATTACCATAAGTGGAACACCAACAGTTAGTGGAGTATACAATTATAACATCCCATTAACAGGAGGTTGTGGAAGTGCGAATGCAACAGGAACCATAACAGTAATGTTAAATAGTACTGTGAGTGCAGCTTCAAGTACACCTAGTTTATGTATAAATGGAGTTATGACAAGTATTACGCATACAACAACAGGAGCAACCGGAATAGGAACTGCAACAGGTTTACCAGCAGGAGTAACTGCAGCATGGGCAAATGATGTGATTACTATAAGTGGAACACCAACAGCTAGTGGAGTATATAATTACAACATTCCATTAACAGGAGGTTGTGGAAGTATGAATGCAACTGGAATTATTACAGTAAACCCTGATAATACAGTGAGTACAGCTTCTAGTAGTCCAACAATGGTTGTTAATACCGTAATGGCAGCAACGATGATGCATACAACAACTGGAGCAACCGGAATCGGAACAGTAACAGGTTTACCAGCAGGAGTAACAGCATCAATGGTAGGTAATGCAATTATGATTAGTGGTACTCCAACGGTAATAGGAACCTTTAATTATGAGATTCAATTAGCAGGAGGCTGTGGAACGGTAAGTGCAACTGGAACGATAACAGTTATATCTTCTGATACAGACGGCGATGGAATCCCAGATTATGCAGATTCGGATGTAGATGGCGATGGAGTTATCGACAACGGTCCAGATAGTGATGGCGATGGAATCAACGATGCGAATGATCCAGATCCAAACAATCCAGATGCTGATGGCGATGGTGTACCAGATGGGGCAGATGCAGATAATGGGTTGAATCCAATAAAAGATAGTGATGGCGATGGAATCATAGACGAGGCCGATTCAGATGACAATCCAACAGATGGAGTAACTGATACAGGAAATACAGATATGAATGATAATGGAATAGACGATGCATATGATATCCTAGATATACCAGTACCAAGTGGATTTTCACCTAATGGCGATGGAAAGAATGACACTTTTGTAATCCCAGGACTCGTAAATTATTTAAACTTTAATATAAGTGTATATAACCGTTGGGGAAATAAAGTTTATAACTACACGAATACTGGAACAAAAAATATTCAGTGGTGGGATGGACAATCAAATGGAAAGCGAACCTACTTAGGAGAAAGTGTTGTACCAGCAGGAACGTATTACTATGTTATACATCTAAATAAATTTAACAGGAAGCCTCTAGTAGGTTGGGTATATATAAA
>NZ_CANLTU010000033.1 GCF_947494125.1 uncultured Tenacibaculum sp.
ACGGTTTATATCTCCGATCCTGCACATGGACTTATAACTTTTACCAAAGAAGAGTTTATACAGCATTGGATAGGAAATAATGCAGATGAAAATACAGAAGAAGGAATTGTATTATTAGTAGAGCCAACACCAAAGTTTTATAGTGAAGAATTTGAAGAAGATGAAAAATTTGGATTCTCATTTATATTCAAATACTTATTCAGATACAAAAAATTTATCATCCAGCTAATTATAGGATTGTTAGCAGGAAGTTTATTGCAGTTAATCCTACCTTTTTTAACACAAAGTATTGTTGATGTTGGTATTGAAAACAACGATCTACATTTTGTATATCTAATACTATTTGCACAATTATTTCTATTTATAGGAAAAGCTTCATTAGAAATTATTAGAAGTTGGATTCTATTGCATTTAAGTACTCGGATTAATATCTCTTTAATTTCAGATTTCTTTATCAAATTAATGAAACTACCTATTTCTTATTTTGATGTTAGAATGACTGGTGATTTATTGCAAAGAATAAATGATCATAAACGTATAGAACGAATATTAACTACATCATCCTTAACCGTATTATTTTCATTCTTTAACCTAATTATATTCAGTTTGGTTTTAGGCTATTATAGCTTGCAAATATTTGGTGTATTTGTGCTAGGAAGTGTATTGTATTTTGGATGGGTACTTTTCTTTTTTAAGAAACGAAAAGAATTAGATTATAAACGATTCTCACAAGTAAGTCAAGAACAAAGTAAGGTAATTGAGCTTATCAATGGAATGCAAGAAATAAAGTTACACAATGCAGAAAGACGCATGCGTTGGAACTGGGAATATGTACAAGCACGATTATTTAAAGTAGCCACTAAAAGTTTAGCATTAGAGCAAACACAAAGTGTCGGTTCTAATTTTATAAATGAACTAAAAAACATGTTCATTACCGTTTTGTCAGCAAAACTAGTTATCGACGGACAAATAAGTCTGGGTATGATGATGGCTATTAGTTATATCGTAGGACAATTAAACGGACCAATTACACAGCTAATAAACTTTATGCGGGATGTACAAGATGCACAAATATCTGTAGATCGATTAGGAGAAATCCATAATATGGAAGATGAAGAAAAGCCAGAAGATGAAAAAGTAACCAACATTCCAGAAAACGCAATTATAAAACTAAAAAACATTTCATTTAGATATACAGGAGGATTAGAACCAGTACTTAATGATTTATCCTTAGAAATACCCGCCAATAAAACAACGGCAATAGTAGGTGTTAGTGGAAGTGGTAAAACTACACTAATGAAATTATTACTTGGGTTTTATCAAGTAGACAAAGGAGATATTATGGTCAATAATTTTAACCTAAAAAACATCTCACAAAAAGAGTGGAGAAGAAACTGTGGAGTGGTTATGCAGGAAGGTTACATTTTTAATGATTCAATAGCAAAAAACATAGCGGTAGGAGAAGATTATGTAGATAAAGAGAAATTAGCACACGCTATAGATGTAGCAAATATCTCCGATTATATAGAAGGATTGCCCTTAGGTTATAATACTAAAATAGGAAGCGAAGGAAACGGACTGAGTACAGGACAAAAACAACGATTATTAATAGCTCGATCTGTATATAAAAACCCAAAGTTTTTATTCTTTGATGAAGCAACATCAGCTTTAGATGCCAATAATGAAAAGGTAATAATGGGAAAATTAAACACTTTTTTTGCAGATAAAACAGCTGTTGTAATAGCTCATAGATTAAGTACTGTAAAAAATGCACATCAAATCGTAGTTTTAGACAAAGGAGCAATTATAGAAAAAGGCTCACATGAAGAACTTATAAAATTAAAAGGAAGTTATTACCATCTAGTTAAAAACCAGCTAGACTTAGGTAAATAA
>NZ_CANLTU010000034.1 GCF_947494125.1 uncultured Tenacibaculum sp.
ATTCAACTCGTAGACAGAAAAGGAAAAATGCACCAACATCAAGGCCACTTCTCTATTTTAAGAAAATAATTTATTAATTCAGTTTTCCCCTTTTTATTTGATTAAAAGTAGGGAAAACTGCATTTTAGCTGTTTTATTTGTTATATACTTTTTTACATGAAGTCAAAATTATCTTTAAGTCTTATTTTATTTTTTAGTGCTTTTTTATCTATAAAAGCACAAACAACAATAGAAGTAAACAATGCTAGTCAGCCTGAAGCAGTATATAATCCTAAAGACCTTATTGAAAAGGTGCTTATAGATAATAGTTGTACAACAGTTACCAACATAACTTCTTCTGTTTCTGGAGCTCCAACTGATAGAGAGACTAAAAGTTACGGGTATTTTAAAAGTAAACCTGGAAGCAAATTTCCTTTCAAAGAAGGTATCGTTATTTCTACAGGACGAGCATTTCCTATAGGTGAAGCTGGAACTCCTAGTTTAGATAGCGGAACTACTGGAAATAATGATGCTGATTTAAGTGCCTCACTAGCAGAACCTAATTTACTTGACGCAAGTGTTATTGAATTTGATTTTGTACCTAAATCAGATGAAATAAGTTTTCGTTATTTAATGGCTTCTGAAGAATATCAAAATAATTACCCTTGTATTTATGCTGATGGTTTTGCTTTCTTATTAAGAGAAGCAGGAACAACTACATATACAAATTTAGCTGTAATACCTGGTACTACTACACCAGTTAGTGTTACAAATGTACATGGTACAATTACTAGTGGGGCTGGCTGTGCAGCTAAAAATGAAGCTTATTTTGCAGGTAACAATCTAGGCGATACTAATTTTGATGGTAGAACTAAAATTTTAACAGCGAAAGCAAAGGTAACCCCTAATGTTACCTATCATATAAAATTAGTAATTGCAGATAATTCAGATAATAGACTTGATTCTGCCGTTTTTTTAGAAAAAGGTAGTTTCAACTTAGGTTTAAGTTTAGGAAAAGATTTTTTATCTTCCGATGAAACATCTGTTTGTGGAACAGAAAAATTATTAACCTCTAATATTACTGCTGACACTTACCAATGGCTTAAAGATGATATAATTATTCCTGGAGCCACAAACAAAGATTATTTAGCTAACTTAGGTAATGGAAAATATACTTGTAAAATTTCAACGGGTACATGCAACGATGAAGATGATGTTGTTTTAGAGTTTTCCGATAACCCCACAAACAATACTGCAATCACTCCTCTTCTTACTTGTAGTAATGATTTAAAAGTTGTTAAAGATTTAACATTAAAAACAAATGAAATTTTAGCTGGTCAGAGTAATACTATTTTTGAAGTATTATTTTTCTCAGATGCAGCATATACAACTCAAATAACAACACCAAATAATTATATAAATAACACGGCTGACGATACTATTTATGTTCGAATAAGAAATAAGAATGCTAAGAATTGTTTTGTTGATTCTTCTTTTAAATCAACAATTACAGGAAAACCAATCCCACAAACACCAGTAGACTATGAAGAATGTGATGATGCAGCAAATGGTGGAGATACAGATGGATTCTTTAATAGTTTCCTATTAAATACAAAAGACAACGAAATTTTAGGAGCACTATCTACTACTATATATGAAGTATCATA
>NZ_CANLTU010000035.1 GCF_947494125.1 uncultured Tenacibaculum sp.
ATGGTTGGAATATTATCACAACTAACTGTTATATCTGCTGGTAAACTCTCTACAAACTCTGGTGCTTTGGTATCTTCTACTGTGATCGATTGTATATGAGTAGTTGTATTTCCTGAACAATCACTTACTGTCCATTTTCTTGTAATTAAATATTCCGATCCACAAGCATCATCATCCCCACTTGTTACTTCACTTGGAACTACCGTTACAATTGCATCACAATTATCCGTTGCCGTTAACACCTCCATGGTTGGAATATTATCACAACTAACTGTTATATCTGCTGGTAAACTCTCTACAAACTCTGGTGCTTTGGTATCTTCAATTATGAATTTAGCAGTACTTATGCTCTTATTTCCACAAGCATCAGAAGCTGTAAATATTACTTCTACTTCTCCAACAAAACTACATGTATAATTTAATTCGATAAAGTTATGACTCCAAGACACTACACTACAAGCATCAGAAGCAGCAGCTCCTCCATTAGTATCTAACCAATTATTTAAATCATTAAGATTCCCAGAACCATCACATTCTACTTTGCTATCTGAAGCTTCTGTTGCAATTACTGGTGCTGTATCATCTTTTATTAAATATCCAGCAACTACCGAACTCTTATTTCCGCAAGCATCTGTTGCTGTAAAAGTAACATTGATATAGTTTCCATCACATTTTATTGATGTATCATTTCCATAATCGTTACTCCATACTACACCACTACAGTTATCCGTAGCTACAGCTCCAGCATTATTATCTAACCAACCTTGTAAGGTTTGAGCTGTATTACCTATTCCACATTCAATATCTATATTATTCTTATTTGTTTCATCAATTACCGGTGCAGTAGTATCTTCTATATTAATGGTTTGTACAATGTCTGTTGCATTGTTACAATCGTCTGTTACTGTATAAGTTCTGGTGATTACCAATACATTTGGACACGTTCCTGCTGCACTTACATCATTGCTGGTTACCACTAAACTTGCATCACAAGCATCGTTTATTACTGTTACCCCGCCTAAAGCGATGATTCCTGCTACTGTAGTTGCCGCCGATGGTGCTGCACTGGCATCACATCCTTCTGTGGTTATTGCCGTTAAGCTTCCTGTTACAACTGGTGCAGTAGTATCTTCTATATTAATGGTTTGTACAATGTCTGTTGCATTGTTACAATCGTCGGTTACCGTATAAGTTCTGGTGATTACCAATACATTTGGACACGTTCCTGCTGCACTTACATCATTGCTGGTTACCACTAAACTTGCATCACAAGCATCGTTTATTACTGTTACCCCGCCTAAAGCGAT
>NZ_CANLTU010000036.1 GCF_947494125.1 uncultured Tenacibaculum sp.
ATGCCAATAGAAATAGAAGACATAGAGATACGTAGCGAAGAAGTACAAGAAATCTTAAACCAGGTACCCAATTGGATGATTCGCTGGGGAAACACGCTATTGCTATTATTAATAGTTATGCTTTTGTTTATTACATGGTTTGTAAAGTACCCCGATGTTATTAGCACACAAGTAATGGTAACAACATCATTTCCACCAGAAAAAATATATGCAAAATCTACTGGGCAGTTTGAAGTATTTTTAGCTAGTGAAGAAAAAAATGTTTCAAAAAATGAAATACTTGCAGTCATAGAAAATAGTGCTTCTTATAAGGATGTTTTGTTGTTAAAAAGTATTGTAGATACCATTAGTACGGGTAGAGAAAATTTTTCGTTTCCTATTAAAAAACTCCCTCCATTGCTTTTAGGAGACATTACTGCTAGTTTTTCTCAATTTGAAAATGATTATTCAGAATATCTGTTAAACGAAAAACTAACTCCTTATAAAACTGAAAGCTTTGCCAACAGAATGTCTGTGATAGAAACCAAAGGAAGGCTCCAAATTTTAGTATCACAAAGAGATCTAAACAGAAAAGAATTAGCTTTTAAAAAAATAGATCTTGACAGAAGTAAAAATATGTTTGCACAAGGAGTAATTTCAGCTAAAGAAAAAGAGCAAAAAGAAGTAGAGTATTTACAATCAGAAAGAGCTTACAAGAGTTTAGAGGCTTCTATCTCACAAATTAGAGAATCAATTAATAACTCGGCAAGAAATTTAGAAGGAACCTCTATAAAGGAAACACAAAATGACATCCGTTTAAAAAACAAAGCAATTCAGTCCTTTTTATACTTAAAAAAGGCAATTAAAGATTGGGAAAAACAATATGCATTAACATCCTCTATAAACGGAAAAGTATCTTTTTTATCCTTTTGGAATAAAAATCAAACTGTAAAAACAGGAGAGTTAATTTTTATCATTATCCCTAGTGATGGAAACTCCTATATAGGAAAAATAAAAGCACCAGCAGCTAATTCAGGAAAGATAAAAAAGGGACAAAAAGTTCAAATAAAATTACTGAATTATCCATCAGATGAATTTGGTGAATTAAACGGTACAGTAAAATCAATTTCATTAATACCAGATGAAGAAGGAAACTATTTAATAGATGTAGCATT
>NZ_CANLTU010000037.1 GCF_947494125.1 uncultured Tenacibaculum sp.
TCTAAACTAAATTGATAATCGCCGTTTCCTTGCGTTACATTTACAACTATCTCGCCATTACTTCCATCGTAACATTGGGTTACTGTGGCCGTGTGTAATACTGTTGCTGGTGCATTTACTGTGATTGTTGCATTGGTTGTTGATGGACAGTTTCTACTATCTCTCGATGTAATTGTATAGGCTGTTCCACTTGCTGCTACATCTGTAAATATTCCTGTATTTTGCCATGCTCCTCCATTTAAACTATACTCATATGGTGGTGTTCCTCCTGTTGCTACTGCTTCTATTGTTGCTCCCGTTGGTGCCGCACATGTTGCTTCTTTTGTTATAGTCGCTGTTACTGTTACAGTGGTTGGTTCTGCAATTGTTACTGTTCCTAAATTTAATGGACATGTTACTACTCCAACTGTTGCTCTTACTCGGATATCATGAGTAATATTATCTAAGCCTGTTATTACTACTGGATTTACTAATGTAGTAGTCCAATTTGTTCCTCCATTAATACTATACTCATACGATACTCCTCCGTAATTTGATGCATTAATTGTTATCGTTCCATCATCTGCATTATTACATGTACTATCTGTATTCCCTGTAATACTTGCTGCAAATTCTTGTCCTGTTGCTACATTTACTGTTATAACTTCTGTACATGAGCTTCCATAATCTACCGTAAATGTATGTGATCCTACTGATACACTATTAAATACATTACTTGCTTGTGCTGCCCCTCCATCTAAACTATAAGTATAAGTTCCTACACTTGGAGTTATCGTTACATTTCCTGTTCCATCACAATTATATGCTATTGAGCTTCCCAATACTGGTGCTGTTGGTAATGGTGGTATTGTGATACTTGGTAATGTAAACTCACAATTGTTTGCATCTCTTATTACTAGAGCATAAGTTGCATCTGTTAAAT
The DNA here is from genome assembly GCF_947494125.1 of uncultured Tenacibaculum sp. Lineage (GTDB taxonomy): Bacteria > Bacteroidota > Bacteroidia > Flavobacteriales > Flavobacteriaceae > Polaribacter. Next base: position 923 of record NZ_CANLTU010000037.1, read on the forward strand.
TTGGTTTTATTGGATTATTTGAAAATACTCCATTAATTCCATATGTAAATGGTGCTGTTCCTCCTGTTGGTAATGCAAAGGTTATAACTCCTTGTTGTACACATGTATAAACTTGAGTGATACTTGCTGTTCCTGTTAATGCATTTGGTGCTGCTACTGTTTCTGTTGAAGCTGCTGTTACACATCCATTTGCATCCGT
>NZ_CANLTU010000038.1 GCF_947494125.1 uncultured Tenacibaculum sp.
TTAGCTAAATCTACAGTACTAGCATCGTTACTTAAACTTAAGGTATTCGTGTTTAGGGTTAAATCTTGATTATCTGTTCCAGTTCCATCTTGTAATGAAGATATATCAATTGTATTTCCATTAGCAATCGATAAATCAGTTCCAGCTAAAGAAATAGTTTGTTTATCAGTATTGTCTAGATACTTAGCTAAATCTACAGTACTAGCATCGTTACTTAAACTTAAGGTATTCGTGTTTAGGGTTAAATCTTGATTATCTGTTCCAGTTCCATCTTGCAATGAAGATATATCAATTGTATTTCCATTAGCAATCGATAAATCAGTACCAGCTAAGGAAATTGTTTGAGTATCTGTATTGTCTAGATATTTAGATAAATCTACTGCACTAGTATCATTACTTAAGCTTAGCGTATTTGTAGTTAAACTTAAATCTTGATTATCCGTTCCAGTTCCATCTTGCAATGAAGATATATCAATTGTATTTCCATTAGCAATCGATAAATCAGTTCCAGTTAAAGAAATAGTTTGCGCATCGGTATTGTCTAGATACTTAGCTAAATCTACAGTACTAGCATCGTTACTTAAACTTAAGGTATTCGTGTTTAGGGTTAAATCTTGATTATCTGTTCCAGTTCCATCTTGCAATGAAGAAACATCAATCGTATTTCCATTAGCTATGGTTAAATCAGTACCAGATAGAGAAATAGTTTGTGCATCAGTATTGTCTAAATATTTAGCTAAGTTTACTGTGCTAGCATCATTACTTAAACTTAACGTATTTGTAGTTAAGCTTAAATCTTGATTGTCTGTTCCAGTTCCATCTTGCAGTGAAGAGACATCAATTGTATTTCCATTAGCTATGGTTAAATCAGTACCAGCTAAAGAAATGGTTTGGGCATCCGTATTGTCTAGATATTTAGATAAATCTACTGTACTAGTATCGTTACTTAAACTTAGCGTATTTGTAGTTAAACTTAAATCTTGATTATCTGTTCCGGTTCCATCTTGTAGTGAAGAAACATCAATCGTATTTCCATTAGCTATGGTTAAATCAGTACCAGCTAAAGAAATGGTTTGGGCATCCGTATTGTCTAGATATTTAGATAAATCTACTGTACTAGT
>NZ_CANLTU010000039.1 GCF_947494125.1 uncultured Tenacibaculum sp.
AACTATTATTATCTGAATTTATTGATGTATACAGGGATAAGTTAATAGAGTTCAAAAGTCAAACAGAAAACAAGCGTTCTAATTTTGCTTATGCAATAATAGATAATAAAACTAAAGAAGTATTTCTTGCAAAAAGTTTAAAATTATTACATTCTAAATTACTTGAAAAAGGGATTTTAGATAAAATGCTGAGCCTTGAAAGTTATGATTATACCAAGATTAATAATTTTAAGAAAAAAGAAAAAACTAATCAGTGTATGAATTTTACAGTTTATAGAAAAATTCCGCTGAATGAAATTAATGAATTGGTTTTATAATGTTATTTGGAAAGAAGAAAATTAGCTTAATCCTAAATTTTAAACTTTTATAAAATGTTTAATCTATTTTTTACAAATTATGGTTTGATAAATATTTTTAAGTATTTAAACCTAAACCTCAGACCATAATTTGTTCTATATTTTTTATTACTAAAACATAGTTTAACAGGTATTGATACTAATAGATTATATATTGTCGTTTTAATGTCATTTCTACTTTTTAAAAAGAAAATAAATGAATTAATTGTTATCATACTTTTACAAATTATGGCTTAATAAAATTATTTAAGTATTTAAACGAACCTCAGGCTATAATTTGTTAAACAACTTTCCTTACTGAATAAATATAATTAACAACAAAATCATTATACTTAATTCTAGTAAAATTCTATTCTATCTTTTTTCCTAAGATTAAAACTACGGTTTTCAAATTATATTGATTAAACATACAATTTAATTAAGCTTGATAAAGCTATTACGAATGTGCTTCTATACCGCTCAAAATAATTATTAGAATTAGTTTTAGAATACTTTTACAAATAATAGTCTGACAAATATATTTAAGTATTTAAATCAAATCATCAGACCATAATTTGTATTTCATACTTCTCAATGTCTCCTTCTTAGTAAAATTTAAATTTTATCTATATTTGAAGAAAAGTTTTCTAAAGGAAAATGAAGTTCTGAGACGTTTTTTATCAAAAAATTATACTATGGAGCACCACTAAAATAAAAAACCCCGCAAAATCAATGACTTACGAGGTTATTTGTGGAGACGCCGAGTA
>NZ_CANLTU010000040.1 GCF_947494125.1 uncultured Tenacibaculum sp.
ACGTTTTTCCCTTAGCGGGTGCAAATATAGAACCCTTTTTTAACATAACAACACCTTTTTTAAAGTATTTTTTGAAGCTTTTCTCAACTTATATATTATCAATACTTTAACCGCAATCTTTTTTTAACTCTAACCCTTTTTAAACTGCCTTATTCTTTTTTAATTCTCCTTTATAGGATACTTCTTTCTTCTTTTAACCCTATATCTAAACTCTCTTTATTTCCTTTTTTTATTGTTATTCTTTTAATGTCTTCTGATTTTACTCTTTATTTTATAAAAATCACTTGAAATATCAACTCTAATCCTTTTTATTATCTTCTTCTATATTCATTTGCTTCTCTTAATATTTTATAATTATCATTTAAAAAACCTTTAATCTTTAAAATTAGGAACCGTAAACTCTTTTTGTATAGAATAAACTGAACTCATACATAATATTCATCTTGAAATTTGACTTATATCTAACTCTTATCTTTTTAAATATAGAAGCATCTTATGTTTTTTTTAATAAATTAATTTTAAATTAACCACTAACTGTTTTTTAGCTACTAAGTTTTAGCTTTAAATAATAAATTATCTTAGTCAGAAAGTAAGATTAATCTAGTATCAATTGTAATTCAAAATAAATTTAGGAAGTAGTTTCTTTAGTTGTGATATTCTTTAGTCTTAAGTTTTAGCTACCTTTTATACTTTATATTCTTTTAATGATCTATCGTTAGTATACTTCTTATAGCTTTAAGATTGATTTTTCCTTAATATAGTTATTCCTATTAATATTGACTCCTTAAGCTATTTTAACACACAATAGATCATTAAAAAAGTACGAAGTAGCTGTGTTTTAGTATTTCATTTAAGTTTAGAACAAAAAAAAACCTCAATCTTAAAAAAGATTGAGGTTTAAAAGAAAGGCAACGA
>NZ_CANLTU010000041.1 GCF_947494125.1 uncultured Tenacibaculum sp.
GGAGGAACAGGAACTTATGTATATAGTTTAACAGTAGGCGGAACAGTAGTAGCGAGTCAAACATTAACAGCAACTACGCATACATTTACCAACTTAGGCGGAGCCTTATATGTAGTTAATGTGCGAGATTCAAATAGTTGTGATGCAGGAACGCCAACGAATGTAACAATCTCACCAAACTTAGACTTCTCATTAACAGAGACTAAAAAGTTAGATTGTTCTGTAACACCAGCAGCGTCAGTAAGCTTAAATGTGTTATCAGGATCAGGAACTTATGAGTATGAAGTTGTAGGAGCAGTAAGTGGTACCTTAGTAGCACAAACAGCAATGGCAACCAATCCATTAGTGTTTAATCCAACAGTAGCTGATACGTATACAGTAACAATTACAGATACAGGAGCAACACCAAACTGTTCAATTAATAAAACAATAGTAATTCAACCAGCGTTGCAACCAGACTTTACAGCAGTAGCAACGACGAATGATATTTGTAATGGAGATGCAACAGGAGTAATTCAATTGACAGCGACTGATAATGGAATTTTACCATTAGGATATACAATAAGTTCGGTGCCAGCAGCAGCGGCAGGAGCAGCAGTATTTAATGCAGGAACACAAACGTACACAAATTTAGCAGAAGCGGTTTATACAATTACAGCAACAGGAACAAACAGTTGTACAACAGATAGAGTAGTAACGATATCAGATAATGCAATAATAGATGTTTCAGCAGCAGTAACAGTATCAGAGTTTGGATGTACAACAGCAAATACAACAAATAATGCAACGATAACAGTGAATCCAGGAGCTATTAC
>NZ_CANLTU010000042.1 GCF_947494125.1 uncultured Tenacibaculum sp.
AATTTAGAACAATATTCTCTCGCGAAGAATAGACACAAAGGTGAGTGTCTTTAAATGTTCGCCGCAAAAGTAATTTTATTTAAAATATTAATAATGAAAAAATCAATTTTAAATTTAGGAAAAGCTTTAAACAAAGCGGAACAACAAACTATTAATGGTGGTAGAAAGCAATGTGATAAAAATCGTGATCGCATATGTGAAGAAGTAGGACGACAGTGCGCTGAATTTTATTGCCAATTAGTTCCATTCGAAATATAATAGAAAGAGGTTAAAGCTATAACTCTTTAACCTCTTTTTTTAAAAAGAAAATTTTCTTTGAAAATAAAAGCAACAATTATGAAAAAAATAATTTTAAACTTAGGTAAAACTTTAAATAAAATAGAGCAAAAAGATATTCTTGGTGGTAGAGTCGAGCTTAGTCAAGCAGATTTTGACAAATGTAAACTATACATACACTACCCAGATGGGTCAAGTGGTTGGTCTGGTTATGTTTCTTATGCTCAAGCTTCTTCTCAATGGGATGGAACTGAATATCTTGACGAAAGTTATGCTTCTGGATACTGTTGTGCTAATTGCCCATAAAAGTTTTAACTCCTCTTTTAAATAAATTTAAGAGAGGAGTTTTATTATCTATAAAGTAATAAAATTTCTTTTTTTAAATAAAATTCCAAGAAAGTGCATTTTAAAAAATATCTTCTCGATATTTGAATTCGTATGAAAAGATTCCCAAACTACCAACAAACCGAGGCAAAAGATTGCGGTCCAACGTGTATAAAAATCATAGCAAAACAC
>NZ_CANLTU010000043.1 GCF_947494125.1 uncultured Tenacibaculum sp.
CCAGCAGGAACGTATTACTATGTTATACATCTAAATAAATTTAACAGGAAGCCTCTAGTAGGTTGGGTATATATAAATTACTAATATTTTATCATGAAAGAAAAATTAATAATACTTGTAATATTGATATTTATGACCCTAAAAATACAAGGGCAGCAAGATCCACAATATACACAATATGCATATGGATTAAATATCATAAATCCAGCTACGGTTGGAATCAATAAAAAGATGAACATTAATATGTTTCATAGAAGTCAATGGGTAGGCGTAGATGGCGCTCCAAAAACAACGACTTTAACTTTTGATATGCCGCTTAAAAAAAGTTTAGGAATAGGAGGAGTTTTAATCTCAGATAAATTAGGCCCAGTGACAGAGACCAATTTTTTTGTAGACATGTCGTACACACTTAAGTTAAATGAGAAAAATAAGTTGGCTTTAGGATTAAAAGGAGGATTTAATTATTTGAGTGCAGATTTGCCAAATGACATAATTACGGTAGAACCGTCTGATATAGCATTTGCGGATAAATTAAATAGATTAAACCCAAATTTTGGATTTGGATTGCACTTCTTTAGCGATAAATACTTTGTAAGTTTCTCAATGCCAAATGTACTAGAAACAGTATATTTTGAGAAAAAAGAAGGGCAGTTATCAAGAGCAAATGATAAGATACATTCATTTTTAATAGCAGGTTACAAGTTTAATTTAGGAAAAGATATGGTTTTACAACCATCGATTATGTTGAAAGCAGTTTCAAA
>NZ_CANLTU010000044.1 GCF_947494125.1 uncultured Tenacibaculum sp.
CTTGCTGTTCCTGTTAATGCATTTGGTGCTGCTACTGTTTCTGTTGAAGCTGCTGTTACACATCCATTTGCATCCGTAATTATTACTTCATAAGTATCTGAAGCTAAGCCTGTAAACGATACATTGTTTGTATTTAATCCTGCTTGTGTACTTGTAAATGGCCCTGTTGTACTATTTATTGTTGCACTAAATGGTGCAGTTCCATCTGAAATTACAACATTTACTGTTCCGTTATCTCCATTACAATTTGGTTGAACTACCGATGTTGCTATTGTTGGATCGGTAATTCGTTGAATCGTTATTGTTTCTGTTACTTGACAGAAATTTGCGCCTCCATTTTTATCGCGTACATAAACATCCCATGTTCCGGCTGCTACATTTACTGGATTTGTGGTATTGAAATCTCCTGCTGTTACTGCTGTTCCATTACTTACTACCGCAAATTGATAATTTGTATCTCCTCCCGTTGGGTTAATTGTAATCGTTCCTGTATTACACGTTTCGTCTACTAACGTAGTTGTTAATCCTAATTGTGGATTTAATGTATGATT
>NZ_CANLTU010000045.1 GCF_947494125.1 uncultured Tenacibaculum sp.
GCTAATCCTGTAAATACATTATTGTTACTATATGTATAAGTTCCTACAACTCCTCCTGCTAAGAATTCTAATTGATAATCATAACCTCCCCAACCATCTGTTCCGGTTGCTGTGATTGTTCCATCTGATCCTCCATTACAACTTACTGGTGGATTTACTACGCCACTTACGCCTAATGCTGCTGCTGGCCCTTGGATCTCAAAGTTTGCAGATTGTACTGGACAGAATGGACTATCGGTCATTGTTACTGACACATAGTAATTTCCTGCTCCTAATCCTGCTAATGCTTCTACAACATTTCCTACTCCATTTCCTGTTATTCCTGTTGTTACACCTCCTACATTGAAAATCTCATATGTATAATTTCCTGTATATGGTGTACTTGTACTAAAGATTAACTCTGAACTTCCTGTAGTTCCTCCGAAACATGTTACATTCTGAATATTATCTATATCTAATGTAAATGTTGGTGCTGCTTCTACTATATGAGCTGTTGATAA
>NZ_CANLTU010000046.1 GCF_947494125.1 uncultured Tenacibaculum sp.
GTTGCAAACTGCAACAGAGTTGTTGCACTTTTGTTGCTGCCTGTTGCAACAGTTTGAGAAACCCTAGTATTTATAGGGGATTGAATAGCTTCCTTCTTAAATTCTTTTTGCAACAGTTTTGTTGCAAACTGCAACAGAGTTGTTGCTAGATGATTTTAAAACTGTAATAATTAAGATATGGCAGAATTTGCAAGACTATTCGAATTACCAAATAACAATCAAGTGCTATTGACATTAGAATATGATAATGAAGATAACAGTTTTGAAATTAAAGTAAGAAGCGAAATTAATGGAGCAACAGCCTCTTTAAGTTTTGGTTTTGATACTGAAGAAAAAGCATTAAAAATGTTAGAGGAGTTTAATCTACTTAACGCTAAAAATGCTCGAAACGAAATGATGAACGTATTAATGTAACTGTAGGTAAAATGACTATGGAATAAGAAATGAAATTTATTTACAATAAGTAAAATGCGTATTACACTTGTTGTG
>NZ_CANLTU010000047.1 GCF_947494125.1 uncultured Tenacibaculum sp.
TGTAGGTAAAATGACTATGGAATAAGAAATGAAATTTATTTACAATAAGTAAAATGCGTATTACACTTGTTGTGGTTTTGTAATTGCTTTAAAATCTTTTAGAGCTGGCAATTTTAAACCTTTACACCGAAATTTTACAGTTTAAAAAATAATAAAACAACCTAATTAAGCCCTTTTATTAAGATGAGTAGTATAATAGATATTAATAAGATTAAACCTTACTTGAAAAAAAACAAGTTTTATCATTTTTTTATAGACTATGTTACAGATCATGATTCTATGAAACGAGAAATTAGCGAAATTGTAGCAACAAATAGAAAAACTACCATGTATAAAGCATTAAACGTTCGAACTTTCAGAGTTAGAGAAGTTCAAAAATTTATAGAATCTAATGATTTACAAGAACTTTTTTAAGTTCAGTCTTTAAATAGCCTTGCAACA
>NZ_CANLTU010000048.1 GCF_947494125.1 uncultured Tenacibaculum sp.
TCTTCTATAAAAAAGATTAGATCTGTTCTGCCATATTCTTTTGGAAATGATTTTCCATTGATTAATATTTCTGGTGTGAAATTGATGGCGTTTTCTTTACACCAAACATTTTCTTTTTCTAATTCAGCAATGTAGGTAGTGTCATCTGTACAAGCTCCCCATTTCTGTAACCAAACTAAAGGCTTTTCTCCTTCATAAATTTCACCCATGGCAAGTAAACATTGGGTAGCTCCTTTGGTATTGTATATTTCGATTAATCGACTTGTTATTTTAACTCCATCACTATTGGTATCTTGTGTACTAATATTAAATCGTACTCTTATTTTTACATTGTTCCCATACCTGTGTAAAATATCATCTACATGTTTATGAACTGGTTTACAGTGCCCACAAAATGGATTGGTTATGACAACTATTTCTAATTTTGATTTT
>NZ_CANLTU010000049.1 GCF_947494125.1 uncultured Tenacibaculum sp.
TTTGCACAATCTTTTACTTCCCATGTTCTTGTTATTGTATATACCGATGCACATTCATCATCCTGTCCTGTAATTACCTCTGAATAATTTACTGTTACTTCTGAATCACAATTATCCGTTGCTGTTAATACTTCCGCAGTTGGAATTGCATCACAACTAACTGTTGTGCTTTCTGGTAAACTCTCTACAAATACTGGTGCAGTAGTATCTTCTACTTCTATCGTTTGTACATGTGTTGTGGTATTGTTTGCACAATCTTTTACTTCCCATGTTCTTGTTATTGTATATACCGATGCACATTCATCATCCTGTCCTGTAATTACCTCTGAATAATTTACTGTTACTTCTGAATCACAATTATCCGTTGCTGTTAATACCTCCATGGTTGGAATATTATCACAACTAACTGTTA
>NZ_CANLTU010000050.1 GCF_947494125.1 uncultured Tenacibaculum sp.
GCTACGGGCTTACCAGCGGGAGTAACAGCAGCATGGGCCTCTAATACGCTTACTATAAGTGGTAGTCCAACAGCATCAGGAACTTTTAATTATGATATTCCATTAACAGGAGGCTGTGGAACGGTAAGTGCAACGGGTACAATTACGGTGACTCCAGATAATACAGTAGCAGTGGCATCGAGTACGCCAACGCTATGTATAAATACGACACTTACCAATATTACACATGTAACTACGGGAGCAACGGGTATAGGTATGGCTACGGGCTTACCAGCGGGAGTAACAGCAGCATGGGCCTCTAATACGCTTACTATAAGTGGTAGTCCAACAGCATCAGGAACTTTTAATTATGATATTCCATTAACAGGAGGCTGTGGAACGGTAAGTGCAAC
>NZ_CANLTU010000051.1 GCF_947494125.1 uncultured Tenacibaculum sp.
AATTGTTGGGTGTTAATTGTTTTACCATAGTGTTTTGCTATGATTTTTATACACGTTGGACCGCAATCTTTTGCCTCAGTTTGTTGATCGTTTGGGAATTTTTTCAAGCAAATAATTATTTAAATTGGTTTGAAAAGCGGGTTGTTTTAACCCGCTTTTTCTTTATTTTACTAACAACATTTAAAATAAAATGCTTGTTTTTTAGCATCTGGTAACATACAGCCTTCTGTATCTAAGCCTAATTCTAAACAAGAGGCACCCATTGATCCTCCGTTAATAGTTTGTTGTTCCGCTTTATTTAAAGCCTTCCCAAAATTTAAAATTGATTTTTTCATTATTAATATTTTAAA
>NZ_CANLTU010000052.1 GCF_947494125.1 uncultured Tenacibaculum sp.
TTAACAGCAAGTTATTCAGGATTTGTTAATGGTGATGATGCAACCGATTTAGATACCGCAGTAAGTTTAAGTACTACAGCAGTAACGGGAAGTAATGCGGGAACCTATCCAATCACGGCGAGTGCCGCAGCAGATGCAAACTACACGGTAAGCTTTGTGGCAGGAACCTTAACGGTTAACAAAGCAGCCTTAACGGTAACCGCGGACGATAAGAGTAAAACTTATGGATCAGCAAACCCAGGATTAACAGCAAGTTATTCAGGATTTGTTAATGGTGATGATGCAACCGATTTAGATACCGCAGTAAGTTTAAGTACTACAGCAGTAACGGGAAGTAATGCGGGA
>NZ_CANLTU010000053.1 GCF_947494125.1 uncultured Tenacibaculum sp.
ATATCTGGATTTATTTTCACTGTAATATCTTCTCCTGTTGCACAATCTATAGCTTTTGTTACTGTAATTGTTGCATCGATTAACTTCTCAAATGGTTGGATTGTTGCTCCAATTGTTCCTAAACATCCTTTGTCATCATATACATTTATTGTATAATTTCCTCCTGCTTCATTTGTTGATGTGTATACAAAACTTCCACTATCCTGAAGTACTGCTGCCGTTCCTGCATCGATAAACTCTACTCGTACATAGGTTCCTGTTCCTCCAGTAATAGCTCCTGGATTCACTGTTATCGTTGCATTATTTGTTGTATTTGCTGTTGTACATCCAAACTCTGATACTGT
>NZ_CANLTU010000054.1 GCF_947494125.1 uncultured Tenacibaculum sp.
AAAGATTGCGGTCCAACGTGTATAAAAATCATAGCAAAACACTATGGTAAAACAATTAACACCCAACAATTACGAAGTCTAAGTGAAACTACCCGAGAAGGAAGTAGTTTATTAGGATTAAGTGAAGCAGTAGAATCCATAGGTTTTAGATCTTTAGGCGTAAAATTAGCTTATAAAAAACTATTAGAAGCTCCACTACCATGTATTGTGCATTGGAATAAAAACCATTATGTAGTACTCTACAAAATAAAAAAAGACACGGTTTATATCTCCGATCCTGCACATGGACTTATAACTTTTACCAAAGAAGAGTTTATACAGCATTGGATAGGAAA
>NZ_CANLTU010000055.1 GCF_947494125.1 uncultured Tenacibaculum sp.
ATAATTATAGAATTACAAGTAGTATAATTGTACAGTTTTATCGAGACGTCATAAGTTCTTTTTCATAGCAATTTTTCCACTCAATCTTTGGGTGTTTTTTTTATTTTTAATACTGTTTATTTTCTGTTGCAACAAAACTGTTGCAAAGAGCAACAGAGTTGTTGCATTTTTGTTGCTGTTTTGTTGCAACAGTTTGAGAAGCCTAGTATTTATAGTAGTTTGCATAGACTCCTTTTAAAAATATTTTTGCAACAGTTTTGTTGCAAACTGCAACAGAGTTGTTGCACTTTTGTTGCTGCCTGTTGCAACAGTTTGAGAAA
>NZ_CANLTU010000056.1 GCF_947494125.1 uncultured Tenacibaculum sp.
GTAGTTGCTGTTAATGTTTGACTCGCTACTACTGTTCCGCCTACTGTTAAACTATATACATAAGTTCCTGTTCCTCCTGCTGCCGTTACTGTGATACTTCCTCCTGTACTCGAATCACATACATTGTCATTCTCTACTACCGTGAAGGTTACTGCAACTGGATCTGGTACATTTACTGGTGCTTGACTTGTACATCCGTTAGCATCTCTTACTCTTATTATATAATCTCCTGACGCTAATCCTGTAAATACATTATTGTTACTATATGTATAAGTTCCTACAACTCCTCCTGCTAAGAATTCTAATTGATA
>NZ_CANLTU010000057.1 GCF_947494125.1 uncultured Tenacibaculum sp.
AAACATGTTACATTCTGAATATTATCTATATCTAATGTAAATGTTGGTGCTGCTTCTACTATATGAGCTGTTGATAAGATACATCCTGTTACTGGGTGTGTTATTGTTATTGTATAGTTATCTGTTGCTAATCCTGTAAACGTTGCTGCATTTGTTGCTACTGGTACTACCTGTGTTGCTGTAAATCCTGTTCCTGCTCCAGTTATTGTATAACTAGCATTCACTATATCTGGATTTATTTTCACTGTAATATCTTCTCCTGTTGCACAATCTATAGCTTTTGTTA
>NZ_CANLTU010000058.1 GCF_947494125.1 uncultured Tenacibaculum sp.
TCGCAAATTGTATATTCGTAATCATAAGTACCTGCTGTAGTTTCTGGGCTTACCGTAATTGTTCCATCGGAATTCATCAATATATTTCCGCTTAAAGGAGTTGGTGTAGTGCCGGGTGTTAAAGCAATCTCTGAGGCATTCAGCACAGATCCATCTAATAAATCATTATCTAAAACACTTATGGTTACTCCCCCTATTTTTCCATTTATATTCGTGAAAGTTTCAGTTTTTGCTTCTATTACTGAACTATCCACAACTACTTTACT
>NZ_CANLTU010000059.1 GCF_947494125.1 uncultured Tenacibaculum sp.
TCTGGACCGTTGTCGATAACTCCATCGCCATCTACATCTGAATCTGCATAATCTGGGATTCCATCGCCATCGGTATCAGAAGATATAACTGTTATCGTTCCAGTTGCACTTACCGTTCCACAGCCTCCTGTCAATAAAATATCATAATTAAAGACCCCTATAGTTGTTGGAGTACCAGTAATCATAATTGCATTACCTACCATTGATGCTGTTACTCCTGCTGGTAAACCTGTTACTGTTCCGATTCCGGTTGCT
>NZ_CANLTU010000060.1 GCF_947494125.1 uncultured Tenacibaculum sp.
GGAGCCACAGGAATAGGAGTTGCAACAGGTTTACCAGCAGGAGTAACAGCTACATGGTTAAATGATGTAATTACCATCAGTGGAACACCAACAGTTAGTGGAGTATACAATTATAACATCCCTTTGACAGGAGGTTGTGGAAGTGCGAATGCAACAGGAACCATAACAGTAATGTCAAATAGTACTGTGAGTGCAGCTTCAAGTACACCTAGTTTATGTATAAATGGAGTTATGACAAGTATTACGCATACAA
>NZ_CANLTU010000061.1 GCF_947494125.1 uncultured Tenacibaculum sp.
GTACCAGATGGAGCAGATGCAGATAATGGATTGAATCCAATAAAAGATAGTGATGGCGATGGAATTATAGACGAGGCAGATTCAGATGACAATCCAACAGATGGAGTAACTGATACCGGAAATACGGATAGTAATGGAAATGGAATCGATGACGCGTATGATATTTTAGATACCGATGGCGATGGAATCCCAGATTATGCAGATTCAGATGTAGATGGCGATGGAGTTATCGACAACGGTCCAGA
>NZ_CANLTU010000062.1 GCF_947494125.1 uncultured Tenacibaculum sp.
TTGTTGCTGTTTTGTTGCAACAGAGGTTTTTTTGTTGCAAAACTGTTGCACTTTTGTTGCTGTTTTGTTGCAACAGAAGTTTTTGTTGCAAAACTGTTGCACTTTTGTTGTTGTTTTGTTGTAACAGAGGTTTTTTTGTTGCAAAACTGTTACACTTTTGTTGCGGTATGTTGCAAGGCTATTTAAAGACTGAACTTAAAAAAGTTCTTGTAAATCATTAGATTCTATAAATTTTTGAACTTCTC
>NZ_CANLTU010000063.1 GCF_947494125.1 uncultured Tenacibaculum sp.
GTAAATGGCCCTGTTGTACTATTTATTGTTGCACTAAATGGTGCTGTTCCATCTGAAATTACAACATTTACTGTTCCGTTATCTCCATTACAATTTGGTTGTACTACCGATGTTGCTATTGTTGGATCGGTAATTCGTTGAATCGTTACTGTTTCTGTTACTTGACAGAAATTTGCGCCTCCATTTTTATCGCGTACATAAACATCCCATGTTCCGGCTGCTACAT
>NZ_CANLTU010000064.1 GCF_947494125.1 uncultured Tenacibaculum sp.
GTAGTTGCTGTTAATGTTTGACTCGCTACTACTGTTCCGCCTACTGTTAAACTATATACATAAGTTCCTGTTCCTCCGGCTGCCGTTACTGTGATACTTCCTCCTGTACTCGAATCACATACATTGTCATTCTCTACTACTCCAAAAGTTACTGCAACTGGATCTGGTACATTTACTGGTGCTTGACTTGTACATCCGTTAGCATCTCTTACTCTTATTATATA
>NZ_CANLTU010000065.1 GCF_947494125.1 uncultured Tenacibaculum sp.
GCTCACATGAAGAACTTATAAAATTAAAAGGAAGTTATTACCATCTAGTTAAAAACCAGCTAGACTTAGGTAAATAATTCAATATAAAAACATTCATTTTGAATTAAAAACACGAAGTAATCCTTAAAAAAAGATACTAAAATATGCCAATAGAAATAGAAGACATAGAGATACGTAGCGAAGAAGTACAAGAAATCTTAAACCAGGTACCCAATTGGAT
>NZ_CANLTU010000066.1 GCF_947494125.1 uncultured Tenacibaculum sp.
TTCCTGTGGCTCCAGTTGTTGTATGTGTAATATCTGTTATACTACTATTTGCACATACTGTTGGACTACTTGACCCAGCACTCGCTGTAGTATTTGACCCTACTGTTATGGTTCCTATTGCTTTTTCGCTTCCACAAGCTCCGTTTAATGAAATTTCATAATTAAAAACGCCACTAACTGTTGGTGTTCCACTTATGGTAATTACATTATTTAAC
>NZ_CANLTU010000067.1 GCF_947494125.1 uncultured Tenacibaculum sp.
CCTATAAATACTAGGGTTTCTCAAACTGTTGCAACAGGCAGCAACAAAAGTGCAACAACTCTGTTGCAGTTTGCAACAAAACTGTTGCAAAAAGAATTTAAGAAGGAAGCTATTCAATCCCCTATAAATACTAGGGTTTCTCAAACTGTTGCAACAGGCAGCAACAAAAGTGCAACAACTCTGTTGCAGTTTGCAACAAAACTGTTGCAAAAA
>NZ_CANLTU010000068.1 GCF_947494125.1 uncultured Tenacibaculum sp.
ATTGTAATCGTTCCTGTATTACACGTTTCGTCTACTAACGTAGTTGTTAATCCTAATTGTGGATTTAATGTATGATTCGTTTGTGTTGATACACATCCTGATCCATCTCGTACATCTACCGTATATGCTTTTGGTGTTAATCCTGTAAATGTATAGGTAGTTGCCGTAGCTGGAGTTGGGGTTTGCCATGGTCCGCCATCTAAACTAAATTG
>NZ_CANLTU010000069.1 GCF_947494125.1 uncultured Tenacibaculum sp.
AGTGTTGGGTCAAGTAGTCCAACAGTATGTGCAAATAGTAGTATAACAGACATTACACATGCAACTACGGGAGCAACAGGTATAGGTATGGCTACGGGCTTACCAGCGGGAGTAACAGCAGCATGGGCTTCTAATACGCTTACTATAAGTGGTAGTCCAACAGCATCAGGAACTTTTAATTATGATATTCCATTAACAGGAGGCTG
>NZ_CANLTU010000070.1 GCF_947494125.1 uncultured Tenacibaculum sp.
TCTTTACCAATGCGAGAGTAGCTCAGTTGGTAGAGCGTCAGCCTTCCAAGCTGAATGTCGCCAGTTCGAACCTGGTCTCTCGCTCTAATTAAAATATAGCAAGTAATTGCTAAAAGTCTTTACCAATGCGAGAGTAGCTCAGTTGGTAGAGCGTCAGCCTTCCAAGCTGAATGTCGCCAGTTCGAACCTGGTCTCTCGCTC
>NZ_CANLTU010000071.1 GCF_947494125.1 uncultured Tenacibaculum sp.
TTGCAACAAAAAAACCTCTGTTGCAACAAAACAGCAACAAAAGTGCAACAGTTTTGCAACAAAAAACTTCTGTTGCAACAAAACAGCAACAACGAGCAACAAAATGTCTTCTAGAGATTACTTATAATTATAGAATTACAAGTAGTATAATTGTACAGTTTTATCGAGACGTCATAAGTTCTTTTTCATAGCAATTTTTC
>NZ_CANLTU010000072.1 GCF_947494125.1 uncultured Tenacibaculum sp.
TGAGTAGCTCCTTTAGTATTGTAAATTTCTATTAAACGACTTGCTATTTTAACTCCATCACTATTAGTGTCTTGTGTACTAATATTAAATCGTATTCTTATTTTTACATTGTTCCCATACCTGTGTAAAATAGCATCTACATGTTTATGAACTGGTTTACAGTGCCCACAAAATGGATTGGTTATGACAACTATTTCTAA